>NZ_OZ061315.1:3655194-4873592 GCF_964063325.1 Hafnia alvei
ATTAAACATTTTATGATATAGCGGCCAAACGGCCGCCTTTAGGCCAAAGACATGAGCACACTATTTAGCCTTAAATCTCTGATTATATTAGCCACATTAGCACTCAGTGCATGCAGCCAACCAACATTGACTCGACCATCACGCGCATCCGCGCTAAACGATGTAAACACCTTGGGCACCATCATCGATTTGCACAACGGTGAAACCCTAACCAGCCAGCAGTTACTCACGCGTATCGCGCCGCAGCCACGGCTAATCGTCGGAGAAAAACACGATAACGCGCAGCATCACCTAATTGAAATGTGGTTGATCAAAAATCTTCCTCAGCAGCGCCCACAGGGCAGCGTACTGCTAGAAATGCTGACCATCGATCAACAGCCGCGCGTCGATCAGCTCAAAAAATGGTTAAAAGACGATCCGATGGTGCGCGAAGGTCGTATTCAGACATTGCTAAACTGGCAACAAGGCTGGCCGTGGGAGATGTATCACGGCGTAGTGATGCAAACCCTGCGTGCCACCTACCCTCTGCTGGTGGCGAATCTCTCCCGCGAACAGGTGCAGTCTTTATACAAAAACCCACGGCTTCCTGCAGGAAAAATCTCCACCGCGCCGCAGGTACAAAACGCGATTCGTGAAACCATCGTCACGATGCATGATGGGAAAATCGAGCCGGCACAGTTAAAAGCGATGATCGCCATTCAACAGCAGCGCGATCGATTTATGGCGCAGCAGCTACTTGCAGCCCCTGCGCCGGCCATGCTGATCGCCGGTGGCTACCACGCGGCGAAAACCATGGGCGTTCCACTGCATATGCAAGATCTCGCTCCTTCATCGCGCCCGAGCGTTTTAATGCTGGCTGAGACGGGTATGAATATTACCTTGGCGCAGGCCGATTACGTTTGGTTCGTCCCTCAGCCAAAACCTGAGCTGTAAGTCAAAACACTATGGATATTCTCTATCACACACGGCCCAAATGGGGCCGCTGGTTTATCTTCGCGCTGGCGGTTCATGGCACATGTCTAGCGGCACTGGTTTGGCGTTCGTCTGACGCTAAACCGCCCTATGAGCCCCCTCCAGCGGTGATGCTGCAATGGGCTGAAACTATCCAAGCGCCTGCTTCACCCACGCCGTTACCGATTGGCATTGCTCAACAGCAGTCAGCGGCGGCAGAGGAAAAACAACAGGTTAAGAATAAAGCGCAGCCAAAGATGGTGGTAGCCAAACAAGCCGTCATTGAGGTGGCGAAGCAGAAGAAGTCGGCTGACGGAGAGAAGAAAAAACCACGCCCGGTAAATAAGATTAAAGATCAAACCAGCGATGCCAGCCATGCCGCCATAGCCAGCAATGCAGCACCTCAGGCTAATACGCTATCGCCAAACATTGCGGCACCGTTCAACAGCGATGCCACCAAGCGTAATAGCGAGAAAGTATCGTGGGAAAGCTTGGTTAAGGGTCATCTAAACCGATACAAAAAGTATCCCCTTGATGCCCGTCGACGCGCCCGTACGGGCCTCGCCGTGGTGACGTTCACCGTGAATGCGGCAGGTTTCGTGCAGGGTAATCAGCTTTATACCTCATCCGGCACCATTTCGTTGGATCGCGAGGCGGTGGAGGTTTTAGAGCGCGCCCAACCGCTGCCAAAACCACCGACGGAAATATTAAACGGCGGGCTTTATAGCGTAAAAATGCCGATCAACTTTGATTTAGCAGAATTAAAACAGCAGTAAGTTAACCCAGCTTGTGCTGAAAAAATCTCACTTATCTTCATGCTGGAATTTTCTGGCAGGGCCAGCTATTCGCCCAAAGAACCAAAAGGACGCACCATGCGTGAATTGTGGCAAAAATTTTTGTTATTAATGACGCTCACGGCGATGTGCTCTTGGCACCTATCTGCCGCTGAATTATTTTCTCCTGAGCCATTGGCAGCCAAACTACAGCCGCCTCGGGCGCAGAAAATCCCCAAAACGCTCATCGAACATGGCGATCGGCGTATCGACAACTATTTTTGGCTGCGTGATGAAAGCCGTGCCAATCCGAAAGTTTTGCGCTATTTGCAAGATGAAAACCACTACGCCAACGCGGCATTAAAACCGTATTCCGCGCAGTACCAAGCCTTATATCGCGAGATGGTTGAGCGCATGAGCCCTGAAGATCGCTCAGTGCCTTACCAACGTAACGGCTACCGCTATCAAGACGTCTATCTGCTCGGTAAAAACTTTGCCGTGGCTCAGCGCCAATCGCTGGCGGGCAGCACCGTGTGGCAAACGCTGATTGATGGAAATCTACGTGCAACAGGCCAAGCTTACTATCGCTTAGGCAGTCTGGCGATCAGCCAAGATAACCAGATGATGGCCGTTGCCGAAGACACCCAAGGCCGACGCCAATACCGTATTTCTCTACGGAATTTAAACAACGGACAGTGGCTTACCGAGGTTATCGAAAACACATCAGGCAATATGTTGTGGTCAAACGATGGACGCACCCTATTTTATGTCCGCAATCATCCACAAACGCTGGTGCCGTATCAGGTCTATCGCCACCGCATTGGCACACCGCGGGTACAAGACCAACTGGTTTATCAAGAAAATGACGGCGCGTTTTATCTTAGCCTGTCACGCACGGCATCTGACCGCTATTTACTGATAACCCTAAGCGCCAACACGTCGTCTGAAGTGCGTTTATTAGATGCTGACCAAGCGGATGCGCCGCCCGTATTATTTACCGCACGCCAGCCAAACGTTGAATATTATCTGGATCACTTCAACGGCACGTTTTATCTGCGCTCCAACCGTGAAAATGCCAATTTTGGTTTATACCAAACCAACGCTATTGATCATTCATGGCAGCCTTTAGTTGCCCCACAGCCCAATAAAATGATCGAAGGTTTTACCTTATTCAAAGACTGGCTGGTGGTTGCTGAACGCAGTGATGGCCTGAGCCAGATACGCAAAATCAACTGGAAATCTCACGCTGAAGACACATTACCCTTCGACGATGCCAGCTATATGGCGTGGTTAGGCTATAACCCTGAGCCGCAGTCCGATCGTTTACGCTACGGTTATTCGTCGATGACGACGCCAACCAGCACCTACGAATGGGATTTATCCAGCGGCAAACGCACGCTGCTTAAGCGTCAGGAAGTTAAAAACACGCAGCCACAGGACTATCACAGCGAACGAATTTGGATCACCGCACGCGACGGCGTGAAAGTACCGGTGTCGTTGGTTTACAACAAAAAAATGTTCAAGGCCAAACAAAGCCCGTTACTGGTTTATGGCTACGGCGCCTACGGTATGAACATGGATCCCGCCTTCAGCGCCAATCGCCTTAGCCTACTGGATCGCGGTTTCGTCTTCGCCATGATCCACGTCCGCGGCGGCGGCGAGCTCGGTCAGCAATGGTATCAGCAGGGAAAACTGGCGAATAAGCCCAACAGTTTCAATGACTTTATCGATGCAACACGCGGTTTGGTTGAGCGCGGCTTTGGTCAGTCTGGCCGGCTGTATGCCATGGGCGGCAGCGCCGGAGGGTTATTGGTTGGCGCGGTCATGAACCAACAGCCGGAGCTGTTTAACGCCATTGTTGCGCAGGTTCCTTTTGTCGACGTCGTCACCACCATGCTCGATGACACCCTCCCCCTCACGCTCGGTGAATATGACGAGTGGGGAAACCCACATCGGCTGGCAGATTATCAGCAAATGAAGGCCTACAGCCCCTACGACAATATAAAGCCTATGCGCTATCCCAACTTATTAGTGACCACCGGCCTAAACGATTCGCAGGTGCAATATTGGGAGCCGGCAAAATGGGTAGCCAAACTGCGAGAAAATCAATTAGGAACCGGAAAACTATTATTACTCACCGATATGCAGGCCGGACACGGCGGTAAATCAGGCCGGCTCAAACGAGTAGAAAATACTGCGCTGGAATATAACTTTATTCTGGCCGTAGATAATCAACGCTGAACCAACCGAGTAAAGAAAATAAAAATAGACTGATAATACCTTTAAGGGAACATATGAAACTCAATAAAATAGCCGGCGTGATCGGCTCGGGCATGCTATTGCTCAGTGCAGGCAGTTATGCACAACAAGCCAGTGAAGAAAGCAGCGGAGATAAAAAAGGCTCGGCGGTATTTTCTCCACTCCATGTCTCGGCTGGAAAAATAACCAGCGAGCAAGAAGCCTTGGAAAAAACCGGTGCCGTCAGCTCACGAGATACTAATAAAAATTTAGAATCTCTCGACGCGACGTTACGCAGTATGCCCGGAACCTATACCCAAATCGATCCCGGCCAAGGCTCGGTTAGCGTGAATATCCGTGGAATGAGTGGTTTTGGCCGCGTAAACACCATGGTCGATGGCATTACGCAAAGCTTTTACGGCACCTCGACCTCCGGCACCGCCGTGCACGGCTCCACCAACAGTCAGGCAGGCGTGCTTATCGACCCCAACTTCCTCGTTGGCGTTGACGTGACTCGCGGCGACAGCAGCGGTTCTTCAGGGGTAAACGCCCTAGCGGGCAGTGCCAATCTGCGCACGATTGGCGTTGATGACGTGGTGTTTGCTGGCAATCCTTTTGGCGTGCGCTCACGCTTTTCCGTCGGTAGCAACGGCATTGGGCGCAGCGGAATGATTGCCGCCGCGGGTAAAACCGATGCATTCACAGACACCGGCAGTTTTGGTGTCATGGCCGCAATCAGCGGCAGCTCGGTCTATTCCAACTTTAACAACGGCGATGGGATTAATAGCGAAGAGTTCGGCTATGACGAATTCATGAAGCAGAATCCAAAGTCACAGCTGTATAAAATGGATATCAAACCGAATGAGTTTAATAGCTTTGAACTCTCCGCACGAACTTATCAAAATAAGTTTTCACGCCGTGATATCACCAGCGACGACTATTACATCAAATATCACTACACGCCGTTTTCTGAATTAATTGATTTCAACGTCACGGCCAGTACCAGCCGCAGCGACCAAAAATATCAAGACGGATCGTTGTACACGTTTTATAGCACGTCAGCGCGTAACCGTTCTAATGCGCTGGATGTGAATAACACCAGCCGCTTCACGCTCGGTAATAACGATCTAGCTTTTACCATCGGTAGCAAACTGATGCGTACCCGCTATGACAAACTGATCCAGTCCAACGCGGGCGATCCACAGTCTTCACAAGAATCAATTGAAAACAATCCTTTTGCCCCATCGGGCGATCAGGATATTTCAGCGCTGTATACCGGGCTTGAAGTAAAACGTGGGATCTATCAGGCTAATTTTAATCTTAACTACACCCAGAATAAGATCAGTGGTTTTAAACCCGCCTGCGATCCACGAGTGATCTGCGTTCCACAGGGGGAATACAACGTTGATCAAAAAGAGAGTGGTTATAATCCTTCCGTAGAGCTCTCTGCGCAGGTAACGCCGTGGCTCCAGCCGTTCGTCAGCTACAGCAAATCGATGCGTGCACCCAATATTCAGGAGATGTTTTTCTCTAACTCCGGCGGCGCGTCAATGAACCCATTCTTAAAACCAGAAAGTGCCGAAACCTATCAGGCCGGTTTTAATATTAAAGCGCACAGCCTATTGATTGATGAAGATTTGCTGCGCTTAAAAGCCTTGGTCTATCGTAGCAAGATTAAAAACTACATATTCAGTGAGTCATATCTGGTCTGCACCAACGGACGTAAATGTAATATGACCGAAGTTAACGGCAATGACTGGGCTGACGTTAGCGACTACACCGACAATATGTATATCTACGTGAACTCCAACTCATTGGTGCGTGCTCACGGTTTTGAATTAGAAATGGATTACGACGCGGGCTACGCATTTGCGCGTTTGGCTTATAGTCAGCAACACACCGACCAACCAACGTCAATTGCCAGCACCTATTTTGGCGCAGGGGATATTACCGAGCTGCCAAAAAAATATATGACGCTCGATACCGGGGTCAGGTTCCTAGACAATTCATTAACCGTGGGTAGCATTATTAAATACACCGGAAAATCACGTCGCCTATCGCCTAACTTTGATTTTGACGAGAAAACCGGTGCGGTGGTGAAGGAAGATCTCCCACAGATCCCAACCATCATCGATCTCTATAGCACCTATGAGATCAACCGCAACGTGATGCTCAAACTCAGCGTGCAAAACCTGATGAATAAAAACTATTCTGAGGCATTGAACAAACTGAATATGATGCCAATGCAGGGTGATGACAGCACCGCGGCCAATACGGCACGTGGAAGAACTTATATTTTTGGTGGGGAAATTCGCTTCTGATCACCACGCCGTCATGTTGAATATTTCGGCATGACGGCATTAATTTCACCCTACAACTCTCTCAGCCATTACGAAGGCTGCAGCACAATTACCGCCATACCTATCAACGCAACGCAGGCACCAACCATATCCCAGCGGGTTAATTCAACGCCGTCAACAAAGCGCAGCCAAAGCAACGCAACGCCAATGTATACCCCACCGTAGGCCGCATAGGTTCGGCCCGCAGCTGCGGGATGTAATGTCAGTAACCAAGCAAAAATAACCAAACTCAACGCAGCCGGCAGCAAGAACCATAGCGGTTTATGTTGCTTCAAAACCAAATAAGGCAGATAACACCCAACGATCTCAGCGATTGCTGTCAGGCTAAATAATAAGAATGTTTTAACAATTAACATCAGGTTTTTTTTACCTAAAAGTCATGATACGCATGGCAATTAACCCATTTTGCCTTGAAAAATATATTCGATCCACGTCTCATCTATTTATCCCAACTGATTAGCCTCACTATTACAAAGGCCTTTAAAACGTCAATTCGAAACAGGTATGCATTTTGTGGCTATTTGTACCTATTTTTCGCAACGTGTTTCTTTTCGCCAAGGCCATTGCTATAACGTCATCACTGGAAGTGAATTTATTATAACAAATACCCCCTATTAATAATAAAGGAACAGCTATGTCTAGAATACGGCAACGTACTCTGGAGAGTATGCAAAAATTCTCTAGGGCGATGATCGGTGCAGTGCTGTTTTTGCCAGTAATAGGTTTAATTCTGGCATTAAGTTCAATTTTAACTAACCCAACGCTTATTTCTGAAACCAGCTTTCTTCATCAACTTGGTCAGCTATTAGGAGACACCTTCTGGCCGCTATTTGGTAATTTAGGCTTACTCTTTTGCGTCGGTATTAGCTATGGGTTAGCCAAGGACAAAAAAACGGAAGTCGCCTTAGTTTCCGTTATGTGCTTCATTATGTTTTTAGGTGCCAATCACTCTTGGTTGGAATATACCCACGGCATTGCCAATAAAATAAACGGTGAATATTACGGAACAGGACAAACTCAAATATTAGGGTTTGTGGTTGTCGATATGGGGATATTCCTCGGTATTATTCTCGGTTGCACCATTGCATGGGTACACAATAAAGTCTCGCAAATAGAACTCCCTGACGCGTTATCTATGTACGGGGGCGCAAAGCTAACGCTTATCGCCATGACGCCGGTCGTTATTGTCTACGCCATAGCCTTCACCTGGTTCTGGCCATTTATGACCCACGGTATTGCGGCGTTAACTGGCTTTATGAAAAACGCAGGCGTTGCTGGCGTATTTGTTTATGGTTTCTTCGAGAAATTCTTAATTCCTACCGGCCTACACCATTTCGTCTGGTCGCCATTCCAACTTACACAAATCGGCGGTTCACTGACGGTTGATGGGCAGACGGTTTCAGGCACTCAGGCTATCTTCCTCGCCTATATGCGCCATCCCGATTTAACACCGGTGATGAACGATGCTCTGCGTTTCTCTCAGCAAGGTATGACGACTATTTTCGGCCTGTCTGGCGCTGCGCTGGCGTTTTATCACACCGCCAAGCCAGAAAAGAAAATGCTCGCGAAAGCCGTTTTATTACCGGCCATTATTACCTCAATTCTGACCGGAATTACTGAACCTATTGAATTTACATTCCTGTTTATCTCACCGCTTCTGTGGGTTATTCACGCCACATTGACCGCAGCATCACAGGCTATTTGCGATCTGCTACAGGTGAGACCATGGGGAGCATCCGGCTTAATTGAATTTTTAGCCTATAACCTACCGCTCCCCGTTTCATTGACACGCTGGCCACTTTATATCGTGATTGGCATCGGACAGTTTATTGCTTATTACGTAATATTCCGCACCGTGGTAGTCAAATTAAGGCTTAAAACACCAGGCCGCGAAGATGATGATGAAGTAAAGCTATATAACAAAAAAGATTATCAGGAAAAGGTGCAGCAAGAAAAGAATAACACCGGCTCACAGGTTGATGAAATCATTAAAGGGCTCGGTGGAAAACATAACATTATTTCTGTCGATAATTGCTTTACCCGTTTACGCGTCGCTATTCATGATTTAACTATCGTCGATGACGCTGCTTTAAAAGCAACCGGTGCTAACGGCGTGGTGCGTAATAGCAATGAAGTGCAAGTTATTTACGGTGTCAAGGTTGGACAAGTACGTTCAAAAGTTGATACCTGGCTGGCTAATAATTAAATTGGGAGTACATATGAAACTAACAGTATTAGGTGGCGGCGGCGTACGTTCCGCATTTCTAGCGAAATCTCTGGCTTACAATGCTCACCGCATCGGATTAAAGAAGGTGGTTTTTCTAGATAACTCCGCTCAGAACCTGACCATCTTTGGCGAAATTGCGCGTTATATATTTAACACGATTCGCCCTGATATTGAATTTAGCTTAACCACCGAGCCCGTATCGGCCTTACAAGATGCCAACTATGTGATTACCACCCTGCGCGTCGGCGGCGATGAAAGCCGCATTCATGACGAACGTATTGCGCTGGACCATAATACCTTGGGGCAAGAAACCACCGGTGCAGGTGGTTTTGCCATGGCCATGCGCTCTATTCCAGCCATTTTGGACTACTGTAAATTAATCGAAGAACATGCGGCACCCGACGCCATCTTATTTAACTTTACCAATCCATCAGGTTTAGTCACCGAAGCGATTATCAAATCTGGTTTTAAACGCCGCGTTTACGGCATCTGTGATGCGCCCTCAGAGTTGATTCGTGAACTGCCTGAGATTCTTAACTGCGATGAAAGTGAATTGCAGGTTGAGTGCTATGGACTTAATCACTTCTCTTGGTTCACCCATTTTACCGTGCGCGGAGAGGATGTGACCGAACAGTTAGTTAATTCACCTGAGCTATATAAGAAAACGGCCATGCAATATTTCTCGCCAGAATTAGTCCGTCTGTGCGACAACCAATTGCTCAATGAATACTTATATTATTACTACTATAAAGAAGAAGCGCTGAAAGCAATTCAAGATTCAGGTGAAACACGAGGCGAACAAATCGCCCGTATTAACCATGATATGCGTGAGGAGCTTAGCCGTATCAACGTTAAAGAAAATCCGGCAACGGCATTTGATATTTGGATGAAGCACTATCTGCGTCGTGAAAATAGCTACATGCAAAATGAATCTCAGCAGGAAAAATTCCACACCAGGGAACTTTTAACGCTGCAGCAATTCATCGAAGAGCCCGACAGCGGCGGCTACGCGGGCGTTGCTTTAGATATTCTAGAAGCCGTAAACAGCAATACCACTAAGCGTATTGTGGTATCACTTTCCAACAACGATACGCTGGATTTTCTGCATCCCGACGATGTCATTGAAATCAGCTGCGACCTGAGCAAAGAGGGATTAAAACCGGTTAAGCCGATCCATGTACCCGAAGCGCAGAAAAATATGATTTCCTGCGTGAAAGAGTATGAGCGTCTCGCTGTGCAGGCGATTTTAGCTCAGGACAGAACCCTCGCGGTTAAGGCATTGATGGCACATCCGTTAGTCGGATCGTGGTCATTGGCTGAAAAGCTGGTTTCTGCTTATTTGCAGGGCTCACAGTTTAGAAACTGGCACTAGATCCCAGCATTGAAATTCTGGGGCGTCGCAGGCTAATACTGTTTATTTAAAAAATAGAGATACACGGGTCTACCACACCGCGGGGCACTCCGGCGGCTTACGCCGCTACGACCCCATCGGTGTGCTCCCTAAAATCGAGCTTTAGTAATCCGTATTATCGTCGCAGGACGCCCTTTGATTATTTCTTCTGCATAAACCACAGTTTCAGAAGATGTTCGAACCCGAGAATGCAGTAGCCAAAGAACGGATTAGACCAATAAATATCATCATCATATTTTTGTGGATCGTGAATAATAAATGACAGGTCCGCGGCCTGTGCTAACGGGCTCTGATGATCGCCGGTAAAGCAAACAAGGTTGATATTTTTATTCTCTAATGCCTTTACCCAGCTTAATGCCGATGAACTCCGGCCCGATTTAGATATCAGCCATATCGAATCAAACTTATTAGCATTTTTTTGTTCCAGTATTTCATAGTCTGGCCATAGCGCTAAGCTAGCGTTGACACCGGTTACTAAAAACTTGTTATAAATATACTGGGCAATAAGCTGCGAAAAACCGCTGCCGTGGATCAGAATCCGCTCGTTTTGCAGCCTTTCTAATAAAACATCCACTTTTTCTGGTGGTTGAATATTCATGAAATCAACATCATTAGTAACATCCAGCTTTGGTAGCGTAATGTTAAACTTAATAAAGTAGACCATCTCCAGCCAGCCACTAAACTCAAGCTTTTTGGCTAAGCGAACCAAAGATGAAGGATTACTACAGCACTTCTCAGCTACGCTGCGTATTCCTTGCTGAATACATAATTCAGGATTGGCCTGTATATATTGCAGAACACCAACTTCAGTATTATTCAGTTTAATATTACGAAATAGATTTTGAATATCCATGATAAACCCCTGTTAAGCAAACTTGAGATTAGCACAGGCATTTATTAATAACTGAGTAATCAGTCAAAATTATTTTACTTAGCAATGGAAAATAGGGATATGAAAACACATCTTACGGCTGTAGGAGCAACGTTTTTTTTATGGGGATTAATAACCGCGTTCAACAGCACATTAATTTTATTTTTTTATCATTACTTCCAACTTTCATGGCCGCAGGCGATGCTGGTGAATGTTCTATTTTATATTGCTCCATTTTTGACTTGCCTACCCTGCTCTAAGCTTATCGCGCTCTTCGGTTACCGCACGATCTTACGCAGCGCCTTGCTTCTCACGATGTGCGGCTGTGGGCTATTAAGCTTAGCGCTTGGCTATTATTCGATTATCAGTGCCCTATTTGCTGTATTCGTGATTGCAACGGGTGTGGCCGCCATGCAGGTTGTTGCTAATCCTTATCTCACATTGCTCAGTCAGGAACATAAACGCGTGGGTAATCTCACCTTAGCCTCTGCGGTAAACTCATTAGGTACAACGCTAGCACCACTTCTGATTGCCTTAGCATTACAAGCATCGCCTATTGATTATGTTAATCATAACGAGCCGATTAAATGGATTTGGCTTGTCTTAGCCCTCTTTTCTGCAGGGCTATTTACAATAACTATCTTAATCAAACTGCCTGGCATCACCCAGCATAAAAAAACAACAAAATGCCCATCATCACTATGGAGTAATACTAAGTTTATTTATTCCGCAGCTGCGATATTCACCTATGTTGGCGTGGAGGTATCATTAGGAACTAACACTATCAATTACTTATCGACCATTGGCAAATGGAACACAGAAACCGCGATATCATTAATTTCCCTGTACTGGGGCGGAGCATTAATAGGTCGTTTTATCTTCGGACTATTTGCTCATCGAATTAACGTAAAGATAGCATTTTTGTCTGTTACTCTGATTTCTGCGGTCCTCATATTGTTGTCTATTTTATTAAACAACGCTGTCGGCGGCTACTTATTGCTGCTGATAGGTTTTGCTAACTCGATTATGTACCCTATTATTTTTAGTCAAAGCATGGCAACGGTGCCTCACATGGCAAATTTGGCGGCCGGCGTATTAATTATGGCAGGGATTGGAGGCGCGATTATTCCTTATATTCAAGCGCTGATGATTAATATCCTGACATTACGTTTCAGTTTTTTGCTGCCATTAGCACTTTATATATTACTGGCATGCTGGGGAAGCAAGCATCTCAAACCAGTTGCATCGCCTACTTCTGTTTTAGAATAAATAGTAGAAATGGATTTTAGCCACAGGACAAAACCTGTGGCTAAAATAATAGCTATCAGAAATCAGCTTTAAGCACTACACGGTAGCGAGCTTTACCTTCTCGCACATGTTTCAGCGCTTGGTTAATTTGCGACATTGGGTATAGCTCGGTCGTTGGCGCGACTTTAGTTCGCGCAGCAAACTTCATGAGTTTACGCAGCTCATTTGGTGAACCCGTAGCCGAACCCGAAATGCTCCGATCGCCGCCGATAAGCGTGAACGCAGGCACTTCTAGTGGCTTCATTACGGCACCCACCGTATGGAAATGTCCACCATAGGTTAACGCTTCAAAGTACGGCAGCCAGTCTAACGACACATTGACGGTATTGATGATCAAATCAAACTGTTTTGCCAACGCGGTTAGCGCCTGAGGATCGCGACTATTGACCACACGATTGGCCCCCATGGCTAAAACTTCCTGCTCTTTCGCCGGGTTAGAACTGAATGCGGTCACTTCACAACCCATTGCATGGAGCAATTTAATCGCAATATGGCCTAAGCCGCCAATGCCAATTACACCAACCCTACTGGTTGCAGTAATATGATGCATCAGTAACGGTTTAAACACCGTAATGCCACCGCACAGCATCGGCCCAGCCGTTGCCATATCGATATCATCCGGCAGCGGAATAGCCCACTGCCAGTTGCAGCGCAGCTTATCGGCAAAACCACCTTTGTTCATGATAGTAGGCACGCTACCATTCTGGCAGTTAATTTGGTTGCCGCTAATACACGCATCGCAATGCTGGCAACTATTTGCCGTCCAGCCCACGCCTACTCGCTGGCCGATCTTCAGACCTTTATTTTTTGCGGCATCACCCAGCGCATGGATATGCCCCACCACTTCATGGCCCGCAATCAGAGGATAGTCAGAGAATCCCCACTCGTTGTCTATCATCGACAGATCCGAATGACAGATACCGCAGTATTCGACTTTAACCTCAACGTCGTCTGGCTGTAGTGCACCAGCGTCATACTCATAAAGTTCCAGATCTGCCCCAGGTTTCAGTGCAGCATAGCTTTTGATTTTTGACATGTTGATGACCTCTGAGAAAGTACCGACTACAGAGTACGCCACCTAGTAAAAAACCGATAGCTGCGCTGCAATATACGACCAAGGCATGATAGATACTGAAGTTAGGCACAGGCTAAAACAGTGAAATAGTCAATAATATCAAGAGGAATCTTGTGATTATCCCATCAAGCCGTTGTCAGCGTTTTTAAAAACGTTACTCATAAGGACTAATTTTTACTGCTAATAACTTTTTTACGCCATTTTCCTGGCGTTATATGAAACCGTCTTATAAATGCCCGATTAAATGTTTGCTGGGAGTCATAGCCATATTTGATCGCGATATCACATATCGAGTTGTTGGCATCTTTAAGCTCCATTGCTGCCAATTCAATTTTTTTCTCTCGTACATGTACAGCAATAGTTTGACCTGTGTTTTCAAGAAATAATCGCTGAAAATACCGTGAAGAGTAGCCAGACTTCTTCGCAACATCTTTAGTTTTAAGTCGTTTTTCAATATTATCATCAATCCAGCGTAGTACGCCTTCTATAAGTTCATTTTTAGAGTGCACAGCTTCCCCCAAGACAATTAAATTATTCAACTGTGAAATAAAAAACTAGCAAACCTATCATTCAACAAGGCTCAGGATAGGTGAATTTAAAATTCGCGCTGGTTTAAATAAAAAAACAAAATAAAGAAAAATTCATTTATTTTGCGTAATAAATTATGCTCATCAAAACAATCAAATTTACTTGATCCATATCAATAATATCTAAAAACCAGAAATAAATATAATAATTCGATTATCCGAACATTAATTAACTTAAATTTCGAAAAGTCGAATCACTCAAGATAATAGATATATCATTAGAGCAATAATTTATAGTTACGTACGAATAAATTATTGACATAAAAAAGCACAGTGATACCTTGACCACAAAACACTAGCACATGAAATCATCAGACATGAATTTTACAGCACTAAAGCCATCCATATACAAATCTATTAACCATGAGATTCATTATGCAATGAGTTTTATTGGTGGAGGAATGGAAATAATTAGCTTTAAATATCTGTACAAAGCGCTTATTGGCTATATGACATCGAATATGATCTTCGGAATTAACTCGCTGGCTGAAGGCGATTTCAACTTTTCTTCCTTCTACCACATTCTCATTATTGTCATATGGATGTTGCTCGGCGCAGGCCATCAAATAATCGCTAACAAATACAACTTCCATGCAAAAAGCGCTATGCATGGATATGCGATAGCAATGACGACAAGCACGTTCATTCTTCTTTTGTTTATATTGATTGGGCAATACATGTTTAGGCATGACCTTCTTGCTGATAGCCCGACACTATCAGTGATGCCACTCGTTACTATTGGATTGCTTTTTATGTATATACAAAATTTTATCATTAGGAATGGTGGAACGGCTTATCCAACAACAACATCCGTTGTCACTACCGTTTATGTACTCATGATAACGCGCCTTGCCGGTTCATTTAATCGCAATAAAACCGCGCTAGAGCGACGAGCCTCATTAAGCGAAGGTACTCACTATGTTATGGTTCTCATTCATTTTTTTGCAGGGGCCTATATCACAATAAAATTAAGTGAATATTATCAATTCGACAGTTTATATCTTGTTTTCTTTGCATTGCTATTTTTAACGTTTAAGGTTTGGAGAGAACATTCTATATTGAAGAATCAATTCGGAAAAAACGTCGCGTCATAAAAACATCATAATAAATAAACATAACAGACTGATTATGCAAACCAGTCTGTTACATAGCAAATTAGCATAATACTTGTTACCTAAAAAATCACATTACACAAAAAAAGCAAATACAACTAACAAGGACTATCCTAACAAAAACGCTATAATCACCGTTATTTTAAAGAATACTTCTTAATCTTATCGGAAAGTGTGCTTTTAGGTATTTTCAATGCTTCCGCTGTTTTAGTTAAACTTCCGCCTTGACGGCTTATTTCAAGAATAATTAAGCTTCTCTCAAAATGCTCTACCATATGAATGAGAGATGTAGCGTTATTGCCCAGCACCATGCTATTTTCGTCCCTGATGCCAAGAACAAACCGCTCTGCATAATTTCGCAGCTCACGAATATTTCCAGGCCACTGACCAGCCATTAGCTCATGGAGCAATGCGGCCTTAATTTCAGGTGCTGGTCGACCAAAACATGTTGATGCTTGAGTAACAAAAAGATCGAAAAGTAGTGGGATATCCTCAATACGCTCTCGTAATGCTGGTAAATTGAGGTTGATAACGCTGAGTCGAAAATGAAGGTCGGGGCGAAAAAGATTATTTTTGCTAAGTTCGACTAAGTTAGTTTTGCTTGCACTTATAATACGAATATCGACGGGGATAGTTTTATTTGATCCTAGTCTCTCAAAACGTCGCTCCTGTAAAACTCGTAAAAACTTAACCTGCATACTGAAAGGCATGCTCTCCACTTCATCAAGAAACAACGTCCCTTGATCTGCGTATTCTAGCTTTCCAATCCGCCTCTCCGTTGCACCAAGAAAGGCACCTGACTCATGGCCAAAAATCTCACTATCAAACAATGATTCAGGTAGTCCACCACAATTAAGTGCGACGAAAGGGCCTGACCTCCCACTAAGATCGTGGATACAACGCGCGGCAAGCTCCTTACCAGATCCTGTTTCACCATAAATCAAAATATTTGTTGGCGTCATGGCAATATCTTTAATCGTCTCTCGAACCTCAGATATAGCCGATGAATTCCCAATAAGACGTGTCTCAAGCGCACTTGCATCAGCAAGCTTTCGGCGCAATTGATAGTTTTCATGTATAAGACGACGTTTATCAAGAGCACGATGTACTATATTGAGTAATTGCCGAGGACTGAAAGGCTTCTGCAAAAAATCATAAGCCCCATTGTGCATAGCCTCTACCGCAGTTTCCACATCACCATGACCAGTAATAATGATGATAGGAACCTCTGGAGCTGTAGCATTAAACTCTTTCTGGAATTCAAAACCACTCATTCCGGGTAGTTTCATGTCCGTTACAATAATACCGTGTTGCTTTAGCGCTGGCAGTAAGAAACGGGCCTCTTCGACAGAACCAACTCCAATTGCCCGTTTATTATCTAATTTAAGCGCCTGAACACAGGCAAGTTGAATATCTTTGTCATCCTCAATAACTAAAACGTCAATATCAGTCATCAATGTTCTCCAATTTACAATTTTTATCTAATGGTAGGCGAAGCACAAAACGTGCGCCATTTTCGACATTAACTGCTGATAATGAGCCTCTAAATGATTTAATAATATCAGCAGAAATAGCAAGACCTAGCCCTAAACCATGTGAGGTTTTTGTTGTAAAAAAAGGATCGAATATATGTTCGATCACATCTAGTGCGATGCCTGGGCCATTATCCTCTATTTCAACTACAGCAAAATCATCATCTTGATACCACTTTGCTGTTATACGTCCTAACGCATTTCCGTTCGACACAACATCAAGCGCATTACTGATTAAATTGACCAGCACCTGCTCAAGCCTAATATTATTACATAAGCAATAGACTTCACTTGGTGGAGGAATGCGAGTAAAAGTGAAATTGTTTGTTTTAAATCGGTGGCTTAGTAATAACATCGCGTTGTCTATGCTGATTTTTAAAGACACTGAGTTTACAGAGTCATCGCCAACCCTTGAGAAAGTGCGCAACTGGTTACTTAACTGACCTATAAAATCAACTAATCGACCAATTCGCTCTAAATTCGCTTTCGCCTCATCCCAGTCCCCTACCTCGATAAAACGCATAGCATTCGCCGATATCATACTAATTGCCGCTAATGGCTGATTAATTTCATGGGCAAGCCCAGCAGAAAGTTGACCAATAGCCGCAAGCTTTTCGTTATGAAGCAACTCTTTTTGCATGCTTCGGAGTATATTTTCACTGTTAATTCTTTCTTTTATTTCAACTTCTAAATTTCTTGTTTTTTTGTCAAGTTCATAGGTTCTAACCATTACAAGATTCTCAAGCGTTCTATTTGCCTTTTGTAAAGCTTGTTGATTCTCTAGTTTAAGCCAAAGAATTTGATTCCGTTGAGTAATCATCCGCAAGGATATTGTGCAAAGGGCAAATAAAGCGATAATCATTCCAATCATAGGCCACAGTGTATGAAAAATAGTGCCTATTGGTAAAAGTCGCACTAGTATCATATTAATGCCTTTAATATAAATTTCACTTTTTATATAATAGGAACCAGAAACATTAACAATGCCTAAGCCACCCGCATTTTTTATGATTGTCCGATAATCGAGCTTTGGAATAAAATCGACACGATATTTATTTTCTTCTGATATTTGTTGGCGCTGTGAATAATTTAAAGGTTCTAGTGAGTGATAAAACCAGCTCGAATTGCTAGAGCTCGCAATAACATTATGCTGATCTAAGAGAATTGTCTCTCCGCTTCCATTTCTCGCATTGATAAGCGCATCAAGATTTACCTTAACCGAAATTGCGCCTATCTTTACACCATTCCAAATAACTGAATTTACCAAGAAATAGCCAGGGATCGAGTTTGAAACTCCAACGCCAAAGTATCCAATTGTCTTTTTTGAATCAGAATTTACAAAATAAGGTCTATGTGACACATTAAAGCCAATAGCACTATCACATCGACTAAAATCACTTGAGGAAACAATAACCCCGTCATTATCCATAATATAGATCGAGAGAGCACTTGTACGTGCTTGAATAGACATTAAATACTGATTCATTTCCTTAGCTTGCTTGCAGTCGTTTTTTTGTCTTAGAAAACTGACGATATTGTCATCATGAGATAATGAATATGGCATAAATTCGTAACGCTTTATACTAAGATTTAGCGCCAACCCCATATCATTAAGTTGTTGTCGCAAAAGCTTTTTCTGGTTTTTTACTTCATTTATTATGATATAGCAGCCAGATATCAACACCGCGGAAAATATAATAATTATTAAAATAAATTGCTGTCGCTTAGGATCAGGCAAAATCCGTCGGTGCTGCTGTGGCATTTTATTTATCTCATAGGGTCATACATGCTTAATAGCATGAATTTAAAACAAAAAACGACTTTTACGATAATACCACACAAAGGGTAAACGAAATATTAACGGATCTTTGGTAATTTCATCTCAAGCAAGTATGTGCATTTTCAGCGTAGATAAGTTAAAAAAACAAATATCATTTAAAAAAATAAATAATCAAACAATTCGAATATTCGGAAACAATAAAAAGCATTATTTCGGATTACCGGAGAAGTTATTTTAATATAGCAACTAATATTAAATAACCCGAAGTAAAATTGATTTAGATCACAAGGAAAAACAAATATCACTAGATATACTCAGCGCCATTGAAGAGTAGTGAACTGATTCTTCAATGTGTCTTTATAAAAATTATTCGTAGAGATGATAATTTTTTATTTATAACTGCGTTCTCTTTTAAAGAGGGTTGTCGTGTGTCTTTAATTCATTCAATTTTTCAAATGTCTCCGGAGATAGCGTTATTTCTTTCTCTAGCTATTGGTACATGGATAGGGAAATTCAAATTCGGTAAATTTCAGCTTGGTGGTGTTGCCGGAGCACTTGTTATCTCTGTTGCTTTAAGTCAATTCGGTGTAACCATTGATGACGGCATTAAAGCTGTTCTTTTTGCTCTATTTATTTATGCAGTTGGCTTTGAAAGTGGGCCTCAGTTCTTTAAATCTCTAGGTTTGAAGTCGATAAGAGAAATCATACTTGCTATTGTCATGGCCGTGAGCGGACTCCTCACCGTTATCATTCTTGCAAGAATGTATGATCTGGATAAGGGAACAGCAGCAGGTATTGCAGCCGGGGCGCTGACTCAATCAGCTATTATCGGGACGGCTAGCTCGGCCATCGAAAAGCTAGGCCTTTCACCTGAATTATCCCAGCATTTACAGGCCAATGTTGCTATCGGATATGCTGTCACCTACATATTTGGCTCGTTGGGCGCAATTATTATATGCGTAAACATTCTTCCATGGTTTATGCGTCGAGGTTTACGTGAGGATGCCATTAAGGCAGAGGCAACGCTATTAAATGGCGCTAGAAATTATGGATTTGGCGAAGCACCTGCACTTCCTAATATTGTAGGCCGAGTCTTCAAAGTTACATCAGCGGTAGGGATGTCAATTTCTCAACTAGAGAAATCCGCTACTGAAGGAAAGATTACCGTTGAAAGACTTAAGCGCTCAGGCGTTATCATTGGCTTAAGCGGTGAAACGATTCTAGAGCAGGGCGATATTATTCTCGTTGTTGGTCGCCGCAGTAGCGTAGTGCAGCTGGATGAAATAGTCGGCCCTGAAACTAAAGATAATGATGGGATGGAAGTCGTTATTTCCACCCGAGACATCATTATTACCAATAAAGCGTATACGAACAAAAAGATTGCATACATTTCCAGCACAGCCACTCAGGAGCTGCGCCATGGTATTTATTTCTTGCACCTCAAACGCGGAGAAGGATCACTTCCTTTAGTTGGTGAAACACTCATCAAGTCTGGTGATGTTGTCACCGTTTACGGCGTTAATGAAGATATCCAGCGCTTTGCAAAAGAAGTTGGCCCAGTAATCAGCGTTAGTGAAAAATCAGATCTTCTATTCCATGGAATTGGGATTGCAGCTGGCCTGCTGATTGGCCTTGCCGTTGTTCATATTGGCTCTATCCCTCTCACATTAGGAGCAGGTGGTGGCGCACTATTTTCTGGGCTTATTTTTGGTTGGTACCGATCACGCCATATGGTGATGGGAAATATGCCTACACCAGCATCAACGTTGTTAAAAGACTTAGGACTTGCTGGATTTGTTGCTGTAGTAGGGCTTCAGTCAGGGCAGCAAGCTATTAGCACTATTGCCCAAAGTGGAATATCCATATTTATGATCGGTGTCGCAGTCACCATCATCCCACTATTAATTACCATGCTTGTTGGCCGATATATTTTACATTATGACAATACCGCGATATTTGCAGGAGCTCTATCTGGAACAAGAAGTGCCAATCCTGCTTTTGGCGAGGTGTTAGAAAAATCAGGTAATTCTGTACCAACCGTTTCTTTTGCTATCACATACGCGCTTGCAAATGTATTCCTTACATTGCTTGGGCCATTAGTTGTTGCTTTTGTTTAACCATTAATAGAGATAATTATGACTGACTTTAAAGAACTTGCTCAACTTAGTCCATTTGAATTAAAAGATGAACTGATTAAACATGCCTCAGGTAATAAAAATAAAACAATGTTGAATGCAGGGCGTGGCAATCCAAACTTTTTGGCTACACTACCACGCCTCGCGTTCTTCCAATTAGGGCTGTTTGCTTGTAGTGAATCTGAATTATCGTATTCATATATGAAGCAAGATATCGGTGGTATTCCTGATAATGAAGGTATGCTGGAACGCTTCGAGCGCTTCATCAGTGATAATTCACAACTGCCTGAAATTTCCTTCCTGCGCAATTCATTTAGCTATGTAAAAGATCAGCTAGGTCTTTCTGGAAAAGATTTCATCCAAGAAATGGTTGAAGGTATTCTTGGATGTAATTATCCGGTTCCTTCTCGCATGCTGACTATCAGTGAGCAAATTGTTCGCCATTATTTATTGCGCGAAATGTCCGGCAGCGATGCGTCTACCGATGACATTGAAGTTTTCGCTGTTGAAGGCGGGACTGCGGCGATGGCATATATCTTTGATACGTTGAAAGAAAACCACTTGCTTTCAAAGGGTAATAAAGTAGCAATCGGCATGCCGGTGTTTACACCTTACATCGAGATCCCACAGTTAGAAGAGTATGGACTGGAGATCGTGCCAATTAATGCTGAGCCAGAAAACAACTGGCAGTACAGTGATGAAGAACTTGATAAACTGAAAGATCCAGATATTAAAATCTTCTTCTGTATTAACCCAAGTAACCCTGCTTCGGTTAAATTAGATGACCGTTGCCTACAGAAGATTAGCTCTATTGTCAGCAATGAGCGAAAAGATCTGATTATTTTAACCGACGATGTTTACGGTACATTTGCAGATGATTTCAAGTCATTATTTGCGGTATGCCCTTATAACACCATTCTGGTTTACTCATTCTCGAAATACTTTGGTGCAACAGGATGGCGCTTAGGAGCTATCGCGACACATAAAAATAATGTCCTTGATGATAAGCTCTCCGCTATGCCTAAAGACATTAAAGAGGAGCTACATAAGCGTTACTCATCAATTATTACCAATGTAGAAGATCTGCATTTCATCGATCGCCTTGTTGCTGATAGTCGTGCTGTAGCGTTAAATCATACTGCAGGCTTGTCGTTGCCACAGCAGATTCAGATGGTTATGTTTAGCCTATTTGCTCTAATGGATGAGAACGATCAATACAAACAGATCCTCAAGAAAGTGATCCGCCAGCGCCAATGTGCACTTTACCGCGAGCTAGGCGTTGAAGTTCCTCAGGATGGTCAGTCTGTTGATTATTATACGCTGCTGGATTTAGAGTCGATTGCCACTCAGCTTTATAACGCTGATTTTGCCCAGTGGCTTCGTAAAAACTTCTCGCATAATGAACTTCTTTTCCGCATCGCGACAGAAACGGGGATCATTTTGCTGCCAGGTAAAGGATTTGGTAGCCAGCACCCATCCGCTAGGGCATCTCTGGCGAATCTGAATGAATATCAATATGCTCAGATAGGCCGGATGCTGCGTGAAATGGCCAAGGAATATTATAATAAGTATCTCGCAATTAGCTGATACTTTGTATAAATTCAAATTAATAAAGCATCTCCACTGGAGGTGCTTTTTTTTTGTTCTTAAATTAAATTCCCATAAAAAGAATCCACGTGATATGGATTCTTTTTACTTTAATGTTTATCCGATACGTTTACCTGTGTCATCCACAACCTTCTCCCCGTCCTCTTTGATAAAAGTGCCTTTCTGTACCTCAGGAAGAATATCCAGAACCACTTCTGAAGGACGACACAGCCGAGTACCCAACGGCGTTACCACAATTGGACGATTAATTAGAATCGGATGCTGCAGCATAAAGTCGAATAACTGATCGTCGGTAAAACGCTCTTCGGCAAGACCTAATGTGTCATAGGGCTCAACGTTTTTACGTAGCAAAGCTCGCACTGAAATGCCCATATCTGCAATAAGTTTAGCCAGCTCATCGCGTGAAGGTGGGTTCTCAAGATAGTGAATAATAGTCGGCTCAGCACCGCTGTTACGGATCATCTCCAGCGTGTTACGCGACGTGCCACAGGCCGGATTGTGATAAATCGTAATATTGCTCATGTCAGTATCTCATCACAAAGTCAAAGAGAGGCGTAGCGCCAGCGCGGCCAGCGTTACAAACAACACAGGTAGAGTCATGATAATCCCGGTGCGGAAATAGTATCCCCATGTGATGGTCATGTTCTTCTGTGAAAGTACGTGTAGCCACAGCAGCGTTGCTAGGCTGCCAATCGGGGTGATTTTAGGCCCTAAATCGCAACCAATCACGTTGGCATAAATCATCGCCTCTTTGATCACACCGGACGCAGTGCTGCCATCAATAGAGAGAGCACCAACCAGCACCGTCGGCATGTTGTTCATGATGGAAGAGAGGAAAGCCGTCAGGAATCCTGTGCCAAACGTCGCGGCCCAAAGGCCTTTATCAGCCAGCACATTCAACACACCGGAGAGGTATTCCGTTAATCCAGCGTTGCGCAAGCCGTAAACCACCAGATACATCCCGAGCGAAAAAATCACAATCTGCCAAGGCGCACCGCGCAGAACTTTGCCCGTGTTAATGGCTCGGCCACGTTTCGCCACCGCAAACAAAACAACGGCGCCAACCGCCGCAATGGCGCTAACTGGGATCCCGAGCGGTTCAAGCACAAAAAAGCCGACCAGCAGCAAGATTAAAACTACCCAGCCAGTTCTGAACGTTGCCGGATCTTTAATTGCTTTGTTGGGTTCGTTAAGGCGCTTTAGATCATAGGTTGGTGGGATATCTTTGCGGAAGAACCAATGCAGCATCACCAGCGTGGCCGTAATCGCGGCAATATCCACCGGCACCATTACCGACGCATATTCAGTGAATCCCAGATGGAAGAAATCCGCCGAAACGATATTCACTAGGTTCGACACAATAAGCGGCAGGCTGGCGGTGTCGGCAATAAACCCCGCGGCCATCACGAATGCCAGCGTGGTACTTTTACTGAAGCCAAGCGCCAACAGCATGGCGATCACAATCGGCGTTAAAATAAGCGCTGCGCCATCGTTGGCGAACAGCGCCGCGACGGCAGCGCCCAGCAAAACAATATAGGTAAACAGCAAACGGCCACGACCGTTGCCCCAGCGAGAAACGTGCAGCGCCGCCCATTCGAAAAAGCCGGATTCATCTAAGAGCAAGCTAATGATGATAACGGCAATAAACGTTGCCGTAGCGTTCCAGACGATATTCCACACCACAGGAATATCACCTAAATGCACCACGCCAGAAATCAATGCCAGTACCGCGCCCAGCGTAGCGCTCCAACCGATCCCTAATCCCTTCGGCTGCCAGATAACCAAAACGATGGTCAGGACAAAAATAGCGCCTGCCAGTAACATAAAATATCCCCCCAGAATTTACATTCATTAAAACATATATGTTTAGATAAATTTTTTAGATACAGACAGCTTTGCCGCTGCTTGAACAGTTAGCCTCGGACAACTTACGAGCAAGAGCTTTAATATCGTCCTGTTGGCTTAGCCAAGCCTGCTCAATAACCTGAGCCGCCCAAGAAGGCATATGTGGAGATAGACGATAGTAAACCCACTTCCCCTGCTTGCGATCCAGTAACAGCCCACTTTCTCGTAACATCGCCAGATGACGAGAGATTTTTGGCTGTGACTGTTCTAGCGCGGTACACAGATCGCACACGCACAGTTCTCCCATCTCTCGCAGCAATAGCACGATACCCAGACGAGTTTCATCAGATAAATTTTTGAAGAGTTGTAGGCTAGCTAGCGGCATCGTTCCTCCTGAATATTTGAAAGCAGGATACTCTTCAGGTTGATAAAATCAATGATACATTCGTTAAAGCATATGTTTGTTAGCCGAGATTAGGTGGGGTGACAAATTATTTTTGGTGGGGTTTAACGGCCGGATCTTTTGCGGCCCGGAGCCAATATGCTAGCAGAGCCGTGATTAAAAGTAAGATTTGGAAGATGAGTGTTTTTTACGGAGCTACAAGCAAATGGCGGGCATTGTACTTGTAGCAAAATGGTGGAGCTCCTCGCTTTATTAAGAACTTTAAACACCCCCAACTTTAACAAACGGATTTCCATGGCTACGAGGCTTTTTAATTAGTTTGCCAACATATTTATCTCTTATTTCTTTAGCTGCGATCCTTCCTACAAACTCAGAGCGATTAGTATCACTGTTGATAGTTAAATCACGAGTAAAATACTGCTGAGAACCCGCTTTCAACCAGCACTGTATTTCGTAGACTTCCATAATAAGACCGCCATAAGTTGCGTAAGCAAATTTAAGACTTTCGTCTTTAGGAATTCTCGACCAGATGCCACGCGTAGCCTCGTATAATTCCAATGCACTCATACCGGACTTGTATGTACTGTTAAGAAGAAAAGCGATACCTGCATGCTCAGGAGCAATATCTGTCTCTTCTTTTAGAAGTAGGTGTTGAAGCTCATCAAGAGTTATACGCCCCATCAGAGAGCTGCTTTGAAGTGGTCAACAAAAACTGGCCACAGTTTTAGAGTTTTTCCAGAACAATCGCTCTGATTCATTGGGTGTTAAGCCACCGTTATATTGGTGGGGTCTGAGCTGGCTGTAATAACCAATGATGTAATTCGTTATTGATCTATTTGCTTCGCTAAAATTAGCGTATCCACAGTTCGGGACCCATTCTGATTTCAGGCTGCGGAAAAATCGTTCCATTGGGCTGTTGTCCCAGCAGTTCCCTCGTCGACTCATGCTTTGCTTTATACGATAACGCCACAATAACCGTCTGAATTCCCTGCTGGTATAGTGACTTCCCATGGTCAGAATGATACATAACGTCAGCCGGTTTTCCCCTGGTTTCCCAGGCCATCGTTAATGCTTTTCCTGTCAGAACTGAGTCCGGAGAAAACGACATCGCCCAGCCTATTGGCTTGCGAGAAAATAAATCCAGAACAACCGCCAGATAAGCCCAGCGTTTGCCCGTCCAGATGTAGGTCACGTCGCCGCACCAGGTCTGATTAGGTTCCGTTACTGCAAACTGGCGATCCAGATGATTAGGGATATCCACATGCTCTTTTGTGGCTTTTTTGTAGCGATGCTCCGGTTGCTGGCAACTAATAATATTCAGCTCTTTCATTATCTTACTGGCCCGCCAGCGACTCAACGGAACACCTTTTGCGCTGACCATATCGGCAATGCTCCAGGCCCCCGCAGAGCCATTACTGGCATGATGAACTTCACGAACTAAGGCTAAGTATAACGATGTGTTTTGCATCAGGTTTCTGCGGTCGGCTTAGCCAGTACCGATAGCTACTGCGATGGATCCCGAACACATTGCAAATAAAGGCAACAGGAAACCGCGTCCTGAGTTTCTCAACTAACGAGAATTGTTCAGGGAGTCTGACATCAAGAGCGCGGTAGCCTTTTTTAATATATCGTTTTCCATTTCAACACGTTGTAGTCGTTTTTCTAATTCACGAATGCGAAGTTGCTCAGGCGTCATCGGAGAGGCCTTTGGGGATTTCCCTGCGCGTTCTTCTTTAAGCTGGCGAACCCATTTATCCATCGTGGATTTACCGACATTCATTGCTGTTGCAGCGGCGGCAACGCTGTAGTGCTGATCGAGTACAAGCTGGGCAGCTTCGAGGCGAAACTCGGGGCTAAAATTGCGTCTGTTACGTCCGGTCATAATGTCACCTGTTTTGACTATGAGGCGATGATATCACCTCTATTCAGGTGGCCAGATTTAGTATTCCACTTCACTTTAACTATCGGCACCAACATGCCAGAACTTAAGATATAAATGGGCAATAGTTCGAGTTTGAGTGTTCTTCTCCCCATTTCATGGCACATAAAGAAACCAGTACTCGCAACTGTTGGAATGAAAGAGCATTCGCTCTGTTATGGGCGAGGAGCGAAAGTTTTTGGTCTCCGATATTTTCAGTTTTCAGTGTGTTGGGGTCAGCCATAAACAATGCATAGATATATAACAAAACTGTTGCACCTAGGAGTTAAATGACATCATATTTTTCTTTTTCTTATTAAAATTTGAACTAACTCTTGACGAGATCTATGCAGGCTATCTTGGATCTCATTGTGAGAGCGCCTTTTTTTTCTTTCAACCATACCTTGAGGTGTAAACATTCTTGATATACTCTCAAGTTTTTTATCTCCAAGAGTATCAAATATCCACCTTGTGAAATCATCACTATAAATTGGAAGCATTTTATGTGACTCTCTGTGAACCGCAATAGCGGAGAGTCCAGTGAGGTTCAATATATCCCAAACATCAACATCGCAAGTTAATATTTGTGCGAGATGAAACTGTGTATTATTTTTGTCACCAATAGTATTGGTCAACAAATCTAACATCCTCGCCATAAATAAATCCATAGCGCAATTTCTAACCAATTGAAGAGGTTCAGGTATATTTGTAAGACCATTGAGTTTTCTAGTTATTTTTAGCTTGTTTTTATAGAAAAGAATATCAACACAAACGGCTATTTCCTTTGGCATAAAAATAGATATTTCTTTATCAATAACAGATAAAAGTTCCAATAATTTATTCTCAGAAGAACGTTTGGAACTATATTCAATTATTTTTACCTTCAGTAACAGTAGCTCCATCAGGTCTACTATTTTCGAAAATTGACCAAACGGGCTTCCATCTTTGTTATAGTAGTCAAATAGAAGATTATCTGCCTCCCTTTCAGCTGCCGCCTTATATTTACGTATAAATATATCCCGCCACGATGAATCAAATTGAGAGTTCACCATGGAAATAGATTTTAATGAAGAGACTGTTTCTCTAACTTTATTAATATTAGTTTCTTTCAGGTTATTTTCTATTTCAGAAAGATACAAGGCCATATTTAATGTATTAATACTATCTTGAGATATGTTTTTAGATATAGAACTACAGATTTGAAAAACTCTTTCTGATGGTTCAGCCTCATAGGCAAATGAGCGAATATAACTAGCAGCATTACTATCAACATATATCGCCGTTGAAATGAAATGCTCAGTTATACCTTTCGTCTCAATAACTTCTTTATCAATAACGAATATGGAATTTCCTTTAAATGGTGTTAAGAGATAACATTTTGGTGATAG
Source organism: Hafnia alvei (assembly GCF_964063325.1). Classification (NCBI taxonomy): domain Bacteria; kingdom Pseudomonadati; phylum Pseudomonadota; class Gammaproteobacteria; order Enterobacterales; family Hafniaceae; genus Hafnia; species Hafnia alvei. The sequence goes on from NZ_OZ061315.1 coordinate 3,682,717, forward strand.
TTCTTTTTTGGGTAGATAGAATGGTCCATCAGCGGATTCGTGTGAATACATTATCCGCCACTCTTTCAAGTCACTTTTGAAATCTTCATACTGCCCCAATGCATCACTAAATGATGATGCATTTCCTATTTCATTCAACTGCTTTAATATATTAATTTCCTTGTTCATACTCACCCGCAAAAGTTTACTCATTGAAATTCCGATAGTACTATCACTGTATCATTGATAACATAATCTTCGTCACGAAATACTGATATGAATCGTCCCCACCCTTCGGATAATTAAAATATTTAATTTTACTGGCTAATCAGTACTGTGCTCATAAGAAATCACTCTCTTTTGGTACAAAGGAAAAATGTAGTCAAAAATATTTTTTGCTATCATATTATTATAATAAAAGAGAAAAAATTAATAATGGAATATAAATGGCTTATTCCTTATTTATCTGTAATCTTCATGAATTTTGTACAGCGGAAATAACTTACTCTTAAGCCTACATAATATTTAATAATTAAGTACAGCCTAAGCGCCATTGCATCATTGCCTTACCTGATGCAATGTATAATCGTACTGTACATTCCCCAAATCGGATTCTTATCGACATGAGCCAGCTATGATTTCATCCAAATAGAGTTACTCCCTATGTCATGAAAAACTTACCCACATGTGTGGCATATTCTGCTAACCAACATGTAGCCGTTGTAGCGATAGAACCCAACTTGATTTGAACTTCAAATAGTACAAAACCACCTATCACTCTGTTTTATAGCTGAAAAAATCAACTTTGATAAGTTTGAGAAAAGTTTGAAATGGTGCCGATAATAGGAGTCGAACCTACGACCTTCGCATTACGAATGCGCTGCTCTACCAACTGAGCTATATCGGCACTGAGGGGAATATTTACTGAGGAAACGCCTGAAGTGCGGGAATCACGATAGTGAAATTCATTAGTAGCGTCAAGGTACTAGAGATTCGTATGACTATTAAATCAACACAAAAGGCCATTTTGTTCTTAAGGTGATTTTCCTTAGGAAAATTATTTATATCCACAAATCATATCAAGCCGCACACATACGACATCAAACCGGGCATTTTTTAGTTAGTCTGGAACCCGTCTTCCATTATTCGATGGATAATTGGAGTTGCCGTTAACCTATCACGGAGTCTGTTATGTCTATCTCATCTCGCCTCAATCGCCGATACGTTCTGGCGCAGCGCCCTCAGGGGATGCCTTCCGATCAAGATATTCGCTTAGAGCAAATTGCTCAGCCAGAACCGGTACAAGGGCAGGCTTTGCTGCGCACCCTTTATCTTTCATTAGATCCGTATGTCCGTGGCCGCATGGATGATACGCCGTCTTATTCTCCTCCGTTGGCTATCGGCGAGGTGATCTGCGGCGGCACAGTGTGTCGCGTTGAGCAATCACTGCATGATAAATACCAAGTGGGCGATCTGGTTTTGGCCTACACCGGTTGGCAAGACTATGCGCTATCCGACGGTGAAGGACTGCAAAAGCTAGATGCCAATATGGACCATCCCTCTTACGCCTTAGGCCTATTAGGTATGCCTGGTTTTACGGGTTATATGGGACTTACCGATATCGGCAATCCACAGCCGGGTGAAACCGTCGTTGTGGCCGCTGCAACCGGCGCCGTAGGCTCCGTTGTGGGTCAGGTAGCGAAGCTACGCGGCTGCCACGCGGTCGGTATTGCCGGCGGTGCTGAGAAATGCCGTTATGCGGTTGAAACGCTAGGGTTTGATATTTGTCTTGACCACAAAGCACCGGATTTCGCCGTACAGCTAAAACGCGCCTGTAGCAAAGGCATCGACGTATATTATGAAAACGTTGGCGGCGCCGTTTTTGACGCAGTTCTTCCTTTGCTGAATACCAAAGCGAGAATCCCGGTATGCGGCATGATCAGCCAATACAACGGTCATCATAGCGACCACCAGCAAGACCGCTTGCCGTTGCTGATGTCGACCATCTTGAAAAAACGCATGCGCGTTGAAGGCTTTATTATTTCGCAGGACTATGGCGATCGCTATCCTGAATTTTACGCCCAGATGAGCGCGTGGCTGGCGCAAGGAAAAATCGCGTTTAAAGAAGATATTGTAGAAGGACTTGAGAACAGCATTAGCGCCTTCCAAGGGCTATTGAGTGGTAAAAACTTTGGTAAGCTGATCATCAAAGTCGCGGAATAGCCAAGAATATCGGCCCGTTAAACGGGGAGATATTTGATAGAACGAGTAAATAGAAAAAACGGCGCTCAATGCGCCGTTTTCATTCTGCGGGAAAAACCACTAGCGACGAATTAAATCGTCACCGTAACCAATCCATTTATAGGTGGTTAAGGCTTCCAGACCCATCGGGCCTCGGGCGTGTAGCTTCTGGGTGCTCACCGCAACTTCAGCGCCTAAGCCAAACTGGCCGCCGTCGGTGAAGCGCGTGCTGGCGTTAACGTAAACCGCTGAAGAATCCACTTCGCGCACAAAACGATCGGCATGGTGCATATTACGCGTCAAAATCGCATCAGAGTGCTGAGTGCCGTGCTCACGGATGTGCTCAATCGCACCGTCCAGCCCATCAACCACCACTACATTTAGATCCAGCGACAGCCATTCGTCATCCAATTCAGCATCTTGTACCGGCGCTACAGACGCAGGACCTTGGCTTAGCAACGGCAGCGCATGCGGGCAGGCGTGTAATGAAACTCCGACGTCGTGCATCCGCTGGCTTAGCTGCGGTAAGAACTGCTCGGCGTCCTGTTTGTCCACCAGCAGCGTTTCTACCGTGTTACAGGTGCTTGGGCGCTGGGTTTTGGCGTTCACAATAATCTTCAACGCCTGTTCAGCGTCCATGCCCTGATCGACATAGATATGGCAAACACCAATCCCACCTGTAATCACCGGGATCGTTGACTGCTCGCGACACAGTTTATGCAAACCAGCGCCGCCGCGTGGGATCAGCATATCAACGTAGCGATCCAGTTTAAGCAGCTCGGTGACCAACGCACGGTCAGGGCTTTCAATCGCCTGCACCGCATCGGCTGGCAGCCCTGCTTTCTCCAACGCTCGCTGGATCACTTTTACCGTTGCCTGATTGGTGCGATGCGTCTCTTTGCCGCCGCGCAGGATCACCGCGTTACCGGTTTTCAGGCACAGCGCCGCGGTATCCACGGTTACGTTCGGGCGCGCTTCATAAATCACCCCTACCACGCCTAACGGCACACGGCGGCGTTCGAGATTTAACCCGCTGTCTAAGACGCTGCCATCAATCACTTTGCCCACCGGATCGGTGAGGTTGCACACCTGACGCACGTCGTTAGCAATGCCTTCCAAACGGCTCTGCGTGAGCTGTAAACGATCGAGCATCGCTTCGGTTAAACCGTTCTCACGCGCCTGCTGAACGTCCATCTGGTTCGCTTGCAGAATAGATTCGCTATCCTGTTCTAGATAATCGGCAATCAGCGCAAGCGCCTGATTTTTCTGCGCCGAGCTAAGGACGGCTAAGTGATAGGATGCCCGTTTGGCCGCCTTACCCATTTCTTCTAACATATTAACCCCTTAGCTTACGATCATATCGTCACGGTGGACGGCAACCGGGCCGTATTCATAGCCCAAAACAGCGCTGATTTGCTGTGAATGGTGGCCGGCGATCATGCGCAGCGCGTCGCTGTTGTAGCGGCTCACGCCGTGGGCCAAATCGCGCCCTTCCAGATTGCGAATGCGGATAACTTCACCGCGTGAGAAATCACCGCTCACATCACGAATGCCTTTCGGCAACAATGAGCTGCCACGTTCAAGAATCGCAGCCACGGCGCCATCGTCCACGGTAATTTCACCCGCCGGTGGCGCACCAAAAATCCAGCGTTTGCGGTTTTCCAACGGCGTTTCCAGCGCATGGAAGCGGGTTCCAACGGATACACCTTCAATAACGTCACCCACAACGCCCGGCTTGCTACCCGCGGCGATAATCACGTCGATACCGGCACGGCAGGCAACGTCGGCGGCCTGTAGCTTGGTGGTCATACCGCCTGTACCTAAACCCGATACGCTATCGCCCGCAATACCGCGCAGCGCATCATCGATGCTATTTACTTCGCGAATAAGTTCGGCGGTTGGGTTATGACGAGGATCGGCGGTAAATAGTCCAGCCTGATCGGTCAACAGCAGCAGCTTGTCGGCCCCTGCCAAAATGGCGGCCAGCGCAGAAAGATTATCGTTGTCGCCAACTTTAATTTCCGCCGTCGCCACCGCATCGTTTTCATTAATCACGGGAACAATGCGGTTATCCATCAGCGCATGCAGGGTGTCGCGCGCATTTAAGAAACGCTCGCGATCTTCTAAATCAGCACGCGTTAGCAGCATCTGTCCAATATGGATACCGTAAATAGAGAACAGCTGTTCCCACAGCTGAATCAAACGGCTCTGCCCAACGGCGGCTAATAACTGCTTAGAAGCTATGGTTGCGGGGAGCTCGGGGTAGCCCAAATGCTCACGTCCAGCGGCAATCGCACCGGAGGTTACAATCACAATACGATGCCCCGCGGCGTGCTGTTGCGCACACTGACGAACGAGTTCCACGATATGGGCACGGTTTAGACGGCGCGAACCGCCGGTCAATACGCTGGTACCTAGCTTTACAACTAGGGTTTGGCTGCCACTCATAATCTTTTTGCCGTTTATTGGTGTTGGAGAAATGGGGAGAAAGAGAAAAAGTATCAGGAGAGGCGCGTTATGCCAACAGGCATAACGCAAAAGCACACTTATTACTGCGCCCGATCAGGCTCGAAGGCGAACTAACTCTTCAGAAAAGTCGTCGGCTGGCTGAATTTTAATCTCGAGCGTAGTTAAAAGCTCTTTGAGGCGGTTATGAAAATTGAGTGAGGTTTGTTCTAATTTGTCAGTCACTTCAGGATCTTTAATCACCTGCTCCTGCCAAACGCCGTTCTTATCAAACAATCCAAACGAATAACGATAGGTAAAATGCGTTTCCTCGGCGGCAAGATCGAGCCACCATCCCCAAAACTCACGTTTTTCTGGATTAGGTTTAACGTTGACACACACGGCTAAACAGTCAAAAAAGAAATGATCATCCTGACACTGGCCCGAACGAATATAGGGGCCAAGCGCGGTGAATTTTTTGATTAAGCGGCTTTTAGAGTAACCACCTGGTAATGTCATGCTACATCCTCCTGTTGTGGTTACTCTTTTTTAACAAATTTACAAACTTTAGCAATCAAATTAACGCGAATGTTCGCCAATCCAGTCACAAACCTGATGTAAAGCCTGATTGAACCCTTCAAACAACGGGGACGATGGCACCATCAATAATTTGCCATCTAGCGAAGAGTCCGCAATCAGTTTGGCTTCAGATTTAGGGCAAAACGGATCGCGTTCCCAATATCCGGCCAGCATCGGCGTGTGGCATCGACGGCCAAGCAGCCCTTGAGTCTTCAATGAATAACAGCTTAGCTCGGTGCGTAACGCTACATCGGATACGCTGTTCATCCCCAAGCGACTCGCCAGCATATCGATATACATTTCAGGAACGCGTTCTTGAATACATTTGTCGCATAGTAGGCTGTGTACCACGGGGCCTAATGTGGCAACCGCTCGCAAACGACGAGGCTCTAAATACGCTAAACGAACCGCCACGTTTGCGCCAAAGCGGAAACCAAATACCGAGACTCGGGTGTGATCGACCCACGGCACATTCGGTAACGCCTGCAGCACTTGTTGATGCAACCGACTCGAGTCCTGCGTCAGACAGAAATGCGAAGACAGCCCTACGGATGGCATATCAATCGTGAGCATCGCCATGCCAGCGGGCGCTAGATGGTCGCGGAACAAGCGATAACTGTCGCTCTGCATCATATCTAAGCCGCCGCAAATCAGCACCGTTGGGAATGGTCCTTTGCTGTTATCCGGCATATGCAGAAAACCGGTGATCTTTTTCCCACCGTCAATCGCAAACTCGACCTCTTTCAGTTCGTATGACAGCAGCTTAGCCGACTCCGCGTAGGCGCGATTGGCCAGCGCTTCGGCCTGCTCAGCTAAATCATCGCCTTTGAGATGAGGATAAGCCGCGATGCTGTAAAGATTCGCCGCTTGTAGCCAGTATTCACCGGCCAACGTGGGATCTTTTTCTTCCTGAGCACGTTGCTGCCAAGACATCGCTTGGTGCGACCACTCGTATATCCAGTTGCCGCTCCGATACCCCACAACGGTGTCTAGCAAGCGCTCATCGCTACGCTCGGCCGTTGAAGCGGCAATATGCGATAGCACATGCTCAATTTCGATAGGTGAGACGCCGCGCCAAACCCACATCAGGCGATTGATGATGCGATACCAATTAGCCTGCGAGGTTCCATCCAGCGCAGAGGCAATCGAAGCCTGCGGAACGTGCCCATGACGCTTAACTAGCGTGGACGTTTCACGATGCTTGAATCGAGGTTTGAATAAGGTTTCAGAAAGGTTTGATTGGGACATGATGAACGGCAGCCTCCGAGTACTGTCTTTTCAGCCGCAGACAAAAAGCGGCAGAGCTAAATCTCGCCCAGCGAGCGCTCAGACTAGTGTAACGAACTCGGACGCTAAAAAACAAACGTCCGGACAAAGCCGGACGTTTCTTTACATCTTATTGCGTTTTTATTGCATTGCCAGAGGGCAAATTAACGGCCGCTGATTGACTCGACGAAGCAAACACCCATATCCCATGGCTGTTCGATCCACGTATTCTGTGGAATATCGATAACGTAATCATCAACCAGAGGGCGACCTGCTGGCTTAGCGAAAATAGTGACGAAATGCGCTTTAGGATACATTTCGCGGATCGCCTGAGCGGTGCCGCCGGTATCCACTAAATCGTCGATCACGATGAAACCTTCGCCATCACCTTCAGCACGCTTAACAACTTTGAGCTCACGCTGGTTATCATGGTCGTAGCTGGAGATACAAACGGTATCAACGTGACGGATACCCAGTTCACGTGCCAGTAATGCGGCAGGAACCAAACCACCGCGGCTTACCGCAATAATTCCAGTCCACTGTTCAGAAGGCATCAGGCGTGCAGCCAGCTTACGTGCGTGCATTTGTAGCACGTCCCAAGTTACAACGTATTTTTCGCTCATTAATAGTGTCCCAGCCATAATATTCATGGCTTAAAGATTGGTCGGGGGGAAAAAAGGTTGCGCGAGATTATAGAGAGCCAGAGCAATAAAAACCAGTCTCTTTCGCAGAAAGCCGGCACCCCGATTGCGGATTTAGTGCCTTAGTCTGTCCACATAAGCAAATATAGTGGTATTCTCTGAAAAAATGGCTTTATCTCTTAACCCCCTATTGTGCCACTGTTATCGGCAGCACAACTGATTATCAGGAGACTTAACGTGTCTGAACTGTCTCAGCTATCTCCACAGCCACTGTGGCAAATTTTTGCGGATATCTGCTCTATTCCTCACCCTTCGTATCATGAAGAAGCGTTAGCCGCGCACATCGTTGCATGGGCTAAAGAAAAAGGCATCCACGTTGAACGTGACGAAGTAGGTAACGTCCTGCTGCGTAAGCCTGCCTCTCGCGGCATGGAAAACCGTAAGCCGGTTGTGCTGCAAGCGCATCTGGACATGGTTCCACAAAAAAATAACGATACCGTGCACGACTTCGCCAAAGATCCGATCCAGCCATACATTGACGGCGACTGGGTAAAAGCGCGCGGCACCACGCTGGGCGCAGATAACGGCATCGGTATGGCTTCTGCATTGGCTGTTTTAGCCGATGACAGCGTTTCTCATGGCCCAATCGAAGTACTGCTGACCATGACCGAAGAAGCTGGTATGGAAGGCGCATTCGGCCTGAAAGCGGGCTGGTTGCAGGCTGATATTTTGATCAACACCGACTCTGAAGAAGAAGGTGAGATCTACATGGGCTGCGCAGGCGGTATTGATTTCATCACTACGCTGCCATTACAGCGCGAAGCCGTTCCTGCCGGACACGACGTGGTTAAGCTGACCCTGAAAGGCCTGAAAGGCGGCCACTCCGGTGGTGATATTCATTTGGGCTTAGGCAACGCCAATAAACTGCTGGCGCGCTTCCTGTCTGGTCACGCTGCCGAATTGGGCCTGCGCGTATTAGATCTGAACGGCGGTACGCTGCGCAACGCGATCCCACGCGAAGCCATCGCGGTTCTGGCTGTTCCTACGGCGAATCTGGCTAAGCTGAAAACGCTGGCCGAAGCTTTCCAAAGTATTCTGAAAGTTGAGCTGGCTGCGGTAGAGAAAAACCTGAGCGTTCAGGTGGAAACCGCACACAGCGATTCTCAGGCTCTGACCGCCGACAGCCAACAGCGCTTTATTGCCCTGCTGAACGCCACGCCAAACGGCGTGATCCGCATGAGCGACGAAGTGAAAGGCGTAGTAGAAACGTCTCTGAACGTAGGTGTTGTCACCACCGACGCGAAAGAAGCGCAAATTATCTGCCTGATCCGCTCGCTTATCGACAGCGGTAAAGATGCCGTGGTTAGCCAACTGAACTCTATTGGTGAACTGGCTGGTGCGCAGGTGGAAGCCAAAGGCAGCTACCCAGGCTGGAAACCGGATGCAAATTCTCCGGTGATGCATTTGGTGCGTGAAACTTACCAGAAGCTGTTTGATACCACGCCAAACATCATGGTTATCCATGCGGGTCTGGAATGTGGTCTGTTCAAAAAACCTTACCCAGAAATGGATATGGTGTCTATCGGTCCAACCATCACTGGCCCACATTCACCGGATGAGCAAGTTCACATTGCCAGCGTAGGCCAATACTGGCAGCTGCTGACCGCTCTGCTGAAAGCGATCCCAGAGAAAGCCTAAGCGCTAAGTCTTTGCGTGTTACAGAAGCCAACCCGAGGGTTGGCTTTTTTTATCCCTTCACGCCCTTAAACCTAACCATCAATATCCAGCGAAAGCTGCTTTTCTAGCTGTGGATCGAGCAGCGTGACGTGCAGCCCCACCAGCCGCACACCTCTGCCATTTCGGCGTTCATCCCAAGCCTGCTGCGCTATCTGGAATAAATCGCGCTTATCCAGAATCGACCACACATGCTCCTGCGTTGTCTGCTGAAAATCATGAAATTTAAGTTTTACGCCCTGCCGTGCAATATGCAGATCTGGCTGCACTTTCGCCAAGCGCCGCTCCAGTTCTTCATACAGTTTTTCCAGTAAAACCTCGCACTCTCCCCAGCTATGAATATCTTCTGACAGCGTTCTTTCCACGCCAACGGACTTACGCAGCCGATCGGGCATCACTTCTCGCTCATCCTGACCGTGGCAGCGTTCCCAGAGCACGCGCCCAAACTTGCCAAAACGGCGTAGTAGCTCGGCCAAATTATAGCGGCGCACGTCGGCGCAGGTATTCAGCCCCAGTTCACTCAGTTTGGCGGCGGTCACTTTGCCAACGCCGGGGATCTTTTTCAGCGGCAACGTGAGAATAAAATCATCAACCTGCGCGGGCGTAATCACATACTGACCATTAGGTTTATTCAGATCGGAAGCAATTTTTGCCAGAAATTTGATCGGAGCAATGCCTGCCGACGCCGTCAAATTGAGCTCTTCGGCGATTTGTTTACGGATCTGCTCTGCAATCAACGTGGCTGAGCCGTAGCACTGGGTGCAGTCGGTAACATCAAGGTAGGCTTCATCGAGCGACAGCGGCTCTATTAAAGACGTATAACGCTGGAAAATCTCACGTATGTGGCGCGAGACATCTTTGTAGACTTCCATTCTTCCCGGACGCAACGTGAGATGCGGGCACAGCTTAAGCGCTTGTCCTGTCGGCATAGCACTACGCACCCCGAATTTACGCGCGGCGTAGTTTGCTGTGCTGATCACCCCGCGGCGATCGCGACTCCCGCCAATCGCCAGCGGTACATCGCGTAACTCAGGGAAATCACGCATTTCGACTGCGGCATAAAAGCAGTCCATATCGACATGTATGATTTTGCGCATAGAGAGAATGATGGAGTTAATGACTGTATAAGTATACAGTTTAATTATCGAAAAAGGGAAGTGGAGGAGTTCGTCCGCCTTTCATTTATGGGGCTACTGTGTAAGATTCCGCCCGCCTGTTCATATCGAACTTCATTGATACACTGGTGAAGGCGTACGTGCAGAGACCACCAGCGCGTGGTCTCTGCACGCGCGCGCTTTTATCCGAGACGCCATTTCCGCTACGGTTTGGTATCGCCCATCCAGGGCGCCCCAAACTCCACCGGTACATCCTTATACCGGCGGCTCTCCCAACCAAGACAAAAGCACGAGATATTGAGGGTTGCTTTTTTCGGCACATTACCGAACAGCCGAGTAAATCATGGAGGTTAGGATTCGCCGATTGATATCGGCGAAAGAACGACGGAGGCATGGATGCCGATTGTCGTTCGTTCCGTTAAGACCGGAATATGAAACGAGGGAACCCACGAAGTGGGCTGAAAGGTGGTGCCAAGCCGCCTTGCTCGGACGCCTGCACAGTGTATATGTATGCTTCGATGTGCTAGGCGTACGAAACTATGACACTCGCGAGCTATCCCTATTCAACTGGCACTGCCCCTTCATATAATCCTATGCTTCTCCAGCATCTCACGTCGGGCTTCTTCGCGCGCCATGCGCTTTTTACGCGCATCGCAGGGCTCAGGGCAGTCGCAGACTTTTTCAAGGCCGAGGTTGGCGATGCCGCCGCAGCTGCCGTGGATGCTTTTACGCTTAATGATATAGCCGATAGACATTCCGGCAATCACCGCTAAAAACACCACAAAGGTCGCAATAAACACCGTCGCCATATTATTTACCTTTTTTTGCCTGCACCAAATAAGGCTTAAAGGCATCCGAGTAACGATCCTCAAAACCGTTTTCAGTTTTCACAATCATAAATACCGGAATACCCAGCAGGTTTGCCAACGCCATTCCGCGCTCTGGCCCCATCACGTCTAACCCAGTCGACAGGCCATCTGCCGTCATACAGCTAGGCGCCAGCACGGTGATTGAAACCAGATGATGTGTGACCGGACGCCCTGTTTTAGGGTCAATTTCATGCGAGAAACGCTGGCCGTTTTGCTCAAAATAATTGCGATAATCACCGGAGGTCGCGATAGCCATCTCGCCCGGCTGAATAATGACCTGAGCGCTCTGCTGTAACCCAGCCTGCGGTTTTTCAATGGCGATGCGCCACGGTGCGCCGTCTCCGTTGATGCCACGCGTTCTCACTTCGCCGCCAATATCCACCATATAATTAGTGATCTTTAACGAAGCAAGATATTCGGCCACAACGTCCACGCCGTACCCTTTCGCAATAGACGACAGATCGAGATAAAGCTGAGGAATATTCTTCACCAGCGCATTACCCTGTACGGATAAATGCTCAATGCCGATCCAACCACGACGCTGGTTAATTTCTTCATCCGTAGGAATACGATCGGGACGACCTTCTGGCCCAAATCCCCACAGATTAACCAATGGCCCAACGGTGATATCCAGCGCGCCATCGGTGACTTTATTAATCCGAATCGCCTCTTCAACCACTTTTGCGGTCGCAGCCGAAACTGGGAATGGCGTATTCACCTCGGTGCTTTGGTTAAAACGGCTCAGCTCAGAGTTGGAACGGTAGGTCGACATCTGATCGTTAACCTGCTCCAAACGCTTATCCAATTCGGCTTTAATTTTTTCCGGCGCGGGCATCCCTGAGTCACTGACATACTTGATGGAGTAATAGGTCCCCATCGTTTTGCCTTCAATGTTGACCTGCTCCGGCCCACATCCCGTCAGCAAAAAAGCCAGCCCGCAAAAAGCCAGCCAGCGTGTATTGCGAATAAAAAACGCGGTCGCCCGCGCAGTATTATTTGTCATTATGTTCAACCCGTTTTTTGGCGACGCCACAAAAAGCTTATCAACAAATAGATAGCCATGGATTTCAAGCTGCAGGAAGGCGGCAACTGAACGAATCCCCAGGAGCTTACATAAGTAAGTGACTGGGGTGAGCGAAGGAAGCCAACACACCTGCAGCTTGAAAGACAGTGGCTATCAGCCGCCGAAGTCATCGAGCATGATATTCTCGTCTTCTACCCCGAGATCTTTCAGCATCTTAATAACCGCAGCATTCATCATCGGCGGCCCACACATATAGAACTCACAATCTTCCGGCGCTGGATGCGCGCGCAGATAGTTTTCGAGTAACACATTATGAATAAAGCCAGTGTAACCCGTCCAGTTATCTTCAGGTTGAGGATCGGACAATGCGATGTTCCACGTAAAGTTTGGATTCTCTGCCGCCAGTTTGTCGAAATCTTCAACGTAGAACATTTCACGGGTTGAGCGTGCACCGTACCAGAAGCTTATTTTGCGTTTGGAATGCAGGCGCTTGAGCTGATCGAAAATATGCGAACGCATTGGTGCCATACCCGCACCGCCGCCGATAAAGATCATCTCCGCATCGGTTTCTTTGGCAAAGAACTCACCAAACGGTCCTGAAATGGTGACTTTATCACCCGGTTTTAACGACCAGATATAGGAAGACATAATCCCTGGAGGCGCATCTGGCATACCCGGAGGCGGCGTAGCGATACGCACGTTGAGCATGATCAAGCCTTTCTCATCGGGATAGTTCGCCATTGAGTAGGCACGGATCGTGGGTTCGGTAACCTTGGACTCAAAGCGGAACAGATTGAATTTGTCCCAGTCGCCACGGTATTCCTCTGGCACATCAAAATCGGCGTAGCGCACATGGTGCGGTTCACATTCGATTTGGATATAGCCACCGGCGCGGAACGGTACCGCTTCACCTTCAGGGATACGCAGCTTGAGCTCTTTGATGAAAGTCGCCACGTTATCGTTAGAGATAACTTCGCACTCCCATTTTTTCACACCGAAAATCTCTTCCGGCAGCTCAATTTTGAGATCTTGTTTCACGCTAACCTGACAGGCTAAACGGCAGCCTTCTTTAGCTTCGCGCTTAGAGATATGCGCCAGCTCAGTAGGCAAAATATCGCCGCCGCCTTCTTTAACGTGTACACGGCACTGACCACATGAGCCACCGCCGCCACAGGCAGAAGAAACGAAAATGCCCTGATTTGAAAGCATGTTCAGCAGTTTGTCACCGGCCGGAGCATCAAAGCTTTTCTCCGGATCGTGGTTAACTTCTACATGTATGTCGCCGGTATTCACCAGCTTAGATTTGGCGAACAAGATCAAGACGGTCAGCGCCACCACGATCAGGGTGAACATCGCCACACCCAGAATAATTTCTTGCATAGGTTCCTTCCTGTCCTATCAGAGGTGTACGCCGGAGAAGGACATAAAGCCCAACGCCATCAGGCCCGTGGTCACAAAAGTGATGCCCAGCCCACGTAGCCCAGCAGGCACATTGGCATATTTCATTTTTTCGCGCAGACCCGCCATCGCCACGATAGCCAACAACCAGCCGATCCCTGAACCAAAACCATAAACCACGGATTCGGTGAAGTTGTAGTCACGCTGAACCATGAATGACACCCCACCAAAGATGGCGCAGTTAACGGTAATCAGCGGCAGGAAAATCCCCAGCGCGTTATAAAGCGATGGGAAGAAGCGGTCGAGGATCATCTCGAGGATCTGCACCAGTGCCGCGATAACGCCGATGAAGGTGATAAAGCTTAAGAAGCTGAGATCAACGCCATCCATCAGAGCACCGTCGCGGAGGACGTAGTTATAGACCAGATTATTGGCGGGAACAGAGATCCCTAACACCACCGTTACCGCAATACCTAAACCGAAAGCCGTGGTGACTTTTTTGGAGACGGCCAGAAACGTACACATCCCCAAGAAAAACGCTAATGCCATGTTTTCAATGAAAACGGCGCGTACAAACAGGCTGATATAATGTTCCATCTGCCCTTACTCCTTTTCCATCTGTTCAGGTTTCAGCGTGCGCAGCGCCCAAATCAGCAGGCCGATAATGAAGAATGCGCTCGGCGCTAACAGGAACAGGCCGTTAGGCTGATACCAACCGCCGTTTTGCACGCTTTCTAACACGGTAATGCCAAACAGCTTGCCTGAACCAAACAGTTCACGCAGGAAGCCCACCAGAATCAGAATAACGCCGTAGCCCAAGCCGTTGCCGATACCATCCATAAAGCTCTCAATCGGCGGTGACTTCATGGCATAGGCTTCAGCACGCCCCATCACGATGCAGTTGGTGATGATCAAGCCAACAAATACCGAAAGCTGCTTGGAGATTTCATAGGCATAGGCGCGCAGGATCTGGTCAACCACGATAACCAGCGAGGCGATAATCGCCATCTGCACGATAATGCGTACGCTGTTTGGGATCTGATGGCGGATCAGTGAAATAAAGAAGTTAGAGAATGCCGTCACCAGCGTTACCGCAATCGTCATCACGAAGGCAGTTTCTAACTTGGTGGTCACCGCCAGCGCCGAGCAAACGCCGAGGATTTGCAAAGCGATAGGGTTATTGTCGAGCAAAGGCCCTAATAGGACTTTTTTAATCTCTTTAGTATCAGCCACGATTCAATGCTCCTTCACGAACGCGTTTTAGGAACGGCCCATAACCATGGTCGCCCATCCAGAAATCGAAGGTATGCTGCACGCCGTTGGCGGTCAGCGTCGCGCCTGAAAGCCCGTCAACGCCGTGTGGGTCCTGAGGATTTGCGCCCCCTTTAACGATACGGATCGCCGGACGGCCGCCGTCATCAAACAGCTGCTTACCCACCCATTTTTCACGCCATGACGGGTTTTCGATTTCACCGCCCAGACCCGGAGTTTCTCCGTGCTCGTAGAACGTCAGCCCTTTCACCGTATTACCGTCGGTGTCGATAGCCACAAAGGCATACATCACCGACCACAGGCCGGTGCCGTAGACAGGCAATACCACTTGACCGATTTTGCCCTGCTCGTTTTTCACCAGATACACTTCAACCACGTTGCTGCGGCGCTTAATACCCGCCGGATCCTGCGCGGCATCCAAGACCATGCTGGTGGCCGGATCTTTTAACGCTTTGCCCATATCGAAGGTGTATGGATCGCCGGGGGTGAACTCGCCGGTTTTCAAGTCAAGCAGACGCGGTTCGATACGCTGGCCGAACAATGTTTTCACCTGCTCGCCATCGAGCTTATCGCCCTGCATCAGCCCTGCGACGGCCAGAATGTTGCGCTGTTTATCCAGCTGCTTTTGCTCTTCCTGCATCGGCTTCAAGCCTACCGCTGCACCAGCAACAATCACAGAACACACCAAGCACAACACCACGACCACCATCAGCGTTCGGCCGATGCTGTCGTTTTTACCTACGCCCGCTTTATTTACTGAATCCTTAGCCACGTGCTTTTCTCCTTTTGATGTTGGCGCGCACCACCATGTAGTCGAACAATGGAGCAAACAGGTTTGCGAATAGGATCGCCAACATCATGCCTTCTGGATAGGCGGGGTTAATCACGCGTACCAGAACGCACATCACGCCAATCAGCCCGCCGTACCACCATTTACCTTTATTGGTAAAGGAAGCCGATACCGGATCGGTTGCCATAAAAATCATACCGAATGCAAAGCCACCCAGAACCAAGTGCCAATACCACGGCATAGCAAACATTGGATTCGTGTCTGAACCGATGAAGTTAAACAGCGCTGACATAGTCACCATTCCCACCATCACGCCCGCAACGATGCGCCATGACGCCACGCGGCCAAACATAATGATAAGTCCACCGAGAAGGATCATCAGCGTAGAGACTTCACCAATTGAGCCGGGAATGTTACCGATGAAAGCATCCATCCACGTCACGTGCTGGCCGGTGATGGTATTCATCAAACCGCTCTGTCCCGTTGCACTCCACTGTGACAGCGGCGTTGCACCTGAATAGCCGTCTGCAGCGTTCCATACTAAATCACCGGAGATCTGCGCCGGATAGGCAAAGAACAGGAATGCACGCCCCGCCAATGCAGGGTTGAGGAAGTTACGTCCGGTGCCGCCGAAGATCTCTTTGGCAATCACCACGCCAAAGGAGATGCCCAGTGCGGCCTGCCACAACGGCAACGTCGGAGGAACAATCAGCGCAAACAGAATCGAAGTAACGAAAAAGCCTTCGTTGATCTCATGTTTGCGGATGATGGAAAACAGCACTTCCCAGAAGCCGCCCACCAAGAACACCACGGCGTAAATAGGCAGAAAATAGACCGCGCCCAGCGTCATCATGCTGACCCAACCGGCGTTGGCCTGTAGGCTGGCGCCCAGCATTTCGGCGAGCCAATAATGCCAATCCGAGGCAATCACCTGCGCCAGTTGTTCTCCCTGATACAGCTGATTGAGCGCGCCAATCGCCTCATGACCCACGTTGTACATTCCCCAGAACATGGTAGGGAATACCGCCAGCCACACTAAAATCATCATGCGTTTTAGGTCGATGGCGTCACGAACGTGCGATGCACCGTGCGTCACTTTGCCTGACGTATACATCAGCGTCGCGGCCGCTTCATACAGCGGATAATACTTTTGCAGCTTGCCACCCGGTTCGAAGTGGTGCTCCATATTCTCGATAAAACTCTTCAGACCCATGAATTATCCTTCCTGCTCAATGGTCGTCAGCACGTCACGCAGCACCGGGCCATATTCGTATTTGCCCGGACACACGAAGGTACAGAGCGCAAGATCTTCCTCATCCAGCTCTAAACATCCCAGAGCCTGAGCGCTTTCGCAGTCGCCAGAGAGCAGATCGCGCAGCAGCATCGTTGGCAAAATGTCTAATGGCATCACGCGTTCATAGTTGCCGATTGGCACCATGGCGCGTTCACCGCCGTTCATGTCGGTCGAAAACGCGAACAGTTTGCGCTTAAAGAAATGCCCCAGCGTGGTGCGGGTAATCGAGAATTTATTCGCGCCCGGCATCATCCAGCCCAGCAGCTCTTTCTCACGCCCTTCTTTCACCACGGAGATTTGATGGTGGAAACGACCTAGGAAAGCTTTGGTGCCGCTGGCCTGCGTTCCACTCAGCACTGAACCGCTAATCACACGGTTATCGCCCTGCTTTAAACGGCCGGCGGTAATTTCATCCGTGCTAGCGCCTAATCGAGTACGCAGCAGCAGCGGTTTTTCTACCTGTGGCCCTGCCAATGCAATCACGCGATCGGTATTCAGCTCACCGGTGGTGAAAAGTTTGCCGACGGCGATAACGTCCTGATAGCCCATGTGCCAAACGGTTTTAGTTAAGCTAACCGGTTCAAGGAAATGGATATGCGTTCCCACCAACCCCGCGGGGTGTGGGCCGGTAAATTCGTTATGGGTGATATTTGGCGCAGGCTTGGTCTGCAGCCCCGCACCGGCCTGTTGGCAAACGTAAACTTTGCCTTCGGTTAAACGGCTTAGCACAGTCAGTCCATGCTCGAAATCAGCCATGTTTTCACGCAGGATCAGCAGAGGGTCAGCGGCTAACGGCTGAGTGTCCATAACGCTTACGAAAATCGCCGCGGCGTTAGAACCCGGTTTTGGCGCATGGCTAAATGGGCGCGTGCGCAGCGCTGTCCACAACCCCGATGCCAGCAGATTGCTTTCAACCTGAGCGCGGGGTAGATTCACCAGCTCAGAAGCGTCATAGTGGGCAAATGGCACTTGCTCATCGCCATCGACGGCAATAACTACCGACTCCAGAACACGCTTTTCACCACGGTTAATCGCAATCACCTGCCCTGCGGCTGGCGCGGTGAACAAGACGCCAGGATTCCTTTTGTCTTCAAAAAGAACCTGACCTTTTTTGACCTTATCACCTTCTTGCACCGCCATTGACGGTCGCATACCGACATAGTCGCCGCCTAAAATAGCCACGTTTCGTATAGTCGGGCCTTGTTCAATGATCGGGGCGGGCGCGCCCTCAATAGGCAAATTAAGCCCTTTTTTAATTTTAATCATGTGGTTGCACTATATATATCGTCATGACATTAATGATGTGAACCCTGCAGGCGTTCCTCTACCTTCCATAATGGATGTCACTCCAATGATGTTGGGTATGATGGCCTCCTCGTTGAGAAAAAAGCGCATCGATGCGTGCAGATAAGAGATCGCTCATAAGTATCGGAGAATATTAACCCGAGGTATTACATGGACTAAAAACGATGTTACCGATAACTGCGCGATTTTACCATTTTACGCCGCCTGCATCAGCAACATTGCCGTGACCTACATCAAGCTAATTAAACATAGCCACGAACCATTCATTTTTAGCAGGTGAACAATTCGGTTTTTATATAACTATCGCTCACTAATTCTTAAAATTAATTTTTGCTACATGTAGATTTAATCCCAAATGAGTTAAAAAACACTCACTACAGATCCACTCTCTGGATTAAACTGATGCTGTTTTGGGAGCTGTCAACAGACTTAATCTGAAGATCTTCTTTCTATGATTTATTAACAGGGTTATCAATGGGCAAAATCATCGCCTTGTTGGCCGTATTTTTTGTACTGCCACTGACTTCATGTAGTTCTTCTGCCAGTGAGCAGACACAAAATACGCCGCTGACAAAACAGCAATTAATGGGCTCTCCGGTTTATATTCAGATATTCAAAGAAGAAAGAAAGCTCGAACTGTTTGCCAAGGTTCAAGACAAATATCAGCTGGTGCAAAGCTTTAATATTTGCAAGTTTTCTGGCGGATTGGGTCCAAAACGTACCGAAGGGGATTTTAAAAGCCCTGAAGGGTTCTATCAGATTGATGCCCGTCACCTAAAACCGAACAGCAAATATTACCAAGCTATTAATATCGGATATCCGAACGCTTACGATCAGGCGCACGGTTATTCAGGAAAATATCTGATGATTCACGGTGACTGTGTTTCCATTGGTTGTTATGCCATGACCAATGAAGGTATTTCGCAGATCTTTAGCTATGTGCAAAGCGCATTCCGTAATGGACAAACTTTGGTCGATATCAATATTTATCCATTCCGTATGACCGAGCAAAATATGCAGCGCCATCGCAACTCTGACTATCTACCGTTCTGGAAACAGTTACAGCCGGCCTATGCTTATTTCAATGAGTATCACCAAGCGCCGCAGGTGAATGTCATCGGTGGCCAATATGTGGTTAACCGTCCATCGCAAAGCAATGGACTGTCTTCCTCACAGCTGGCGTTCACCCAAGCAAAATAAGGCAAACTCTCCTGGCTCAATGCGATGCCACATCTCATTGCTGGTCAGGGGCTGTGTTGCAATCACGGTGACGACGTCATTTGGCGTCGTCTGTGATTGAAAATCAATTTCGACATCCTCATCCAACAGCGTCGCTTTACCGAAAGGCGCTCGGCGCGTGATCCAATACAGATTGGTCGAGCAATAGGCCATCACAAAACGCCCATCAGATAGCAGCATATTGAATACGCCTTTGGCGCGAAGCTCATCGGCGCACTGCGCAATAAAGCGAAATACCGCAGGCCAATTACCCGGCGTTCTTGGATATCGGGTCGCCATTTTATTCAGCAGCCAGCAAAACGCATATTCGCTGTCGGTTTGACCCACAGGCCGGAAATGTCCCGTCTCTAAGCCCTTATATCCCGTTAATTGTCCGTTATGTGCAAACGTCCAATTGCGTCCCCAAAGTTCACGGGTAAACGGATGCGTGTTTTCCAGCGACACTGTGCCACGGTTTGCCTGACGAATATGCGAAATCACCGCACAGGATTTGATCGGATAATCTTGTACTAAACGGGCAATCGGAGAGTTAAAACTCGGGTGCGGATCTTTAAATGTGCGACAGCCATTACCTTCATAAAAGGTAATTCCCCAGCCATCCTTGTGCGGCCCCGTTCTTCCGCCACGCTGTACCAAGCCGGTAAAGCTAAAGCAGATGTCCGTTGGGACATTGGCGCTCATACCGAGTAGTTCACACATACCGACCTCCTGTTCCAAACGTCGACGGATATAAATCAGGCACCGTCTGCCTTCTTTATGTTACCGCTGAAAAGGGTTTCGCTCGCCAGCCAGCAAATGTGTTTCTCTGTAACTCTGATTAAGGCGAACGAGTCAGGTGCGCTAGCGCGCGCACCCAACACCCGCGCGCTTTTATCCGAGATGGCATTTCCGCTGCGGTTTGGTATCGCCCATCCAGGGCGCCCCAAACTCCTGCGTGACGTCCTGTCACGCAGGCTCGTCCTACCAAAACTTCAATACCGAAATAAGCGTTATCGGCGCAGTCAATTTGAGTGCAGACAGCGCGCAACCACCGGAGCGTACACATAGTACGTGAGGATGGTGAGCACTGCTCAAGCTCAAAGTGGCAAGTAAGATAGCTTATTTAACCATCTCTTTTTCGATCAGTTGAATCAGGATATGAATCGCTTTGATATGGATTTCCTGAATACGGTCTGCGTAACCAAAGTGCGGCACACGAATTTCAACGTCTGCGCTTCCAGCCATTTTGCCGCCGTCTTTGCCGGTCAGGGTGATCACTTTCATCCCTTTGGCACGTGCGGCTTCGATCGCTTTTATGATGTTGCCAGAATTACCTGAAGTGGAAATACCTAACAGCACATCACCTTCACGACCGACCGCTTCTACATAACGAGAAAATACATATTCGTAGCCAAAGTCATTGCTCACACAGGACAGGTGGCTTGGATCAGAAATCGCAATCGCAGCATAACCAGGGCGATTTTCACGATAACGACCGGTTAACTCTTCGGCGAAGTGCATGGCGTCGCAGTGTGAGCCACCGTTGCCGCAGGAAAGCACTTTGCCACCCGCTTTGAAAGAGTCTGCCAACAACACTGCTGCACGTTGGATTGCCTCAATGTTAGCGTCATCGCTGATGAAATTTTGCAGCGTTGTCGCCGCTTCGTTCAGTTCACTACGAATAAGATCGTGGTACATAGCAGCCTCTTTATTACATAGAAAATGGCACAAGAAATATTGTAAGAAGTGTAACGGATAGCTCCCCCCCCGAGAAGCACTGCACGCCGCGTTTTCCATGATTCTGTACTTTCTTTTTTGCTCATCATCGCTCATCGACGAAGAGATTTAGCTTGAAATGCAGTTTGAGGGCTAAATTGTGAACTGTGTTGTAATTAATATGTAAACACATTGCTAAATAAAATTAACTCAACTACAACCTATATTATCTACAACAGGTCAGACCTCCTACAACTTGGTCCCCTAACCCGACCTCTGAACACGCAGGAGCATTAATATGATGGTTCTTAGTCTTGTGGTTTTTTTGATAACGATTGGTGTGCTGTTCTATCACCAAGTTAACCTCTATTTAAGCAGCGCCATTTTGCTGGCATACACAGCGGCAATGGGCGCCATTGGCCTATGGTCATTCTGGGCTTTAGTTCCCGTTGCCTTGGTATTACTGCCGCTGGTGCTGGTATCAGTCCGTCGCTCGCTGATTTCGGGCCCTGCGTTAAAGGCATTCCAAAAAGTGATGCCGCCGATGTCTCGCACGGAGAAAGAAGCCATCGACGCAGGCACAACCTGGTGGGAAGGCGATATTTTCCGTGGTACTCCCGATTGGAAAAAACTGCACGACTATCCGCAGCCTAAGTTAACAGAAGAAGAGCAGGCGTTTCTGGATGGCCCAGTAGAAGAAGCGTGCCGTATTGCAAACGACTTCCAAATCACCCATGAACTGGCGGATTTACCTCCAGAGCTGTGGGCCTATCTGAAAGAACATCGCTTCTTTGCGATGATCATCAAAAAACAGTACGGCGGTTTAGAATTCTCTGCGTATGCACAGTCTCGCGTGCTGCAAAAACTGTCTGGCGTATCCGGCATTCTGGCGATTACCGTGGGTGTTCCTAACTCCCTCGGCCCCGGCGAACTGCTGCAACACTACGGCACCGAAGCGCAGAAAGATCACTATCTGCCACGCTTGGCACGTGGTCAGGAGATCCCGTGTTTTGCATTAACCAGCCCTGAAGCAGGATCTGATGCCGGTGCAATCCCTGATGTGGGCATCGTCTGTATGGGCGAATGGCAAGGCAAGCAAACGCTGGGGATGCGCCTAACGTGGAACAAGCGCTACATCACCCTTGCGCCTATCGCTACCGTGCTCGGTTTAGCCTTCAAACTTTCTGATCCTGAACGTTTACTCGGCGGTGAAGAGCACTTGGGTATTACCTGTGCACTGATCCCAACCGATACCGACGGCGTTGAAATCGGCACTCGTCACTTCCCGCTGAACGTTCCGTTCCAAAACGGGCCAACGCGCGGTCAAGACGTGTTCGTACCTATTGATTTCATTATCGGTGGGCAGACTATGGCAGGCCAAGGCTGGCGTATGCTGGTTGAATGCCTGTCGGTTGGCCGCGGCATTACCCTGCCGTCTAACGCAACCGGCAGTCTGAAAAGCGTGGCGCTGGCCATCGGTGCTTACGCCAATATTCGCCGCCAGTTCAAAATCTCCATCGGTAAAATGGAAGGGATTGAAGAACCGTTAGCACGTATCGCGGGTAACGCCTATGTGATGGACGCTGCGGCAACGTTAGTCACCTACGGCATCATGCAGGGCGAGAAACCTGCGGTGCTGTCAGCGATTATCAAATATCACTGTACCCACAGAGGCCAACGCTCAATCATTGATGCAATGGATATCGCAGGTGGCAAAGGCATTATGCTCGGCGAATCTAACTTCATCGCCCGTGCTTACCAAGGCGCGCCAATCGCCATTACCGTCGAAGGCGCGAACATCCTGACCCGTAGCATGATGATCTTCGGCCAAGGTGCCATCCGTTGCCATCCATATGTCTTAGATGAAATGGCTGCGGCGCAAGACAACAGCGTTCCGCGCTTTGACAAGCTGCTGTTTAGCCACTTAGGTCATGTAGGAAGTCATAAGGTGCGTAGTTTCTGGCTGGGATTGACCGATGGCCGCACCAGCGCCACGCCAACCAAAGACGCCACACGTCGTTACTATCAGCAGATTAACCGCATGAGCTCAAACTTAGCGCTGCTGTCCGACGTTTCTATGGGCGTGCTGGGGGGTTCTTTGAAACGCCGTGAGCGCATCTCTGCGCGTCTAGGCGATTTACTCAGCCAGCTGTTCTTAGCCACCGCCGTGCTGAAACGTTATGAAGATGAAGGACGTAATGAAGCTGACCTGCCGCTGGTTCACTGGGGCGTACAGGACGCGCTGCATCAAGCCGAGCAGGCTATCGACGATCTGCTGCGCAACTTCCCGAATGGCTTGGTTGCCGGTTTGATGCGTGCGGTGATCTTCCCATTAGGCCGTGCGCACTCTGCACCGTCTGACTATCTGGATCATAAAGTCGCTAAGATTTTACAAGTTCCTTCTGCAACACGTAGCCGTATCGGACGTGGCATGTATCTCACACCAAGCGAGTACAACCCACACGGCCTGATTGAAGCCGCGCTGGCAGATGTAATTGCCGCAGATCCTATCCATCAGCGTGTTTGCAAAGCGCTAGGTAAAAACCTGCCGTTCACTCGTTTGGATCAGTTGGCTAAAACCGCGCTGGATAAAGGCTTAATCAACGCCGAAGAGCAAGCCATTTTGGTCAAAGCCGAAGAAAGCCGCCTACGTACCATTAACGTAGATGAGTTTGAACCTGAAGCTTTAGCCGCCGCAGTGGTACCTGAAAAAAATCCGGTCGCGACTGAACAAGCGGAGAAAAGCCTGCCGGAAAAGCGCAATGGCCTGCCAAAAACGGAGGCCGCATAACCGAGCAAGCGTAATTTGATTCAATAAATTACCTGTGTCAGCGGCTCCTTCGGGGGCCGTTTTTTGTTTAGACTTATGGAATGGCGAATCCGAGACGTCTACTTTGCCATTGGCATCGATTAAGACGGGAAGATCCTTGGCTCGCTCGTGATAGAAATATGGCTCAACGCCTACAAATCGCCGATAGGATATTGTAGGTGACCGAAATAGGTGACCGAAATCAACATGCTAAAAGCGTTGCTCACGAGGGGTTATAGCTGGGGATTAGGCGACAAAAAAGCCTCTGATTTTCATCAGAGGCTTTTTGATTAGCATAAGGTGGTAATAACGTCAGTCTGACGCGAATTAGATCGCTTCTTCGTCTTGCTCACCGGTACGAATACGTACCACGCGCGCCACGTCAAAGACAAAGATTTTACCATCGCCAATTTTTCCGGTTTGAGCCGTCTGCATGATGGTATCTACGCAGGTGTCGACGATATCATCGGCAACCACAATTTCAATTTTTACCTTCGGTAAAAAATCGACCATGTATTCTGCACCGCGATAAAGCTCGGTATGGCCTTTCTGGCGACCAAAACCTTTTACTTCGGTCACGGTCATGCCAGTAATGCCCACTTCAGCCAGCGCTTCACGAACATCATCCAGCTTGAATGGCTTAATAATTGCGTCAATCTTCTTCATTGCTAATCCCTTTACCAGTTTTTGCGGCCAAAGCCAGATGTAATCGGATAGCGACGATCTTTGCCAAAGTTGCGCGCGGTAATACGCGGGCCAACCGCAGCCTGACGGCGCTTATATTCGTTAATATCAACCAAGCGGATCACTTTTCGCACCACCGCTTCATCAAATCCAGCGGCAACCAGATCGGCCACGGATTTATCTTGCTCGACGTAACCTTCTAGAATCGCATCCAGAATGTCGTACGGCGGTAAGCTGTCTTGATCGAGCTGATCGGGAGCCAGTTCCGCTGACGGTGGACGATCGATAACGCGCTGAGGGATCACGTAGGATACCGTATTACGATACTCTGAAAGCTTAAACACCAGCGTTTTTGGCACATCTTTCAGCACATCAAAACCACCAGCCATATCGCCATAAAGCGTGGCGTAGCCGACGGCCATTTCACTCTTGTTACCCGTGGTCAGCACCAGACGGCGGCGTTTGTTAGACAGCGCCATCAGCACCACGCCACGACAGCGAGCCTGCAGGTTTTCTTCCGTAGTATCGCGTTCGGTGCCCGCAAACATCGGTGCCAACTGCCCCATGAACGCATCAAACATCGGTTCGATAGAGACGATATCAAATTCAACGCCAAGAATTTCAGCTTCTTCTTTCGCATCAGCGATACTGATATCCGCGGTATAGCGGAACGGCATCATCATCGCCTGAACTTTGTCTTTACCCAACGCATCCACGGCAATCGCCAGCGTTAGCGCCGAGTCGATACCGCCAGACAAGCCAAGCACCGCGCCTTGAAAACCATTTTTGGTGACATAGTCGCGAACCGCGAGAACCAGCGCTTCGTAAACCTGAGCCAGATCGGGCAAACTTGCCGCTGGCGCAAGCATGGGTTCAACCTGCAATTCATTGAGATTAAACAGCGCGGTCTGTTCAGCAAAACCCGCCAGACGGTGAGTCATATTGCCCGCAGCATCAAAGGCTTTCGAGCAACCATCAAAAATCAGCTCGTCCTGACCCCCAATCTGATTTAGATAGACCAAAGGCAAACCGGTGCGTTGGCAGTGGCTGGTCAATAACGTTTTGCGAATATACGGTTTTTCGCGGTTGTAAGGCGAGGCGTTGATCGACAGCAGCACTTCGGCACCCGCGGCGGCAACCGCATCAACCGGACCGTCAAACCATAGATCTTCACAAATCAGCAGTCCTAAACGGTAGCCTTTCAGCTCAACCACACAGCTCTCATGGCCGGCGGAGAAATAACGTTTCTCGTCAAACACGCCATAGTTTGGTAGTTGCTGTTTGAAATAGCGGGCAACTAACTGACCTTCAGAGAACAGAGACAGCGCATTGTATAAGTGCCCATCTTCACGCCAAGGATGCCCAACCAATACGGCGATATCAGCAGATGCCTGTTGTAAACGATCCAATTGCTGCTGGCAGCGTTGATAAAAATCATCGCGATACAGCAAATCTTCAGGTGGATAGCCCGAAAGCGCCAGTTCAGAAAACATGACCAGATCGGCACCGGCATTTTGCTGCTCATGCAACGTGTTCAGCATGCGTTCGGTGTTACCTTCGATATCACCCACCAGCCAGTTGAGCTGGGCTAACGCAATAGAAAGAGATCGACTCATAATTACTCACTTCCTTTGTATTTGAAGCGGCTACAGCGCTAGCTGCCTTGTCGTCACTTCAACTACTTTGGATATAAAAAGAGGCTGGTTGAATTCGCCAAGTGTAAAACATTCTCAACGCTTTGTTTAGCGCCCTAAACGCACAAAAGCACCTGAATCCCCAAAGTAATTGGAGCGGCGGCAAGACGGCAAGTAAGAGAATCCCGATGAGCTTACATGAGTAAGTGATTCGGGTGAGCGCACGCAGCCAACGCAGCAGCAGCTTCAAGTACGCAGGGGATTCTTATTCTTTGAAATCTGCCGCATCTAACTCATGCCGCGCCAGTAGCTTATAAAACTCGGTACGGTTACGGCCGGCCAAACGTGCAGCGTTGGTTACATTACCTTTGGTTATTTGCAGGAGTTTGCGCAAATAGTTGAGTTCAAAGTGGTTACGCGCTTCCGCGAACGTCGGCAATACCGTATTTTCGCCTTCCAGCGCCTGCTCAACTAAGGCTTCGCTGATCACTGGCGCGCTAGTTAACGCTACGCACTGTTCGATAACGTTAACTAACTGACGCACGTTACCTGGCCAACTGGCGGCCATAAGGCGGCGCATCGCGTCGGTAGAGAAGCTGCGCACGAAAGGTTTATGTCGTTGCGCTGACTCACGCAGCAAGTGATTGGCTAATAATGGAATATCTTCAGCGCGTTCGTTCAACGCAGGGATTTTTAAACTGACCACGTTCAGGCGATAGAATAAGTCCTCGCGGAACTCACCTTTTGCCATCGCTTTAGGCAAATCGCGATGAGTCGCCGAAATAATCCGCACGTTAATATCAATATCGCGGTTGCTGCCTAGTGGCCTAACCTTGCGCTCTTGCAGCACGCGCAGCAGTTTGACCTGCAATGCCAGCGGCATATCACCGATTTCATCGAGAAATAGCGTGCCACCTTCGGCGGCTTGGAACAGCCCTTCTCGGCTGCTGACCGCGCCGGTAAATGCGCCTTTGGCGTGACCAAAGAGTTCAGACTCAAGCAGCTGTTCAGGCAGCGCGCCACAGTTGATGGCAATAAACGCCTTTCCTGCTCGCGGGCTGGCGGCATGAATTGCCTGCGCCAGAACCTCTTTCCCAGTACCACTTTGTCCGTTAATCAGCACGCTAACGTCTGATTGCGCCACCATGTTTGCCTGTTCAAGCAGACGCAGCATGGTTGGGCTACGGGTCACAATGCCTTCACGCCAGGTATCATCACCGGCCGCGGGCATGGACTGGGCCAAAGCTTCATCAATGGCTTTGTACAACGCATCGCGATCGACGGGTTTGGTTAAGAAACCAAACACCCCTTGCTGTGTTGCAGCAACGGCATCAGGGATAGAACCATGAGCCGTCAGTATAATCACCGGCATCCCCGGCTGACGCTTTTGGATTTCAGCAAACAGCGCCATGCCATCCATCTCGTCCATACGCAAATCGCTGATCACCAGATCAATCTGCTCACGCCCTAACACACGCAACGCATCATGCCCACTCTCCGCCGTCGTCACGCGAAATCCTTCGCTGCTTAAGCGCATCCCAAGCAGTTTGAGTAGGCTTGGGTCATCATCCACGAGAAGTAGGTTAGCGGGTTTACGTTGTGCCATGGGGTATTGCTCCTTAATGGGCTTCCGTTTTTTCTGGTTCAGTCACGGGCTTAGCGGTGTTATCTGCCGGAGCTTTGTTCTCAGGTTTTCCCGCGTCAGGCGTATCGTCTTTCGCTGCGGGATCGGGCATTTCACCTGATATCTGTTTGCGTGACGATAGCTGGCGCTCAATATCCGTTAAATTTTCGAGTTTGCGCGTGGTGTCATCTAACTGGAACTGTAAACGGCCTTGAGTTTCACGCAGGGCATCTAACTGAGAATCACTGCTGGCTTGGAGCTTTTGAAAGCGCGCTTTTTCATCAAGTAAGTTGATCGTCAGCATCTGTTTTTCACGCCAAATTTGAATAAGCGGGCGAACCGATGCGGGAAATTCAGAACGGTAGCTGTTT
Source organism: Hafnia alvei (assembly GCF_964063325.1). NCBI lineage: Bacteria > Pseudomonadati > Pseudomonadota > Gammaproteobacteria > Enterobacterales > Hafniaceae > Hafnia > Hafnia alvei. The sequence continues at coordinate 3,710,725 of NZ_OZ061315.1, forward strand.
AAGCGGTCGATGATCTGGCGGCGCTCGGCAACGGTAGGTTCAGCGCTGCCAACCAGTAAGCTTTGTTTAAACACACGCTGCCAATTTTCACTGCCCAGAGAACGTGCTTGTAAGCGCGCATCTTGGCCGCTGAGGCGATCGGCACAGTCCATCGCACGCAGCCAATAAAGCCCATTATCCACGGCGTCCTTATCGTCGTTGAGCCAAATGGTGTCACAGGACGCCGTTTGGTAATCAACCACTTTGCTATCAGGAATTATTGCCTGCACGGCATGAGCGACAGGATTTCCCACGCCATTCTTGGCGCATCCGGTCAATAAGAAAGGAACCAACAACACAGCGCCCAAAAGGGTTAATGGACGCAAAGCCGACGCTTTACGGCATGAGCCATCAGCGTCAAACAGATGTTCGTTGAATAGGGCGCGAACAGACCACTTATTCATTAGTTATGAGATCTCTGCGGTTAATGGTAATTCAATGCGAAAACAGACGTCGGCTCCGTCTACGGCCACCAGATGTAAATCGCCCTGCATACGGCGGATGCAATCACGGGCGATACTGAGCCCTAAACCGCTTCCTTTGACAGCGCCTTTACGTTGAAGACTTCCCTGATAAAAAGGCTCGAAGATCATGGCCTGTTCCGCACGCGGTATACCCGCTCCGGTATTTGCCACATCGATTTGTATCTTATCTCCAGCCAAACGACTGCGGATCCAGATGGTACCGGATTCCGCCCCGTAGTGCACCGCATTGGAATAGAGATTATCAAAAACGCGTTCTAATAGCGTAGGTTCTGCCCAGCAAAGGTCAACGTCTAGCTCAGTAAGTGTACGAATTGATTTGGCACGCGCGGGCAAACTATGAGCAGAAACCACCAGCTCGACCATTTCGCCCAGATTTACGCTCTCTTTTTCCATCGGTGCATCGGCCAATTTGCGGTTGTAATCCAAGAGCTGTTCAATGAGCTGCTGAAGATGGCGGCTGCTAGAATCCAGAATCCCCACCACCTCTTTTTGGTCCTGCGTCAATGGCCCCGCGACCTCGTCTGCCAGCAGTTCAGTGCCTTCACGCATGCTAGCAAGAGGCGTCTTTAACTCATGTGAAATGTGGCGCAGGAACTCATGCCGTTGCGATTCCAGCCATGATAGACGCTCGCTTAACCAGACGATCCGCTGAGCCAGCGACCGAATTTCACGCGGCCCGCGAAATGCCACCATATTACCGACGCTTTTTCCTTCGCCTAATCGGTTGATCATTCGTTCAACCCCTTTCACCGGCCCGATGATCATGCGTGTAAACAGAAAAACCAGCAGCACGCTGACTAAAAACAGCACCAGTGACTGCCAGCCAAAGAACTGACCACGCTCGGCAATTGCCTGCTGAAGCTGCTGTCCACGAGTAAAAATCACGTCTCGAGTGGCTTGAACCATCTGTCCGTTCGCAACGGAGAAACCTGCTAGTAAAGCCGATGCCTGAGTCACCGGGGCATTATTCTGGCAGTTAAACACCGCCAGTTGGTCAATCAGCCCATTCAGCTTTTGATAGTAACGCGGATCGGGCAACACAGAAGCCTGACGCTCCAGCATTTGGGAATATTGACCACGCTGCTTTTGATACAGCTTAGAGAGCGACTCATCGCCTAAAACACAAAACTGCCTGTAGCTGCGCTCCATCTCTACCGCAAGGCTCGCCATCGCCTCGCTGCGGCGGGCGTCAGAAAGCGTGGTGCGGTTGATATCCGCAGCCTGCGAGCTCAAATTGTTGAGCCCCTGATAGGCCTGATACGCCAGCACCAGCAAAGGAAGCAGGACTAATAAGAACGCCAGTAGAACCAGCTGACGCAGGGAGCGAGGAAATAAACGCCATCTCTTCAAGGAAATCATCTCATTACCCAAAGGTTTGCCCAGATGCTAACTGAGTCCGGCAAGAGGAGCAATTTTCAGATCGCAGATAAACAAAAACCCGAAGTCAGATAGCTGGCTTCGGGCTCTGTTATTTGAATGATATCGCTAATGCAATTCTCGTCTTCAGTTTGATGAGGTAGAACCATCATCGGTGCCGTACAACGGCGGATAAGACGAATGTCATTCATTATATGTCCCAAGCTGATGAACCAATCATCACAGTCGGACATTAAATAGGTGGTGCCTCACTCAACGTGTCGCCCCGAGTTTGATAAAGCGCATAAGCGACTGTTATCGATAATTGGACGGTAGGCACCTTACTTTGGCGTCATTCGATGGCTTATGTAGCCTGACTCGCTATTGCGGTCGCTGACATAAAAGAGTGAATGAGCAACTGAATTGAATAATGCAGAAGCTGTGCCAACTTTAAAAAATAAATCCCAACCAATTGAATAAAAAAGATTTAAAATAAATAAATCATTCCAACACCTAGCAAACATCGCTTTGTTGACAGCAAATGGCATAAACATGCTTTTTTTTTCATCAATGCGTCGCTAAAAGTAGACAGCCACGTACAAAGGCGACGCACCACATATAAATCAATAGGTTACATGTCACCTATTAGCGACATCATTAATGGTGGTTTGTTGTCTTTTTGCGACAACGGAGGAGCTGCGCACATTAAAGAGCAACCAGCTAACGCCATGCATATAAACAATGGCATTAGCTCAAAGCAGTTTATTTATCGATGAGACAGAATATCTTCGTCACCACCTACCCGCATTTTGATACTTTCCAGTATCCATAGAATAAGCTCCTCACCGCTGATTTTATCGCGGTATTCAGCGGGCAGATCGCGAGTATCAATTTCTCCATCAATCATAATCAACGGTTTTAGGCGATTGCCTAGTTCAGTACCGCTAGGCAGCCATTGAAATTCACGCCCGGTCGGGTTGAGCTTATCGTGGCTGGTATAGAGATCCCCTTTAATCCCACCAACCACCACCGTGGTACTCGGGAAGAAGGTTCTGAGTAGTTTGCCTTTGGAAGTTCGGCTATCTAAAAAGTCCTGTTCATCTTTATTTAAGCTCCGTACATTAATCGTAATATAGCTAGATGTGTATTTTTTCTCTGCAATACCTCTCCATGTAATTAAATAGCTATCACGTTTTTCAAGACGTCCAGGATAATATTGATACTCATTGTTAAGACAGTAGCCTTGTTCATAGTGCGGGTAAGCATGGTAGGCTATTTTTTGCACATCCCGCATTTGAGCATCAGTTTTGTTTTTTAACTCCTGATCTAGTCTATCGGCTGATAGTGGACGAGGAATTTCTATCGACCTTCCTGTGACCAATATCCATTGTTTACGCTCGGGGACTGATTTTAAATAATACGGGTGAAAGCGATATAAAGAACTCATCCCAATATCTGGATTCTTTTCTGTATTTGAATACTCCAAAATTATTCTAGGATTGGACTCCATATTTTTTTGAACAATACGGCTACCCACATTGTTCTCACTATCTTTAGATATCTTTCCATTAATGTAGCCAATCCAGTCTTTCTCAATAGTTGTGTTATCAGAACGTACTGCTTTTGAAATTTCTATCTTAAAATTTTCAAATGAATAAGCGCCGCTATCCATATACATAAAATTGGGTAATTCAATTTCATAACGGCCAAAGCAGTGTTTTTGCGTGGGAAGTTGGGTGCTCATAGCAGTATCCTTACGAAGAGAGTGTGGCCCACAGCCGGTTGTTGATAACACCAAAGTGCCAAGTAATAACCACGATAAATGCCGCATAGCTAATTCCTTTTATTTTTTAGGCGCGCTAATTTCTGCGTTATAAGCCCAACTGGCGGTTTGCAGCTCCTTATATACCGCTGCACGGATTTTTTCGTCTTGATACAGGCTGTCGTGATATTCACTGCATTCGACTTCCGCAGCCCCTTTCGCCGCCGACAGCGGCAGCTCACCGTCGCCAGCACTGCTGCCTTTGGTTGCATCTTGGCTGATTTCAAGCAGGCCATCAGCGCGCCGTGTAACTGCGTCAATTTTTCCTGCAGCGCCAGCAGTTTTTTAACCAAAGGGGAGGCATTGACCATCGCAGTCTGTTTGGTGATCATCCCGCTTAAATCAATCGCAGCGGTGCCCAGTGGGGTGTGGTAACTGCCCATTCCCGCCATCGGATCCCATACCGTTTTATGATCTCTGGCATTAGATAAACGCGTGCCTAAGATATCCGGCACAAAAATCACCGGAATAACCACTTTCTTACACTGGCATTCACCACGACATTCATGATCGCTCATTAAACATATCCTTTCTGTTTATGGGAGCTGTTTATGGAAACAATGCTCAACCATTAAAACGGAAAAATAAGTAAATAAGCCGAACATTAATGATAAGTTTTATTTAAGTATTTTTGGTTCGAAGGAGCCGATATCAGTGCCATTGCAGACACGAAGTCATAGAGGAGAAAATTTATAGCTGGGTGGAAAGAAAGGATAAATAATAAAAGCCTTTGCTCAGAAGCTCTAAGCAAAGGCCATAGAGAGAAAGTTTAACTATCCAAGCTGCTTACGCGCATTGCGGAACATACGCATCCACGGACTGTCTTCACCCCACTCGGCTGGATGCCAAGAGTTGCTGACCGTACGGAACACACGCTCTGGGTGAGGCATCATTACGGTGGCGCGACCGTTTGAACTGGTCAGCGCGGTAATGCCGTTCGCGGAGCCATTCGGGTTAGCCGGGTAGGCTTCCGTTACCTTACCGAAGTTATCGACAAAGCGCAGCGCAACCAGACCGTGATGCTCAATCGCGGCCAAATGTGCATCATCGCGCACTTCAACATGTCCCTCACCATGCGATACCGCAATCGGCATACGTGAGCCTTCCATCCCCTGCAATAGCAGAGATGGGCTGCTCGCCACTTCAACAAGGCTAAAGCGAGCTTCAAAACGCTCGGACGTATTGCGCACAAAGCGTGGCCAAAGTTCAGCTCCTGGGATTAGCTCACGCAGATTAGACATCATCTGACAGCCGTTACATACACCCAGAGCCAAGGTTTGTGGACGATGGAAGAAGGACTCAAACTGATCGCGAGCACGCTCGTTGAACAGAATAGACTTCGCCCAGCCCTCACCGGCACCCAGCACGTCGCCATACGAGAAGCCACCACAGGCGACAAGCGTGTGGAATTCATCAAGCGTAATGCGCCCCGCCAGAATATCGCTCATGTGAACATCCACAGCTTCAAAACCCGCACGGTGGAAGGCCGCAGCCATTTCCACATGGGAGTTCACACCCTGCTCGCGCAGCACCGCCAGTTTAGGACGGCTACCCTTAGCGATGTAAGGCGCGGCAATATCATCCTGAGGATTGAAGGTAAGTTTCACATTCAGGCCCGGATCGGACTCCACCTGCTTGGCCTGATGTTCTTGATCGGCGCACTCAGGGTTATCACGCAAGCGCTGCATCTGCCACGTAGTTTCAGCCCACCACAAACGCAGCGTCGAGCGCTGTTCGTGGTAAACCTCTTTGCCATGAGACTGAATCGCAATGTGATTTCCACTAGAAGCATGGCCAATCTCGTGCGTAATATCAGCAATGCCTTGATCTGCCAACACCGCTTTTACCACGTCTAGATCGGCGTTACGTACCTGAATCACAGCGCCAAGCTCTTCATTGAACAGCGCGGCTAAGTGATCTTGTCCCAATGCGCTGATATTAATATCCAAGGCACAATGGCCCGCAAACGCCATCTCAGCCAGCGTAACCAGCAGGCCACCGTCAGAACGGTCGTGATAGGCCAGCAGTTTGCCTTCCGCCACCAGCGCCTGCATGGCGTTGAAGAAGCCCGCCAGTTTCTGCGTATTGCGCACATCCGCAGGTTTATCTCCCAGTTGGCGGTAAACCTGTGCTAATGCCGTTGCGCCTAAGGCGTTGTGCCCTTCGCCCAGATCGATAAGCAACAGCGTATTTGCGCCCTGATCGACATGTAGCTGAGGTGTGACGGTGCTACGAACGTCTTCCACGCGGGCAAACGCGGTGATTACCAGCGACAATGGTGACGTCATCTCGCGCGGCTGATTACCTTCCTGCCAGCGAGTTTTCATCGACATCGAGTCTTTGCCTACCGGGATAGTCAGCCCCAGCGCCGGACACAGCTCTTCGCCCACGGCTTTCACCGCTTCGTATAATCCAGCATCTTCTCCTGGGTGACCCGCCGCAGACATCCAGTTAGCCGAAAGCTTAACGCGTTTAAGTTCACCCACTTGAGTACAAGCAAGGTTGGTCAGCGCTTCACCCACGGCCAAACGTGCCGAGGCGGCGAAGTCGAGTAAAGCCACCGGAGCACGTTCGCCCAGCGACATGGCTTCACCATAATAGCTATCTAAACTGGCGGTAGTCACCGCGCAATCGGCAACGGGGATCTGCCAAGGGCCAACCATCTGATCGCGCGCCACCATACCGGTAACGCTACGGTCACCGATGGTGATCAGGAACGTTTTTTCTGCCACGGCAGGAAGATGCATCACGCGTTTTACCGCGTCTGCAATGCTGATAGTGCCGCGATTCAGCGAATCGCCCAGCGCCTTGAGCGTGGTGACATCGCGCGTCATTTTTGGCGTTTTGCCTAGCAATACGTCCAGCGGCATATCGATGGGCTGATTGCCGAAGTGGCGGTCATTCAGCGTTAAATGCAGCTCTTCGGTCGCTTCACCGATAACGGCATAAGGCGCACGCTCACGGCGGCAAATAGCATCAAACTGTGCCAACTTTTCTGGTGCCACGGACATCACATAGCGTTCCTGCGACTCGTTACACCAAACTTCCAGCGGGCTCATCCCCGGCTCATCGTTAAGAATATCGCGCAGCTCAAAACGGCCGCCGCGACCACCATCGCTCACCAGCTCTGGCATCGCGTTAGACAACCCACCTGCGCCAACGTCGTGGATAAACTGAATCGGGTTCTCATCACCCAGCTGCCAGCAGCTGTCGATCACTTCTTGGCAACGGCGTTCCATTTCAGGGTTGTCACGCTGCACCGAAGCGAAATCCAGATCGGCATCTGACTGACCTGAGGCCATTGAAGATGCTGCCCCGCCACCCAAGCCGATATTCATCGCCGGGCCGCCCAACACGATAAGCTTGGCGCCTACGGTGATCTCGCCTTTCTGTACATGGTCTGCGCGAATATTACCGATACCACCCGCCAGCATGATTGGCTTGTGGTAGCCGCGTAGCTCAACGCCGTTGTGGCTCTTCACCTGCTCTTCATAGGTGCGGAAATAGCCCAGCAGCGCCGGACGACCAAATTCATTGTTAAACGCAGCGCCGCCCAGCGGCCCTTCCGTCATAATGCTCAGCGCATTGACGATACGATCTGGCTTGCCAAAATCCTGTTCCCATGGCTGTTCAAAGCCCGGAATGCGCAGGTTGGACACGGAGAAACCGACCAGCCCCGCCTTAGGCTTAGAACCTCGGCCAGTGGCTCCTTCATCACGGATTTCACCGCCGGAGCCCGTTGCTGCGCCCGGCCATGGGGAAATCGCCGTTGGGTGATTGTGAGTTTCAACCTTCATCAAAATGTGCGCCTCTTCCTGATGGAAGTCATACACACCCGATTCTGGATTCGCAAAGAAACGGCCAACTGAAGAACCTTCCATCACGGCGGCGTTATCTTTGTAAGCAGACAGCACATAGTCAGGCGTCTGCTCATAGGTATTTTTAATCATTTTGAACAGCGACTTTGGCTGTTCCTGCCCATCGATAACCCAATCGGCATTAAAAATCTTGTGACGGCAGTGCTCAGAGTTGGCCTGAGCAAACATGTAGAGTTCGATATCGTTAGGATTGCGCCCTAAGCGCGTGAAGGACTCTAGCAGGTAGTCAATTTCATCATCTGCTAACGCCAGACCTAAGCGCACGTTGGCATTAACCAGCGCGTCACGCCCTTCGCCCAGCATATCCACGCTTTGCACCGGAGCCGGAGACTGGTGCGTAAACAGCTTCTGCGCATCCTGTAGCTCGCTGAACACACGTTCCATCATGCGGTCGTGCAGCAGGTCTTGCAGCTTTTGCCACTGGGCATCGCTGAGCTGTGGCGCATCAACAGCGTCTGTGGCGTCTATGCTTATATAGTAAGCCAAACCACGCTCTAAACGGATGACCTGTGGAAGATTACAGTTATGAGCAATATCAGTCGCTTTAGACGACCACGGAGAAATAGTACCGGGGCGCGGCGTCACTAACAGCAAGCGGCCTTTCGGTTCGTGTTCAGCCAATGAAGGGCCATATTTCAACAAACGCTGAAGCGTTGCCTTTTCCTCAGAAGAAAGAGGTGCGCTGACATCGGCAAAATGCACATATTCAGCGTAGATATCGTTGACTGGAAGATTAGCGTCCCGACAAGCAGACAGCAGTTGGGTAACACGAAAAGCCGACAAAGCGGGTGAGCCACGCATGATTTCCATAGGAAATGAGTCCGTCATCTAGGTTCTCTCGTCTTCGAGATGGCTGTGATAGGTCAAAAAACCTTGTCTACAACCGCCTCAGTGGGCGAAACAGGGGGAAAGCGGAGGCCATTATAGAGAATCTCTGCGCCATACGAAACCGTTTGCGTAGCCTTTATTTCGGATTGACGATTTATCTGCCCGATCAACTTTATGTGCTTTTTGAGTTGCACGCTGACGCTTTGTTGCGCAAAATGCCGCCTTCCTGTTGATTTAGCCATATACTATCCTGCGAACACAGCACCACAATTCGATACACATTCATGAGATAACTATTTGAAACGTATAAAATATAATTATTATCTTATCGGTATCGTTTCTGCCCTGCTGGCGCTTGCGCTATGGCCGAATATTCCGTGGCGTAGCGGAAACGAGAGCCAGCTACAGCAGATTCTCGACCGCGGTGAGCTGCGCGTCAGCACCATTAATTCCCCTCTCACCTATCAAACCGATGGGAAGAGCATCAGCGGCCTCGATTATGAGTTAGCAAAGCGCTTTGCTGATTATCTGGGCGTGAAGCTAAAAGTTCGCGTGCGCGGTACGTTGCCAGAATTATTTGATGATTTGGACAGTGGCAAAAGCGATCTGGTTGCCGCGGGCCTGCTTTATAATACCGAACGCCTCAGCCGTTTTCGCACCGGCCCTTCTTATTATTCAGTATCACAGCAGTTGGTTTATCGTCAGGGCAAAACTCGGCCAAAATCGCTCAAAGACTTGAGTGGCATTCTGGCCGTGCAGTCGGGTTCTGCGCACGTCACCACGCTGAGCCAATACAAGCAGACCAAATATCCCAACCTAACGTGGGAATCGTCTACCGATTTGTCATCCACCGATCTTATGCAGCGCGTGGTGCAAGGCTCACTGGATTACACGATCGCCGACTCTGTTAGCGTGGCGCTTTTCCAGCGTATTCACCCACAGTTAGCCGTGGCTTTTGATATCAGCGATGAAGAGCCGGTAATGTGGTATCTCAATCGCGACGATGATGACAGCCTGTATGCCGCCGTCTTGGATTATTTCAGCAATATCGTGGATGACGGGTCACTGGCTCGCTTAGAAGAAAAATACTTGGGCCATGTGGGTGGATTTGATTATGTCGATATCAAAACATTCTTAGCCGCAATTGATAATGTGCTGCCCGATCTGAGCGAAATCTTTAAAAAATACGCTAAGAAAATCGATTGGAAGCTGCTGGCGGCCATTGCCTATCAAGAATCACACTGGAACCCTCAGGCCACGTCACCGACCGGCGTCCGAGGCTTAATGATGCTTACCCGCGCCACGGCAGATGGGCTAGGGGTAAAAGATCGTCTTGATCCCGAGCAAAGCATCGCGGGCGGTGCACTTTATCTCGAACGTTTAATGGATAAACTGCCAGACACCATTCCTGAAGATGAGAAGATCTGGTTTGCGTTAGCGGCTTACAACATGGGCTACGGGCACATGCTAGACGTGCGCCAGCTGACGCAAAAACAGGGTGGAAATCCCAATAGCTGGGTCGATGTGAAACAGCGTTTGCCTATGTTAAGCCAAAAGAAATATAACCAGAACCTGACCTACGGCTATGCGCGCGGACATGAGGCTTATCAGTATGTGGAAAACATCCGCCGCTATCTGGTGAGCCTAGAAGGTTATTTGTTAGAAAAAGAGAAGCAGATTGCCGCCGAGCAAACTCGCCAAGCGTTGTTAGGTCAAGGTTATCCAGCGGTGCCACCTGAACAGGCGTTGGAAGGACGGACAAGGCGCAGCCCGCGCGGACTGCTGCCGTTTTAATCAGTAGGACCCGAAAGATTTTGACGCCGAGCCTCACGCTCGGCTTTTTTCTGCTCACGGCGCTGCTGGAAAAACTGACTCAGCATGTCCGAGCACTCGCTCGCCAGCACGCCAGAAGCGATTTCTATCTGATGATTCATGCCCGGATGGCGCAAAATATCCAGTAAAGAGCCTGCCGCACCGGTTTTTAAATCGCTCGCACCATAAACCAAACGTTTGATACGGCTGTGCACCATAGCCCCTGCGCACATTACGCAAGGCTCAAGCGTGACATACAGCGTTGCATTTAGCAGCCGATAGTTTTGCACTATCTGCCCGCCCTGCTGCAATGCCATGATTTCAGCATGCGCGGTTGGATCGTGCCGAGTGATTGGACGGTTCCAGCCCTGACCAATCACCTTATCATCCAGCACCAAAATCGCACCGACGGGCACTTCGCCCTGATCCCACGCTTTTTGCGCTAAGGCTAACGCCTGCTTCATCCAGTAAGCATCATTTAGTTCGCTCACGTGCTCACCTCCATTAATTCAGGGCGCGCATTATACCCTTCTTATCTGAAGTTGCATCTTGGACTTTAATCATAGCGGGGAATCTCTTAGCTCCTGCCTATTACTCCCTCGATTGAATGTTTTCTCAATATAGTAGGGAGTACGCAAAGTTTTACGCGCTCCGTTGGCGTAGTATGCATAAGGCGAAAGCCGTTATTTGATAATCACAAAGGAGATGTATCACGATGTTTGGTCAAACTCGAATGGTAAAAAAAGCGCTGATTGCCAGTGCGCTGCTGATGGCTTCAACTTCACTGTGGGCCGCAGAGCATTGGATTGACGTGCGTACTCCGGATCAGTATCAAGAAACTCATGTGAAGGGCGCGGTGAATATTCCGTTAAAGCAGCTAGATCAGCGTATTAGCGAAGTATCACAGGATAAGAACGACACTCTGCATCTTTATTGCAATACCGGCAATCAGTCAGGTAAAGCAGAGAAAATGCTGCAAAAAATGGGCTACAAAAATGCCGTTAACGAAGGCGGCTTGAAAGACGTTGAAAAAACGCAAACCTTGGTAAAATAATCACACCTTATCCCCTGATGCCAGATAACGACGCCTCAGGGGTTATCATTTATCCCCCCCTCGCTAAAGCACCGTTTACACCCGCGTAAAGATTGGTTAGCAGCGCTAACACGTTTATTTACATCCTTATGTTTATAAATGCCATACATCACACATGCCACAAATATATAAATCATCAATATATTAATTTTGCTATTATTTTATTCCTGCCAAATTTTGAGGAAGATCAGATTTCATCTACCCCTTGGGTAGTATCGTGATTGTTAATTTTCTCACATTAAGGAATGACCCGATGACAACTTCAACCTTCTTTATCCCTTCAGTGAATATGATTGGCGCTGGCTGCCTAGCCGAAGCTGCAACTACGATGAAAGGCTATGGCTACAAGCACGCGCTGATTGTTACCGACAACGTATTGAACAAAATCGGTGTTGTCGCCAAAGTTCAGGCTTTGCTATCTGACATGGGTATTAAGAGCGAGGTGTATGATGGCACCCATCCAAACCCAACGACGATCAACGTCGCTGAAGGCTTAGAGATTCTGCGTCAGCATCAAAGTGACTGTGTTATTTCCCTTGGCGGTGGTTCTCCACACGATTGCGCAAAAGGCATTGCACTGGTCGCTGCCAACGGAGGTGACATCCGTGATTACGAAGGTGTTGATCAGTCGGCCAAACCACAGCTACCGCTGATTTCCATCAATACCACTGCAGGCACTGCGTCTGAAATGACGCGTTTTTGCATCATTACCGACGTTGATCGCCACATTAAAATGGCCATCGTGGATAAGCACGTCACGCCAATTCTGTCAGTAAACGATCCAGAACTGATGGCCGGTATGCCTAAAGGCCTGACCGCGGCTACCGGTATGGATGCGCTGACCCACGCCGTAGAAGCCTACGTGTCTATCGCCGCTAACCCAATCACGGATGCCTGCGCGCTGAAAGCCGTCACCATGATCAGCCAATCACTGCGTCATGCGGTGGAAAACGGCAGCAACATGGAAGCACGTGAAACCATGGCCTATGCACAGTTCTTGGCCGGTATGGCGTTTAACAACGCATCACTGGGCTATGTGCACGCGATGGCGCACCAGTTGGGTGGTTTCTACGATCTGCCGCACGGCGTGTGTAATGCGGTTCTGCTGCCACACGTGCAGATCTTTAACGCGAAGGTGTCTGCTGCTCGCCTGAAAGATATCGCCGCGGCGATGGGCGTTGATGTGAGCAAGATGAATGACCAGCAAGGTGCGGATGCGTGTATCGCAGAAATCCGTAAACTGGCAAAAGACGTCAACATTCCAGCCGGTTTGACCGAACTGAACGTGAAAGAAGAAGATCTGCCAACGCTGGCAACCAATGCCTTAAAAGATGCCTGTGGTTTCACTAACCCTATTCAGGCTACGCACGAAGAGATCGTCGCTATCTTTAAAGCCGCGATGTAATTACGCTATCTAGCCTCCCCTTTGTACGGGGAGGCTTGTTTTATTCACTCTAACTGCTGTAACTCTCCCGTAGGACTCACACGGAAGCGGTGCTCGCAAAATGACAATAGCGGGTTATCTTGCTGGCTATCACTGTATCCACTGTAAAGTTTAAGCGGCTTACCCAGCTCCTTTTCTAGCTGCACCACTTTTTCCGGCCCTAAACAACGCAGCGTCAGCACCCAGCCACCACGGCGACGCACCATGCGGCTACCGATCATGCGCACCTGATGAATAAAAGGTTCATCAGCATAGACTTGTTCAACCAAGCGCTGAGGAGAACCGGTAATCAACCATACTTCTGCCGTTTGGCTGCTTAAATACTGTTTCAAACGCCCCATGACAACCGGAAAAGGCACCACATCACGCTTAAACACCTGCACAAACTGGCGCTCAAGCGCATTCAAACGCGACTCTCGATGACCAAACGTGATGGCCCAAAGCAGCAGGCTTATTGGCCAGCGCGTTGCTCTTCCCTGAACGATCAAAGCGAAAGCAATCACCGGCAATAGAGGGATCACTAACAGCAGATTTTGTGGCATATGCCAAAGCATAAAGCGTAAAAAGCTGCCGAACATATCTTGCTGATGCAGAGTGCCATCAAGGTCAAAAAAGACCACGCATTGTGCTTTTGTCGCTGACTGGCTGTCGGTCAAAATGGCTCCTAGGGAAAGCAAAATTCCATCTTCTCGTTTAAATCGGGTCAATTCGTTGAAATGGGTCAACAGTGTTAACGGTACCCAGCATCCCATAAAGATACAACCACGTAGCTAAACTAACGCTAACGCGGGAGGGATAACCCGAGTGAAAAAATTGGTGTATGGCGCGTCAGGGAGTATAATCCTGCGCCCACGCGAGTATTTATCCGCCCCACATTGAGTGGTTTATTTGAAACCGCCCTGCAACGTTATGAGAGAGTTATGGCCCTACTGATCACAAAAAAATGTATCAACTGTGATATGTGCGAGCCGGAGTGCCCGAACCAAGCGATTTCCATGGGAATGGATATTTACGAGATTGATGCAGAGCGCTGCACCGAATGCGTAGGCCACTACGATGAACCGACCTGTATGAAAGTCTGTCCTATCGACAACACGATTATTCGCGACCCAGCTCATCTAGAAAGTAATGAACAGCTGTGGGATAAGTTCGTTGTACTGCATCACGCCGATAAAATTTAAACACTTCAGGGCTGAGCCCTGAAGTGTATTCGTTTATGCTCAGTTTGCGCAGCCGCCTTTGGCATCAAAACGTGGCTGACCGTCAGGAACTAACGCTTTTTCCACCAGACCTTCTTCCATCGATGGCGTTACCGCGAAGTGCCCTTGGATTTCCAAGAATACAGGTTGTCCCGGCTCGGCCTGCGCATGGCTATAGCCTTGCTCCAACGCAATATTATTGCTGACAGGGAATTGCTTACCGGTAGCACAATCACGGAAAATCGCCGCATCCGCCATATAAACATACATGCCTTTAAACGTCATTGGCGTGACGGGTAAAGGGGCATCCGTGGCTTTCAAGGTGTAATTCAGCGCGGAATCGATGTCGTTACCGCTGGCATCCAACATCGTCAAGTTATTGCCTTTTGGACGAAAATAGCGCTTATTGCCATCGGTGCCCGTCAGCACTAACTTATCCGCGGTACGCTGCCAACTGCCATATTCCGCAAAAGTTTGATCGCCATCGCGTGCACCACGATAGATCTCTTTCAGTACAAAGGTGCCGTCTTTTTCCAAGAACAGCGACGTATCCATGCCCTCGCAGTCAGCACAAGGCAATACGCCCTGAAAACTTTGCGCCATCGGCTTGAGAGGTTGTTCTACATATTGGGAACGAGCGTTACACCCGAACAGTGCCATCGCACCCGCTGCCAAAAACAGCGAAATAGCCAATTTTTTCACAGTTGTTCTCCTACTGTGGGTCCCTATTATTTTAATCTTCGGTGACATACTAAGCACAAACGCTAATCCGCACTCACCTTGCCACGTAAAGATTTCGTCACCCCGCGTCGGGTTTTACTTTCTACCCGCTTACGTTTTGCATTTCGACTCGGCTTCGTTGGGCGACGAACTTTCTCCACCACGCCTGCCGATTTAATTAATTCCGTCAATCTTGCCAGCGCCGCTTCGCGATTCATCTCCTGACTCCGATATTCCTGCGCCTTGATGATAATGACGCCGTCGGGGGTAATCAGATGATGACTCATCGCCAGTAAACGCTCTTGGTACAAAGGCGGTAAACTGGAGCTGCGAATATCAAAGCGTAGGTGAATCGCCGTTGAAGACTTATTCACATTTTGGCCACCGTTGCCCTGCGCGCGGATCGCGGTGATTTCAATTTCGTCATCGCTTACTGAGACGGTGTTGGTAATCTGCAACATCTCAGACTCCCGCAGGCTTCCAGTGATCAAACTGGATTTCAACGTTGTTTTGCGCGTCAGACAGCCAGATTGCGCCTTCCTGTATTGTTGCCTGTAAGTCCATGGTGCGGTTAGCAAACTTAGGCAGCAGCGCCATAATTTCATCGCTAACAAAACGGATAGATAGTGCTTTAAGCCCGCTCAGTTTTGCCTGATTTTGTTGCCACCACACGCGGCCAGCGCGTTCACTATAAGCGTAGAGCACCACTTCCTGCGATAACGAACAGGCTTTTTTAAGACGTTTCTCATCGGGTAAGCCGAGTTCAATCCACAGATCGATACCGTTGTAATCATTACGTAGCCATAATTCTGGCTCATCGTCGGCGCATAATCCTTTGGTAAAAGTCAGGCGCTCGTTTGCATGGCAAATCCAAGCTAAAAGCCGCAGCATCATGCGTTGTTCAGTTTCTGATGGATGCTGCGCCAGCGTCAGGGAGGCGTCATGATAAAAATGACGATCCATATCTGCAATATTGACGTTAGCTTTGTAAATCGTTGCCTTTAATGCCATAAAATCCTCTCGTATAATTGTTAACAGTGTACCGTATCCCCCTTCTGGCAACTAGTCAGAGTGGGACTGTCACGTGTAAAGAACAGATTTATTACATCACGCAGCAACTCAGCCTGCTTTCTAGTGAGGGCGGCTGTGCTATAGTCGATGAGATAAGCAGAGCTTATCCTCGTGCCGATTTTTTCAGACTAACCGTCACAGGGATAAGCTTTAGAGGAGGATAAATTTGCAGCAATATTCTGAGTTAGTACGCCGTATGTACGCCCAGATCGGTAGTGGAGATTTGGGATATATACCTGACGCGTTAGGTTGTGTTTTAAAAGCTCTGGATGAGGTTGCAGCCAACGAAGCGCTGCCCTCTGCCGTTAGGGAACAGGCGGCCTATGCCGCCGCTAACTTATTGGTGAGTGATTATGTCGAAAATTGAAGAGTATCAGCCAATCAACTGTGACGATTACGACAATTTGGAACTCGCCTGCCAGCATCATCTGATACTGGCGCTAGAACTGCGCAACGGAGAGAAGTTGCAAGCCAAAGCCAACGATCTGATTTCACGTAAGCACGTAGAATATCTGGTTATTGAGCAAGACGGCGAGCCACGGGAGTTACGTTTAGACCACATTGCTAGCTTCAGTCATCCTGAAATTGGCACTGTCAACGTAAGCATGTCTTAACCCCTTTCGGCACACCTCTCCATCAAGATAGATTGACGAAACAGATAGACGAAGGGCGATGAGATTTCATCGCCCTTTTCATTATGGTTTCAGACTCGCGTAATAAGCGGCTAAATCGCTGATATCCTGCTCGGAAAGATTGCCAACATAAGCTTTCATCACTTCAGCTTGTCCACCTGAACGCCCCCCGCTTTTGTAATCTTTCAACGCCTGCTCCAGATACATCGCGTTCTGCCCTGCTAAATTAGGATACATCGGCACCGTAACTTTGCCTTCCATCCCGTGGCAAGCCACGCAGGTCATCGCTTTATTTTTGCCTGCAGCCGCATCACCCGCCGCAAATGCAGGCAGAGAAACCACCGCTGTCAGCACTACCGCAGCCATTAATTTTTTCATCATTATTATCTTCCTCGACATTGCCATCACTGTAACCAACGCATCTGTAGCTTGAAGTATGACGGAGATTTATCCTCAACGTAATTGGTACCCCATCACTCAGACGAATCTCCTAAATAATTCGGGCTACAAAAAGGCGGCAAACACGTGACAAATTCGTCAGGAACGAATTTGACCAGCCAGAGGCTGGCCTCCGGTGAGAGGCGGGATGCCTCTCATTCATCCCTAGGAGCTTACGCAAGTAAGTGACTGGGGTGAACGTGTGTAGCCAACGCATTTGTAGCTTGAAGTATGACGGAGATTTATCCTCAACGTAATTGGAACCGTATCAAGGCAGCAAGCGAGCGCATCCCGATGAGCTTACATCAGTAAGTGATTCGGGTAAGCAAGCGCAGCTAACGCCGAGACGGTTTCAAGTACGAAGAGGATTTACATCCAGTCTTTGGTCCAGTGTATATTCCACACCGGCCGATCCGCCATCCCCTGCCCATCTTGGGTAATGAAAACGCCGAGTGCTGCGATTAGCGTTTCACCATAGTAGAGCATAGGCGTTCGTTCACGCTCCCATGGCGGAATGTTATGTTCCTGCCAGATTTTTTTTATCGGGCGTGAATGGCGACGTCCGACGATGCGTAGTGTGCCATGAGCAGCAAAGCGGATTGAGACGGCCTCATCCGTTCTTGGAGCACGCACACATATTCCGCGCTCACCGAGCTGTAGTTCCCCTAGACCATCTGGCAGCGACAGCGTCTCTCGCGGGTCCCACGCGATGACTTCTGTTTTGAGCGAACGCAGCGGAGGCAACAGGTAAAGATGCTGGCGATAACGGCGAACCTGATTTTTACCGAGTTGAAGCTGCGGCTCCGCGTCTTCGCGTGCGGTTGCTACTTCGTGCCAGAGGCGTTGCAGCTGTTCACGAGTCGGCATCATTACGCCAAAACAGGCAATCCAGCGGCGCAATAGCGCATAGCGCTTGGCCTCAGACATCGGCAACAGGCCTTCGATATTCAGCGAGTCATCTTCGCTCATCAGAGACTGTAGCGAGTCTAACAAGAGCTCATCGAGCAGCTGTTCTTGCTCGGCACACAGGCTGGCGCTGCGGGCAACGGCTTCAGGAAAGTGTGGCCAGCGGTTGCGTAGATTTGGGATCACGCGCAGGCGAAGAAAGTTGCGATCGAAGCGATCGTCTTGATTGCTGTCGTCTTCGACCCATTTGAGATCGTAGCTGGCAGCGTATTCTTCTAGCTGGGCACGACTGATATCGAGCAGCGGACGCATCTGTTCGGTGCTGAAAAACGGCATGTGGCTGGCCATGGCGGAAAGCCCGGTTGGCCCACTTCCGCGTTTAAGCGCCAATAAAAAGGTTTCACACTGATCGTCAAGATGCTGCGCGGTCAGCAGGGTTTCGTGATTGCCGATAAGTCCAGCTATCGCGTGATAGCGTGCATCACGCGCGGCGGCTTCAACGCCGCTGCGCTGGGCATCCACTTTAACCCGCAGAACATGCAACGGTACCTGCCATTGCTGGCACACTGACCTGCAGTGATCGACCCATAAATCAGCATAGCGGCTGAGCCCATGGTGGACATGAGCAGCCCGTAGCTGTAGATGAGGGAAGTTCTGCATACGTAACTGAACGAGCGTATGCAGTAAAACGGTGGAATCAAGCCCACCGCTGAAAGCAACCATCAGATGCGAACGCCCCTGAAGTTTGCTGGCAATTCGCATCTGGATTTCTGAGCTATTCATGACACTTTACGGCGCGGTCACCGCCCTGAAAGATTGAATATCAGAACGTTAACCATCCGTTCTGTCGGAAGCAAGCCCTTATTCGCACGACTCGGCGGTAACTGCGTTGCGGCGTACCATAAACATATGACACAGCCAGATCACCGCAACCAGTCCAACGCAGCCAAGCGCGCCCCATGCGATATCGCTAAACACGCTGATATACGCCATCACGGAGTGTGCCGTCGCTTCCCCGCCTTGTTCAAATGAAACTTCGGCGGTTTGATTAGCGATAATACCCGCAAGATAATTGGCTATCGATCCAGTCGCCAACATGTAGATCCCGGTAAGGACGCCCGTCACTCCCGGGATTTTCAGCCGAGTGATCTGTGCCATCGCCACTGGATCGATAAAGAGTTCTGCGCATCCCATCACCGCTAGACCTAAAACGGTTAATGCCATTGAACCTTGGCCATGAACCGCCGCCCAGCGAGCGTTGAAGGTAAGAATGCCGAAGCCCGCGCTGATCAGCACCAGTCCAAGGGCAAACTTGCCCCAAATGCGCAATATACGGTTGCCGTTGCTATTTTCGCGAACCAGCCAAGCCAGAACAACACCGCTTAGCATGACGGCAAAACCGTTAACCGATTGGAACACCGCCGTAGGAATGGTGAAAGAGAACCATTGGCGATTCACAAAGCGGTCGATGAACAAGCTGATTGAGCTGCCGCCCTGTTGGGCAAACGCCCAGAACAGCGTACCGAGCAGCATTAAAATCACAATTTGCAGCAGGCCTTTACGCTGATCTGGCTCTGCTCGACGATAAATGCTCACCATAATAATAATGGCCGCAGCGCACACCAGCGCCAACGCGTAGCTTGACCAGTCGCGCCAGAAAAGAACCGCGACAAAGAGTGGAGAAAGAACCACCGCCGCCAGCAACCATCCCCAGTTAGGAATGCGCAGCGTTTTATTTTTCATACCCTGATGGTTCACACCAACGGTATGGCGGAAATGTTTGTGTCCGCATAAGAAGATAATCAAACCGGCAAACATGCCGATTCCGGCTAATGCGAAGCCGACGTGCCAGCCATACTGTTCTGCAGCAAGGCCGCAGGCAATGGGGGCAACGATCGAACCAATGTTTCCAGCGGCATACAGCAAGGAGAAACCGCCGTCACGGCGCGGATCTTCAGGAGCATAAAGCTCGCCCAGCAGGCAGCTGATATTGGATTTGAACAGCCCGTAACCACACACGATGATGGCTAAGGCTAAATAGAGAGATGAAGGTGAAACCGCACTAACGCCCAGAACCACATGGCCTAACGTCATCAGAATGGCTCCGGCTATCACCGCCATTCGATTACCCAGCAGCTTATCTGCAAGGATCCCACCGATAATTGGGGTAACGTAAACCAATGAAGCGTAAGCACTATATAGACTGAAAGCGTGGGTGTCGTTATACCCAAGCTGATGGGTGAGATAAAGGATCAGTAACGCACGCATGCCGTAAAAGCTGAAATATTCCCAGATTTGCAATGCTACGACATAGTAGATAGCGCGCGGTTGTGAGGGTGTTTTCATGTCATCTCCCATTTAAGGGGGTTGCATAATAAAAGGGGGCGCCCTTTAGCAGGACGCCCCCTCAGTCAGTCAATTACTTCTGTTCTTTGATAACTTTAACAGTGTAGCGACCGTCAGCCTGACGATATGCACCGTGGATATCAGTTTCAAAGCCTGGGTAATGTGCACCGATTTCGCACAGCATCTGCAAGAATTCCAGAACTGGACGGCTTTCTTCGGTCAACATTTCACCTGGCATTACCAAAGGAACTCCTGGAGGATATGGCAGGATCATGTTGGCATTAACTTTGCCGATCATCTCTTCCAGATAAACTTCTTCAGTCTGGCCACGCAGTTCTTTTTGGAACGCTGCATGTGGGTTCATAACCATGGTTGGCAGCACTTCAAATGCACGGTACATCAGGTCCGGCAGGTTGTGGTGTTGGATCAGCGCATGGATGCCCTGTGCCAAGTCCTGAATACGCATGTTTTCATAGAACTCTGGATCTTCACGATACAGTGAAGGCAGCATGTTCTTAACGCGCAGGTTCAAGTCGTATGAACGTTTGAACTCGGTCAGCGCACGCAGCAGGCTTAGTGCCTTAGTTTTGTCGATACCGATGCTGAACAGGAACAGCAGGTTGTATGGACCTGTTTTCTCAACGATGATGCCGTGTTCGTCTAAGTATTTAGAAACGATAGACGCTGGGATACCGGTATCAGCCATTGAGCCATCTTTCTGCATCCCTGGAGTCAACAGAGTGACTTTGATTGGGTCCAGATACATGTGGTCGTTGTCGATATCTTTAAAGCCATGCCAGCTGTCTTTGGAATCCAAAGGCCAGCATTTCGCTTCGTCGATACCTTCTGGCTGCCATACGTCGAAGAACCAGCCTTCAGACTCGGAGTTCAAACGTTTGATTTCTTTACGGAAACGAATCGCGCGTTCGATAGAACCGTTGATCAGGCGTTTACCGGCGTTACCTTTCATCATTGCAGCAGCGGTTTCGGTAGAAGCCACGATGCCGTAGTGAGGAGAAGTAGAGGTGTGCATCATGTAGGCTTCGTTGAAGGTTTCTTCGTTGATATCACCTTTAACGTGAATCATTGAAGCCTGAGAGAATGCTGCCAGCAGTTTGTGAGTAGACTGAGTTTCATAAATAACTTTGCCTTCTACACGGCCACCGCTCATACCACACAGGCCTTTGTAGATAGGGCTGAAGTTGGTGTAAGGAACCCATGCTGAGTCAAAGTGGATGGATTTAACGTCCAGCGCTTCTTTGATGTAGTCAGTGTTATACAGCAGACCGTCGTAGGTAGAGTTGGTCACTACGGCGTGAACTGGCCAGGTTGCATTTGGAGTCTGTGCAACGCGTTCAGCGATGATGTCGTGCTGGAATTCACTCTTAGGAATACCACCCAAGATGCCGTAAGCGTTACGGGTTGGACGGAAGTAGATAGGAGTGATGTCGCTCATCATCATCAGGTGAGTCAGAGACTTATGGCAGTTACGGTCAATCAGAACGGTGCTGCCAGCAGGTGCTGAGTACATACCAACGATTTTGTTCGCGGTAGAAGTACCGTTAGTCACCATGTAGCTGCGTTCTGCGTTGAAAGTACGCGCAATGTATTCTTCAGCTTCTTTGTGTGGACCTGAGTGGTCAAGCAGAGAACCCAGTTCACCCACAGAGATGGAGATATCAGATTTCATCGCGTTAGCGCCGAAGAAATCATAGAAGATGCTGCCCACTGGGGATTTCTGGAACGCAGTACCGCCCATGTGACCCGGAGTACAGAAGGTGTATTTGCCTTCTTTAACGTAGTTGAACAGTGCTTTGGTCAACGGAGGCAGAATTTCGTCGATGTATGCGTCAGTG
Source organism: Hafnia alvei (assembly GCF_964063325.1). Lineage (NCBI taxonomy): Bacteria > Pseudomonadati > Pseudomonadota > Gammaproteobacteria > Enterobacterales > Hafniaceae > Hafnia > Hafnia alvei. The sequence goes on from NZ_OZ061315.1 coordinate 3,732,650, forward strand.
CTCTGACGGATTTTCTGTGCGATATCCTGAGCTGCGCCCAGTGCGTATTCGAAGAACTCAACGTTCAGACGCAGATCGTTAAGGCTAACATCCAGAGTAGAGTGGGTGTTGGCAAAAGCATAGACAGGCAGATGTTCGTTCATCGCGCTGATTTCTTCGCACAGATCGAGATTATAAGTATCCCAGTCGAAGATAACGCCGCACAGACGTGCGTTGTTGTCGATGAGTTTCAGCAGGTCTTCACGGTCGTTTGGGTAAACAATCTGAAAATCGAGTGCTTCCAGTGCCTTGTGCAGTTCACGGATAGGCTCTTCTTTGAAGTAAACGCCCATGTGATTCAAGATGGCAATAATATTCATACTCTAATTCTCCAGGCAAAAAGCTGGCCCCTCTCTACTTTTCAGTAGAAGTACTTCAAACAGAGAGAGGCTGGATAAATTAATGGTCTTGCTGTGTGTAATCGAGAGGATTACTCAATTCGTTGTGTACTTGGCGGTTAGCCAAGTCACTTATGCGTTGCTGTCTGCGCTAGCTTGTGGTTTGCGTGAGTTCATTTTACGTGCATAGAACATCAGGATAACCAGGCTCACGATGAAGGTACCGGACAGTTCGAATGAACCCGCACCCATCAGAGCGATAAAGCAGAAGCAACAACCCAGAACCGATGCAACCAGGCTCAGCAGGTTTTTCACGTTAACGCCTTCGAAACGAATCAGGTCGATACATGAGTAGAAGTAAGGCAGCATAGTCAGCAGAACCGCGATACCAGTCAGTTCACCGAACAGGTCAGATGCTTTACCGCCGCTCGCGCTCATTACAGTGATCAGAATCATCAGTACGGTCATTTTCACTGCGGCTAACAGCAGGCCTTTCTTAGGAATGCCGTTTTTGTCCAGCTCGCCGTACACTTTAGGGAAGTTACCGTCTTTAGCAGCACGCACACCGGCTTGACCCACCAGCATCATCCAAGAACCTAAAGAGGTTAAACATGCAAATGCGGTGAAAGCAGAGACCACTGGAGCAGCCCAACCGCCAACCATCGTTGAAGCGCTCAGTGCGAACGGTGCACCAGAAGCAGCCATTTGGCTTGCTGGGTAAATACCCGCGATAACCTGAGTTGCTGCGATATAAACGATACCTGCCAGAGCAGTACCTAACATGGTTGCCAGTGGAACGGTACGAGATGGGTTTTTCACCATACCAGTACTTACCGCTGCAGATTCAACACCAACGAACGCCCACAGGCACAGCAGGATACTTTTGATAACCGCGTGGCTATCAGTACCGCCAGAAGTGTTCCAGTTAGCGTGATAAGTAGCAGGGTCAAACCAAGCCCAACCAGCGATAGCGGTACCGATAACTGGAATTAACACCAGAACCAGACCGATAGTGGTTAAACGGCTTACCCAAGTACCACCCAGCATATTCACAAAGGTGAAGATCCATACAATGGCGATACATGCTGCGCCAGCTGCAATTGGACTATTCAATACTGGGAAGAAAGTAGATAGATAAGAAACTGCGGTAATACCGATTGCTAAATTACCAATCCAGTTTGCATGGTAATAAAGAACACCGGTTTGGAAACCGAATGCCGGACCAATTTCACCAGCATAAGCAATAGGGCCACCTTCCTGAGGATTCTTAGTAGCCAAACGTGCATATACATACGCTAGAGACATTGCACCGATTAATGAAATGATCCAACCAAATATTGCGATGGAACCGAGACTCGCCAGGTTCGCAGGTAATAGTGCAATACCGCTCCCCATCATATTACCAGCTACTACGCCGGTGCAGGCAATTAGCCCGATTTTCTTGCTTGATGACATGGTCAGTTGCTCCTGATTAATTTTCAGAAAAGTCGTATTCACTCATTACCGCAGTTAGGTGTTCGACTTGATGGGATGCATGTTACTGACCGGCAAAATAAAAGTCCTAAAGGTAAAGTTAAATTATCAGCGTGTCCCAAGAAATGACATCTTGATATTTTTATTCACATGATAAAAAAACATCAAGAAACGCAAAATTAAACCAGTAAAAACAGCATGTTGACATAAAAATTACCCGTGTCTTTTCAAGATAAAAAACTGCATTGCGAAACAAAATTAACACATAATAAGACACAAAAAAACAACACATTTAATGCATATATTTTTCATTGTCAGTAAGGAATTCGAGGAAGGTTTATAATTCTTTGGGGGTAAAAAAAGCCTGCTCCTTTATAAGGGAACAGGCCAGATTAAATATCATACAAATTAATTGTTATCGGAGAAGTCGTAATTCGCTAAGTAAGGGGCAACGCGGATAACATTGGTTTGGAAGACGCCATTTTTTATCCAATCCAAGGTATTATTTCCTGGGCGTAAATTGAAGGCGGTAATATAAGCATCCGCAGCAAGGTTATTTTCCCCTTTCAACTCGTAGACTTTACCAAGTAAGACATAATTTAACCAAGACATCTCTAAATCTATGCCTTTATTAATCATATTAAAGGCTTCATCAACTTTACCCTGACTTAAATAATCGACCGCATATATCTGCTGAACAATCGCGCTATTCTGCAATAAAGGAATCGCCTCAACGTCAGTAATTTCTTTACGAAGAGCGGCGAGATCTGATGCATTAAACGGCTGGTATGAATTCAGCAATATATCTACCAGCGCTTTTTCTGCACGCGCATAGATAAAGTCCGGCGATTGTTTTGTAATCTGGGCAAGTAAGGTACTGGCCTGATTTAATGAATCGCTGTCCCCCTGGATCAAAAGCTGATGTGCCTGATAATAGAGCTGCAGTACCTGACTGTGCTGCGGCACCAGCGTCTCAATTCTTTGTACCATGCTAGAAGGTTGAACCACTTTTAGCGTTTGGAACATGCTATCGATGAAATCCTTCTGCACCGTCAGCAAATTATCCGTCGTAATAAAGTAGCGTTTCTCCAGCATCACTGAGCTATCAGCGTTATCAATCAGACGCACAGACAAGAAACATTGCTGCGCGCGGTAGTGCCTCTGATTCACAAACTCAATGAACATAGATTTGCCTGAACTACTCGGCCCACCATAGTTATAGTTGGTTTGATCGTGCACTAAAAACGTTGAATGGGTATTCAAGCCTTGCGCTAGCATTTCACTCAAGCCGACTACGTACGAAAGCTGATTCGTCCAGTTGGTGCAACTGTTCCCACCCTGAATACGGATATCAATATCACGCGGATTCAGCAGCATCGGCGCAGGTGCCACAGGCACTCGCTGGTTAAAAACAGCTAAACCAACAAGCGAAATACACAGCACCAGCGAGGATAGAAATGCTACCCAGACCCAAAAACGTGAACGCCACAGCTTAGATGAACGTTTTTTATCACCCGCATCTTTTGGTACAGCGTCTGGACTGGCCGTTTGGACATGGCTAAGCGATGATTGCTCAGGATGAACATCTGATGTAGGTGCAGTATTCGATATCGAGCTGCCATCTTCCGGCTCATGCTCAATGACCACTTTAACCGGCGTTTGAGTCGGTAAGATAAAATCAGCCCCGCCCTCTTCGCACCAGATAACCGGTTCAACCAGCTTATAACCACGTTTAGGCACCGTCACGATGTACTCAGGCGCGTCAGGTCGCCCGTCTTTTAAATATTTCCTCAGCTCAGAGATACACTGAGTCACCACATGATTGGTGACAATATTACGTTTCCATACGTTATCAATTAGTTCATCCCTGCTTAGTACCGTATCGGGATGATGAGCAAAGTAGCTCAGCATATCGATGAGGCGAGGCTCTAGCACTAATAAACGACCATCACGGGTGATCTTATTATCAGCGGCTAAAACCAACCATTCGCCAACGCGGAAAGTTTGCTCTTGCATGGTGTGCTAAGGCTCAGAGGGAAATGGAAAGAAGCGCGCAATAGTAGCACAGCGGGACTTGTTACACAGTAAACCGCAGCATCCTATGCACTTTTGGTATTATATTTTCAGCAATTGGTACTATTTTTCAAGTCATCACTCACTTGATAGAGCTCAAGCGGCAGCCCATCAGGATCAGAGAAAAATGTAAATCGACGTTCCGTATAGGGATCAATGCGTACCTCTTCACAATGCACCGCGTGCTTTTCCAAATGTTTTACCGCACGATCAATATTATCGACGCTAAATGCCAAGTGGCGCAAACCGCAGGCTTCAGGCCTAGACACTCGAGCGGGAGGCTTGGGAAATGAAAACAGCTCAATCGTATAGTCCCCGTTAAGCGCTAAATCCCCTTTCCAAGAATCACGCTCTGCACGATAAACTTCGCTCAGTAACGTAAAACCTAAAACATCACAGTAGAAAGACTTACTGCGTTGATAATCCGACGCAATAATTGCGATGTGGTGGATTTTATTGAGTTTCACATAGCCTCCAAATGCAAACGATTCTCGGGAAAATTACCCCTTAACCATGTAGAAAGCAATTTTACGCTGACAAAAAGCGCTTCATAAAGTGTAAGCCAAACAGCAAAAATTGAACGAACGATAAAAACAACAAAGCCCGGCATAACCGGGCTTTAGAATGAGCATCACTCGTGATGAAGATCAGCAGTAACCGTAGTTCATCAGACGCTGGTAGCGACGATTCAACAGTTCTTCTGTTTCTAACACATCAAGATCGCCTAAATCAGCTAACAGCTGTGCTTTCAGGGATGCAGCAATCGCAGGAACATCGCGATGCGCACCACCCAAAGGTTCAGGGATAACGGAGTCAATCAGCTTTAGTTCTTTCAGACGCGGAGCAGTAATACCCATCGCATCTGCGGCTAATGGCGCTTTATCGGCGCTCTTCCACAGAATTGAGGCGCAACCTTCCGGAGAGATAACGGAGTAGGTGCTGTACTGCAGCATGTTAACTTTATCGCCAACGCCGATAGCCAACGCGCCACCAGAACCACCTTCACCAATCACGGTGCAGATAACTGGCACGGTCAAACCTGACATTTCACGCAGGTTACGAGCGATAGCTTCGGACTGACCACGCTCTTCAGCACCCACGCCAGGATATGCTCCTGGGGTATCGATGAAGGTAATGATTGGCAGTTTAAAGCGCTCGGCCATTTCCATCAGACGCAAAGCCTTACGGTATCCTTCCGGCGCAGGCATACCAAAGTTGCGGCGGATTTTCTCTTTGGTTTCACGTCCTTTCTGATGACCAATAATCATCACCGCGCGACCATTCAAACGAGCCATACCACCGACAATCGCCTTATCATCAGCATAGGCGCGATCGCCTGCCAACTCATCGAAGTCAGTAAAGATATGCTCGATATAATCCAGCGTATAAGGACGACGCGGATGGCGCGCTAACTGCGCAACCTGCCATGCACCCAGATCAGAAAATATCTTACGCGTCAGTTCAACGCTCTTATCACGCAGGCGCTGTACTTCTTCGTCGATATTAATATCTAATTTTTCGTCTTGACGGCTGACTGAAGTTAGCGAGTCAATTTTCGCTTCAAGTTCTGCAATCGGCTGTTCAAAATCCAGAAAATTCAGACTCATAGTATTCCTATATTAGTCAAATTCCAGTTCAACCTGTTCATTACCCACTAGAGTACGAAGGTCAACTAGCAGGCGATCTGTCGGCGTTACCCGCCAGGCCGCGCCAAATCTTAACTTAGCGCGTGCATTATCACGTTGATAGTATAAATGCACTGGAATCGTCCCCGACCGATGTGGTTCCAACGAGTCACGGAGACGGTTTAAAAGCTGGTCATCAATTTGCCTGTCAGTCAGCGAGATAGCAAGCCCACGCGCATATTTTTCGCGTGCTTCACTGATGTCCATTAGCTCGCGGGCGATCATTTTAAGCCCACCGCTAAAGTCATCAAAGCTGACCTGTCCGCTGGCTATCAGGATACGGTCTTTTTCCAGCAAATGTTGATATTTATCGAGCGCATCGGTAAATAGCATCACTTCGAGACGGCCGGAACGGTCATCCAGTGTACAAACCCCGATGCGGTTACCCCGCTTAGTGGTCATAACTCGCGCTGCTACTACGAGTCCAACCGCAGTGGTCATTTTGCCCCGATCCGTCGGATGCATATCTTTTAGGCGCATGCCACCGGCGTAGCGCTCTATCTCCTTCAGGTATTGGGTGATGGGGTGTCCTGTTAGGTATAAACCCAGCGTTTCACGTTCGCCATCCAATACCACCTGAGCAGGCCACGGCGCAACGCTGCTATAGGATTTCTCAACTTGTTCAGGTGCTTCGGCCAGCACGCCAAACATATCCACCTGACCAATCGCCTCTGCTTTGGCGTGTTGGTCAGCGGCTTTCAATGCGTCATTTAGCGAATTCATCAGTGCGGCACGATGCGGACCTAAACGGTCAAACGCACCAGACATGATGAGCTTCTCCAGCATACGTCGGTTTAGCTTTTTAGTGTCTGTTCTAGCACACAGATCAAATAACTCTTTGAAATGTCCGCCTTCGTTACGTGCGTCGATGATAGCCTCAATCGGCCCTTCACCCACACCTTTAATCGCACCAATGCCGTAGACTATCTCGCCATCGTCATTCACATGGAAATGATACTGCCCGCTGTTGATATCCGGCGGCAGCACTTTTAGCCCCATGCGCCAGCATTCGTCTACTAAGCCAACGACTTTTTCGGTGTTATCCATATCGGCAGTCATAACCGCAGCCATAAACTCGGCCGGATAATGAGCCTTTAACCAAAGCGTTTGATATGAAACCAGCGCATAGGCAGCGGAGTGAGATTTGTTAAACCCGTAGCCGGCAAATTTCTCCACTAGATCGAAGATTTTAACCGCCAGTTCACCATCAACGCCGCGCGCTTTAGCTCCGTCTTCGAACCCACCACGCTGCTTAGCCATTTCAACAGGATTCTTTTTGCCCATTGCACGACGAAGCATATCTGCGCCGCCTAGCGTATAACCGGCGAGCACCTGAGCAATCTGCATAACCTGTTCTTGATACAGGATAATGCCGTAGGTCGGCTCGAGCACCGGTTTCAGCGACTCATGCTGCCACTGAACGTCAGGGTAAGACACCTCTTCGCGCCCGTGCTTACGGTCGATAAAGTTATCAACCATCCCTGACTGCAAAGGACCGGGGCGGAAAAGCGCCACCAATGCGATCATATCTTCGAAGCAGTCAGGCTTCAGACGTTTGATTAAATCTTTCATGCCGCGCGATTCAAGCTGGAATACCGCTGTGGTTTCCGAGCGTTGCAGCATATCGAAGCTTTTTTTATCGTCGAGCGGAATGGCCGCAATATCGATTGGCTCTTCGCCCGTTTTAGCACGGCGGGCATTAATCATCTCAAGCGCCCAGTCGATAATCGTCAGCGTTCGCAGGCCCAAGAAGTCAAACTTAACCAGACCAGCGTACTCTACGTCGCTTTTATCAAACTGTGTGACAGGGTGATTACCTTCAGAGTCGCAGTATAGCGGCGCAAAGTCAGTAATTTTGGTCGGTGAAATCACCACCCCACCGGCGTGCTTACCGGCGTTACGCGTGACGCCTTCAAGCTTACGCGCCATGTCGATCAGCGCACGAACCTCTTCGTCAGCCTCATAAATTTCTGGCAGCTGCGGTTCGGCCTCAAAAGCTTTCGCCAGCGTCATGCCCGGCTCTGGCGGTACTAGTTTTGATATACGATCGACAAAACCATACGGATGCCCTAACACGCGGCCAACGTCGCGGATAACCGCTTTCGCCGCCATGGTACCGAAGGTAATAATCTGCGATACCGCGTCACGTCCGTACATTTCAGCCACGTGATCGATAACCCGGTCACGTTTTTCCATGCAAAAGTCGACGTCAAAGTCAGGCATGGAAACACGTTCTGGGTTCAAGAATCGTTCGAACAGCAGATCGAACTCCAGCGGATCCAGATCGGTGATTTTCAGCGCATAGGCTACTAACGACCCCGCACCAGAACCACGACCTGGCCCTACTGGTACGCCATTATCTTTCGACCACTGAATAAACTCCATCACGATCAGGAAGTAGCCGGGGAATCCCATCTGGTTGATAACTTTAAGTTCAACCTCTAAACGCTCGTCATATTCAGGACGGCGTTTGGCGCGCTCTTCAGGATCGGGGAATAAAAACTCGAGACGTTCTTCCAAGCCCTGCTTGGATTTTGCCACCAAGAAGTCTTCTGTCGACATCTCGCCGGTCGGAAACTGTGGCAGGAAATACTCACCTAACCGGATCGTCACGTTACAACGCTTAGCAATCTCTACGCTGTTTTCAAGCGATTCGGGGATGTCGGCAAACAGCTCACACATCTCTTCTTCGCTGCGCATGTACTGCTGAGCGCTGTAGTTTTTAGGCCGTTTGGGATCGTCTAAGGTGAAACCGTCATGGATAGCGACGCGAATTTCATGAGCATCGAAATCACCGGTTTCTAAAAAACGTACATCGTTGGTAGCCACCACCGGAAGATCGCGCTCTTCAGCCAAGGCCACGGCAAAATGCAGATAGCTTTCTTCATCAGGGCGGCCCGTGCGGATAAGCTCCAGATAGTAGCTATCGGGGAAATATTGCTGATAAAAATCAACGCACTCATGCGCTAGCTGCTGGTTGCCACGCAGCAGCATTTTGCCCACGTCACCTTGGCGTGCGCCTGACAGCAATATCAGCCCTTCACGGTATTCAATCAGCCAATCACGGTCGATAACCGGGCCATCGGCACCATACCCGCGTTGATAGGCATGTGAAATAAGCAGGGTTAGGTTTTGATAGCCGGTGTTATTTGCCGCCAATATGGTCAAATGGGAAAGCTCATCGCCCAGCATTTCGCTCTTAACCAATACATCGGCGCCGATAATTGGCTTAATTCCAGCCCCGTGCGCCGCGCCATAAAACTTCACTAGCCCGCACATATTAGTATGGTCAGTAATCGCAAAGGCAGGCATACCCAGCGCAGCCACTTTCTTAACCAATGGGCCGACTTTCGCCAGCCCATCGATCATGGAATAGTCACTGTGAACGCGCAAATGTATGAAACGTGGTTCTGCCATATGTCAATTACTCGTCTAAAAACCTGTTACTAAAGAGGTAAATACATGGGGGCTAATTAAATAAGCCCAAGAACACGTTTAACCGGCCCAAAGCTGCGACGGTGGTGTTCTGTTGCTCCCAACTGCGCTAAGCGCTCAAGATGGAAAGCCGTTGGATAGCCTTTATGCTGTGCAAAACCATAGTCTGGGAACTGAGCATCCAGAACTTCCATTTCACGGTCGCGGGTGACTTTAGCCAAAATAGAGGCCGCACTAATTTCAGCCACACGACTATCACCCTTCACCACAGCCTGAGAAGCCATCGGCAATTTCGGGCAACGATTACCATCAATCAGCACAAAATCAGGTTCGATCGATAATCCTGCAACAGCTCTTTGCATCGCCAGCATAGTGGCATGCAGGATGTTCAACTCATCAATTTCGTGCGGCTCTGCGCGGCCTAAGCTCCAGCTCAGCGCTTTCTCAATAATTTCTTCATACAACGCGTTACGGCGCTTTTCGCTTAATTTCTTCGAATCGGCCAAGCCCGCAATCGGACGCGCAGGATCGAGGATCACTGCCGCAGTGACAACCGCGCCAACCAAAGGTCCGCGTCCTACTTCATCAACGCCTGCAATTCGCTGCGCGATAGGATAGACAAAAATGTCACTCACTGAATTGGTGCTCATTGAATTACGGCCTATTGATTAACTTATTGATTAACTAAAGACAGCACCGCATCGGCCGCTTGTTCATCGGCGCCGCAGCGGATACTTTGGTGCAATTCGAGGAAGGTCTTTTGCAAGACTTTAGTGGCTTCACCACCTTCTAACAGCGGCAGTAAAGCAGCGGCTAATTTTTCAGGCTGGCAATCGTGCTGTAGCAGCTCTTGTACCAACTCACGGCGCGCCAACAGATTCGGCAATGAAACATAATCGGTTTTCACCAGACGCTCAGCCAACCAGAAGGTGAACGGTTTCATGCGGTAGCCAACCACCATTGGGCATTTCGCCAGCATACATTCCAGCGCCGCCGTACCAGAAGCTAACAGCGCCGCATCGCTGGCGTACATCGCATTACGCGCTTGCCCATCGAGAAGATGAGCGGTTAATTCTGGTGCTACTTCAGCTTTAATCCGTTCAAACTGTTCGCGACGCTTGGCGTTGACCAGCGGTACCACGATTTCTAATGCCGGATACTTCTCCCGCAAGATCGTCGCTGTTTTTAAGAAGTCAGCACTCAACATTTCAACTTCAGCGCTACGGCTGCCCGGCAGTAACGCTAAACACAATGCATCGGGAGCAATACCCAATGCTTGACGCGCGGCCTGTTTATCCGGGTTGAGCGGCATTGCATCAGCCATCGTATGACCAATGAAACGGCATGGAACATTGAATCTGTCATAAAACGCTTTTTCAAAAGGCAGAAAGGCTAAAACCAAATCGGTTGCCTTGCCAATTTTGAAAACACGCTTCTGTCGCCACGCCCACACTGAGGGGCTGACATAATGAATGGTTCGAATACCTTTCTGCTTTAAGCGGCCTTCCAGCGTGATATTAAAATCAGGCGCATCAATACCGACGAAAACATCAGGCTTAAGCTCGGTAAAGCGTTGGGTCAGTTCACGGCGAATTTTAAGTAGACGAGGCAGGCGTTCGAGAACTTCAACAATCCCCATCACCGCCAGCTCTTCCATTTCAAACCAGGCTTCACAGCCTTCGGCTTGCATCAAAGGACCGGCTACGCCGACAAAACGCGCATTGGGGTGACGCGCTTTCAGAGCACGGATTAAACCCGCACCAAGGATATCGCCGGAGGTTTCCCCGGCGACCAGACCAATCGTCAGCGGACGCGAAACGCGATCCACCGACAACGAGTCAGAGGCTATCTGAGATAACGTCATAGCTTAGCGGATAATGCCGCGAGTCGAACGCTCAAAGAAATCAACGAACAGCTGAACAGCGGGTTGCTGTTTGGCTAACTCGGCAATTTCTGGCTTGGCTTCTTCTAGCGTTTTTCCGCTACGATAGAGGATCTTGTATGCATTACGAATCGCATGCAGAGACTCTTTTTCGAAACCACGGCGCTTCAGGCCTTCAATATTCAGGCCGAACGGCGTTGCATGGTTACCCTGTGCAATCACATACGGAGGCACGTCCTGCGCGACGCCAGAACAGCCGCCGACCATCACATGCGCACCAATCACACAGAACTGGTGAACCGCTGTCATTCCACCGATGATCGCAAAATCATCAACCGTAACATGACCACCTAACGTTGCGTTGTTAGCGAAAATACAACGGTTACCGATGACACAATCGTGCGCGATATGCGCATTAATCATCAGCAAGTTATCGCTACCTACTTTCGTTAGGTTACCGCCCTGTGCAGTACCACGATGAATGGTGACACTCTCGCGAATACGGTTACGATCGCCGATTTCTACGCGGGTAGGTTCGCCAGCATATTTAAGATCCTGATTCACTTCACCAATAGAGGAGAACTGATAGATCTCGTTATCACGGCCAATTTTAGTAATGCCATTGACGACGACATGGGACTTCAGCACGGTACCTTCGCCGATTTCCACTTGGGAGCCGACGTAGCAAAAAGGACCGATATGCACACCGGCACCAATGACTGCGCCGTCTTCGACTATGGCACTTGGATGGATAAAGGCGGTTGGGTCAATCACGTATTAGGCCTCCCGGCTACGGGCACACATCATTGAAGCTTCGCAAACAATCTTACCGTCTACTTTGGCAACACCGTTAAAGCGAGCTACGCCGCGGCGCTCTTTGAGGAATTCAACTTCCAGAATCATCTGGTCGCCCGGCTGAACGGGACGTTTAAAGCGAGCATCGTCAATACCAGCAAAATAGTACAACTCGCCTGGCTCCAGTTTGCCCGCGCTTTTGAATGCCAGAATACCGGTGGCCTGAGCCATAGCTTCTAGAATCAACACGCCTGGGAAAATCGGTTTGCCAGGGAAGTGGCCCTGGAAAAACGGCTCGTTAAAAGTAACGTTTTTCACTGCACGCAGGAATTTGCCTTCTTCAAAATCAAGAACGCGATCCACTAAAAGGAACGGAAAACGGTGCGGCAGTAACTCTAAAATCTCGGAAATATTGAGAGTATGAGTGTCAGTAGTCAAAATACTCTTCCTGTAGGAAAACTAATTGTCATCAACAACACGGCCCGCCTCATGTCTACAAGAGACGATGATGCAGGCCGCAAATCGTTTTATACCCAGTAAAACAGGGTAAATGCCAGGAATATGTATTCACTGACAAAGGTATGGCTTTAGTCGTTAGTCATTAGTGACTTTCTTTTCAACGGCTTTTAGACGCTTATTGATTTCATCAATATTCATCACCAGAGCTGCCGTTTTACGCCATGCCTTGTTGGGTTGCAGCGGAATACCAGAGGAATAAATACCCGGTTCAGTGATAGGACGCATCACCATACCCATTCCCGTTACAACGGCTTTGTCGCAAATTTCCATGTGACCATTGATCACACTTGCACCGCCAATCTGGCAGTAACGACCAATCTTCAGACTGCCCGCCATGATAACACCGCCAGCAACTGCTGTATTGTCGCCAATCATAACGTTATGTGCAATCTGGCATTGATTGTCGATAATTACGCCGTTGCCAATGATGGTGTCATCCAAAGCGCCACGGTCGATGGTGGTACATGCGCCAATTTCAACGCGATCGCCGATACGTACCGTGCCGAGCTGTGGAATTTTAATCCAATTGCCGCGATCGTTAGCATAACCAAAACCATCAGCGCCGATAACGGTTCCTGACTGAATCAGACATTTCTCACCGATTTCGATTTGATGATAAACGCTAACGTTGGCCCACAGGCGTGTGCCTGAACCAATTTTCGTGAACTTACCGACGAAGCAACCAGCACCAATGATGACGTTGTCGCCTAGCACGACGCCCTCTTCAATAACCGCATTGGCGCCAACAGAAACATTGCTGCCAAGCTGAGCCGTTGCATCAATCACCGCACTCGGTGCAATATCTTTTGCCGGAGCCGGTGTTGTATCCATAATCTGTGCCATCAGTGCGTAGGTTAAGTAAGGGTTTCTTACTACCAACGCCGCCGATGTACAGAAAGGCAGATCCGCTTCAGTCAACACCACAGCGCTTGCATTGCAAGCAGCTAATTGTTCACGGTAGCGACTGTTAGATAAAAAAGTGATTTGCTGCGATTTTGCCGAATGCATTGAAGCAACGCCGGTGATGACGATATCGCCATCACCGTGAAGCTCTGCATTCAACTGCTGAGCGAGATCAGCGAGTCGAATTGAAGCCATGCCTTATTTAACCTGTTTCAGCACTTGTGCAGTGATGTCGTTGGAAGAATCAGCATAAGCAACAGCATTTGCATCAATAACCAGATCGTAGCCTTTGTCTTTAGCAACGGCACGAACTGCATCCTGAATGCGGCTCAACAGCTTATTACGTTCTTCGCCCTGACGACGACGGTTATCCTGCTCAAAAGCCTGTGCTTTCTGAGAGAAAGCGTCACGCTGTGCCATGATGTCTTTTTCCATCTTGGTACGATCGCTAGCTTTCATGGTAGAACCATCACGTTGCAGTTTTTGCATTTTTGACTGCAGATCACGTTCCTGGCCCTGCAACTCAGTTGCGCGGCTCTTGAATTCGTTCTCCAGTTGTTTTGCAACGGTTGCACGCTGTGGCAACTGCTGGAAGATGCTGGATACGTTTACAATTGCAATCTTATCAGCAGCTTGTACGTTAGCAGAAACTGCTAATGCCATGCCCAGACCTGCCGCATATAACCACTTTTTCAATTTAGACTCCTTACCATCACCCATATGTGTCGACGACACGTATACCGCATAGGCACCGACCCATAGTGTCTCTCACAACGTCCATTATAAAAGAACGCTCTGAGTGGAACTTATGCATTCTGGCATGGGGACGTATCCCCATGCCTTATACAGTAGCTTTTATAGAGTAGCTTATTACCAAGTCTTACCGATGTTAAATTGGAACTGCTCCGCTTTATCACCGTCGTATTTCTTAACTGGCTGAGCGTACGAGAATACCAATGGCCCCAATGGAGACATCCACTGCAGTGCTAGACCGGCAGAGACACGAATGTTGCTCGGATCGCTGTAGTCAGGAATACCCTGAGAACTACAGGAGGTCGCTCCACAACCGTTGTTATCCCAATTAGTATCCCAAACGGTACCCGCATCCATGAAGATAGAGGTACGCAGAGAATTGGAATATTTCTCACCCACGAACGGCGTTGGCGTAATCAGCTCAAGACTGGCCACTGCCATGGCGTTACCACCCACCGCGTCATTGTCATCCGTCTTGCTACTATCAATGCTGCCATTCGAATTCAGATAAACCGCTTTAGGACCGATGTTATTCGATTGGAAACCACGTACCGAGCTAGAACCACCGGCATAGAAGTTTTCATAGAACGGCATTTCTTTACCGCCAAGACCATCACCGTAGCCTAAACGGGAACGCCCCATCACAACCCAAGAACGATCGTCATCCAACGGCAGATAGCTTTGGCTATCGAACGTGATTTTGTAGTATTCGTTATCAGAACCAGGGATGGTCACTTTACCGTTCAGAGACGCTTTCGTGCCCTGAGTTGGGAAGAATCCACGGTCAACGTTGTTATATGACCAGCCTAAGGTATACGTGAAGTCATCAGCGGTATAATCAGCTTTCTTCGTATCATCCAGATGCTGGCCCATGGAGTCCAGATAACGCCACATAGCGACCTGTGGCTGCATATCAGACAGGGAGTTATGTACGTAACCCAGACCGGTACGCAACGAGTTATTTTCGTTGATTGGGAACCCTAAGGTGCCATCAAGTCCATAGCTGCTGTTGGTATAGTCAGACAGATCCGCATCATCAGCTTTAAAGTCGTTATAGAAAATACGACCACCCAAGCTCACACCGTCAACGGTGAAGTACGGGTCTGTCATAGACAGTTCAGCATAGGTTTGGTAGTCGTTTTTGGTACCGCTAATACCAACGGTATTACCTGTACCCAACCAGTTTTCCTGCTGAACGCCGACTTGGAAGCTAACGCCACTTTCAGTACCAAAGCCCACACCGAAGTTGAAAGTACCGGTGTTACGCTCTTTTACCTTATAGGTGACATCTACCTGATCCGGCGTACCTGGAACACGCTGAGTATCAACATCAACGGTTTCAAAATAACCGGTACGGTTCAGACGTTCTTTACCCTGATCGACCAAGTCGCTGCCCAGCCACGCACCTTCCATCTGGCGCATTTCGCGACGCAGAACGGAATCTTTACTGGTGTCATTGCCTGCAAACTTGATGTTACGCACGTAATAACGGTTACCCGCATCGACGTTCATATGCAACTTAACGGTTTTATCCGCATCGTTGATTTCAGGCTGAGTCTGCACTTTTGGATAAGCATAACCGTAGCGACCGAGGAGTTTCTTAACGTCATCCTCCATCTTGGTCACTTTGGCACCGTTATACAGTTCACCCGGTTCAATCGTGGTCAAGCGGTTGATTTCGGTGCTATAACCTGCCATGTTACCGTTCACGTCAACGCCGGTCAGTTTGTACTGATCGCCTTCAGTGATGTTAATGGTGATGTAGATGCCTTTTTTATCCGGCGTTAAGCTCACCTGAGTAGAATCAATATTGAAACGGGCGTAGCCGCGGTCCAAGTAGAAGCTTCTCAAGGTTTCTAAGTCGCCAGACAGTTTTTGTTTTTGATATTTACGGTCACCAACCAAGTTCCACCAAGGAACTTCGTCGCGCAGTTGGAAACGCGCAATCAACTCTTCGGAGGTGAACGCGTGGTTCCCTACGATATTGATTTGCTGAATCTGAGCGGATTTACCTTCAGTAAATACCAGTTTCAAGTCAACACGGTTACGAGGCAGAGGTGTTACCACCGCTTTCACCGTCGCACTGTATTTACCGACGCTGTAGTAGAAATCTTCCAGACCCTTTTCAATGCTAGAAAGCATTGTGCGGTCCAGAGCTTCACCTACGCGCACGCCAGAAGCTTCAAGGTTCTGCTTCAGCATGTCGTCTTTTACAGACTTGTTACCGGAGAAGGTAATACTCGCGATCGTAGGACGTTCCTTAACCTGCACGATCAAGTTCTCACCATCGCGCAGCACCCGAACATCTTCGAAGTTGCCGGTCGCATATAATGCGCGAATAGTGTTACTGAGATCTTCATCGCTGACGGTATCGCCAACGCGAACCGGCATGTTAAGTAACGCCGCACCGACGGCGACCCGCTGCAGGCCTTCGAAATGAATATTTTTCACTACGAATCCATCTGCACCGTATACGGTTGCGCTGCCAAACAGCAGCGACGCTATGAGCAACTTTTTCATCGCCATCGTTGTTATGCGTTCTTCCTAACCTAAATCCCGTCCCTTAAAGGCGCGAGAAATCATTGAAGAGTGCAAGCCCCATTAACAACACCAGTAAAATAGAACCGATGCGATAACTGAAGTCTTGAACTCGCTCGGAAACCGGCCCTCCTTTTAGCTTTTCAATCGCTAAGAAGAGCAAGTGACCACCATCAAGTACTGGGAGTGGGAACAGGTTGATAATCCCTAAATTAACGCTGATAAGCGCTAAGAACATTAGGTAATACACAACACCGTACTCCGCTGACATCCCTGCGCCCTGCGCGATCGAAATCGGCCCACTCAGGTTATTCAGCTTCACATCACCAGTAATTAGTTTCCCTACCATAGAGACCGTTAGCTTCATCAATTGCCATGTTTTATCACTGGCCTGATAGATCGCCATAAACGGTCCATATTGTCGAATCGTCTTATACTCGTTAGGCAATGGAATAACTTTCGGCGCGATGCCTGCAAAGCCTTCCATTTTACCAGCACCAACAGATTTGCTGTCTGGTGTTAACTGCAATGATTGAATATTTCCATTGCGTTCAATATCAAGTGCTATGCTTTCGTTAGGTCTTTCACGGACCTGCTTAACAAAAGTTTGCCAGTTCAATAACGGCTGACCATCGACTTTAACGATCCTATCGCCGACTTGCAAACCTGCTTTCTGAGCCGCTGAATCCTTTTGCACTTCAGCAAGGATCGGCTCAATCTGCGGGCCACGCGGCACGATGCCAAGCGAAACTACCGGATCTTGCTTATCTGGTTCAAACTGCCAATGCGTCAGATCCAGAGTTTTCTGCGTTTTATTGTCACTGCCAAACGGCGCGACTTCAACGGTGGTCTCTTTCGCACCAATTTTACCGACCAGCGCTAAACGAACAGAATCCCAGTCAGGCGTTTCGATACCTGCAACGGACTTTAGTTCCAATCCTGGTGAAATATCTGCTTGGGCCGCTACCGATTGAGGAACAATTTCGCCAATAACCGGACGAACGCTGGGAACGCCAATAACAAACACAAACCAGTAAGCGACTATAGCAAACAGAAAGTTAGCAATAGGACCTGCGCTAACAATTGCCGCTCGCTGCCACACCGTTTTGTTATTAAACGCCTGATGACGAAACTCAGGAGCAACGCTCTCTACACGCTCATCCAGCATTTTGACATAGCCACCAAGCGGGATAAGAGCCAGCACATATTCGGTACCGCTACGGTCTACACGACGCCACAGCGCCTTACCAAAACCGATAGAAAAACGCTCAACCTTCACGCCACAGCGGCGAGCCACCCAAAAGTGGCCAAACTCATGCACCGTGATCAACACCCCAAGCGCCACTAAAAACGCAATCAGGCTCCAGAGTATATTGGTCATTGGTAAGCTCCCTGTCTCAAGCGGACTAGTAAAACACTAACAGCATAAGACATGCAAACACAGGTACTGCCGCAGTCAAACTATCAATACGGTCCAGAATGCCGCCATGACCGGGAATTAAATGCCCGCTGTCTTTAATGCCGGCTTCGCGTTTGAACATGCTTTCGGTTAAATCACCCAGCACCGAAACCAATGCGGCCACAATAGAACAAATCAGCAGCGTAGTTGGCACTATGGCGAGCGGCGCGTACAAACCAAAGCCCCACGAAATTAGCGCTGAGGTAATCAAGCCACCGATGAAGCCTTCCCACGTTTTACCCGGAGAAACCTTTGGTGCCAGCTTGTTCTTACCAAACAGTTTGCCAAACATGTAGGCACCAGAATCTGCGCCCCATACAAGGAACATCACATACAGCAGCCACCATGCCCCTTGATAGTGATTGGCGTCATAGCCGTGTTGACGTAGCGCAATCATTCCCCAAAAGAATGGAATGATAGTCGCTGCACCAAAAACAATTTTGAGTACGCGAGAGTGTTTCCACCATCCCGCAGACTTGGGATAAAACAGCACCAAAAACAGCGCAACAATCCACCAAACAACCGACGCCCACAGCGAACCTGCAATTAACGGCAGGTGCACGCTTCGATTAAACTCAGGCAGACTCAGCAACATCGCGGCTAGCACCAGACCGCAGATCACTGCGCCCCAGATACGCTGCGAATTAGATGTGAACCCAGCAAGTTGTCCCCACTCCCAAGCGGCTAGCATGCATATGACTAAGGTCACAATCGCAAAACCAACGGGAGGTAATAAAAACAGCGCCGCAATGACAATAGGCACTAAGATCAAAGCAGTAATAATGCGAGACTTCAGCAAGAGATCCCCCTAAGACGCATCTGATGCGTTGATAGGTGTAGTGCCTCCGAAGCGGCGCTCGCGTTGCGCAAATGCATTAAGTGCACCTTCAAAGGTAAGTTCATCAAAATCAGGCCACAGCACATCCGTGAAATAAAACTCGGAATATGCGATTTGCCACAGCAAAAAGTTGCTGACCCGATGCTCTCCACCGGTCCGAATGACAAGGTCAACCGGAGCCAGATCGTGTAAGCAAACTTGCTGGCTCAGCAAGTCCTCAGTGATATCTTCAGGTTGAAGCACTCCTGCCTTAACCTGCTCGGCCAGCGTTTTCACGCCCTGCATGATATCCCATCGCCCACCATAATTAGCGGCAATATTTAACGTTAGCCCATCATTATTTTCAGTTAATTGCTCAGAACGACGAATACGCTCTTGTAAGCGCGAGCTAAAACGGCCGATATCACCGATGATTTTCAGACGTACATTGTGCTTATGCAAGCTTTTCACTTCGCCGTCTAATGCCCGGATGAAGAGCTCCATTAGCGCGCTGACTTCCTGCGCAGGGCGGTTCCAATTCTCACTACTAAACGCATACAACGTTAACGCCTTGATGCCATGGCTAACTGCAAAACGTACGGAACGACGTACCGATTTCACCCCAGCTTTATGGCCAAATACACGCATTTTGCCCTGACGCTTCGCCCAACGGCCATTGCCGTCCATAATGATAGCGACGTGCTGTGGACCACAGACTATCTCGTCAGTCATTGGTGATTGAGTGGAAGACATACGTGTAATCAATTCCTCAAAAGCATGGCGCCGAAGTAAGCGGCAACATCAAGCTCACCTTGCCCATGCGACATCAATTGCACAAACTGAACCGAGTATTAAATAACCAAGTGTTTAATGCGCAAAAAAGCCGTGTACTAGTCACGGCTAACCAATTAATCAGCAGCAAAATCAAAATACTTAGCGCACTAAATATCTCGCCCCACCGAAAGTTGTCGCAAACTATATCATTTCACCTGAACCGCCACAAACTACCTACACAGGGAATAGCAGATCTATATTAGGAAGTTCGCACTCAGACGAGTGGCTACTTCACGCGCTTGGCGGTCAATATCCAAGACTTCTGCAATGCTTTGCGGCTCACAACACGTCAATGCCGACAAAACGTCCTGATTTAGCGCTGCAATATCGGTGAAACGAATTTGCCCACGTAAGAACGCATCCACTGAAATTTCGTTTGCCGCATTCAACGCGGTTGTCGCTGCCTGCCCTGCTCGCGACGCGTCTATCGCCAGTTGCAAACAAGGATAGCGCACCATATCAGGTTGCTCGAACGTAAATGAGCCAATTTTGCAGAAATCGAGAGGTTCGACACCGGTTTGCACACGAGCTGGATAAGCCATCGCATGGGCAATCGGCGTGCGCATGTCTGGCGAACCTAGCTGGGCAATTACGCTACCATCACGGTAACGCACCATAGAATGAATGACGGATTGAGGATGAATTATTACCTCCATCTCGGACTCTGAGGCATTAAACAGCCAACGAGCTTCGATGTACTCGAGCCCTTTATTCATCATGGTGGCAGAATCGACGGAAATCTTACGCCCCATCGACCAGTTTGGATGCGCACAGGCCTGATCGGGCGTGACCGCAGCAAAATCGCCCATCGGCAATTGGCGGAATGGTCCTCCTGAGCCGGTAAGAACAATACGCGATATGCCGTTCTCATTCAGTGAGGCAAAGCCAAGATTCTTTTGTACAGCCTCGGGCAAACTCTGAAAAATCGCATTATGCTCGCTGTCGATAGGCAACAGCTGAGCGCGACTCTGTTTCAGCGCATCCATAAACAGACGTCCACAGGTCACTAACGCCTCTTTATTGGCCAGTAAAACCTGCTTATTGGCTTTAATCGCGGCCAGCGTCGGCAAGAGGCCTGCTGCGCCAACAATGGCAGCCATCACCTGATCAACCTCATCCAGCGCGGCTAAATCGCAGGCAGCCGGCTCGCCAGACATCACCTCGATGCCGCTAAGCCCTGCGTCTTGTAAGCGTTGACGAAGCATCTGGGCAGCATGGTCATCAGCCATAGAAACATAGCGCGGAGCGAACTCAACGCACTGCTGGAACATGACTTCGACGTTTTTACCTGCCACCAGCGCGGCAACTTTAAATTTATCAGGATTTGCTCGCACCACAGCCAGTGTACTGGTGCCAATGGAGCCGGTAGAACCAAGAATAGTCAGTTGCTTCATGAGGGGTCTTCTGAATAACTGTTTAGAACAGGAGATGCATCAGTCTGAAACTAAGACGACGGATTGTCTATGAGAATTAGCCCGCCTTCAGCAACAGCCTGAGGTTTCTCGGATAGCCTAAAAAACAAAAGCGCCGCCGGGGCGACGCTTTTTTCAAGCCGGTGAGGAATTAAACCTCCATCAACTCTTTTTCTTTGTCAGCTAATGCAGCGTCGATCTTTTTGATCATTACGTCAGTCATTTTCTGCACTTCGTCTTGCGATTTACGATCTTCGTCTTCGCTGATCTCTTTATCTTTCAGCAAAACTTTAACTTTATCGTTCGCATCACGGCGTACGTTACGAACAGACACACGGCCCTGTTCAGCTTCAGCACGAACCAGTTTGATCAGGTCTTTACGACGCTCTTCGGTCAGCGCTGGCAATGGAACACGGATAACCGCGCCCGCAGACATTGGGTTTAAGCCCAAATCAGAAGCCATGATCGCTTTTTCTACCGCAGCAGACAAAGAACGATCGAACACGGTGATCGCCAGTGTGCGAGAGTCTTCAGCAACCACGTTAGCGACCTGACGCAAAGGCGTAGCAGATCCATAATATTCTACAGAAATACCATCCAACAGGTTCGGATGAGCACGACCCGTACGGATCTTGTTGATGTTTGACTTAAATACTTCAACGCATTTGTCCATGCGCGTTTCGGCATCTTTTTTGATTTCGTTGATCACGTTGCGAACCCTTGAAAACGGTTAATTAAACTGGCGCTTCGTCTTGAGAAACGCCGATATATTTTCAATCAAGCGTAACTGGCAAGAAAGCCTGACGCAATATTCATCGAGTAAAAATGACGCGTAAGGCTCTCACGTTCGTAGAGCGCCGTTATGCTCCAAATTATTTGGAGATCAGCGTGCCTTCTTTCTCACCCATAACGACACGACGCAGAGCACCTGGCTTATTCATATTAAATACACGAATCGGCAGGTTATGGTCACGAGCTAAGGTGAAAGCGGCCAGATCCATAACTTTCAGTTCTTTTTCCAACACATCTTGATAGGTCATTTGATCGAACAGCGTGGCATCTGGGTTGGTGACCGGATCGGCTGAGTACACACCGTCAACTTTGGTCGCTTTCAGCACCACGTCAGCTTCGATTTCAATACCACGCAGACAAGCTGCGGAATCAGTTGTGAAGAATGGATTACCGGTGCCGGCAGAGAAAATCACTACGCGGTTGTTACGCAGCAGGCTAATCGCTTCTGCCCAGCTGTAGTTATCGCACACGCCGTTAAGCGGAATAGCAGACATCAGACGCGCGTTCACATAGGCACGATGCAACGCATCACGCATTGCCAAGCCGTTCATCACGGTAGCTAGCATCCCCATGTGATCGCCAACAACGCGGTTCATGCCCGCCTGCGCCAGACCTGCGCCACGGAACAGGTTTCCGCCGCCGATGACAACACCGACTTGAATGCCTAATTCAACCAGCTCTTTAACTTCCTGAGCCATACGATCCAGTACGCTTGCATCGATGCCGAAACCTTCTGCACCTTGCAGGGCTTCACCGCTAAGCTTGAGCAAGATACGCTGATATACGGGTTTGGAGTTAGTTGCCATGATGTTCTGTCCTAAGAAGCAGTCAATAAATAGTCGGAGGTATTTCAATGCACGGTCGTAACCGATCATTGGGATACATTCTAATGCTGGCTGGGATACTTAATAGTGTAAACCTTTCTACGTTGGCTAAGGGCTATGCGCCTAACGTTTCCAGATAAAACAATGGAACCACCCTGCGGCGGTTCCATTTGAAGGCGATTAAGCGCCTTTAGTCATTGAAGCAACTTCTGCAGCAAAGTCTACGGTCGCTTTTTCGATACCTTCACCCACTTCGAAGCGGATGAAATTGGTAACGTCAGCATTGTGCTCTTTCAGCAGCTGACCAACAGTTTTGCTTGGGTCCATAACGAAAGCTTGACCAGTCAGAGAAACTTCGCCGGTGAATTTCTTCATGCGGCCTTCAACCATTTTCTCTGCGATTTCTTTCGGCTTACCAGACTGCATCGCGATGTCCAGCTGAACCTGGTACTCTTTTTCTACTACTTCAGCAGAAACGTCTTCTGGTTTAACGAATTCAGGCTTGCTTGCAGCAACGTGCATAGCCAGTTGCTTAGCCAGTTCTTCATCAGCGCCAGTAGCAGCAACCAGAACACCAATGCGAGCACCGTGCAGGTAGCTAGCCAGTACATCGCCTTCCAGAGAAGAAACGCGACGAATGTTGATGTTTTCACCGATTTTAGCAACCAGTGCAACACGCTCTTCTTCGAACTGTGCTTTCAGTACTTCAACGTCGGTGATTTTGCCTGCAAACGCAGCGTCCAGCACTTTCTCAGCGAATGCCTGGAAACCACCGTCTTTAGCAACGAAGTCAGTCTGGCAGTTAACTTCCAGAATCACACCGTAGTTGCCTTCAATCTTGGTTTTGATCACGCCATCAGCAGCAACGTTGCCTGCTTTTTTCGCCGCTTTGATCGCGCCAGATTTACGCATATTTTCGATTGCCAGCTCGATGTCGCCTTGGGCCTCGGTCAGCGCTTTCTTACAATCCATCATGCCTGCGCCAGTACGTTCACGCAGTTCTTTTACCAGGGCGGCGGTAATATCAGCCATTGTATTTTCCTCGGTGGTCTCGTCGTGAAGAGCGAACCTCACGGAGACAGGTTCTCTCGTCTAGGGATTGGTTCTTTATATCGCCGTGATGTTAAAGGCGATTTTTACAAAGAAAGGGGGGGCCATAAAGGCCCCCTAACCAACATATTTTAATACCTGGTTAATAAGGGCTCAAATTTTGAGCTTGCCTTATTATTCAGCTTCTACGAAGCTTTCTTCCGCTTGGGAAACCAGATCCTGAGAACGGCCTTCACGGACAGTTGCCGCTACAGCGCTCAGGTACAGGTTTACTGCACGGATTGCGTCATCGTTACCAGGGATAACGAAGTCAACGCCGTCCGGATCGGAGTTGGTATCAACGATAGAGAATACCGGGATACCCAGGTTGTTGGCTTCTTTAATCGCGATGTGTTCGTGATCAGCATCAACGACGAACAGAGCGTCAGGCAAGCCGCCCATGTCTTTGATACCGCCCAAGCTGTTTTCCAGCTTGGCCAGTTCACGATTGCGCATCAGAACTTCTTTTTTGGTCAGCTTATCGAAAGTGCCATCCTGAGACTGAACTTCCAGATCTTTCAGACGCTTGATGCTCTGACGAACGGTTTTCCAGTTAGTCAGCATGCCACCCAACCAGCGATGGTTCACGAAGAACTGATCGCAGCTGTTCGCAGCTTCTTTTACCGCTTCGCTTGCAGCGCGTTTAGTACCAACGAACAGGATTTTGCCTTTACGAGCAGAAATCTTCTGCAACTCAGCCAGAGCTTCGTTGAACATTGGAACAGTTTTTTCAAGGTTGATGATGTGAACCTTGTTACGAGCACCGAAGATGAAAGGCTTCATTTTCGGGTTCCAGTAACGGGTCTGGTGACCAAAGTGTACACCGGCCTTGAGCATATCGCGCATGGAAACAGTTGCCATGATTAAACCTCTATATAAAGTTTGGGGTTAAGCCTCCACATATCCCATGAGCCGACCCGGCAAGGCATGGTCCGAAGACTCATCCTGCAAGGCACCCCGGCGCACGTGCCGATATGTGTGTGTTGTTGTCGTTTCTTTGCAAAGAATACAAATAACACAATTGAGATTTACAGCTTCCTTATCAACGCCCCGCTGCATTGAACAGAAGGAATAGAAGATATAGGAACTGCGGCGCGCTTTATACCATAAACGAGCCATAGACTCCACCTTTTGTTGCATTTTGAGCCCACGGCTATCGTAGGATTTGGCAGCGGTTCCGAGGACTGTTAACATGTTCAGCAATTGATTCTCATTGTCGATTTCACGACACCTGCGGACACATACTTCATGGCAATTTCAATAAAAACACCTGAACAAATCGAAAAAATGCGCGTGGCTGGACGACTGGCTGCGGAAATCCTAGAAATCATCGAGCCGTACGTTGTTCCTGGTGTCAGCACCGGTGAGCTTGACCGTATCTGCGACGATTACATTACCCAAAAACAGCATGCGATCTCCGCTTGTCTGGGCTATCACGGCTATCCAAAATCCGTTTGCATCTCCGTGAATGAAGTGGTTTGCCACGGCATTCCTAGCGACGAAAAAATCTTGAAGAACGGCGACATCGTCAACATCGACGTAACCGTTATCAAAGATGGCTGGCACGGCGATACTTCAAAAATGTTTATCGTGGGTGAACCTACCATTCTGGGCGAACGTCTGTGTCGCATCACGCTAGAAAGCCTCTATCTGGCACTAAAAATGGTAAAACCAGGTATCCGCCTGCGCACTATCGGTGCTGAAATTCAGAAATTCGTCGAATCACACGGCTTCTCCGTGGTGCGCGAATACTGTGGTCACGGCATCGGTGAAGTGTTCCACGAAGAACCTCAGGTTCTGCATTACAATGCCGACGACGGCGGCGTGGTACTGCAAAAGGGCATGACTTTCACTATCGAACCTATGGTTAACGCCGGTGATTACCGCATCCGCACCATGAAAGATGGCTGGACGGTAAAAACTAAAGATCGCAGCTTGTCCGCGCAGTATGAGCATACTATTGTGGTGACTGATAACGGTTGCGAGATTTTGACACTGCGTGAGGAAGAGACCGATCTCCCACGCGTTATCGTTCACGAGAACGTATAACCCATCGCTTAACGAGCGAGTCATCATCTCAAGCCGGCTTATGCCGGCTTTTTTTATGTTCTGCGTTTAACTCGGCGACAACGGGAGATGCCCATGCCCATTTTACCTTCAGCCACATCCGAAACCACCACGGAGCCGCTGATCCAGCCGCCCTCCCCTGACAATTTTGCCGCATCCGATCTTGAGTGTGCGCCGCTGAAGCTGTCGCTTGAACGCTTCCAACAATGGATGGCCGCCGCATTTCAGGCTGGCGAATCGGCAGAATCGTTGATTGCCGCCCGAACGCTCTACATCGACCGACTGCTAACGCGTCTATGGATTCACTTGGGGTTCAAAGAACGTCAGGGCATGGCGCTCATCGCCGTGGGCGGCTACGGGCGTGGCGAACTGCACCCGTTGTCTGATATCGACCTACTGATTTTGAGTCAGGATCCGCTTAATGAACAAGACGCACAGCGCATCAGCGAACTCATTACCCTACTGTGGGATTTAAAGCTCGAAGTGGGGCATAGCGTCCGTACGTTAGATGAATGCGTTCAGGAGGGGCTTTCAGACCTTACTGTTGCCACTAACCTGATTGAATCACGCCTAATCTATGGCGACGTTGCACTGTTTCTCCACCTGCAAAAACAGATTTTCAGCGATGAATTCTGGCCATCGCCCCAGTTCTTCGATGCAAAAATTCAAGAACAAAAAGATCGCCATCACCGCTACCACGGCACCAGCTACAACCTTGAGCCTGATATAAAAACCAGCCCAGGCGGCCTGCGTGATATTCACACTTTGCTTTGGGTTGCTCATCGCCATTTTGGCGCGACATCCATGAATGAGATGGTCGGTTTCGGCTTTCTTACCGAGGCAGAACGCGACGAATTGAATGAATGCCAAAGCTTTCTGTGGCGTATCCGCTTTGCCCTGCATTTAGTCTTGAACCGCTACGACAACCGCCTGCTGTTCGATCGCCAGTTTAGCGTCGCCCAACTGCTTGGGTACGAAGGCGAAGGCAACGCTCCAATCGAACGCATGATGAAAGACTTCTACCGCATGACACGCCGTGTGGGCGAACTCAACCAAATGCTGCTACAGCTGTTTGATGAGGCAATTCTGGCGCTCGGAACCAATGAAAAGCCACGCCCTCTGGATGAAAACTTTCAGCTACGCGGCAACCTGATTGATTTGCGCGACGCCGATACTTTCATGCGCGATCCGGTCACCATCTTGCAGATGTTTTATGTGATGGCCAAAAATCAGGAAATACAGGGGATCTATTCCACCACGCTGCGCCATCTTCGCTATGCGCGCCGTCATCTGGCCCAGCCGCTGTGCGATCTGCCCGAAGCCCGTAAACTGTTTATGGCGATATTACGCCATCCGGGGTCAGTGAATCGCGCCCTACTGCCAATGCACCGCCATAGTGTTCTATGGGCCTATATGCCACAGTGGGGAAAAATCGTCGGCCAAATGCAGTTTGACCTGTTTCACGCCTATACCGTGGATGAACACACCATGCGCGTCCTGCTGAAACTGGAAAGTTTTGCGGATGAAAATACCCGCCAGCGGCATCCGCTGTGCGTAGAGCTCTACCCTCGCCTCCCTCAGCCTGAACTACTGCTGCTCGCCGCGTTATTTCACGATATCGCCAAGGGGCGCGGCGGTGATCACTCGATTTTAGGGGCTCAAGACGTAATCGAATTTGCTCAGTTGCACGGGCTTAATTCACGCGAAACTCAGCTTGTTTCATGGTTAGTGCGTTGCCATCTGTTGATGTCAGTCACGGCACAGCGACGCGATATCCAAGATCCCGCCGTTATTCAACAATTCAGCGCCGAAGTACAGAGCGAAACCCGTTTGCGCTATCTGGTTAGCCTGACCGTTGCGGATATCTGTGCCACCAATGAAACGCTGTGGAATAGCTGGAAACAGAGCCTGTTACGCGAACTCTATTTTGCGACTGAAAAACAGCTGCGCCGCGGGATGCAAAACACCCCGGATATGCGCGAGCGCGTACGCCATCACCGTTTACAGGCGTTGGCGCTGCTACGCATGGATAATATCAACGAAGAGGCGCTGCATTACATTTGGAGCCGCTGCCGCGCCGACTATTTCCTACGCCATAATCCTAACCAGTTGGCATGGCACGCTCGCCATCTGCTCAAGCATGACGCCAGCAAACCGCTGGTATTAGTGAGCCATCTCGCCACTCGCGGCGGTACCGAGATTTTTATCTATAGCCCTGATCGACCTTATCTGTTTGCCGCCGTGGCGGGAGAATTAGATCGTCGTAATTTGAGCGTACATGACGCGCAAATCTTCACCAATCGCGATAACTTTGCGATGGATACCTTCGTGGTGCTCGAGCCCGATGGCAGCCCATTGGCACAAGATCGTCATGCAACCATCAAACATTCGCTGGAACAGGCGCTCACGCAACAACACTATCGCCACCCACGCACACGACGCCCGTCAGCAAAACTGCGCCATTTTACCGTACCGACGGAGGTCAGTTTCCTGCCGATGCACAATGAGCGCAGAAGCTATATGGAACTGGTGGCGCTCGATCAGCCGGGATTATTAGCGCAGGTGGGAGAAGTATTCGCCGAGATGGGGCTGTCACTGCACAGCGCCCGAATCACCACCATCGGCGAGCGGGTTGAGGACTTATTTATTCTGGCAGACGGCGAACGTAAAGCATTAAGCATTAAAATGCAGGCAGAATTGGCTCAGCGGTTGACAGAAGCCCTCGATCCAACCGATAAAGGGTAATGTATTTGTTACGATTTATACCCAAAATAATTCGAGTTGTAGTCAACGCATCTACAACTCGAAATATGCAGGGGATATGTCAATTAAACTTCGGGAATAGAACAGCATGCAGCAGTTGCAAACACTTATTGAAAACGCCTTTGAACGCCGCGCAGACATTACTCCGGCTAACGTAGACAGCATCACGCGCGAAGCAGTTAATCAGGTTATCGCTCTGTTAGATTCAGGCGAACTGCGCGTCGCAGAAAAAATTAACGGCGAATGGGTCACTCATCAGTGGCTGAAAATGGCAGTGCTGCTCTCCTTCCGCATCAATGACAACAAACTGATGGAAGGCGCTGAAACTCGCTTCTACGACAAAGTCCCAATGAAATTTGCCAACTATGACGAAGCACGCTTCCAGCGTGAAGGCTTCCGCGTAGTGCCACCTGCCAGCGTTCGTCAGGGTGCATTCATCGCACGTAACACCGTGCTGATGCCTTCTTATGTCAATATCGGCGCGTACGTTGATGAAGGCTCCATGGTCGATACATGGGCTACCGTGGGTTCTTGTGCGCAAATTGGTAAAAACGTACACCTCTCAGGCGGCGTCGGCATCGGTGGTGTTTTAGAGCCGTTACAGGCGAATCCAACCATCATCGAAGATAACTGCTTCATCGGCGCACGTTCAGAAGTGGTTGAAGGCGTTATCGTTGAAGAAGGCTCAGTCATTTCCATGGGCGTTTATCTGGGTCAAAGCACCAAGATTTACGACCGTGAAACCGGTGAAGTGCATTACGGCCGCGTACCGGCTGGCTCCGTGGTTGTTTCTGGCAACTTGCCGTCTAAAGATGGCAAATACAGCCTGTACTGTGCGGTTATTGTTAAGAAAGTTGATGCCAAGACACGCGGTAAAGTTGGTATTAACGAGCTGCTACGCAGCATCGACTAAGAGAGTAAAAATAGCGGGCAACGAGCCCGCTATTTTTTTATCAGTTACTTTACGTCGACGGTAATTTAATCGGTTCTGCCATTTAGTCTATATTTCATCTTCTCATGAAAAATATCAAAAGGTGCCGCTATGTATGACAATCTAAAAAGTCTGGGGATTAATCAACCCGAAGAGATTGACCGCTACAGCCTTCGTCAGGAGGCCAACAACGACATTTTGAAGATTTATTTCCGTAAAGATAAAGGCGAGTTTTTTGCCAAAAGCGTGAAGTTTAAATATCCACGCCAGCGTAAAACCATCGTGGCAGATAACGCAGGGCAAGGTTACAAAGAGATCCACGAGATTAACCCGAACCTGCGTTATGTAATTGATGAACTGGATCAGATCTGTAAACGCGATCAGGTTGAAGTCGATCTTAAACACAAGATCTTGGACGATCTGCGCCACCTTGAAAGCGTGGTCGCGAATAAGATTGCCGAGATTGAGGCGGATCTTGAGAAGCTGACGCAGAAATAAGGCGGGGCAACTTCTATCGCCTTGCATCTTATATGTAAAAGCAGTGAAAGATTTCGTCCGCTTCATACTCTGTTTGTTTTGGGAACGTTTCGCCCGCTTATTGGCAATATTCTCCCATATAACTACGGATGAAAGCGGTCAAGCAAGGCGGCTCAATCGCCGCCGCCTTGCATCTTATATGCAAGAACCGTGAAAGATTTCGTCCGCCAACGAGCATTTGCGTTTCTATGAAGCCACTGTTGTAGGCGTCCGATGAGAGCCCCGTTGCGCGGGGGCTCTCAACTCGCGCGCTTTTACCGAGTCGTTTGACCGACCGGTCTCGGAGCGCACATCCTGTGCGCCCTCAACCTGCCACCAGCATCCCTGCTGGCGGCTCTAAAATGCATTCCTTAAACATAAAAAAGACAAAAGACATTTTGTCTTCTTATCTTTTAAATTGTTTAAGCCTTGGTTGATAGAGCCGCCGGTACAGGGATGTACCGGCGGAGTTTGGGGCGCCCTGGATGGGCGATACCAAACCGTAGCGGAGATGGCATCTCGGATAAAAGCGCGAGGATTGAAGGGGCGCGCGCTGGCGCCCCTCATCGTACGCCTTCAGCAATGTATCCATGTAGCTCGGTATTAATAGGCGGACGAAACCTTACGCGAAGGCCTCATAAGCAAAGACATCATAAGCAACACGCTACTTGCAGCCTACTTAATCAACTGCCCCCACTTCTCCACCCACGGCCCCGTGACCACTTCGGGCTCGGCATCAACCTGAGCATCCACTTCCAGCAACTCGCCAATGCGCGTCGCTTTTTGCTCCTGTAACAGTTCATCGAATTGATGACCTGCGCCGCAAAAATGGGTATAGCTGCTATCACCTAACGCAATCACGCCATAGCGCAGTTCAGGCTGATAACCGACGTCGTCTTTCACCGCACGAAACAGCGGAGCGATAGAGTCCGGCAAATCGCCCTGCCCGGTGGTAGATGTCACGATCAATGCATAGTGATTACGGTAGAACTGCCACTCTTCGAGCGTACCTTCCTCAAACAGTTTGACTTCGTGTCCCTGCGCTTTGAGGATATTCTCAGCCTCTTCTGCCACCATCAATGCGTTGCCGTATACCGTTCCAACGAAAATACCAACCTGAGCCATGATGCTTTCCTTCTTCTTAAGAATTTACGCTGACGTCATTTTGGCTATCGTGAACGCAACTCTCTGGAAACTCAACCCTTTCAAGATGAGGGAGATAACTTTGCCAGCTAAAATGCGACATCATGCGCTGCCAGCGATCGTCAAGCCCTGCCTGTAAACAGAGTGGCTCTCCGGTTACAGGATGATCGAGACACAGCTCGCTCGCATGCAGCATCAAACCAGAGCAAGAGAAATGCTGCGCCATGGCGCGATTTTGACGCAGGTCACCGTGTTTAGTGTCACCAATAATCGGGTGACGTAAATGTGACATATGACGCCGTAACTGATGCTTACGGCCGGTTTCTGGCTTTAGCTCGACCAAACTATAACGTGCAGTTTGATACTTGCCGACGGCAACGGGCATTTCAACCGTGGCTAACGAACGGTAATGACTCACCGCCGTTTGTGGCGCTTTATCAGGATCTGCAAACTTATCTGCAATCTTGTCCAGCTCTGGCGTTAACGCATAATCAATTACCGCTTCGCCTTCAAGGTAGCCGCGCACCACCGCATGATAAGTCTTATTCATC
The DNA here is from genome assembly GCF_964063325.1 of Hafnia alvei. Classification (NCBI taxonomy): domain Bacteria; kingdom Pseudomonadati; phylum Pseudomonadota; class Gammaproteobacteria; order Enterobacterales; family Hafniaceae; genus Hafnia; species Hafnia alvei. The sequence continues at coordinate 3,764,281 of NZ_OZ061315.1, forward strand.
TCACGCTGCTCGAACTGTTCTGACAGCATACGGGCGACGTCGCTGGAAAGCGCCATCAGTAGCACGCCAGACGTCGGACGATCGAGACGATGTACCGGAAACACATGCTGACCAATCTGATCGCGCAGCGTTTGCATCACAAACACGGTTTCATGACGATCGAGCCAACTGCGATGAACAAGCCAGCCCGCCGGCTTATTCACCGCAACCAAATGTTCATCCTGATAAATAATATTCAGCATCAATTGGCTTCTTCTTGGTTCAGCATACTGTCTAGCTCTTGGAGCAGAACGATCAATGGCAGAACTTCCAGCAAACGATCCTTAAATGCCATTTCAAAATAGGGGGCAATAGCAAAACGGCGCGGTAATGGCGCGCTGTTATCAATCAACGCAAACATACGCGGTAGCAGGATCCATTGCAGCCACTGCTCAGGGCTCATGGTGTCCACGCAAAAAGGCTCTTGACTCTCAAAAGCCTGAGCATCAGGTGCACATTCTTGAGACAAATCAAGGCTGTCTAACTGTTGCTCTATTCTCAGCAAATGCTGTCTGACTTCAGCGTATTCACTCATGCTTTTCTCACTCACGTCTACAGGCGGGATATAAAATGGGGGCAAAGAATAGCATTGAAGCTCGCACGTCCCAATAGGCTAACGTGGTTAAGCAGTCTCTGAGCAGTAAAGGTGTATCGCTATGGTTTAATAGTGCAAGTAATGAGAAGGCGTTAAATCACTGATGAAGAATAAAAAGCATTGGCGATGGGCAAAAAAAAGGGCGTACTGTTTTTACACAGTACGCCCGGTTCGTTTTATAGCAATCCAGCTACTCATTGTGCTCCCTGCTCATCCATGAAAACTTTTCCGTACGGCTATCCATTTCCCGACAATCCGTCGTATCGTCCAACTTTCATCCTGACGTTTCATCCTGCATCATCCTGATGCTGTTCCTCAGTCTTCCTGACCCGCCTGTTATCCTAACTGGCTCTCAATCTCCGTCCTGGAGGTGTCCCTGACTTCATCCTGAAGTATCCTTGGCCAACGTCCTGTGGCACATCCTTTATCACTCTTCCTGAGCGTGTCCTTCACTTCATCCTGAAGCAACATCATCCTGATGTGTCCTGCTCCAACCGTCTTCCCTTCCGGTGAAGCTAATATCGCTTATTCTTAGGCTTAAAACAATGAGCCTAATTGGCTCACATTTGGCTTACACGGTAAAAAGCTGCAAGAAAATAATTTTACTTATTGATTTTTATATAAAAAATAAAAACAACCTACACAATATCTGCACTAATAAGCGATATATCCTACACGCCTTGTGAGAGATCTCTTACACGGTGACGGGCAGCCGTGTAAGCCAAATTTACTTAAAAACGACAGGTTGTAGACGAGACAGGAATTCTGACAGCGATTCGGCCAGCACTTCACGCTGTTTACTGCCAAACTGTTCAAGCAGAACATTACCGGTAAGGTTACATAGCGAGATCAGCTGTAGCTCGGAATCGGTGGTGGCAAGGAAGAGTGTTGGGGGAAGTTTTAACCGACGCTGAGTCACTAAATGTCCGATCTGATTTTCTTGCAAACGCAGCAAGTCATCCTCGCTCCACACCTGCACCAGATCTAGCGCTAAATCACCCAATACCGCGCTCATATCACCCGCATACTGCGAGGTGAAAAAGGGAACGATATCCTCATGCAGCTGAATATCCAAAGCGCGGGAAATACCGCTTAGAGCATCAGAAACGGCCGCAGGCTGCGGTTTCCAGTACACCTTTTCGTTGTCGGTATGCACTACGCAGGGTGAAGCAACACCATATAACGCTTCGCTATAGGGAAAATCACCGCTTTCACGCTGCCAGTTGTCAATAAAACGCTGGGTAAACTCCGCTAGCGCGGCAGAAACATCATGCACCATGTTTTCTCTCACTAAGGTAAACTGTAGGGTATTCACTGATTGTACCGTTCTTATTCGAATATAGGCCACATAATGTCATACCAAGATCATCAGGCCCTTGCTGGCTTAACGCTCGGCAAAGCCACTGAATACCGCGACAGCTACGACGCTTCGCTGCTTCAGCCCGTTCCTCGCAGTATGAATCGTGAACCTCTGGGACTTTATCCTGATTCACTGCCTTTCACCGGTGGCGATATTTGGACGCTGTATGAGCTCTCATGGCTTAACGCCAAAGGCCTGCCGCAGGTTGCCATCGCCGATGTGGAATTGGATGCCTTTAGCCAGAATTTGATTGAATCAAAAAGCTTTAAACTTTATCTCAACAGCTTCAATCAAACGCGCTTCGCTAGCTGGGATGACGTGCAAACTACGCTGCAGCGCGACTTATCACACTGTGCGCAGGGTGACGTGCGCGTACAGCTGATGAAGCTTGATGACGTTGAAGGTCAGCCAATTGCCGCCTTCAGTGGAGAATGCATCGACAATCTCGATATTGAAATCGATAACTACGAATTTGACGCTGAGCTGCTCAAGGATGCCGCTAATCAACAGAACGTGGTGGAAGAAACATTGGTGAGCCACTTGCTGAAATCCAACTGTTTAATTACCCATCAGCCTGACTGGGGCTCGGTGATGATTCAATACCGCGGCCCAGCCATCGATCGTGAAGCGCTGCTGCGTTATCTGGTTTCTTTCCGCCATCACAACGAGTTCCACGAACAGTGTGTAGAACGTATCTTCTGCGATATCCAGCGCTTTTGTCAGCCCGAAACGCTCAGCGTTTATGCTCGCTATACGCGCCGCGGTGGCTTGGATATTAATCCTTGGCGCACAAATACGCCGTTCGTTGCACCAAAAGGCCGACTGGTTCGCCAATAGGCTTCGCAAAAATGGCAAATCATTACGCGCGCTTACGTAAGAGTGTTGGCAAAAGTCAAAAGACAACGGTAAGGTGTTTGCAGGACGCAAAATGCACGAGTTCACAATAAGCTATTGATGAATCAAGCAACCTATCAGGCCTTGAGCATAAATAGGCTATCGGCTCAGAATGCTAAATCTGTAAGGTGAAAGCGTGCATTAATACAGTAGCAAAACGTATCAGGAACAACGGAATTGAGCCTGCCTAACAATAGACAGGACTCGTTATTCCTGATGCCATCGCGGTAACCGCATCGGTAGATGTATAGGAGTGACTTTGATTACACATATCAGCCCGCTTGGGTCTATGGATTTATTGTCGCAGCTTGAAGTCGACATGCTAAAGCGCACGGCAAGCAGTGATTTATACCGCCTATTCCGCAACTGCTCCCTCGCCGTACTTAACTCCGGCGCACAAACTGATAACAGCAACGAGCTACTATCGCGCTTCGAAAATTTTGACATCAACGTACTACGTCGCGAGCGCGGCGTGAAACTGGAATTGGTTAATCCGCCTGAAGACGCTTTTGTCGATGGGCAGATCATTCGCGCTCTACAGGCCAACCTATTTGCCGTGCTGCGCGATATTCTGTTTGTTAACGGACAGATGACCAACACCGATCGCTATCCACATCTGGATGCCAAAAGCCCAGTACATATCACCAACATGGTATTTTCGATTCTGCGTAACGCCCGCGCCCTGCACGTTGGCGAAGAACCGAACATGATTGTGTGCTGGGGAGGGCATTCCATTAACGAGATCGAATACCTGTACGCACGTAAAGTGGGTAACCAGCTAGGACTGCGCGAGCTGAATATCTGCACCGGCTGCGGGCCAGGCGCAATGGAAGCGCCGATGAAAGGTGCCGCCGTTGGACACGCCCAACAACGTTACAGAGAAAGTCGCTTTATCGGTATGACCGAGCCTTCCATCATCGCCGCCGAGCCGCCTAACCCGCTGGTGAACGAACTGGTGATTATGCCGGATATTGAAAAGCGTCTGGAAGCCTTCGTTCGCTTTGGTCATGGCATCATCATCTTCCCTGGCGGCGTGGGGACGGCAGAAGAGCTGCTCTACCTGCTAGGCATTCTGATGAATCCAGAAAACAAAGATCAGGTTTTACCACTGATCCTAACTGGGCCAAAAGAGAGTGAGGATTACTTCCGCGTGCTGGATGAATTCATCATGAGTACGCTGGGCGAAACAGCACGTAAGCATTACACCATTATCATCGACGATCCGGCTGAGGTCGCTCGCCAGATGAAACGCGCCATGCCGAAAGTAAAAGAGAACCGCCGCCAAACCGGTGATTTCTACAGCTTTAACTGGTCGATCAAAATTGCGCCAGATTTGCAGCTGCCGTTTGAGCCGACACACGCGAACATGGCCGCGCTAAATCTGCATCCTGACCAACCGCCTGAGAAGTTAGCGGCAGCGCTACGCCGCGCATTCTCAGGCATTGTGGCGGGTAACGTGAAAGAAGTGGGTATTGCCGAGATTGAAAAACATGGTCGGTTTAAGATCCACGGCGATGCAAAAATGATGCAGCACATGGATCATCTGCTGCAAGGCTTTGTCGCACAGCATCGTATGAAGCTGCCGGGAACCGCCTACGAACCTTGCTATGAAATCATTAAGTAATTAACCATTACTTTATGCAGGGCGGTCGAGTTACCGCCCTTTTTCTTTTCCGAATAATTATAACCATCATGCAAATACACCTTCTGATCGTTGACGCCCTAAACCTCATCCGCCGCATTCATGCCGTTCAGGGTTCACCCTGCGTTATTGCTTGCCAGCATGCGCTACAGCAACTGTTGGCGCACAGCCAACCAACCCATGCCGTGGCCGTTTTTGATGAAGACGATCGCGATAACAGTTGGCGTCATCAGGCCTTACCGGACTATAAAGCCGGCCGTAGCGCCATGCCTGAAAACTTAGCCGCAGAAATGCCCGCCATCCGTGAGGCGTTCAATAAATTAGGCATACAAAGCTGGCATTCGGCAGGTAATGAAGCGGATGACCTCGCCGCGACGCTGGCATACAAAATTGCGCAAACGGGAAATCGCGTGACGATCGTCTCCACGGATAAAGGCTACTGTCAGCTGTTAGCCCCTACCATTCAAATCCGTGATTACTTCCAAAAACGCTGGCTAGATTTACCTTTCGTGAAAAAAGAGTTCGGCGTAGAACCACAACAGCTCACAGATTACTGGGGACTGGCAGGGATCAGCAGCAGCAAGATATCCGGCATACCCGGCATTGGGCCAAAAGCAGCGGCTACGTTGCTTAACGAATTTGGCTCGCTGGCTAATATCTTTGAACAAATCGGAAGTGTGCCAGATAAATGGCGCAAGAAGTTGGAAGAACACCGGGAACAGGCGGAGCTGTGTAAGAAAGTCGCCACGCTACAAACCAATCTGACGATCAGCGGCAACCTGCAGCAGCTGCGTTTACCGTAGAATTGACCACCAGTTAAAACTTCCCTCTCCTAACCTTCCCTTTCTCAAGGGAGGCTAGGAGAGGATCAATCACTTAGCTATTATTACTATTCTTCAACTGCATACGACGGTTAAGTTCACGCTCATCGCGACGGCCTGGGATCGCGCCCCAGATGCGACGCACGTGCACCGTGATTTCTTCACGATCGTGGTAAAGCTGTTTAGCTGCGATTTGAGCATTAATCCCGTTGTCTTTCAGCGTTTGCGCCAAAATAGACAGGTTTTGACTCACTTCTTCATAACGCTTTTTCATCGGCAACTTCAGGTTGAAGATAGCTTCACGGCACCAGCCATTCACCAGCCAACGCGCGACCAAACTTGAAACCTTCGCCGGTTTCTCAACCATGTCACATACCAACCAATCAACACCGTTGGTATGCGGTGGCTCAAATTTAAAACCATCAGCTTTGTGGTGTGTAACCTGTCCGGTATCCATCAGGCTGGGTGCCATTGGACCGTTATCGACTGAATGCACCCACATGCTGCGTTTCACCAATTGGTAAGTCCAGCCACCGGGGCATGCACCCAGATCGACCGCTTTCATACCGCCAGCAAGACGCTCATCCCACTCATCGTGCGGGATAAACACGTGCAGCGCTTCTTCCAGCTTCAACGTTGAACGGCTTGGCGCATCCGATGGGAATCTCAGACGCGGGATCCCCATATAGAACGGCGAGTTGTTATTGCTATAGGAATAACCCACATAGCAGCAGCCCGGCGCAATAAAGAACACGTGCACCACAGGGCGGTGCGCATTTTCGTTCTTCAGCAAGATCTTTTGCTCACGTAGCGCAGCGCGCAGTGGCACCGTGAACTTGCGGCAGAACTTCATCAGCTCTTTGCTTTCATTGGTATCCGGAACTTCAACGCGCAGTTCACCGGCACCTTCAATCACGTTCATCAGCATTCCGACAATCGGCGAAACGCGATCGTCAGTCGGCAAATCTTTAAGCAACTCACCCACCACAATCATCTGACGAGCAAAAATCAGCTCACGGAATGGCAAGTTTTTGGCGAGCTTGTCGGCATCTTCATACTGATAGCATTCGAAGGTCACATAGCCGCTATTTTCTTTAACTCTTGGAAAACCAAAGACTTCAAGAGCCGCAGCTTTCTCGGTAATTTCTGCTGCGCATTCTTTTTCGAATCCTGGGCGGCAATATAAAGCTAATTTATTCATGGCGTTCCGCCCTTTTCCTCATGCGTAAGGCACCTACTAACATCAAAGCCCAACCTACTAAAAAGCAAACGCCGCCGATAGGTGTGATGTACACCCACAGTTTAAGATGCGACAGCGCCAGACAATAAAGACTTCCACAAAACAACACGGTTCCCAGAGCCAATAACGCACTGCTCCAATAGAACCACAGATTTTTACGACGCTGCATTAAGGCTGCCAGCCCTAAAATTGCCAGCGTATGGATCCCCTGATACTGCAATCCAGTATGCAGCCAATCCATCTCAGCAGCACCCAAGGTTCGGCTCAAGACATGTGCGCCAAACGCCCCCAATGCAACAAAAACGAAACCGCTGATCGCGGCAAAAATCATCATTGAACGACTACTCATTCCGATTACCCTGTATTAAGCCGTGTGCATGAATACTTATCATCGGCAAGCGATGCTTAAGATTCATAACGAAAACGGAATTTTTCCTGCTCACTCGCCGCACGCGCGAGGATCCACTGACGGAATGCCGCAATTTTCCCCAGCTCCGCCTGGCTATCCTGACAGACCAGATAAAATGAATTCTTACTGATGAGCACATCGTTAAACGGACAAACCAGACGACCGGCTTCGATCTCGGTTTGCGCCATCACGTTATTCACTAACGCAATACCCTGACCATGCACCGCAGCCTGAACCACCATCGCGCTGTGGCTGAAAATAGGTCCCTGCTGAACGTTAATATGCTGTAGCCCTAATTGACGGGTATAGGCTAACCAGTCTCGACGCGACGTATCGTGCAGCAGCGTATGATAAGCCATATCGGCCGGATCTTTTAGTGGATGTTCGCCCAATAATAATTGCGGTGAACAAACGGGGAGCAAATACTCAGCATACAGACGCTCTACGCGCAGCCCCGGCCAGTGCCCTCGTCCATAAAAAATAGCAACGTCAACGTCATCGGCTAGCTTCCCTTCTTCGCGATCGACGGCCTGAATACGCACATCGATGCCCGGATAGGCAGAATTAAAACCCGAAAGACGTGGAACGAGCCATTGAATGGCAAAACTTGGCGGCAGGCTAACGGTTAATGCGCCTTTGGCGCTACGCGCCTGTAGCTTACGCGTTGCCTCATTAAGAGATGAGAAAATTTCTTTGATATCGAGGTAATAGCTTTGCCCTTCTTCCGTCAGTAACAAAGAGCGATTACGGCGGCGAAATAGCTTCAGCCCAAGGAAATCTTCCAATGATTTAATCTGATGACTTACCGCAGCCTGAGTAACAAACAGCTCCTCTGCAGCCTTGGTAAAGCTGAGATGTCGGGCTGCCGCATCAAACACGCGCAGTGAGTTTAGTGGTGGTAATCGTTTAGACATGGCTGGACACTTTTTATCAAACGGTTGCAGATAATTAACCGTTTATTTACCCATTAGTTTTTTTTATCCGAGCCATTATAAATTGTCCGTTGAGGATAGGCCAGCAAATACCTATAGTGACGCCACTTCCCGAGCCGGAACGAAAAAGTGTTTGTGGATTTGGTTCCTGAATACTTTTGGCTTTGTGGTTGTGATGTTGTGTTTGCAAGTTGTCTGACGATTTCAGACATAGTAGCTAGGCTACTGTTTTTTCACTTCCTGTACATTTACCCTGTCTGTCCATAGTGATTAGTAGCACCGCAATTTGCGGTGCTTTTTTTTATCTAAAAACGCCGACCGAAGTCAGCGCTTTTAGATTTACGACGTTGATTTTAATAATCAAATTAATTGCTTTCAGTCATTTCTTTAACGTCGTTACGGTTAATCTGCTGCTGATTGCCGTTAGCATCTTTGTAGCTAATCATTCCGGTTTCGTTATCCACCTGAGGTTTACCATCGCTCACAATAGTGCGACCATCGTTGGTATGCATGACGTAATTGCTTGAACAACCAGCCAATACGAAGGTAAACATCACAGCGGATAAAACAGCACCTAATTTCTTCATGATTTACTCCTTGCAGTTTAAAATGCGCTACTAAACGCTCTTTTTATCTCCGGCACATTCATTTGCCAGTAGTTAAAAGCATAACAAGCTATTTCAGCTTTGCCAGAAAACTGCCGGATTATTCAGATTAATCTGTCACGCCCCCGCTGAGCGTGACAACTAAGCGGCCCGCAATGAGGAATTATTCCGCATGACATCCTTTGATTATTCAGCCTTTCGCGGCCACTTCCCTGCACTTTCAACAAAAGATAACGAGCAGCATGCGGTCTACCTCGACAGCGCAGCAACCGCACTTAAACCTCAAGCACTACTTGAAGCCACCCAAGCGTATTACGCTGGCAGCGCCGCTACCGTACACCGCAGCCAACATCAGGCTGCTCTGCGTTTGACTCAGCGATATGAATCGGCTCGTCAGCAGGTTGCCCAGCTTCTCCATGCTCACAGCGCAGACAGCATTATTTGGACTAAAGGAACCACCGAAGCCATCAACCTCGTAGCGCAAAGCTATCTGCGCCCCGTTTTACAGGCCGGTGATGAAATTCTGGTAAGTGAAGCAGAGCATCACGCTAACTTGATACCGTGGCTGATGGTGGCTGAACAATGTGGCGCTAATGTCGTTAAGCTGCCGGTCAACCAACACGGACTACCGGATCTAAAACAGTTACCGGCCCTACTCACTTCGCGCACCAAAATGATAGCCTTGGGGCAAATGTCGAACGTTACCGGCGGATGCCCCGATCTACGTTACGCGCTAGAACTGGCGCATCAAAATGGCACGCCAGTTATGATTGATGGCGCGCAAGGCGTGGTACATCATCCGCTTGACGTCGCCGATCTTAACGTTGATTTTTATGCATTTTCTGCTCATAAGATGTATGGCCCAACGGGGCTTGGCGTGTTGTATGGTAAGCCTGAATATCTAGCGCAGATGCATGCGTGGCAGGGCGGCGGGAAAATGCTAACCAAAGCCGGGTTTGACGGTTTTATCGAACAAACCGTTCCTCACCGTTTCGAAGCAGGAACGCCCAACATCGCCGGAGTTATCGGATTTTCCGCGGTACTTGAGTGGTTAGAACACGTCGATTTAGCCGCTGCGGAAGCTTACTGCGTCTCGCTGGCCGAACAAGCAGAACAACAGCTTAGCCAGATTAAAGGGTTTATCAGCTACCGTGCGCCTAAATCCGCGCTGCTGGCTTTCAATATTGCAGGTATTCACCACAGCGATTTAGTCGCTTTGATAGCTGAGCAAGGCGTAGCGTTACGCGCTGGCCAGCATTGTGCGCAGCCGTTGATACAGGCATTGGGCATTACCGGTTCGCTCCGTGCTTCATTTGCGCCCTATAATTGCCCTGAAGACGTCACCGCGTTGGTAAAAGCGGTAAACTATGCGCTATCAATCTTGAACGACGAGGATTTTGCATGATTTCCCCCCATCCTTTTGGCCGGACATTAACGTCAGAAATGTTAGCCGCACGGTTTGAATCTCTAACGCTTTGGGAAGATCGCTATCGCCAAATCATTCTGTTCGCACGTGAGCTCCCTGCGCTTCCACCTGAACTGAAGCAGCAAAAAACCGAGCTAGCAGGCTGTGAAAATCAAGTGTGGTTAGGTGGAGAATTACTTGAGGATGGGACGATGCATTATTATGGCGACAGCGACGGGCGCATCGTCAAAGGTCTGTTGGCAATCTTGCTAACGGCGTCAGAAGGCAAAACGCCGCAGCAGATTATGGCAAGCGACCCGCTGGCGCTATTTCAACAGCTCAATATTTTGGAACAGTTAAGCTCTTCGCGCGCCAGCGGTTTAAACTCGCTCGCCGCTGGGATCAAAAGAATCGCGCAAAGCTACCTGTAATCATGACGGCTGAGCAGCCATGCGCTCAGCCTTAGTCAGCATTTTCTTAATCGCATGTGCCACGGCAACAAAACCAAAGGTTGCCGTCACCATCGTGACCGAGCCAAATCCAGAGGCGCAATCCATACGCTTAGGCCCTTCCGCAGTGCTGCGAGAAGCACATACGCTACCATCAGGCTGTGGATAGACCAGCGGCTCGGTCGAGAACACGCAGTCGATACCCAGCTTACCTTTACTATTTTTCACCACGTTGAAATCATTCTTCAAGCGCTCACGCAACTTGGCCGCCAGCGGATCTTGAATGGTTTTCGCCAAATCGGCGACTTCAATACGCGTGGGATCAATTTGCCCGCCCGCGCCACCGGTCGTCACAATCGGGATTTTAAAGCGACGGCAATAGGCTAACAGTGCCGCTTTTGGCCGCACGCTATCAATGGCGTCTATAACATAGCTAAAGCGATTATCAATCAGCTTATCAACGTTATCTGGCGTAATAAAATCATCGATGCAGGTAACCTGACACTCTGGATTGATCTCACGAATACGGGCAGCAACCACTTCTGTTTTCGCCTGCCCCACGTTGCTGCGCAACGCATGGATCTGCCGGTTGGTGTTTGTCACGCAAACATCATCCATATCGATCAACGTAATAGCACCAATCCCCGTGCGAGCTAACGCTTCTGCCGCCCACGATCCCACGCCGCCAATACCGATAACGCATACATGAGCCTGAGAGAATACGCCCAGCGCCTGCTGACCATACAAGCGAGCAATACCGCTAAAACGCTGCATATAAGCGTCGGAAAAAGATGCTGTCATTGGATTTATTACCTTAGAAATTCTTGATACAGCCCCTCGCCGGCCGAGGAGCAGCAAACTGCTCCTCCCCCTGAGAAGGAGGAGGCAGGGAGGGAAAACAATAAAATGTGTTATCTATTATAAGCGCTGAACAACGGTCCACCGCTTTGCGGAGTTTTCAACACCCAGACACGGCCATAGTGATTATAGAAACCAGCCGCATGCCCTGCTTCTGGACCAATGCCCTGATAGATGTCGAAGTGTTGGCCTTTAATTGCACCACCTACGTCCAGAGCCACCATCAAGCGCATTTCATATTTGCCAGTAAACTTACCCTGATTATCCAGCAATGGCACTTCAGCCAACAGCGTAGAACCCGCGGGGATCAACGAACGATCTGATGCAACGGATGCTTTTGCCACTAAAGGCACACCGCTTGCCCCTTTCACCGGCGCATACATCTCAGGTTTGAAGAATACGAAAGAAGGATTTTGCTCCAGCAGCTCGCGAACTTCAGCGGCAGAATGATTATCCGCCCACTTACGAATCGCCTGCATCGACATTTCTTCACGCGCAACTTCACCGCGATCGATCAGCACTTTGCCAATACTGCGGTAGGCATGACCGTTTTTGCCAGAGTAACCAAAGAAGGTCAATGGGCGACCATCGCCGTAGTCTACATAGCCACTGCCCTGCACTTCCATCATGAAGTTATCCATAATGGAGTTGCTATAACCGATTTCCAGATTGCGGTTATCCAGCGCGCCGGAGTAAATAGCCGAGCGTTCCGGCAGGCGGCGGTTCTTTCCTTTACTCGGCATGCGATACAACGGGTGCTGGAATTCACCCTGACGCGTATAACGCGCTTCAATCACCGGCGTGTAATAACCCGTGAACTGCACGTTACCAAAATTATCCATCCCTTCCATTTGATAAGCGTTCAACCCAAACTGGGAAAGCTGACGCGTATCGGCTCCGGCTCGTAACCAGTTGGTCACCGCTTGGAAAGTGTCGGTGTTTCTATTATAGAGAGAAGGCGATGCACGTTGGATTGCGGTGAGCTGATCGGAGAAATCCTTTCCGTTAACCGGTTTTCCTTTAGCATTCGGCCTATTAACGAGCTCTAACGGATCGTTAATCTTCCCATCCTTATACTGCTGACCCTTATCTGTTGGACGCGACGAACATCCCGCCAGCAATGCTACCAACAGTCCACCTACTACATATTGACCCCAACGACCTTTCATTTCACGCTCTCTAGAAACCAAATAACCACCGCGGCACGATAACAAACCCACAGCCTGAAAGGAATTCTCCTCTCTAAAAAAACGCTAAGATGCCGATATCGATTAAAAAGGACACTTAATGATTAAAAAACATGCATCAAATTGATAAATGAGTGATGTTAGTCAAAAAAATCTTGCATCAAATTCTATCGAGTGTATAGTTCGCCCTCATCGGACGCGGGGTGGAGCAGCCCGGTAGCTCGTCGGGCTCATAACCCGAAGGTCGTCAGTTCAAATCTGGCCCCCGCAACCAATCCGATGAAAAGAAGTAAATAGCAGTACATAAAAATATAAAAAGTAGTAACCGGACGCGGGGTGGAGCAGCCTGGTAGCTCGTCGGGCTCATAACCCGAAGGTCGTCAGTTCAAATCTGGCCCCCGCAACCAACTTCAACTTCATAGAAAGTTGATTTAAGAAAGAAAAAAAAAGAACGAAAGAAGAAAGAAGAAAGAAGAAAGAAGAAAGAAGAAAAAGCAGTATGTCGGACGCGGGGTGGAGCAGCCCGGTAGCTCGTCGGGCTCATAACCCGAAGGTCGTCAGTTCAAATCTGGCCCCCGCAACCAATTTTCATACTGAAATAAATAAGCACCTTAACGGGTGTTTTTTTATGTCTAAATTTTGCCTCCCCTCTTTATCCATTGAAATCAATTCCAAACACTTTCTATGCACCATTTGGTGAAAGGTTTCGTCCGCCAATCAACAAATACATTTCTATGAAACCACTGGCGTAGGCGTCCGATGAGAGTCCCGTTGCGCGGGGACTCTCAACTCGCGCGCTTTTTGCTGAGTTGTTTGGCCGACCGGTCTCGGAGCGTACATCCTGTACGCCCTCAACCTGCCACCAGCATCCCTGCTGGCGGCTCTAAAATGCATTCCTTAAACATAAAAAAGACAAAAGACATTTTGTCTTCTTATCTTTTAAATTGTTTAAGCCTTGGTAGAGAGAGCCGCCGGTACAGGGATGTACCGACGGAGTTTGGGGCGCCCTGGATGGGCGATACCAAACCGGAGCGGAAATGGCATCTCGGATAAAAGCGCGAGAGTGCAGAGACCACGCGCTGGTGGTCTCTGCCCGTACACCTTCATTTATGATGGCACAGGGTAATTCGGTATTGATAGGCGGGCGGAACCTTACACCACGACGCGATAAACGAAAGGCAGACGGAATACTACACAGCAAGTACATGAACGCCCATTCCTTACCGCCTCGCCAACTCCCCACCATTCGCAAAGTAAGCTTTAATTCCGGCCAGAATAGATTGAGCAACCTGCTGCTGGAAAGCGCTGGTACGCAGTTTACGCTCTTCTTCAACGTTACTGATAAATGCGGTTTCAACCAGAATAGATGGGATATCAGGCGCTTTCAGCACCGCAAATCCGGCCTGCTCCACGCTGTTTTTATGCAATTTGTTCACGCTGCCCATGTTTTTCAGCACTTCTTTGCCGAACTTCAGGCTATCGTTCACCGTCGCGGTCTGCATTAAGTCAAAAATCGTGTGGTCGAGGTATTGATCGCCACTGCGGCTAACTCCACCGATTTCATCGGATTCATTCTGGGTTTGAGCCAAGAATCGTGCTGCCGCGCTGGTTGCGCCCTTGGTCGATAGTGCAAATACTGAAGAACCACGGACCGAGCGGCTGGTAAAGGCATCGGCATGAATCGAAATAAACAGGTCAGCGCGCTGTTTGCGCGCCTTCGCCACCCTGACCTTCAATGGAATAAAGACATCTTCATTACGCGTCATATACACGCGCATATTGGGCTGTTTTTTAATCAATGCGCTTAGACGACGGGCAATTTGCAACACGATATCTTTTTCACGCGTCTTATTTTTACCAATTGCTCCCGGATCTTCACCACCGTGCCCAGGATCAAGCATGATAACAATCGGTCTATCGCGCCCGGCTTTACCTTTTTGCGGCCCTTCCGGCGGTAAACTCTTTCCTAAATCGCCTTTATTGTAATCTTCCAGCAAAGCCAGCAGCGGATCGTTTTCCGCCGCGCTCGTACCTTGCGCCGGATAAAGATCGACCACCAAACGGTTTTTAAATTCGGCAAACGGCGCTAGGGTAAACAGCTTCGGGCTGATTTCCTGTTTGAGTTCTAAAACCAGACGCACGGTATTTTTATCAAACTGCCCAACCCGCGCAGTCTTTAAATAGGGATCGCCCGACTGAACCTGACTACTGATCCCTTTAAGCACGCTGTTAAGGTGAACACCCTCGATATCAACGACGATTCGATTCGGGTTCGTTAACGCAAACTGCTTATATTTCAGGGGAATTTTCGATTCCAGCGTCACTCGAGTATAGGTCGACGCCGGCCATACCCTTACGGCAATCACCTGTGAAGACGCAGCAAAACCCACTCGGCTTACACTTAAAAACCAAGTAGCAGCGGCACCCTGCAACAAACGACGACGGGTCAGATTATGGTTCGAATTTGTCATGCAATCCCAAAATAAAAAGCCAAATACAGCGGAGAACAGCGCCTCAGCACAAATTTTAGGGCAAAACTTTATCGAATCGCGGCGGGGCTGTCATTAGAAAATGCTTAAAGGAGTTTTACAGATATCCCTATTCGTAGCAGATATGACTTGAATTTACATAAAATTCACACTTGCCTTTATTCGCAATAAAGAATAAAAATACAGTTTTAGCGAATAAAAATTCAGAGGGTCTCATGAAGGAGCGTAGCACCGAACTGGTTCAGGGTTTTCGTCACTCAGTACCCTACATCAATACTCACCGTGGCAAGACATTCGTTGTGATGCTTGGCGGAGAGGCCATTGAGCATGAAAACTTTGCCAATATCGTCAATGATATTGGGTTACTGCACAGCCTTGGCATCCGACTGGTTGTCGTCTACGGTGCACGCCCACAGATTGATAGCAATCTGAATGAACACCACTATGAGCCTGTCTACCATAAGCATACGCGCGTCACAGATTCCAGAACCCTTGAATTGGTGAAACAGGCTGCGGGTCAGTTGCAACTAGATATTACAGCGCGCCTATCCATGAGCTTAAATAACACGCCGCTGCAGGGTGCCCATATCAACGTGGTGAGCGGGAACTTTATTATCGCGCAACCACTCGGCGTCGACGACGGAGTGGATTATTGCCACAGCGGGCGCATTCGCCGTATCGATGAAGAGGCCATTCACCGTCAGCTCGACAGCGGCGCCATTGTGTTGATGGGCCCAGTTGCCGTTTCCGTTACCGGTGAAAGTTTTAACCTGACCTCCGAAGAGGTCGCCACTCAGTTAGCGATTAAGCTGAAAGCCGAAAAGCTGATTGGTTTTTGCTCTTCGCAAGGTGTCACAAACGACGATGGCTCGATCGTTTCTGAGCTGCTACCCAACGAAGCGCAGACGCGCATTGAAACACTGGAAGCCTCTGGCGATTACAACTCTGGCACCGTGCGCTTTTTACGTGGAGCCGTAAAAGCCTGCCGGAGTGGCGTGGGGCGCAGCCATCTGATTAGCTATCAGGACGATGGCGCTTTGGTGCAAGAGCTGTTCTCCCGCGACGGCATCGGCACGCAGATCGTGATGGAAAGTGCCGAACAAATACGTCGCGCCAACATCAATGATATCGGCGGTATTTTGGAGCTCATTCGCCCGCTAGAGCAGCAAGGTATTTTGGTTCGCCGTTCGCGTGAACAGCTCGAACGGGAAATCGATCAATTCACTATTATTGAGCGAGATAACCTAACCATTGCCTGTGCGGCGCTCTATCCATTCCCTGAGGAACGCATTGGCGAAATGGCCTGCGTGGCGGTACATCCAGACTATCGCAGCTCTTCTCGCGGCGAAGCCCTGCTCAAACGCGTGGCAGCACAAGCCAGACAAATGGGGCTGGAAAAACTGTTTGTGCTCACCACGCGCAGCATCCATTGGTTCCAAGAGCGTGGTTTTACCCCCGCAGAAGTTGACGTGCTCCCGATGCAAAAACAGGAGCTGTACAACTACCAGCGCCGTTCCAAGATTTTGCTCGCCGACTTATCTTGAGGCTACTTCGCGCTGTCTGCAGGATGCAGACAGCCAGCTAGACGGGCAACATCATCCGTTCCATCAACCCGCTTCGACGCAGGGTTGGCGTGCGGATCGCCGTCTTTAAGATTTGCTCGCGGCTAAACAGCGTTAACTGATTTTTTGCACGAGTGATAGCCGTATACAACAGCTCACGCGTCACGATAGGTGAAAAATCGGCAGGCAGTACCAGCAGAGTATGTTCAAATTCAGAGCCCTGCGATTTGTGCACCGTCATCGCGTAGGCCGTTTCGGTTTGTGGTAAACGGCTAGGCTGGACAGATTTAATCGAACCATCGGGCAGTTGGAAATACACGCGAATGTTATTCTCAGCATCAGCCAACGCAATACCGATATCGCCGTTAAACAATCCCAACGAGCTATCATTGCGCGTGACCATCACCGGCCGACCGCTGTACCAACGCTGATGAGCCTGCGTAGGCTTGTGAATAAGCCTTGCTTTGGCTAAGGCCAGCTCAATACGATCGTTCAGTCCAGACTGCCCAAATGGCCCTTCACGCAGCGCACACAGCAAACGAAAACGTGAAAAGCTCTCAAGAACTTCAGCCGCATCAGCCTGTTGCCGTACCCGCTGCAGCGTTGAACGATAGCCCTCAACGCAGGTTTGGATAAGCGTGGAATAGTCTTCATCCTGCGTCATCGGTGACCATGAGATATCCGAAAACTGCCCATCAAAACAGCGACGAGCCGCGGAAATATCTCCGCTATTAACCGCAGTAGCTAACTGCCCGATGCCTGAATTAGCATCAAAGCGATAGCTCTTCCTGAGTAAACAGATGCTGTCACGTACGGCAATATCTGGCTGTTCTGCACCCGCAGGAATCGCTGTCTGACACAGCCCAGAAAGTTGTTTAGCTCGCTCAGGACGATAGCCAAACTCACTAAAGCGGCAAAGGTCGCCTAAGACAGCCCCCGCCTCCACCGACGCTAACTGATCGCGATCGCCTAATAGAATCAACCGGGCTCTCTGAGGCAACGCGGCGATAAGTTTAGACATCATCGGCAGATCCACCATCGAGGCCTCATCCACCACCAGCACATCGACATGCAACGGGTTTTCACGGTGGTAACGCAAACGGATACTGTTCGGCTGTGCCCCGAGCAGGCGGTGCAACGTATAAGCTTCCTGAGGAATGACTTCGCGCTCTGCGGGGGTTAATCCTAATACTTCAATGGCTTTACCTAACGACTCCGTCAATCGCGCTGCCGCTTTGCCCGTCGGTGCGGCTAATTGAATACGCAGTTTACTCTGGGGATGCAAACGTACCAGCGCCGTCAACAGGCGCGCGACCGTGGTTGTTTTCCCCGTGCCGGGGCCACCAGAAATAACGGACACTCTACGCGTTGCAGCAACGGCGGCAGCGACCTGCTGCCAGTTAACCTCGGCCTCCTCAGACCTTGCGGGGAAAAGCTGGGACAAAATCGCCTGCAAAGCAGACCTTGATTCATCTTGTACAGCCTCATTGCCCGCAAAGAAAGTGGCGACAACACCTTCATCCTGCCAAAGACGTTGCAGGTATAAGCGTTGGTTTTGCAACACCAGCGGTGCGGAATAGCTCCCATCGCTGACTTCTGCCTCCGCCAGCAAACATGCCTGCCATGCCGCTTCATCCATGTCACCAAACAGCTGGCTAAGCTCGAGGGCAAAGTCAGGGAATTGCTTGGTCAGCGTGGCAAGGCTGAGTTGGCTTAGCGGCAAACAAACATGACCCGAAGCCGTTTCCAAACTCACCAGCGCCGCCGCCAAAGCCAGATGCGGCTGCCCTTGGTTTGCCATTAAACGTGCAAACTGAACATCCAGAGAACGCAGGTATTTTTGTGCTCCCATGCTTAATAGCAGATCAAAAATCAGCATGCTGCGCCCTCCGAGGCCGAACTAAAGAGCTTGTCCATTCCTTCAATAAGCGAACCATCTGGGCGACAATGGAAAACACCCTGCCCCGGTTTATCTGGTGACATCCCGCGTAGGAAGCAGTAAAAAACGCCGCCGAAATGCTGCTCGTATTGGTAATTTGGCAGCCGGTGACGCAAATACCGATGCAGCGCCAGTGAGTAAAGCTGGTACTGAAAATCATAACGATGTTCTGCCATCGCCCCCGCCATGGCCTCTGGCGTATAGGCATTTTCATCGGCACCTAGCCAGTTGGACTTATAATCCAACACGTAATAACGCCCTTGCCAGCAAAAGACTAAGTCAATAAAGCCTTTCAACATACCGCGAACCTGACGGAAATCTAACGGATCGCACTGGGCGGAAAGTGAATCATAACGTTTAATCAGAACATCCAGCTCAGCACTTTTTAGCAACTGTTCAATCGGCAGATAAAACTGTAGTTCGGCCTGAATTTGGCTTGGTGGAAGCTGTGCTAAACAGGGCCCGTTTTCAGCTAACGGGGCGCGTAAAATAGCCTCTAGCCAACGATCGAGTACAGGAACCCACTGATCATCTAATCCTTGCAGAGTCACCTGCTCGCTCAGCCATTCAAGATCGCGTGGCTGAGTGAAATCCAATGGTTCTAATAAACTATGTAAAAAAGTCCCCGGCGCTGCACCTTTAGGGAAGGTGTGCGGCGTGAGCTCTGGCGTCGTTTCAACATCAGATTCACCCACCGCATCAATATCAAGTTTAGGAAGCAGGTCGAAAAAAGGCGTGCTGCTGTGCTGCTGTAACCCCGAATAACTGGTGACACGCCAGTCATCTTGCATCCTGCGGGTAAACTGCTTGGCGTGAAGCTCCTGTACTTCTGGTGCATTAGGCACCCACGGTGACGCATCCTCACTGGAGACAGACGTCACCACAATATCGTCATTTTGTAGGCGCTGGAGGCACTCCTGCAACATCACGGCATCTCCTGGCTCCCCTTTTTGCAGCAGATATCCGATAGCGCTGTTATGCACATCGGTTTCACCCTGTTTTTTTCGACCACCTAAAAACAGAGGAGCCAACCCGAGGCTACAGTGATAAACAGAACGAGTGAGCGCAACGTAGAGCAGGCGCAAATCTTCTGCCAAGCGCTCTTCTTCCGCCAGCTTAACCGCATCATCGTTATAGTTCAGATCGAGCACCGCTTTGAAATTATCTCTGTCGTGATACAACGGCTGTTTTTGCAACCGGTAACTGCCGATAAATGGCAGCCAAACTATCGGAAACTCGAGCCCCTTCGATTTATGGATGGTCACCACCTGCACTAAATGGCGATCGCTTTCCAAGCGAAGCTGCTGGTTTTCCGACTGCACTGCGGGGTTATCAATTTGCTGCGCGAGCCAACGCAGCAATGCCGGTTCGCTATCTAACGTAAGCGACGCTTCCTGCAACAGTTCACCGATGTGTAGCACATCCGTCAGGCGTCGTTCACCGCCCTCACTGGCCAACAGATTCTCTGCCAGATTTCTGCTCACCATGATTTCACGCAGCATGGGCAATACGCCCTGCTTTTGCCAGCGTTGACGGTAACCATCAAACTCATCAACCAACGCATCCCACAAGCGCTCGTCCTGATTGAAATGGTTAATCTGCTGCGAGTTCAGCCCCATCAAACTGGTTGCCAGAGCGCTACGCAGCAGTCGTTCCTGTTCTGGAGCCAGCACGGCTTGCAGAAGCCACAGCAAATCACGCGCTTCCGGCGTTTCAAACACGTTGTCACGGTTAGATAAATAGACCGAAGGGATCGCCAGCGCGCTTAACGCATCACGAATTAATGCCGCTTCAGCGCGGCTACGCACCAGAATGGTGATATCTGATGCTTCTACAGGTTTCGGCTGGTTTTTATTGGAGTACAGCAGCGCTTTGCCCTGCTGCCCCGCCGTCAGCCAATCGCGGATTTGCGCGGCACATTGTGTTGCCAATGACTGCTGATATTCAGCGGTGCCGCAGCCTTCACCGGATTGCAGCCAAATATGCATCGCTTGCTGACGCTGCCCTTCAATTTCAAAACGCAGTGCCTGATTATTCTTGGCCGCTTCAACGGACAAAAATGGAATATCTTCGAACAGAAAAGGAGATTCTATCGTGGAGAAAACCTGATTGACCGCAGCAACCATGCTCGGCGATGAGCGCCAGTTGGTGCCCAGCGTGTAGTGATGTCTTACTTCGCTACGCGCATACATGTAGGTAAAAATGTCTGCACCGCGAAAAGCATAAATCGCCTGTTTAGGATCGCCAATCAGCAGCAGCGCCGAGTCTGATTGTTGGGC
The DNA here is from genome assembly GCF_964063325.1 of Hafnia alvei. Classification (NCBI taxonomy): domain Bacteria; kingdom Pseudomonadati; phylum Pseudomonadota; class Gammaproteobacteria; order Enterobacterales; family Hafniaceae; genus Hafnia; species Hafnia alvei. Next base: position 3,784,986 of record NZ_OZ061315.1, read on the forward strand.
GCGCTCTGTCTGGAAATAGATCGCTTGGAAGATGCCATATTGCTGAGGATCGGTATCTTGGAATTCATCGATCATCGCCACGGGATAACGCTGGCGGATCGCCTGAGCCAGCATCTCACCACCGGGTTGCTGTAGCGCCTGTGAAAGGCGGCTGAGCAAATCATCGAAGCCTAACTGCGCATGTTGGCGCTTTTCCTGCTGAACGCTGGTACGTACTTCACTTAAGGCACGCGATAACAACAAGTCACGCAGAGACAGCGGTTCAACCAATAGCTGATCGATCGCGACAAACACCACATGCCGTGGAGGCGTCCCTTTCTTGGTTTTTTCCAGCAGGATGTTCTGGCCAAAACGTTTTAGCTCATCGGGTAATTGATAATCCTGCGTCTCGGCGTCCGACCAATCTCCCACCGCAGCTAGCCATTTAGGTAGATAACGGCTGCTGTAGCTGCGTTTGTCTACGCCGGAATCCGCGATCAGGCTTTCAATTTCGCCAGCGGCTGCACGCCACTGGGATTTCACGGTATCAATGCGCTCAATAATTTGCTGGTGCCGCTGAGCCAGCGTTTCGTCATCAGCAATCACTTGGCGTAATTCGGGAAGTTCCCCATGCAGATAGGGCTGTAAATCACTCAGCAACTGTTCAGGGCCGCTCCACTCTTGGCTCACCGCTGTCGCAATATTCAGCGGCAACGGATAACAGTGCCGACGCCAAAAATCGGCGCAGGCTTGGCGGCGCAGCGGCAGTTCATCCTGAACCAAGGTTTGTTGGAACAGAATGCCTGACTCAAAGGCATTATTGCTGAGCATTCGCTGACAAAAACCGTGGATAGTATAAATAGCGGCTTCGTCCATTTGGCGCTCGGCTGCTAATAGTTGGCTTACCGCATCCGTTTTGTCGTCGATAAGATCGAGCAAATCAGACAACAGCGGATTGGTGCTACTGCCACGCACACAGGCCAGCCGTAAATCGTGGATATTACTCCGAATGCGCCCACGCAGTTCTTCCGTCGCCGCTTCGGTAAAGGTCACAACCAGAATTTCTTCTACGGACAAGGGGCGAGGATAGGCATTTTCGCCCCCCAGCCCCAACAGCAAACGCAGATACAGCGCAGCGATAGTGAATGTTTTACCTGTACCGGCTGAGGCCTCAATCAGGCGCTCCCCAATCAGCGGTAGCGCCAAAGCATCTAACGTTTGTGCCTGAGTCATTATGGAGCAACCTTAACGGGCAGAGTTTGCTGCAGCGCAGAGGCGTTTTGGTAAGTAGTCCATCCTTTTGGTGCTGCATAATGCCCATTGGCGTGACCACCGAGCACCTGAGACAACAGCGCCATTCCCTGTGGTTTAATCACCGCCTGATGGTAGAACGTCACAATATTGTCGCGATGTAACGTATCAATTTGTTTGATCAACTTGGCGCGCGTATTGAACTCGAAGTTGCCACGGTCAAAATCATTCGCAAAGCGACCAGCTTCTTCATCCAACGTCTGTGGACGCTGGCGCAGCTGATTAACCAGCGCGAGTTTATACTGATTAAAATCAGCTTCTTTCAGCGCTTTCAAACGTTTATCTGCCTGACCATAAAACTCTAGGTAACGGTTATACAGATAGTCGGGCGCCTGATTATTACTTTGCAGCAAGAAGCCGATCCCCCACTGGTTACCAATGGATGATGGGAAAGCAAAGACTGCATACCCCAACTGCTCTTTGGTACGCAGCTGGTCGTAGAACCATGGCTGAATAATTTGGCTCAGCAGATTACTGTAGGCCATCCCCTGAATTTCATCATATCCGGTTGGGATATAAACGGCGCCTAACGCGGAATCGCTACTGCTACCGGCTCGTTGGATATTGGCAAGCTGCTTATGCTCAATCACTACATCCTTTCCATGCCACCAGAGCGTGCCGCCGCACTTAAGCCGATCGCGAATGTTCTGCGCCAAGGCCTTCACCTGAATAGCGGTCATATTGCCTACCACCAGCAACTCTGGCGTTGCGCCTTCAATTAGCTGGCTACGGTAGTTTTTGATATCGCTTAGAGTAATGCCATCCAACAGCGCTCTTCGCTCGCTGCGTTCGGTGTAAGGCACGCTTGATAGGGCCTGAATCGGCTGCATGGCCTGTTCAAACGCCTTGGCTTTATCCGCTGAATCAAGCTGTTCGCGATACCATGATTTAGCCTGTTCCAGATGCTCTTCGGTGGCGTCAAATCCGGCATAGCCTTCCACTAACGTGGTCAACAGCTGCGGTAAACGCTGGGTAAAGCCGTTGGCGTTAATCGTTAAACCGTCATTGTAGGTGGTTGAGAAACTAATCCCGCCAATCGAAGCCTGATAAGCAAGCTGATCAAGTTCAACACCGGCTAGATAATCAGTCAGGGCAAACATCACCTGCTCTTTGGCTCCATCACGGCCGACTTTGTTACGCAGCGAAAGCGTGATATTGGCCTTTGGCTCGTCGGCAAAATAGCGGCTCGGCATATACAACGCTCGCAGCCCTGGCTGATCCAGCACAATCTCAGGTTTTGTCAGACGGGGTTGAACCGGTTTGATAAGTGAAAAATCATCAGGAATATAAGGGTTCAGCGCTGGCAGAGACAAAGAGATACGCTGCTCTAAGGTGTTCCATGCGGCAAACTGCTGCGCGGTAATACGATCAACCTGATAAGGCGCGTCAACAAAATATGCTGTTTTGTTATGAGGCTCATTCGGGCTGATAAACCAAATACGGGCATTTTCCGGCGTCATGCTCGCCAAACGCGCATTAATGGCCTGTGGATCATATTTGTCTGCGAGATAAGAAGAATCGAGAACATTTTGCACTGGCACACGCAGCATGTTGTCGACCAACCATTCAATGTAATCCATGTCACGCGTGATAGACGGATAGCGGAAATCAAGATCGAGTACATGAGCAATTTCATCGAAATAGCTTGGCTTAACGCCCTGTTCACGCAGCAATTTTAAATAATCATACACCGCGGCGATCACGCGATCGCGCTCGGCTAAGCCTTTATCGGTGAGCGAAACGCTGATGGAGAACACGCCACCATTACGATCGATCATCGGGTCTGCACCCGCACCGATAGACTCCGCCAAACCCTGCTTTTGTAACCAATCAGATAGTGTGTTTTTGCTCCGATTTCCGATTAGGTAAGCAATATAGGTATCGGTTTTACTGCGAAACGCCGCGCTATTATTTTCAATGCGGTACTCAATTTTCAGCATCTTACGCGGCTGCGCAGGGACGTAATGGATGATAATTCCCTGCTGTTCAGGCGTTACCGCCGGAACCGTAATGGGCGGTACGCTAGCATCACGGTTCGGAATACGGCCAAAAGAGGTCACGGCTAGCTTGGCAAGGTTAGGAAGCGGTTGATTACTGTAAATCACGCCAACCATCAGATTGGCGGAATAGTAGCGGTGATAAAACGAAACCAGCTCTTGATGAAGCTTGCTGTTCGGCTTATCGCTCAGCGTTTCCAGATTACCACCGGAGAAACGAGCGCTTGGATGTTCTGGGTTGAGCGTTTCGGCTGAAACCTGAGCCATACGCATTCCATCGCGTGAACGCGCCATCGTTAGCTCAGCATTCACCGCATTACGTTCGCGGTTGGCATTCACCGGATCAAGCAAAGGTTCAGCAATAGCATCCGCCAAACGGTCAACGGCTGGCGACAAGGCATCATTTTCTACCTCAAGATAAAACGCAGTACGGTAAGACGCGGTACTCGCATTGTGGCTTCCGCCATGCTTTTTCAGAAACTCGGATAAGTTATCCGCCTGTGGATAGCGCTTCGACCCCATCAGAACCATATGTTCAAGATAATGAGCTAAACCCAGCTGTGAATTAGGATCTTCAAGGGAACCCACGGGCAGTGCCAGCGCGGCAAGGGATTTAGGCGCATCTTTGTCTGAAACCAAGATCACCTTCATGCCGTTATCAAGCTTAATGGCCTGATAGAGGCGCGGATCGCTGGCGCTTTTATCAATCTTTTCCGCCAATGCCTGCCAGCCAGCAGGTTCAATTTTTGCTGAACTCGCCGGTATCCACAACAGCGACACGCTCGTCAACAAAAATGCAAATACCGTCAGGATGGATAACTGCCTACGCATGAAAAACCTAACCATCATTTACCCCAAAATACTGTCAGCGACAGATAGTATAATGCTGAAAAATAGAGCGATTGAGATACCGTTTCAGCTTAAAAGTTAATACCACGTTAAGGCAGACTTAGCGTTCACGCAAATTCAACCTCACAAAATCACACCGGTTTGACCACCATCAGGCCAAATTACTCCGCGCTAATGGCAAATAATAGTGTTCAGCCAGCTGCTGAATTTCGCGCAGTCTCTTCTCATCCATCGTACGCATAACGCGTTGAATATAGGGATCGGAACCTTCTCCCATCACCCGCTGGTCGCCTTGCCATGCCAGCAGTAGCTTCATTTGCGCCTTAGATTGAGTTTGTTCATCCCAGTTAACAACGCCCGAATCTTTATCGAAACAGTTATTCAGCCACGCCCAACCCGTTTTGGGCAGCAGCAATAGCGGGCTGCTACGGCCTTGGCGATACCCTTCAATCAGGGGCAGCAACGCTTTTTCAGCCTCTTTTTTGCTCAACGCGGCAAAATGCCAGGCCGAGTCTTGACGTCCAAAGCAACGGCTTTCGCCTTCACCGCCGCTAACGCAGTAAAAAAGGTGTTCAATCCAAAGAGCCATGCCGTCTACCGCGCCCAATACCGCAGGCCGCCAGCGCACTAAACCATTATCCTGTACCTGTTGCAGCCAGCCGGTTAGCCGCACACCGTCCAGCACGTCATCAATTTCGATGCTGTGTCCCGAGGTGCGATATTCTCGAACCTTGGCAGCAACTTCTTGCATCTCTTCCTGCTGCTTTTCCCAGTAGATCTCGCCAAAAGCCCCGTACGGTAAGCCTCCCGCCGAGCGAACACGGCGAAATAGCGCGGTGGGATCTTCGCCATCAATGAGTTGGTTTAACAGTTGGCTATTAAGCTGATAGCGGCTGAGGTTATCGAGCGTAAACGGCTCTTCATCCGGCAATTCCGTCTCTTCTAAAATAAAGTTTACCCCGAGGCGCATTTGGAAAAAGGCACGCACGGGATGACGATAAAAGCGCATGAGATCGTCGAGTGTCACCATCGAAATATCTTCTAGCGGCAGCGACTGAGCAAACGTCTGGTGAGCCTCACCGCTGCGCTGCGCCGCAGGTAACCACTCGGCAGCATAGCTCTGGTTTTCGCTATCATTAACATAGTTTTCAGCGGCAAAAGGCACGCGAGGATGTTCTATTTGCAGATAGCCCATCACTCGCTGGGCGCTGCTATCAACATCAAGTTTTTCATCACCCGGTAAATGATGGCTTTGCGCAATATATTCCATCAACTCGCTGACCAGCACCGAAGGATAACGCGGCGCATTATCCTGAATCGAGCGGCCTATATAGCTGATATACAGGCGTTCCTGCGCGGAAAGCAGCGCTTCAAGAAACAGATAACGGTCATCGTCTCGACGGCTTCGGTCACCGCGCTGCACTTTGTTTGCCATCAGGTCAAAACCAAGCGGTGCAATAGTGCGAGGATAGATGCCATCATTCATGCCAAGCAGACAAACCACTTTGAAAGGGATGGAGCGCATTGGCATTAACGTACAGAAGTTAATCGGCCCCGCTAGAAAACGCTGGCTAATGCGTTCATTGTCCAAGCGTGAAACCAACTCATCACGCAGTATGGAGAGCGGAATGGCCTGTGGATACTCGGCGCTGATCCCGTAGCCAATCACTTTTAGCCACTGTTGCTCAATCAATGCCTGAACGGTTTCCGTTTCGCTATCTTGAACGAAGAATTCATTGAGCATCTCACGGCATAACGGCTGCCACTCTTGTACTCGATATTCACCACTCAGGCGCGTGCGCCACTCGCTGAGCCTCATCAATAAGTCTGCTAGCTGGCCTGCCAGTTCGGCAATCAGGCCGCTCGATTCGTCGTAAGGGAGAACCCCGTTCCAGTCACCGCAGCGGCTATCCATGGCATAGCCCAACAGCATGCGGGTTAAACCAAATTGCCACGTGTGCTGGCCTGTTGCCGGAAGATCGAGCTCACGCACGTTGTCATCATCCAGACCCCAGCGAATACCGGATTCATCCACCCAGTGGCGTAAACGACGTAGCCCTTCCTCGCCAATACCAAAATGCTCGGCTAAGGCTGGAACCTCAAGCAGAGTTAAAACGTGCTCGGAGGTAAACCGGCTATTGGGTAGCTCTAGTAAGGTTAAAAATGCCTGAATTATCGGATGCGCCTGTCGCGCACTGCGGTCAGAAATGGCAAAGGGCAGATAACGCTCGCGCGGAGCATTGCCAAATACGGCTTGGATAAACGGCGTATAGCTGTCGATATCCGCGACCATAACAATGACATCGCGCGGGGTGAGAGAAGGATCTTCAGCAAATAGGTCTAGCAGCCGATCGTGCAACACCTCAACTTCACGCTGGGGGCTATGGCATAGATTAACGCTAATGCTGCGATCGCCAAGATCCAGCAGTCGCTTGCCGTTACTGCTTTCTAGACGATCGGGTCGATCGACAATTTGGGCATGATCTTCCAATTCCAACAGATCGTGCTGGATGCGCTTGAGTAGGTTATCGGGGGCTAAATCAACAAACGCGTGCACTTCCTGTGGTTCACGCTGCGCCAGCAGATACATGTGATCGCGCCCCAGTTTTCCCCATGATGCCAGCAGCGGATTACTTAGCTCCTGCTCACCGTCGGGATTAAATAACTCAGACGCGGTTTGCGGATCGCGGAAGAGATCGATCTCTTGTTGCCGCTGAATATGATGACGCCGTTTACGGCTCTGTAACTTGGCAAGAAAGGCATAATCCTGAATATCACCCCAGTAATAGCGACACGGATTGGTGAACATCAGATGCACATCAATATGTTTGCCCAGCGCCTGTAGCGCATCGAGATATACCGGCGGCAGGGCCGCAATTCCACAGATAAAGACCCGTTTAGGTAGACCTGCGGGACACTCGGTTGATTGCTCTAGGGTATGAATAAAACGTTCATATAAATTGGCACGGTGCCATTCAGGCTGGTTGAGCTGCGCGGTGTACTCTTTAAGCGCAACCCAAAGCGGAGCCTGCCACTGCTGAGCTTCATCCAGCCCGTCAATACGCTCACCGCGCTCCCAAATCTGTAGCCATTCAGGGCGATACACCAGATATTGGTCATACAGATCCGCCACACGAGCGGCCAGTTGAAAGTGTTTACGACGGTCTTCATCGTCAGAAAGGTAACGCGCCAGCGGTGCAAAGGCTTCCTGCTCTAGCATTTGTGGCAACAGCCACATCAGCTTCCAGGTCATTGCATCTTTGCTAAAGGCGCTTTCCTTGGGAATACCCGGCATCACCTGAGTAAAGAGATTCCAAATAAAGGTGGCGGGTAAGGGAAATTCAATATTCGCCGCAATACCAAACTGTTTGGCTAACTCCATCTGTAGCCACTGAGCCATACCGGGGCTTTGTACCAAAATCACTTCTTGCTCAAAAGGATTCTGCAAAGGTTGGCCTTCAATAAGCGCCGCGATCAGTTGCTTAAGCAGATCCAATTGATTCGAGTGATAAACAGTAAACATGCTTTCTCCGATAACTCAGTTTTTGGCGGGTAACAAACGTAGCCAACGCTGAAGCCGCTTCAAGTATGAAGGTCTATACCCAAAATAATTGGAGTTGCTTCAAGGCGGCAAGTGAGTAAATCCCGATGAGCTTACTCTAGTAAGTGATTCGGGTGCACGAGCGTAGCCAACGCTGAAGCAGCTTCAAGTATGCAGGGTATACACACTTTAGCCTTTCATAGGTACGGAGGAAATCATTAGCGCTCGCTCACTCGGTCAACTGTTCGCAGATTGTTCTTTCAAGCTTTGCTTGGATGTTCAGCGGCGCGGAGATCTTGGCGGTAATTATTTCACATTTTGCCTGTTGCTCAATGTTGACCTCCAACTGCCATGATTTAGGCAGAGACAACCGTGTCGAAATCTCCGCTACGGGAACGCCCATTCGATACAGCGTGATAGCCTGCTCGCTGAACTGCCATGCGCGTTGCTGTTGCCACAATCTCATTTGTGCCTGCGTCATCCATTGTTGGTAGTGCAGCATGCCGAGAAAACCAACAGAGACCAAGAGGATACTCACCATGACCTCAATCAGGCCAAAACCAGACTGACTATGCCCTTTCTGTCCTGATGTGGTTAGCATAAATTTTCGCTACCGGCCGGAGGGTAATCAAGCCAGCCCCTAGCTAGTCTTAATATCCTTGGCGTTGCCGGTAAGGCCAATGGCATACCCACCGTATTTTCAATACTCACATAGCTAAATCGCTGTATTTTTAACCCGTGGGTTTTCGTTTTCGCGGCTGAACACAGTATCCCAATTTCTGCACCGATCGCTTTGAAACACACGGTAGCCTGTGCTGAGGTTTGGCAAACATCGGTCAGCGGCGTCGGCCATTTGTCCGATATTATTGCCAGCTCCAGCGCTGACTCCGCCTGTTGGCGAAGCATCTTGAACTGCTGCTGATAGGCTAGGTTCTGAACCTGTAACTCCAGGTGCCCCTGCTGCGCCCCAACAACCAGCAGTGACAAACTTAGCATCAGGAGTATCGAAGGCAATAGCATACTGCCCGCCTGAGGGTTTTCATGGCTATACGCTAAATTCATTTGCTCATCACTCGGCCATTCTCAGGCAGAATAAAACGCGATTGCTGTTCAGCCATAAACGGGGGCTTTAGTCGCCTTAATCCCAGCAGTACTTCATATCCACGATATAGCGGGATCACTTTAAACAGCGAAACGTTAAGATCCCTTTCATCGGATACCTTTTCCCAACCGTTTCCCGAGCATTGCTGAATACCGCGCGCCGTTTCTAAGGCTCCGTTGCGTAGGCGGTACCCGAATGACTCCGCGTTAGCTGGCGGGGCGAGTTCGATTCGCCCGTTGCCGTTCAGATCGTAAAACAGAATGAGACACGAGTTGGCGGCTTCTCCCTCCGCAGACGAAATTTTAGGCTCAGGCACCAAGCAACCTCGCGCACAAAAACCGGTGCGGGTGAGATCTTTATCCACACGGTCGAGCAACTGGGTCATATTTTCTTGTATTTGTTGCCAGCGTTGAGTTCGAACGCTGCTCGCTCTCAGCATGACCATAATTTGGCTACTTGATAGCAGGACAATACTCGATAGCAGCAAAGTAACCAGAACGTCTGGCAGCGTCATACCGCTCTGATGATTTAGTTGCATGACGGTATTCCTAACAGTCGTTGAGGCTGCGCGCACAGCCGCAGACGCCCCTGCGCAGACCAAATAATGCTAACCGTTCCAGCCAGATTGCTCAGATCGATATGTCCCGCTAAAGCATTATTACGTACACCGTAAAACCCTGCGTTTTTAGTCAGTTGAGAGGCGACAGCAATATCCGGTGAGGAAGGTAAATATTTTCGTGACGTATTTTGTACCTCCACGCTACGCTGCTCGGCGTTAACCTCAATTTGGACCGTACTATTTTCAGCAAACGCACGCCGTTGCGCCTGTTGTAAAAAAGTCAGTAACGCCAGCCCCGCCTGCTCAAGCTGAAGCGCCATATGCTGCTGCCTGAATCCATGAAGACCATACAGCGCCATGCTTGAAACCAGCAGCATCACCACCATCATTTCCAGCAGTGTAAATCCACTCATCCGTGACCATTCCATCGTAAGCCCTCAATCTCTGCCTGATAGGAAGATGACTATAAAACCGATTTTAGAAAGGAAAAGCGGAACGAAAGGCTTTAGCAATGCTCGCCGCAGTCAATTTGATTGCGCAGTGAAACGTGCATCGGAGTTTGCGAAGGACCACGCAAAACCAAGCAGTAATAAGGACGAAAGTTACGGTAAAAAAGGATAAAAAAACGCCAGCACAATGGCTGGCGCTTTCAGAGCAAATAACGCGATATCAAATCGCAACAGGTGCTTTAATCCCTGGATGTGGGTCGTAGCCTTCGATGTCGAAATCTTCGAATTTATAATCGAAAATAGACTCGGGCTTACGCTTAATCACCAGCTTAGGCAACGCACGAGGCTCGCGGCTGAGCTGTAGCTGCGTTTGTTCCATGTGGTTGCTGTACAAGTGGGTATCACCACCGGTCCAGACAAAATCGCCCACTTCCAGATCCAACTGCTGCGCCATCATGTGTACCAGCAAGGCATAGCTGGCAATATTGAACGGTAGGCCAAGGAATACGTCACAAGAACGCTGATACAGCTGGCAGGAGAGTTTGCCGTCTGCCACATAAAACTGGAAGAACGCATGGCATGGCGCCAACGCCATCTGGTCTAACTCACCCACGTTCCAAGCCGATACGATAATACGGCGTGAATCTGGATCTTGTTTTAGCTGTTCCATAACTTTGCTGATTTGGTCAATTTGACGACCATCAGCCGCACCCCAAGCACGCCATTGTTTACCATACACCGGGCCCAAATCGCCATTTTCGTCTGCCCACTCGTCCCAGATAGTGACGTTATTCTCGCGCAGGTAAGCCGTATTGGTATCACCATTCAGGAACCACAGCAGCTCATGAATGATGGAACGTAAATGACAACGTTTGGTGGTGACCAGCGGGAAGCCTTCTTGCAGGTTGAAACGCATCTGATGCCCAAAAATGGACACAGTGCCGGTTCCGGTGCGGTCGGCCTTTTGTGTTCCCTCTGCGAGCACTTTTTTCATTAAATCCAGATACTGTTTCATGTCACCTCACGACGTTTATGCTTTTGATACCTGCCGCGGCGTGATCGTCCGCAGCAGGCTATGAAACGTTATTTAAAGAGTTTGCTGTGGCTGAGGGCGACGATACGCCCAAATCATCATGATCACACCCGCGATAATCATTGGGATAGAAAGGATCTGCCCCATGCTGATCACGCCATCAAACAGACCGAGCTGTGCGTCTGGCTGGCGGAAGAATTCAACGATGATACGGAATGCGCCATAGCCAATCAGGAACAGTCCAGACACGCTGCCCATCGGGCGCGGTTTACGGATGAAGAGATTCAGAATGATAAACAGCACCACGCCTTCAAGCAGCAGTTCATACAGCTGAGACGGATGGCGCGGCAGCACGCCATACTGGTTGAGAATCTCTTGCCACTGTGGATTGGTAGCGGCCAAAGGAATGTCTTCGCTACGAGAACTTGGGAACAGCATAGCCCACGGTGTATCGGTGCTCACACGGCCCCACAGTTCGCCGTTGATGAAGTTGCCTAAGCGACCAGCGCCCAAGCCGAACGGGATCAGCGGCGCAATAAAGTCTGATACTTGGAAGAAATTACGTTTGGTGCGGTGAGCAAATACCAGCATCACCACGATGACACCAATCAATCCGCCGTGGAACGACATGCCGCCATCCCAAACTTTGAAGAGATAAAGAGGGTTTTCAAGGAACAGCGAGAAATTATAAAACAGCACATAGCCAATACGACCACCGAGGAATACCCCCAAGAAGCCGGCGTACAGCAGGTTTTCAACTTCGTCTTTTGTCCAGCCACTTCCCGGCTTATTAGCACGGCGCACAGCCAACCACATAGCAAAGACAAAGCCCACCAGATACATCAGGCCATACCAATGTAAAGACACCGGCCCAATAGAGAAAATTACTGGGTCAAAACTAGGAAAATGCAGATAGCTCGTCATCTATCACCACGACAATATCGAATATTTATTCCCTATCACTCCCTAAACCAAAAGGCATTGGGATATCAGCGGGAAGGCAAGTTGCGCATGATAGCATAGGAAAGAAATAGAGCGGGCTTGAGGTTGCGGAAAAGTTATGTAAAACCGTTAATCATCTTGCAGCGGAAAACCCGTCATTTCATCAGCAGAGATGACAGGTTTGCCAAAAAATCAGATATAAACATCAATCTGATTTTCATCGGTTGGGCGGTTAACGCCGTCGCCGGTTTTACCCACTTTATCCAACTGGCTTTGCTGCGCCTGCTCCGCCTCTTGCTGGCGAATACGTGCGATTTCGGCCTGTAACGCTTTGATTTGGTTTTGAATCAACTCTTGCTGCTTTTTAATCTCTTCCGGTGAGCCGCCCGAACTCGCTAAATCGCGCAGCTGCTGCTGAAGATCCTGAATTTGTTTCATCAGCTGTTGGACACGGTCAGAACCGCCTCCCGACGTACTCGCCCCAACGGTGCTGCCGCTTCCGCTACCAACGCTTTCGCCGCTGCCGGTTAACGCGGGCGAAACACCCGCAGCGGGAACCGACATAGTGATAGATACATTTGCCATAGTAATTATCCTCTGTAACAACTAACCCAAAGATATTTTTAAAATATCTCTGAGTTATCGGCGTAAGAGGAAAAAACCTGAGTAGAGAATTTTGCCCTACTCGGCAGGAGTTACCAGCCTGTCAGCAACAAGAAGGTTTGCCAGAACAACATCACCACCAGCACCCCGCACAACGGCACGCTAATCAGCAGTCGTCCAGACACCAGCTTGTTGATACCAATGCCAAGCAGCACTGAAATGGGCATCAGAGCCAGAAAAAACGGCCACGTGTAGAGCAGGAAAAAAGGGGTATTCAGACCATAGACGATAAAGGGCAGAACAAAAGCCAACCAATAGAAAGAAAAGCCCAATACCCCGCCGGCAAAGGCGTAGGAAGGCTCTTCTTTCTCCAATGACTTTTTCTTGTCAGCGGGAATGTTGGCGGCGTTTATTAGCATATATCGACCCTGAATAATCATTACATTCACCAAAGGAATAAATGTAATGCAACAATAACTAGGGTTTGATAATAGCGTGATGGCGTAAAACGTCTAACATTTGTGCGACCAAATTTGTTACTAATTGTTCGCCATTTAGGTGAATTTCAGGCTGCTCAGGAGGCTCATAAATCGAGCTAATTCCAGTGAAATTTTTAATCTCACCCGCACGCGCTTTTTTGTATAGCCCTTTGGGATCGCGCTGTTCACACACGGCGAGTGGCGTATCCACAAAGACCTCGATAAAACGCCCTTCCGGTAACAGTTCGCGCACCATTTGGCGTTCATGGCGATGAGGAGAGATAAATGCAGTGAGCACTAACAAACCCGCATCCTGCATTAGTTTAGCGACCTCGCCCACGCGGCGAATATTCTCGATACGATCGTCGTCGCTAAAACCAAGGTCACGCGATAAGCCATGCCGCACATTGTCACCATCCAGTAAGTATGTACTCACCCCAAGCTGATGCAGTGCCTGCTCTAACGCTCCGGCAACCGATGATTTTCCCGAGCCCGAAAGCCCGGTAAACCAAATCACCGCGCCCTGATGTCCATGCAGTTTTTCGCGATTCTCGCGACTGACCGCATGTTCATGCCAGACGATATCAGGGTTAGAGGCGTTACTTTCAGTAGCTGGTTGTAATAAATTGATATCAGTCACCGCTATTTTCCACCCAGCAAATCGCGCGCACCCCAGTGTGGGAAGTGGCGACGGACCAAAGCATTAAGCTCAATTTCAAAAGCGCTAAAATCAGCCGTATTGGTTTGTGATGATGTCAGTGCTTCACGGATAAGCCCCGCACCCACGGTAACATTGGTGAGCCTATCGATAAAAATAAAGCTGCCGGTGTCGTGGTTTTGCGCATAGCTATCGATAACCAGCGGTTCATCGAAGGTGAGTTCAACCAAGCCAATGCCATTGAGCGGCAAAGATTCTACCGCACGCTGCGTGAGCGTGTTGATATCCACCTGATAGTCGATTCGCTCCACGCGAGCGCGGGTTTTCTTGCCGCCGAGTTTGATATCAAAACTTTGCCCTTGGCTCAGCGGCTGCTCAGACATCCAGACAACATCGACCGTCGCGCCCTGCACGGCAGGAATTGACGCATCAGCGGCCACGATCAGATCGCCACGGCTGATATCAATTTCATCCTCCAGCACCAGCGTGATGGCCTCTCCGGGTACGGCGCTTTGCAGGTCACCATCAAAGGTAACAATCCGAGCAACGCGCGAAGTGACCCCTGACGGTAATACCTTCACCTGCTGCCCCACGCTGAGTACGCCTGCGGACAGCGTTCCCGCATAGCCGCGAAAATCCAGATTCGGGCGGTTTACGTACTGCACGGGAAAACGCAGCGGCTGCTTTTCAGCGTCGTGTACCACATCAACGGTTTCCAAAATTTCTAATAAGGTTGGCCCGTGATACCAGCTCATGGCCTCACTTTGTATCGCCACATTGTCGCCATCAAGCGCGGAAAGCGGCACAAACTTAATCGCTAAATCACCGGGCAGTTGCTCGGCAAAGCTGAGATAGTCCTGCTTGATTTGCTCAAACACATCCTGCTGGTAGTCACGCAGATCCATTTTATTCACCGCCACCACCAGATGGCGAATACCGAGCAGCGTAGCGATAAAGCTGTGGCGACGAGTTTGATCCAGAACGCCCTTGCGCGCGTCGATCAGTAAAATGGCTAAATCGCAGGTCGATGCGCCGGTCGCCATGTTACGGGTGTACTGCTCATGCCCTGGGGTATCGGCAATAATAAATTTGCGCTTTTCCGTCGAAAAGTAGCGGTAGGCTACATCAATGGTAATGCCTTGCTCACGCTCGGCCTGAAGACCGTCAACCAGCAGCGCCAGATCGAGTTTCTCGCCCTGCGTGCCAATGCGCTTGCTGTCGCTGTGCAGCGTCGTTAGCTGATCTTCATAAATTTGGCGCGTATCGTGCAGCAAGCGCCCAATCAGCGTGCTTTTACCATCGTCCACGCTGCCGCAGGTGAGAAAACGCAGCAGGCTTTTATCTTGTTGCAGCTGTAAATAAGCTTCCACCCCGCCTTGCTCAGCAATTTGGTCTGCAATGGAATGGTTAATCATCTGGCTCATGGTTCTCGTCCTCTACGAATTCTTAAAAGTACCCTTGGCGCTTTTTCAGCTCCATCGAGCCAGACTGATCGCGATCGATCATTCTTCCCTGACGCTCGCTGGTGGTGGAAACCAGCATCTCTTCGATGATTTCAGGCAGCGTTTGCGCCTGAGACTCCACCGCGCCGGTGAGCGGCCAGCAGCCTAAAGTACGGAATCGAACCATGCGTTGCTTGATCACTTCCCCCGGCTGGAGATCGATACGATCGTCATCCACCATCATCAGCATGCCGTCACGCTCTAAAACAGGGCGCGGCTTTGCCAGATAAAGCGGAACAATATCGATATTTTCCAAGTAGATATATTGCCAGATATCGAGTTCAGTCCAGTTTGACAGCGGGAAGACGCGGATGCTCTCCCCTTTGTTCACCTGGCCGTTATAGTTGTGCCACAGCTCAGGTCGCTGGTTTTTTGGGTCCCAGCGATGGAAGCGGTCGCGGAATGAATAGATTCTCTCTTTGGCACGTGATTTTTCTTCATCACGACGCGCACCGCCAAAGGCGGCATCAAAACCATATTTATTCAGCGCCTGTTTTAAGCCTTCGGTTTTCATGATGTCGGTATGTTTGGCGCTGCCATGAACAAACGGGCTGATGCCCATCGCGACGCCTTCTGGATTCTTATGAACCAAAAGTTCACAGCCGTAGGCTTTGGCGGTGCGATCGCGGAATTCGTACATTTCGCGGAATTTCCAGCCGGTATCAACGTGCAGCAGCGGGAACGGTAGCGTCCCCGGATAGAATGCCTTACGCGCCAAATGCAGCATCACCGAAGAATCTTTGCCGATGGAGTACATCATGACAGGGTTAGAAAACTCGGCAGCGACTTCGCGGATGATGTGAATACTCTCCGCTTCGAGCTGTCGTAAGTGAGTCAGTCTTTGGTTATCCATGGACGATCCTTAAGCCAGAAATTCTCCCGAAGGCCACACTGGCACATCGGATATTTATCCAAGAGGGTTGGAGTTACAGCAAATCAAACGGAGTGAGCGCAGCGGTAACTTCAAAAACGCAGGATAGGGGCACTATAAGGTGTCAGCTTTGCCCAAATGAAATGACGAAAAGGTATTTGAAATAACCGAAAGAAATATGCAGCTAGCTGAGGCGGCGCAAGATTAAGGAAGTAAACATTTCCTTAAATTTTAGGAGCGCTAGAAATTGTGTAATAAGAGCGAAGACTCCATACTAGCCGCACTGATTTATCATCCCAATTATCACGCTGTTGAACACGTTTTTGGTTTTCTGCAGCGCTAAGGACGCTTTACCCATGTTTTCCTGCCGTTCACTTAAACTGGTTTGCGCAGCGCTATGTCTAAGCAGCAGTTTCGCGGTTTCAGCCGCAGGTATTACCCATCAGCCCGTCGGTAAAATAGCCGAACAAGAAGTACGACATATCTCGACCTACTTCCCCGGCCGCATGGCAGGTAGCCCCGCCGAGCTAATGATGGCGGACTATGTTAATCAGCGTTTCCAAAACATGGGCTATCAGAGCGACTTAAGAGATTTCAAAACGCGCTATGTGTATACCTCAAGCGAAGGTAAAAAAGATTGGCATAACGTGAACGCCACGTCAGTGATTGCGGTGAAACCCGGCAGCACCGACAAACAGATCTTAATCGTCGCGCATCTTGATACCTATACCCCAATGAGCGACAGCGATGTGAACCATAATCTTGGCGGATTAACGTTGCAGGGTGTAGATGACAATGCGTCTGGCGTTGGCGTGATGTTGGAGCTTGCCGAGCGTCTGCGCAGCGTAAAAACCAAGGCCACTATTCGCTTCCTTGCGCTCAGCGCCGAGGAGTTGGGGAGTAAAGGGGCTGAAAACTATCTCAGCAGAATGAGCAAAGCCGACAAAGACAATACGCTGTTAGTTATCAATCTCGATTCTTTGATTACCGGCGATAAACTCTACTTCCACAGCGGTGCTAACACGCCGAAATCCATCGCCGAGAAATCCCGCGACCGCGCCCTTAAGCTTGCTAAGCGCTTTGGTATTAGCGCCGCCATTAACAACGGTCATGGCGAACATAGCCCGAAAGGCACCGGTTGTTGCTCAGATCAAATGCCGTTCGATGCGGCCAATATTCCAGTGCTCGCGGTTGAAGCCAGCAATTGGTCTCTGGGCAAAAAAGACGGCTATCAACAAACCAGCAAAAATACGCATTTCCCAGAAGGCACCACGTGGCACCAGCCGCAATATGACAATCTTCAGTACTTAGATAAACACCTGCCCGGGCGTATCAAATCGCGTACCCGAGACAGCGTGAGAATTTTACTGCCTCTGGTGGAAGAGGTGGCTAAGTAGTTTTCAGTGATAACGTCATCTGTATAGAAACCGCAGCCTTTGTGACAAAGCGTTAAGCCATATTGATCTTTAATGAATGGGCATTACATTTATTCCAGATTGATCTGTTTTAGCGCCACTTTGGCATCAATATTTGTTGAGGTTTCTATGTCTGATGAACAATCCGTTGAGCAACGCGTTATCTCTGGCCTTTTCTCTCGCCTTCAACAGGCTGAAGCAGGCAGCGGGCCGAGGGATGCTCAGGCCGAGCGTTTGATTCAGGAATATATCGCCAAACAGCCTGCGGCGCCTTACTACATGGCTCAAGCGATGCTGGTACAAGAAGCGGCGATTAAGCGTTTAAACGATCAGGTGAATGCTCTGCAGCAACAGGTGACTCAGCTACAGAGCCAGCCGAAACAGAACAGCGGCGGCTTTTTAGCGGGCTTGTTCGGCGGTGGCAGCACCAATGCAACCGAGTCACGTCCTGCCGCCGTATCAAACAGCGGAAGCCTGCCCATTCCTGGCGCGGCAAACTATTCCAATAATCAAAACGCCAATAATCAGTATGCCAACAATGCGAATAGCGGTTATGCGCCTGCGGCCTCTCGTGGCGGCGGCAGCTTTTTAAGCGGCGCATTGCAAACGGCAGCGGGTGTCGCGGGTGGCGTAGTGATCGCGGATATGCTGACCGGCATGTTCCACAATAGCCGGCCTGAGGAGATCGTGAACGTGGTTGAGGAAAATACGATTGCTCAGCCTGATGCGGCACAAGCTGATGCAACTCAATCAGATATCATGCAGCCCGATCTGCAAAATGCGGATTGGCAGGATGATGCGTCAAATCAGAATGGGCAAGACAGCGGGTTCTTCGATTCAGGTTTTGGTAGCGATGACGACGGCTACAATAACAACGACGATGATTCGTTCTTCTAAAACTATCCGCTAGATATCATATCCGCCGCATGGCGCGGCGGATTGTATTCGCTTATTTCCCCTGCTTGCGCAGCAAGAAAATAAAGTACGGCGCGCCAATAAACGTTGCTAGCAAACCGGCAGGGATTTGATAAGGGAACATCACCATCCGTCCGCACCAATCCGCAAACATCATTAGAAAACCACCGATTAGCGCCGCAACCATCAGCTGTGGCATCGCTCGTTTAAAACCTAGCATTCGCGCCATATGAGGCGCCATCAGGCCAACAAAGCTCAGCGGCCCGGTCATTAACGTCGCGGCAGCGGTTAACGCCGATGCGATCAACAGAATGGCGACGCGCGAAGGCATCAGCGCGACGCCCACCGCTTTCGCCGTTACCGAGCCTAAAGGTAATAGCATGAGCCAACGGCGGCACAGCGGCGTTGCCGCAATCAGTACCACAGCAACGCCCACGGTACGTAACGCCTGCGCGCTGTCTACGCCATAGGTCGAGCCTGCCAACCATGTGAGCAACATGCCGGTACGCGGATCGCCGCTTGCCAACACCATCACCACCAGCGTACTAAACACCGTACTCACCGCAATCCCTGCCAACAACATACGCTGGGCGGAAAATCCGTTGCGGCTCGAGGTAATCATCACCAACAATAACGTCAGCGCAGCGCCGAGGCTCCCCGCCGGAAGTAGCCATACAAACGCATTGCCCGGAACCAACAGCAGCAACACCAATACGCCAAGGGCTGCACCCGACGTAATCCCCAACACTTCAGGGCTCGCCATCGGGTTACCGGTGAGCTTTTGGATCATGGTTCCTGCTACGGCTAGCATCATTCCCGCGGCCAAAGCAGCCACCACACGCGGCCAGCGCCAAGGCATCAGCGCATCTATCTGAGCGCCGTGCGCCCAGTACCAACCTTCGCTGCCGCGGCCAAACAGCAAAGCTACGGCCAGAGCCAACGCCAGTAGAGCCATACCGATGACCATCCAACGCCACAGATGGTGACGTTCTGGCGTAATGCGGTCGCCTTGGTTCATATCCGGCATATTGCCGTTGGTACGCAGCTTCGGTAATAACCACAGCAGTACCGGCGCGCCAATGAGCGCAGTGGCTGAGCCGGTTGGAATTTCGTGCCAAACCACGGCGAGCCATTGCACCACCTGATCGGTGAGCCACAGCAGCAAAGCGCCGATAAAAGGCGCCATCAACAAGCGTTGAGATAATCGACGCGCGCCACAAATGCGCGCCAACAGCGGCGAAAATAGGCCGATAAAACCAATCACGCCCACGGCATTCACCATCTGTGCGCTAATTAACACCGCCAGCGCGAGGGTAGCTAAACGAGCGCTGCTTAAGCCGAGCCCCAGATTTTTAGCCACCCCGTCGTCTAATCCAAGCAGCGTTAAAGGGCGAATCAGCAAAGCGGAAAGCAGTAATGCCACCAGCAAACGAGGAGCGAGCTCAGTCACGTTATGCCAATCGTGTTGGTTTAGGGCCCCGCTCGCCCACACAAACATGCCCTGTAGGGATTCGTAATTAAACAGCGCCATCAGGGAATTCAGTGCACCGCAGTACAGCCCCATCACCAGCCCCGCCAGAATCAGCGTCACCGGAGACATGCGTTTACCCCACGACAGGCCAAATACAATAAGCGCTACCAGCACGGCGCCCAGCAGAGCCGCCAACTGCATCATCCAACTTTCGGGCGAAACGGCCAATAGCACCGCCGCCGTTACCCCAAACTGAGCACCAGCGGAAACCCCCAGCGTGGCAGGTTCCGCCAACGGATTTTTTAATACCTGCTGGAACAGTAGCCCCGCAAGGCCAAGCCCAGCACCCACCAACAAAGAAACAACGTCGCGTGGCAGAATGCTGTAATGCATCACGACCTGCTGGATATTATCCATATCTGGCGCGGTCGCGGCCTGCCACCATTGATTAAACGGCAGCTGGTGATGCAGATTGAATAGGGTTAATCCCAGCGCAGGCAATGCCAGCAACAGCGGGATCAACCACAGGCTGAATTTAGCCTGAGATGCTTTTACGTTAGCGTTCATGATTTCGCTCCTAACGCAGACTCCAGCAAATCACAGAAACGCATCGCGGAGAGCGTGGCACCATAGAACCACACGCCCGGCTGGCTGATCACTTTTTGGCCTCGCACAAAAGGCAGCGCCTGCCACAGCGGAGTTTTCTGTACCTGAGCAAACAATGCGTCATTACCGTGGCTGAAGAAAATGGCCTGCGCCTGCGGGGAAACCGTCGCCAGTTGCTCAATGCCAACGATCGCGCTGCCCCAAAAGTTGGTATCACTCGTCCACGCATTTTTTAAATCCAGCTCATCCATCACTTCTTGGAACATGCTGCCTTTACCAAAGACCAAGGCATGCCCGGCGTCTAACAACGTAAACAGCAACAGCGGCGTTTGATCCCACGCGCTTAGGCGCTGTTTGCTTTGTGCCAACCGCTGTTGGAATAGCGCGAGGTGCGCGCTCGCGCGTTCAGGCACACCCAGTTTTTCCGCCAGATTTTGCAGTGACTTTTTAGCCAGTTTCAGCGGCAGACCTGAGCCATCGTTAAAGGAAAAGCCCATCGCGGGTGCAATGGTTTGCATTTTCGCCACGGAGGGGCCAAATCCATCGGAATAGAGGATCAGCGATGGATCAATCTGTTGCAGCAGCTCCATATTCGGCTCTGTACGGTTGCCGAGATCGATAACCGTCGGTGCCAATTCAGGCTCTTGTACCCAAAGGCGGTAATTGGCGATTTCAGCCACGGCAAGCGGGGTAATGCCGAGCGTCAGCAGAAGCTCAATCGGCAGCCATTCGAGCGCCACAATTCGATTGAGATCGGGATAGGTCGTACTGGTCAGCGCAGAGGCCTGCACCGAGAGCGGAAGCAAAAACGGCGACAACGCCAGCGCCGTAATCAGACGACGACGGCCAAAATCAGGAGAGTTGGGATCACGCATTAAATCTGGCATCAGTAGACGAAGCTCACGGGCGCACCACCGCTTGGATGCGGCAGCGTCCCCATCGGTATACCGTAAATTTTTTCCAGTACGTCGCCCTGCATAATGTCAGCAGGCGTACCTTGAGCAATCAGTTCACCGCCGCGCAGCGCCATCAGGTAATCGCAATAACGCGCGGCCATGTTGATGTCATGCAAAACCGCAATCACGGTTAAACCACGCTCACGGCTGAGGCGTTGAATAAGGGCCAACACTTCAACCTGATGGGCGATATCCAGCGCCGATGTCGGTTCATCGAGTAATAAACAGCGGCTATTTTGTGCCACCGTCATCGCCAGCCATGCACGCTGACGCTCACCGCCGGATAAGCTGTCAACCAAACGCCCTGCCAACGGTTTAAGATCGACCAAGGCAATAGCCTCTTCCACTCGTTCACGATCTTCGCTGCGAAAGCGCCCTAGCGCACCATGCCAAGGATAGCGACCAATGGCCACCAGCTCACGCACTGTCATTCCCTCAGCCGCGGGCAGCTGTTGAGGAAGATAGGCCACTTCACGGGCAAACGCTTTGCTATCCCATTCAGCCAACGGTTTATCACCCAGCAAAATCTGGCCAACGCTTGCAGCCTGATGGCGACCGAGCATTTTTAGCAGCGTCGATTTACCCGAGCCATTGTGGCCAATCAGGCCACAAACCTGGCCTTCAGGAAAAGTGAGAGAAACGTTTTGCAGCAATGTGCGGCCAGGAACAGTGAAGCTGACCTGTTGCAAAGTGAAAGTTGACGAGGTGGAGATCGCGGTTTTACTCAATTCCGGTATAGCCTTTAGTCTTATGTTCTTTGCAGAAAAGAACGGGCGCGATAACCGCGCCCTTGAGTGTATATCTTACTAGAAACGGAAAGTCGCCGTTGCCACAACCTGACGCTCTGCGCCCCAGAAGCAGCCATAGGTATCGAAGCAGCTAGCTACGTATTCGCGGTCCAGCAGGTTATTCACGTTAACCGCAATGCTGGAGCCCGGCAGGTTGAAGCGCGCCAGATCATATTTGATCACCGCATCCATCACCGCTGCGCTGCCCACTTTGAAGGTGTTAGCCGGATCGCCATAGCTTGAACCAATGAATCGACCGCCGGTACCCAGCGTTAAACCACTTAAAGCACCTTCGTTAAAGGTGTAATCACCCCACAAGGAAGCCATATGTTTTGGCACCTGCTCTGGGGTATTCCCTTTCAACGTAGAGTCCTTGGTGTACTCTGCTTCGGTGTAGGTGTAAGACGCAGTAACGTTAATGTTGGCATTAACCGCAGCCTTCGCTTCTAACTCAACGCCACGAGAACGAATTTCACCGCCCTGAATAGATGCAAATCCATGTGATGTATCAGGATCTTTCATCAGGTTGTTGGTTTTCGTCAGCTGATAAACCGCCCCCGTCACCACAATCGGCATGTCTTTTGGCACATACTTCACACCAGCCTCATACTGACGGCCTTTAGATGGTGTGAACGTTTTGCCACTGAAATCAGCACCAGAGTTAGGTTCGAAGGACTCGCTGTAGCTGATATATGGACTAATGCCATTATCAAACAGATAGTTTAAACCCGCGCGGCCCGTAAACTGGCTATCGTCACGCTCGGTATAGTTATTGGCTTGATAAGCGCGAGTTGACTGAGTCAGCCAGTCGTAACGACCACCCAATGTCAGAACAAAGTTATTCCACTCGGCTTGATCCTGCGCGTAGATACCGGTTTGCTTTTGCTTATTCTGCTGATAAGGCGCTGCGCTGCCAAAATCATAATCAGAATAAACAGGGTTATACAGATCGAGCGGTGGAGCGGTGCCAAACGAAGCATTAATATCGTTGCGCATCTGCTGGAAATCTACGCCTGTCAGCAAGGTATGCTGAACGTCTGCGGTCGCAAACTTGCTTTGCAATTGAGTATCTACGGCAAAATTGTGCAGCTTTTCGTTATCAACAACGGTACCACGATTTAGCATATGCCCAGTCGCATCAACGCCAGTGCCATACACGTTTTTCTGTGAGGTCTTAGACTCAACGTAGCGCAAATTTTGGCGAACGGTGAAGGTGTCGTTAAACTCATGGTCGAAGCTATAGCCAACCAACTTATGCGACAGTGAGTAACTATTATTCGGTGCGCCTTCGTTGAAGTCAGTCGGTAGACGAGAACCATTTGGCAATGGTTGTACCGTCCCTTCTTTCGGCAGCCAGCCGTAGTAGCCCGTTTCAGGACTGTCCTGCAGATTTGCTAAGAAAGTAAAGTTGGTTTTGTCATCAGGACGCCATGAGAAAGACGGCGCAATGGCATAACGTTTTTCTTTCGACATTTCCTGTTGAGCATTGTTGGAGCGCGCAACACCGGTCAAACGGTATGAAAACACACCATCGTCATCTAAAGCATCACTGAAATCAAAACCAGTCTGCCAGAGATTATCAGTGCCCATTTTAAACTGTACTTCTTTAAGCGGCTCTGTGGTTGGGCGTTTACTCACCATAGAAATAATACCGCCTGGGCTGCTTTTCCCATATAACACTGACGTTGGCCCACGCATCAGCTCAACACGTTCCAGCATATACGGATCAATAATCACTTCGTTATAGAAGTCACCTTGTAGCTTTAAACCATCAAGGTAGTTGTTTTGGTTTACGGAACCAAAACCACGAATTTTTACCGCGTCATAAGTATTGGACGCACCACGTGTAGAAACAGTAACCCCGGGCGTATAGCCCAACGCTTCTTTAACAGACTGAGGCTGATGGGTATCCATTTCTTCACGCGTCACAACCGAGACAGACTGTGGCGTCTTCTCAATTGGCGTATCGGTTTTCGTTGCCGTTGCGCTGCGCTTAGCGGCGATAGTTGGCGCAGGCCCCCATGCGCTCTCCTGCTGAACACCACCGCCGGCAGTGACAACCAAGGTGTCATCATTTAGATTTTTTTGAGCTGTATCAGCCGCATTGGCGAAAGAGGCCCACATTCCTAAGCTAGCAGCAATAGAAACTGCAACCTTGGTTTGTGAATATTTGAACGATGGTAAAGTCATGTTGGTTTCTCTGGCGAAAGACAAATAATAAAGCAAACGAGAATGATTATTATAAAGATCGCATTTTATGCGTAACCAAATGTAAAGTTCAAGAGAAATTCATCCTTATAGGAGTCAAGGGAACAAAAAATAGCCTTTATTTTGATAAGGGTTAAATCAATAGGTTTTAACTATCTTAGGTGGGGATAAATAAGCGAGGTAAATATGAATGAGACGTATTTCTGAGTTATCCGATTGTTATATTTGGTTTGCATAAATGATTTAATTAAAATCATATGAATAATAGATTTAAAAATCTTGCATAAGCACCATATTTTATTTATTCCGATTCATTCACCTCACCGCTGTTTTCATCTCGAGAGGCCAAGCTACACCTACCTTGAAGACCTCCCCTGAAGCAAGTCTTGCACTCTGGTTTAAATTAAACGAAACTCCTAATTAAATATTACTTAGATAAATAAAAATTAATATCAAATTAAATAAGACATTCGCTAATTGTTTATTAAAAATAATACATTTCAGTAAATCATAACTCACCAATATTGTAATTTATTATATTTATAATCCTCGTCACAAAATGAGTTATTTATTTTATGAACCATATTGTCTTTTAATAACCAGGCACATTATCCTGCTGATGTTTTAAAAGGAATCCTTATTAAACATAGGGAATAAGAATAATACAAAAGCGTCAATTCAAGGAAATGATAATGAAGCGTAAAATTCTAGCGGTGGTGATTCCTTCTTTATTAGTGGCTGGTATGGCAAATGCGGCTGAGGTTTATAATAAAGACGGTAATAAAGTAGATTTATATGGCAAGGTTGATGCCCGTCACGTGTTCTCTGAAGATAATGGCCAAGACGGCGACAACACCTACGTGCGTGTCGGCTTTAAGGGTGAAACCCAGATTACCGATCAGCTGACAGGCTTTGGCCAGTGGGAATATAACGTACAGGCTAACCATACTGAAAGCGGCGCAACTGGTGGAACCAGCGGTAACGCAACCCGTTTAGGCTTTGCTGGCCTGAAGTTCGGTGATTACGGCTCATTTGACTACGGTCGTAACTACGGCGTGGTGTACGACGTAGAAGCGTGGACCGATATGCTGCCAGTATTCGGTGGTGATACCTACACCTACACCGACAACTACATGGTAGGTCGTGCTAACGGCTTAGCGACCTACCGTAACAGCAACTTCTTTGGTTTGGTTGATGGCCTGAACTTTGCGCTGCAATATCAAGGCGCGAATGAGAGCTCTAGCAACAATCAGGAAGGCACCAATAATGGTCGCAGGCTCACAGCTGAAAACGGTGACGGCTTCGGCATGTCAACCACTTACGACATCGGCTATGGCGTTTCCTTCGGCGCAGCGTATAGCAACTCTGACCGTTCAAACGATCAGTCATTAGGCGGTGGAATTGCTAAAGGTGGTAAAGCACAGGCGTGGACTATTGGTACCAAGTATGATGCAAATAACATCTACTTAGCTGCCATGTACGCTGAAACGCTGAACATGACGCCTTGGGGCAACGACAATATTGCCAACAAAACACAAAACTTTGAAGTTGTAGCCCAGTACCAGTTCGATTTCGGCCTGCGCCCATCCATTGCTTACCTGCAATCAAAAGGCAAAGATCTTCAGGGCAATTCTGGACATAACGGAAAATGGGACAATGAAGATTTAGTGAAATATGTTGATATCGGTACTTACTACTACTTCAACAAAAATATGTCTGCCTATGTTGATTATAAAATCAACCTGCTAGACGGCGACAAAGATGGTTTTGCTAAAAACAACAACATCAACACCGACGACGTTGTTGGCGTTGGTTTGGTATACCAGTTCTAATTTAGCTTAATCATTGTTTGAATGAATATTGCGGGTGGCTTCGGCCGCCCGTTTTTATTTGTCTATTAAATGATCATCAAGCGAATTTAATAACCAATTCACCACCTTGCTTATTATTCATTATTCATCTAATAAAAAAGGCCTCTAACGAGAGGCCTTTTTTGTTCATGCAAGAATATTATTAGTTACTGCCAAACATATCCTTAATCCAACCAGCTACGCCATCGCTACTTTGCTGCTGCTGTTGCTGCTGCGCGGGCTGTTGTCCTTCAGTTTGTGGTTGCTGAGTCTGAGCAGCCGGTTGCTGCGCTGCGGATGCTGCACATAAACCTTCCGGATTTTCCGTCCATACAGGGATACTACGCGAACCGCCACCGTTACACACAAAGTTGCCAGACTCATCGATATTCATCGTGGTGATCCCTTCCGGTGGCACTAAGTTCAGCGGTAACGGCGTCTGGTTTTCCAGATAGCGACGATAAAGCGTCAGCGCACCGTTTGCGCCGGTTAACTTAGCCGGGCCATTGTTGTCACGCCCAACCCACGCAATCGTCACTTCTTTGCCATCAACACCGGCAAACCAGCTATCACGCAGATCGTTAGTGGTACCCGTTTTCGCCGCCAGATGGTAATTGCCAAATTTAGCCGTCAGAGAACGCGATGTCCCTCGTGCAACAACCTGCTGCATACCATACAGCGTCAGATAGGCTGCCTGCGGCGGCACCACGCTTTGTGCCTGCGGTAAACTTTGATACAGCACGCTTCCATCTTCTGCAATCACGGAACGAACGGCTGACAGCGGCGCACGATTACCACCGCTGGCAATCGTTTGATACTCCTGCGCAACTTCCATTGGCGTGAGGCTAATCGCCCCCAGCAGCATGGAAGGAACCGGATTAATCACATCTTTAGGAATACCTAAACGCTGCAATGTCGCGCTGATTTGATCTAACCCTACCGCCATCCCCAGATTCACCGTCGGTACGTTCAGCGAGTTCGCCAACGCATCCACCAGCATCACCTGACCACGATACTGACGATCGTAGTTTTTCGGCTGCCAGATGCTGCCGTTTGGCTGTTTCAACGAAAGCGGCTGATCCGCTAACCACGTATTCAGGCGATATTTGTCCGGCTCGCTCAGCGCGGTGAGATAAGTCGGTGGTTTTGCCAAAGAACCCACTGAACGGCGGGCGTCCATCGCACGGTTAAAGCCGGCAAACTGAGGCTGAGCACCGCCAACCATGGCACGAACTTCACCGCTGAAACGGTCTACAATCACCATCGCAGCTTCAAGATCGTTCACATGACGAGCCGCTTTCAGCGCAGGAACGCCATCTTCCACCGCTTTTTCCGCCGCGTCTTGCGATACCGGGTCAAGCGTGGTGAAGATTTTCACCCCAGACAAATCATTGATCTTGTTACCCAGTTTTTGCTGTAGCTCTTGACGAACCATCTGCATAAACGCAGGCTGAGGTGAAATAACGCCGCCTTTTGGCTGCACGCCGAGCGGACGCGCACTCAGCATATCGTAGAGTTCTTGGTCGATGATCTGTTGGTTTTCCAGCAGTTTTAGCACCAGATTACGACGCTCTAACGCCAGTTTCGGGTTACGCCACGGGTTATACAGCGAAGCACCTTTCACCATCCCCACCAGCAATGCTTGCTGGTCGAGGCTAAGCTCATCAACCGGACGCCCAAAGTAGTAGAGGCTCGCTAACGGGAAGCCACGGATCTGATCGCTTCCGCTCTGCCCCAGATACACTTCGTTCAGATACAGTTCCAAGATGCGATCTTTGCTATAGCGATAATCGACGATCAGCGCCATATACGCCTCGTTGATCTTACGCCATAGCGAACGCTCGTTGCTTAAGAACAGGTTTTTAACCAGCTGTTGCGTCAGCGTACTACCGCCCTGTACCGCACGTCCGGCGGTGAGGTTAGCCACCACGGCACGGCCAATCGAGTAGAAACTAATACCATCATGCTGATAAAAATGACGGTCTTCGGTCGCGATCAGCGTATCCACTAACAAATCAGGGAATCCGCTACGCGGTACAAATAAGCGCTGCTCACCGTTGGGGGACTGCAACATGGTGATTAAACGCGGATCCAAACGGAAGAAACCAAACTGGCGCTGGTTATCCATATTTTGAATCTGGCTTAAACGATCGTTGCTGAACACCAAACGTGCATGGATCTGCCCTTCTTTTCCATCCGGAAAATCAAACGGGCGGCGCAGCATATCAATATTGTTACCGTTCACCGAGAATTCACCCGGACGCGTAATACGGCTCACTTGACGGTACTGCATACCTTCCAGCAAATTCACCATCTCTTTTTTGCTGTAGGACATCCCCGGCTCTAGATCGACCATTCGGCCATAGACGGTCGCTGGCAACTGCCAGACCTTCCCGTCGATGCGGCCGCGGATCTGCTGATCCAAATAAAAACCGTAAATCGCCAGCAGCACAAAGACGATCAGCGCAAGCTTGATCAGCAAGCCTAACAGTTTGCGTTTACGCGATTTTTTTACCTTCTTACGCGCCACGTCGTCCTCTCTGTCTTCTTCATCATCATAATCATCATCTTCTTCGTATTCGTCATGATCGTTCGCGGTATCACGAAAATCATCGCGATAATCATCGTCCTCGTCGTCATAACGGCGACGGCGATTAGGTACCGCTTTACGGGATGGTGGATTGCCACCTTTTTTACCTTTACGTCCGATCGGCTCGCGATCGTCATCCCTAGACATTGTTCAGTTCTCCGGCAGTGGCGCCTAATCTGTTCCTCACCGCCTAAAGGGGGAAGAGGAAACCTCCGAAATTGGCACAGCATCATAGCTGCACCGTAGGAATTTCTTACTGATAGCGTTTCGTCCGACGCGTCGGCAGCGCATTTCCCGGATCGTCCGGCCATGCATGTTTTGGATAACGCCCTTTCATCTCTTTTTGCACTTCACGGTATGAGCCCTGCCAAAACGCAGCCAAATCACGGGTAATTTGCAGCGGGCGATGGGCTGGCGAGAGTAATTCCAACACTAACGCCACTCGCCCTTCGGCAATTTTAGGGCTGTGCTGCTCGCCAAATACTTCCTGCAAGCGCACGGCTAATACCGGTGGTTTATCGCTAAAATACTGTAGCGGTAAACGCGATCCTGTCGGCACAGTGTAATGAGTCGGCAGCGCAGTATCTAGACGTTGTCGCATCGACCAATCCATTAAGGCCAGCAGAGCTTCGGTCAGATTGATATTCTGTAAACCGCGCAGATCGCGCACACCGTCTAGCGCAGGCAATAGCCAGCTTTCTAACGAATCCAGCAGACTATCATCATCTACCGCAGGCCAGTTAACTTCTGGTAACCACTGCGCTGCACACTGTAACCGTAAACGCAGCTGCTTGGCAGAGTCGCTCCAATTCAAAGCGCTAATTCCCTGATTGCGAACCCAATTTAGTAGCGCCTGCGACAATTCCTCAGCCGATGGTTTAGCCAGCGGCTGTGCTTTGATCACTAAGCGCCCTAGCTGCTGGCGTTTCCATGCGCGTAGTGTACCTTTCGCGTCATCCCATTCCACGCTGGTTTGCTCGCTGATCAGGTGCGGCAGGCGCGTCGCCAACAGCTCAATATCACAAGGCAACGCCAGCAAAATACGCGCTTCGCTGTTATTCACGCCCTGCAAAAGATTCGCCACAATCAACCATGGCGTACGTGCCAGCGCATCATCGGCTGCCATTGCCGCACCCAGACCATTCGCCAACAAATAACGCCCATCTTGTCCACGTAGATTAGCAATACGATCGGGAAAGGCATGAGCAAGCCAAAACGCGGCATCGTCAAGCGCTACGCGGCCCTGACCGTTCCCCAAACGTTTAGTCAGCTGATTAGCGCGGCGTTGCCAATGACTCTGCGGGTGATAAAGCGCATTGCGTAGATCAACACCACCGTTGCGCGGTGGCTCTTCGATGATGGCGGCCAGCAGCGCCGCCGTGGCGAGCGCATCCTCACCGGCACTTTGTGCGGCACACAGCATTGCAGCCAAACGCGGATCGCTCCCGGCATCGCTCATAGCGCGGCCTGTAGGGGTTAAGCCGCCCTGTTCATTAATGGCGCCTAGCTGAAATAGCAGCCGCTGCGCCGCAGAAATCGCCGCAGACGGCGGCGTATCCAGCCATTTTAACTGAGAGACATCGTGACATCCCCACTGCAAAAGATTCAGCCATAGGCCACTCAGATCGCTATGGAGAATTTCGGCTTCGCTATATTCTGCGGTACGTTCGGCCTGTTCTGCCGCCATTAAGTGCCAACAGATCCCCGGCTCTAAGCGCCCTGCGCGTCCGGCACGCTGCGTCATGGAAGCCTGACTGGTTCTTTGCGTGACCAGCTTAGTGAGCCCACTTCGCACATCAAATTGGCTGACACGCTCAAGCGTGCTGTCGATGACCAAACGAATGCCGTCGATGGTTAAACTCGTTTCCGCAATATTGGTAGCCAGCACCACTTTGCGCCGCCCCGCCGGTGACGGATCAATTGCCTTCTGCTGTTCAGCCAGCGGCAACGCCCCATAAAGCGGGCAAATATCGGTATTGGCATCCACGCGCTGTTCGAGCAGTTCGGCGGTGCGCTTGATTTCTCCCACGCCGGGCAAAAACAGCAGCAGCGAGCCTAATTCTTGGCGTAACAAATTCAATGCGGCATGCGAGGCGCTTTGATCTAGCCGCTCATGCGCTGACACCGGCATGTAACTGCGCACTACGGGAAAGCTCCGCCCTTCGGAACGGATCACCGGCGCATCGGGCAGCAAATGTGTAAGACGCGCGTCGTCTAGCGTGGCAGACATAATCAGCAGGCGTAGATCGTCACGCAATCCCTCCTGCACATCCAACAACAGCGCCAACGCTAAATCAGCCTGCAAGCTGCGTTCATGAAACTCATCGAGGATGACCAGCGATACGCCTGATAGCTCGGGATCTTGCTGAAGCATTCGGGTCAAAATACCTTCGGTAACCACTTCCAGCCGCGTTTGCGCGCTGACTTTGGTTTCGGCACGCATGCGGTAACCCACGGTTTGACCCACATTTTCATCCAGCTGTTGCGCTAAGCGATGAGCCACGCTGCGAGCGGCCAACCGGCGAGGCTCAAGCATGATGATTTTACCGTTCAGCCAGCCAGCCTTGAGCAATTGCAACGGCAGCCACGTAGACTTACCCGCGCCGGTTGGTGCATTCAGTAGCACCTGAGCTGAAGATTGCAGCGCGGCCAATAATGATTCAAGAACCGCAGCAACAGGGAGTAAAGACACGAGGGCTCCAAACTAATTAGGATTAAATGCTTTAACATCGACTAGACGGCATTGTAGCATTCAGCGGTGAAACTAAGAGAAACCAGAAAGCATGTCTGATACCCGCCGCCTATTTTTTGCCTTACCGATACCGCCCAAAACCCAACGCGCGTTGGTTAAATGGCGTGCAGAACAGTTCTCTGCCGAAGCAGGCCGTCCTATCGTCGCCGCCAATCTACACATTACGTTGGCATTTTTAGGTGACATCAGCGAACAAAAATCTCAGGCCCTACAAAATATGGCTGCGCGGATCAAACAGCCTGCTTTTAGCCTCGATCTCGACGACGCGGGCCACTGGCCGGGCGCAGGAGTGGTCTGGTTAGGCACTCGCCGAGCACCGCGTGGGCTGCTGCAATTGGCCGAACTTTTACGATCGCAGGCTGCACGTAGCGGTTGTTATCAAAGCCCACTACCGTTTCATCCTCATGTCACGCTGCTACGCGGGGCGACGAAAGCCGTAGCACTCCCGCCATCAGGGTTTCATTGGCCGATTGATTTTGAATATTTCGCGCTCTACTCGTCGGAGTTCCGCCGTGGCCGAACCCGCTACGAGCAAATTGCCGCTTGGCCGCTCATGACGCCAAAAAAACCGGCAGAAAACGCGTAACACTGAATTTTCAGAATAATCTCGACATATATATAGAAAGAAAAAAAACATAGAGAGAACTTATGATTTTTTCCCCCTCGCTAAAATCAGCGCGCTTGCTTCAACGCTACAAACGTTTTTTAGCCGACGTTCGCCTTAATGACGGCACTGAAATGACAATGCACTGTGCCAATACCGGCGCCATGACAGGTTGTGCAACGCCGGGGGATACGGTTTGGTATTCCACCTCTGACAACCCAAAACGAAAATATGCACATTCTTGGGAGCTCACTCAGACTCAGCAAGATCATTGGATCTGTGTAAATACCATGCGTGCCAATACGTTAGTGCAGGAAGCCATCGAGGCTGGGCGCATCAAAGAATTATCTGGTTACACAAAACTGCGCACCGAGGTTCGCTACGGTGAAGAAAATAGCCGTATCGACTTGTTATTACAGGCAGAAAATCAACCTGACTGCTATATTGAGGTGAAGTCTGTGACCCTGCTAGAACAGGATTGTGGTTACTTTCCTGATGCTGTTACGCTACGCGGGCAAAAGCACCTTCGGGAGCTAGCGCTGCAGGTACAAAACGGACAACGCGCAGTACTGTTTTTTGCCGTACTGCATACCGGTATTACGAAGGTTGCGCCAGCACAACATATTGACCCGCAATACGCGGAATTACTGGCGCAAGCCTGTGCGCTTGGCGTAGAAGTTATATGCTATGGTGCACAGATTAACGCGGAAGGAATGGAGCTAAACATCCCACTGCCGTTTGGGTTGTCCTGAGCCAGCTATTTCGTCTTCTGTTGAAAAAAACGACAAAAAACGCAGAGCAGCTCGCCAAATACGCCGTCCTTCACACCATTGTCAAGCATTATGCAGGAATAATTGCCAACGTTAACGGCATCTGCTATTTATAGCGGCCTGATTTTTCCCCCGTTTGGGGATCGCTAATGCGTGTTATGTAGGAGAAGCAACATGCAAGAAGGGCAAAACCGTAAACCGTCGTCCTTAAGCATTCTCGCCATCGCTGGGGTGGAGCCGTACCAAGAGAAGCCAGGCGAAGAGTACATGAATGAAGCCCAGTTGGCTCATTTCAAACTGATTCTTGAAGCGTGGCGCAACCAGCTCCGTGACGAAGTTGACCGCACTGTGTCCCATATGCAGGACGAGGCGTCGAACTTCCCGGACCCGGTAGACCGTGCGGCACAGGAAGAAGAATTCAGCTTAGAACTGCGCAACCGCGATCGTGAGCGCAAACTGATTAAAAAGATCGAAAAAACTCTGAAGAAAGTCGAAGACGACGATTTCGGCTTCTGTGAGTCTTGCGGTGTTGAGATCGGTATTCGTCGCTTAGAAGCGCGCCCTACGGCCGATCTCTGCATCGACTGTAAAACTCTGGCTGAAATCCGCGAAAAGCAGATGGCTGGTTAATCTGGGATATTAAGATCCTCCAACGCCCGCTACGGGCGTTGATGGTTTCTCTTACCCAGCCTCACCACGGCGTTAATGCAGGAAGCCAACACCGTGGTGAATTCTTCCCGTTCTGCGGCATGACGCCGACGTAACGAAATTCATCAAACCCATGCCATCACATCATTATATTGGCCGCTTTGCCCCCTCTCCATCCGGTGATTTACACTTTGGTTCGCTTATCGCCGCTCTCGGTAGTTATTTACAAGCTCGCTCACAGCAAGGCCGTTGGCTCGTCCGCATCGAAGATATCGATCCGCCGCGCGAAGTTCCCGGCGCCGCAAGCCGTATTTTGCGCACGCTTGAGCACTATCAACTGCACTGGGATGGCAGCGTGCTGTATCAATCGCACCGTCATGATGCCTACCGTGCCGCACTCGACTCCCTGCGCCACGAGCACAAAGCCTATTTCTGCACCTGCACCCGCAGTCGTATTCATTCCCTCGGTGGATTTTACGATGGTCACTGCCGCGCTCTGCATTTGGGGCCTGAGCACGCCGCGCTGCGCTTGCAGCAAACCGATCCGGTGTATGGATTTGAAGACGTGCTCCATGGCTGGCTGGCCGCCGATAGCGCCATGGCGGAAGAGGATTTTATTATTCACCGACGCGATGGCCTGTTTGCCTATAATCTGGCCGTCGTGGTGGACGATCATTTTCAAGGCGTTACTGAGATCGTCCGTGGTGCCGATCTTATTGAACCGACGGTGCGTCAGATGACGCTGTACCAGCAGTTAGGTTGGCTGGCACCACGTTATCTGCATCTACCTTTGGCGCTAAATCACGATGGGAATAAGCTGTCGAAACAGAATCACGCCGAGCCGATTCCGATGAGCGATCCTCGCCCCGTGATCGTTTCTGCACTTGGCTTTTTGGGGCAGTCGGCACCAAAGAGTTGGGAAGATTTAAGTACCGAAGCGCTGCTAGAATATGCAGTAGCCCACTGGGACGTGCAGCAAATACCCAAAAACTCACGATTAATGCCGTGAATTTATCAGCGGCATTCTCAAAATGCCCTGCTTAGGCTATGATGACCCGCTATTTTTTCTGCATATACTCATCAGACCTTAAGTTGCTGGCATTAGCTAGGGCTTGAATGATTCAGAGCATACGACTAACAAGACACTATCGAGGTGCACCATTTTTACCCGAGTCGCCAACTTTTGCCGTAAGGTTTTAAGCCGAGAGGCGGAGAGCGCACAAGCGGAGGAGTCACGTTCAATGACGGTGATCCCGCGCGATCAACATAACATTTCGCGCCAACAAATCAGTGAGAACGCCCTCAAGGTTCTCTATCGCCTGAACAAATCAGGATACGAAGCGTATCTGGTTGGTGGCGGCGTGCGCGATCTGCTGCTCGGTAAACAGCCTAAAGATTTTGACATCACCACCAGCGCGACGCCGGAACAAGTACGCAAACTGTTCCGTAATTGTCGTCTCGTTGGCCGCCGCTTCCGCCTGGCCCATGTGATGTTCGGCCCTGAAATTATCGAAGTTGCCACCTTCCGTGGCCACCATGAACACGCCGGTGATGGCAAAAATATCTCCCAGCAGGCCCAGAACGGCATGCTGCTGCGCGACAACGTCTATGGCAACATCGAAGAAGATGCCCAGCGTCGCGATTTCACCATCAACAGCCTGTATTACAGTATTTCAGATTTCACGGTGCGTGATTACACCGGTGGCCTGCGTGATTTGCAGGAAGGCCGTATTCGCCTGATTGGCGATCCTGAAACTCGCTACCGTGAAGATCCTGTACGCATGCTGCGTGCGGTACGTTTTGCTGCCAAACTGGACATGAACATCTGTCCACAAACCGGCGAACCGATCCCACGTTTAGCGTCGCTGCTACATGAGATCCCATCGGCACGTCTGTTTGAAGAGTCGTTGAAACTGCTGCAATCCGGCTATGGCTTCGCCACTTACACGCTGCTGTGTGAATACCAGTTGTTCCAACCGCTATTCCCCGTCATTGCGCGCCATTTCACGCCAAACGGCGATAGCCCGATGGAACGCATCATTAATCAGGTGCTGAAAAACACCGATCATCGTTTGCAAAACGATATGCGCGTGAATCCGGCATTCCTCTTTGCGGCTATGCTGTGGTATCCACTGATTGAGCTGGCGCAGAAAATCAATGACGAGAGCGGTCTGACCTACTACGACGCTTTTGCATTAGCGATGAACGATATATTGGATGAACAATGCCGCACGCTGGCTATTCCAAAACGTATTACCGCATTAGTGCGTGATATTTGGTCATTGCAACTGCGTTTATCTCGCCGTCAGGGCAAACGTGCTCACAAACTGATGGAACAACCGAAGTTCCGTGCAGCCTTTGATCTGCTGGCGCTGCGTGCGCAGGCGGAGAATAACCATGAGCTACAGCGTTTGACGCAGTGGTGGGACGAGTTCCAGAAAGCGCCTCTAACACGTCAGAAGAGCATGGCGAATGAGTTGGGAGATGATGGTGTTCGTCGCCGTCCGCGTCGCCCACGTCGTCGTGCACCGCGTCGTGAAGGCAGCAGCGAATGACACGCGTCTATATAGCCTTAGGCAGCAACTTGGCTAATCCACTGCATCAGGTTCAGTCAGCGCTTAACGCGCTGGCCGAACTGCCGCAGACGAAGCTGATTGCAACCTCATCGCTATATCGCACACCACCGCTCGGGCCTCAGGATCAGCCTGATTACCTGAATGCGGTGGTGGCATTAGACACGGACTTACCGGCTGAAAATCTGCTAGACCATACGCAAAAAATCGAGCTGGAGCACGGCCGCGTTCGTAAAGATGAACGCTGGGGGCCGCGTACCTTAGATCTCGATATCTTGCTGTTCGGCGATGAAATAATAAATACCGACCGCTTAACCGTACCGCATTACGACATGAAAAATCGGCAATTCATGTTATATCCACTGGCTGAGATTGCCCCCGAATTGCATTTTCCCACCGGCGAAAGCCTGCAATCTGTCATCGCACAACTCGGCGCTGAACCACTCACGCGGTGGTAGTGGCCATAGTTATATCAATGAAATAGCTATAAATAATTACTACCAGACATATATCCTTTCCTAGCTAATTTACCTAATTCCCTTTCTATTTCCATAAGTTACTGATATTTTCGCCCTAATACCTTTCCCGTGCGGTATGCCGATAAAGCGCTATCCCTAGGGCATAACATCTCTTAGAATGCGCTTTTGTTTCACTCTGAATGAAGCCGTCAGGGGACACCATGAAGCCGACCAGCATCACCCATCTGTTACAGTTAAAACAACAAAAAATAAAATTCGCCACCATCACCGCTTACGATGCCAGCTTTGCTAAGCTGTTTGAAGATCAGGGCATCCGCGTCATGTTAGTCGGGGATTCTCTCGGAATGACGCTGCAAGGGCATAATTCTACGCTGCCTGTCACCATTGAAGATATCGCCTACCATACGCGCGCCGTGCGTCATGGCGCACCACACTGCCTTTTGCTCGCCGATTTGCCTTTCATGACCTATGCCACAGCGGAACAAGCCTGCATGAATTCAGCCACGCTGATGCGAGCCGGTGCCAATATGGTCAAACTGGAAGGCGGTAGCTGGCTAGCTGAAACGGTGAAAATGCTGACCGAGCGCGCAGTGCCGGTTTGTGCGCACCTTGGCTTAACGCCGCAATCTGTAAATATTTTTGGCGGCTATAAAGTTCAGGGCCGTGATAAAGACGGTGCCGATAAGCTGCTCGAAGATGCGCTGGCATTGGAATCAGCCGGTGCTCAACTGCTAGTTTTAGAGTGTGTGCCTGCGGCACTGGCAAAAACCATCACCGAAGCGCTACGCATTCCGGTTATCGGTATTGGTGCAGGTAAAGACACCGACGGCCAGATTTTAGTCATGCACGACGCCTTGGGGATCACCGGTGGACATACACCTAAATTTGCCAAGAATTTCTTAGCAGGCCAAAGCGATATTCGTGCTGCCATTCGTCTATACATTGAAGAGGTTGAACAGGGTCTGTATCCGGCAGCGGAACATACTTTCAACTAATCTGTAAGCCTGCATCTAGCCTCTCGTTAAAGGGAGGTTAGCGTGGCTCATAAGTTTGGAGAACCACTGTGTTAATCATTGAAACAATCCCTTTGCTACGCCGTGAAATTCGCCGTTGGCGCCACGAAGGCAAGCGTGTTGCACTAGTACCCACCATGGGAAATCTGCACGAAGGTCATCTCACGCTGGTTGAAGAAGCAAAAGCACGAGCTGATATCGTTGTCGTCAGCGTATTTGTGAATCCGATGCAGTTTGATCGCCCTGACGACCTCGCTCGCTATCCGCGTACATTGCAGGAAGATTGTGAAAAATTAACGCGCCTAGGCGTGGATTTGGTCTTCGCTCCGTCTGAAAAAGAAATCTATCCTAAAGGCTTAGAACAGCAGACTTACGTCGATGTACCGTCACTCTCAACCATGCTGGAAGGCGCAAGCCGTCCGGGACATTTTCGCGGTGTCTCTACCATCGTGAGCAAACTGTTCAATCTCATCCAGCCAGATATTGCCTGTTTCGGTGAGAAAGATTTCCAGCAGTTGGCGCTGATCCGCAAAATGGTTGCCGACCTCAGTTTTGATATTGATATCGTGGGCGTGCCTATCGTTCGCGGTCAGGATGGGCTGGCGCTGAGCTCACGTAATGGCTACCTCACGCCTGACGAACGTCGCCTAGCCCCTCGCCTGTATAACATCATGAGTCATTTAGCGACTCAGTTGGAAAACGGCGAACGCAACATCGACGAGCTGTTAGAACAAACTGCAGGACGCTTGCGGGAAGCCGGTTTGCAACCTGACGAACTGTTCGTTCGCGACGCTGACACTCTGCTAGACGTAAATGTGGATACACAAACCGCGGTGATTTTAGTTTCTGCATGGTTAGGTAAAGCGCGTCTGATTGATAACATGCGCGTGCCGTTCAACGCCGAAAGCTAATTGTTTTGCATACAGTGGTAAACTTTTTTATTAAAATATAGTAGACCACTTAATCGGTAATAAAGAGAATTGCCGTCTCTGGTTTCAGGGATGGCCGCCATCAATAGATGTTAATGAAGGTATTGTTATGGTACGCACTATGTTGCAAGGCAAACTGCACCGCGTCAAAGTGACTCAGGCAGATTTGCACTACGAAGGTTCCTGCGCTATCGATCAGGATTTTTTAGACGCAGCGGGGATCCTGCAATATGAAGCCATCGATATCTACAACGTAGATAACGGTCAGCGCTTCTCGACCTACGCGATTGCCGCTGAACGCGGTTCAAAAATTATTTCCGTCAACGGCGCTGCGGCTCGCTGTGCATGCGTTGGCGATACCATGATCATCTGTTCTTACGTACAGATGTCTGATGAACAGGCTCGCTCACACAACCCTAAAGTTGCCTATTTTGAAGGTGATAATGTGATGAAGCGCTTGGCAAAAGCCGTTCCCGTGCAGGTGGCGTAATTCTTTATTTCCCCCGGCTCTCATTGACCCCATCCTAACCCTCCCCTTCGCAGGGGAGGGAACCGTTCGGTGATGTTTATATGAATCTCGAGCGGCGACTCCCTCTGCCAAGGGGGAGGTTGGGAGGGGGTTTTTCACAACAGCAAAATATTATTTCACCGCCGCCGCAGGCACCTTAACCACTCCAGCATCCGGCTTTTCTGGCACCGGCTGTGGCTTGTTAGCAATCAATGACGCCATGCTTTGCACCGAATCCGTACGCAGCACATATAAACGCTTCAGCGCCAACGGGTTATCCCCCATTCGCACCCTTCCTTTGACCGTCGTCACCGCCAGATGAAATCCTGCATCACGCGCCGCATCCATCGCCTTTTGGTTATAGCCACCGAAGGGATACGACAAGTATTGAACATGCGGATTAAACTGCGAAAGCGCCCTTCTCGAATGTTGGAAATCAAACAAAATATTATGATAAGAACGGCTGAATAAAATTGGCTGTTTGTTCGCACTCACGCGATGCAAAAAGTGTGTATGCGACTGAATATCAAATACATCCTGCATTTCACGCAGTTCTGAAATGCTGGTGAACTGTAACCCGTTAGGGTTCCAAGCCTGCGGATGGCGTTTGATGCGCGAAGAGATAATAAACGCCGTAGCGCGTTGCCCATTCTGTTTGAGCACCGGATACGCATAGCGATAGACCGATTTGAGTCCATCATCAAACGTCAGCACCACCGCCTTGGCAGGTAAATTCATGGTGCCGTTTAAGTAGCCTTCCAACTGATACATAGAGAGCGTGGTATAACCCGCCTGTTTCAAATAGGCCATTTGGTTGCTAAATGCCACGTCGGAGGTCGTGGTCGACGTATGACGAAAACGCTTATTCTCTTCATTTTTCAAGATATGATGATACGTCAGCACCGCAATGCCGTTATCCAACTCCGCGTCCAGCTCACTCACATAGCCAAGGCGATCGCCTAAGTTGATTTCATACCATGTCTGATTAAGACGATCCTTTTGTTTGTTCAGGATCGGGTAACGCAGGTTTTCCTCCAGCGTAGCGACTGGCGTACTTTGATTATCAGCTTGGCTATACACGGTCACCGGGCGGCTAGTAACAAGATTTTGAAAACTTTTCTTGCGCAGATCGCCCAAATTATCACGCGGCGCTTCAGGATTCTTGCGCTCGCTCAGGTCTTCTCGCGCAATAAAGCCAGTGCCGTTGCCAAAGCGAAATTCGTAATACTCCGCGTCGGCTTGAAAGACGTTCAGCACCTGTCCCTGCTTAATTTGCCCCACGGGGATCACATGCTCTCCCACCAGCGAGTAGATTTCACTATCACGCTCAGCTTGCATGTATTGATATTGCTGCCAGCTCTCAGGCAATAGGTCTGCAAAAGCCGTTTGCGGAATAAAAATAATGTAAAGAGAAAACAGCAATCCGGCTGTTATTGATTGAAATAGCTTCATTTTTTATATTTAGAAAAGTCAGGTGCCATCAGGCAAAGAAATCATTCAGGAACAACAGAATAGCATGGGTGATGGGTTTGATGCATGGTTAAAAAATAGCACCGGTAATCGAGAGCTATGGATATAACCTATGATGAATTAAGGCAATATTCCGCCCGCCTCTCCACATTGGTTTTTTCATATAACTCTGGTGCAGGCGTACGGGTAGGGTTCGTCAGGACGCGAACCCTACACCCGCGTCCTTTTTACTGAGTCGCTTGGCCGAACGGTCTCAGAGCGCACATCCTGTGCGCCATCGACCTGCCGCCAGCATCCATGCTGGTGGCTCTATAACGAAGACGATCAGAAAAAGAAATCCCAAAGCCTCGGCTGTTTTTTAGCTTAAGTCTTGGGGAAAAAGAGCAAACAAGACCTTAACGTTTTTGATCAAAGCTTCCCCTCGCTGCCACAAATTCGAATCTTTTCCTCGACCACTTCGCGCATGGCCTGTTTACCCGGCGTGATATATTTGCGCGGATCGTTCGCATCAGGGTGCTCGGTGAAGTAGCTTTTTACCGCATCCGCAAACGCGATTTTCAGATCGGTAGCCACGTTCACTTTGCAGATCCCAAGCCCTATCGCTTCACGCACCATATGCTCTGGAATACCCGACGCGCCGTGCAGCACCAGCGGTATATCAACGGCCTTGCGCACTTCGGCCAAGCGGGCAAAATCCAAATGCGGTTCACCGTGGTATAAACCGTGCGCCGAGCCAATTGCCACGGCAAGGGAATCAATGCCAGTGCGCTGAACAAACTCACGTGCGGCGGCAGGATCGGTAAAGAAGCTGTCTGCGCTGTCAACGTTCAGGTCATCTTCTTGCCCGCCTAACCGCCCCAGTTCAGCCTCCACGCTCACGTCATAACGCTGACATAGGCGCACCACTTCTGCCACCGTGCGAATATTCTCTTCAAACGCAAAGTGCGAACCATCAATCATGACCGACCGCACGCCGGCGGTCACTTTGGCGCGAATATCATCCAGTTGCTCGTGGTGATCCAAATGCAGCGCCAACGGCAAATCATGCAGGTGCGCAGCTTCTTGGCAAATAGACACCAGATAATCGGTGCCTGCGTAGGTAAATGTGCCAGGGGTACCGGCCAAAATCACCGGCGATCTCAGCGCGGCGGCGGTTTCCACCACCACTTGAACCGTTTCTAAATTATGAACGTTGAATGCGGGTACCGCGTAACCTTCGCGCTGAGCCTTTTTGAGCATTTCCCGGTTTGAAATCAGGTACATAAAATGGGCTCCTTAAATACCGTCTAAGCTGACAGAATCATTTTGTGGTTGATTGCACTTTTGTTCTTCGTGCCACAGGCTGGTCACACCGCGTCGCCCGCACTCCAGCGCCATATCGCGAAACGACTGCGGGTTCATCCCTTCTCGCTCTAGCATCATCTCTGCCGCAAGCTGCATATTGGTGCCGGTAATCACTTGATAATCTGCATGTTGTTTAGCAATTATCGCGGCCTGCCGAAACGGCGAGCCACCCAATAAATCACTCAGGATCACCACGCCTTCTCCGCTGTCACAGGCCGCACAGGCTTGCTCTAACATCACCATCAGTTCAGCGGTGCTCACGCCTTCAGGAAAATCCACCGCACAGCACTGAGACTGCTCACCAACCACCTGTTCCACGCCCTGCAACAGGCCGCTGGCAAAGCGGCCATGCCCGGTAATCACTAGACCTAACATCGCGCCTCCTTAAAGGAATCCAATAAACTTGCCTACCACGCCAAACAGCACCGTTAAACCGATCAGTTTCACCGGTGAAAAACCACGTTTCATTAGCCAGAACACCAGCAGCGTGAAGCACAGCGGCAGAAGATTGGGCATCAGCTTATCTAGCACGTCTTTCTGCAGCGCGACGCTGGCTTTACCGGCATGCATAACCAACGGCGTGGAGAGATGAACGTACGACGCCACCAGCGCCCCGATCACCGTCATCCCAACAATCGATGCCGCATGAGATATTTTTTTGGTGTGGGTTTTTAGCAGCGCCAACGCGCTGGTGCCCGCATGGTAGCCGTAGTGAGCCAGCCCGAAACGCAGGCCAAAATGCACAACGTTGAACATCAGTAGGAAGACAATCGGCCCAAACAGGCTGCCCTGAAGCGCTAACGAAGCACCGATACCGGCGCAGATCGGCAGCAACGTAAGCCAAAACAGCGCGTCGCCAATGCCGCCCAACGGCCCCATCAGCGCCACTTTGACTGCACGGATGGTAGACACCTTTTCTTTGCTGCCTTCCATTGCCAGCACCAGGCCGGACAGGAATGTCACATCGAACGGATGCACATTGATAAACTCCATGTGCATCTTCATTGAGTTCGCCAGATCCTGAGGATTCTTATGGATCTTGCGCAGACCAGGGATGAGGGTATACAGCCAGCCGCCCGCCTGCATACGCTCATAGTTGAACGACGCTTGTAAAAGCAGAGAACGCCACGCCATGCGGTTCAAGTCTTGCTTAGTCAAGGCTTCCGCTGGCGTGCTGTCGATATAGTCGTCCTGCTCAACCTGACTGGTTGCCAAGGCCTGTGCCATACGCTGCTCGGCTTTGGCCGCCATTACAGCTTCGTTGTCATTAAATCCCATCTTCCATCTCCTGAGCATGAGTCGAAGAAGAAGGCGCGTTAGTATCGCCATCCTGTTCGTTGCGGGAACGGTTAAAGAAGTCGATCAACGCGATGGCGAAT
Source organism: Hafnia alvei (assembly GCF_964063325.1). Taxonomy (NCBI): domain Bacteria; kingdom Pseudomonadati; phylum Pseudomonadota; class Gammaproteobacteria; order Enterobacterales; family Hafniaceae; genus Hafnia; species Hafnia alvei. The sequence continues at coordinate 3,828,129 of NZ_OZ061315.1, forward strand.
GCGCCCAAAGCAACGGCGATAATCGGCATATTGAGAAAGGTCACGGAAATAAAACCGAGGATGAAATAAGCCACATAGGTCTTTTTCATCATGATTTTCATCAGCAGTGAGAAACCGATGGCAGGCATCATTCCGCCGGCAACGGCCAGACCATCCAGCAGCCACGTTGGCGCTTTCTGCACCATCGCACTGGCGGCGTCGGCACCGAAGTAAACCGGCAAGAAGGCCACGATGAAGTAGAAGCAGAACAGGATCGCAATGCCGAGATAGTTCACGCGCTCAATGCCGCGCCAGTTGAGCTCCTGCACCATTTTGTCGCACTTGTGCATCATCGGCGAAAACGCCGTGAACAGCAGCGTGATACACCCCTGCACCGCGATAGCAAAAGGCACCGCAATGCCTATCGCCACTTTGGGGTCGGCATGGGTCAGAATGGCAAACGCGGTACCAATGACTCCGCCAATCACCACGTTTGGCGGCTGAGCCCCCGCCAGCGGCACCATTCCCATCCAAACCAGCTCTAATGAACCACCGACCAGCAGACCGGTTTGCACATCGCCTAAAATCAGCCCAACCAGCGGGCCAATCACCACCGGACGATGGAAATGAGTCAGACCATCGAACAGGTCTACCCCCGCCAGTCCGGCTAATAAGCCAATCAATAACGCATCTGTAAACATGGTTTACTCCCGTTATGCTAAGAGTTTGGCAATGGATTCACCGGACTCATCCGGCACCCGCCGAACTTCACAGGTGATACCTAGTTTCTCCAATTCGCGAAACGCCGCCGTATCGCTGTCATTCACGGATACGGTTTTGTGTATCTGCCGCTTTCCCTCGGCAAAGTGCATATTGCCAACGTTGACGAAGTTGATTGGCACTCCGCCTTTCACCAACGTGAGAACGTCCTGTGGGGTTTTGCATACGATGAAAATTTTCTGCCGATCGGCCGCTTTATGAATCACGTCGATAGTTTTTTCCAGCGTGAAATAGCGGGTTTGAACACCTTCCGCCACCACCATATCCATCAGGTTTTGCTGTACCGGATCGGCCGCTGCGGCGTCATTGGCAACCAATACCAAATTAGCCCCTAGCGTATTTGTCCACGTCACACCTACCTGCCCGTGAACTAATCGGTTATCTATGCGGGTCATTAAAATATTCGGGGTCGACATGCTCCACTCCTGACTTGTTATTTTGCTAAATGAGTGTTGATGGAACGAACTGCGGTAAACGGATAGATTTCCACCCCTTTCACCACGCGGTTGACTTCCCCTGTCGGGCACGGGTTATCTGGCGTCATGCCCAGTGCCAAAGACGTTTCAAACGCCAACATCTGTAAATACATCAGATAAGGAAATAGCAGCCAGATATCATCCAGATCGCTATCGAGTACGGTATGAAAATCTCCCGGCGTAGCGCTGAGCGCCACGATCTGTTTAGCCAGATCGTCATGGCGCAGTTCACGCAGTAAATCAGCATCGTAGCGGTGGCAATAAGCCTCGGAAGACATCATCAGCAGCACCAGCGTATCGCCGTCCACCATGAATTTCGGTCCATGGCGCACGCCCATTGACGAGTCATAGCGCGTGGCAATCCGCCCAGCGGTGAGTTCGAGCATCTTCAGCGCGGCTTCCTCGGCGATACCGGTAAAACAGCGTCCGCCTAAGACCATCGCGCGCTTAAACCCGCTGTTCGCCAGCGCTTTGACCTGCTGTTGCCAATGGTGTTGTTCACGACTGCACAGCGCGGTCATCTGTTGTAGTGCCGGTGCGCTCTGCGCCAGCGTTAACGGCCCTAGCAGCAGAACGGTAGCCAGCGTCATGCAGCTAAAGCTGGAGGTCATGGCAAAACTTTGATCGTGCGAACCCTGCGGCATAATCAGCGAGCAGACGTTACGTCGCCCTTCTGCGTAGCGCGCCAGCTCACCATCGGGATTACAGGTCAGCATTAAATGGTGGCAATGCGGCAATATCTGATCGGCTAAGCGCACGGCCGCGACGCTTTCAGGGCTATTCCCCGAACGTCCATAGGACACCAGCAGCGTAGGCCGTTCAGGATCGAGATATTGCAGCGGCGAAGGCACAATATCGGTCGTGCCATAGGCCACCACGTCTAAACCACATTGCTCACGCAGCCAAGGGGCCAGTGCTCGCCCAACAAACGCAGAGGAGCCTGCGCCGCACAACACGATTTGTAGCGTTGGATCGGCTAATAGCGGCTGCAAGAACGGTTTCCAATGTCCCTGACTGTCGCTCAACTCCTGATGTAGCTGTCGCCACAGGCGTGGCTGTTGATCGATTTCACGCGCGGTATGCAGCGCATGGTGCTCATGTAGCCATGCTTCAGAATAGGAAAACAGCTCACTCATGCTAAGGCTCCTTGCGCCTGAGATTGGATAGTTTCAGCCTTGGGCTCACAGGCTTCGGCGTAGCTCAAAAGCACCCGCTGTATTTTGTCTAGCACCCATTGCTGTGGATCTTTACCCAGCGTTCCAGCGTTCAACGCCTGTGCCTGCTCAGGGAGATACTGGCTGAGCAGCGCCATCGGCACCGGATGGCTACGCAGATTACTCATCAGTAAATCAACGGCCTGCTGTACCTGAGGATGAGGCCAGTAATAGCGAACGCGGTCGCTGAGGCTGTATTGGCGATCGATAAATTGTTGGTGTGGCGAACCGTGGTAATAGCGATTCCACTGCTGTGGCTGTTCGCGCATCACCTGTTCCAGCGTGTCGCGTAGATGTGCCGCTTTAAGCTCACCGTTCCATTCACGATCGATACGATCGAGAGCAAATAAGGCTTCACGTAGCGCAAAAGTTAAGGCGGGTCCCACTTTTAAGATCGCAAAGTAATCGCGTACCAGCTCGCGATAGGCGTGCGGCGTTTGATAGTCGGTGGAATGAGCTTCATAAACCATATGCGGCTGGCTTTCGATAAACTGGCTCAGCACCTGCGCTTTATTCGGCTGGTAATGCACCACGCTGTGGTGGTCAAACTCAACGCCCGGCTGTACCACCAGCGCAATCACTCTTTCCCATACGCTGTCCAGCCCGGCCTTACGCCATGCTCTTTGATGGATATCTAACGTGGTCGCCGCGGCCTGCGGCGTGGTGACCTGCATGCCTTCCATGTCTTCTTGAGCCCCGCCGGGAACCGGAACTTCGGTACCAATCACATACACCGGACGTTCACCGCCCGCCTGCTGCCACGCGCTCTCTGCCACCGCACACAAACGGGCCGCCCGCGCGGCAACTTCCGTATCTCCCAGAGGAACAGGATCGCCGAGGCATGACATGGAACAATCAAGATGGATCTTGCGAAAACCGGCGCTTACGTAATCATGGATCAGCGTTTCAGCGAGCTGCATGGCTTCATCAGCGCTGCGATCCTGCCAAGCGTTGGGCCCAAGATGATCGCCTCCTAACCACACCCGATCGCGTGGCAATCCAATGCGATCGGCCTGTGACCAAACCGCATCACGGAACTGCGCGGGAGTCATCCCGGTATAGCCGCCAAACTGATTGACCTGATTTGAGGTCGCTTCAATCAATACCGCGCTGTGGCGGGCTTTAGCCAGCAGTAAGGCACTTTCGAGTACCCACGAATGCGCGGAACAGACCGAATAGATCCCCACCGCCTCGCCCGATTTGTGGCGACGGATAAGCTGTAACAAAGGCTGCATGATGTCTCCATGCAGGCATTATTTAATCGATCAAGGATATCGATCAGTCGTCGGCAATAATCACTTCTACGCCGAGTTCCGTTAATGCCCGCTTGTAGTTGTCGGGGATCCGGCTATCAGTGATCAGCCGGTGGATCTGACCGGCCTCACGGATCATGCAGAAGCTTTTGCGACCAAATTTACTGGAGTCCACCACCGCGATAATTTCGTGCGCCACCTCGCACATCACGCGATTGAGGTGAGCTTCGCCGGTATGTGGCGTGGTTATCCCTGCTTCCAGGTCAAACCCATCGACGCCAAGAAATAAGGTATCAAAGCGATATTGACGCAATTGCTGTTCTGCAGCCGGACCATAGAGCGAATAGGAGTTCTGACGAACGCTTCCGCCCAGCACCATCACTTCAATCCGTTCAAACCCCGCCAGTTCATAGGCGATGTTCAACGCGTTGGTCATGACCACCAGATCGCGCCGCCCTTTAAGGTGTGGCGTAATCTGCGTCGTGGTTGATCCAGAATCTAAAATCAGCGTGTCGCCGTCTTTCACGTACTCTGCCGCTTTGGCTGCGATACGCGATTTAACGTCGCGGTTCATACGCCCTTTATCTTGCAAAGGTCGATCAAACGCGAATTGCTGATTAAGCATGGCGCCGCCATAAGAGCGCAGCGCACAGCCTTTTTGTTCCAGATAACGCAGGTCATTACGGATGGTGACGCTCGATACCCCAAACCGCGCGCTGAGAGGTTCAACGCGTACGCTGCCCTCGTGACACAACAGGTCAATAATCTGTTCGCGGCGTTTTACGGTATCTAACGTCATATCCATGACTCCTTGGAGTGTGATGTTTGAGTAAAGAAGCTTTCGCTCTCTTTCGAATGCATTACAGCAAAGGCTGTGAAGTGAAATTGTGATCGCGGTTACAGCCTACTTTTTGGGCAAAATAGGCCAAAAAACCTTTCGATGTAAAATACAATGAAAGCCAGGCAACGAAACAACGAAGAGGAAATTTTGTGAGTTGAAGGGCTATCTAGCGCTTCTGACAGAGAAAAACAGACGTTGAAAAACGAAAGCAGGTTCTTTTGCCGCGAAGGATTAAGATTTTATTTAGTGAAGTGATGAAGGTCACATATTTTGAATTTGACCGATATTTTGAAGCGCACCGCCGACGTTTTTCGGAAACATTGTGTAGCTGAGCGAGCTGAGACATGAAAGGCAGAATCGGCTATTCGTCCATATTGGGAATAGCCATATATAAAAAGCCGGTGCGAGTATTATATAAAATTCCTTATCGGTTCCGCCCACCAAATATAACCTAATTAAATAATTTTTAATTTACAATAAAACCCATGAATGAAATAAAATTAAAAATAATAATCAAAGAACCTTATAAATAGATATTTAACTAGTTTACCCAACCACAGAAATATAATCTTTTAATTCATAGATTAAACACTCTATTTTTCTATCGGAGGCATCATTATCGTTCATCAATGACGAGCGCGTTCACAACAATTAGTGATCTCTGTTTACTAAAACTTGAGTACCTACGCAAAACCCCACCTATTTTAATCCTCTACTCTCCTTACGTTGGCATTACCCGTTACCTTTAAAAAATACCTTTCATACCCGATAACCCACTTTTTAGTGCCGGAGTGTTATATGGATATAGTCAATTCAACACAAGAAAAACCAAAAGAAAAACGATACCCAACAGATAAAGTTTCATGGACTACCGCAATATCTTACGGACTGGGAAGTTTTGGCGCCAATGTGATGTATGCATTTATCGCTATTTATCTCATGCTTTATTACACCGATAGCTTTGGTATAAAAGCAGCGGCCGTCGGTTTATTATTTTTAATTGCCCGCTTAGTCGATGGCGCAACAGATATTGCACTCGGAATTTTAGTTGATAACACCCATACCAAAATGGGGAAATTTAGGCCGTGGATTTTGATTGGCAGTATTTTAGTTTCACTGACCACCGTTGCCTGTTTTATCAGTCCCGATTTTTCAGAGGCAGGAAAACTGGTTTATGCTTACTCAACTTATATCTTATGGAGCATCTGCTTTGCCATTATTGATATCCCTTACTGGTCGCTCTCGGCTGCAATAACACAAGATCCCACAGAAAGAACCAAGGTGATTACTATCCCTAGAACCATTGCCACATTTGGTTTTCTGTCTGTCAGTGCAAGCACGCTATGGCTGGTGAAATATATGGGGAGTTGGTGGGCTGTCGCCATAATATATAGCCTGATATTTTTAGTGTGTATGTTGATTACTTTTTTCGGCGTAAAAGAAAAACACTCCGTGCCACGCAAAGAACGCCAAAGCTTCAAAGGATTTTGGATATTATTAAAACAACATAGACCGCTGCGTTTATTGTTGACCGGTATGTTTTTATTAGAAATGATTGGCGTTATCCGTGGCACATTCCAACTTTATTTTTTCATCTACAATCTCAACGCAGAAATGGCGCTTGGTGTATTTCTTACGGTATCAATGATTGCACAGGTCGGCGGTGCCGTCGTATCTCCTTTTATATCAGCCAAAATTGGCAAGAAAAATACCGCGATATATAGCAGCGCCGTTATGGCTCTAGCCTGCATGCTGCTATTTTTCTTTCAAGGAAACATCACCCTTATATTCATCATCGGTGCAGTAGCCCCATTCTGTGGCGGCGTTGGACAAATTGCACTTTATTCCATGGTGGCAGACTGTGTGGAATACGGTGAATGGGCCAGCGGCAACCGTTCTGAAGGTATGGTTTTTTCACTTAATATTTTTAAAACCAAACTTTCTGGCGCTATTGGTGGTGCCATTGGTGGATTCATGCTGTCGTGGGCGGGTTATATTCCTCATACCGTGCAAGCGACCAATACGGCTATGTGGATTGGCCTGCTGTTTACCCTTATTCCCGGCGCGTTGACGCTCATTAGTTTAATACCTTTATCAAGCTATGAGATTACCGAACGCAGATTCTACGAAATCCTCGACGATATTCAGCAACGCAATATTAGCCAAAATTCAGGGGAAAATTCATGATTATCTGGAATGCCGAACAGCAAACTTTTCATCTGTGTAATCAGCACATCAGCTATGTATTAGGCATTGAGCATCAGCGTTATTTGGTGCATTGCTATTGGGGCAAACGGGTGGCTGCGTTTAATCAATACCATGATTATCCCAAACTGGATCGCTCATCGTTCTCCCCCACGCCAGCGGCATGGCCAGACAGAACGTTTTCTTTAGATACCGTTCTGCAGGAATATCCGGGGCACGGCGCAGGGGATTACCGAGAGCCCGCCTTTGAAGTGCGCTACGCGGATGGAACACAGGTAAGCAATCTGCATTATGTGTCACATCACATAGTTCAGGGCAAGCCACGACTGGAAGGGCTGCCTAGCACGTGGGTAGAAACGGATGATGAAGCACAAACCCTGACGATTACGCTGGCCGATCCGGTGACGCATTTACAGGTAGAGTTAAGCTATACCCTGTTTCGCGACCATCCCGTCATCACCCGCTCCGCTCGCCTCATTAACCGAGGCAAACAGCCACTGCGCTTGCTGCGCGCGCTGAGCTGCGCGGTTGATTTCCCCGATAGTCACTATCAACAGATCCAGTTTCCTGGCGCTTGGGCACGAGAGCGGCAGCTTCATCGCCAGCCGCTAAATCCAGGCATTGTGGTGCTCGATAGCAAACGTGGAGCCAGCAGCACACACCAGCAACCGTTTATTGGCCTCGTGCGTCCAGAAACCACTGAAATGCAGGGAGAGGTCTGGGCCCTACATCTTGTGTACAGCGGCAACTTTACCGCTCGCACCGAGGTCGATGCCTATCAGCAAACGCGACTGCTCTTAGGTATTAATCCTCACGGATTTGGCTGGCAGCTACGGCCAAACGAATCATTCCAAACGCCAGAAGCCGTTATGGTATGGAGCGATACTGGGCTGAATGGCCTTTCTCAGGCGCTGCACCAGCTCTATCGCAATAATCTGGTACGCGGACAACATCGCCATCAACCTCGCCCGATTCTGGCGAATAATTGGGAATCAACCTATTTTGACTTTAACGAAGAAAAGCTCTTAACGTTTGCACGCAATGCTAAACAGCTCGGCGTGGAGCTTTTAATGCTTGATGACGGCTGGTTTGGCGAACGCAATGACGACACCCGTTCTCTGGGTGACTGGTTTGTGAATCAGAAGAAATTTCCACAGGGCCTGCGCCCGCTGATTGATAAAGTCCATCAGCAGGGGATGAAGTTTGGTCTGTGGTTTGAACCGGAAATGATCTCACGCCGCAGCCAGCTCTTCACTCAGCATCCCGACTGGGTGATATGCGCAGGGGAACAACCGCTGTCAGAAGGGCGCAATCAATACATTTTAGATCTTGGCCGCGCAGAAGTACGCGACAATATTCTGTCGCAAATGAGCATATTTCTCGAAAAACACCCCATTGATTACATTAAGTGGGATATGAACCGCAATATGAGCGAAGTGGGCTCATGTGTGATGCCTGCCGAGCAGCAACAAGAGACAGCACATCGCTATATCCTTGGCCTCTATTCCCTACTCGATGCACTCGTCACGCGTTTTCCACATATTCTATTTGAATGCTGTGCTGGCGGAGGCGGGCGTTTCGATCCTGGGATGCTTTATTACATGCCACAGGCATGGGTCAGTGATAACACCGATGCGGCCTCCAGAGTGTATATCCAGCACGCTACCAGCCTGCTTTATCCACCCATTATGCAGTGCGCACACGTCTCCGAAGTGCCAAACCACCAAATGGGTCGCTCCACCAGCATAGCCATGCGTGGTGCGGTGGCGATGAGTGGAAACTATGGTCTGATGCTTAATCTGATGCATCAAGACGCTGAACGCGATCGCGCCGTCACTGAGCAAATCGCTTTTTATCAGCAACATCGTCAACTGATCCAATTTGGCACGTTCTGGCGTTTGGTTAGCCCATGGCAGCACCCAGATTTTGCCGCTTGGATGTTCGTTTCGCCTGATAAGCACGAAGCGCTGGTCATGGCTTTTTCCTTGGTGAGCTTAGCCTCTGCGCCGCTGCGGTTGCTGCACTTGGCTGGATTAGATGCCCAAGCACGTTATCAGATAGATGATTCCCCTACCGAGATTGGCGGCGATGAGCTGATGTATCGCGGGATATTCATCGATCCTCCCCTCAACAGAGATTACACCAGCCGTATCTGGCATCTGAGATGTAGCCAATAGGCGTTAACTCTTATTTTGGGGAGCTTTCCCCCTGTTCGCTCACGACTATTTTTCATTCTTCGTGTAGAAAAAGGATTTCTTTATGCGCGAAATAAATCGCTGTTCTCTGCTTGCCGCCACACTCATAGCAGTGCCCACCTTACTCATTGCTGCTCCAGTACCAACCGCAGGTTTTTGGGATGACGCCCACTTAACCGGCGGAGTTTATTATTCACAGCGCTATCGTGATAAACGCGATATGACCATAGGTAGCCCCAACTACGGCGACTATGTTGAAGATCTGCATCATGCAACCTTTAACGCCAATCTGGATTTCAGCTCGGGATACATCGACGACATCATCGGCCTCGATCTTGCCGCTTTTGCTGCGGAAAATCTGGCGACCGGCAATGCGGCTCACCCCAATGAAATCAGTCTTAGCTCAGCCAACCAACGCTGGGGCGAGCACTGGTCCGGCGATAAGGGCGGGGTCAATTTATATAAAGCCGCGCTAAAACTGAAATATGACGACTACTGGATGCGCGCGGGCTATATCCAGCCATCAGGACAAACCTTATTGGCTGTGCATTGGGGTTTTGTACCTGGAGCCTATCAGGGCGTAGAGATGGGCGGTAGCTGGGATTATGGTGATAACGGAACGCTCTCGGCATCCTATTTCTGGTCCGATCAATATAAGGCACCTTGGTATACGGAAATGTATGAGTTTCGCGCTGCCGATAACAGCACGAAAATCGATTATGTGCAGGCCGCAGGGATTAAGTATGACTTTAAAAACAATCTGATACTGGAAGCTTCAATGGCGCAAGCCGCTGATTTTATGGATCAGTACATGACCAAGCTGTCTTACAGTTTTCCAGTGGCTGGCAACGATCTGCGTGTTAGCTATCAGTTTTATGGAGCAAAAGACAAAGTGGGTAATGGAACAGTTGCGGCCTACGGTTCGATTAACGATGAGTACGACGGCCTCGCCTGGCTGCAGGGCATTACGCTGGGTTATACCGTCGATACGCTGGATTTTCGCTTAGAAGCACAAACCGTCAAAGCCGAAGGCAATCAGGGATTCTTTCTACAACGAATTACGCCAGCCTATGCCAGCTCTAACGGGCGACTGGATATTTGGTGGGATGCCGCGTCGGACTTTGATGCCAACGGCGAAACGTCTGCGTTTGCCGGAGTTGCCTACGATCTCAAGAATTATGATCTCCCCGGCTGGGTTATTGGCGCAGGCTATGTCTATGGCTGGAACGCCAAACCCTGCACTACCTGCACCGTCGACGGCGAACTTGCCGATCAAAACCAGCGCATCGATGAATCAGCATGGACATTCAATATCGCCCATATCGTACAGACCGGGCGGCTTAAAGGAACGCTGTTTAACCTCCATTACATCAACTACGACAATCACGGCAGTAACCCAAACTATAGCGGTGGCTACAACAATATGTTTCAGGATGAAATTGATATCAAATTCAACGTCATCGCGCCATTTACTATCTTTTAAACCAGCGTAGCGCCACAGGGGTCGAGTTAGATGTGGGAACCAGTTAGAGCATATGGCCTGCAACCTGCGGCGATACCGCAACGATGCCTTCAAGGAGGAGAAATGAGCAGAATGGGCATTACAATACTAGGCCTGCTTTTAGCAGGGTGTCAGGGGGCATCTCAACCGAGAAGCGCTCAGGAAACTATTTCACCAAAAGATTATCAAGAGTGTATTCAAGCAGCCATGGATGGCAACGGGCAGGCAAGTACGGAGAAATGCAATAAAGTGATGCAGGACGCTCGCGAGTAGCACCCGTTATAGACAATTTTTTAATGCGAGGACGTTAACTTAACTTCCTCGCACATTAAATGATTGACCGCTACCACGGCAGAACCGTAAACGGCTTTTAACGCTGTGAGTATTAGCCTTTACGCACGCGCGCAGCTAATCCTTTCAGAAAATAACGCAGCAGCTGGTCGCCACATTCACGATAATGTTTATGCCCGTCAGCGCGGAAAATAGCGCTCAGTTCGGATTCGGTAATCGCGAAATCCTGAGATTTTAAGATCTCGATAATATCCACGGACTTAAGCTCAAATGCCACGCGCAGCTTTTTCAGAATAATGTTGTTGGTGATACGGCGTTCAACTTTTGGCGCAGGATACTTCTCATCTTTGCCACGCTTGAAGAAAATCAGACCATTCAGGAAATATCCCATCACAACATCAGGGCAAACCTTAAAGCCTTCTTCACCTTCTTTGGTTACGAAGCTCGCCATTTCTTCCAGCGTCACCTTGGTGTCGGCCAGAGCTAAAATGCTGATCATTTTCTCGTTATTCAGATTCAGCATGTAGCGAACGCTGCGTAAAACATCATTATTCATCATTACCGGGTACATCCTCTCGATTTTAGTGCGCAAAAAGCATCAGGGCGCATTATAGAGATATTCTGCGTTTCACGTTGAAGAAATCGTCATCCGTTTGCATTGATGCCTCTATGCCCACGCTTTTGGCCTCTAATTTTCGATATTACAGGCTTCCGGGCTACGCACCATCACCGTTGGATGACGGTTTTGTTCGTGCCATAAACTGGTCGCTTGCCCACGCGTTAGCTCCAACGCTTGGTCGCGAAACTCAGAAGCGGTGAGCCCCCCACGCTGAGGGAACAGCTGAATCATGGAGCCTAAACTAATGCCCACCACCACTTCGCATTTAGAGTGCTTATGGCTCATCAACGCAGCGCTGCGAAACGGGGCCGCGCCTAAAATGTCGGTTATAAAGACCACCCCATCACCGCTGTCTGCGGCATGTAGCGCATCACACATCATCCGACTAAGCATATTGGTGCTCAGCCAATCGGTATATTCAACGCTGATACATTGCTCTGGCAGCGCCCCCAGCAAATGCTTGAGTGATTTTAGCGTGCCGCTGGCAAAGCCAGTATGTCCTGCTAAGACAATCCCTAACATGTGCGTTCTCCCCTTGCTGCTTGGTACGGCATCCTGCCGTTCGTCGCCATAAATAGTAAAATCTGCTGCGGGCTTTTAGGAGCAGGCATTCAGATTAATCTCACAAGTATTAGGGTTTATCAGGAAATGGCGTTCACCGCAGCAAACATAATCAATAGCGATGCAGGAGTGTGAGATAAGGCAGATATGATGCTATTTAAAACAAAAAACTGTTTAACAGTAACTACGTTTACTTAGGCTCGATTTTAGGGAGAGTACACCGATGGGGTCGTAGCGGCGTCAGCCGCCGGAGCGCCCCGCGGTGTACTATGCCCGTGTATCTCGATCTCTTAAACGAACGGCATTACCTTCTTTAACATAGGCTTGAGGCGATTAGGAACGCAGACCGCGCCCGCGCTCAATGAGATACCACGCCAGCAGATAGAACACCACAATAAACGCCAGCAGTACCACAAAGGTGAAGATAAGCGGTACATCGTTAATGCCTAAGAACCCAAAACGGAAGCCGCTGATCATATAGACGATAGGATTCAGCTTTGATACCGCCTGCCAGAAAGGAGGCAACAGGGTCAGCGAATAGAATACGCCGCCCAAATAGGTCAATGGCGTCAGCACAAAGGTTGGCACCAGACTGATATCGTCAAAGGTTTTGGCAAATACGGCGTTCAGCAACCCACCCAGCGAGAACAGGATAGCAGTACACAGCAGCGTCGCCGCGACAACACCCCAACTGTGAACATGGAATGGCACGAAGAATAATGACACCAGCGTCACTAGAATACCCACGCACACGCCACGCGCCACACCGCCGCCGACAAAACCGGCGATGATCACGTGCGTTGGCACTGGCGCAACCAGAAGTTCTTCAATGTTGCGCTGAAACTTAGCGCTGAAAAACGACGATGCCACGTTGGCATAAGAGTTCGTAATCACCGACATCATGATAAGACCCGGCACGATAAACTGCATGTAATCAAAACCATGCATTTCGCCGATGCGAGAACCAATCAGATTGCCAAAAATGATGAAGTACAGCGTCATGGTAATGACTGGCGGCACCAGCGTTTGGATCCAAATTCGGGCAAAACGATGAACTTCTTTGGTCCAGATACTTTTCAGCGCGACCCAATAGAGTGCGTTCATGCCTTTTTCTCCGTATTCACACGCGGTTTTTCATCATGATCGTGCACTAAGGTCACGAACAACTCTTCCAAACGGTTGGCTTTGTTACGCATGCTCAATACCTGAATCCCCTGCGCACTTAGCTGACTGAATACGCCATTCAAGCCCTGCTCACGCAGCACTTCAACTTCCAGCGTTGAGGTATCACGCAGATGGTGCTTATAACCCTCAAGCTTCGGTAATGGGCTTTTCGCCGCCAAATCCAAAATGAAAGTTTCAGATTTCAACTTTGAAAGCAATTCTTTCATGGACGTGTTTTCAACCAGCTCACCGTTCTGAATAATGCCGATGTTACGACACAGCATCTCAGCTTCTTCCAGATAGTGCGTAGTCAGAATAATGGTGGTTCCCTGAGCGTTCAGCTCTTTCAAGAATCCCCACATTGAGCGGCGCAGTTCGATATCTACGCCCGCGGTCGGTTCATCAAGAATCAGCAGTTTTGGCTCATGCATCAGCGCGCGGGCAATCATCAAACGGCGTTTCATGCCGCCAGAAAGCATACGAGCACGTTCGTCACGTTTTCCCCAGAGATCCAACTGCTTGAGGTATTTCTCCGCACGAACCAAGGCTTCTGAATGAGCGACACCATAGTAGCCCGCCTGATGCACCACTATCTGCATCACCGTTTCAAACGGGTTGAAGTTGAACTCCTGAGGCACCAAACCAAGCTGGCGTTTAGCATTAACGATGTCACGATCGATGTCATAACCGAACACGTTGACCTTACCGGAGGATTTATTCACCAAGGAGCTAATAATGCCGATGGTGGTCGATTTCCCTGCGCCATTTGGCCCAAGCAGGGCATAAAAATCGCCAGCCTCAACCTGTAAATCAATACCGCGCAGCGCCTGCACGCCACCCGCATACGTTTTGGTGAGCTGGGAAAGTTCCAGTGCGTTTGTCATTATGATTAGCGTACCTTTGCGCCTGAGCTATCAGGCTTTTTTTGGAACGGTTCCAAAACAGTAATAAGCAGAAACCGTCAATAATCGGGATGTGAACGTTGACCGAAGAGTGCCTATTTTACATAGCCATAACAGCATTAGCTACCGTATTTACGGCTTATAGGCACCTGATGCTAAGATACTTTTTGAAGAACATTTGCATAACTTAATGTTAACGGATGGTAATTTTTTCAAGGAATAACGCCGTTATTTTCTATGCCATTTTTTGCTGAAGGCACTGTTCCGATTTCAAAACTGTGACGATTAGCCTATATTAACCATCGCAAACCGCATGTTACAGACGATTAACCTCAATGAAAGAAATCGAAAAACTTATTGCGAATAACCATGCATGGTCGGATACCGTGAGCCAGGAAGACCCAGAATTTTTTGGTCGTCTTGCTCAATCACAGCGTCCGCGCTTTCTATGGATTGGTTGTTCTGATAGCCGTGTACCGGCTGAACAGTTAACGGGACTGGAAGCTGGCGAACTCTTCGTTCACCGTAATGTTGCCAACCTCGTTATCCATACCGATTTGAATTGCCTGTCGGTTGTTCAATATGCCGTCGACGTATTACAGGTTGAGCATATTATTATCTGTGGCCACTTGGGCTGCGGCGGGATTGAGGCTGCGGTCGAAAATCCTGAACTAGGACTTATCAACAACTGGCTGCTGCACATTCGCGACCTGTGGTACAAACACAGTTGCCTGCTGGGTGAACTTCCGCCAGAAAAACGTTTGGATACCCTGTGCGAACTGAACGTAGTTGAACAGGTCTATAACCTCGGCCATTCCACCATTATGCAATCAGCATGGAAACGTGGACAAAAAGTGATGATCCACGGATGGGTTTATGGTCTGAAAGATGGCCGTCTGCGCGATCTGGATATCACCACCACGAGCCGAGAAACCCTCGAACTGCGTTATCGCAACGCCATGTCTACCCTGCTGCAACAAGGCTAAATAGACACTCGCGTGATAGCACAACCGCTGATGTCCTGAATGCGATAACAGCGGTTGTGTTTCCTTTCCAATAAACCTCGTCGACACCTCTAACGGAACGTTAATGACGACGCCAAACGAAAAAACAACGCATTAACTCCTTCTAATAACGCCAGCTCCACGAGTTTTTCACGCTGCAGTAACGGTATTTTTTCGCAAATCTCGTCCCATAGCTTTGCCCCGATGCTTTCATCATTCAGCTGGAGTCGATAATACGCTCTCGTCTCGTTGACCTGATGCAAATGCAGCCGCTGCTTAACCTCTTCTGGTAGGCTATCAATATGGTATTCAATAGTTTTTCCATCACGTTTACGCCTCACCCATTCCGATTTTCGGGCATGCGAATGCAACCCCTGCGGTGTTGTGGGCAAAGGTGCTATCTCGGTGAGTTGTTTCGCCGTAAACCATTCTGATTCCATCATTGCTTCCTCTCTAAAAGATATTCGGTATCCACATTAATAGAAATTTCTGTAACAGAAATTAGTAATAACACCTTTTCTTAAAAAGAAGAATTTAAGAATGTTTTATAGAAAATTAACTATTAAATTAAATAATAGAAATAAAGAATTAGTAATTAATAAAACATTCATAGTGCAGATCAATTAATAAAAGCAAGTTTCAACTTTTCTTTTATATTGTAATTTAATCTTAATTCTCTTTTAAGTTGCATTTAATGTTGCTAAATTACGCCGCTGCCACGCAACAAAAAAACAACATTCTAGGGAGGATAAAAAGCAAAAGACCGTTTATATTTTTAATTGCACTATTTAGTTAATGAATAAATTAACGCATCCCGCAATGGAAGGCTAAAAACTCAATAACGACTTTTTGAGGTAATCATGAGCCTATATCGTTTATTTCTTTTTTTAACGACCGCTGTAACATTAATGTTCTCTGCCTATACTTATGCCGTTGATGGGGTTATTCACTTTACTGGCAGCGTTGTTGAAAGTGATTGTAATATAAGCCAAATACAGTCGTCTGTTCAGGCAAGCTGTTACCGAGATGGGAGAGTCATTAGCCAGACTAGACCAATCAATGAATCCAATGGAAAGGTGCTTTTACCTAAGGATCTTGGTTGGACTCAAATTGTGCCTGTGGGTAAAGAGAAAAATTTAAAACTTCTAACCATTAACTATTACTAAATACCCACAACAAAAACGCCGTCAAAAATGACGGCGTTTTTAAGTATCAATAAACTGATTTATTCGTCTAACATAATAACCTTGCCGATATAAGGCAGGTGACGATAACGCTGAGCGTAGTCAATGCCAAAGCCAACCACGAATTCGTCAGGAATAGCAAAACCAAAATATTCAACCGGAACATCAACTTCGCGGCGGCTTGGTTTATCTAATAAGGTGCAAATAGCCAAAGATTTAGGGCCACGCAGAGCAAATAATTCACGCACTTTGCTCAGGGTATTACCGGAGTCAATAATATCCTCAACGATCAATACGTCTTTTCCGCGAATATCTTCATCCAAATCTTTCAGGATTTTAACGTCACGGGTGCTATTCATACCGTTGCCATAGCTAGACGCAGTCATGAAATCGACTTCATGCGGAACATCAATCTGGCGGCAAAGATCAGCCATAAACATAAAGGAACCACGTAGCAAACCAACCAGAACCATCTCGCTGCCGCTATCACGGTAATCTGCTGAAATCTGACGGCCTAGTTCAGCAATACGCTGACGCACTTCCTGTTCAGAGATCATTACTTCAACTGTATGTTTCATCGCTATATACCTTTAGACCGAGTCCTGTAAATCGTTCTTTCACCCCTACCAACCCTTCATCATAACGCCAAAACGCACCGAGTTGCCGCATACATGCAGACACTATTTAATGATGAGAGGAGGAGTGGAGCGTTTAAGGGCGCAGAGTATAGCAAGGTAATAGAGCGCCGTCATGGGCAGCGCTCTACTCATCACCTACATAGATAATTTTACTGAGAAATTAAAAACGATCGGTTTTAACAATTTGCTCAAACGGCAACTTGCCGATACGAGGATACGGTTGGCTCACACCTTTGCCGATCGCGATCATCAGGCAAATTTCATAGTGTTCTGGCTTATTAATAATTTTACCAACGGCGTCGAAATCAAAACCATCCATTGGGCAGGAGTCATATCCATGCGCCTTAGCGGCTAGCATCAGCGTTTGGGCAAAGATACCCGCGCTGCGCATAATTTCATCGCGCTGGGTCTGCGCTTTTCCACGATAGTAGCTATCCACTGCAGGCACCATATATTGCTGCACTGGCTCTGCGGCTTCTGCCCAAATGTTTTTTACCTGAGACTCCCAGCTAGAGACATCGCCGCACAGCACTACCAGCATAGAAGCATCGGTAACCTGAGCTTGGCCCCATGCAGCTTCACGAATTTTCTCACGCTGGGCGCGGTCTTCAATCAGCAATGGGCGCCAATGTTGCAGGTTAAAGGCGCTTGGCGCATTTTGCAGTGCAATATTCAGCAGCTCTTTTTTTTCTTCTAAGGTCATGACATAACCAGCATCAAACTGCTTGGTCGCACGGCGTTGTTGGATCACTTCGATAGCATTCATTTTTCAATTCCGTCCTCATTATTATTCTCACCAAACCATTGTCATTAAATTAGACCAGTTGTCTAGTGATGCTTTGAGGCTGTTAGTTTTTTACGAAAAAACTCAACTCACCGTAAACGACATCATCATGCCCGTATCTTCATGTTCGAGCAGATGACAATGCGCCATGTAAGCGCGTTCTTTCGGCGCTTCGTGATCGAATTTCACCAAGACTTCGCTTCGCCACCCTTCAACACGCACCGTATCTTTCCAGCCACTACGATGAGCCGCAGGCGGTTTACCGTTTTCAGAAAGAATGCGGAACTGCGTGCCATGGATATGGAATGGATGCAGCATCATGTCGCCTTCACCAGAAATGGTCCATTTCTCGTAGGTGCCACGTGGCACATCAAACATCGGTTTGGCCATATCAAACGCAATACCGTTGATTTTGTTGCCGTGCATGAAGTCATAACCCGGAGCCGTTGGGTTACCCTGCCCCATTGCGCCATGATTCATCTTCCCATTCCCCATCTGGCCATGATCCATATGTCCTTGCATCTGACCGTGATCCATACCCGCCATATTGCCGTGACCTTTCATGTCCATGCCGGCCATGGATGCCATGCCATAGCGCTGCATCATCATTTGCATGCCCATCATGTCGAGCTGAGGATCCATCATCAGCTGCAACCAGCGCGTTTTCATATTATCTGCAGCGGGAACAGCGGGCATATTCACTAAAGCATCAGGCAGTTTTGCTTCATTACTCTTCAGTGTAGGCTGAATATGCAAAACGGGCAGAGCGCGATCGAACGGCGGCAGCGTCATCCCCATTTGTTTGACCGGCAAAGTGATAATGTCGAACGCCTTACCATCGCGAGTATCGACTAAAACCTCAAAACGCTCGCCCATCAGGATCGGTAGCTCTGTTAATTTAACCGGCTCACCCAGCAGCCCGCCATCGCTGCCGACCACATACAACGGACGACCATCGCTGGTAGCCAGATTCAATGAACGCGCATTACACCCGTTCAGGAACCGCAGTCGCAGCCATCCGCGCGGAGCAAGATGCTGAGGGTATACCGCACCGTTGGTCAGCATCATATCGCCAAACCATCCTACCGCCGCCGTCATGATATCGAGCTGGTAATCAATATTGCCTTTGGCATCGAGACGCTTGTCTTGCAGGATCACCGGCACATCATCAACGCCCCACTCTTTTGGCAATGGGAGCTTCGCGCTTTCTTCATCATCAATAATAATTAGGCCGCCTAAGCCCATCGCCACCTGACGCCCGGTTAAACCATGCGTATGCGGGTGGAACCATGCCGTTGTTGCGGGTTGGTCCACTTTAAACGCCGCGGTCCATACTTTGCCCGGCTCAATCACCGCCTGCGGCCCACCGTCAGACGTGCCCGGAATCTCCATACCGTGCCAATGCATGGTGGTCGCCTCTGGCAGCGCGTTGGTCACATTAATCGCTACGTCCTTACCTCGCTGCAAACGCATGGCGGGCCCTAATAGCGGACCATTAATACCCCAGGTCGGCGTTTGCATCCCCGCTTTCCATTTCATGCTACCGGTTTGTACATTGAGCGCTATTTTCCCTGCGGCATCTGGCGTGAGTAATGCAGGGATCGGTAATGCTGGATGATCGGCCGCAAAAGCGGCACGGCTCCAGAAAGGTAAGGCGCTGGATGCACCCAGCATGGCAGTCAGTTTGATAAAGTCGCGGCGAAGCATGTCAGATTCCCTTGTGCGTCAGTGAGTAGACTCGGTTAAACTTAGACGTGTTTAGCTTCATACGTGAAGCTACGAAATGTTTAGCTGCAGTTAACTATTGCCATTTTAGGGTAGACCTTCCAGTAAGGGGAAAGTCAAGCTAGCACTTGATTTAATGGAAAGTAGGTTCCATAAATTGATTGATGAAATGAGCAAGAAACACTGTAGAAACAGGGCTGAAATATGATACCGTCAAACTACAACTACATAATGTGCATCTGTTTATGAAAAAAACCTCGCTGGTGCTTTTGCTTTTAGGTTTGCTGAGTTTTACCTCCGCCAGCCAGGCTCTTGATGATATGCAATCCGAAGATTTAGCCGATCTCACCGCTATCTTCGTATTTCTAAAAAATGATTGTGGTTATAACGACTTACCTAATGCGCAAATCAAAAAAGCGATCGTCTTTTTTGCCAACCGTAACGGATGGGATTTATCCAACTATAACACTAAGAAAATGAAGGCGTTGGGTGAAGACAGCTACCACGATCTCAGCCGAATTTCGATGCCAACCGCGACGAAATGCAAATATCTGGCCCGAGACTCTCTAAGCCTGCTCGCATACGCAAACTAAGCTACTATCGTCGATAGTGGCAACTCAAACGGCAGACCTAATCTGCCGTTTGATATCTCAACAAGAGATAAATTCAGGCTCCCAACCAAGCTAGCGCGTCGAAGCGATGAAAGCGCGATATTTCTCTAGCACCAGTAAAAAATCTTCTAAACCACAGAATGAGAGGCTTTCCTCATCGTAATAACTCATCCCCTCTTCTATTTCATCGCCTTCCACTGCCAGTTGATTAGCACGAACCATCACTTCTTCACCGTCTAACCACAGCGTGTATTCATGCCCGGTTAGCTGCCACTGGCGTTCGCTGCCTTTCACCTCAGCCGCGGCCTGTTCAACCTGAGTCAGCAAAGCCAAATCGCCTTTAACTTCCTCGTTTAGCCAGTGCCCAACGACCTCGTGCCCCATCGAAAATACGGCGACGACCTGCCCCGTTACATCATGGCGAAATTCATAATCCATCGTTCAGCCCTCCGCGACTTTCCCCTATTTTTTCTGGGGATGACTTACTTATAGTGTAAACATCCATCGCGTAGCTGCACTGTCGAGGCTCGCAAACTGGAAAAATAAAACGGAGGCCATGGCCTCCGTTGTGTTACCTGCACGATTTTCACTGGAAAACCGGCGCGATATATCAGCAAAAATAGCGTCTAGGGTCAAGCCAGCTCGCGTTTCTTCTCGCTGATATCATGCTCAATCCCTTGCTTCACATCAGCAGGGATTTTTAGAGACTGCGCCAAAGCATCCAAATAGCTACGCTCCATAAAGTGATCGATATCGATCACTACACAGCTCAGATAATAGAGTTCAAGCGCCTCGTCTTCGTTCTTAATATCTTGCGCTAACAGCGCTGGATTTAACGGTTGTGCCAAGGCCTCTTGCACCCAATGCTCTGCTTCAGCGCCGAGACCAAGCTCATGCAAGCTATTATCGATGGCCTGTCGCTCCGCATCATCTACATGCCCATCGCTTTTCGCCGCAAACACGACAGCCTGAATTAGGCGCTTGGTTCGCGCATCAATGGGCGATGCGCGCATACCAAACTGAGGTTCATCTTGATGCGTCTCTTTAACCCGTTGCTTGTACTTATTCCACAGCACCGCACCTACCGCAGCCGAGCCGCCAATTATCAGCGCGTTTTTACCGAACTTGCCCGCTATTTTACGTGTGGATTTATTACCTAACAGCACACCAACTAAGCCGCCCAATGCCGCCGGAGCCAATAGTTTGCCAAACCCTTCAGACCCGCCGATCGACTTAGTTTTATCACCGAGCATAGATTGAATCTGTTGCATCCAACTGTTTTTCATAACACACCCCATAGGCGCAATTTATTGATGTTATTGCATGCAGATTACGGATTTATCTGTCAGTTTACGTATGGGAAGTGAAAACTTGCTTATGGCGTGAGTTGGGGGATAGTCGATAAAAAAAAGGAGGCCGAAGCCTCCTCGATATTCAGTCACAGCTGAAAATTAAACCGCTGTCTGGAAAATCACACCGTCAGCCTTCTCAGTGTATTGCTCCAGCTTATCAAAGTTCAGGTAACGGTAGGTGTCTACCGCCGTTTTATCAACCTGTTCCATGTACTGCTGG
Source organism: Hafnia alvei (assembly GCF_964063325.1). Taxonomy (NCBI): domain Bacteria; kingdom Pseudomonadati; phylum Pseudomonadota; class Gammaproteobacteria; order Enterobacterales; family Hafniaceae; genus Hafnia; species Hafnia alvei. The sequence goes on from NZ_OZ061315.1 coordinate 3,849,628, forward strand.
TACTCTTCTGGGTTTGGCAAACGACCTAACAGCGAAGCCACCGCGGCCAGCTCGGCCGAGGCCAGATACACATTTGCCCCCGTCCCCAAGCGGTTCGGGAAGTTACGCGTTGAAGTCGATACCACCGTTGCCCCATCGGCCACGCGTGCTTGGTTACCCATGCACAGTGAACAACCAGGGATCTCAACGCGTGCGCCACTCTTACCAAAGATGCTGTAGTAGCCTTCTTCGGTCAGCTGGGCAGCATCCATCTTCGTCGGCGGAGCAACCCACAGGCGAGTTGGTAGCTGGCCTTTGTGACCATCCAACAGCTTACCTGCAGCACGGAAATGACCAATGTTAGTCATACACGAACCGATGAAGACCTCGTCGATTTTCTCACCAGCTACGTCAGACAACAGACGCGCATCATCGGGATCGTTTGGCGCACACAGAATTGGCTGTTTGATATCAGCCAGATCGATGTCGATCACCGCCGCGTATTCTGCATCCGCATCGCCTTCCAGCAGTTGCGGATCGGCCAGCCATTTTTCCATACCCTGAATACGACGCTCGATGGTACGACGATCGCCGTAACCTTCTGCGATCATCCACTTAAGCAGAACAATATTGGAGCTCAGGTACTCTTTGATTGGCGCCTTATCGAGTTTGATCGTACAACCCGCAGCAGAACGTTCTGCAGAAGCATCCGCCAGCTCAAACGCCTGCTCAACTTTCAGCTCTGGCAAACCTTCAATTTCCAGAATGCGGCCAGAGAAGATATTTTTCTTACCTTTCTTCTCAACCGTCAGTAGGCCCTGCTGAATCGCGTAGTAAGGAATGGCGTGAACCAAGTCGCGCAGGGTGATACCCGGCTGCATTTTACCTTTGAAGCGCACCAGCACAGATTCAGGCATATCCAACGGCATCACGCCGGTTGCTGCGGCAAACGCCACCAAGCCGGAACCCGCAGGGAAAGAGATCCCGATAGGGAAACGCGTATGGGAGTCACCGCCGGTACCAACGGTATCAGGCAGCAGCATACGGTTCAGCCATGAGTGAATAATGCCATCGCCCGGACGCAAGGAAACACCGCCACGGTTCATAATGAAATCAGGCAGCGTATGGTGCGTGGTCACATCTACCGGCTTAGGATAAGCCGCAGTATGGCAGAACGACTGCATCACTAAATCAGCAGAGAAGCCCAAGCATGCCAAATCCTTCAGCTCATCGCGCGTCATTGGCCCCGTGGTGTCCTGTGAGCCCACAGACGTCATCTTAGGCTCACAGTATTGCCCCGGACGAATCCCTTTGGTACCACAAGCACGCCCCACCATTTTCTGCGCCAGAGAGAAACCTTTGTTACTCGCAGCAACGGGTTTAGCGATACGGAAAACTTCGCTGTGTGGCAGATTCAATGCTTCACGTGCTTTGGTAGTTAAACCACGGCCGATTATCAGTGGAATACGGCCACCGGCGCGAACTTCATCCAGCAGCACTTCGGTTTTCAGCTCGAATATTTCCAGCAGTTCATTCGTTTCGTGATTGCGCACTTCGCCTTTGTACGGGTAGATATCAATCACATCGCCCATATTCAGCTTAGAAACATCAACTTCGATCGGCAACGCCCCCGCATCTTCCATCGTATTGAAGAAGATCGGTGCAATTTTACCGCCGAGAACCACACCGCCGCCGCGCTTGTTTGGCACATGAGGAATATCGTCGCCCATAAACCACAGCACGGAGTTAGTCGCTGACTTACGCGAAGAACCGGTTCCGACCACGTCGCCAACATAGGCCAGTGGGAAACCTTTTTTGTTTAGTAATTCAATTTGCTTGATCGGACCCACGCTACCCGGCTGATCGGGAACAATACCGTCGCGTTCGTTTTTCAGCATCGCTAATGCGTGCAAAGGAATATCGGGACGAGACCAAGCATCAGGCGCAGGAGACAGATCGTCGGTGTTGGTTTCACCGGTCACTTTAAACACGGTGACCGTGATTTTCTCGGCTAGTTCTGGGCGAGATAAATACCAATCGGCATCAGCCCACGATTTTAAAACCTGCTGGGCATGCACGTTGCCTGCTTTGGCTTTCTCTTCCACATCGTAGAAGTTATCAAACATGAGCAGCGTATGAGACAGCGCTTTTGCGGCGATAGGTGCCAGTTTGGCATCATCGAGGGCATCAATCAGGGGATGGATATTGTAACCGCCCTGCATGGTACCGAGCAGTTCAACGGCTTTTTCTTGAGAAACCAGAGGAGAGGTCGTTTCGCCTTTCGCAACAGCGGCTAAAAAACCCGCTTTGACGTAAGCCGCTTCATCAACACCCGGTGGCACACGGTTGATCAGCAAATCTAACAGAAATTCTTCTTCACCAGCGGGCGGCGATTTCAGTAACTCAACCAACCCAGCCATTTGCGTCGCATCCAGTGGTTTAGGAACCACGCCTTCTGCCGCACGTTCAGCGACGTGCTCGCGATATTCTTTTAGCACGACTTTATCCTCGCTCTCATTGTTGGAGTCATTATGTGTGCAGAGGGTGTGTTTCGTAGTACGTTCTCGATACGGTATAAAAGCCTACTACGGAACACACCCACCACCGGGTTACGGGTAAGTAAGATGCCTTTAGAACGTTGTTCCACGCTCTGAAAGTACCCCCAAAATAATTCAAGCTGATTGAAGGCGGCAAACCTGTGAGTCCCTAGGAACTTACTCAAGTAAGTGACTAGGGTGAGCGGGTGCAGCCAACGCATAAGCAGCTTGAAGTATGACGGGGATAAAACCTTTCAAGTTACAAGGTCTTCATAAGTAGAGTACCCGGTTATGCCCGTCCAGCATATCAGGATTTAACTCGGTTGTTAAACCGTTCACATAAAAGCAACATAAATAGCGCATAATGCAAATTGGTATCGTTCTGTAACAGTATTAAATGTTGAAAACTGATAAATCTTGATCTGTTCTAGGATCTAAGCGCGGTTTTTTTCGCTATGATCCACTATCACCACGAGTAGATGCAGGATGCGGAATGATACTTAAAAGGAAGTCGAAAAGTTTTTATCTTACAGTGCTTCAGATTGCCTCGGTTTTATTGGCCGTCGCTGCGCTGTTTTTCCTGATCGACAATACTCAATCACAGTATCTGGTACTCAACGGAAACCACCTAGCTCGGACAGACCTCGACAATGGCCCTATAATTTGGGGAATGAATTTCTTCTTGTTTGCGCTTTTGGTTGGAGTACTGCTGTTCACTATCGCCTTTTTTATTGGTTTTAAAGACGATTAGCAGCTTGAGTAGCGGTTGTGAATGACATAAAAAAACGGCTCCCGAAGGAGCCGTTTTGCATTTCAGCGTAGTCCGCAAAAAAATTATTTCTTCTTCGCTTTCGGGTTCGGCAGGTCAGTGATGCTACCTTCGTAGATCTCTGCGGCTAAACCAACTGACTCATGCAGCGTTGGGTGCGCATGAATAGTCAACGCGATATCTTCAGCGTCACAACCCATCTCGATTGCCAGACCGATTTCACCTAACAGCTCGCCGCCGTTAGTGCCGACAATCGCACCACCGATGATACGGTGAGTTTCTTTGTCGAAGATCAGTTTGGTCATACCGTCTGCGCAATCAGAAGCGATAGCACGACCTGAAGCTGCCCACGGGAAGGTGGAAGTTTCATAGCTGATGCCTTTTTCTTTCGCTTCTTTCTCGGTCAGACCGACCCAGGCAACTTCTGGCTCAGTATAAGCAATAGAAGGAATAACCTTAGGATCGAAGTAATGCTTCATGCCCGCGATAACTTCAGCGGCAACGTGACCTTCGTGAACACCTTTGTGTGCCAGCATTGGCTGACCAACGATATCGCCGATAGCAAAGATGTGCGGTACGTTGGTACGCAGCTGTTTGTCGACGTGGATAAAGCCGCGCTCGTCAACTTCAACGCCCGCTTTACCCGCTTCCAGCAGTTTACCGTTTGGTACACGACCGATAGCAACCAGCACCGCGTCATAACGCTGTGGTTCTGCTGGCGCTTTCTTGCCTTCCATCGTGACGTAGATACCATCTTCTTTGGCTTCTACCGCGGTCACTTTAGTTTCCAGCATCAGGTTAAATTGCTTGCTGATACGCTTGGTGAAGACTTTCACCACGTCTTTGTCAGCGGCTGGGATAACCTGATCAAACATTTCAACCACGTCAATCTGAGAACCCAGCGCGTGGTAAACGGTACCCATCTCCAGACCGATAATACCGCCGCCCATGACCAGCAGACGTTCTGGAACTGATTTCAGCGCCAGCGCATCGGTTGAATCCCAAACGCGTGGATCTTCATGTGGAATGAACGGCAGCTGGATTGGACGAGAGCCCGCAGCGATAATTGCGTTGTCGAAGTTAATCACGGTCGTGCCGTTTTCGCCTTCAACTTCCAGTGTGTTAGCACCGGTGAATTTGCCCAGACCGTTAACCACTTTCACTTTACGGCCTTTTGCCATCCCAGCCAGACCACCGGTCAGCTGAGTGATAACTTTCTCTTTCCAGACACGAACTTTATCGATGTCAGTTTTCGGCTCACCGAAAACGATGCCATGCTCTGCTAAGGCTTTGGCTTCTTCAATCACTTTAGCGACGTGCAGCAAAGCCTTAGAAGGGATACAACCGACGTTTAAACATACGCCACCCAAGGTGGAGTAACGCTCAACGATGATGGTTTCTAAACCTAAATCCGCGCAACGGAAAGCCGCAGAGTAACCTGCAGGGCCCGCCCCAAGTACCACGACCTGAGTTTTAATTTCAGTACTCATCATGACCTCTTTATTGTTTGTCCGGCGGGTGCGACATCATCCACATTGATAACATCACTGCCAACGTCATTGTTTGGCTCACAACCTTTATTTCCAAAGGAAAGAGGAGAGTCATTCATAACGCCCATCTACCACCGGGACGCTCGTACTGCCCATAGTTTACAAAAATGTTAACAATTCTGTAAAGCTTTGATCGGGTGACGAAAGTCTCACTATCCAATGCTGAACCGTATTAGCTCCAGCACTGACGCACTTGAAGAAAAAGCCGGCCGTTCGGCCGGCTTTTAGGGTTACATCACCAGGCGACGAATGTCTGACAGCATATTGTTGATGATGGTGATAAAGCGAGCACCATCAGCACCGTCAATCACGCGGTGGTCGAAGGAAAGAGAAATCGGCATCATCAGACGCGGCGTAAACTCTTTACCATTCCATACCGGCTCAATCGCTGATTTAGAAACACCCAAGATAGCGACTTCAGGCGCGTTAACAATCGGCGCGAAGTGGGTTGTACCCAGGCCACCGATGCTGGAGATGGTGAAGCAACCGCCCTGCATTTCGCCAGCCGTCAGCTTACCATCACGCGCTTTCTTAGAGATCACCGTCAGTTCACGAGACAGCTCAGTAATGCTCTTCTTGTTAACGTCTTTGAAGACAGGAACAACCAGACCATTTGGCGTATCAACCGCAACACCGATGTTGATGTATTTCTTCAGCGTCAGGCGCTGCGCATCTTCAGACAGAGAGCTGTTGAAACGTGGCATCTGCTCAAGCGCTGCCGCAACGGCTTTCATGATGAAGACCACTGGGGTGAATTTCACGTCCAGTTTACGTTTCTCAGCTTCGGCGTTCTGCTGTTTACGGAACGCTTCCAGATCGGTGATATCGGTTTTGTCGAAGTGCGTAACGTGCGGGATCATCACCCAGTTACGGCTCAGGTTAGCACCAGAAATTTTCTGGATGCGACCCAATTCAACTTCTTCGATTTCGCCAAACTTGCTGAAGTCAACTTTCGGCCAAGGCAACATGCCCGGAATACCGCCACCCGCAGCCGCTGCCGGAGCAGATTCAGCGCGTTTAACCGCATCTTTCACGTAAGCCTGAACGTCTTCGCGCAGGATACGACCTTTACGGCCAGAACCTTTGACTTTCGCCAGGTTCACACCGAATTCACGCGCTAAGCGACGGATAACCGGCGTTGCGTGAACATAAGCGTCGTTTTCAGCAAACTCGCCTTTCGATTCAGCTTTAGCCGCTGGCGCAGGGGCAGCTTTCTGTTCCTGTTTAGCCGGAGCAGCGTCCTGTTTAGCAGCTGGTGCAGCTGCAGGAGCCGCGCCTTCTACTTCAAAGGTCATGATCAGTGAACCGGTTTTTACTTTGTCGCCGGTCGCGATCTTGATTTCTTTAACCACACCCGCGAACGGAGCTGGGACTTCCATAGAGGCTTTATCGCCTTCTACAGTAATCAGTGATTGTTCAGCGGCAACTTTATCGCCCACTTTTACCATCACTTCAGTCACTTCAACTTCGTCACCGCCGATGTCTGGAACTTCAACATCTTTAACCGCTGATGCGCCCGCTGCCGCAGCAGCTGGAGCCGCTGACTGTGCTGGTGCAGAAGCGGCAGGCGCAGCGCCAGCCACTTCGAAGACCATGATCAGTGAGCCAGTTTTCACTTTGTCACCGGTCGCAATCTTGATCTCTTTAACCACACCTGCAAACGGTGCAGGAACTTCCATAGAGGCTTTGTCGCCTTCTACGGTGATCAGAGACTGTTCAGCTTCAACGGTATCGCCAACTTTCACCATCACTTCGGTGACTTCAACTTCGTCGGCGCCGATGTCTGGAACTTCAACATCTTTTGCCGCAGCGGCGGCGGCCGGAGCAGGTGCGGCCGCTGGTTTCTCTTCTGCTTTAGCTGGTGCACCTTCGGCTTCGCTATTTGTTTCAAACAACATGATCAGTTTGCCGGTTTCGACTTTGTCGCCCACGGAAACTTTAATTTCTTTAACTACACCGGCCTGTGGCGATGGGACTTCCATGGAAGCTTTGTCACCTTCAACGGTGATCAAAGACTGTTCGGCTTCCACTTTGTCGCCCACTTTTACCATCACTTCGGTAACTTCAACTTCATCAGCACCGATGTCCGGTACATTAATTTCGATAGACATTCTTCTGTACCTCTTATGCCAGACGCGGGTTAACTTTTTCTGGGTTGATGTCGAATTTCTTAATTGCATCAGCAACCACAGAAGCTTCGATTTCACCGCGTTTAGCCAGTTCACCCAGTGCAGCAACCACAACGTAAGAAGCATCAACTTCAAAGTGGTGACGCAGGTTTTCGCGGCTGTCTGAACGACCGAAGCCGTCAGTACCCAGTACGCGATAATCGCTGGCTGGAACGTAAGTACGAACCTGTTCTGCGAACAGCTTCATGTAGTCGGTAGATGCAACCGCTGGCGCATCGTTCATCACCTGAGCGATGTACGGTACACGTGGAGTTTCGGTTGGGTGCAGCATGTTCCAACGCTCACAGTCCTGACCATCACGAGCCAGCTCGGTGAAGGAAGTTACGCTGTAGGTATCAGAACCCACGCCGTATTCTTCAGCCAGGATCTTAGCCGCTTCACGAACGTGACGCAGGATAGAACCTGAACCCAGCAGCTGAACCTTACCTTTGTTACCTTCCAGAGTTTCCAGTTTGTAGATACCTTTACGGATACCTTCTTCTGCACCCTGCGGCATTGCCGGCATGTGGTAGTTTTCGTTCAGCGTAGTGATGTAGTAGTAAACGTTTTCTTGCGCTTCACCGTACATGCGCTCCAAGCCGTCATGCATGATGACTGCTACTTCGTAAGCGTATGCTGGATCGTAAGAGATACAGTTCGGGATAGTCAGAGACTGAATATGGCTGTGGCCATCTTCGTGCTGCAGACCTTCACCGTTCAGGGTTGTACGACCTGAAGTACCACCGATCAGGAAGCCACGTGCCTGTTGGTCACCCGCTGCCCAGCACAGGTCGCCGATACGCTGGAAACCAAACATGGAGTAGTAAATGTAGAACGGAATCATTGGCAGATCGTTGGTGCTGTAAGACGTTGCCGCCGCCAGCCAAGATGATGCTGCACCCAGTTCGTTGATACCTTCCTGCAGGATCTGACCTTTTTCGTCTTCTTTATAGTAAGCAACCTGCTCACGGTCCTGCGGGGTGTACTGCTGGCCGTTAGGGCTGTAGATACCGATCTGACGGAACAGGCCTTCCATACCAAAGGTACGCGCTTCGTCGGCGATGATTGGAACCAGACGATCTTTGATCGACTTGTTCTTCAGCATCACGTTCAGGGCACGAACGAAAGCGATGGTGGTAGAGATTTCTTTGTTCTGCTCTTCCAACAGAGAACCGAAGTCTGACAGCGCAGGCATTTCCAGTTTCTCGGTGAAGTGAGTCAGACGAGTTGGCAGGTAGCCTTGCAGCGCCTGACGGCGTTCGTGCAGGTACTTAGACTCTTCAGAATCTTTATCAAACGTCACGTATGGCAGTTTTTCGATTTCAGAATCAGCCACAGGTACGTTGAAACGATCACGGAACTGGCGCACGCCGTCCATGTTCATTTTCTTAACCTGGTGAGCGATGTTCTTACCTTCGGCGGTGTCACCCATGCCATAACCTTTAACGGTGTGGGCAAGAATAACGGTCGCTTGGCCTTTGGTATCTTTCGCTTTTTTCAGTGCCGCGTAGACTTTCTTAGGATCGTGGCCGCCACGGTTCAATGCCCAGATTTCGTCATCGCTCATGTCTTTAACCAGAGCGGCGGTTTCAGGGTAACGACCGAAGAAGTGCTCACGAACATAAGCGCCGTCTTTGGATTTGAAGGTCTGGTAGTCGCCGTCCAGCGTTTCGTTCATCAGCTGGATCAGTTTACCGCTGGTATCTTTACGCAGCAGCTCATCCCAACGGCTACCCCAGATAACCTTAATCACGTTCCAGCCAGCGCCTGCGAAGATGCCTTCCAGTTCGTTAACGATTTTGCCGTTACCGGTGACAGGGCCATCCAGACGTTGCAGATTACAGTTGATGATGAAGCACAGGTTGTCCAGTTTTTCACGAGTTGCGATAGTGATCGCACCTTTAGATTCTGGCTCATCCATCTCGCCGTCGCCCAAGAAAGCGTATACGGTTTGTTCAGAGGTGTCTTTCAGGCCACGGTGTTCCAGATATTTCAGGAACTTAGCCTGATAGATCGCACCGATTGGGCCCAGACCCATGGATACGGTTGGGAACTGCCAGAATTCAGGCATCAGTTTAGGATGCGGGTAAGAGGACAGGCCTTTACCGTGAACTTCCTGACGGAAGTTGTTCATCTGTTCTTCTGTCAGACGGCCTTCAAGGAAGGCACGAGCGTAAACGCCCGGAGAAATGTGGCCCTGGAAGTACACCAAATCGCCGCCGTCTTTCTGATTGCGAGCGCGGAAGAAGTGGTTAAAGCAGACTTCGTATACCGTTGCGGAAGACTGGAAAGAAGCCATATGGCCACCCAGCTCCAGATCCTTTTTCGATGCACGCAGAACGGTCATGATCGCGTTCCAACGAATCGCTGAACGGATGCGGCGTTCCAGCTTCAGATTACCTGGGTACGCAGGTTCGTCTTCTACCGCAATGGTATTGACGTAGTTGCGGCTGGTCGCTCCGGTAGGCAGATTTACGCCGCCTTTACGGGCTTCACCCAATACTTGATCAATCAGGTACTGAGCGCGCTCTACACCTTCTTCACGGATGACCGATTCGATCGCCTGCAGCCAGTCGCGGGTTTCGATCGGGTCCACGTCATTGTTTAAACGTTCTGACATGGTGGTATTCCTTATCTGTCTAATGGTTTGTCAGGAGCCTGTCTTCGTGTGTTTTCTTCATGTCGGGAAAAAACACGAAGACAGGCCCAATCAGGGTTTAGTTGCCTAGTGGTGTTGCAATAAAACGGATTATCAAAGGGCTAAGCTTTCACAATCCGTTTTTAATCCTTGCGTTGCTGGAGTCTGCGCAGCGACCGCTCACGGCGGCTATGCTCACGATTGAGCTCCAACAAAATATCCTCAATAAATGCCAGATGGCGGTGCGATGCTTCACGAGCTTTCTCTGGCTCGCGTGCCACAATCGCCTCAAAAATGCTGGCACGATGGTCGTTTACCTTGGCCAACATTTCACGGCGCGAGTAAAGCAACTCAAAGTTCTGTTTAACGTTTTGCTCCAGCATCGGCGCCATGCAGCGCAGCAAATGCAGAAGAACCACGTTATGTGCAGCTTCGGTCACCGCGACCTGATACTGCATAACTGCATCCGCTTCAGCGTCTAAATCGCCGCTTTCCTGCGCCTCTTGGATAACCAGATGGCAAGTGCGAATACGGGTTAAATCTTCGTCTGTGCCGCGCAGTGCTGCGTAATAAGCAGCAATACCTTCAAGCGCATGACGGGTTTCGAGCAAATCGAATTGTGATTCTGGATGGTCTGCCAGTAGTTCAGCCAAAGGATCGCTAAAACTTTGCCAGAGGTTGGTTTGAACGAAGGTACCGCCTCCCTGACGACGCAACAGCAATCCTTTTGCTTCTAGCCGCTGTATCGCTTCTCTTAAAGAAGGTCGAGACACATCAAACTGTTTCGCCAGCTCACGCTCGGGCAGAAGTTTTTCTCCTGGGCGTAGCGTGCCTTCCAGAATCAGATATTCCAGTTGCTGTTCGATGACATCTGATAGTTTCGGTTGACGAATTTTGCTGTAGGCCATGTCGCTCTTTTCTTCTCTGCGAGTGCTTCTTCTTATTAACGTTATTTTGTTCGCGAGCCGCTTAAAATCTCTGCGAGTGGCGCAAAGTCAATTGGTAATACCAATTTCAAAAACGTGACGCTAAAGTAACAAAGTATTCACCTGCTGTCCATACAGGCTTTGATTGAAATCATAAAAGCGAGCATTTTTTAACAAAGTCACTCAAACAACACAGCAATACTATAACTGTAACGTGGTAATACCATTTACGAGGCAAGAGAGTATTTTAACTTTATTGAAACTAAAAGACACTCAGGCTGAAGCGTGAAAGCAGCGCTAAATATGCATAAAAAATCAAACTAATGAATAATTATTTAATTTGTATATGTATTAACAATGCTAATTGCTTGAAGATAAATATGTTACGTGCGGTAGGTAAAATTAGGTAAAGAAGTAAAGGCTATACGGTGTTTGCCAAACAAACTCGCTCAGCCAGCACAAAATCCATTCAATCGGCAATTCTCCACATCCTCCCAAAGAGGTACCTCCACCGGCAGCGCTTCATTTTGTAAAATTCTGCTTTTTTTTCGTCTCTTTCGCCAATTTCGCTCAAAGCGTCTATTTTATAAACAATGCTCATTTTCTCTGAATGAATGAGCAAAAATTCATTGAGCTCTCTCTGTGATCTATATCGGTATTTAACGTTATAAATGTGGTGCAATTTCTTTCGCTTATCATTATTCTCCAGTCATTGGTAGCCAGTAAAACAAATCAAATTGGCATTCCATGTAAACAATAAATTACGCATTTCGTATTTTAATAATTACAAATGACAGTAACAGTGAGCCAGAGGTCGTTTTCGGCCGGCGTATTTAGAGGATGAAAGACATGAGTGATCAGCAGCATCGCGCTCAGCCTCACGGTGACCAACTGAAAAGGGGATTGAAAAATCGCCATATTCAGCTGATTGCTCTGGGTGGTGCCATCGGCACCGGACTATTTTTAGGTATCGCACAAACCATCAAAATGGCGGGCCCGTCTGTTATTTTGGGCTACGCGATTGGTGGTTTTATTGCGTTCTTAATAATGCGTCAATTGGGTGAAATGGTGGTTGAGGAGCCTGTAGCAGGGTCTTTTAGCCACTTTGCCTTTAAATACTGGGGGAACTTTGCAGGTTTTGCCTCAGGCTGGAACTACTGGGTTCTGTATGTGCTTGTGGCGATGGCAGAACTCACCGCCGTCGGTATTTATGTGCAGTACTGGTTCCCTGATATCCCTACATGGGTTTCTGCGGCCGTCTTCTTCCTAGCGATTAACGCCATTAACCTTGCGAACGTCAAAGTCTATGGTGAAATGGAATTCTGGTTTGCCATTATCAAAGTCGTCGCCATTATCGGCATGATTGTGTTCGGCGCATGGCTCTTACTGAGCGGACACGCAGGGCCAGAAGCCAGCGTAACAAATCTGTGGGAGCAAGGTGGATTCTTCCCTAACGGCACGATGGGTCTGGTGATGGCGATGGCCGTTATCATGTTCTCGTTTGGTGGGTTAGAACTGGTTGGCATTACCGCAGCCGAAGCTGATAATCCAGAGAAAAGCATTCCTAAAGCCACGAATCAGGTTATTTACCGCATCCTGCTTTTCTATATTGGCTCCCTGTCTATCCTGCTGTCACTTTATCCGTGGGGCAAAGTGGTGGAAGGCGGCAGTCCATTCGTGATGATTTTCCACGAGTTAGACAGCAACGTTGTTGCTACCATCCTGAATATCGTGGTTTTGACCGCTGCGCTATCGGTTTATAACAGCTGCGTGTACTGCAACAGCCGCATGCTGTTTGGCTTAGCTAAACAGGGCAACGGGCCGAAAGCGTTACTGAAAGTCGATGGCCGCGGTGTGCCCGTGGTAGCGATTGGGCTCTCAGCTGCCGCCACTCTGCTGTGCGTGCTGATTAACTACGTCATGCCGGGGAAAGCCTTTGAACTACTGATGGCGCTGGTGGTTTCAGCTCTGGTGATCAACTGGGCGATGATTAGCTTGGCGCACCTGCGTTTCCGTGCGGCTAAAAATCGTGAAGGCGTAGTACCTAAGTTTCAGGCGTTCTGGTATCCGTTCGGCAACTACCTGTGCTTAGCATTCCTGTGCGGGATCTTAGTCATCATGTACTTCACACCGGGCATTCAGATTTCAGTGCTGCTGATACCGGTATGGTTGATCATTCTCGGTATTGGCTACGCAATTAAACAAAGGAATCAACGGATTAAAGGTCAAATGACTCACAATACCTAACAAACCACACCCCGGTCCATTGGTGCAAATCAGTGAACCGGGGAATATATCCGCAGATTGGCCATATTAAGTATTTACCGAATATTCACCTCAGCTGTTTGCTCTATTGTCATGCGACCTGTGGCGACCCATAAGAGCACAAAACAAACGCCCTCCTTATCTTAGTCATCCACTGACTTTAAATTCAGCGATAATATTCTTGCCTCTTAAATAGAAGCTATTCCATCGACATTATGCAAAGCGCTTCGTGCATCCAATAATATAGTTTAATTAATATCAATTCAGTTAAAAATACACACCAATAATAATTCACACCGTCCTAATCAGTAACTCCGCAACAACGCCATGAGATCTCACACACAATAAATAATTATCTCAATATAAGTGTGAAATATCGCAATTGAGAAAACATCCGACAACAAACAAGATAAAACCCAAGACAACAAATAGACATGAAATCAAGAAATACTTCCGAGAATATAAATATAAAAGTTGAATGATTAAATATCTCGCTGAAAGGGTATTTAGTTATCAACACATTTCCACTCATCACATGGAACGTTAATCATGATAAAAGTGAACCCACTGGCATTAATTATAGGTCTAGCTCTTTTCGGCTCTACATCCACCTTTGCCTCTACAGATAGCAGTATTGAAGCTCGGCTCAATGCATTAGAAAAACGGCTTCAGCAGGCCGAGCAACGCGCCACTCAGGCGGAAAACCGTGCAGAAGCGGCAGAACTGAAAGTACAAAAATTAGAAACCCGCACCGTCAATACTGAACAACAAACAGTTCAAGTAGCGAAGCGCACCGATACGCTGGAAACCAAAACCAACAATACGAGCGAATTAAAACTTAACCATTTTGTTGATAGCCTAAAAATCTATGGTGATGTCGAATTTAACTTGGATGCAGCGAGCAATAGCGGAAAATTAACATCACTTAAAAGCAGCGATAATAAAGATTGGAAAGCGAGTAATAATGAACGCTGGGATGTTAATGGACGTGTGCTATTAGGCGTTGATGGATATAAGAACGGCACGGCTGGTAACTATTCAGGGTTCAGCATACAGCCACTGGCCGATTTGGCTGGAAAAATGAATCTCGATGATGCAACCTTCTTCTTTGGCAACGAAAATAACTGGCAAGCTAAGATTGGTCGTTTCGAAGCTTACGATATGTTCCCTCTCAACCAAGACACCTTTATTGAATACTCAGGAAATACCGCTAACGACCTTTACTCAAATGGCTACGGATATATCTATATGATGAAAGAGGGGCGAGGCCGCAGCAATACGGGCGGCAATGTCATGCTTAGCAAAAATATCGATCATTGGTATTTCGAACTTAACAATCTGATAGAGAACGGCACTTCGCTATTTGATGATGGCAACTATCATGGCACTCATCTCACCAATGATAAAAACGTCGTTTATATGCGCCCGGTTATTGCTTGGAAGGACCGCGATTTTTCAGCCGCCGTCGCAATGGAAACCAACGTGGTTAATAACGCCTACGGCTACACGGATAGCCAAGGCCGTTTTGTCGATCAATCCAAGCGAAACGGTTATGGTTTTAGCATGACGTGGAACGGGTTGGCTAACGATCCTGAAAATGGCGTAGTGACTAACGTGAATACGGCCTACCTCGATGCATCAAATGAAACCGACTTTACGGCGGGAGTCAACGTTCTGTGGCATCGTTTCGAACTTGGTTATATCTACGCTCATAACAATATTAAAGAGTTTAATACCGACAATATAAACGTTAATTTTGATTCAAATGACTCTCTCGACGGGCCAGGGAAATACAATATCCACACTATTCATGCGTCGTATCAAATCCCTAACATAATGAATATGCCTAACTTTAATATCTTCATAGGCACTTATTATTCATTGCTAGATGCGAATACTAATAGCAAAGTTGCTAATCATTACAATGATGACCGCTATGGCGTAAGAGCTAGATTCAAATACTACTTCTAACGATTTCATCCCCTCGGCCCCGATCATTGTTTATCCTCACCGTACATGGATACTCAATGATCAGGGCAAATTGCCACATTGCTCACAACTCTAGCCCAATAGCACATTTATCCATCTCGCCAGCTAAACCTTTACCCATAGAATCAAGGTTTACGAGCACATAATCCTCATCAAGATAGCTAAATAATTTCTATGTGAGGATGTTAGCCATGAATGAAAACAAGCTTTCGGTAAAAGAAAAGATCGGGTACGGAATGGGAGATGCTGGTTGCAATATGATCGGCGGCGCCATCATGATGTTCCTGAGCTATTTCTACACCGATATCTTTGGTTTAGCCCCCGCATTAGTTGGCGTGTTGCTCCTTTCGGTGCGCGTTCTGGATGCCGTTACCGACCCGATTATGGGTGCCATTGCCGACCGCACTCAGACACGCTGGGGGCGTTTTCGTCCTTATCTGCTCTGGGTATCATTCCCTTACGTCATTTTCAGCGTATTGATGTTTACCACGCCAGAATGGACCTATAATAGCAAAGTTATCTATGCATTCGTAACCTACTTCTTGATGTCGCTGACCTACACCGCCATCAATATTCCTTATTGCTCGCTAGGTGGTGTTATCACCGCCGATCCCAAAGAGCGCGTTTCCTGCCAGTCTTACCGTTTCATCATGGTTGGGATCGCCACCTTGATTTTATCCTCTACCCTTCTACCGATGGCAGATTGGTTTGGCGGCGAAGACAAAGCGAAAGGCTATCAAATGGCGATGGGCGTGCTGGCGCTGATTGGCTTATTTATGTTTCTGTTCTGCTTTGCCACCGTTCGCGAGCGCATTAAACCCGCCGTTCCGAGCAATGATGCGCTGAAGCAGGATTTACGCGACGTATGGAAGAACGATCAGTGGGTACGCATTCTGCTGCTCACGTTCTGCAACGTCTGCCCAGGCTTTATTCGTATGGCAGCCACCATGTATTACGTGGTGTGGGTGATGGAAAAAAGCACGCATTTCGCCACCCTGTTTATCAGCTTAGGCGTGATTGGCATGATGTTCGGCAGCGCGCTGGCGAAACCGTTAACCGATCGCTACTGCAAACTTAAGGTCTTCTTCTGGACCAATATTGTGCTCGCAATTTTCTCCTGTGGCTTCTATTGGGTAAACCCACACGCGACCACTTTAGTTCTGGTGCTCTATTTCTTGCTCAATATTCTACATCAGCTCCCTTCCCCACTGCACTGGTCGCTGATGGCCGACGTTGACGACTACGGTGAATGGAAAACGGGGAAACGCAGCACCGGAATTAGCTTCTCAGGCAACCTGTTTTTCCTCAAAGTGGGCTTAGCCGTGGCGGGCGCAATGGTAGGGTTCTTGCTTTCAGCCTACGGCTACGACGCCGGTGCGGCACGCCAGAGCGACACCGCTGTGGGCGGTATTATTCTGCTTTTCACCATCATCCCAGGAATTGGCTATTTGATTACCGCAGGCGTTGTACGCCTATTGAAAGTTGACCGCACCATGATGATTCAAATTCAGAGCGATCTGGCTAAACGCCGCGAAAACTATCAAGAGCTCAATGCGCTAATCGATGCCAAGCAGGCGAAGCCACATACTGTTTAATCCATGAGATATCAGGGAGCTATAAATGACCGTTTTTCCTAACCCGCTGATTGAACAGCGCGCCGATCCCTATATTCATTTGCATCAGGATGGTTGGTATTACTTTATCGCTTCGGTGCCCGAATACGATCGTTTGGAACTACGCCGTGCCCAAACGCTAGAGCAACTGGCCAACGCAAAACCCGTGACTGTTTGGCACAAGCCAGAAAATGGTCCAATGAGCCACCTGATTTGGGCCCCAGAGCTGCATTTCTTCAATGGACAATGGGTGATTTATTTTGCTGCCGCGCATTCACCGGAGATTAAAGAAGGGCTATTCCAGCACCGTATGTTCGCCCTGACCTGCAACGACGCCGATCCGCTAAGCGGAAACTGGGTTGAGCGAGGCAGAATCATCACGCCGCTGGATACGTTTTCACTCGACGCCACCAGTTTTGAATACCAAGGTAAACGCTACTACCTTTGGGCGCAGAAAGATCCTGAGATTTATGGCAACTCTAATCTTTATCTCGCTGAACTTGAAAACGCATGGATGATAAAAGGCCAGCCGGTGATGCTGAGCAAGCCAGAGCTGGAATGGGAGACGAGAGGTTTTTGGGTCAACGAGGGACCTGCGGTCATTCACCATGGCGGAAGAATTTTTATCACTTATTCCGCCAGCGCCACCGATGAAAACTACTGTATGGGGATGCTATGGGCGAAGGACGGCGTTGATATTCTAGATGCCGCTCAATGGCATAAAGCGCAAAAGCCCGTATTTGGCACCGCACGCCATAACCGCCAATTTGGCCCAGGACATAACAGTTTTACTCAAACCCAAGAGGGCGACAACGTACTGGTCTATCACGCGCGCAACTACACTGAAATCGAAGGCGATCCGTTGTATGACCCAAACCGCCATACGCGTATTAAAACCTTCGAGTGGGATGAACAAGGGATGCCGGTGTTTGGGGAGCCGTTGGGGGATAATAGGTAGGGAGGCATCAGGGGGGCGATTCAACTTATGGGGTAAGGTTTCGTCTGCCGGTACTGTATGTGTATACGTTAGAACTGTGAAGTTTTCGTACGCCGAATACACCGAGTTTCACATAGACATTGTGCTGGCGTCCGAGCAAGGCGGCTCAATCGCCGCCGCCTTGCATCCGGGCTTGGCACCGCTCTCCAGCCCGCTACGCGGGTTCCTTCATTGCGTCATTCCGGCTTTAACGGAACGAACGACAATCGGCATCCATGCCTCCGTCGTTCTTTTGCCGACGTCCAGTCGGCAAATCCTAGCCTACATTCCTCCATTCAGCTGAAGAACAACGTGCCGGAAAAGGCCAAAAGACAAAAGACAAAAGACAAAAGACAAAAGACAAAAGACAAAAGACAAAAGACAAAAGACAAAAGATATTTTCTATCTTTTTATTTTCTTTTAATTGTTTAAGTCTTGGTAGGGAGAGCCGCCGGTACAAGGATGTACCGGCGGAGTTTGGGGCGCCCTGAATGGGCGATACCAAACCGTAGCGGAAATGGCGTCTCGGATAAAAGCGCGCGAGTTGAGAGCCCCCGCGCAACGGGGCTCTCATCGGACGCCTACGCCATTGGTTTCATGGAAATGCTCATGTTCACTGGCGGACGAAACCTTTCACAATTCTAACATATACAGTACTGGCGCACGAAGCCCCACTCCACCTACATCAACGCCCCATAAATCGTCAGCAGCGCCACAACCACCAGCAACACCATGGTGATTTTTCGCGCTAGCGTTACCGCCGCACGCGGCGTTTTAATCGGATCGAGATGCGGATCGCGCGCTAAGGAGAACTGTGCCAAATTGGTCAGCACTTTATATTGCGACGAATGCACATCACCCAGTGAAGCGAGCCATGCAGGCAGCGCCCTTTCACCATGGCCTAGCAGCGCATAGGTCACACCGGCTAAACGCACGGGGATCCAATCAAGCCAGTTCAGAACCAAATCCACACCCGACTGCGCACGTAACAGCGGCGACCCCTGACGTGTTAGCCATGTTTGGTAAGCACGCAGCATGGCATATCCCGCTAATGCAACAGGACCATACGGGCCTGCCACCACAAACCAAAACAGCGGCGCAAGATAGAAACGAAAGTTAATCCAAACCAGCGCATTTTGCAGTTCACGCAAACGCACATCAGCCGTACAATCCGTGGGCAAACCATGAATCAATGCCAGCTCGGTCGCCATCTGATCGGTCGCGTGTTCATCGCCTTTGCGCGCAGCCGCGAGATAAGCACGGTAGTGTTTACGGATTTCTCCCGCCCCAATGCAAAACAGCGCAATTAGAATCCACAATGCCAATGACAGCACCCCGAAGAACATACCGTGTGCAGCCCACAAAACGGCAAACACCACCGCCATCCAAACAATCGTCATCAGCAATGTTTTGGGCAACGATGCTCCAGAGCCCATCCGAAATATCGGCTCAAAACGGTGATCAATTTGCCAATGGTGCCCGAGCTTAAACAGACGCTCCCACGCTAATACCAGTAACAACGAAAACAGAGTCATGCTTCTTAACTCCCTTCTTTTTATTTATTTTTTATGTAACGACTTAAAATCTGGCGATATTCATCCCAGAAAAACATCGGGCCTGGATCGGTTTTTCGCCCTGGCGCAATATCGCTATGTCCAGTCACACGCTGAGGTGTTATCGGGTATTCATCCATCAGCAATGCGTTAATTTCTGCCAGCTTGCAATATTGTTCAGGCTCAAACGCTTGGGTATCAGTGCCTTCCAACTCAATGCCAATCGAAAAATCATTGCAGCGTTCGCGCCCCTCAAAACAAGAGACTCCTGCGTGCCATGCTCGGCGATTAAAAGGCACATACTGAATCACGGTTCCATCACGGCGTATCAGGCAGTGTGCAGAAACGCGCAAATGTTGAATTTCAGCAAAAAAAGGATGCTCATCGGCACGTAATGTACCGGTAAAAAGCTGGCTGATATACGGTCCGCCAAACTCGCCCGGCGGTAGGCTAATATTATGCACCACCAGCAATGACGGCGCTTCGCTATCTGGGCGATCGTCAAAATGAGGCGAAGGCACGCGCTCAACGCCAACAATCCAGCCGTCTTCTAATCGCATTTCTTACTGCTACTCCTGACCGAATGAGTGTTGTCTATAGCCAAAGTAATTGGAGTTGCAGCCAACGCAGATGCAGCTTCAAGTATGACGGCTATATATGGTACTTATAGCGGCAACAGAGTAGCATGATTATTCTTAATACTTGGACCTATATCAACAGTCCATGTTTATGGCCTAAAGGTCATCACCTGCTACTTTCGGAGTTTTTATTATGCCGACACGCCGCTACAGCGCCGATTCGCGCCGAGCCGAGCTGTTAGAACGTATTGAAAACGACATCCCTTACGCGGTGTCTCTGGCTCTACGAGAAGATTTGGGCGGCGAAGTAGACGCTGACCGTGATATCTCTGCACAACTATTGCCAAGCGATAGGGAAGCCACCGCCACCATCATCACCCGCGAAGCTGGCGTTTTTTGCGGTGTTCGCTGGTTAGAAGAGGTCTTTCTGCAACTAGGGCGGAAAGTCACTATCGAGTGGCAAGTGAAAGATGGTGACGCACTGGTTCCGAACCAATGCCTGTGTAAACTGACCGGCCCTGCCCGCATCCTGCTGACCGGCGAGAGAACCGCGTTAAACTTTTTACAAACGCTCAGCGGCGTATCGACTACGGTCAGCCACTATGTGAATATTTTAGCCGGAACAAAAACGCAGCTGCTCGACACGCGGAAAACCATCCCCGGTATGCGCACCGCACTGAAGTATGCGGTATTGTGCGGAGGCGGAAGCAATCATCGCCTTGGGCTTTCAGACGCTTTTCTGATTAAAGAAAACCACATCATCGCCGCAGGTTCGATAAAAAAAGCCGTCGAACAAGCATTTTGGATGCATACCGATGTGCCCGTTGAAGTGGAAGTCGAATCCATCGACGAGCTCAGAGAAGCGCTGGATGCCGGTGCCGATATTATTATGCTGGATAATTTCACCACCGATATGATGCGTGAAGCGGTGGCGCTAACCGGCGATCTCGCCCAGTTAGAAGTGTCTGGCAATGTGACCGATGAAACGCTGCGCGAGTTTGCTGAGACCGGCGTTGATTTCATTTCAGTCGGAGCACTCACTAAACATATCAAAGCGCTCGATCTCTCCATGCGCTTTCAGTAACACCAGGTTAAACCAATAAGCATTCACCCACGCCATATTGCGGCGCTGTTCGCACTATGGCGTGGAAACCTGTAACAGGTTTGAATTTCTCGTCAATCGCCTTTCCAGTCTTCTCCTTCAGTACTTGGCTACCACCAATGCTCATTGCATGCTGCGCTGCACAACACAGCGGAGACTCATCATGCAGCAAACACAGGTTCCTCACTTAATAGCCCACCGCCAAAGCGGCTTTACGCTTATTGAGCTAATGGTCGTGATCGCCATCATCGCCATTCTTAGTGCCGCAGGAATTCCAGCGTACCAAAGCTATATTCAAAAAGCGGCGATGACAGATATGTTGCAGGCCATGATGCCCTATAAAACGGCGATTGAACTGTGCGCTCTGGAGCAAGGCAGCCTCTCTGAATGCAACATTGGGGCAAGTGGTATTCCCCAAAGCAAAAGTACGACGTATGTCAGCACCCTTAACGTGTCCCAAGGCGTTATCACTGCGGTAGGGCAACAGGCGTTAAAAGGACTCACGGCATCGCTCACACCGCAGTTAGACAGCACGAGCGGCGATCTGAGCTGGCAAAAAAACTGTCAGGCATCAGGTGAAAACAGCTCACTTGTCACCGCCTGCGATCAAGTTCTACGCTTTCCATCCGCAGGAGACACCCAGTGAACCGGCTGCATATTGAGCAGCTATGCCACCAATTTGGCTGCGTCATGATTGAAGAAGATAGCCACGCGATTCAGATCGCTGGGCCTCACACCGTGGCTCCCAGCAAACTCGTTGACGCAATAAAATTCGCCAGCGGGAAATCCGTAGTTTGGCATCGTTGGGGAGTAGCCCAGCTAGAGTCAGCCCAGCAACATCATGCAACAGCGTTAAACTCGCCAGACGGCACCGGTGATGATGTTAAAACCAAGCAGCTACTGGAATATATTATTCAGCAAGCGCTCAAGCGAAGAGCCTCTGACATCCACCTTGAACCGAAACTAAACAGCCTAAACGTTCGCCTGCGCATTGACGGCGTATTGCAGCCGCTGCCGCTCCCGAACGGCAGCGAAACTCTGCGTATTATTCCTCGGCTAAAAGTGATAGCTGAGCTTGATATCGCGGAACGTCGTATTCCACAGGATGGACAACTTAACATCGCGCTAAATTCACAGAGCACAACCTTCCGTATTTCTACCCTACCCACTCGGCTCGGTGAAAAAGTGGTGCTGCGTCAGGTTCAAGATGGGGTCCAGCCTTTTGAGCTCGACGGCTTAGGGTTCGAACCCCGAGCACTTAGCACGTTTAAATCCGCACTGAGCAAACCCCAAGGGCTGATTTTAGTCACAGGACCAACGGGGAGTGGAAAAACAGCCACGCTTTATAGCAGCCTTAACTATTTACGCTCACCAGAGATCAACATTTGTAGCGTAGAAGATCCGGTTGAGTCACCGCTAGAAGGCGTCAACCAAACCGCAATTAATACCAAAGCCGCACTCGGGTTTACCACCGTCCTGCGCGCGCTGCTACGCCAAGACCCTGATGTCATTATGATCGGTGAGATTCGCGATGCTGAGACGGCTGAGATCGCTGTTAATGCAGCGCAAACCGGTCATCTGGTGCTATCCACACTGCATACCAATTCTGCTAGCGAAACGCTGGTACGTTTATCTCAGTTGAATGTTAAGCCCTATCTTATCGCCGCCAGCCTGAGCGTTGTTATCGCACAGCGCTTGGTACGCAAGCTCTGTCAGCATTGTCGCCAACGCGATCTTACCGCTCAAAAACTCCCCCCCAGCCAGTGGCAAGGCGATGAGTTTCATCACTGGATAGCCGCTGGCTGCGAACACTGCTTTAACGGTTACTATGGTCGAAAAGCCGTCTACGAAATCCTGCCAATTTCACCCGAGATCCAACTCGCACTGCTCGCTCAAGCCTCCGCTCTAGACATTCACACGCTATCACAGCAACAGGGCGTTGTATCGCTGTGGCAGGCTGGTCTTCAGCTCGCTCATCGAGGAGAAACCTCGCTGGCAGAAGTCGTGCGTGTATTGGGTGGTCATTATGCTGACAAGGTACGGTGAAAACAGATGACTTATGCGCTCTTTACATGGTTAGCGATAGACCCAGCGCAGCAATTGCTAACGGGCGTCTGTCTCGCAAAGCAAAAAGAACAGGCACTTTTTCAGCTACAGATACAGGGGCTCATACCACTGAAAATGCAGCGGCAGTATCGCCTGCGTCCTTTAGCGTGGAAGAATACAGATTGCATTCACTCCATCGAACAGCTAGCAACACTACTGCATGCGGAATTGCCTTTGGCTAAATGCCTATTGATGCTGTCAGAAGATCATCCACATCGCCATTGGCGGTGTTTACTTCAACGACTCGCGCAGCAGGTTAGTATGGGTATTCCTCTGTCAGAGGCGCTGGTCACGTTCCCAGATATCTTTCCTCCTATGTATAGCAAAACCATTGCCACGGCAGAATTGACAGGACGGCTGGATCAAAGCTGTTTCGCGCTGGCAGAGCAACAGAAGCGCCAAGCCGAGCTCAAGGCCAAGATCGGCAAAGCGTTGCGCTACCCCGCTCTCTTACTCAGCGTCACACTCATTGTGATCGTCATTATGCTAGTTTGGGTATTGCCACAATTTTCCGATCTCTATCGAAGTTTTAATGCCCCCTTGCCTGCATTCACGCGTGCATTGATGGCTTGCTCTCAGGTGCTGATTCAGCATGCGCCGTCGATTATTGGGATTATCTCTTCGGCAGTGCTTCTGACGCTATGGCGTTATCAGCGTTCGCCGTCATTCCGAATTCAAACACAGCGAATGTTATTACGGTTGCCCATCATCGGTCGTTTGATATCAACAGCAAATCTTAGCCAACTTTTTTTCAGCCTCACTATGACCCAACAGGCAGGATTACCGCTGTTGAAAGGGCTAGAAAATGCGACTCAGGCGCAGCAGAATCCTATTTTTCGGCAGGCGGTCGAAAATGTGAGCCAGAATTTACAACAGGGAGATGCCCTAAGCTTGGCAATAAAGCAGCAGTCAGTATTTCCAACACTGTGTTTTCAACTGATACGGGTGGGTGAAGAATCCGGTGGGCTTGACCACATGATGTCGCGCTTGGCACAGCATTATCAGCATCAAGCTAATAGCCTGAGCGACGCGCTGGCGCAGATGATAGAACCCATCATGATGGTAATTATGGGGATTGTGGTCGGTGGCTTAGTGCTTGCAATGTATCTCCCGATTTTTCAACTGGGCAATGTATTGCAATAAGAAATGATAACGGGCAAAGAAGGCATAAAACAAAACAGCCACTCTGTATCAACAGAATGGCTGCATTTAGAGTGCTAACTTAGTTGGAACCGTAAACGCGGTTTTCCTGCTCCGCAACGCGGATAAAGGTCGTGCGCTTGGTTAGCTCTTTCAAGCGCTCTGCGCCAACGTAGGTACAAGCTGAACGTAGGCCACCCAAGATATCACGAACGGTGTTATCTACCGGGCCACGCAGCGGGAGACGCACGGTTTTACCTTCTGCTGCACGGTAGCCCGCAACACCGCCAACGTGACGATTCATGGCAGACTCAGAGCTCATGCCATAGAACAACATGAACTTATCACCGCTTTCGTCTTCAACGACACGGCCTTCGCATTCATCATGCCCTGCCAGCATCCCACCCAGCATCACGAAATCAGCACCACCGCCGAAAGCTTTAGCCACATCACCCGGCACGGTGCAACCACCGTCGGATACAATTTGCCCACCCAGACCATGCGCAGCATCGGCACACTCAATCACGGCGGACAGCTGTGGATAACCAACGCCGGTTTTCACACGCGTGGTACACACGGAGCCCGGACCGATGCCGACTTTTACAATGTCTGCGCCGGACAAAATCAGCTCTTCGACCATTTCACCGGTAACAACGTTACCCGCACAAATCACTTTATCTGGGCATGCTTCACGCGCTTTACGCAGGAAGGCCACGAAGTGCTCTGAATAACCATTAGCAACGTCAATACAGATAAACTTCAGCGATGGGGATAAGGCCAGAATCTGCTTCATCTTCAGGAAGTCAGCTTCAGAGGTACCGGTAGAAACCATAACATGACGCAGTACGCTTTCAGACGAACGCTGAACGAACTGCTGCCACTGTTCTACGGTGTAATGTTTGTGAACTGCGGTCAGCACATCGAAAGAAGCGAGCGCTTCTGCCATGCGGAAAGTGCCTACCGTGTCCATATTGGCTGCGATAACCGGAACGCCGGACCACTTCCATCCTGAATGCTTAAAGGTGTACTCACGCTCAAGCTCAACTTCAGAACGGCTTTTTAAGGTTGAACGCTTAGGGCGGATCAGGACATCTTTAAAGCCTAACTTCAGATCTTCTTCAATACGCATGTGTTTGGTTTCCTGGTTAACGGCGACGATTCGCAGGGAATGCAATCATACAAACGATTGGCTGTTGCATGACGCCAGTTCCAGTGACGTTATCATACGCAAGAATTCCACCTCGACAAGACTGCTTTTTCATCAAAATTTAGGTTACACTCCCATAAATTTATCCGAGCCAGTTCCTCCCTTCCAGATCACATTTTTCTGCATAAAAAAGCGTAAACCTTACAACTCTGCCTGTTTTTTTCTCAAAATAGTCGAGCCAATAAGATCCTTGCTTGCACTTGGCGCTAGGACCATTATGATTCGCATGGCATTTATTTCTCGCACCCATAGTGGGTTAATTAAGGTGTTAGTCAGCAAGCATTGATGCGCTAATTTGCTATGAAAAGGTGGCATGATGACCTATATCGTTGCATTAACCGGAGGGATCGGCAGTGGTAAAAGCACTGTCGCGGATGCGTTCAGTCAGTTGGGCGTTCCCGTTGTTGATGCCGACGTCATTGCCAGGCAGGTTGTCGCCGTTGGCGCTCCCGCGCTACAAAAAATTGCCGCACATTTCGGTCAAAAAATATTGCTGGATGATGGCTCATTAAATCGGGCATTGCTGCGAGAAATTATTTTTAATCAACCGCAGGAAAAAATGTGGCTCAATAGCCTGCTGCATCCCATGATTCATCAAGAGACGCAGCGTCAACTGACCACGATTGATACCCCTTATGCTTTATGGGTGGTTCCTCTGCTGATTGAAAATGGATTAACTCAACGAGCGCAGCGCGTCTTGGTAGTTGACGTTGATCCTGAAGTACAGCTTCAGCGGACGATGGCTCGCGACGGTGTTTCTCGCGAACAAGCCGCAAACATTTTGGCAGCCCAGGCCACACGTGCACAGCGTTTAGCCTATGCTGATGATATTATTGAGAACAGCGGTAGCCCTGAAACCATCGCGCCGCGCGTTGCCTCACTGCATCGTCACTATCTAGATCTGGCGGCAGCGACCCAACAGGATCCACACCATGAGTGATACATCTACGACTGTTTTGTTTGAACATCCGCTAAATGAAAAGATGCGTACTTGGCTACGAATCGATTTCTTACTTCAGCAATTACAGCAACATAGACATCTACAAGATATCACTGGCGCTCTCGCCTTTTTTCGTACCACGGCCGATCTGCTCGATGTATTGGAGCGCGGCGAAGTGCGCACCGAGCTATTAAAAGAGCTTGAACGCCAACAGCGTAAACTGTTGCAATGGACTGAAGTTCCCGGCGTCGATCAGGAGATGATCCGCCAATTACGTAACCAACTGAAAAATCAGGCCGCCACATTGATGGCTGCGCCGCGTATTGGCCAACAGCTGCGTGAAGATCGTCTCATCGCCTTGGTTCGTCAGCGTTTGGGTATCCCCGGTGGTTGCTGTAGTTTTGACCTTCCTACACTGCACATTTGGCTGCATCAGCCGCAAGAAGTCCGCGACGAACTGGTCGATTCTTGGCTCACTTCCCTTGAACCATTATCCGCAACGCTGACGTTAATCCTAAACTTAATCCGTAACTCTGGCGTTTTTAAACCGATGATCAGTCTCAACGGTTTTTATCAGGATAACGCGGAAGATGCCGATCTGCTGCGAATGAATATTGCTTTGAATTTGCAGGTGTACCCGCAAGTTTCCGGGCACAAAACCCGTTTTGCGATCCGCTTCTTACCACTTGATAGTGAGCAGGGTTCTGTTCCAGAACGTTTGCAGTTTGAACTAGCCTGCTGCTAAAAATGGACTAAAGGCTCACAACGCTGAAGCGTTCTCAAAAAAGTGAGCACGAAAGGAAATAGAAAATGAAAGATGAAGTAATGACGGTGAACTGCCCTATCTGCGGCAAATCCGTAATTTGGGGTGAGCAAAGCCCTTATCGTCCATTCTGCTGCAAACGCTGCCAGCTGATTGATCTTGGCGAATGGGCGGATGAAGAGAAGCGCATTCCGAGTAATCCAGATCTTTCAGAAAGTGATGACTGGAGTGAAGAGCAGTAATGCGTTCACAGGCGTAGGTTTTCCTACGCCATCTAAGTTTCGTTAAGTGTTAAGCCTTGTTAAGCTGTTCGATAACCGGCTTGTTAGGCTCGGGAAACTCTTCAGCTTTCAGCTGATGCTGGTGCACCCAACGCATTGGCTGGCCCTCTCGCCCGTATGGCGTGTTATTCCAACACTTAACCAAGTAGAAATAGAGCGTGACAATACGGTCGCTAAAACGATGATCCAGCTGGTACAGCAGTTCACTGTCCAATACTTCAATCCCCGTCTCTTCTAATAACTCACGCTGCAATCCCTGAACTGGACTCTCATTAACCTCAATTTTTCCGCCGGGAAACTCCCACAGGCCGGATAAATGTGAGTCGCTGCCACGCTGAGTAATGAAAATCTCCCCTTCGTCATTGCGAATAATACCCACTGCAATGTGCAAATGTTTCAGGCTCATAGCTTATTCCTTCTGATGACATTCTTACCTGATAAGGTAAGAAAAAGGGACACGCCAAAGCGTATCCCTTGATAACAATGATGTTCACAGCGTTAAATGATTAGCCTTGCAGGCGACCATGACACTGTTTGTATTTTTTACCAGAACCGCAAGGACATGGATCGTTACGCCCAACTTTGCGTTCGCCTGTCTGAGAAGCCAAATCCTGCGCAACCAGAGTGGCATCATCTACGTGGCTAAGCTGCTGCTGGCGGGCCAGACGTTCAGCTTCTTCACGGCGCTGTTGTTCCATTGCTTCAACTTCTTCTGGCATACGCACCTGAACTTTGCTCAGCACGCTGATCACTTCGTATTTCAGCGATTCCAGCATAGACGCGAACATCGCGAAGGATTCACGCTTATATTCTTGCTTAGGATCTTTCTGCGCATAACCACGCAGATGGATGCCCTGACGCAGGTAGTCCATGGCAGCCAGATGTTCTTTCCACAGGGAGTCCAACGTTTGCAGCATCACGCCCTTCTCAAAGTTGCGCATCATTTCTACGCCAACAACTTCTTCTTTGCGCTGATAAACTTCAACGGCCTGCTGGAAAATGCGTTCACGCAGAGTTTCTTCATGCAATTCAGGCTCTTTATCCAGCCACTCTTTGATTGGCATTTCCAAATCAAAGTCATTCTTCAGACGCTCTTGCAGGCCTTCGATATCCCACATTTCTTCCAGTGACTGCGGTGGAATATAGGTATCAAGCACGGTTTTAAACACATCTTCACGGATGCTGGTAATGGTTTCGCTAACGTCGCTTACGTCCAGCAGTTCGTTACGCTGGGTGTAGATCGCACGGCGTTGGTCATTGGCCACATCATCATATTCCAGCAGTTGCTTACGAATATCAAAGTTACGGCTTTCAACTTTGCGCTGCGCATTGGCGATTGCTTTGGTCACCCAAGGATGCTCAATGGCTTCGCCTGGTTTCATACCTAATTTACGCATCATGCCGGTAACGCGATCAGAAGCGAAGATGCGCATCAGGGCATCTTCCATAGACAGGTAGAAGCGAGAAGAACCGGCATCACCCTGACGGCCCGCACGGCCACGCAGCTGGTTATCGATACGGCGTGATTCATGACGCTCGGTACCAATGATGTGTAAACCGCCCGCTGCCAGAACTGCATCATGGCGAATTTTCCACGCGGCTTTGATTTCTTCAATCTGTTCGTCAGTAGGCTCAACCAGATCAGCGACTTCAGTCTGCCAGCTGCCGCCCAGCACAATGTCAGTACCACGACCGGCCATGTTGGTTGCGATAGTTACCGCGCCAGGCTGACCGGCGTTGGCCACGATATCTGCTTCTTTCGCATGGAACTTGGCGTTCAATACGTTGTGTTTGATACCCGCTTTAGTCAGCTCCTGAGAAACCACTTCTGATTTTTCAATCGAGATAGTACCCACCAGCACTGGCTGTCCGCGTTTAGTACATTCACGGATATCTTCAATAATCGCACCGATTTTTTCCATTTCAGTCATATAGACCAGATCAGGCATATCGTTACGGATCATTGGACGGTTGGTTGGAACAACGATGGTATCCAGTTTGTAGATAGAGCTGAATTCGAATGCTTCAGTATCAGCAGTACCGGTCATACCGGCTAATTTTTCATACAGACGGAAGTAATTCTGGAAGGTAATAGAAGCCAGCGTTTGGTTTTCGTTTTGGATCTCAACGCCTTCTTTCGCTTCAACCGCCTGATGCAGACCATCAGACCAGCGACGACCTTGCATGGTACGGCCGGTGTGCTCATCGACGATGATAACTTCGCCATCTTTAACGATGTAGTCAACGTCACGCGTAAACAGCACGTGTGCGCGCAATGCCGCGGTAACGTGATGCATCAGCATAATGTTAGCCGGAGAGTACAGAGACTCACCTTCTTCCATGATGCCCGCTTCAACCAGCATCTCTTCAATCAGGATCAGACCACGTTCGGTCAGGTTAACCTGACGGCTTTTCTCATCAACGGAGAAGTGACCTTCACCTTGGAAGGTATCAGAGTCTTCTTTTTCCTGACGGATCAGCTGAGGAATAAGCTTGTTCACGCGGATGTACATCTCGGAGCTGTCTTCAGCAGGACCAGAGATAATCAGCGGCGTACGCGCTTCATCGATCAGAATGGAGTCAACCTCATCCACCAGCGCATAGTGCAGTTTGCGCTGAACGCGTTCTTCAGGGCTAAACGCCATGTTGTCGCGCAGGTAGTCAAAGCCGTATTCGTTGTTAGTACCGTAGGTGATATCAGCGGCGTAAGCGGCGCGTTTCGCTGGTGCGGTCATACCAGGCAGGTTGATACCAACAGACAGGCCGAGGAACTCGAACAGTGGACGGTTGTTTTCGGCATCACGCTGTGCCAAGTAGTCGTTCACGGTAACAACGTGTACGCCTTTGCCGCTCAGCGCATTCAGATATGCCGGCAGGGTTGCGGTCAGGGTCTTACCTTCACCAGTACGCATTTCTGCGATACAGCGGTCATTCAGAACCATACCGCCTAACAGCTGAACGTCGAAGTGACGCATACCAAACACGCGCTTACTCGCTTCACGAACGGTCGCAAAAGCTTCTGGCAACAAGCTTTCTACCGTTGCGCCTTTTGCCAAACGCTCACGGAACTCATTGGTTTTTGCTTTCAGCTCGTCGTCGGAGAGTTTTTCCATCTCCGGTTCCATCTGATTAATCAGTGCTACAGCTTTGCGCATACGGCGCAGCGTACGATCGTTACGGCTACCAAAAACCTTGGTCAATAATTTAATTAACATAATTCTTAATATCTCTTAGGGAGCGATGCTTGACGATCGCCCAAATTTTATAGTGATGAGATGGTATAAAAAACAATTAGATATGGCGTAGCTGGGGTCCGGCACGAATGCCCTGAACCTGAGCAACCCAGAGTGCTGGCTTATGCGCGATAGGCGCAGTATCCGACTCAGGCATCAATAAAACGGGGGTAGAAGGCGTGATAGCCGGCTGTAGCGTTAACAGCGAGCTTAAAGAACTGAGTAACACCAGCTGCTGAGCATGCAGCTCACCAGCCTTGATATCATTGACGGGCTCACTCGTCGCTGCCTGCGGGGTCATGCGATAGCTTAGATGCCGAATCGCCGTGCGCAGCGCATGCTGATGCCAATAATCCACGGATTGGAAACTACCGCGGCGTTTGCTGGCCTGAAGCCAGGCGAATTCATTCGTGTTATGGGCGTTGATTAAACGCTGCAAGCTGGTAGAAGGATCGGCAACTTTAGTCTGTTCGGTATTCGCTAATGCAGTAGGCACACCAAGCGTAGCCGCGACCATCCCCCATAGGAGATGCGGCCAAAAATAGCGTCTGCCAAATTGTCGCCAACGATTGAGAATACCAATCACATCAGATTTCCGTATTTCCACTACACATAGGCCGCAGATTTTACCATTATTATTATCAATCCACATCAGGATTCATCAATACCACTCGATAGAAACAATAATAATGATGCGTTTACATCATAGTAGTTTGATTATGAAGAATTAAAGCAGGGAATAAAGCGCTAATAGAAGATTTAAGCAGGAATAAAAATTAGAACGACTGGCTTCATTAGCCGGAGAGAGTACTAACTCCGCCAGTCGTGATCAGAAACAGTAGGCGTTAAGCCAAAACTGTTGTTGGTGCGCGGAATGCGATTGGCATTTCGGCATCATCTTCAAACGTTACGTATTCCCAAGCTTCCTGCTTAGCCAATACTGCTTGTAACAGTTTGTTGTTCAATGCATGACCTGATTTGAATGCGGTGAACGCACCAATGATGTTATGTCCACACATGAACAAGTCACCAATCGCATCCAGCATTTTGTGACGAACGAATTCGTCTTCAAAACGCAGGCCATCTTCGTTAAGAACGCGGTAATCGTCCACTACGATGGCACAATCGAAACTACCGCCCAGGCACAAACCACGGGACTGTAAATATTCGATATCACGCATAAAACCAAAAGTACGCGCACGGCTAATTTGGCGCACAAACGATTCGGCGGAGAAATCCATCCGGTAACGCTGTGAGCTGGAATCAATCGCTGGATGATTGAAATCGATAGTAAAGTCTAAGCTGAAACCGTTATACGGAGACAGTTCAGCCCACTTATCGCCATCTTCAACACGCACAGTCTGCTTCAGGCGAAGGAATTTCTTCGCACAGTTCAGCTCTTCGATACCCGCTTCTAACAGCAGATAAACGAAAGGACTGGCGCTGCCATCCATGATAGGAATCTCTGCCGCATCAACTTCAATAATTAAGTTGTCGATACCTAAACCTGCCAGAGCAGCGTTTAAGTGTTCTACGGTAGAAATACGTACGTCATGCTCATTAACCAGGCAAGTACAGAGCATGGTATCACGCACGGATTTTGCATCAGCCGGAAAATCAACCGGTGGATTCAAGTCAGTGCGACGATAGATGACCCCGGTGTTAGCCGCGGCTGGGCGCATAGTCAGCGTGACCTTCTTGCCGGTATGAAGACCGACACCAGTCGCCTGAATAATACGTTTTAATGTCCGTTGTTTGATCATCGTTTTATCTCGCAGTGTTTATCCATCCAACCACCTTTAGCAAAGTTAACTTTATACTAAGGGCGGCGGGACAGTTTAGCACAAAGAGCGGAGATGCCAAATATCTGAGTAAATTAGTCAGCTTGCTTACGCAAGAAGGCTGGAATATCAAGATAATCTGGTTCTTTATTGCTCCCCTGAGCGGTTTGGTCGTTAACGACTTTGGCCGCTGCAGGTTTGTTTTCTTGTGGTAACGGAGACAAGCCGTGCTGCTGATAACGCTGGTCAATAACCGGCTGTGGAGCCTGTTTGCTTGTTACCAGTGTAATCTCAGGACGCTTATCCATGCCGATGCCGGTCGCAACGACGGTCACACGCAGTTCATCGTTCATCTCTGGATCCAGAGAAGTACCGATAACTACGGTTGCATTGTCAGAAGCGAATGCACGAATAGTGTTACCAACGGTTTCGAACTCATCTAAACGCAGGTCGAAGCCCGCAGTGATGTTAACCAGCACGCCGCGCGCACCAGACAGATCGATATCTTCCAACAGTGGAGAAGAGATAGCCATTTCAGCCGCTTCTTCCGCACGGTCTTCACCGCAGGCAATACCTGAACCCATCATGGCATAACCCATTTCAGACATGACGGTACGCACGTCCGCGAAGTCGACGTTCATCAGACCTGGGCGTGTAATCAGTTCCGCAATACCCTGCACCGCACCTTTCAGTACGTCGTTAGCCGCGCCGAATGCGTCTAACAGGGAAATACCACGACCCAGAACTTTTAACAGCTTATCGTTCGGAATAGTGATCAGGGAGTCCACGTGTTTGGACAGTTCAGCAATACCCTGTTCTGCAAACGCCATGCGCTTTTTGCCTTCAAAGTTGAAAGGCTTAGTCACCACGGCAACAGTCAGAATACCTAAATCTTTGGCTACTTCAGCCACAACGGGCGCAGCACCAGTGCCTGTACCACCGCCCATACCGGCTGCGATGAAGACCATGTCAGCACCTTCCAATGCAGCGCGCAGACCTTCACGGTCTTCCTCTGCAGAGTTACGACCGACTTCAGGGTTTGCACCCGCACCCAAACCTTTAGTGATACCACTACCGATCTGAATGGTTTGGCCGACAGCTGTTTTACGCAACGCCTGAGCATCCGTGTTAACGGCGAAGAACTCTACGCCCTCGATACGCTCGCGCACCATGTGCTCTACGGCATTGCCACCGCCGCCGCCGACGCCGATGACTTTAATCACCGCGTCATTGGTTAATTCCATTGGTTCAAACATAGTTTCTCTCCGTTTTGTGCCTGTCGCTTCGAGATCATAACGCGTAAGGATGATCTCTTTTTTTAAACATTAAAACTCTTTTCTCAGCCAGCCATTGATTTTCTTGAACCAATTGCCCACTGAAGCTCTTTTTTCTACTTCAGCCTCACCGCTAAGGTGCGACTCTTTTCCGTAATGCAGCAACCCAACCGCCGTTGAGTAGTAAGGTTCCTGCGCATAATCTGTCAGGCCAGTGATATTCAGAGGCTGTCCAATACGTACTTGCGTATGGAAAACCTGTTGTGCACACGCTGCCAATCCGTCGATCTGCGCGGCACCACCGGTTAACACGATCCCTGCTGCCAGATGATGTTTGACACCCTGCTGGCGAAGCTGTTCCTGCAACTGCAGAATTTCATCATTCACCAGATTTAACAGTTCTGTATAACGTGGTTCGATAACCTCAGCGAGCGTCTGACGCTGCAAGCTGCGCGGTGGACGTCCACCAACACTTGGTACCTCGACGCTTTCGTCTTTGCTGACCAAC
This sequence comes from Hafnia alvei, assembly GCF_964063325.1. Lineage (NCBI taxonomy): Bacteria > Pseudomonadati > Pseudomonadota > Gammaproteobacteria > Enterobacterales > Hafniaceae > Hafnia > Hafnia alvei. The sequence goes on from NZ_OZ061315.1 coordinate 3,883,504, forward strand.
GTCCCCATCGCGCATCCGTAACGCACTTTAATCGCTTCGGCGTCAGTAGGAGGCGTTCCAAATGCATAGGCAATATCGCTCGTTACCACGTTACCTGCATATGGGATAACCTTGGTATGACGCAGTGCTCCACCGGTATAGACTGCCATATCCATGGTGCCACCGCCGATATCTACCACACAAACGCCCAGTTCGCGCTCATCCTCGGTCAATACAGCATAACTCGCTGCAAGTCCCGCAAAAATCAGTTGATCGACCTTAAGCCCACAGCGCTCAACTGCTTTGACAATATTCTTTGCCATATCATTATGGCAGGTAATCAGATGAACTTTAGCCTGCATACGCACGCCAGAAAGGCCAACCGGATTTTTGATGCCTTCTTGATAGTCGATGGCATATTCCTGCGGGATAACATGCAGAACGCGGTGCTCATCACGCACGCGAACAGACTTCGCGGTATGAACCACATTCTCTACATCTTCCAGCGTCACTTCTTCTTCGGAAATAGGAACCATCCCTATTTCGTTCTGACAACTGATATGTTTGCCAGAAAGAGCCAAATAGACTGAAGAAATTTGGCAATCTGCCATCAGTTCGGCTTGATCAATCGCGCGTTGGACGCATTTAACGACGGATTCCAGATCGTTAACACCGCCCTTATCCATGCCACGGGATGGGCAACTGCCCACACCGATGATATTGACCATGCCATCGGGCAGAACTTCCCCTACCAGAGCGGCTACTTTCGCCGTTCCGATCTCCAGTCCAACTACCAGTTTTCTGTCCGTCGACTTGATCATTGTTGTTTAACCTGTGCCTGATTCTGTTGCTGATTAGCGTTTTGCTGTGTCTGCTGGTCAAGCGGCGCTGGAGCCCATCCCACGGCGGCGCCGGTGTCATAACGCAGATCAACGTAGCTAATACGTTGATTGGTTGCCTGCGCCTGCTGCTGTAACGCGGGATAAAGTTCCTCAAACCGCGCCAGTCGTCCAGAAGGATCATCACGCCCCAGCTCAAGACGAATGTCGTTATCCAGACCTAGCTGCCATGAGTGGCGTGCACTCATTGACACCATTTTCAGCTTAAAATTATTCTTCGCCAGTTCCTGACTCATTGAGTGATAGCCTTCCAGCACATCATTTTCGCTGCCCTCTGGGCCATACAGCAACGGCATTTTCTGCTGCACTGTACGCTCTGCTGGCACGCTGAACGATTTGCCTTCGGCATCGACCAAACGTAAGTCATTCCAACGCGCGACCGGAACATACTCCACTAAATGGATCTTGAGTTCATTAGGCCACTGCTTACGCACGCTGGCCTGCTTAATCCACGGTAAACGCTCAATCTGTTGCTGGATAACATCGACGTTTTGCGTCATGAACGTGCCCGGAGCACCCAACGACAAAATCGCCTGCCGAATATCGTCATTCTTCGTGAAATGACGCTCACCGGTTACTACCAGCTTGGAAAGCGGCATGCGGCTGGCGTCTTTCATCCAGCTCACCACCATCCAGCCACTAACCACTATTGAACCCAGTATGATTAGTAAAAAAATCATACCAAACAAACGAATACCATTACTGCGACGCAGACCTGCACCACTACGGCGTTGGCCAGAACCGGTCGGCTCACGGTCGCGAGTGTTCAGGGCTGCCTGCGACATATCAGTTAGCCAGCTCCAAGATGCGGGCAACTAGCTGAGAGAAGCTCAACCCATACTGGCGCGCCGCCATTGGTACCAGACTATGGCTGGTCATTCCCGGTGCCGTATTCACTTCCAGCAAATAGAACTCTCCGTCAGCGTCCATCATAACGTCTACGCGTCCCCAGCCGCTGCAATCCAGCGATTTATAGGCCTTTCGCGCCAGCTCAGCCAGTTCACGTTCGCGCTCTTCGCTCAAACCGCTTGGGCAGAAGTATTCAGTCTTATCCGACAAGTACTTAGCTTCATAATCATAGAAGACTCCCGGCGCTTGTATACGAATTGACGGTAAAATCTCTTCACCCAAGAAAGCCACGGTGTATTCAGGGCCGCTTAACCACTTCTCAACTAGCACGTCGTCGTCATGGCGGAAAGCTTCGACCAGCGCGTCATCAAACTCGCTGACATCGCTTACTTTACTCATACCGACGCTTGAACCTTCGCGGCTCGGCTTAACAATCAGCGGTAAACCGAGCGCATTCAGCTCAACCAACATTTCTTGGGTTAAGCCTTCATCAAACTGGTCACGGCTGATGGCGACAAAAGGAGATACCGGTAAGCCAGACGCCTGCCAAACCAGCTTGGTACGTAGTTTGTCCATGGTCAGCGCCGAAGCCATTACGCCGCTGCCGGTATAAGGCAGTTGCAGGAATTCCAGAACCCCTTGCAGCGTTCCATCTTCACCACCACGGCCATGCAGAGCGATAAAGACCTTATCAAAGCCCGCGTCTTTTAATTGTGTCGCAGGGAAGTCTTTTATATCCACCGGATGCGCGTCAATACCCGCCTCTTTCAGACCATTAAGAACTGCTTGGCCTGACTGTAAAGAGACTTCACGCTCTGCGGAGGTACCACCCAGTAATACAGCAACTTTCTCAGCCATGATGTTTTTCATCCGTACTTGTTCTGTCAACGTTAATCGGCTGCAATTTCTGCTCAGCCAAAGTCCGCGCCACTTTGCCAATATTTCCGGCGCCCTGAGTCAAAATCAGGTCGTCATTTTCTAAAAACTGAGCCAGCGTTGCTGGCAATGTTGCAGCGTCAGACACCAGTACTGGATCTAACTTGCCACGGCTACGAATGGTGCGGCACAGGGAGCGGCTATCGGCCCCCGGAATTGGCGTTTCACCGGCGGAGTAAACATCCAGCATCAATAAAACATCAACCTGACACAACACATTCGCAAAATCATCATACAGGTCGCGGGTTCGCGTGAAACGGTGCGGCTGGAATACCATCACCAAACGGCGATCCGGCCATCCCGCGCGAGCAGCTTTAATTGTGGCGTCCACTTCGGTTGGGTGATGACCATAGTCATCCACCAGCATAGCTTTACCTTCTTTGCCGTTCACATTCTCCAGCGAATACTCGCCAAGGAAATCAAAGCGACGCCCGGTGCCTTGGAAGCCTTCTAGCGCACGTAGAATGTCTTCATCCGCAATCCCCTCTTCGGTGGCAACAGAAACGGCTGCTGCCGCGTTCAGGGCGTTGTGGCGGCCTGGCGCATTTAACGTTACGGCTAAACGAGGCTTATCCTGGCGACAGATAAAGAAAGTGCCTTGTGCGCCATTTTGCTGATAGGACTCGATACGCACATCCGCATCATCGCTAAAACCGTAGGTAATGATGTGACGTCCTACGCGCGGCAGTAATTCACGCACCACAGGATCATCAATACACATCACTGCGAGGCCATAGAACGGCAGGTTATGCAGGAAATTGATAAACGTCTGCTTCAGGTTCTCGAAGTCGCCATGGTAAGTATCCATATGATCGGCTTCGATATTGGTCACCACGGCAACCATCGGCTGTAAATGCAGGAAGGATGCATCGCTTTCGTCCGCTTCGGCAATCAGATAACGGCTAGAACCTAAACGCGCATGCGTTCCTGCAGCTTTAACCAAACCACCGTTTACAAACGTTGGATCTAAGCCCGCCTCCGCATAAATGCTGGAAACCATCGCCGTTGTCGTTGTTTTGCCATGAGTGCCCGCAATGGCAATACCATGACGAAAACGCATCAGCTCGGCCAGCATTTCAGCGCGGCGAATAACGGGAATACGGGCTTCACGCGCCGCAACGATCTCTGGGTTATCTGCAGAAATCGCCGTCGAAACTACCACCACGCTCGCGTCTTTGACGTTTTCAGGGCGATGGTTGAAGTAGATCTGCGCACCCAGTTCGGCTAACTGCTGCGTGACGGGGTTCGGCGCTAAATCAGAACCGCTAATTTGATAGCCTTCATTAGCCAACACTTCGGCAATACCGCCCATGCCCGCACCGCCGATGCCGACAAAGTGAATGTGCCGGACGCGACGCATCTCAGGCACCATGGTACGCAGTTTCGCGAGTTGTTGAGTATTTACGTTCTTATTCACTGTTTCTCAGTTCTGTCATTTTGGCCGGTGCTAACAACTAGCAACCCGCTCAGCGGTAAATTATTTCGCAACTTCACAAATCACGGCGGCGACACGTTCAGTCGCATCGGGAATTGCGGCAGCGCGAGCTTTCTCTGCCATTTCTAACAGGGTTTGACGATCCCATCCTGCCAACGTCGCCGTCACTGACTCCACGGTCAACTGTGGTTGTTCAATGATTTTTGCAGCACCTGCTTTTTCTAGCGGCAACGCATTCCAATACTGTTGGCGATCTTTATGCATGAACGGTACGAACAATGCTGGCAGCCCAGCGGCCGCGATTTCGCTCACCGTCAGAGCGCCTGAGCGGCATACTACGACGTCTGCCCAGTCATAGGCCGCCGCCATGTCATCAATAAACTCAGTCACTTTGTGCTGCGTCTGACCGACTTTTTCATAGTCGGCTAATACCGTTGGCAAAGCGCCCTTCCCTACTTGATGCCACAGCGTAATTCTGTTTCCCAGTTGTTCAGCAACTTTCGGCATGGTTTGGTTCAGGATGCGAGCCCCTTGGCTGCCACCAACCACCAGCACTCGAATCGGCCCCATACGGCCAGCTAAACGCTGCTGTGGAGTCGGCAACGCCAGAACGTCTTCACGCACTGGATTACCCACCACTGGCGCATTCGGAAACGCGCCCGGAAAAGCCTGCAATACGCGCTTAGCGATTTTAGACAGCCAGCGGTTGGTTAAACCCGCAATCCCATTTTGTTCATGCAGCACAATAGGAACACCGCACAGCCACGCAGCCAAGCCGCCTGGGCCTGAAACATATCCACCCATGCCTAAAACAGCGTCTGGCTTGTAGGCCTTCATAATGGCTTTAGCTTGGCAGACCGCGCGAAAAATGCGGATTGGCGCGCCTAGCTGGGCCTTCAATCCTTTACCACGCAGGCCAGAAATCTGAATAAAATCGATTTCGATACCGTGCTGTGGGACCAACTGGGCTTCCATTCGATCGGCGGTGCCTAACCAACGCACCTGCCATCCTTGGGCCTGCAAATAATGGGCGACAGCTAAACCAGGGAACACATGACCCCCGGTGCCACCCGCCATTACCATCAGGCGTTTATTCTGTTGATGATCAGCGTTGCTACTCATCGGGAACCCCTTACTACCGCCTGTGCTTTTTCCAGACGAGTTTCATAATCAATGCGTAACAGTAATACCAATGCGGTCGACATAATCAGCAAGCTAGAACCACCGTAACTAATTAGCGGCAGCGTCAGACCTTTGGTCGGCAACATCCCTGCGGCAGCCCCAACGTTAACCAGTGCCTGAAAACTAAACCAAATACCGATGGCGCAGGCTAAAAAACCGGAAAAACGCTGATCTGCCTCTAACGCACGACGTCCGATGGACATAGCACGAAAAGCGACGAAGAATACCATTAACAAAGCAAGAACCACACCGAAATACCCAAGTTCCTCGCCTAAAATTGAGAAAATAAAGTCGGTGTGCGCCTCAGGTAAATACTCCAGTTTTTGCACCGAGTTACCCAAGCCCTGTCCCCAGAATTCACCGCGGCCAAAAGCCATCAGCGATTGCGTTAGCTGGTAACCGCTGCCGAAAGGATCGGCCCATGGATTCCAGAACGACGTCACGCGGCGCATACGATACGGTTCGGCAATAATCAGTAGCACAACGGCAAAAATACCGGAGCCGATAATGGCTAAGAATTGCCACATCTTGGCACCCGCCAAGAACAGCAAACCTAACGTGGTAACGAATAGCACCACCACCGTGCCCAAGTCAGGCTGAGCCAGCAGCAGCACCGCTAATACCACCATCACGCCCATCGGTTTACAGAAGCCCCAGAAGTTCGAACGAACCTCTTCAACTTTGCGCACCAGATAGCTGGAGAGATAGCAAAACAGCGCTAGCTTAGAGATCTCTGCGGGCTGAATACGCAGTGGACCAAACGCAATCCAACGCGAAGCACCGTTCACCGAGCTCCCGACCACGAGAACAATCAGCAGCATCGCAACGGCCATCAGTAATAACGCGTTGCTATAGCGCTGCCAGATTTCCATCGGCACGCGCAGCGTCACCATGGCCAATCCAAACGCCAATGCCAGATACAAGGCATCACGTTTTGCAAACAGGAAAGGATCGTCTGCTAAACGCTGGCCAATTGGCATGGATGCTGATGTCACCATCACAAAGCCAATCGCCGCCAAACCAAAGGTCAACCAGAGCAAGGTACGATCGTACAGCACCACCATCGCCGCATCGCTCTCGCCCGCCCCCATCACCCACTCACGCAAACGCGTGATTAAGCCAAAATGCGGCAACGAGAATTTAGGGCGCGGTAACCGCGGGAGTCGCAGACGCATCAGCCAAGCTCCTTGGCTAAACGGCTGAATTCGCCGCCGCGTTGTTCAAAGTTTTTAAACTGGTCAAGGCTAGCGCAGGCCGGAGACAACAGAACCATATCGCCGGTTTTCACCTTAGCAGCGATTATCCGCATGGCTTGTTCCATGGTCTCTGTCTGCTCGGCAATTTCAGGACGCAAAGCAGCGAGCTGCGCGCCATCACGGCCAAAGCAATACAAGCGCACGTTATCGCCTTGCAGGTATTGCGCCAATGCGCTGAAGTCTGCTGATTTGCCATCGCCGCCGAGCAACAGATGCAAAGTGCCATCAACGTGCAGGCCATTGAGCGCCGCTTCAGTGCTGCCAACGTTGGTGGCTTTGGAATCATTAATCCAACGCACGCCGTTATGTTCCAATGACAGCTGGAAGCGATGTGCCAAACCGGTAAACGTCGTTAGTGCTTTTAAGCTTGAAGCTCGTGGAATACCAACGGCATCCGCCAGCGCTAACGCAGCCAATGCGTTGGTGAAGTTATGTTTACCGGTGACTTTCATTTCACGCGTATTGAGCACTTTTTCACCATGCACGCGCAGCCAAATCTCACCCTGCTGGCGATTCAGATGATAATCACCCACGTCGGCACCAAAACTCACGCAGCGCGAATCCGCACCGCGAATCGGCATCGTCAGAGCGTCGTCGGAGTTAACCACGCAAACTTTGGCATTTTCATACACACGCAGCTTGGCGGCGCGATATTGCTGCAATCCGAGCGGATAGCGATCCATGTGATCTTCGGTGACATTCAGGATCGTGGCCGCAGCCGCTCGCAGGCTATTGGTGGTTTCTAACTGGAAGCTAGAGAGTTCAAGCACGTAAAGATCGCACTCTTGCTTAAGCAGCATCAGCGCAGGCAAACCGATATTGCCCCCCACGCCAACGTTCCAGCCTGCTGATTTAGCCATTTCGCCCACTAACGTTGTCACGGTGCTTTTACCGTTAGACCCCGTAATAGCCACAATTGGCGCCTGCGCTTCGCGGCAAAACAGCTCGATATCACCCACAATCTCAACACCTGCTTCTGCCGCCACGCTGAGCGCAGGGGAAGCAAGTGCAATTCCGGGACTTGCAACGATGAGGTCGGCATCCAGCAGCCACTCTTGGTTCATATCCCCCAAGTGACGCTCGACGTTTTCCGGCAGCTTATCCAGCCCCGGTGGAGAAATACGGGTATCGATAACACGTGGCGTTACGCCACGAGCCAAGAAGAAATCAACGCATGACAGGCCCGTAAGCCCAAGGCCAATGATGACGACTTTCTTACCCTGATAGTCCACCATATTAACGCACCTTCAAGGTTGCTAGGCCAATCAGCACCAGCATCAGAGAGATAATCCAGAAGCGCACGATAACGCGAGGTTCTGGCCAGCCTTTCAGTTCATAGTGATGATGGATTGGCGCCATGCGGAAAATTCGCTGGCCCCGCAGTTTGAAGCTACCCACCTGCAAAATAACCGAGAGGGTTTCCATCACAAACACGCCGCCCATAATCACCAGCAGGAATTCCTGACGCAGCAGCACCGCAATCGTACCCAGCGCACCACCCAGAGCGAGCGAACCGACATCACCCATAAAGACCTGAGCCGGATAGGTGTTAAACCATAAGAATCCAAGCCCTGCACCGACAATTGCCGTGCAGACAATAACCAGTTCACCGGCGTGGCGCAGATACGGAATGTGCAAGTAAGCAGCAAAGTTCATGTTACCGGTCGCCCAAGCGACTAGCCCCATCCCCGCCGCAACGAAAACGGTAGGCATAATAGCCAATCCGTCTAAACCATCGGTGAGGTTAACGGCGTTACTGGTACCCACGATCACAAAGTAGCTCAGCAGGATATACAGCAGACCCAGCTGCGGCATGACATCCTTGAAGAACGGAACCACCAGCTCGGTTGCCGGAGTCCCTTTACCAATTGAGTACATGGCAAAGGAAACCACCAGCGCAATCACCGACTGCCAGAAGTACTTCCAGCGCGCAATCAGGCCTTTGGTGTTTTTACGTACCACTTTGCGATAGTCATCAACGAAACCGACAACGCCATAGCCAAGCAATACAAACAATACACACCAGACGTAAGGGTTAGAGGGATATGCCCACATCAACACCGAGATGGTGATGGAGGTCAGGATCATCAGACCGCCCATCGTTGGCGTACCACGCTTGCTGAAATGCGACTCAGGGCCGTCGTTACGAACAACCTGACCAAAAGACATTTTTTGCAGACGAGCAATCATTCGTGGCCCAATCCACAATGACAGGAACAGCGCCGTCAACAAGCTGACAATGGCGCGAAACGTCAGGTAGGAAAAGACGTTGAAGCCGGAATAATATTTGACCAAGTGTTCGGCCAGCCAGACTAACATGATTGATTCTCCTGCAATTCCTGCACAGATAAGCCTCGTACTACCTGCTCCATAGCGGCACTACGTGAACCTTTAACTAAAATGGTGATCGCCGCATGTTCGCATAACAGGTTTTTTAGGCGCTCAATCAGAGCCGTTTTGTCCGTGAAATGTTCACCACAACCACTGGCCTCGCTGATGAGATGGCTTAAACGGCCAACGCTCAGCACTTTATCAACTCCCGCCTCGCGAGCCGCAATGCCCACCTGACGATGACAATCTTCTTCTTCAATGCCCAACTCGCCCATATCACCCACCACCATGACGCGATAGCCAGGCATTGAGCCCAACACCTGCGCTGCCGCGGTCATAGAGCCCACGTTGGCGTTATAGGTATCGTCGAGGATCAGCTGTTCTGCATTCAAACGGATCGGGAATAAACGTCCGGGAACCGCTTTGAGTTCGCTTAATCCGTTGCGCACATTCTCAAGGGTGGCACCCACCGACATCGTCAGCGCAGCCGCCGCGAGCGCATTCGCAATATTATGGCGGCCCGGCAACGGTAGAACCACCGGCGCAGTACCAAACGGCGTGTGCAGATCAAACTCGGTGCCTTGATGTGTCACTCGTACATCGCTGGCAAAGAAATCGACGGACTCAGCGGCCTGCGGAGAGAAACGCCAGACGCGCTGGTTAGCAATCTTTTCTTGCCAATGCGGCCAGTCGTTATTATCAGCATTGATGATGGCTGTACCGTGTGCGGCTAAACCATCAAAAATCTCACCTTTGGCTTTGGCAACGCCGGCTAAGGAACCGAAACCTTCCAAATGCGCCGCAGCCAGATTATTGACTAAGGCACTTTCTGGCTTAACTAAATCTACCGTATAGGCAATTTCGCCCACGTGGTTGGCGCCCAGCTCAATCACCGCATATTCATGCTGTGGCTCAAGGCGTAACAACGTCAGCGGCACGCCAATGTCATTGTTAAAATTACCGGAGGTATACAGCACGTTGCCGCACTGACGCAGAATTTCCGCGCTCATCTCTTTCACCGACGTTTTGCCTGATGAGCCGGTAAGCGCGATAACGCGAGCTGGCATTTGCTGACGAACCCATGCGCCCAGCAACCCCAGCGCAATGCGCGTATCAGCAACCACAATTTGCGGAGCATCAATAGGTAAGTGTTTACTTACTAGCAAAGCGCCAGCGCCCTGATTCACGGCATCGGCCGCAAAATCATGGGCATCAAACTTTTCGCCTTTCAGCGCGATAAACAAGCAGCCATCGGTCAGCTTGCGCGTATCGGTCACAACATCACTAATTTGCGTGTCTGTGCCAATCAGCTGGCCGTTAACCGCCTCGGCGATAGCCTGCAAAGATACAGGGATCATGCTATCACCCCCAGCAGGCGTGCTACGGTCACGCGATCTGAATAATCTAAACGGCGATTACCAACCAGTTGATAATCTTCATGGCCTTTGCCTGCCACGAGAATCACATCATCGGCCTTCGCCTGCATGATGGCACCGGTGACGGCTTCAGCACGGCCAGAAACGGCCTGTGCGCGGCCTGCATCAAGCATACCGTTCAGAATATCAGTCATGATGGCACGAGGCTCTTCACTACGCGGGTTATCGTCAGTAACAACGACTCGGTCGGCATATTGCTCAGCAATCGCTCCCATAAGTGGGCGCTTACCTTTATCGCGATCGCCACCGCAGCCAAACACGCACCACAGCTGGCCTTTGCAATGCAAACGCGCCGCTTCAAGCGCCTTCTCTAATGCATCTGGCGTATGCGCATAGTCGACAACGACGGTTGGCTTGCCGGGAGCAGTGAACACTTCCATACGGCCACACACAGGCTGCAATTGAGCGGAGCTTTTACACAAAGCATCCAAAGGATAACCAAGAGCCAACATGGTAGCGGCAGCGACCAGCAAATTGCTGACGTTAAATGCGCCCATCAAGCGGCTTTCCAGCAAGCCTTTACCCCACGATGAGTCAAAGCTGATGCTTGCGCCGCCGTCGTGGTAATCAACGTCGGTCGCTGAAACCCAGCGCCCAGACCAATTTTCTGGCAAACGCTGTTCCATGGTTACGGCAACGGCATCAGGAGACTTAGCCAACCAGCGCTGACCGACTTCATCGTCAGCGTTGATAACTTTTTCACCGCTATGGTGGGTGGAGAACAGCAGCCACTTGGCTTGTTCGTAATGCGCCATGTCACCATGGTAATCCAGATGATCACGGCTCAGATTGGTGAATACCGATGCAGCAAACGGCAGAGCGGCAACGCGGTCTTGCACCAAACCATGGGAAGAAACTTCCATCGCCGCCAGCGTGGCGCCTTGAGAGACCAAACTGCGCAGCAAATGCTGCACATCAACCGCAGAGCCGGTTGTGTTTTCACTTGGATGAACCTGACCCAGCAGTCCATTGCCCACCGTCCCCATTACCGCACTGGTTTCGCCTAACAGCTGGCCCCACTGTGCCAACAATTGGGTAATGGTCGTTTTGCCGTTGGTTCCTGTTACGCCGATTAAGCGCAAATCAGCACCCGGCTGATGGTAAAAGCGTCCTGCCAGCGCAGATAAGCGCTGGTTTAACTGACTCAGGTAGATAACGGGAACGCCGTGGCTCTCACGAACAGTGCCATCTTCTGCTTCCCCATCTGCCTCAGCGATGACTGCAGCAACGCCTTGCGCTATCGCTTGCGGAATATAATGGCGACCATCTGCCGCATGGCCAACGATCGCCACAAACAGATCACCCGCAGCCGCAACGCGGCTGTCTAATGTCATCTCTCGCAAAACGCGCTCCGGAGCATCTGCTACCCAAGGAGCCAAAAGCGCGCGCAAATTACGATCTGCCACCTGAACCCTCTTTTTTATTGTTCACTAATTCGTTTTTATCACCCGTGGGCAACGCATCCGGCTCAACGTTCATGGTGCGCAGAACGCCGCCCATGATAGCGCCAAAGATCGGAGCAGATACCGCACCACCGTAATACTTCCCTGCCTGCGGATCGTTAATCACCACAACCAGAGCAAATCGAGGATTACTTGCTGGCGCAACGCCAGCGGTATAAGCAATGTATTTGTCTACATAGCGGCCATCTGGACCGACTTTTTTCGCGGTCCCTGTTTTAATCGCGATGCGATAGCCTTTAATTGCTGCTTTAGTTCCCCCACCCCCCGGCAGTGCAACGCTTTCCATCATGTGCACAACCGTACGAACGATGGGCTCAGGGAATACGCGTTCGCCCGGAACCGGTGGATCGACTTTGGTAATCGACAGCGGGCGATAAATCCCGAGGCTGCCAATCGTTGCATAGACACGCGCTAGCTGTAACGGCGTTACCATTAGCCCATATCCGAAAGAAAAGGTGGCCCTCTCTATGTCAGACCACCGTTGTTTTTTTGGGTACATGCCACTGCTTTCTCCGACCAGCCCCAAATTGGTCGCCTTACCCAATCCAAAGTGCGAGTAAGTTTCTACCAGCGCAGAGGACGGCATCGCTAACGCCAGCTTTGATACACCGACGTTACTCGACTTCTGTAGAATCCCCGTAATGGAGAGTTCTGAGTAACGGGCAACGTCTTTAATCTGATGCCCGTTAACAAAATAAGGGAGCGTATTCAGTACGCTATTCTCTTTCACCACGTTGTGCTGTAACGCGGTCATTACCACCATCGGCTTCACCGTGGAACCCGGTTCAAAGATGTCGGTGATCGCGCGGTTACGCATGGTTTCTTTTGGCGTATTGGTTAAGTTATTTGGGTTATACGAAGGGCTATTGGCCATCGCCAGCACTTCACCGGTATTTACGTCAACCAGCACAGCAGTACCGGATTCTGCTTTGTTAAACGCCACCGCGTTATTCAGCTCACGATAAACCAGCGCCTGTAGACGTTCATCGATGCTAAGCGCCAAGTTATGTGCGGCTTGGCTATCCACCGAGGAAATATCTTCAATCACGCGGCCGAAACGGTCTTTACGGACGGTACGTTCACCCGGCTGACCGGTTAGCCAGCGGTCAAAGCTTTTTTCAACGCCTTCGATTCCCTGACCATCAATGTTAGTAACACCGATGATGTGAGCGGTTACTTGCCCTGCAGGATAATAACGGCGGGATTCTTGCTTGAGGAAAATACCCGGCAGCTTCAGCTTATGGATGTAATCAGCCATCGCCGGATTCACCTGACGAGCGAGGTAGACAAATCGCCCTTTAGGGTTGGCATTGATACGCGCAGCCATTTTATCCAGCGGCATTTCTAACGCATCGGCCAGCGCCTTCCAACGTGAATCCAGCGTTATACCACCGCGTTCGTTCACTTCTTTCGGGTCGGCCCAAATCGCATTAACGGGCACGCTCACGGCCAACGGTCGGCCAGCACGGTCGCTAATCATCCCACGCGAAGTCAGAATAGGCTGTGTACGCAAAGAACGCGCATCGCCTTCACGCACTAAGCGGTCGGGATTAATCACCTGTAAATAGGCCACGCGGCCTAACAAACCCATCAAGGCAATAAATATGCACCCACAGAGCAACGCAAAACGCCAGCTGACAAAGCTGGCCTGATCTTCCTGACGCTTTAACTTTCCGGGTCGCACTGCTTTCATTGATTACACATTTACCTACGTCGAAGGTGGTTTGTTGAAAACACTGTTAACTCATTGCTTAACAACGATGTTTTCTTGAGATGGATCTACGTGCTGCATCTGCAACTTCTCTGTGGCGATACGCTCGACACGGCTGTGATCGCCCAACGCATTCTCTTCCAAGATCAGGTTGCGCCACTCAATATCCAGAGCATCGCGTTCAAGCACCAGTTGCTCACGCTGTGCGGTCAGCAAGCGCGTTTTGTGCGTGGTCGTCACCACAAACACTGCAGATACCAAAACACCGATAAATAAGATCAGAGGCAGTTTACCGTGGCGGAGAATATCTCCGCCGATAACGGCAACTAGCGTATGGCGCTCATTGCCAATCATTCTGTCGTCCTTTCGGCAAAGCGCAGCACCGAGCTACGAGCACGTGGGTTAACGTTAACTTCCTCACCGCTCGGTTTCATTTTGCCCAATGCCTTCAGCTTACGTCCGCCCTGACTGCGCAGCTGCGCCTCTGTCAAAGGAATACCCGCAGGGACCTGTGGTCCACGGCTATGGTGACGAATAAACTGTTTTACAATACGGTCTTCCAGCGAGTGGAAACTGATAATCGACAGGCGACCTTCTGGGGCCAGAATCTCCAGCGCGCCGTTCAGTGCACGTTCGATCTCCTCCAGTTCGCTGTTGATATAAATACGAATCGCTTGGAAGCTGCGCGTTGCCGGATGCTTGTGTTTTTCACGGAATGGGCTGGCGTTTGCAATCAGCGTTGCCAGCTCATGTGTGCGGGTCATTGGCTCTAGGCGATTACGCTCCACGATGGCGCGCGCAATACGCTTGGCAAAACGCTCTTCGCCAAACGTCTTCAGCACCCAAGCAATATCCTCTTCTTGTGCTTTCATCAGCCATTCAGCCGCGGACAAACCACGCGTTGGGTCCATACGCATGTCCAACGGTCCATCTCGCATGAAAGAGAAGCCGCGTTCGGCGTCATCGAGCTGTGGAGAGGAAACGCCCAAATCGAGAAGAACGCCGTTGATTTGGCCTTCTAGGCCGAGTTCACGTACATAGTTCGCCATATCGGAAAACGGGCCATGAACGATAGAGAAACGTGGATCGGTGATTTCTGCTGCGGCGGCAATAGCCTGCGGGTCACGATCGATAGCCACTAAGCGTCCTTCTGGCCCAAGCTGGGACAAAATAAGACGTGAATGACCACCGCGACCAAAAGTGCCATCAATGTAAATGCCGTTACTGCGCAGATTGAGGCCATTAACAGCCTCATCCAGCAACACGGTCTTGTGTTGGTAATTTTCTTCTGACATGACTATAACGACAAATCCTGTAGCCGCTCGGATAAAGGCTCCGTTGCGGTCTGTTGTGCGTCAATATCTTCCTTGACCTGTTGATACCAGTTTTCTTCATCCCACAGTTCAAACTTATTGAACTGCCCAACTAGCATCACTTGTTTTGTAAGCCCAGCATGCTGACGCAACGTACTTGCAATCAACAATCGACCGGCGCTATCCATCTGGCATTCGCTGGCATGACCTAGCAGCAGACGCTGAATGCGACGCTCGACAGGATTCATACTCGAAAGACGCGATAGTTTTTGTTCAATCACTTCCCACTGCGGAAGGGTATAAAGCAACAGGCATGGCTGGTGGAGATCGATGGTGCAAACCATTTGACCTTGCGATTCCTCAAGCAGTAATTCGCGATAGCGCATTGGAACCGCTAAGCGTCCTTTACCGTCAAGGTTGATGGTTGTTGCGCCACGAAACATACCCAAATTACCCCTCGTTGCCCCATCTCACCACTTTACACCACAAATTCCCACATAAGGAAGTTTACGGAGGGTAGGAAAACCTTGTCAAGCCAGAGCGGATGCGGTTTGGGATTATTTTTGCCTGAAGTGAAATTAAAACCAATCACTACGAAAACTCTGAAAGAGAAATAATAAAATTAACATCATGATAAATTAAGGGAAATTCTTGGAAGGGAGTGTTACTAACGAGAAACACAAAACTTTTACCAAAAATTAAAATTTAACCAGACTTTGCAATATAGCTCTCATTTTGAACATGTCTTGTATAATTTACATACGCTTTACAGTAGTAAATAGAAAGCTAATTTGCCGCAAGCTAATCGCAGTCTGGAAATTAAAAACACCTTTAAAAATCAATAAAATAACTTAATTACTATTCAACATAATTTTTCTGACAACTATTTTATCTCACTTTATCCCGAGATAATAATCGGTTTGAGGATTAATTATCTAACTACCTTTTTTCAAAAGTAATTGAGTAATTCCCTCTCACAATTTTTTCTACCTCAGATAGTTCTCAAATATTCATTTTTATTTTATTCAGACCATTATTAGAACAGCATAAATGACCCGATTTCTTACCCTGTACGATTTTCACCCAACAAATTGAATAAAAACATAAAAATTAACGCCATGGTGAGAAATCATGCGTTTTGCCTACCCTTGCCATTTGCGCAGCCTTTTGTAGCAAATCCATCTTTAAATAAAAATTTTTCACTAGTTAAAAAACACGCACCAAACATGTATGCTACTTGTATAAAAATAAGTAGCTCATATAACCATTATGATCACATAAACCAAGCGTTAATGACTAGTTTCAATATGGAGTTAGCCGTTATGTTTTCATCCGATTCTCGTGCTCGCAGCGCCGCCGCCGATATTTTTGCACTGGTGGTTTATTCCTTCATCGTCGGTATGGTGATTGAAGTTTTTCTATCAGGAATGAGCTTTAGCCAATCACTGTCATCTCGCCTGCTTTCCATTCCGGTCAATATTCTTATTGCCTGGCCCTATGGAATATATCGTGATTGGTTTATTCGTCAGTCACAGCGTTATAGCCCAACAGGAGCTGCAAAAATCGTGGCTGACCTAGTTGCCTATGTCTCTTTTCAGTCGCCGGTATATGCCATTATTTTGTGGTCTGTGGGTGCCGACGGCGCGCAAATTATCGCGGCGGTCACCAGCAACGCCGTGGTATCTATGGCAATGGGTGTCGCCTACGGCTATTTTTTAGATTATTGCCGCAGGCTGTTTAAAGTGTCTGCCCATGCTAATAAAGTTCAGGTCAATAAAGTTCAGGCGTAAAAAAAACGCCGGTTTAGCACCGGCGCCTTCTCACTTCATCGTTTTACTTAATTCTTTCGGCATTACATTCGGTTAAGACGGCCACGTTTGAGCAGTACACGGCGCATTCGGCTTAAACCCGCTTTCGGCTTCTTCGGTTCATCCAAACTCGCTAACACTAATTCCAGTACGCGTTCGGCGATATCACGATGGCGCTGTCCCACCGACAAAACGGGGCAATCGAGGAAATCCAGTAGTTCATTGTCACCAAAGGTGGCGATCGCAAGGTCGGTTGGCAAATGACCATGATGCTTCAACGTGACATCCAGCACCCCCTGCAGAAGCGGGAATGACGTAGTGAACAAAGCCTGCGGCATTTCATTATCTTTCAGCCAATTAGAGAACGCCACGCCTGCAGCATCACGTTCGTAGCTATTGGTGTAAAGATATTGCACTTCACGCGGATCGTCACGCCATGCGTCTCGAAATCCCTGCTCGCGTAAAAAGCTCACCGACAGCTCAGGCAAAGCCCCGAGATACAGAACCGATTTAGCTGGGAATTTGCGTAATTCTTCCGCCAACATCTCAGAATCCTCACGATCGGCTCCCACAACGCTAATAAAGTTTTCAGGATCTAACGCGCGATCCAGCGCAATGATCGGCAAAGGATCGTTGACCCAGCGCTGATAGAACGGGTGTTCCGGCGGCAGCGCGGTTGAAACAATAATGGCATCAACCTGACGCTGTAATAGGTGCTCGATACACCGCATTTCATTGTCTGGCTGATCTTCTGAACAGGCGATCAACAGCTGATAGCCTCTTTGACGTGCCTGACGCTCCAAATAGTTTGCAATGCGGGTGTAGCTGGTATTTTCCAAATCAGGAATGACCAGCCCAATAGAACGGGTGCGGCCAGCACGTAAACCTGCAGCCACGGCGTTTGGATGATAGTTATGCTCACGTACCACAGCCATCACTTTTTCAACCGTTTTATCACTCACACGGTACTGTTTGGCCTTACCGTTAATGACATAACTGGCCGTCGTCCGCGAAACTCCAGCAAGACGCGCGATTTCATCCAACTTCACGTTATCCCCTTACGCATCAAATTAATTAAGAAGACCGAATGGCCATCGATACAAATGATCTAACCGCATAAAGAAGAAAGGAGCAACCGCTTTTGCTGAATGGCATCAGCAAATAAGAAAAAGTAAGAGGCCCAGCACAAAGCTGAGCCCCTAAATAGCACTATTACGCAGAAAATTGACCTGTGTTAACGCATTATTTTGTCACCACGAGATACCCCAACCACGCCTGAACGAGCGACTTCAACAATTTCAGCAACCTCTCGCACGGCACTTAGGAAGGCATCGAGCTTATCGCTGGTGCCAGCTAGCTGAACTGTGTAAAGCGCCGCAGTGACATCCACAATCTGTCCGCGGAAAATATCGGTGCTACGCTTCACTTCTTCACGTCCGTAGCCCGTTGCCTGTAGCTTCACTAACATGATTTCACGCTCAACGTGCGAACCCTGCACCAACTCACTCACGCGCAGCACATCGACCAGTTTGTGGAGCTGTTTTTCAATTTGCTCAAGCACTTTCGCATCGCCGACGGTTTGGATCGTCATGCGCGAAAGCGTGGGATCGTCCGTAGGGGCTACGGTCAAACTTTCAATGTTATAGCCACGCTGAGAGAACAGGCCGACCACGCGGGACAGTGCGCCTGATTCGTTTTCCAGTAATACAGATAAAATCCGGCGCATTATTAAGTCCTCTCCGTTTTGCTTAACCACATTTCGTCCATTGATCCACCGCGAATTTGCATTGGATAAACGTGCTCAGTTTCATCAATGGTCACGTCGACAAATACTAAACGATTCTTCACCGCCAGCGCCTGCTCCAGCTTGCTTTCCAGTTCATCAGGCGTGCGGATAGCGATCCCAACGTGCCCGTAAGCCTCAGCCAGCTTCACAAAATCCGGTAATGATTCCATGTAAGACTGTGAATGACGCCCGGCATAAATCATGTCTTGCCACTGCTTAACCATGCCAAGGAAGCGGTTGTTAAGATTCACCACCACAACTGGCAAATCATATTGCAGCGCCGTTGACAGCTCTTGGATGTTCATCTGGATACTGCCGTCGCCGGTGACACAAATTACAGTTTCTTCCGGCAAGGCTAATTTGATCCCCAGCGCAGCCGGTAGGCCAAAGCCCATGGTGCCTAGGCCTCCCGAATTCACCCAGCGGCGCGGTTTATCAAAACCGTAGTACAAGGCGGCAAACATCTGGTGCTGACCCACATCCGAAGCAACGTAAGCTTCACCTTTGGTTAATCGGTGGAGAGTTTCAATAACCTGCTGCGGTTTAATGCGGCCGCTGGTCGTGTCATAGCTCAGGCATTTACGGGCACGCCATTGAGCAATGTTTTGCCACCAATCACGCAGGCCATCGAAATCTTGCTTGGCTTCTTTCTGCCCTAGCAGCTCCAAGAAAGTCGCCAACGCCTCTTTGGCATCACCCACAATCGGAATATCAGCATCAACGGTTTTGGAGATCGAGGTAGGATCGATATCGATATGTAGCACTGTCGCATTAGGACAGTATTTTGCCAGATTATTAGTGGTACGATCGTCGAAACGCACACCGACGGCAAAAATAACGTCAGCGTTGTGCATCGCCATATTAGCTTCGTAAGTGCCATGCATACCCAGCATGCCGAGGCTTTGAGCATGAGATGCAGGGAAGCCACCTAAGCCCATCAGTGAAGTTGTCACTGGAATATTCAAGCGTTCGGCTAACTGGCGCAGTTCCTCATGACAGCCTGAGCTAATCACGCCGCCACCGGCATAAATAATCGGCTGTTTCGCCGCCAGCAACGTTTGTAGCGCGCGCTTAATCTGGCCACGATGCCCTTGCAACGTCGGGCTGTACGAGCGCATTTTGACATTTTCAGGATACGAATACGGCAGTTTGATCGCCGGATTCATGATGTCTTTGGGCAAATCAACCACGACCGGGCCCGGACGCCCTGTCGAGGCCAAATAGAAGGCTTTTTTGATAATGGTTGGAATATCTTCAGTGTGCTTCACTAAAAAACTGTGCTTCACCACCGGGCGTGAAATCCCGACCATGTCACACTCCTGAAAGGCATCATTACCAATCAGAGACGTGGCGACTTGTCCGGAAATAACGACCATCGGAACCGAGTCCATATAAGCGGTCGCAATACCGGTGATAGCATTTGTTGCCCCAGGACCTGAAGTCACCAACACCACGCCCACTTCTCCGGTCGCACGCGCAAATCCGTCGGCCATGTGCACTGCGCCCTGTTCGTGGCGCACGAGGACGTGTTCAATTCCTCCAACAGTGTGCAGGGCGTCATAAATATCAAGAACGGCCCCGCCCGGATAACCGAATACATGCTTTACGCCCTGATCGATTAGCGATCGAACGACCATCTCGGCTCCTGACAACATCTCCATGGGTTTGCCTCCAGGCTGACTTTGCGTAGGTATCATATTCAGGGTGGATCCCTGTTTTTTTGTGTGTTGTGTTTGATTCATTACCTTAACGTGGGAATAACAAGTGCGCAAACGACAAACCTGTGGGGAAAAGAGAGGAAGTGACAACCTTGCTGTATTCAGCCATTTTTTAGGGATAAAACGCTGAGAGTTATGGAATTAGCTCCGCGCTTATCGCTGCGCTCAGCCAAATTACAGAACTAAATCATTCTCTCACGCCAAAATACGTTAGGACCGTTTGAGAAAACAAAACGGCCAGTAAAAATACTGGCCGGTGAGCAAAATCAGTTTACAACGATCAGTTTACAACTATCGTTCCAAATACATGGATTCGATTTCCATCTGGTAACGCGAGTTAATAATCTTGCGACGCAGTTTAAGCGTTGGTGTCAGCTCGCCTTGTTCCATGGAGAAAGCCTCTGGCAGCAGTGTAAAGCGTTTAACCTGCTCAAATTTGGCTAAGCCTTTCTGCATTTCACGCAGGCGTAACTCAAACATCTCAACGATATGACTATGACGCAGCAGATCTAAGCGATCGTGATATTTCAGGTTGATCGACTTAGCGTACTCTTCCAAAGATTCAAAACACGGAACGATCAGCGCAGACACAAATTTACGCGCGTCGGCGATAACCGCAACCTGCTCGATAAAACGATCCTGCGCTAAGGTGCCTTCAACCATCTGTGGCGCAATGTATTTACCGTTAGAGGTCTTCATCAAATCTTTCAAGCGCTCGGTAATAAACAAATTACCGTTCTCATCTAATGCCCCTGCGTCACCGGTTTTTAACCAGCCATCTTCAGTAAAGGTCGCGGCGGTTTCCAACGGCTTGTTAAAATAACCACACATGACGATAGGGCCACGTACCTGAATTTCATTTTCATGACCGATACGGACTTCAACGTCAGGCAATGGTTTACCAATAGAACCAAAGCGGAAATCGTTCTCTTCCCAGCAAGATACCGTGGCACAGGTTTCTGTCATGCCATAACCGTATTTAATGTTGGCACCCAGCGCTTGGAAAAACAGGATGACATTATCATCCAGCTTTGCACCTGCGGCTGGCAGAAAACGCACTCGCCCACCTAAAATTCCACGTAGTTTGCTGAGAACTAGCTTGTCGGCTAACTTATGCATCGCGATCAGCGCAGGGCTTGGTTTGTTCCCAGTACGCTCGGTCAGGAAACATTTTTCCCCCACCCAAATAGCCCACTTGAACATGGCACGCTTATGCCACTTCGCCTGAGCCACTTTTTCATGAATAGCGCTAAAGATTTTCTCGTAAAAACGCGGAACTGCACACATAACGGTAGGCTTCACCGATTGCATCGCCTCGCGAACCTGATTGGTATCGCCAAGGTACACATTCTGCGCCCCAGAGTGCATGACATAGAAACTCCATGCGCGTTCAAATACGTGAGAAAGCGGCAGGAAGCACAGAGAAACATCATCGGCCGTTACGGTTAAACGCTCATCATGCAAGCGAAGCTGCGCGCCCATATTGGTGTAATTTAGCATCACGCCTTTTGGCTCGCCCGTCGTGCCTGAGGTATAGATAAGCGTGAACAGATCGCTCATATCAGCGTGTGCAATACGTTCAGCCAACTGAGGCAAATAAGATTCTTGTGCGCTAGCAGCGAAATCTTCAAGTGTGCAGGCGATTTCACAGCCCTGCATGTCAATGCTGTCCGACATAACAATAATGCGTTCTAACTGCGGACAAACACCACGCAGAGCCAGCGCCGCATTATATTGAGATTGGCCATCAACAAACAGGATGCGCACGTCAGCATCATTAAGCACAAAGGCGGTCTGTCCCGCGGTGTTTGTGGAGTACACCGGAACGGTTATTGCTCGCAGATGCAAAATAGCCAGATCAACCAAGGTCCAAGAAACTGAATTGTGAGCAAAAATAGCCACGCGATCCTGCACATCAACGCCTAAAGCGCACAATGCCAGCGCGAGTTTCTCAACCCGACGCCCTACCTGTTGCCAGGTAAATGAAGTTTCGCCTTGAGCAGACCACTCACGTAGCGCAACACGCTGCGGTATGGTTTTGATCTGCTGCTGAATTCGTTCAACTAAATGATATTTATTTAACTCATTGATCATAGAAGAAGTTCATTGAATTTATCGGAATGGATGTCGCAGTAAGATATGAGTGAAAAATCTTATTCAGCTTACAGCTGTGCGCTCTTTTCGCCGAAGTCTACCTGTTCTAGCCGAAGGGTCAACGATTATTGAACATCAAAATGTGAGTAAAGACGGGTTTCTTGAATAATTATCCATCAAGCTATGGCAGAGAATAATGTAAATACTGGGTCCGTTCGCCACGAATGAAAAGAATTCAAAATAATATAAAAAACTAATAAAACCGCTATTAGCATCTATAAACCACTACCAGCGCGACAAACCCCAGATATGCAAAGAGAGAGCTTAATGCTCTCTCTTTATTAACTTAATTATTTAAACATGAAGTTTAAAATTTACTACCAAAGTCACTCAGTACGGCTTTCATCCATTGATGACCGCTATCACGCTCTGCGGCATGGTGCCAGCTCAGATAGCAGGTACGTTCTCTCTCCAAATCACTGAGTAACACCACAGAAAGATTCAAGTGTTCTGCATAATCCTCAACCAGCCAGCGTGGGGCAATAGCCACCATTTCAGTTTTAGATACCACGCTCAGTACGCTGTTCATATCGGTACCTTGATATGCAACACAACGGGCTAACTCACTCGCCTCATAATAACTACGGCTTAGCGATGAGAATAAATTCAAACCAACAACAGCATGTTGCTCAACCAATAGCTGCTGATAGCTGACCATATTATTAATTCTTGGGTGATTCTTAGATACGGCTAAAACGAACTCATCTTTAAATAGAGGTTCGCAAGAGTATTCTTCACTTTCAAAATGACTGTAGCTAATCAAGAAGTCTTTTTCTTGATAGCGTAATTTACGTTCAATATTTTCATTTACTGATGAGTTTAAATGTAACTGAACGTGAGATGCGCTCTCTTTAATTTGATTAAATAGCTTTGCTGTTAGTCGAATATCTAATGGGCTACAAATCGCCACATTAAATACACGTTCACTTACTAGCGGGTTAAAGCCAGCGCCAGGGAGTTCATTCTGAACAATCTGCAATGCTTGGCGAATCGAACCAAACAGCTGATATGCCCGATGCGTTGGCTGGATACCGCGGCCATAGCGCATGAAGAGTTCGTCGTTGAACATGACTTTCAATCGAGCAACAGCGTTACTCACCGCGGGCTGAGACATACCTAAGGCATGTGCCGCACGCGTGATATTTTGCACCTGCATAACCGCATCAAAGACAGTCAGCAAATTAAGGTCAACGTTTCTGAGTTGAACCAGTTCTGTACTTCCATTCTCGGCCAAAGACATAGCTTCGTTTTGTACTGACATACATCACCTAATATAATTTATATTTCAGCATCGCGATTAGAAAATAAAACCACGAATTAATTAAGATATGAAAACAGCCGAAAATTCAAACCCCGCTCAGCCGTCCAGTTTGGGAATTTTTAAACGCTATCCCTAGCTATAAAAATAAACACAGCAATAAATACAAATTGATTTATTTAGAATTAAAATGACACAAAAGGCCATCTGTCACTCATCAACCTTTCATTCATTCAACACCAATGCATTCTAGTGATTAATGATTTAGTTGTACTTAAAATTCAAGGAAGCAATAGTTAACTAACAAAGAATAATAAGTATGTATATTTTAAAAAATACGCTTCTCATCCAATTAGTTATCACCGAAACAAACCAAGTTATAGAACAGCCCTATCGTAATTAGCCAACTAATGTTTCATTAAAATTTCTGAGACACCTCACAATCCTGTACTACTTCATAAGAAGAATATTTATCACTAGGCCCATCGGATATGAGTTTTTCTCACCTACTGAAATACCCGTTGACAAGACTTTAGCTATCCAGTATCACTTTAAGTATTGAAATTACTCACTCAGATTAAGAGCGGAATCACATGATCCAGACGACTCGCCTCCTCAGCCTCCTCCTTCTCGCATCCAGCATGCGCGGTGAGCCTGTGGGCGGTAATCAAAACTGATTCCAACCAAACACAAGAAAGCCCGCGCAAATGCGCGGGCTTTTTTTTACATCAAAAGCAGCGCAACGCGATAAATAAGAACGATTGAGGAGCAACCTGCATGAGCCAACAAGTGATTATTTTCGACACCACGCTGCGCGATGGTGAACAAGCATTACAAGCAAGTCTGAGCGTCAAAGAGAAGATGCAAATCGCGATGGCATTAGAGCGCATGGGGGTTGACGTTATGGAAGTTGGCTTCCCCGTATCTTCCCCTGGTGACTTTGAATCGGTACAAACCATTGCGCGTAACATCAAAAACAGCCGAGTCTGCGGACTGGCACGCTGCGTAGATAAAGATATCGATGTCGCCGCTGAAGCGCTGCGCGTCGCTGAAGCCTTCCGCATTCATGTATTTTTGGCCACCTCCACGCTGCATGTTGAATCAAAGCTGAAAAAATCCTTTGAGGATGTCGTGGCAATGGCGGTGCATTCCGTGAAACGTGCGCGTAACTACACGGATGACGTTGAGTTTTCCTGCGAAGATGCGGGCCGTACTCCGTTAGACAATCTGTGCCGCATCGTTGAGTCCGCCATCAAGGCCGGTGCCACCACCATCAACATTCCCGACACCGTCGGTTACACCACGCCTTATCAATTTGGTGGCATCATCACCAATCTGTACGAGCGCGTGCCTAACATCGATAAAGCCATCATTTCCGTTCACTGTCATGACGATTTGGGCATGTCGGTCGCCAACTCCATTACTGCGGTTCAGGCCGGTGCACGTCAGGTCGAAGGGACAATCAACGGTATTGGCGAGCGAGCAGGCAACTGTGCATTGGAAGAAGTCATCATGGCCATCCGTACACGTTCCGAAATGCTGGGTGTGCATACCAATATTCGCCATCAGGAAATTTACCGCACCAGCCAATTCATCAGCCAAATGTGCAATATGCCCATCCCGGGTAATAAGGCCATTGTGGGCTCTAATGCTTTCGCGCACTCTTCTGGCATCCACCAAGACGGCGTGCTGAAAAACCGCGAAAACTACGAAATCATGACCCCAGAATCGATTGGTTTGAATCAGGTACAGCTGAATCTGACCTCTCGCTCTGGCCGCGCTGCCGTGAAACATCACATGGAAGAGATGGGTTATCAGGAAGGTACCGACTTCAATCTGGACACCTTATACGATGCCTTCCTGAAACTGGCTGACAAAAAAGGGCAGGTATTCGACTACGACTTAGAGGCGCTGGCCTTTATTAATAAACAGCAGGAAGAGCCTGAGCACTTCAGCTTGGATTACTTCAGCGTCCAGTCGGGTACCAGCGTGATGGCAACCGCATCGGTGAAATTAAACATCGGCGGAGAAATCAGCGCAGAAGCCGCTACTGGCAATGGGCCTGTCGACGCTGTTTATCAAGCTATCAACCGTATCGCTGGCTATGACATTGATATTATTAAATATCAGCTTTCAGCAAAAGGCCAAGGCAAAGATGCTCTGGGTCAGGTTGATATCGTTGCCAATTACAACGGCCGCCGCTTCCACGGCGTCGGCATTACTACCGACATCGTCGAGTCTTCTGCTCAGGCGTTGATTAACGTACTGAATAACATCTGGCGTGCGCAGCAGGTCGAAAAAGAAAAACAGCGCATCCACCAAACACAAACATCACCTTCTCATTCTAATCAGGAAGCGATCTAATTATGAGCCAAACACATCACATTGCCGTTTTACCCGGAGACGGCATCGGTCCAGAAATTATGGCGCAGGCCTACAAAGTCATCGACGCCGTGCGCCAGCGCTTTGGCCTGAGAATTTCTACCAGCGAATATGACGTCGGTGGCGCAGCCATCGACAAGCACGGCACGCCTTTGCCCGCAGCCACCATTGCAGGCTGTGAACAAGCCAGCGCGATTCTGTTTGGCTCCGTCGGTGGCCCAAAATGGGAGAACCTTCCGCCCGCACAGCAGCCTGAACGCGGCGCATTATTGCCATTGCGTAAACACTTCAAACTGTTTAGCAACCTGCGCCCAGCGCGCTTATATGAAGGATTAGAAGAGTTTTGCCCGCTGCGTAGCGATATCGCCGCTCGCGGCTTCGATATTCTGTGCGTGCGTGAATTAACCGGCGGGATCTACTTCGGCCAGCCGAAAGGCCGAGAAGGCCAAGGTATGCATGAGCGAGCTTTCGATACCGAGGTTTATCATCGCTTTGAAATCGAACGTATCGCACGTATCGCCTTCGAAGCCGCGCGCAAACGTCGTGGCAAAGTGACCTCCATTGATAAAGCGAACGTGCTGCAAAGCTCTATTTTGTGGCGCGAAATTGCTACTGAGATCGGCAAAGACTACCCAGACGTCGAGCTGAATCACATGTATATCGACAACGCGACCATGCAGCTGATTAAAGATCCGTCGCAGTTTGACGTCATGCTGTGCTCCAACATCTTCGGCGATATTTTGTCGGACGAGTGCGCCATGATCACCGGCTCGATGGGCATGCTGCCTTCCGCCAGCCTGAATGAACAAGGCTTCGGTCTGTATGAACCTGCGGGTGGCTCTGCCCCGGATATCGCAGGAAAGAACATTGCCAATCCTATTGCTCAAATTCTGTCATTTGCCCTGCTGCTGCGCTACAGCCTGAATGCAGACGATGCGGCTAACGCCGTTGAGCAAGCTGTTAATCAAGCATTAGAGCAAGGCTTCCGCACCAGCGATTTAGCGGGTGATGGTAAAGCGATTTCAACCTCAGAGATGGGCGATGCAATTGCCCGCTTTATCGCACAGGAGGCCTGATCATGGCGAAAACTTTATATCAAAAATTGTTTGATGCTCACGTCGTTTATGAAGCTGAAAACGAAACGCCGCTGCTGTATATCGACCGCCACTTGGTGCACGAAGTCACGTCACCACAGGCGTTTGATGGTCTGCGTGCAATGGGCCGCCCTGTTCGCCAAACCAGCAAAACCTTTGCCACCATGGATCACAACGTTTCTACGCAGACCAAAGATATTAACGCCTGCGGCGATATGGCACGTATCCAGATGCAAGAACTGATGAAAAACTGCAAAGAATTTGGCGTGCAGTTATACGATCTGAATCATCCCTTCCAAGGTATCGTTCACGTTATCGGCCCCGAGCAAGGCATGACATTACCGGGTAACACCATTGTTTGCGGCGATTCTCACACCGCCACCCATGGCGCATTCGGCGCATTGGCCTTCGGTATCGGCACTTCCGAAGTCGAACATGTTTTAGCGACTCAAACGCTGAAGCAAGGCCGAGCAAAAACCATGAAAATTGAAATTGCTGGCGATGCCGCCGAAGGCATTACGGCCAAAGATATCGTGCTGGCCGTGATTGGCAAAATCGGTCACGCCGGTGGTACCGGACACGTAGTGGAATTCTGCGGCAAAGCCGTAGAAGCCCTGTCGATGGAAGGCCGCATGACGCTGTGCAATATGGCCATAGAAATGGGCGCAAAAGCCGGCTTAGTGGCACCAGACGAAACGACCTTTGATTATCTGAAAGGCCGTCAGTTTGCGCCAAAAGGCGAAAGCTGGACCAAAGCCGTGGAATACTGGCGCACGCTGAAGTCTGATGAGGGCGCACAGTTTGACGCCACCGTCACGCTGAACGCCAGCGACATCGCCCCTCAGGTTACATGGGGAACCAATCCAGGTCAGGTGATTGCCATCAACCAGCCAATCCCTGCACCTGAATCATTTAGCGATCCCATGGAGCGTGCCTCAGCAGAAAAGGCGCTGGCTTACATGAATTTAGCAGCCGGAGTTAAGCTGACCGACGTTGCCATCGACAAGGTCTTTATCGGCTCGTGCACCAACTCACGCATCGAGGATTTACGTGCCGCTGCGGCTATCGCCAAAGGGCGTAAGGTTGCCAACGGCGTGCAAGCCATTGTGGTTCCGGGTTCAGGTCCTGTGAAAGCACAGGCGGAATCCGAAGGTCTGGATAAAATTTTCATCGAGGCCGGTTTTGAATGGCGTTTACCGGGTTGCTCAATGTGCTTGGCGATGAACAACGATCGTCTGAATCCAGGCGAGCGCTGCGCATCCACCAGCAACCGTAACTTTGAAGGCCGCCAAGGCCGCGGTGGCCGTACGCATCTGGTCAGCCCTGCAATGGCCGCCGCCGCCGCAGTAAGCGGGCACTTTGCCGATATTCGTGAATTAGCGACCGCAGCGGTCTGATAAGGAGCACTACTCATGGCTAAATTTATTCAGCACAGCGGCATCGTTGTTCCTTTGGACGCCGCGAACGTCGACACCGATGCGATTATCCCTAAGCAGTTTTTACAGAAGGTCACCCGTACCGGCTTTGGTCAGCATCTGTTTAACGACTGGCGTTTTTTAGACGATGCAGGCCAGCAACCTAACCCTGATTTCATCCTGAACCAGCCTGCATTCACAGGCGCAAGCATCTTACTGACGCGCGAAAACTTCGGCTGTGGCTCATCACGCGAGCACGCCCCATGGGCATTAACCGATTACGGCTTTAAAGTGGTGATTGCGCCAAGCTTCGCAGACATTTTCTACGGCAACTCATTTAACAATCAGCTGTTGCCCGTCACGCTAAGCGAATCCGAAGTCGATGAATTGTTTGAACAGGTCAAAGCCAACCCCGAAATATCGTTTACCGTCGATCTGGAAACGCAAACCGTTCATGCGGGAAGCAAAACCTATAAGTTCGAGCTAGACAGTTTCCGCCGCCACTGCATGATGAATGGCTTGGATAGCATTGGTCTGACGCTACAGCACGAAGCGGCTATATCTGCTTATGAGGAAAAATTACCGGAGTTTTTGCGCTAATTTAATCCCTTACTTACCCCACCAAGCGCCCCCTTACCAGAGGGAGAATTAGATCGAGATTACATCACGAAACGGTTCCCTCCCCTGCGAAGGGGAGGGTTAGGGTGGGGTGCTGTGGAGGAACTAAAATTCACTCATCACCAATACCCCAACCACTTCCACCACAAACTTCCGATCACAATCCAAATCAGTAGGTTCACTACGCTGAGAATAAATCCGGTTTTCCACCACTCGCCCAAAGTTACGTAGCCCGAACCAAAGATAATCGGCGCAGTGCCCGTACCATAGTGCGTCAATGACATCATCAATGATGAAGAAAACGCCAGCACTAAACCTAACAAGGCAGGCGGCGCGCCCAGTGCCAGACCCGCAGCGAAGAATGCGGCGAACATCGCGGTGATGTGCGCCGTGGTGCTAGCAAAAAAGTAGTGCGAATAGACATAAACCAACGTCAGCAAGATCATCCCGCCTACCCATCCCATACCGAGATGAGAAATGGCATTGCCAACGCTTTGTGAAAGCCAGCTGATCAAGCCCAGCTTGCCTAAATAGGTTGCCATCATCACCAGCGCGGCAAACCACACCACCGTGTCCCAAGCGCCTTTGTGTTTCAGCACGTCGTCCCAGCTTAGAACGCCGGTCGCCAAGAGGATCGCCAGCCCGATAAACGCCGCCGTGGTTGGATTAACCACCCACGCACTGCCGAAAAGGAATGCAGGTATTCCCGCCCAAAGGCACAGCAATAACGCAAATACCCCTAGCGTGATTTTTTCTGCTAACGAAATACTCCCAAGCTCCGCCAACTTATCTTTGGCAAAGCGCGGCGCGTTGGGCGTTCGTTTGATGGTTGGCGGATATAGCCAGTAAACAATCAACGGCATCACCAACAGAGAGATTATCCCCGGCACCAAGGCAGCAATCGCCCACATTGACCATGTGAGTTCAAACGTTGAGCCAGTGCCTTTCAGCAATAAATTTACAATCAATGGGTTTGGCGCCGTGGCGGTAATAAACATCGCCGATGTAACCGGGTTAATGTTGTAATTCACCAGTGCCAGGTATCGACCAATCTTCTGCGTGGAGCCCGGTTCTGGCTTCGAACCAAAACTGTCGGCAATGGACTTCATAATAGGGTGAATGATGCCGCCACCGCGCGCGGTGTTACTTGGTGTTACCGGCGCTAACGTGGTTTCTGCCAACGCCAACGCATAGGCAATGCCCAACGTTTTCTTACCAAACAGCGAAATGAAATAGTAACCGATACGTGCCCCAAGCCCGGTTTTATTCAGGCTGAGCGATATCATGATGGAAATCCCGATTAACCAAATCAGCTGGTTGGAAAAACCACTCAGCGCATCATCCAAAGCCGCGGTGGGTTTGCCCGGATTGGTCACCTGCGTCAGCGCAACTAAGGCAATAGCAATTATTGATACCGCGCCAATCGGCATCGCTTTACCGATGATAGCGGCGATGGTACCCACAAATAGCGCAAGCAGATGCCATGCATTGGGGCTCACGCCTTCAGGCACGGGAATGACAAACCAGATAATCAGGGCGATGGCGATGGAAATTAGAGAAGGTATAGGCTTTAGCGGTGTTAATTTACCCATATTATTATCAACTCTTCCTAGGTGAGTCGGCATCTCCGTACCGGTGGAGATAAATAAAAGCAGAGGAGTTTAGTGCGCAGGCAAGGTGAATTGAAATGTTTTGTTTGCAGGTAACGCCTATGCACTTGCATTAACGCTATCTGAATAGCTCGGCTAAGGCGTTGCGCAGTATCAAAAAACGACAAATTGGTTATTTTCTTAGCAGTTAAATAGGATCGCATTTTCATACGACCCTAAATCTCAAACTAGGCCTCTCGTACACGAGAACACAAAATTAGGGCCATAATCGCCAGCGCCGCCGCCAGCCAATAAACCGCATGATGTCCCACAGTTTCAGCTAATGCCCCCTGCAGAACACCCGCCATAATCACACCGGTTGAAATACTGTTGGTAAATAAGGTAGTCGCGCTGCCCGCCCTACCCGGCATCAAATCCTGAAAATAGAGCATGCCGATACCGGCAATAATGCCAATAAAAACGGCGTTAAATAGCTGTAATACCATCAGCGCCAGCTTAAATTTAAACAGCACCAAACCCGCATAAAACAAGATACCGGCCGCCACCGCAAACAGCATCATGTTACGTTTACCAAAGCGTTTCACGTAGTAGCCCGCCAGAATCATGGCGGGGATCTCTAGACCCGCAGCGGTACCCATCAGCAGACCAGCCAAATTCTCAGGCAGGCCGAGATCTTGCGTGATATACAGCGGCATATCAATAATATACATGGTGTTGCAGGTCCACATCAGCATGGAGGATATGAACAGCAGAACCACATTCTTGTCACCAAACGCGTTGGTCGGGATAACGACCGCTTCGCCCACGCTTTCGGTGCGCGGCATCGACGGCAACATCAACGCTACCAGTACGATCGCCAGCGCAAATACGCCTGCGGCAATCAAATACATAAGCGTAAAGCCGTAGTTCAGCGCCAGCATAAACGACAACGGCGGGCCAATAACCCATGCCAAGGAAAGCTGCGCACGCATCACCGAGCTAAACATCACCACTTCGCTTGCCGAACGATCGGCATATTCACGCGCCAAGGCAAAAATCTGTGGCATTCCCGTATTCGCCAGCGCGGCTAAAAATACCCCGGCAGAAATCAGCAGCAAATAACTGCGACAGAAAGCGAATAGCAGGCAGTTTCCAACCGCCATAGCGCAGCAAAACATAATCAGTTTACGGCGATCGCCCTGACGATCGGATCGTTTGGCCAGTAGGAAACTCACCGCGATCCCGACGATCGCATTGACGGTATAAAACAGCCCAACCCACAGGGGGCGAACCTTAACCTCGGTCGTCAAAAATAAGCTCAGCGTGGGAGCCTGAAGCGCGCCCGCAATCCCCGTTAGAAAGGCAACAATAAGAAACGCGGCGTAGATAGGGTTAATTCGGCGGCGGGCAGTCAACAAAGAGGTCATCCTGATTTCCTAAGCTGGCATGAGCAAATACGGCGTGTCGTACGATAACAGAACACGGATATAAAAAAACCAGCAGGCAAACCTGCTGGTCGGTGAAAAGCACCATTACTCAGAAACACTCTTTGATGTCGGAGAGACAAATGATTACTCACCTCTTTCTCTTTCATCTGCTGAAATTATCTGCGTAATATAGGGAAAGAAAAATTGATAGCTTTACCTAAAAAGGTTCCTCTTTTATGGCGACATCGCGATTACAACATCAGTTCATACGTTTATGGCAAAGCTTCAAAGGCCAGTCTGCGGAAACCACGCTGGGCGAGCTTGCAGAAACGCTAAGTTGTTCACGTCGTCATGTCAGAACCTTATTAAACTCAATGCAACAACAGGGTTGGCTGCATTGGCAGGCCGAGTCTGGCCGAGGAAAGCGCTCAACGCTAACGTTCCAGTCAACGGGCCTTCAGGTACAGCAGCTACGCGCAGAGGAGTTGCTGGAACAGGATCATATTGAGCAACTGGTTCAACTGGTGGGCGACCGCAGCTCAGTACGCCAAATGCTACTCTCCCAGCTAGGCCGAAGCTTCCGCCAAGGTAAGCATATTCTGCGCATTCTTTACTATCGCCCGTTGTTTAATCTGCTCCCCGGAACGCCAATGCGCCGCTCTGAAACCCATTTGGCGCGCCAAATCTTCAGCGGACTTACCCAGCTAAATGAGGAAAATGGGGAACTAGAATCCGATCTTGCCCATCACTGGCAGGCAATTACGCCCCTGCACTGGCGCTTCTATCTACGTCCCGCGATCCGTTTCCATCATGGCCGCGAACTCGAAATGATCGACGTTATCCAATCGCTCGAGCGTTTGCGCGATCAGCCGCTATTTTCACATTTAAAAACAATTACCTCACCCAACCCTTACGTCATCGACATCCACTTAAGCACGCCCGATGCATGGCTACCGTGGCTGCTGGGCAGCGTCAGCGCCATGATCCTGCCACACGAATGGCAATCACTACCGAACTTCACGCGCTCGCCTATCGGCACCGGTCCTTATCAGGTGGTGCGCAACACGCAGACACAGCTGAAAATCCGTGCTTACGACGACTACTTTGGTTTCCGTGCGCTGATTGACGAAGTTAACATCTGGGTTCTGCCTGAAATTTCAGAAGAATTGGTACACGCAGGCGTGCAGCTCCAATCCGACGATACGGGTAAAGATGAGCTGGAAAGCCGCTTGGAAGAAGGCTGCTACTTTATGCTGTTCGACCAACGTTCGCCGTTGACCTCCGATCCGGCGGTGCGCGAATGGCTCTGTCAGGTCATGACGCCGATTGCCCTGCTCAATAAAGCCGGAAAAATTCATCAACGTTACTGGTCACCGGCCTACGGCATCCTACCGCGCTGGCACCATAATTTATTGATCAGTGAAAATAAAAAACCCGAGCATCTCACTCATTTAACATTAACGGTCTACACCAAGCATTCAGAATTCCACGCTATCTATTTAGCGCTTAAGCCGTTGCTGGCCGAATATGGCGTTGAGCTTACCATGCAGGAGATAAGCTACAGTCGCTGGCACGAAGGCGATGCGCAAAGCGATCTCTGGGTCGGCAGTGCTAATTTCTATTTGCCGCTAGAGTTTTCCGTATTTTCAATGCTCTATGAACTCCCCTTGCTCCAGTACTGTCTCAGCGGTGATCTACAGCAAGACGCCAGCCGATGGCGCAGCAATGCCCTACCCATGGCCGAATGGTGCCAACGCTTGGTGCAGGAACATCAGCTTCACCCCCTATTCCATCATTGGCTAAAACTACACGGGCAGCACAGCATGCGCGGTGTACGAATGAATACGCTCGGCTGGTTCGATTTCAAATCCGCGTGGTTCTCCCCACCGGAGCTTCCCACGGACAGTCATGTGCATGAATTAACCGTTTCCACCGGTTGTGAAAAACCTCGGTAACGTTATTAATCCTTTCTAATAACAGACGCTCTCTTTACAATAGCGCCCTGTTCTCAACGGGGTGCAAAAAAATAGACCGGCAATTTCCATCGCCGATCTAAAAACGTCGCGAGCTGCGTTCAGCTGGTGTCGGCCAGCGCGGAAGAACCGGAGCATACACAAAGTATGTGAGGATTCTGAGCACTACCCGACATCGGATCAACGCCTGCGCAGCACGTTTTTGCTGAGAGATACCCGTCGAACCTGATCCGGCTAACACCGGCGGAGGGATTTGAGAGTGTACCCACGCTTGCTCAAAGACCTTTGCGACCTGACTTAACTCACGGAGTGCAAAGTGTTGAAACGATTGATTCCTGCCTTAATGCTGATCGCCGCACCTATGTTGGCTCACAGCGCTGATAAACCCGTTCTCACTGTTTATACCTACGATTCTTTTGCCGCTGAATGGGGCCCTGGCCCGAAGGTTAAAGCGGCGTTTGAAAAAGAGTGTGGCTGCGAGCTGAAGTTTGTGGCGCTGGAAGACGGCGTTTCGGTGCTTAACCGAGTTCGCATGGAAGGCAAAAAAAGCAGCGCCGACGTAGTATTGGGGTTGGACAATAATTTAGTGCAAGCCGCCGAAAAAACCGGCCTGTTTGTACCTAGCGAAGTCGATACTCAGTCGCTCACCGTTCCCGGTGGCTGGCAGAATAAAACCTTTGTGCCTTATGACTACGGCTATTTCGCTTTCGTTTACAACAAAAACACGCTGAAAAACCCGCCTACCAGTCTGAAACAGCTGGTCGATGGTCCTGAGAAATGGAAAGTGATTTATCAAGATCCGCGCACCAGCACGCCGGGTTTAGGCTTAATGCTTTGGATGCAAAAGGTTTACGGCAACGACGCTCCGCAGGCGTGGCAAAAACTGGCGAAGAAAACCGTGACGGTGACCAAGGGATGGAGTGAGGCCTATGGCCTGTTCTTGAAAGGCGAAGCGGATTTGGTACTGAGCTACACCACGTCGCCGGCGTATCACATTATCGAAGAGAAAAAAGATAACTACGCAGCCGCCGAATTTAGCGAAGGCCACTACTTACAGGTAGAAGTTGCGGCTCAGCTCGCCGGTAGCAAGCAACCGCAGCTAGCACAGAAATTTATGCAGTTTATTACCACTCCAGCTTTCCAGAACGAAATGCCAACCGGCAACTGGATGTATCCGGTGATTAAAACCACGCTGCCTGCGGGTTTTGAACAGCTGAAAGTTCCAGCAAAAGCCTTAGAATTTACGCCTGCCGAAGTGGCTGAAAACCGCGCAACATGGATCCGCTCATGGCAAGCCGCCGTCAGCCGTTAATTCCGTTCTGGTTAATCCCTGGATTGTTCGCTGCAATGGTAATTATTGCCATCGCAGCGGCATCATTTGGTGCACTCTGGCGCCATGCGCCAGAGTCGGATTGGCGTAGCCTGTGGCAAGACGATTATCTGTGGCACGTTATTCGCTTCACCTTCTGGCAGGCGTTTCTCTCCGCCGTTTGCTCGGTTCTACCGGCTATTTTGCTGGCTCGGGCACTGTTTCGCCGTCGCTTTTTAGGCCGTCAGCTATTGCTACGCCTGTGCGCCATGACGCTGGTATTGCCCGTGCTGGTCGCGGTCTTTGGGATCCTCAGCGTGTATGGCAGACAGGGTTGGCTGGCACAGATTTGTCAGTTTCTCGGCCTTGATTACACCTTTTCGCCCTACGGCTTACAGGGCATTTTGCTGGCACATATTTTCTTTAACCTGCCGCTCGCCGCACGTTTACTACTTCAGGCCTTAGAAAATATTCCGACCGAACAGCGCCAACTAGCCGCCCAGCTTGGCATGAGCAATTGGCAACAGTTCCGTTTTGTTGAATGGCCTTATCTACGCCGCCAAATTCTGCCCGCCGGCGCGCTGATATTCATGTTGTGTTTCGCCAGCTTTGCCACCGTGCTTTCTCTCGGCGGCGGCCCGCAGGCAACCACCATCGAGCTGGCGATCTATCAGGCTTTAAGCTACGACTACGATCTCAGCCGCGCCGCACTGCTGGCCATACTGCAACTGTTGTGCTGTTTGGGTTTAGTTTTGCTGAGTCAAAAGCTTAGCGGCATCCTGCCTGTTGGTCATACGCGAGCGCTGAAATGGCGTAATCCCGTCGATAACGTGGCGGCGCGATTGCTGGATAGCGGCGTGATTTTCTGTGCGCTGTTGCTTATCCTTCCCCCGCTGCTGGCGGTGATAGCAGACGGCGCGAATCATGCGTTTGCCAGCGTACTGACTCAACCCGTGCTATGGCAGGCCACATTCACCTCGCTCAAAATTGCGTTAGGCGCAGGCCTGCTGGCCGTAACGCTGACGATGATGTTGCTATGGAGCAGCCGTGAACTTCTGCTACGCCAGCGTCGCTGGTTAGGACAAGGCATGGAACTGACCGGAATGCTGATATTAGCCATGCCCGGTATCGTGCTCGCAACAGGCTTCTTTTTACTGCTAACCGATACTATTGGCATTCCACAATCGGCCTATGGACTGGTGATTTTAACCAACGCATTAATGGCCATTCCCTACGCGCTTAAAGTGTTAGAAAACCCTATGCGCGATTTGGCCGAGCGCTACAATCCGCTCTGTCTATCGCTGCGAATTCAGGGATTCAACCGATTAAGGCTGATAGAGCTGCGCGCACTCAAACGCCCGCTTTCTCAAGCCATGGCGTTTGCCTGCGTGCTGTCCTTAGGCGATTTTGGCGTAGTTGCCCTGTTCGGCAACGAGCAATTCCGTACGCTGCCTTTCTACCTGTATCAGCAAATCGGCGCCTATCGTAGCCAAGACGGTGCGGTCACCGCGCTGTTATTGCTGATCCTGTGCTTCTTACTTTTCACTCTGCTGGAACGTCTTCCGGGGCGAGATAAATCATGATTACGCTGAACGATCTCACTTATATCTATGAGCATCAGCCGATGCGTTTTTCACTTAGCATCTCCGCCGGAGAACGCGTTGCCATTTTGGGCCCAAGCGGCGCGGGCAAAAGTACACTGCTGGCCTTGATTGCTGGTTTTTTGATGGCCGATAAAGGCACAGTAACGTTAGATGGCGTGAATCACACCAGTACGCCGCCTTCCAAACGCCCGGTATCGATGCTGTTCCAAGAGAACAATTTGTTCTCTCATCTGAGCATTGAGCAAAATCTGGGGTTGGGGTTAGATGCGGGATTACGCCTAAATGGCGCGCAGAAAAAGCGCCTGAATGAAATTGCCCAGCAGGTGGGAATTCTTGATTGCCTACCGCGATTGCCGTCGCAGCTTTCCGGCGGTCAACGCCAGCGCGCCGCACTGGCACGCTGTTTGTTACGCGACCAGCCTATTTTACTGCTCGACGAACCTTTCTCCGCGCTCGATCCCGCGCTGCGAGGAGAAATGCTACAGCTATTAGATCAGGTTTGTTCAGAGCAAAATCTCACCCTGCTGATGGTGTCACATAATCTTGATGACGCCGCACGTATCGCCACACGTACATTATTGGTTGCCGATGGGCGCATTGCCTATGATGGCACCACTCAAGACCTGTTAGATGGAAAAGATCCGGCGGCTGCGGCGTTGTTGGGGCGGTAGCGCCGTCTTAAAACTGCACCACCTTCCACAGCAGCGAACGATAAATTGGCATCAGCGGGTGATTATGCATCAGCACAAAGCTCACTACGGCGGCGATCCACATGGCAACGGCTGCAATACGTAGACGCCACGGTGTAAGCCACTGAGACAGTTTATCCGCCGAGCGTTTGCCCTCTCGCCACCAGCGCCAACTCAGCCACGCCGCAATCCAAATCGAAACCACTACCAACGCCAATAACACTTTGAATAACGTGCTACCGCTGCCTGCCGGTATATCAATCGCGACACCGGCTAAGATCCCCGGCAGGAAATACACCGGCGGCCACGTGATACAGCCAATAATATTAGGTGGAATAAATTTGCGTGGCGGCAGTGCCAGCATGCCCGCCACCATCGGTACAACCGGCCGCGTTGGGCCAACGAAACGGCCAATCAGCACCGTCATCATGCTATGACGATGGAGAGCATGTTCGGTTCGATCAAGCAGCGCTTTGTTTTTCTTGATAAATGACCAGCGATGGAGCGGATCTTTGAAAGCGCGGCCAATAAAATAGGAGACCCAATCGCCGGCAAAACACGCCAGAATCCCCACACCCCACGCATAGTAGAAATTCACCTGTCCGCTGCCAATTAATGCGCCCAGCGTTGCCATCATCACCGTACCTGGTAAAAGCAGCCCGACCAATGCTAAAGACTCCAAAAACGCCACTAAAAACACGGCGATCAGAGAGTAGGTTACCGATTGGGTCACCAAGTGTTGCAGGTACGCTTCCATAATTCTTCCACCGGAAATAATGAGCCAGCGATTTTGCGGAGCCGACCGTTTGCCGTCAACCTATCATTGCCGGGATAAACGTTTATTTACAAATGAGTAACTTAATGAGTATAGGTGCTGTGTGATGTTACGTACGCCTAACGCATCGGTGCTAATATCAAAATCGTGCGGGCGTCCGTGCTAGGGGGCTCACCGCCGCCCCCTAGCGACCCGGCTCGGCACCGTCCCTCAGCCTGCTACGCAGGTTCCTTCATCTCGTCATTTCGGTTTTAACGGAACGAACGGCAATCGCCATCCTGGCTCCTCCGTTCTTTCGCCGACATCCCTGTCGGCGAATCCTAACCTGCATTCCTCAATTCAGCTGAAGGACAACGTGCCACATCAGGTCAACGTCAAAAGATAATATTGCCCATCAACTCTTTTAGCTTTGGATTTTTAGCTTTTAGTTATGGCCGTTGACCTTCTCCGGCACGTTACCGTACAGCCGAACGAAAAACGACGGGTCAGCACGAGCCACAGGGATGTGGCGAGAGTCGTAGGGGCGCCGGGAGCGCCTCTGCGACGGTGCGGTTAAACCCATAGTTTGTAGAGAGGGAACCCGCGCAGCGGGCTGGAAGGTGGTGCCAAGCCCGGATGCAAGGCGGCGGCGACTGAGCCGCCTTGCTCGGACGCTTGCACAATGTCACTGTGAAGTTCGATGCCTATAAGCGGACGAAACCTTACACCAAACTAAAAACGTCCATAAAATGCATCACCCTCCATCATAGACAACCACTGTATAAATACTCATACTAGCTATGTTCTCAGCAACCTAATCGGTAAAAATCACCGCGATGGCAAATACCCCACAGCAAGGCTTCGTCCTCACCCGTCATTGGCGGGATACACCGGCTGGCGTGTCGGTGGAGCTGTGGCTGGCGACAGATAACGGCCCACAGAAAGTCTCTATTGCGCCGCAACAAGTCGTCGCTTTTTTACCCGCAGAGCAGCTACCACAGGCAGAGAAGGTGCTGAAAAACGAGCGCAATATTGAGATAAAACCGCTGCCGATGAAGGATTTTCATCAGCGTCCCGTCGTGGGGATTTATTGCCGTAGCTATCGCCAATTAATGAACCTTGAGAAAACCCTCAAGGAACAAGGCATGACGCTGTATGAAGCGGATATCCGCCCGCCAGATCGCTATTTGATGGAGCGTTTTATCTGCGCGCCGGTGTGGTTTTCAGGCCAGCAGGATGCACAAGGCGTTTGGCGCAATACGCAGCTAAAACCGAACCCCAGCTATCGCCCAACGCTTAAGCTGGTATCGTTAGATATTGAAACCACCATGCACGGCGAGCTTTATTCCATCGGTCTGCATGGCTGCGGCCAGCGCGTGGTGTATATGTTGGGCCCTGAAAATGGAGAGGCTAGCCAGCTCGATTTCGATCTGGTTTACGTGAACAGTCGCCCACTGTTGCTCGAAGCCTTAAATCAGTGGATGGCGCATTACGATCCTGATGCCATCATCGGTTGGAATCTGATCCAGTTTGATCTGCGCGTGCTACAAAAACACGCCGAGCGTTACGGCGTTCCCTTGCGTTTAGGCCGCGGGGGCGATGCGCTAGAGTGGCGCGAGCATGGCTTTAAACAAGGACACTTTTTCGCCGCTGCCACCGGACGCCTGATTATCGACGGCATTGAAGCCCTAAAAAGCGCGTTTTGGAATTTCCCCTCTTTCAGCTTAGAAAATGTGTCTCAAACGCTGTTAGGCGAAGGGAAGGCGATGGACGATCCCTACAGCCGAATGTCTGAAATCGATCGTCGATTCCGCGAAGATAAACCCGCGCTGGCACACTACAACCTGAAAGACTGCGAACTCGTCACCCGCATATTCGAGCATACCCATCTGATGACATTTTTGCTCGAACGCGCCACGGTCACGGGCTTAAATGCCGATCGCAACGGCGGTTCAGTTGCCGCGTTCACGCATCTTTATTTACCACGCATGCACCGCGTCGGTTTTGTCGCACCGAATCAAGGCGATTTACCCGAAGAGGCCAGCCCCGGTGGCTTCGTGATGGATTCGCGCCCCGGCCTGTATGATTCTGTGCTGGTGCTAGATTATAAAAGCCTGTACCCCTCGATTATTCGTACCTTCTTAATTGACCCCGTTGGGCTTATCGAGGGCCTGCGCCAGCCTGACGATGAACACTCCGTCGCCGGTTTTCGCGGCGCACGGTTTGCCCGCGAGCAGCACTGTTTGCCGGATATCGTGAGCCAAATATGGCAAGGCCGCGAGGCCGCTAAGCGCGAAAAAAACGCCCCGCTCTCTCAGGCGCTCAAAATTATTATGAATGCGTTTTACGGCGTATTGGGTTCAAGCGGATGTCGATTCTTCGATCCACGCCTCGCATCATCCATAACGATGCGTGGCCATGAGATTATGCGCCGCACGCGAGAGTTGATTGAAGCAGAGGGCTATCCGGTGATTTACGGCGATACGGATTCAACTTTTGTGTGGCTCAATTATGCGCACGATGAAAAACAGGCTGAAGCTATCGGACAACGCCTGATCGCCCTCATAAACCAATGGTGGAAAGATCACCTGCAAGCCGAATATGGCTTAGACAGCGCGTTAGAATTGGAATATGAATGCCACTATCGGCGCTTTTTAATGCCGACCATTCGCGGTGCCGAACTTGGCAGCAAAAAGCGCTATGCGGGTCTGAAAGGCGACGAAATGGTGTACAAAGGCATGGAAACCGTGCGTAGTGACTGGACGCCGCTGGCGCAGCAATTTCAACAAGAGCTGTATGCGCGCATATTTAAAAACCAGCCTTACCAAGAATTTATCCGCGATTACACCCAGCGCCTGTTAGCGGGCGAGTTTGACGATCGGTTGGTTTATCGCAAACGGTTAAGACGTAAACTAAGTGAATATCAGCGTAATGTTCCCCCACACGCGCGAGCGGCGAAAATTGCCGATGACTACAATCGTGAGCTTAATCGTCCATTGCAGTATCAAAACGGCGGTTGGATTAGCTATGTGATTACCACCGCAGGCCCTGAGCCATTAGAGCGCCAACGCGCCCCTATTGACTACGATCATTACCTTTCACGTCAGCTACAACCGGTTGCCGACGCTATTTTGCCGTTCATGCAGGATGACTTCACCACGCTGGTCGCAGGCCAGCTCGGGTTATTTTAGTTAAGACAATTCCATGTTTGGGGGTGACGAAAGCGCCTTCATCCTTTAACATAGCGCCCTTCCCTCAGTTAAAACATTTACTTCATTGCTTAATTCAAGCAACGAAGCGGCCCGCTATCGCTAATAATGTAGGCCAAGTGAAAATCACTTACCCACGGCAGCGCCTGCTGCCCATGCAGTAGTTGTTCAATCATCAGTGTTCAATACATAAAAGTTGAGTCGATAATCTATGCCATTTACCTTAGGTCAACGCTGGATCAGCGATACGGAAAGCGAATTAGGATTAGGAACCGTTGTGGCGATCGACGCCCGCATGGTGACATTGCTTTTCCCTGCGACCGGCGAAAACCGCCTTTACTCACGTAATGACTCCCCAATTACCCGCGTCATGTTTAATCCGGGTGACACTATCACCAGCCACGATGGCTGGCAGCTAAAGATAGATGAAGTCAAAGAGGAAAA
The DNA here is from genome assembly GCF_964063325.1 of Hafnia alvei. Taxonomy (NCBI): domain Bacteria; kingdom Pseudomonadati; phylum Pseudomonadota; class Gammaproteobacteria; order Enterobacterales; family Hafniaceae; genus Hafnia; species Hafnia alvei. Next base: position 3,925,525 of record NZ_OZ061315.1, read on the forward strand.
TGGTCTGCTGACATATATCGGCACCCGATTGGATACTGAAGAAGCTAACGTTGTGATGCGCGAAGTATTGCTCGATAGCAAACTAACCTTCAGCAAACCTCAAGACCGCTTGTTTGCCGGACAAATCGACCGTATGGATCGCTTTGCGCTGCGTTTCCGTGCGCGCAAATATCAAAGCGAACAGTTCCGCCTTCCGTGGAGCGGCCTGCGTGGCATGCGCGCCAGCCTGATCCCGCATCAGCTGCATATCGCTTATGAAGTGGGTCAGCGCCACGCGCCTCGCGTTCTGCTCGCCGATGAAGTGGGCTTGGGTAAAACCATTGAAGCCGGGATGATCATCCACCAGCAACTGCTGGCGGGTCGCGCTGAGCGTATCCTGATTGTGGTTCCAGAAACCTTGCAGCATCAGTGGCTGGTAGAAATGCTGCGTCGCTTCAATCTGCGCTTCTCGCTGTTTGACGATGCTCGCTACGCCGAAGCCATGCTGGATGCAACCAACCCGTTCGAAACCGAACAGATGGTGATTTGCTCGCTGGACTTTGTGCGCCGCAACCGTCAGCGCTTAGAGCAAATGGCAGATGCCGCATGGGATCTGTTAGTCGTCGATGAAGCACACCATTTGGCATGGAGCGAAAACGCGCCAAGCCGCGAATACCAAGTGATCGAGCAATTAGCCGAGCATATCCCCGGCGTGCTGCTGTTAACCGCCACCCCAGAGCAATTAGGCCAAGAGAGCCACTTTGCCCGCCTGCGCCTGCTCGATCCAAACCGTTTCCATGACTATCAAGAGTTTGTCAGCGAACAGCAGAAATATCGTCCGGTCGCCGACGCGGTGACGCTGCTGCTCAACGATGGTCATCTGACCAACGAAGAGCTCAATATGCTGAGCGAAATGATCGCCGAGCAAGATATTGAGCCATTGCTGAAAGCGGCTAACGCTGGCGGCACCGGCAGCGTTGACGCCCGTAATGAGCTGGTCAAAATGCTGATGGATCGCCACGGCACCAGCCGCGTGCTGTTCCGTAATACCCGTCAGGGCGTGAAAGGCTTCCCGCAGCGCGAACTGCATCAGATCACGTTGCCATTGCCTTCGCAGTATCAAACCGCGATTAAAGTGTCCGGTATTATGGGCAGCAAAAAAACGGTTGAAGCGCGCGCCAACGATATGCTGTATCCAGAGCGTATTTACCAAGAATTTGAAGGCGAAAATGCCACGTGGTGGAACTTCGATCCACGCGTTGAATGGCTGATGAATTTCCTGACCTCACATCGCGATGAGAAAGTGCTGGTGATTTGCGCTCAGGCGGCATCGGCAGTCAATTTGGAACAGGTACTGCGCGAGCGCGAAGCAATTCGCGGTGCGGTATTCCACGAAGGCATGACCATTATTGAACGCGACCGTGCGGCGGCCTATTTTGCTTCGCAGGAAGATGGCGCACAGGTATTGCTGTGTTCCGAAATCGGCTCTGAAGGGCGTAACTTCCAGTTCGCTCACCATCTGGTGATGTTCGACCTGCCGTTCAACCCTGATCTGCTGGAACAGCGTATTGGCCGTCTGGACCGTATTGGCCAGAATCACGACATCAAGATTTTCGTTCCTTGCCTAGAAAACACCGCGCAGTCGGTCTTGGTTCGCTGGTATCACGAAGGTCTGGATGCGTTTGAGCATACCTGCCCAACCGGACGCACCATCTATGACAGCAGCTATCAAACGCTACTGGGCTATTTGGCTGCACCGTCTCAGTTGGACGGTTTTGATGACTTCATCAAAGAGTGCCGCACTCAGCACGATACTCTGAAAGTTCAACTGGAACAGGGCCGCGATCGCCTGTTAGAAATGCATTCAAACGGCGGCGAAGCCGCGCAAGAACTGGCTGAAGCCATTGCCGATCAGGATAACGACGTTGGCTTGGTGAACTTTGCGCTGAATCTGTTTGATATCGTGGGTATCAATCAGGACGATCAGAGCGACAACATGATTATCCTGACGCCGTCAGAACATATGCTGGTGCCTGATTTCCCAGGTCTGCCGCAGGATGGCTGCACCGTCACCTTCGACCGTGAACAGGCTCTGTCACGCGAAGATGCACAGTTTATTAGCTGGGAACATCCGATTATTCGCAACGGCTTGGATCTGATCTTGTCTGGCGATACCGGTAGCTGCGCAGTTTCTTTGTTGAAAAACAAGGCATTGCCAGTGGGCACGCTGCTGTTAGAAGCCATTTACGTGGTGGAAGCTCAGGCACCGAAACACCTGCAACTGACCCGTTTCTTGCCGCCAACGCCGGTACGTATGCTGTTGGACGCGAAAGGCACCAACTTAGCCGCTCAGGTTGAGTTTGAGAGCTTTAACCGTCAGTTGAACTCCATCAACCGCCACACTTCGAGCAAGCTGGTGAACGCCGTTCAGCCGAACGTCCACGCCATGCTGCAAGCAGGCGAGGCGCTGATTGGCGAGCAAGCGACTGCGCTCATCAACGAAGCGAAACGTGAAGCCGACGAAAAACTCAGCGCTGAACTGGCGCGCTTGGAATCCTTGAAAGCCGTTAACCCGAACATTCGTGATGACGAGCTGGAAACGCTGGAATTCAACCGCCGTCAGGTGCTAGAGAACCTGGATCAGGCCGGCTGGCGTTTGGATGCGATTCGCCTCATTGTGGTGTCTCATCAATAATGACGACTCCCGTGCTCCATAATACCCTAATCAATCCGGTCGCCGGCGGCGTAGATCCTGCGCTGTCGGGGGGAACGCCGCCGCTGGGGGAATACCATCCCCCACGTGAGCCTTGGCTGCATGTTTTATATCAAGATGAGCATATCATCGTGGTTAATAAGCCAAGCGGGTTGCTGTCTGTTCCGGGGCGTGCTGAAGAGCACAGGGACAGCGTGATGACCCGCGTTCAGGCTGATTTCCCCATAGCCGAATCGGTGCATCGGTTAGATATGGCGACCAGCGGCGTTATGGTCGTTGCGCTGACGAAAGCCGCCGAGCGCGAGCTTAAGCGCCAGTTCCGCGAACGCGAGCCGAAGAAAAGCTATATTGCCCGCATATGGGGTCATATGGAGCATGATGAAGGCCTGATCGATTTACCTTTGATCTGCGATTGGCCCAATCGGCCTAAGCAGAAAGTGTGCTTTGAGCACGGAAAATCGGCGCAAACCGGTTATCTGGTCCTAAGCCGCGATGCCGATGGTTCCACGCGAGTGAAACTGACGCCCATCACTGGTCGATCACACCAGCTGCGTGTACACATGCTGGCGCTAGGCCATCCTATTCTCGGTGATAAGTTTTACGCACATCCCGAAGCCAAAGCGATGGCTCCACGCCTTCAGCTGCACGCTCAAGAACTGCGTATTACCCATCCTGAGTTTGGCACCGCGATGCATTTTAGCTGCGAGCCTGATTTCTAAAGCCTTTCCCAATAAGGTGGCTCTGTGAGCCACCTCCTATAACCATTACCTTCTTAAGGTTATAGTCCCCTGCGATCGTTTAGTTTTTCTACGGTACATCGTGACCGTAAGTTTTCTATCTAAACCCTAAATCATCGTTCGCCCGGGTCCGGGGAAGGAATAGCCATGTCACTCATCAATGAATTACCCGCCATTTTCGATAGCTTCTCCGACGCACGCCGTCAGGGATTTCTCACCGTTTTAGAACTCAAAGAACAAAACATCCCGCTGGTGGGCACCTATTGCACCTTTATGCCACAAGAAATTGCCTTAGCCGCCGGCGCGGTGGTGGTTTCACTTTGCTCAACCAGCGATGAAACCATTGAAGAAGCAGAGAAAGATCTGCCGCGTAATCTCTGCCCGCTGATCAAGAGCAGCTACGGGTTTGGCAAAACGGATAAATGTCCCTATTTCTATTTTTCAGATCTGGTTGTGGGAGAAACTACCTGCGACGGAAAGAAAAAAATGTATGAGTACATGGCTGAGTTCAAACCGGTACATGTGATGCAACTGCCGAACAGCGCCAGCGATGACGCTTCACGTGCGCTATGGCGCGCTGAGATTTTGCGGTTACAGAGCACGCTTGAACAGCAGTTTGGCCGTAAAATTAGCGAGCACGATCTGCGTGCAGCTATTGCGCTAAAAAACCAAGAACGTGCAGCGCTGTCCTCTTTTTATCGTTTGGGCCAGCTTAATCCTCCCGCACTTTCTGGGGTAGAGATCCTTAAGGTCGTATACGGCGCCACCTTCAAATTCGATAAAAATGCGCTGATCGACGAACTCAACGCCTTAACAGCAAAAGTGCGGCAGGAATATGAGCAAGGCAAACGCCTTGAGCCACGACCACGCATTTTGATAACTGGCTGCCCAATCGGCGGCGCGGCAGAAAAAGTGGTTCGCGCCATAGAAGAAAACGGTGGTTGGGTGGTGGGTTACGAAAACTGCACCGGCGCGAAAGCCACTGAAATGCAGGTTAGCGAAGAAGGCGACGTGTACGACGCATTGACCGACAAATATCTGGCGATTGGTTGTTCGTGCATTTCCCCCAATACCCAGCGCCTGAATCTGCTTAGCCAGATGATTGACGAGTATCAGGCCGACGGCGTTATCGACGTTATTCTTCAGGCCTGCCATACCTACGCGGTGGAGTCTCTTGCCATCAAACGGCATGTGCGCCAGCAACATGATATTCCTTACATGGCAATCGAAACGGACTACTCCAACTCGGATATTGGCCAGCTTAATACTCGCGTGAGTGCGTTTATCGAAATGATGTGAGGAGCAGCGCGTGAGTTTAAGTATTGGCATAGATTCTGGATCTACGGCCACCAAAGGGATCTTAATGAGCCACGCTAACGGCGGTGAGATCCTGCGCCGTTTTCTCGGGCCCACGTCGTTTCGCCCGCAGGACACGATTGATGAGGCGTGGTTACAGCTGAGTGCAGATCTAAGTGAACGACCCATACTCACGCTCACCGGCTACGGACGCGCCTTGGTGGACTACGCCGATAAGCAGGTGACAGAGATTACCTGCCATGGCGTAGGTGCGCGTTTTTTGTGTCCTAACGCTCATACGGTTATCGACATTGGCGGGCAAGACAGCAAAGTTATCCATCTGGATACGGATGGAAGCCTCACTGACTTTCTGATGAACGATAAGTGTGCCGCGGGGACCGGGCGCTTTCTCGAAGTGATATCCCGCACGCTTGGGACTGAGGTCAGTCTGCTGGATAAACTGGTTACCGGCGTAGCTCCACATCCAATTTCCAGCATGTGTACGGTATTCGCCGAGTCAGAAGTCATCAGCCTGCGTTCTGCCGGTGTGGCGCCTGAGTCTATTTTATCCGGCATCGTTTATGCTATGGCACGCCGCAGCGCCAACTTTATTGGCCGACTCGGCGTGCGCCCGACGATTTTATTTACCGGCGGCGTAAGCCATTGTGACGCGTTTCGCCTGCATCTTAGTGAAGCGCTAGACACCGAGGTAAAAACGCACCCTGATGCTCAGTTTGCAGGGGCATTAGGCGCTGCGCTCCTCGGTAGACGGCAGAAAAAGAGAGGCCTGCATGGAGGATGAATATCTTTTTTTGTTCCACAGCACGCTAGGGGTTGTACGTTTGAAAAAACGGCTTCAGGCACAAAACGTGGAATTTAAAGTCGCAGATATTCCACGCCAGCTGAGCAGCGGCTGCGGATTGAGTATTCGGCTATGCTGTCCCGAGCCTGAACTGTCGCAATGGTGGGTTGACGGTGAAACATCGGCGATTTTTCGCTGCGAGGATGAGACGTATCACGCTGTCTCGCTGAACGCGTAAATCGACATAAAAAAGCCCGCAGTAATCTATTGCGGGCTTTTTATCGGCTAAAGGATTACTTGAATCCTTTTTCCTTCTTAATTAAATCGTAAGCGGCCTGAATCTCTTGCGCTTTCTGTTTGGCCATTTCCATCATTTCCGGCGGCAAACCTTTCGCTACCAGTTTATCTGGATGGTGCTCGCTCATCAGCTTGCGGTACGCTCGTTTGATCGTCGTGGCGTCGTCGTTCGGCTTAACACCTAACACTTTGCAAGCATCCGCTAACGTTGGCCCCGTTTGGCGCTGATAGCCGCCACCGTATCCGCCTTGCTGCTGATACTGTCCTTGTTGCTGGTAGCCACCGCCAAACTGGCGCCCACCCTCCATCATGCTCAGGAACTGATCAAACTGAATGCGAGAGAAGCCAAGCTCTTCGGCGATCACATACAGCACTGCACGCTCATTCGGATGCAAGGAACCATCGGCAAATGCGGCCTGCAGTTGGATCTCCAAGAACATACGGATGAGATCGACACGCCCAAAGCAGATGCTGCGCAATTCTCGCAGCTTTTCACGCAGGGGGAAATCAGCCTGCTTACCTTCGCGAAACGCCTGCTGCGCCGCCGTTCTTGCCGCACCGTGCAGCTGCATTCTTTCCATCAGCGCACTGGCAACGTGAATATCTGCTTCGGTTACACGCCCTTTTGACTTGGTTAAATGCCCCATCACCTGAAACGTTGTGCTAAAAAATAGAGCCTGTCGCTGCGCTTGGTTAGAAAAGTAGCCACTACTTCTCACCTGACGCGACTTGTCTATCATATGGCCAATAAGTAGCCCTAACACAACGCCCCAAAAGCCTGTTCCTGACATTAGACCAAGAACTAATCCGATTAATTTACCCCAATACTGCATATCGTCCTCAATTCATCATGCCGAGGGACATAATTTGCTTTATCATACCTGTCATTTATTCTGACGCCTAACGACAGCAACCAAGAATGCGTCAATTTAACACTAGCGCAACGCTTAGGGGTGATATAGTCTCTGACCGTTCGCTGCTCGACGCCTCTGATGACGGAACTTCTGAAACCGCGTATGAAAAAAAGTATTCCAACACTGGTTGCCACCTTGGTTTGGTCGGCACTATATAGCCAGAACGCTCTGGCCGATCTTGCTGAGCAATGCTTGCTCGGCGTGCCTATGTATAACAAACCACTGGTATCCGGCAATCCAAATGATTTACCGGTGCATATTCAAGCCGATAAAAGCGACGCAAATTATCCAGATAATGCGGTGTTCAGCGGAAACGTGAACATTGAGCAGGGTAATAGCACGCTGACAGCCGATCAGGTTCAGCTCGATCAGAAGTTTCTTAAAGATAAACCCGATCCGCTGCGCACGGTCACTGCAACCGGCAACGTTAACTATTCAGATAATCAGGTCAAACTGAAAGGCCCGAACGCGTGGTCAAATCTGAATAACAAAGACACTAACGTGTGGCAGGGTGATTATCAGTTCGTCGGTCGCCAAGGTCGAGGCACGGCGGATTTAATGAAAACCCGCGCCGAGAACCGCTACACCATTTTAGAAAACGGGACCTTTACGTCCTGTTTGCCTGGCGATAATAGCTGGAGCGTTGCAGGTTCTGAAATCATTCAGGATCGGCAGGAAGAAGTGGCGGAAATTTGGAACGCGCGCTTTAAAATAGGCCCCGTTCCGGTTTTCTACAGCCCTTATCTGCAGCTCCCAATCGGTGACAAACGTCGCTCCGGCTTCTTGCTACCCGATTTTAAATACTCCAGCAACGACGGCGTTGAGTTTAGCCTGCCATGGTATTGGAACATCGCCCCTCAGGTCGATGCCACCATTACCCCACACTACATGGAAAACCGCGGTCTGCAACTGCAGAACGAGTTCCGCTATCTAACCGTGGCGGGTACCGGCTTGATGGAGCTGGACTGGTTAAACAAAGACAAACAGTACGCCGATGACCGTCTGGATAAAAACAATATCTCTGACGCGGAAAAAGATAAAAAACGCTGGTTGTTCTACTGGCAGCACAGCGGCGTGATGAACAAGGTGTGGCGATTCAACGTCGACTACACCAAAGTAAGCGATCCTTACTACTTTAACGATCTGGATTCGACCCACGGTTCCAGCACAGATGGCTACGCAACGCAAAAATTCAGCGTGGGCTATGCTGAGCAAAACTGGAATGCGAAGCTATCCACCACGCAGTTCCAAGTGTTTGCTGATGCCGGTAACTCAAACTCTTACCGTGCCGAACCACAGTTAGATTTGAACTACTATAAAAACGATATCGGACCGTTTGACCTGCATTTATATGGCCAAGCAGTTAAATTCACTAACGAAAGCGATAATCAGCCTGAAGCCGATCGTTATCACTTCGAACCAACCCTTGACCTTCCTTGGTCAAACGGCTGGGCCAGTGTGAATACCGAAACCAAGCTATTGGCAACTCACTACCAACAGACGCTGCCAGATAACAACAGCAACTTTAGCGATCTTAAAGATTCGGTAAATCGCGTTATGCCAGAGTTGAAAGTTGACGGAAAAGTCACCTTCGATCGCGACATGGATTGGGCAGAAGGCTATACCCAAACGCTGGAGCCTCGTGCTCAGTACCTGTATATCCCGTATCGCGATCAAAGCGAAATCGGCGTTTATGACTCAACGCTGCTGCAGATGGACTATACCGGCCTGTTCCGTGACCGTATCTACAGTGGTTTGGACCGTATTGCCTCAGCCAACCAGATGTCGACCGGTTTAACCACGCGTGTCTATGATGATGCGCTGGTCGAACGTTTTAACGCATCCTTGGGACAAATCTACTACTTCGAACGCTCACGTACCGGTGATGAAACCCTATCTACCGATAAAGACAAAGACACCGGCAGCCTCGTTTGGGCTGGTGATTCTTACTGGAAAATTACCGATCACTGGGGCATCCGTGGTGGCTTGCAGTATGACACCCGCCTAAACAACGTAGCGCTAGGCGATGCGGTCATGGAGTATCGTAAAGATGCTGAGACAATGGTCCAGTTCAGCTATCGCTACGCCAGCCCTGAGTATGTTACGGCGATGATCCCGCAATATGCCAATAACGATCTGTATAACCAAGGGATTAGCCAAGTGGGCGCAACGGGGAGTATTCCTGTCGCAGATCGCTGGGCGTTAGTGGCGGCGTATTACTACGACACCAATGCGAATCAAACCGCGGATTCACTGGTCGGCCTTCAATACAACACCTGTTGCTGGTCTGTTGGTGTAAACTACGAGCGTAAAATTACCTCATGGGATTCCACCTCCTCGCAGCCAAACAGTAAGTACGACAACAAGTTCTCGTTCACCTTCGCACTGCGTGGTTTGGGCACGAATTACAGCTTGGGTACGGCAGACATGCTGCAAAAAGGTATCTTGCCTTACCAGCGTGCTTTCTAACATTTTGCGATTTTTGTGGTCTAATCACTACCTAGTTGTAGCTCGATTAGTAAAAGCAGAGTTTTGACATTAACCCGCAGCGATGCGGATTGGATAAATGGAAAAGGTATGAAGAACTGGAGAACGCTGATACTCGGTGTAGCATTCTGTGCCAACACTGCGTTTGCAGCCCCTCAAGTCGTTGATAAAGTAGCCGCTGTGGTTGATAACGGTGTGGTGCTGGAAAGTGACGTCGATGGTCTGATGCAATCCGTAAAACTGAACGCGCGTGAAGCCGGTCAGCAACTGCCTGATGATGCCACGCTACGTCACCAGATCCTTGAGCGTCTGATCATGGATAACATCCAGTTGCAGATGGCGAAAAAGATGGGCATCAATATGACCGATGCTGACGTCGATCGTGCAATTGGTAACATTGCTCAGCAAAACAACATGTCGATGGATCAGATGCGCAGCCGTTTGGCCGCCGATGGGATTAACTATAAAACCTATCGTGAGCAGATCCGCAAAGAGATGCTTATTTCTGAAGTTCGTAACAATGAAGTTCGCCGCCGCGTGACTATCCTTCCGCAAGAAGTTGAAGCGTTAGCTAAACAGGTTGGATCGCAGAACGGTGCTGATACCGAGCTTAATCTCAGCCACATCCTGATTGCTCTGCCGGAAAACCCATCGCAGCAGCAGGTGGACGACGCAGAACAACAGGCTCGTCAGTTGACTGATCAACTGAACAAAGGTGCTGATTTTGGCAAGATGGCAGTCAGTTATTCCGCAGACTCTCAGGCGCTGAAAGGCGGCCAAATGGGCTGGGGAAAAATTCAAGAACTGCCTTCACTGTTTGCGGCTGCACTGCAAACGGCTAAAAAAGGTGACATCATTGGTCCAATCCGCTCTGGCGTTGGGTTCCATATTCTAAAAGTGAATGACGTTCGTGGCGGTCAGGCTAATGTGTCTGTAACCGAAGTACACGCTCGCCATATTTTGCTGCGCCCTTCTCCGGTAATGACCGACGATCAGGCTCGAGCCAAACTGCAGGACATTGCTCAGCAAATTAAGAGCAAGCAGATCACCTTTGATGAAGCTGCTCGCGCTATCTCTCAGGATCCAGGTTCCGCGCTGAAAGGTGGTGACCTCGGTTGGGCAGTTCCAACCATGTACGATCCTGCTTTCCGCGATGCGTTAATGAAGCTGCAAAAAGGCGAGCTAAGCGCTCCGGTTCACTCTTCATTTGGCTGGCATTTGATTCAACTGATGGATACGCGCCAAGTTGACCGCACCGATGATGCACAGAAAGATCGCGCATATCGCATGCTGTTCAACCGCAAGTTTGCGGAAGAAGCACAGACTTGGATGCAGGAAGAGCGTGCCAGCGCTTATGTAAAAATTATTGATGGTAGCAATGCCCAGTAATCATACAGATGACACGTTTCGTGTCGTTATAACCCCCGGTGAACCTGCCGGGGTGGGGCCGGATTTGGTTATCGCTCTTGCTCAACAGGCTTGGCCTGCTGAGCTGGTAGTGTGCGCCGATCCGGCTTTGTTGCTTGAACGTGCCGCGTTATTGCAACTGCCGCTTGCGCTGCGAGAATATCAGCCTGATGCCCCCGCGCAGGCACAGGCAGAAAAAACGCTCACTATTCTGCCAATCACGCTGCACGGTAAAACGTTGCCAGGGCAGCTTGATGCCAATAATGGTGCCTACGTGGTTGAAACGCTGGCGCGAGCGTGTGATGGCTGCCTGAGCGGCGAATTCGCAGCGCTCATTACCGGTCCGGTTCACAAAGGCATTATTAACGACGCGGGCGTGCCTTTCACTGGCCATACAGAGTTCTTCGCTGAACGTAGCCATCGCAATCGTGTGGTGATGATGTTGGCGACGGAAGAGTTGCGCGTTGCATTAGCCACTACCCATCTTCCACTACTTGATGTGCCGGCGGCGATTACGCCACAAACGCTGACTGAAGTTATCACGATCCTTCATCATGATTTACGTACCAAATTTGGTATTAATGAACCGCAAATTTACGTCTGTGGCCTTAATCCCCACGCGGGTGAAGGCGGTCATATGGGACGTGAAGAAATTGATGTGATCATTCCAACGCTTGAGTCACTGCGTCAAAAGGGTATTCACCTGATTGGGCCCCTGCCCGCTGATACGCTATTCCAGCCTAAGTATCTGGAACACGCCGATGCCGTTTTGGCGATGTATCACGATCAAGGCCTACCGGTGCTAAAATACCAAGGCTTCGGCCGCGCTGTGAATATTACGTTGGGGCTGCCGTTCATTCGCACCTCCGTCGATCACGGCACCGCGCTGGATCTGGCTGCTACTGGCATCGCTGATGTGGGTAGTTTCAGAACAGCATTAAATCTCGCTATTAAAATGATAAATAACAGTAATGAATAACAGAGTTCACCAAGGCCATCTGGCTCGTAAACGTTTTGGACAAAACTTCCTGACCGATCAATATGTGATCGACAGCATTGTGTCCGCTATCCATCCAATGCCAGGCCAAGCCGTGGTTGAAATCGGCCCCGGTTTGGGTGCTTTAACCGAGCCTGTTGCCGACCGCATGGACAAGATGACGGTTATCGAACTCGACCGTGATTTAGCCGCGCGACTAGCAACCCATCCGTTTATCAGCAGCAAGCTTAACATTCGTCAGCAAGATGCGATGACCGTTGATTTTGGCGAGCTGTCACGTGAACTGGGTCAACCGATACGCGTATTTGGTAATCTGCCATACAACATTTCAACGCCGTTGATGTTCCATCTGTTCACCTATACTGGAGCTATCAGCGACATGCATTTCATGTTGCAAAAAGAAGTGGTGAACCGTTTGGTTGCAGGACCGAACAGTAAAGCCTATGGTCGTTTGACCGTTATGGCGCAATACTACTGTCAGGTTATTCCTGTACTGGAAGTTCCGCCAACGGCGTTTCGTCCAGCACCAAAAGTGGACTCAGCCGTGGTTCGTTTGATCCCTCATGCGACGATTCCGCATCCGGTCAAAGACATCCGCGTACTTAGCCGTATCACCACAGAAGCTTTTAATCAGCGCCGCAAAACCGTGCGCAATAGCTTGGGCCATCTGTTCACGCCAGAACAATTGACCGAGTTGGGTATCGATCCTGCCCTGCGTGCAGAGAACATCTCTGTCGAGAACTATTGCAAACTTGCCAACTGGCTGTGTGAGAAATCAGCAGAATAGTTGTGCAATATACCCTCTCTGTTTATCAGTTAGGGTATAGGTCTCGCTGACAACGTCATAACGGGAGCCGTACATCATGATTGATTCACCTCGTATGTGTATTCAGGTACAAAGTGCCTATGCAGAAACCCAATCTCTTCCCGATGAAGAGCGTTTTGTTTTCGCGTATACCATCACTATTAGGAATCTTGGACGATTCAATGTGCAGCTCCTACGACGTTACTGGCTGATTACCAACGGTAACGGGCGTCAGACTGAAGTTCAGGGCGAAGGCGTGATTGGCGAACAGCCGCTCATTCTGCCCAATAATGAGTTCCAATATACCAGTGGAGCCATTATTGAAACGCCTTGCGGCACCATGGAAGGACATTATGAAATGATCGATCATGCCGGTCAGGAATTTCGTATCGCCATACCCGTATTTCGTTTAGCTATCCCGACACTCATTAACTGAGCAAAACTGACTCATCTATGTCTACATTATTGATTGGCGATGTCCACGGTTGCTATGAAGAGCTTCGTTCTTTATTGGCGCAGGTTGATTTTGATCCGGCTAAAGACACGCTGTGGCTAACCGGAGATTTGGTGGCTCGTGGCCCAGACTCGGTGGAAGTTCTCCGCTATGTACAGTCGCTGGGCGATAGCGTTCGGATGGTGCTAGGGAATCACGATCTGCATCTTCTCGCCGTGTATGCAGGCATTAGTCGCAACAAGCCGAAAGATAAGATTACCCCGCTGCTCGACGCCCCCGATGCCGATAGTCTGATTAATTGGCTACGGCGCCAGCCCATACTTCAGGTTGATAACGAGCTAAAGCTGGTGATGGCGCACGCGGGTATCAGCCCTCAGTGGGACATAGAGACCGCGCAGCTTTGTGCGCGAGAAGTTGAAGCCGTGCTAAGCAGCGACAGCTATCCGCTGTTTTTAAACGCGATGTATGGCGATATGCCAAACAGCTGGATTGATGGCCTCACCGGATTACAACGTCTGCGTTTTTCAACCAACGCCTTAACGCGTATGCGTTACTGTTTTCCGGGTGGCGAGCTGGATATGATCTGCAAAGATGCGCCGGGCGAAGCGCCCTCACCGCTAAAGCCATGGTTTAATTTGCCTAGCAAAGTATTAGATGAAGGTTACTCAATCGCCTTCGGACATTGGGCATCACTGGAAGGAAAAGGCACTCCGCCGCAGGTCTATGCGATGGATACTGGATGCTGTTGGGGAGGTGAGTTAACCATGCTTCGCTGGGAAGACAAACAGTATTTCACTCAGCCCTCTCTGCGTATTAAATCGATAGAAGAGTCGGCATAATTAGCGTGCTATGATTTCAAAACAAAAAAGCCCGCAATCATATGCGGGCTTTTTTTATCATGCGGTTACTTAGCGCTTATGCAAGATCTCAAAGCAATAGCCGTGAGAGTTTGCGCTGTCGGCATCATGAAATTCGCTAAATGAGGTTTCCCACTCATCAGGTTCATAGTCTGGGAAGTAGGTATCTCCGCCCACTTCAGCGTCAACGTGCGTTAAATACATCCGTTGAGCCAGCGGCAGGAACTGGGAATAAATACTGCCACCACCGATAACCATTACCTCTTCAACATCACCCGCAGCGGCAATTGCAGCCTCGGGTGAAGCAACCCATGTCACGCGGTCATCATTGCCCGGCTGGCTGCTTAGTACGATATTGTGACGCCCAGGCAGAGGTCGGCCAATAGATTCAAACGTCTTGCGTCCCATAATAACGGGCTTATCTAAAGTATTACGCTTAAACCACGCGAGATCGGCCGGTAAATGCCACGGCATCGCGTTTTCCATACCAATAACACGATCTGCTGCAAGCGCAGCAATTAGGCTGATATACATGTTGGTCGATCCTATCAAGTAGAAAAATTGCGCACACTATAAGTAAAGGGTTAACGGGTGTCGATAGCCAGATAGAGTCATTTACACCCACTTAAACTAACTCTCAGATAAAACAGCATTTCTACTTCGATTTTTCGCCTCTTAGACTCACACAAACTAGACGCTTGGACGTTTGCGATATAACCACAGTCCCGGAAGAGATAGGCCGATGGAAAGCGCCCCCACAATAAACGACGCTTTTAGGAAATTGGTTACCATGGTTTCAAACAGCGCATCGCTAAAGCCAAGGTGCGAAATTTTCACCACGGAAATCATCGCCGTGTAGGCATAGATCCCAGGGAACATAGGGATCACGGCGGCGACGGTAAACACCTTAGGATGAGCAAGCAGCCTACGTGACCACTGAATCCCCAGCACTCCAATCAATATCGCGGCGCCTAGCGTTGCCCACTCGATGTTTATCCCAAAGTGCATCATCAACATGCGTGAACCGTGACCAATAGCCCCCAGTAATGCACAGTAGCGTAGCGCACGGACGGGAACATTAAATACCAGCGCAAAACCTACGGCAGGCACTGCGGCTAAAACCATGTCCTGCAACAATGCCAACAATAAATCGATTATATCCATCCTCTGAGCCCCCACAGCGACATCGCCATCACCACGCCAATACAGGTCGCCAGCGTCAATAACGACGCCATTGCCCAGCGAGCCAAGCCGGTATTCACATGCCCTTTGAACATATCCGCCACGGCATTAATCAAAGGGAAACCGGGCACCAGTAGCAAAACACTCGCCGCCATAGCGATGGTGGAGGTTTCTTTAAATGGGTCATATTGGATGAGTAAGCCCGATACCGTGGTGGCAACAAAAGCAGTGATACAGAAGTTAATCTGCGGATGCATTTGGCGCTGGGTCAGTACCTGCCGCACATACATCGCCACGGCGCTGGCAATAAATGCCACCAAAGAACCATCCCAACCGCCACCGTTGAGTTTGCAGAAACACCCACAGGAAAGTCCAACCATCAAAACCAGTAACCAGCGCGGATAGCGTAACGGCTTGATATGCTCAAAACGCCGGTGCACATCTTTGATATCCAACAAATGGTGCTCAGCCATAATCACAATATGTTGAACCTCGGTCACAACGTGCATATTGATCCCGCGATCCACATTTTTGCGCGTTGATGTCATGCAGTGACCATCAATGATCGTCGTCAACACCACCGCGTTTGCCGAGATTGAGCTTTCAACGCTTTCAGCGCCAAGTGCAATGCCTAACCGAGATGAAAGCTGTTCGACCAGCATGCTTTCTGCGCCGTGCTGCAACAAAAAAAGGGCACATTGTATACAGAGCCGGGTTATTTCCCTCTGCTTATGAGAGTCCACATCCATGGTTTTTCCTGATTTTTTTGGTTGTTATGCGTTCATTTTTCGATTAAAAATAGTGCTTTCATATTCTTATCATATTGCTTCAATAACCCCAATAGAGGTGATGTCCTTGCCTCATAGAGGCGTTATTATTTTTTCTCACCACGGATCTCATCATGTTTGAAACCACGCTGTTTGTTGCGTCTATCGCAACGCTGGGGATGTTATCGCCCGGCCCCGATTTCTTCTTAGTGATCAAAAATGCCGCACGATATCGGCGTCAGGCCGGCATGATGACCGCACTTGGCGTGATCGGCGGCGTAGCAACCCATATGTCGTATTGTGTCGCTGGTCTGGCCGTGGTGATAACCACCACACCGTGGCTGTTTAATATTCTGAAATATGCCGGTGCTGCCTATTTAGTCTGGATTGGCATTCATGCCCTCTTTTCCCGTGGCGGCAGCAAGATAAACGTCGATAACCAAACACCTCAGCAAGTCAGCCTCAAAAGCGCATTCTTACAAGGCTATTTGTGTAACTTACTCAATCCTAAGGCGACATTATTCTTTCTGGCGGTATTCACTCAGGTATTAGAGGTTAACTCAGGCGTGGGTGAAAAACTGTGGTATGCGGGGATAATTTTAGGTTTATCTTTCATTTGGTGGCCAATGCTGGTTGTGCTGATTCAAAGCGCGCCTGTTCGACTAGCGCTGGCAAAAGCACAAAAGATCATCGACCGCCTTTTAGGTGTGATGCTGATTGGGTTAGGTCTGAAAGTGGCCTTAAGCTAAGGCTAAACGCCCTCTTTCCGTACATGAAAGAGGGCGAAAAGGTTAAGCGTCTTTTTGCAGTTCTGGCACATCCTCTTCGTGGATGGTGACCATAGGGTCAAGATCGGGAGATTTGCCGTCAATACTTCCGCGCCAGCCGCTTTGCTGGGCAATGGTTAAGCGCGCCTTATCCTGCTCAATCGCCTGACTCAGCATCTCTTTAGCCCGCTGCAAACTGGCAAGACGGAATTCGGCATCCTCGTAGTTTGGCACCGTTTCTTCCAGCATACGCAGGTTATAACGACGGAAAATATCTGCCTTTTCGCGAGCCTCGTAGGCACCGCAGCCTAAATGTTCCAGTACATTACGCCCTACACGCAGCGAGCCTTCAAACAGCTCTCGTTCAACGAACTCCACGCCGCGCTGCCGCAATTGATAGTAGTGATCGACATCGCGCGCGCGCGCGACAATCTTCAGATGCGGAAAATGTTCTTGCGCCAACTCGGTCAACTGCAGATTGGCATCCACGTCATCAATGGCGTTAATCAACACTTTTGCTTTCGCAGCGCCCGCCGACTCCAGCAGATCAACGCGGGTCGCATCGCCGTAAAAAACTTTCATGCCAAACTTACGCAGCGTTTCAACATGGTCAGGATCGTGATCCAGTACAACCGTGTGCACGTCATTGGCTAAGAGCAAACGACCCGCAATCTGACCAAATCGACCAAAACCGGCGATGATCACGCTAGCATTGTCATCATCAATAATGTCCTGCGGGCGTTCATCCTGTTTAACGTTTTTCTCCATGCGCGTGTATATCACCAGCAGGATCGGCGTTACTGCCATGGAAAGCGCAACCGCCAGCGTTAATGATTTTGCCCACTCACCGGGTAATACCCCGGCCATTTGAGCCGCACCAAACACCACAAATGCAAATTCACTGCCCTGTCCTAACAGCACCGCAAACAGCGTTCTCTGCTTGCGCGGTACGCCAAGAATCGGTGCAACTAGCCACAGCAAAGCCGCTTTTAGGATTAAGAATCCAAACAACAGCGTAGCAATCAGCAACGGATGGCTAAACAAAGTGCCAAAATCAATCGACATCCCTACGCCGATAAAGAACAACCCCAACAACAGTCCTTTAAACGGCTGAATGTCGCTTTCCAGCGCGTGTCGATATTCAGAGCTAGCCAGCAACACACCGGCTAAAAATGCCCCCATCGCCATCGACATACCGGCCATTTCTAGCAGCACGCCAAATCCAAACACCAGAAATAACGCCACGGCGCTGAAAACTTCACGCATGCCTGAACGCGCCACGAAATGCAGCAGCGGACGAGTCACGTAACGGCCAAGCAAAATAACGATAGCTAAAGCACCAACCACTTTCGCCGCTGACAGCGCAAATGCGCCCATGGTGGTCGTTGCCCCGCTGCTTGCCAGCAGAGGGATCATCGCCACCAGCGGTATCGCTGCAATATCTTGGAATAGCAGAACGGCAAAGGATGAGCGACCAATCGGCGACGGGGTCAAGTTGCGCTCGTTCATCGCCTGCATCGCAATGGCGGTAGAAGAAAGAGCCAACGTTAAACCAATCAAGATAGCCACTTGCCAACTCAGCCCCAGCAAATAGCAGAACAGGCTCAATACCAGTCCACAGCCGATCATTTGAATACTGCCACCGCCAAATACCGAGGCGCGTAGCGTCCAAAGGCGCTTAGGATCAAGTTCAAGGCCAATCACAAACAGCATCAAGACCACGCCGATTTCGGCGAAAGTCAGAATGGACTCCGCATCTGAAACCAGCTTTAGCCCCCACGGGCCAATAATGCAGCCGGCAATCAAATACCCCAGCACCGATCCCAAACCAAGACGCACCGCAATCGGCACAAACAGCGCCGCAGAGCCGAGATAAATCAGCCCTTCAATCATCATGCCGTGGTTATCCATGCGCTGGCTCCTCAACGTCGGATGCCGGTAATTCTGCCTGCGGATGAAGCGCAATATAGTTGATTAAACGCCGACGATAGCTTTCACTGGCTCGAGCTAACGCCGCTTCGTCGCATGAAAACGTATTATGTTCAGCAAAATATGGCAGCCAGTTCATGCCGCAATAAACTGCCGTTGCCTGAATCGGCTGAGAAAGAATCGGGAAGCCCGGATGGTCGCCTAAATCAAAATGATGATCGTTGCCACCGGTGGTTACCGCCCACATAAAATCTTTTCCCTCTAACGCTTTGCCGTTATGTCCATAAGCCCAGCCGTGTTCCAGAACTTTATCGATCCACAGTTTTAACAGCGGAGGCATGCTGTACCACTGCATCGGGTGTTGCAGGATAATCAGATCGGCCTGACTCAACGCCTGCTGCTCGGCAGCAACGTTAATATTGAAATCAGGATAGAGCTCATACAGTGAGCGAACTTCAACCTCAGGAATATCGATAACGGCGTCTAACAAACGCTTATTGGCATGCGAATGCCGAGGATAAGGATGGGCGTATATAATCAGGATCATGCGTTTCTCGTTGTGCGAAAGCCTTAATTTATCTTAGACCCAAATATTGATGTCATGGCAGCAATGCAAGCGGTGCTAACAGGAATATTAATCGGTTAGGCATCAAAAAACTTAGGGAATTTTCTACGACATAGCATGACAGTTTTAAAAACAAATAAAATCCGAAAATTTTTAACAAGTTGCTCAAGTTTTTTGGAATGAAGAAAAAATTAGTCAAAAAAAAGCCTGACCGAAGTCAGGCTTAGCATTTCAACGCAGAAATTTTTGGCGCCGATATTATCCTTTCAAGCGCGCGTGCATTTCTTGCACCGACGTAACCTGCTCGGTTGGGTCGGAGTTCAACGCCATCGCAGTCGCAAAACCACCGTTCAGCGTGGTGTCATAATGCACTTTGTATTGCAGCGCACTGCGGCGAATCAGCTTGGAGTCTTCAATCGCCTGACGACCTGCGGTGGTGTTCACGATATAGGAATACTCACCGTTTTTGATACGGTCTTGAATATGAGGACGCCCTTCATGCACCTTGTTGACCAAGCGTGGATTAATCCCTGCTTCGCCCAACACGATTGCGGTACCGTGGGTCGCATCCAGCTCAAAGCCCTGCTTCAGCAGTTTTGCCGCCAAATCAACCACGCGGTGTTTGTCGCCTTCACGTACAGACAGCAGCGCGCGCCCCGGCGTTTTCACCTTAGACTGGCTGCCTAACATCGCTTTAGAGAAAGCTTCCGCAAAGGTGCGGCCAACACCCATCACTTCGCCGGTTGAGCGCATCTCAGGCCCTAAGATTGGGTCAACGCCAGGGAATTTATTGAATGGCAGCACCACTTCTTTCACCGAGTAGTACGGCGGGATAACTTCTTTAGTCACGCCCTGCTGTGCCAGCGTCTGACCGGCCATCACACGCGCCGCAACTTTCGCCAGCGGAACTCCCGTCGCTTTAGACACGAACGGTACGGTACGTGCTGCACGCGGGTTCACTTCAATCAGATACACTTCGTTATCTTTAACCGCGAACTGCACGTTCATCAACCCACGAACGCCGAGCTCCATCGCCAGTTTTTCAGCCTGTACGCGCATCACGTCCTGAATTTCTTGGCTCAGCGTATAAGCTGGCAGTGAACATGCCGAGTCACCGGAGTGAACGCCCGCCTGCTCAATGTGCTCCATAATGCCGCCGATTAATACGCGCTCACCGTCGCAGATTGCATCAACATCAACTTCAACCGCATCATCGAGGAAGTGATCCAGCAGCACCGGCGCATCGTTAGACACGCTCACCGCATTTTGGAAGTAACGGCGCAGGTCGATTTCGTCATACACGATTTCCATTGCGCGGCCACCCAGCACGTAGGATGGGCGAACAACCAGCGGATAACCGATGACAGCGCCCTTCTCAATCGCCTGCTCGATGGTTGAAACCGTGGCGTTAGCGGGCTGTTTTAAGCCCAAACGCACAACGGCCTGCTGGAAACGCTCACGGTCTTCAGCGCGGTCAATCGCATCTGGGCTGGTACCGATAACCGGCACACCGGCGGCTTCTAATGCACGAGCCAGTTTCAGCGGCGTCTGACCGCCGTACTGCACGATAACGCCCTGTGGTTTTTCTACCGCCACAATTTCCAGCACGTCTTCTAGCGTAACCGGCTCAAAGTACAGACGGTCAGAGGTATCGTAGTCGGTAGAAACGGTTTCAGGGTTACAGTTCACCATGATGGTTTCGTAACCGTCTTCACGCAGCGCAAGAGATGCATGCACACAGCAGTAGTCGAACTCAATACCCTGGCCGATACGGTTTGGACCACCGCCCAGCACCATAATTTTCGGACGGTCGCTGTTTGGATTCGACTCGCACTCTTCTTCATAAGTGGAGTACATGTAGGCCGTATCGGTGGCAAATTCTGCCGCGCAGGTATCCACACGTTTATAAACCGGATGCAGATTGTACTTGTGGCGCAGTTTGCGAATTTCAGTTTCCGCCACGCCAGCCAGCTTAGCCAAACGAGCGTCAGCAAAGCCTTTGCGTTTCAGTTGGCGTAAGAACGCATGGCTCAGGCCATTAATCCCTACTTCGGCAACCTGTTCTTCCAAGCGCACCAATTCTTCGATTTGCACCAAGAACCAGCGGTCAATGTTGGTCAGGTTGAACACGCCGTCAACGGACAGGCCAGCACGGAAAGCATCGGCGATGTACCAAATACGCTCAGCGCCTGCATCTTTAAGCTCGCGACGAATTTTAGTCAGCGCTTCTGGGTCATCGAGGCTCACTTTAGGATCGAAGCCTGCTGCGCCTACTTCCAAACCACGCAGAGCTTTCTGCAAAGATTCTTGCTGAGTGCGGCCAATCGCCATTACTTCGCCGACAGATTTCATTTGGGTGGTCAGACGGTCGTTCGCGCCCGCGAATTTCTCGAAGTTAAAGCGAGGAATTTTGGTCACAACGTAGTCGATAGACGGTTCAAACGAAGCCGGAGTACGACCACCGGTGATGTCGTTCATCAGCTCATCAAGGGTGTAACCCACCGCCAGTTTGGCTGCGACCTTCGCAATTGGGAAACCTGTGGCCTTAGAGGCCAGCGCAGAAGAGCGCGACACGCGCGGGTTCATTTCAATGACGATCAGGCGGCCATTTTTCGGGTTCACCGCAAACTGCACGTTAGAACCACCGGTTTCTACGCCGATTTCACGCAGCACCGCCATCGAGGCGTTACGCATGATTTGATATTCTTTGTCAGTCAGCGTTTGGGCCGGTGCTACGGTGATGGAGTCGCCGGTATGAATGCCCATCGCATCGAAGTTTTCAATTGAGCAAACGATGATGCAGTTGTCGTTTTTATCACGCACCACTTCCATCTCGTACTCTTTCCAACCAATCAGCGACTCATCAATCAGCAGCTCTTTGGTGGGGGAGAGATCCAGACCACGCTCGCAAATCTCTTCGAACTCTTCACGGTTATACGCAATACCGCCGCCGGTGCCGCCCATGGTGAATGAAGGGCGAATAATACATGGGAAACCAACGTCAGCCGCGACGGCTAAGGCTTCTTCCATGGTGTGAGCGATGCCTGAGCGTGCGGTGTCGAGGCCAATTTTCTTCATCGCGATATCGAAACGGCGGCGATCTTCGGCTTTATCGATGGCGTCAGCGGTCGCACCAATCATGGTTACGCCAAACTCTGCCAGCACCCCTTCGCGCTCTAGCTCAAGCGCACAGTTCAGTGCGGTCTGGCCACCCATGGTAGGCAGAACGGCATCAGGGCGCTCTTTTTCGATGATTTTGCGCACCACTTCCCAGTGAATCGGCTCGATATAGGTCGCATCGGCCATTTCTGGGTCAGTCATAATGGTCGCGGGGTTCGAGTTCACCAAAATGACGCGGTAACCTTCTTCGCGCAGCGCTTTACACGCTTGCGCACCCGAGTAGTCAAATTCACATGCTTGGCCGATAACAATCGGGCCTGCGCCCAGAATCAGGATGCTTTTTATATCAGTACGTTTTGGCATTTTATTTATTGCTCCTGATTATTTGGCTGTTCTTGTCATTGTGTCGCGGTGGGTCTGAATCAAATCGATAAAGTGGTCAAACAGCGGCGCAGCATCGTGCGGCCCAGGGCTTGCTTCTGGGTGGCCTTGGAAGCTAAACGCGGCTTTATCTGTGCGGTGAATCCCTTGAACCGTGTGGTCAAACAGGGACTTGTGCGTCACGCGCAGCGTATCTGGCAGATTATCGCCATCAACGGCAAAACCGTGGTTTTGCGCAGTAATCATCACGATGTCTTTATCGAGGTCTTTCACTGGATGGTTGCCGCCATGATGGCCGAGCTTCATCTTGATGGTTTTGGCTCCGCTGGCCAGCGCCAAAAGTTGGTGGCCCAAGCAGATACCAAAGACCGGAATGTCTGTGTCTAAGAAGGTTTTAATGGCGCGAATAGCGTAATCACACGGCTCCGGGTCACCGGGACCGTTGGATAGGAAAATACCATCAGGATTGAGCTTCAACACATCTTCTGCCGGCGTTTGCGCCGGAACCACCGTCAGGCGACAGCCTCTATCAACCAGCATGCGCAGGATGTTGCGTTTCACGCCATAGTCATAGGCAACAACGTGGAATGGCAGCTCTGACTCTTCTTTCGCCGCAGGTAAATCATCCATCAGCGTCCAACTGCCTTGCGTCCAAGCATAAGATTCGCGGGTAGTGACTTCTTTTGCCAGATCCATACCTTTTAAGCCTGGGAACGCTTTCGCTTTTTCCAGCGCCAATTGAACATCTGGCAGCGTGCCGTCAATGCTACCGGTGATGATGCAGCCATTCTGAGCACCTTTTTCACGCAGCAAGCGCGTCAGTTTGCGGGTATCGATATCGGCGATAGCCACAACATTGTGACGTTTGAGGTAATCAGAGAGGCATTCGGTGCTGCGGTAGTTACTAGCAATCAGAGGCAAATCGCGAATTATCAGGCCTTGAGCATGAACAGCGGAGGATTCTTCATCAGAGGCGTTAGTGCCGACATTGCCGATATGGGGATAAGTAAGAGTGACTAGCTGGCGGGAATAGGAAGGATCAGTGAGGATTTCTTGATAACCGGTCATTGACGTATTGAAGACCACCTCGCCCACCGCCGATCCATCTGCACCAATCGACCGACCGTGAAACTGGGTTCCGTCTTCCAGAACCAATATAGCTGACTTAATCAAAACACCCTCCAAAGAATATTCAGTCACATTATTTGCATATTAATGCAGATCATTCGATCTAAATCAATGCAAAAAACTGCCTTCTTGACTAATTTCCGGCAAATTGCGCGCATTCTAAAGACGTGGTGAATGCTTGTCTACCTGAAAAGATGATTTTTTTGTATTTTTTAAGGCTTAAGGAGAGATTTTACAACGAAGTCGCTAAAAATAGATGTTAACTGAAAATAGAAAACGGTTGCCAGTGTCGTGAATTAGCGGCAATAGGTTTATGATGCAATTTTCCTCTGCAAAGGTCAATCACAGTTTCCACTCAGGTTAATAAAAAGTAAAATAAGGCGACTAACAAGACACTCATGGAAAAATACAACCAAAGCCAACATTAACATAAAAAAAATGGATAACGCATTGTTATCCATTGTATTTTTAATTTTAAAAAACAAATTAAAAACCAGTGATTACTGTTTTTTCTTAGAGTTCATTGAGAGAAAGAACATCACCCATATCGTAAAGACCAATAGGCTGATTGCCTACCCATGCAGCAGCTCGCACAGCGCCGCTAGCAAACGTCATGCGGCTTGATGCTTTGTGAGTAATCTCGATTCGCTCCCCCACATCGGCAAACATCGCGGTGTGCTCACCGACAATATCGCCCGCGCGAATAGTGGCAAAGCCGATACTCTTAGGGTCGCGCTCTCCGGTGTATCCCTCGCGGGCATATACCGCACACTCTTTCAGATCGCGCCCTAACGCCTGAGCAATGGTTTCTCCCATGGCTAAAGCCGTGCCAGACGGCGCATCAACTTTATGACGATGATGGGCTTCAATGATTTCGATATCCGTATAATCCCCCATCACTTTTGCCGCCTTCTCTAGCAGCTTGAGCATCACGTTAACCCCAACGCTAAAGTTGGCAGCGAACACAATGCCAATAGATTCAGCCGCTTTGTTGATCGCGGCTTTACCCGCATCATCAAAACCAGTGGTACCAATCACCATATTTTTGCGTTGAGATACGCAGAATGCTAAATGCGCTAACGTACCTTCTGGGCGCGTAAAGTCGACCAAAACATCAAAGCCAGCGGCGGCATCCTGTAGGCTTGAGCTGACTTTTACGCCTGTTTGGCCAATACCCGCTAACTCACCTGCATCTACGCCTAGCAATGAAGAGCCTTCACGTTCAAAAGCAGCACCGAGCACCACACCTTCTGCATTTGCAACCGCAGCAATTAACTGTCTTCCCATGCGGCCACCGGCACCGGCGATAGCAATACGGATATGAGAATTAGACATCTTCCCTCTCTTAATTATTTAATTTCACTCGGCTAATTTCACTCAGCAAGATAGCCAAAGGCTTACAATGTTAGTTTCAGGTTAACGACTCTTCTCCCTCACTGCCAGAGTAAATACACGGTAATTAGAAATTTGCGATTAACGCCGATTATCATCAGTTTTACGCACTAAAAAAACGCGTCGATGCACGTTAAGAACAAAAAATCAGCTTACGCATAATCATGCAAAACCAATCAGTTAGCGCAAAGAGACTAAGCATTTCATTACGATAACTTCGATCTCAATTTGATACCAAGATTCCCATTTTGATAGTCATCTGCTCTCCATCGCCGTCATGCCACCTTCAGCCATCACATTCTGTAATTCATCTAAGAAAAAACGCTCGATCCCCTTCACGTTTCCACCAATCACCTTACCGCTCAACGCCTTATGGCGTGCATCTTGCTGCTTTGGTGCTGATTTATATATTCCGACGATTCACTTCATTCAAATTAAAAATCCCAAGCTCCTCTAAGGAGAAAGCTATGTCGTTAGGATCCCCACTCAAGCGGGTGGACGCTGAAGCTAAGGTTACCGGCCACGCTCGCTACACCGACGATCATCAAATGCACGGCATGCGTTACGCCAAATATGTACGTAGCCCTCTCGCCCACGCTTACGTCACGGCCATTGATACTTATGCGGCGCTGGCTTTGCCGGGTGTTGAAGCCGTATTTACTTATCAAGACGTGCCTGAATTACGATTTCCCACCGCGGGACATGCTTGGTCACTGGAGCCCGCTAAGCGAGACGTTGCCGATCGTCAGCTACTCACCCAGCATGTGCGCCATTATGGCGACGGTGTCGCGATTGTGGTCGCGCGTGATGCACTAACCGCAGAACGAGCCGCCGCGCTGGTTGAGGTGGCGTATCAAGAGCTGCCGGTGATAACCACGGCGCAGGGCGCTTTAGCACAAGATGCCCCGCTGATTCATCCAGAAGGGAATACGCTGAAAAAAAGTGATATCAGCGCGAATCAGCCTAAAGAAGCGATTTCATCGGCCGATCTGCAGCTTTCTGCACATTTTCAAACGCCGGTGATCCAGCACTGCCATATGGAAGGCGTGACCTGTTTCGCCTACATGGAACAGCCGGATCACATTGTGATTGTGTCCAGCACCCAGATCTCACAGATCGTGCGTCGCACCGTCGCTCAAGCACTAGGTATGCCTTGGTCAAACATACGCGTGATAAAACCCTATATCGGCGGTGGGTTCGGCAATAAACAGGACGTACTCGAAGAACCAATGGCCGCCTTTCTCACCCAAAAGATGGGTGGCATTCCGGTGAAGGTCGAACTCAGCCGTGAAGAGTGTTTTTTTGCTTCACGCACGCGTCATGCCTTTAGTATCGACGCGGAATTGGGACTTAATCACGACGGTATATTAACGGGCTATCAGTTGGACGTGCTGTCAAACACGGGCGCTTATGCTTCGCACGGGCATTCCATCGCTTCCGCCGGTGCCAACAAAATCAGCTATCTCTATCCCCGTAGCGCCTTCGGCTATTCTGCTCTTACGCATTATTCAAACTATCCTGCCGCAGGCGCCATGCGTGGCTATGGCGCGCCGCAGGTGGCTTTTGCGCTTGAATGCTTATTAGATGACGCGGCAGAAAAACTGTCACTCGACGCCGTCGATGTACGTTTGCTTAATGCCGCACGCAGCGGTGATATCAATCCGGTTAACCACAAAAAGATTTATAGCGCAGGACTTATTGAATGCCTTGAAAAAGGGCGCGATCTGTTCGAATGGAACGCCCGTAAAGCCGCCTGCCAAAATCAAACTGGCGATCTGCGCCGCGGCATCGGCGTCGCATGTTTCAGCTACGGTTCTAACACCTATCCCGTCGGCGTTGAAATTGCGGGAGCCCGCATGTTGCTCAACCAAGACGGCACGGTAAACCTGCAAATTGGCGCCACGGAGATCGGCCAAGGTTCAGATACCGTTTTCGCCCAGATGGCCGCCGAAACGTTAGGTATTCCCTTTGAACATATTCGCGTGATATCCACCCAAGACACCGATATCACGGCCTACGATCCCGGGGCATTTGCGTCTCGGCAAAGCTATGTTGCCGCGCCTGCGGTGATGCAGGCGGCAAGCGAATTACGCAGTAAAATACTGGCTCATGCCGAATTAATTAGCCACCAGCCACAGTGGGGACTCACGTTACTCAACGGAAATGTCGTGATGGCAGCCCAGCCTGAGATGGTGCTCATGAGCGTGGCGGAAGTTTCGATGCACGCTTATTATCATCAGGAAATCGGCGCCCAGCTCCTAGCTGAAATATCCCATAAAACCACCACTAACCCACCGGCTTTTGGCTGCACGTTTGTCGATCTCAGCGTCGATATTCCACTGTGTAAAGTCACCATCAACAAGATTATCAACCTGCATGATTCAGGCCGAATTCTTAACCCACAGCTTGCCGAAGGCCAAGTGCATGGAGGGATGGGCATGGGGATCGGCTGGGCTTTATTCGAAGAGATGATCATTGATGAGAAAACCGGCGTAGTCCGTAATCCAAACCTGTTGGATTATAAATTCCCCACCATTATGGATCTGCCCGATCTGGACTGTGCATTTGTTGAAACCTATGAACCTCAGTCAGCGTACGGGCATAAGGCGCTCGGCGAACCGCCAATTATCTCGCCCGCTCCCGCAATTAGAAACGCTATTCGTATGGCAACCGGCATCTCCATCAACACGCTGCCCATCACGCCTAAAACGCTGTTTGCTGAATTCGTTCAGGCCGGACTCATCAGGGAGTAATCATGTACGATATCGAAAACTACTACCGTGCTCGCAGCGTGCTGCATGCCTGTGAGCTACTCACTGAATATCCACAAGCACGGCTTTTAGCCGGCGGCACCGATGTGCTGATCCAGCTTCATCACCTAAACCCCAAATACCGCCACATTGTTGATGTTCATGATTTACCCGAGTTAAAGGGGATCGGCATCGATCGCCATCATCATTTACGGATCGGCTCGGCAACCACCTTTACTGAACTCATTGAACATCCGCTAATTCAGCAGCATCTGCCACTGCTTGCCGAGGCAGCGGCAACAATAGCGGGCCCTCAGGTACGTAACGTTGCGACCTATGGCGGCAATATCTGCAACGGAGCAACAAGCGCGGACTCAGCATCTCCCACCTTGGCGCTGAAAGCTGAACTAGAAATTGCGACCGCTCACGGTTGTTATCGGCGCTCTATCGAAGGTTTCCACACGGGTCCTGGAAAAGTCGCGCTACAGCAAGGCGAAATTGTGGTTGCCTTCTATTTTGCGCCTGAGTATTACCAAGATATTGGCAGCAGCTACATTAAATACGCCATGCGCGGTGCAATGGATATCGCCACGATTGGCTGTTCGGCGGTATGCCGCATCGCTCAAGGCCGCTTCACCGATCTACGTCTCACCTATGGCGTTGCAGCACCTACACCTATTCGCTGCCCATATGCCGAGCAAAGCGCCATTGGCCAACCGCTGAATCAACAAACGCTGGCGGCTATCTGTGAAGCCGTAGCTCAGGATGTTTCTCCGCGTTCATCATGGCGCGCAGAAAAATCGTTTCGCCTGCATCTTATTCGCACCTTGGCTCAGCGTGCTATTTCACTCGCCGTCGAACGTGCTGGAGGTAAAATCGCATGAATCGTAAGCATTGGGTTGATATTGAATGTGAAATAAATGGAAAGCGTTATCCCTTTACGATTTCTCCCGCGCTGTCGTTGATGGAGCTTCTTAGAGATGAAGGGCTAACCAGCGTGAAACAGGGCTGTGGGGTAGGAGAATGCGGAGCCTGCACCGTGCTTATCGACGGCGTCGCAACCGATAGCTGTTTATACCTCGCCGTATGGGCCGATGGAAAACGTATCAGCACCGCCGAAGGTGAAGTAAAAAACGGCCAACTCTCGCAGGTACAGCAGGCCTATGTGAATGCCGGTGCCGTACAGTGTGGCTTCTGCACGCCGGGTCTGGTGATGGCAACCACGGCGCTGCTCGCCAAACACCCGTCCCGCCCGTTAACTCATGAAGAAATTCGCCGAGGATTAGCAGGAAACCTATGCCGCTGCACTGGCTATCAAATGGTGATCCGTGCGGTGGAAGCGTGTAGTAAACCGTAATACGGTCACAGCACAATGTGAAACTGCTCGCAATTTTTAGCCACCATTGACGGCGAAAACGTCACCCTCTCAATGACATCTTCGCCGTTACTCCTTTCCGCCATGCGCCTTATTATATTTACGTATCGCATTCGTATTGCCCGCATAACTCGCATAAGGAGGGCACTTTGGCGCTTATTACCTACGCAGACATTGATCTGAACATCAGTGGAAATACCCAATACGCGGTGCTGAAATCACTCAGTCAAATGGCTGTCGCACGAGGATTCGTGAACGATCAAGCCCGCTATCTACAAACCTTGTTGCTAAGAGAAAAAGAGTCCTCCACCAGTTTTGGCTGCGGTGTCGCTATTCCTCATGGCAAATCTGCGGTTGTTCACCAGCCTTTTGTGTTATTTGCTAGAAGCGCCCAAGGCGTGGACTGGCAGGCCGAAGACGGTGAACTAGCATCGTGTTGGATCTGCTTAGGTGTTCCCCAGACCAGTGCCAGCGAGCAGATAGGCATGATATCTAAGCTGTGCCGCAAGGTAATTTACCCTGATTTTATTGCGCAGATAAAAAGCCTAGATAGCGCAGGTATTGTCACATTACTGAACGCGACCCTAGCTTAATCCTATCGCCGTCAAGGACAGAACAATGGAAACTGCTCTGAAGATAGTCGCTATCACCAACTGCCCAGCGGGTATCGCGCATACCTACATGGTTGCTGAAGCATTAGAAAATAAAGCCCGAGAATTAGGTTATCAAATAAAGGTTGAAACCCAAGGCTCCAGCGGGGTTGAAAATCGCCTCACGCCGGATGAAATCCATGCCGCAGACTATGTAATTTTAGCTATCGGCCGTGGTTTGAGCGAAGAAGATCGCCAACGCTTTGCAGGCAAAAAAGTATTTGAAATAAAGATCTCGCAGGCGCTAAAAAACATTGACCAGATCTATCAACAGTTGGAACAGAATTCACTGCTTTTGGGCATGGAAAGCGCAGTACGCCTAGGCAAGCAGGATGTTGAGCCGGACAGCCTGATGAGCCACCTGATGGCTGGTGTTTCAGCCGCACTACCGTTTGTCATCGGCGGGGGTTTATTGGTTGCTGTAGCAAATATGCTGGTCCAACTCGGCTTGCCCTATCACGACATGACCAAGGGCTCCCCGTCATTTACGTGGGTGATGGAGTCAATCGGCTACCTCGGGTTTAAATTTATGATCCCGATAATGGGTGCCTACATTGCCTATTCGATCAGCGATAAACCTGCCTTCGCACCGGCTTTCTTAGTGTGCTATTTGGCAAACGACAATGCGCTATTAGGTACGCAATCCGGCGCGGGTTTTCTCGGCGCGGTGATTTTAGGTCTAAGTATCGGATACTTTGTGAAATACTTCCGCAGGGTAAAGTTGGGCAAAGCGCTGCAACCTCTGCTGGGTTCAATGTTAATCCCATTTGTTACGCTGCTAGTTTTTGGCATCCTAACTTATTACATCATCGGCCCAGTTATGGGCAGCATGATGGATTATCTACTGCATTTCCTAAACACGATTCCAACCTCCATGAAGCTATTGGCCGCATTCCTCGTCGGTGCAATGCTGGCTTTTGATATGGGTGGCCCAATCAATAAAACAGCCTGGTTTTTCTGCTTCTCGCTGTTGGACAAACATATTTACGACTGGTATGCGATTGTCGGCGTGGTGGCACTAATGCCACCGATGGCCGCAGGACTGGCTACGTTTATCACCCCTAAACTGTTTACTCAACAGGAAAGAGACGCCGCTGGCAGTGCCATTGTGGTAGGTGCAACCGTGGCGACTGAACCCGCGATCCCCTACGCACTTGCTGCTCCGCTACCGATGATCACCGCCAATACGCTGAGCGGTGGCATAACCGGCATGCTAGTCATTGCATTTGGTATTAAACGATTAGCGCCTGGATTAGGCATTTTTGATCCGCTGATTGGGCTGATGTCACCGGGATTATCGTTCTATTTGGTTTTAGCTTGCGGATTAGCACTTAACATTTTTCTTATCGTGGTACTGAAAGGTGCATGGCTGAAGCGTCAGGCAGCCAAACAAATAACAAATTTAAAGGTGTGACATGAACATAAATCCGCTCAGCACGGCACTGCTCGAAACCCTATGCAACGCACATGGCGTGAGCGGTGATGAACACGAGATCCGTGAAATTTTGCATCACGAGTTGCAAGATCACGCCGATGAAATCACTTTCGATGGTTTGGGCAGTTTTATTGCTAAAAAAGGTAGCAAAGGGCCAAAGGTGGCGATTGTCGCTCACATGGACGAAGTCGGCATGATGGTGAAGTTTATCAGCAATGAAGGCTATCTTTACTTCGACACCATCGGTTCATGGTGGAATCAATCGATGCTTAACCACCGAATGCAAATCCGCACCCGCAGCGGAAATAAAATACTCGGTATCGTTGGCTCTATCGCTCCACATGCCTTGAACGAAAAACAGAAGCAAAGCCCGATTGAACTCGACGACATGTTTATTGACGTTGGGGCTTCATCCGCCAAAGCAGTCGAAGCTATGGGCATTGCGGTGGGGGACTTTATCTGCCCTGAGCCAAACTATAGTTTATTAGGGGCAAACCGCGTTTTGGCTAAAGCATTGGATAATCGCGCGGGATGCGCATTAGCTGTAGAGCTGTTTAAACAAGTCAGTAATCCAGATATCACGCTATATTCAGTTGCTACAGTACAAGAAGAGGTGGGGCTACGCGGTGCTCAGGCCTCTGCTGAAACAATCAAACCAGACATAGTCATCGTGATAGATACTGCGGTTGCAGGAGATATTCCCGGTATCAACACCATCAAATTTCCGCTTCGCCTAGATGCAGGCCCCGCTGTGATGCTGTTTGATAAACGTTATTTCCCTCACCAGAAACTCACGGCAGAAATAAAATCTTGCGCGGTAACTGCACAACAACCACTACAAGTATGCACTATGAAAACGGGTGCTACCGACGCTGGCCGCTATAACGTAATGGGTGGTGGTCGCCCCGTTGTCGCGTTATGCTTACCTACGCGCTACCTGCATGCCAACTCATCGATGATTTCCATTCAGGACTATCGCGCCCTCAGCCAAATTTTAAATGAATTCTTGCAGAATTATAATGCAGCAAAACATTTAGAACTGAGCCGCTATCTTTAGCACAGCGTGAAAGATCTCATGCAGAGATCTTTCTTTTAACCGCTATTTAAACACATTAGATAAATAACCAAGCCGATACTCTATGCTAAATAACCGCCAGTTAACCATCATTGATATATTGGAACACCAAAATATAAGCGGTTTAGCGTTGGCTAAAAAAATAAACGTTTCCACACGCACTATTATGCGTGATATCGACTACATTAATTTCACACTAGGTTCAGCAGCTATCATACGCTCTCCACTCAATAGTATAGGTTATACACTAGACATATTAGAACGTGAGGCGTTTTACCGTGCGTTAAGCAAGCATGATAACGATGACAGAATTCTTCTTGAACTATTAACCCAGCCCTACGTCACGCTGTCTGGCTTTGCAAATATCCTAAAACTGCCAGCGACAATTGTGGCTGAAAAAGTTAATCAGCTCAGAGCACGTTATGAAAAATCATTGTGTATTAGCTCTAAACCAAATGCAGGTCATTACATTGATGAACCACTGCTAAAAAAAACGCTTATTTTAGCAAATCTGATAAAAAAGAATCCGGCCGAAGTCTGCCCGTTGCTCAAAAGCACGCTCGAGAGTTATCGTGCGATGAGCGCAGCAGCTGAGCGTGTTCAGCCTCACATCGACTATCATTATAAGAACGGTGAGTATTTGGCAAGCCTGCTGCTCGCTGTATATCACATGCCACGTGAAACTACCGCTGGCACTACGCAAGATCCCTATTATTCACAGATCTATGCTGCCGCCGATCTGCCTATAACTTATGCGCTTGTGGAGTGCGCCACAAACGTGATTAATATTTTAAAGCAAAATCAGTCGCGGATTAGTCCTACCACGTTACAACCGCTATTACATTCACTCTGTCTACAGCACCGCGAAGGTTTTGTAGATAATGAGCTTATTAACGACCTCAGCCAACATATATCTCGCTATGCTGCCTATCCTGACTATTTACCCGACTATAGAAATAGTAGTATTAATCATATTAAAGCCACATACCCCGTAGCTTTTGATTTAAGCATCCAGTTAGTCAGCAAAATAAAAGAACACTTTGGTGTGGAAATTTTCGACATCGACCTTATTGGGCTTTATTTTTCTTGTGCTATTGAAAGACAAAATAGGGTTGAACAAAAAATAATTTTATTTTCCTCTCAATATGCTATCGCTAACATTAACCGAATGGCAATTGAACGTGAAATCGCCGACACAACAGTGTTTATCGTCAACGATGTCAATGAACTTTATGCATTGCTTAATGATACCTCCCCAATTTTAATCATCAATAACAGCCAAAACAGACTTCCAGAACTCGTTGATATTAAAACTATCACATTAAAAAGTATCATTTCCGAATCTGGAATTAAGAAAATTAAAGATTATATTAGTCATATCACCATCCGTAACAATCTAAATAAGTTTATTCCTGCCGAGCCTGCATTTAGCTATGACAATGCGCCGAACCAAAGTTGGCTTAGTATCATTAGCAGCATTTGCCAACTGTTGGAACGCCGAAAAATCATCAGCAAAGCGGATGCCGAGCGTATTTATCAGCGAGAAACAGAAGGCGAAAATTTGATTGTGAATCACATCGCGATTCCACACTGCATCAGCGCAGATAAAAAATCATTTTTCGCCGTATTTGTCCGTCTAGCCATGCCGCTTATGCTCAATGGCGAATGGGTTTATCACGTGCTACTTACCTGTACTAATCCTACCGCAACCCACGAGTTACAGATATTCAGTTATTTGGCTTTTACATTAAATGCCTGTGATAAAAACCAAATTATGCAGATCAACGATCATGCTGATTTTATTGAACTGATTAAATCTTAGATATTGAATACCTAACATCACGCGGTGATATTTCAGTTCGTAAAGCAGTATCGTTTTTACAACGGCTCATCGAATATTTTTTGCTTTCTGTTTTTTGAGTTTTTCTACGATAAAAAAGATAAAAAAATGCCTGATGAAACTCATCAGGCATTGACAATATTATATTCTCATGCACTCAAATGGTTGAAGGTTAGTCAACCACTTTCACATCCACGCGCAATTCTTTAGGCACTTCAAAGACGATGTTTTCTTCACGCCCTTGCATCTCAACGGCACCTTCGCCGCCTAACGCTTGAAGGCGTTTAATCACGTCTTGAACCAAGATATCAGGGGCTGAAGCACCTGCGGTGACGCCGATACGCTTCACATCTTTCAGCCACTCTTCGCGAATATCCTCCGCCGAGTCGATCAAAAATGCGGGGATACCTGCACGCTGGGCCAGTTCTGCCAAGCGGTTAGAGTTGGATGAGTTTTTCGACCCTACCACCAACACCACTTCAGCCTCACTAGCAAGGTTGCGCACGGCTTCCTGACGGTTGGTGGTGGCATAACAGATATCATCTTTACGCGGGCCGACAATCTTAGGGAATCGCTCACGCAGAGCATCAATGATGTCTGACGTATCATCCACGGAAAGCGTGGTCTGAGTCATAAAGCACAGGTTATTTTCATTTTTCACCTGCAGCTTCCAAACGTCTTCCGGCGACTCAACCAAATACATCCCACCCTCAGGATTATTGTATTGCCCCATCGTGCCTTCAACTTCTGGATGCCCCGCATGGCCAATCAAAATGGCCTCGGTTCCTTTACGGCTAGCACGCGCAACTTCCATATGTACTTTAGTGACCAGTGGACAGGTCGCATCGTAGAGCATGGTGAGATTACGCGCTTTAGCTTCGGCGCGAACGGCTTGGGATACACCGTGAGCCGAGAAAATCAGAATCGTGTTATCGGGCACTTCACTGATTTCTTCAATGAACACCGCCCCGCGTTCGCGCAGGCTGTTGACCACATAGCGGTTATGTACCACTTCATGACGAACATAAATCGGCGCACCATAAATCTCTAGCGCGCGTTCAACGATACTAATGGCTCGGTCGACACCCGCGCAGAAGCCGCGCGGGTTAGCCAGCAGGATTTGCATCAACGTCTCCCTGCTGCGGGTCAATCTCCAACACCTCTACATCAAAGGTTACCGGATGTCCCGCAAGCGGATGGTTAAAATCAACGGTCACTGAGTCACAAGCAACTTCACGCACGATACCCGGCATTTCGCTGCCGTCTCGGCCAGTGAACATCATAATGGTTCCCGCTTCCGGCACGCCAACGTCGGCGAAATCACGGCGGGTAAAGAACTGAACCAAATCGGGGCTATTTTCACCAAACGCGTCTTGCGGCTGCAAGGTGAACTGGAACTTATCGCCCGCCTGATGTCCCAGCAAGTGCTCTTCCAGCGCGTCGGATAAACTGCCATCGCCCAAACGGAACAACGCAGGTTTGCCGCAGCTGCGCGTTGACTCGGCCTGCGTGCCATCCTCTAACTGCAAGGTAAAATGCACTAACACTGCGCTGTTGCTTTGCACTTGCTGAGTCATACCTGCTATCCCTTTTTCTTCGCGGGAAGGAAACCTTCCAAAACAATGAGTGCTGCGCCAATACAGATCGCCGAGTCAGCTAGGTTGAAGGTGGCAAAATGCCAATCTCCCACGTAGAAGTCGATCATATCGACAACAAAACCATGCCACAGACGATCAAACAGATTGCCCAGTGCCCCACCGATAATCAGCGCATAGGCGATGTTATTGAGTTTTTGTGTCGCCCGAGAGCGATACATCATCACTAACAACGCCACGCAGATGGCGATGGCGATACCGGCAAAGAACCAGCGCTGCCAGCCACCGCTGTCAGCCAAGAAGCTGAAAGCGGCGCCGTAGTTGCGTGCATAGTGTAGATTTAGCGATGGCAGCAGTGCTTTGGTTTCACCCAAGGCGAAGTCCTGCAAAATTAAATACTTGCTGCCTAAATCAATCACTAACACGACAAGCACCAGCCAAAGCCAGCGCAGTCCCGTAGACATTATTGGTCGTTTCATCGCGTCAGCCATTATGCAAACTTACGTTTTTCGCCGTGACCGGCAACGTTCGTAATGCAACGTGGGCACAGGTCTGGATGCTCAGCATTCTGACCAATCTCGGTAGAGAAGTGCCAGCAGCGAGGACATTTCTGACCATCAGCCTTGAGCAACGCAACTTTCAGACCTTTCAGCACATCGCTTTGTACGGCGTCTGCCGGTGCGTTTGCCAATGGTTCAACCTGAGCCGCAGAGGTGATCAGCACGAAGCGCAGTTCATCTTCTAGGCTGTTCAGTTTGGCGATCAAATCGTCATCCGCATACAGCGTTACGCTGGCTTCCAAAGAGCCGCCTACGCGTTTGTCGTTACGTGCCTGCTCAATGACCTTGTTCACTTCACCACGTACTTTCAGCAGCTCGGCCCAGAACTCGTTGTTCATAGACTCCGCGTTGCCTAAGCCGAACAGGCCCTGATACCACTCTTCAGTGAAAACATACTCGGCGCGGTCGCCCGGCAAGTAGCCCCACAGTTCATCGGCGGTAAAGGACATGATCGGTGCCATCCAGCGAACCAGTGCCTCGGCAATGTGGAACAACGCAGTCTGGCAGCTACGACGCGCAATGCTGTCGGCTTTGGTGGTGTACTGACGATCTTTGATGATATCCAGATAGAAGGAACCCATCTCAACCGAGCAGAACTGCATCAGGCGTTGAACCACTTCGTGGAAATCATAGTTTTCATAGGAAACCAGAATTTCTTTCTGTGCTTCCATCGCACGCTCTACCGCCCAGCGATCCAGAACTACCATCTCTTCAGGTTTCACCATGTGCTGTTTCGGGTCGAAGCCGTTCAGGTTAGCCAACAAGAAACGTGCGGTGTTACGGATGCGACGATAAGAGTCGGCAGAACGCTTCAGAATTTCATCTGAAACCGCGATTTCACCGGTGTAGTCGGTAGAAGCCACCCATAGACGTAGGATATCGCCACCCAGTTTGTTCATCACATCCTGAGGGCTCACGGTGTTACCGATAGATTTGGACATTTTGCGTCCCTGACCATCAACGGTGAAGCCGTGAGTCAGTACCTGACGGTAAGGCGCTTTGCCTTTCATCGCGGTAGAAATCATCAGAGAAGACATAAACCAACCACGATGCTGGTCAGAGCCTTCCAAATACATATCTGCGGTGTTGCCATGGAATTCAGGGCGTGCATCAACCACGGAGAAGCTGGTTGAACCGGAGTCAAACCATACGTCCAAGGTATCTGGCACTTTTTCATACTGGTCAGCGTCTGCGCCCAAAATATCTTTTGGATCCAGATCCCACCAAGCTTGAATACCGTCTTTCTCAACGCGCTTCGCCACTTCTTCCATCAATTCGATGGTACGCGGATGCAGTTCCTGAGTGTCTTTATGCACAAACATCGACATTGGCACACCCCACGTACGCTGACGAGAGATACACCAGTCAGGACGGTTTGCCACCATTGATTCGATACGTGCTTTACCCCATGCAGGGATCCAGCCGCTCATACCGTTTTCTTTCAGGCCAACCTGTTCAATTTCGTCGATCTCAGCCAGAGACTGTTTACGCAGCCCTTTCTGATCCATGCTGATAAACCACTGCGGGGTCGCACGGAAAATGATCGGCGTTTTATGGCGCCAGCAGCATGGATAGCTATGATTCATTTTTTCAACGTGCAGCAAAGCGCCGTGCTCTTTCAGCAGCTCAACCACAACGTCGTTGGCTTTGAATACAAACAAACCATCCAGACCTGGGAAGGTGCCTTTCAAATAGCAACCGTTCGAGCCGACTGGGTTTGCGGTTTCCAAACCATATTTTTGACCGATGACATAGTCATCTGGGCCATGACCCGGCGCGGTATGTACCGCACCTGTACCGGCTTCAAGCGTAACGTGCTCGCCCAGAACGATAGGCACATCAAAGCCCATGAATGGATGTTGGAAACGCATCAGTTCCAGATCGGCACCTTTGCAGCTTCCCAGCACGGTCCAAGACGTAATACCGGCGCGCTTCATCACGCTTTCAACCAGATCAGCCGCCAAAATCAGGCATTCGCCGTCAACCTGAACCAGTTGGTATTCGAATTCAGGATGTAATGAAACCGCACGGTTAGCTGGCATTGTCCACGGTGTGGTGGTCCAGATAACAACAGAAACGTTGCCTTCGGCTTCTTTAACGCCAAATTTAGCCAATACTTCGTTCTTATTGACCGCGGCAAAGCGCACGTCAATAGACGGAGAGGTTTTGTCGTAGTACTCAACTTCGGCTTCAGCCAGTGAAGAACCACAGTCTGGGCACCAGTGAACCGGCTTAGCACCTTTCATTAGGTGGCCGTTATCAACGATTTTAGCCAGCGCACGGATGATGTTAGCTTCGGTATCAAACGCCATCGTCAAGTAAGGATGATCCCAATCGCCCAGCACGCCCAGACGTTTGAAATCAGCTTTTTGGCCTTCAACCTGTTCGGCGGCGTATTCACGGCATTTAGCACGGAACTCAGCGGCGCTGAATTTCTCGCCTGGCTTACCAATCAGCTGCTCAACTTTCAGCTCAATCGGCAGACCGTGGCAGTCCCAGCCTGGGATGTACGGTGAGTCAAAACCGCTCAGGCCTTTGGACTTAATAATAATGTCTTTAAGAATCTTATTTACTGAGTGACCAATATGAATACTGCCGTTCGCATAAGGAGGGCCATCGTGCAAAATGAAAGTTTTCTTGCCTTTCTTCGCGTTACGGATAATCCCGTACAGATCCTGCTCATACCAACGTTGCAGCATGCCAGGTTCGCGCTTGGCGAGATCGCCGCGCATCGGGAACCCTGTTTCCGGCAAGTTCAGGGTATTCTTATAATCACTCATTCGATTCTCGGTTCCGTTTTCGGCTATCCCCTTGGCTCAATAAGCTGCTCATGCAGCTTTTATGACTTTGGGCATATGTATATAGATTAAACCGGTGTCGCCAGCCCAAAGAATTCCCGGGCCGTCACCACATCATTGGCGATTTGTTGCTTAAGTGCATCAAGCGAAGCAAAACGCTGTTCATTGCGCAGTTTTGCGCGGAGCACCACATCAATGTGGCGTCCATAGAGATCCATCGTGGTATCCAGTAGATGAACTTCTAGCTGCTGACGTATGCCAGCGACTGTTGGGCGGGTACCAATATTAGCCACACCGGGCAACGGTGTTGCTCCCAACCCATAAACATCAACGGCGTATACGCCTTTTACCGGTGCAACCAACCGTTTCAACGGTAGGTTGGCGGTTGGAAAACCAATAGTGCGCCCAACTTCATCACCGTGCACAACGCGCCCAGAAATGCTGTATGGATGGCCCAAAAGGCTTTCCGCGAGTTCAAGCTTATCTTCCTGCAATGCCTGTCGAACGGCGGTGCTGCTAATGCGCTTATTCCCTTCGCAAAAGCTGTCAGAGTTGGTCACGGTAAAGCCGAACTGTTCCCCGGCCTGTTTCAACAACTCATAGTCGCCCTGACGCCCAGCGCCAAAACGAAAATCATCACCGACCATCAAATATTTTACGCCGAGCTTTTCAACGAGTAACTTTTTAACAAAGTCATGAGCTGAATTCGCCGCAAAATCACGGTTAAAACGTACGCACAGGAGATAATCAACTCCTGCTTCTGCCAGATAGTGACATTTATCGCGTAACCGAGTCAGGCGAGCCGGCGCTTTATCTGCGCTGAACAGCTCTAACGGCTGGGGCTCAAAGATCATCACCATGACGGGCAGCCCCAAGCGCTTCCCTTCCTGCTTCAAACGGGCCAGCAAGGCCTGATGACCGCGGTGCACACCATCGAAGTTACCGATCGTCAGCACGCAGCCATGGTGGCGCGCCCGTAGATTGTGAATGCCGCGAATTAGCTCCATATCAGGCTCAAAACAGTGGAAATCGGCGGATTATACCTTGTACAGAGACTAAGGTTAACCAGCGATTAGAGAGTTTAAAGGGATTCTGCCACCATACCGGAGATAAGCCGCCGGTTAAATACATTACGCATGATTTCTACCACTCTATTTGTCTTTCGATAAAATCATATCCGTTACTCACCCCATCGCCTTTCAAGATGCTGGGGTATAAACCTGCGCTTTTATTGCAAACGCTGATATAATCAGCAACCGCACAGGAAAAAACTCTCGAAAGGGTGTATTCCAAGGGACAAAGCTGGTAAAATCCCGCGCCATCACAACGCGAAAGTGTCGTTCGTACAAGCGACGCTTATTTGCACAAATCCATTGACAACAGAGGGCTAAAAAGGCATATTTCTCGGCCTTTGAATTGTCCTCATAGAATATTTTGGGAGTTGGACCTTGGCTAATATCAAATCAGCTAAGAAACGCGCCGTACAATCTGAGAAGCGCCGCAAGCACAACGCTAGCCGTCGCTCCATGATGCGTACTTTCCTTAAGAAAGTATACGCGGCGATTGCAACCGGCGATAAAGCCGCTGCACAAAACGCATTTAACGAAATGCAACCAATCGTGGATCGCCAGGCTTGTAAAGGCCTGATCCACAAAAACAAAGCTGCACGCCATAAGTCAAACTTGGTAGCGCAAATCAACGCAATGCAGTAATTGCTTTACGTTGAAAGCTTTGAAAAAAACCGGCCTAGGCCGGTTTTTTTACGTCTCAACGTTACATCTCAACTAAGGCGCCTATCGGCTAAACAACGCTGAGAAATCTTTGTTACAGACACGCTGTACCGCCGGATGCTGAATCATTCGCTCGGCAAAAATCACGTAATACTCTTCCTGCAAGTTATCAATCCGCCCCACTTCCTTGATGTTTTCTGAGTCGTTCGCGTATAAATCCTGTGCATAAAT
This sequence comes from Hafnia alvei, assembly GCF_964063325.1. Lineage (NCBI taxonomy): Bacteria > Pseudomonadati > Pseudomonadota > Gammaproteobacteria > Enterobacterales > Hafniaceae > Hafnia > Hafnia alvei. The sequence goes on from NZ_OZ061315.1 coordinate 3,966,540, forward strand.
CGACGGCGCAACAAAAATAGCATCGTGGAATTGAGCAAACGCCTTCATCAAAGCCGCATCATCAAACTCGCCGAGGATCTGCACCTGTAGCCCTTGGCTATTGAACCAGTTTAATAATTTACGTCCTAACATGGTTCGACGGCCTGGGATCAATAGCTTACGTTGCTCAAGGCAGGCAGGAAACGGCTGCTCAGGCAACGGCTGGCGACAGTAGAAACTCACGCCACACTCACCCAGCTTTACCGAGAACAGCCCTTCTTGCTGGCTAGAATCCACCGGACAATCCGATAAAATCATATCCAGCTTATGCTGGCTTAGCTGTTCCAACAGCATTTCATGTGTGGATTCAAAGCAGCGCAAATGAATTTGCTCGTGATCGGCAACCGCGGTTTCCAATACTTGGCTGACCAAGCGTTTAGACAGCGCATCGGCAACGCCAACGTCAAAGAGCATGTTGGATTCTTTGCGGTAGTTCACAATGTCGAGCATTTCTTGGCTAAGCATAAACATGCGGTCGGCATAACGAAAAACCAACTGTCCTAGCTCAGAAGGCACTAATCCGCGGCCTTGACGCTTAAATAGCTTTCCGCCCAAGCGTTCTTCTAAGGCTTTAATCTGTCCGGTAATCGTCTGCGGCGTTAAAAACAGCGCTTCAGCTGCGCCGACGACAGACCCTTCTTTGCAAACCTGCCAGAAATAATACAGGTGGTTAAAATTGATATGTGCCAGACGCACGATAGTGCTCTCCTATTCCCTTTCGCATAGTGAAAAACGATGCGAACATTGCTGCGGTATTTAAATCCAAAAGGCGGCACAAACAGTGCGACCAAGAAGGCGCAGCGGCGTATGACTTATCTTGCCACTAAAACCACTAAGCACCTATGATGAAGCCTCCCCAACGGGAGCCAGATTACAAAAGGCGCTCCATTTTCAATAAGAGCGCCCAAGAATACTTATGAATTCTCGACCGCCGCTCGGCGTGGCAGCACGCGACTCAAAAGCATATATCCCACAACAGCCGACGCAGTAGACCCCAGCAAAATGCCTAATCTTGAATACGTTGCCAGCTCTGGCGCTCCACCAGCAAACGCCAACGAAGCAATAAAGATAGACATCGTAAAGCCGATACCACACAGCACCGAAACGGCAAAAATATGCTGGAAGTTAATGTTCTCTGGTAAACGAGCCACGCCCATTTTTACCGCCACCCAGCTAAACAGGAAGATCCCAAGCGGCTTCCCAATAAACAGGCCCAGCATAATTCCGGAAGGCAGAATGCCCGTCAGATTTTCCAACGAAACACCCTGTAGAGATACGCCAGCATTCACAAAAGCGAACAATGGCAGAATCAAATACGCCACCCACGGATGCAGGCTGTGCTCTAATTTTTCAGCCGGGCGCTTACCGTTTTTCGCTTTAATCGGCAGCATAAAGCCAACAATAACGCCGGCCAAGGTGGCATGAACGCCTGATTTTAAAATCGCAGTCCACAGCACCGCACCGACCAGCAGGTAGACCGAGGTTTTGCCAACGCCGCGCCAGTTAAGATATCCCAGCACCGCAATGGATGCTGCGGCAACCCCCAAAGCAGGCAGAGAAACCTCATGGGTATAAAACAGCGCGATAATAACGATAACGCCTAAGTCATCGATAATGGCCAACGCCAGCAGAAACACCTTCAAGCTGGTTGGAACGCGATTCCCCAGCAAAGCCATAACGCCTAAAGCAAAAGCAATGTCCGTTGCCGCAGGAATTGCCCAGCCTTGGCTCGTCACAGGATCGGCATGGTTAAACGCGAGATAAATCAACGCGGGTGCAAACATTCCGCCTAACGCGGCAATAGCTGGGAAAATAGCTTGCTCGCGGCTGGCAAGAGAACCGCACATCAGTTCACGCTTAACCTCTAGCCCTACCACTAAAAAGAATACCGCCATCAGGCCATCGTTCACCCATAGCAGCAGAGTTTTATTGATATCCAACGCCATAAAACGGAACTGAACCGGTGAGTTTAAGAACTGCTGATAGAGATCGTGCAGTGGGCTGTTTGCCAATACTAAAGCCACAATTGCGGCCATGATGAGAATAATACCGCCAGCGGCCTCAAGGCGCAGAAACTGGCGGATTGCACGGGTTACCATAGTCACTCTCAGAAACTCCTTACACACATTCGTTAATAATGGGCGAGAGAACGAATTAATGCAGTTAGTTTACGGATTACTTTATTTCGGCAAAAGTAGTTTATAAGCGCTATTAACGTAGGAAAAACCGAGTTATTTATGAGTTTCGTCACACAATAATGTAAAAAAATCCCCACGTATTAGGCGGGGATTTTTATTAACTGCTTATTTTAAAAGAAAATCTTAACGGGTTAAATCGTCGAAGAATTTCTTTACACCGTCGAGGAAACTTTTAGATCGCGGGCTGTTATTCGCGCTCGAAGAATCACCGAAGCTTTCTTCCAGTTCGCGCAGCAGCTGTTTCTGTTTCTCGTTCAGGTTAACCGGTGTTTCAACCACAACGCGGCACAGCAGGTCGCCCTGACTTCCACCACGTACAGTTTTAACGCCTTTGCCCCGCATACGGAACATCTTGCCGGTCTGAGTTTCAGCAGGGATTTTCAGCTTAACGCGACCATCCAGCGTTGGAACTTCAATCTCACCGCCAAGTGCAGCCATCGCAAAGTTGATTGGTACTTCACAGAACAGATTATTATCTTCACGTTCGAAGATTGGGTGCGCTTTAACCTGAACCTGTACGTACAAATCACCCGCTGGAGCGCCATGCTCACCGGCTTCACCTTCGCCGCTTAAACGGATACGATCACCGGTATCAACGCCCGCAGGAATTTTCACCGACAGCGTTTTAGATTTCTCTACGCGGCCATGTCCATGACATTTGTTGCATGGGTCTTTGATAATCTGACCACGGCCGTGACAGTGTGGACACGGCTGTTGCACGGTAAAGAAGCCCTGACGCATCTGTACCTGACCTGCACCATGACAGGTCGGACAAGTGACAGGCTCAGTGCCTTTTTTCGCGCCGCTGCCGTGACAAACTTCGCACTCAACCAAGGTTGGAATGCGAATTTCTTTGGTCACACCGCGCACCGCCTCTTCCAGCGTCAGCTCCATGTTATAACGGAGATCTGCACCACGGGTCGCACGCTGACGGCGACCGCCGCCGAAGATGTCGCCGAACACGTCACCAAAGATGTCGCTGAAGTCTGCACCGCCGCCGCCATATCCGCCGCCACCGCCGCCCATGCCACCTTGCTCGAAGGCTGCATGACCATATTGATCGTAGGCTGCACGTTTCTGCGCGTCGGTTAAGATTTCGTAGGCTTCTTTAACCTCTTTAAACTTTTCTTCAGCGTCTTTTTCCTGATTGCGGTCAGGGTGAAACTTCATCGCTAGGCGCTTATAAGCCTTTTTGATTTCGCGCTCTTCCGCGTCGCGGGATACGCCCAAAACCTCGTAATAGTCTCTTTTCGCCATTTTCTATCCTGCCCTTAACATAACTGCACGGGCGTTGAGTTTCCTCGACGCCCGTGCCGGTTAATAGTAACGACGCTTAATGGTTAACCACTACCGTCTTTACCTAGCCCGCTAAGGGCGATTATTTTTTATCTTTCACTTCTTCGAATTCAGCATCTACCACGTCGTCATCTTTCTGAGCGCTGGTATCTGCCTGCTGAGCACCACCGGCCTGAGCCTGCTGCTGAGCCATTTCTAACAGTTTGCTTGAAGCCTGAACCAGAGTCTGGATTTTCGCTTCGATGTCAGCTTTATCTTCGCCTTTCGCTGCAGTATCCAGCTCAGCCAAAGCAGCTTCGATCGCAGTTTTGTCTTCTGCTGGCAGTTTATCGCCCGCTTCTTCCAACTGTTTGCGAGTACCGTGAACCAGCTGATCGGCTTGGTTACGAGTCTGTACCAGCTCTTCAAACTTACGGTCAGCTTCAGCGTTAGCTTCGGCATCACGAACCATTTTCTGGATTTCTTCTTCGTTCAGACCAGAAGAAGCCTTGATGGTGATCTTCTGCTCTTTACCGCTGTTTTTGTCTTTAGCAGACACGTGCAGGATACCGTCGGCATCGATGTCGAAGGTGACTTCGATCTGCGGCATACCGCGTGGTGCAGGCTGGATACCATCTAGGTTGAACTGACCCAGAGATTTGTTATCCGCAGCACGCTTACGCTCACCCTGAATGACGTGAATAGTCACGGCAGACTGGTTGTCTTCAGCGGTTGAGAACACTTGGCTGTGCTTAGTTGGGATCGTGGTGTTCTTCGAAATCAGTGAAGTCATCACGCCGCCCATGGTTTCGATACCCAGAGACAGAGGGGTAACGTCCAGCAGCAGAACGTCTTTCACTTCACCGGTCAATACACCGCCCTGAACCGCAGCACCGATAGCCACTGCTTCGTCTGGGTTAACGTCTTTACGTGGTTCTTTACCGAAGAAATCAGCAACTTTCTTCTGAACCATAGGCATACGAGTCTGACCACCAACCAGGATAACGTCCTGTACGTCAGAAACAGACAGGCCTGCGTCTTTCAGAGCCACTTTCAGTGGTTCCATAGAACGGTTAACCAGATCTTCAACCAGTGATTCCAGTTTTGCACGGGTCACTTTGATGTTCATGTGTTTTGGACCAGACGCATCTGCAGTGATGTACGGCAGGTTAACGTCGGTCTGCTGAGCAGAAGACAGCTCAATTTTCGCTTTTTCAGCAGCTTCTTTCAGACGCTGCATCGCCAGCGGATCATTGCGCAGATCCATGCCCTGTTCTTTCTTGAATTCGTCAACCAGATAGTTGATCAGACGGCTGTCGAAGTCTTCACCACCCAGATGGGTATCACCGTTGGTTGCCAGAACTTCGAAGGTTTTTTCACCGTCAACTTCGTCGATCTCAATGATAGAGATATCGAAAGTACCACCACCCAAGTCGTAAACGGCAATAGTGCGGTTGCCGACTTCTTTATCCAAACCGTATGCCAAAGCAGCAGCGGTTGGTTCGTTGATGATACGTTTTACTTCCAGACCTGCGATACGGCCAGCATCTTTCGTTGCCTGACGCTGAGCATCGTTGAAGTATGCAGGAACGGTAATAACCGCTTCGGTTACTGGCTCACCCAAGAAGTCTTCTGCTGTTTTCTTCATTTTTTTCAGAACTTCAGCAGAAATCTGTGGTGGAGCAATTTTCTGACCTTTAACTTCGACCCATGCGTCGCCGTTGTCAGCGCCCACGATACCGAAAGGCATGATGCCTTTATCGCGCTGAACTTCTTCGTCTTGGAAACGACGACCAATCAAACGCTTGATCGCAAACAAAGTGTTTTGCGGGTTAGTCACAGCCTGACGTTTTGCTGGCTGACCAACCAGAATTTCGCCGTCCTGAGTATAAGCAATAATAGAAGGAGTGGTGCGGTCGCCCTCGGCGTTCTCCAGCACACGTGCGGTAGTTCCATCCATTACAGCTACACAAGAGTTAGTTGTACCCAGGTCGATACCAATAATTTTGCCCATCGAACATCTCCACTAAGAATTTTGTTATTAATCTCGTTGCTACCGTAGGTGGGGGCGATATTTTGCTTTTCAACCGCCTTTTTTTCTACCTACTCCCTAAATCATTCAAGTTGCGGCCAAGGCTCATACAGCTTGAATTAAAACAGGGTTACTCGGTAACCAACTGCGTTGTAAGTAAGATGGGGTCGCTCAAGCGGACAACAAGGGGGGAGATTAAAAAAAATATGATTTTTTAACCTACAAGATCATTGTTTATGTTCCAACTCCTCATTATTATGCCGCGCGCTCGATCGTTGAAAACAGCCACAATGCCATAACCCATTGTGTTCTCGAGCACGTACCAATGAATTTCCATGCTTAATTAATTGACGCTGAATATATAAATATCAACATCAATTTCATTGGATTATTTGTTTCTACATTAAACTTCTCTTATTACAGAGGCTCTATGCACACCAACAAGTTGGCGAATCCCGGTCCTTTAGGCCTGATGGGCTTCGGGATGACCACCGTCTTGCTGAACCTGCACAACGCAGGCTTTTTCCCTCTAACTTCCGTGATTATCTCTATGGGGATTTTCTTTGGAGGGTTTGCTCAGATCTTAGCTGGGCTGCTTGAGTACAAAAAAGGCAATACTTTCGGTTTAACCGCATTCACGTCCTATGGCGCTTTCTGGCTGTCTTTGGTCGGTATTCTGGTATTGCCAAAAATGGGTCTGGCCGATGCCAGCGATGCAAGCTTCCTCGGCACCTATCTGGCGCTGTGGGGCATCTTCACCCTGTTTATGTTCTGCGGCACTTTGGGTGCTAACCGCGTTCTGCAATTCGTATTTGCGAGCCTGACCGTGCTGTTCTTCCTGTTGGCCTACGGCAACATCACCGGCAACGCAGCGGTTCTGCATTTTGCTGGTTTTGAAGGCATCGTTTGTGGCGCAAGCGCAATCTACTTAGCCATGGCTGAAGTGATCAACGAACAGGCTGGACGCACCGTGCTACCAATCGGCGAATGCAAATGCCCGAAAGCCAACGCACATCCTGCTGAGCTGTAATCTTCAGCGCGTTTCTTGATATAAAGAACGCGAGAAAACAAAAAGCCCCGTAATGAATACGGGGCTTTTTTTTATCATCATGATTTATATGAAATTACTTATGCGGAACCGGCACAGCTAAAACTTTCTTTGCCGTACGCCCAATAGCACCGCTAAACGGCTTTCCATCAATCGTATCATGCGTTCTTATTCCTTCCGGCTTAATCCAGCGCTGCACGCGCGATGGCATATCCAAACCAATCAGCAGAATAACGACAAAGGTCAGGCTAAAGGAAAGCGAAGCCAGCGCTGTACCCAGATCCAAACGCTGAGCTATCGTTGCGCCAAGAATCGGTGCTAAAGCTCCGCCTAGTGCCCCAACGTTATAGGTAAAACCAAGCCCCGCCGCGCGCTGTTCAGTATCAAAATATCCACCAATCAGCTTAGGCAAAATCCCAGAAATCCCCTGCCCTAACATTTGTTGTAGGAACAACAGAATGCCCAGCGTCCACAAACTTCCGCCACCGATAGCAAATACCGGGATAATTAAAAGCTGGGAAAGCAGCAAACTGTAGACATAGGCTTTACGCGTCCCCAACCAATCACCGAGAAAACCACCGACACAACAGCCAACCGCTGCACCAAATCCGCTAAAGAACAGGATATGCGCCACGGTGGATGGGTCATATAACAGCTCAGTTTTTAAATAGGTTGGCAGCAGTGCCTGAATCGGCCATGAGTAAAGGAAGGCAAACAACACGACCACCATGAGCATCACGCCCGTTGGCCAACGATTGCCGCTGCTTTGCACCATAAAACTGATAAAGATAGCCGCGCAAATCAAACCAAGTACCGTGATAATAAATGGATTACCAATATCTCCGGTAAAACATAAATAGAGCGCTAACGATGCAGTAACGGTCATCATGACGTTCAGCACTTTGCGCGGGCCACGGTATAAAATATCCACCATGGTTTTCACTGGTTGTTTATCACCAAATTTCTTTTCCCAATCTTCAGCTTCAGGAATATTTTTACGCAGCCAAAGCGCAAAGATAATCGGTAAAATACCTATAAAGAACAGCGCACGCCAACCCCATTCAGGTACAACCACACTATATACTTGCGCTGAAATAACGGCCCCGATGGAAAACCCTGAGATCAAAAAGCCGCTGGCTTTATTACGCAAATGTTTTGGCCAACTCTCGATCACATAGGTTGCGCTAGAACCATATTCGCCCGCCATGCCCATGCCAATCATGAGTCGAGCAATAAACATGGTGGTGAAACCGGGAGCAAAACCACAGGCTAATGTGCCTACGGAAAATAAAACGATGCTGGTGATCATCGCTAATTTTCGTCCGTAGCGATCGCCCATGGCACCTAATAATAACCCGCCAAACCATCGGGATATAAAAGCGGCTGAAATAAGGCTTGCCGCTTCCACGGTGGTTAATCCAAATTCACTTTGGATTTCAGTTAGTACTAAAGCGATTAATACAAAATCAAAACCATCAAGCAAATAGCCAATCCACGCGGCTGAAAACGCTTTCCATTGTGACTTGCTGATATGTCGGTACCACGGAAGATCTTGGGTAGTGTTATTCATAAAGCACTCCCGGCGCAGGTCTAATTATTTAAGGTCTATAAATTGCCCGCGCTCTATATCGTAGGGTAAGAGTTTTTTCGATATACCTGAAATTTCAAGATGAAGCCGATGGCCCACATCTTGAAATTAACAGGCATAAGAATAAGTTCAGCGTTATTGTGCTGCTCTTTCTGCACTCAGCTGTGCGGCTAATTGGCGAAGCTCAGGCAAATATTGCTCTTCAACCGGTGCAAAAGGTTTACGACAAATCGGCGTATCAACAACATCCATATAATGCAGTATCGTTTTCAATCCACGGAACACGCCAACTTTAATCAGCACATCAATCACTTTATTACACTCGGTTTGCAGTAACTGAGCCTGAGAAATATTGTCTTCTTTCAGGGCTTGCATAATGCCCTTATAGCGCCAGCCCATCACGTTATAGGTACTACCGATCCCACCATCCGCACCGGCTAACAGCCCTGACAGGAAAATTTCATCATAGCCGTTGTAAATCACTTTATCTGGATGCGCCCGACGGACTTGCTCCATCTGATATAAATCACCGGAAGTTTGTTTCAACGCCGCAACGCCAGGCAAGGTAATCAGGGTTGAGATTTGATCGAGTGAAAGCTTCACGCCGCTTAATGCCGGGATGTTATATACCACCATCGGCAATCCTTCAGCCGCGTCGATGATGGCGCGGTAGTGATCGCAGTGTTCGCCAAAACTGAACGGATAATAGAACGGCGTCACGGCAGATACGGCGTCAAAGCCATAGCGTTTTGCCGCGCCCGCCAAGATCTGGCTTTCATGCGTGCTGATCCCACCCACGTGGGCAATCAGCGTCAGCTTACCTTTGGCTTCCTGCGCCACGGCTTCTAATACCTGCTCACGCTCCTGCAAGTTTTGGATAAATGCTTCGCCGGTAGACCCTCCCACATAGAGGCCATCTACGCCCTGAGCAATATTGAACTGTACCAATCGACGCAGGCTGGGGATATCCAACTGCTGTTGTGGATTAAACGGCGTCAGTAACGCAGGCATCACCCCATGGAGATTTTTCGACATAAGACCCTCTGATTTGTTTATTTGATAAACACAAAGATATACCTTTATACCTGTTATACCAGACTAAAAAACGAACTAAGGCGATATTCGCTTTGATATGTGATCAATCTCAGATAAAGCAGGGTGAAGAAGATCTTCTTACAAGATTAAAGATGAAGAAGATCTCGTTTCGACCATTCTCGACAAGGAATAAAAAGATCGTTATTTTTTGGCAGGGTAATAGGCAGCAAAAACGCTATTGAGATGGGATTTGAGAGCCTTATCCGCAGCGTCAGGATCTCGCTTACAGATCGCTTGATAAATTTCGATATGCTGCTGATAGCTTATATTATTGTGGGCGTGTAATTCTGCCAGCGACACCGTGGGGCGTGCGGCAATTAGCCAATCCAACAGCGCCACATGGATAACCATGAAGATCGGATTACCGGGGATCTCCGCAAGCTCGCGATGAAATTCGATATCGGATCGAATGAACAGATCGTTATCGTCAAGCGACTGGCTGTTCATTTCCAACGCTTTGCCCAAGCGCGCAATCTGCTCATCGGTGGCAAATTCAGCGGCATAGCGCACTAAGCTGGACTCAAAGAACAAACGCAGCTGCTCAAAATGAGCGATACCGTCAGGCTTGGTGAGAAAGTCTTTGGCCATGCCTGAAAGTTCAGAAATGATGGTATCTGCGGATGGGCGACAAACACGAGCGCGTTCGCCGTTATTAATCTGCACCAGCCCTTTGCGCTTTAGCGCGGCCAGCGCCTCTCGCACGGAGGGTCGACCCACATTAAAAAAGGCCATCAGTTCACGCTCTGAAGGCAACTGCTCACCTTCTGCAAACTCACGCCGACGGATCATTTGTTCTAACTCTTCTTCAACCACATCAGACAGCTTTTTACGAGGTACTGGGCGTCGGCGCATTGCATGCCCGATGGCTTCAGAATTTTCAACAGGACGATCGTCTGATGTGCTCATAAATTAACGTTCTGGCTGGTTCCGTCAGTGATAAATCCAATCGCAGGAAGTCTATGATATTTCAATAAACCCACTGGGCTGATAAGAGAAAGTTCGCTTGAAGCATAACATAGGAAAAGAGAGACGGCTAAGCAAGCAGGAATGTTGAAAGCGTGATGTTTACCCTAAGCAAAAACGCCCTGCCAAGGCGGCAGAGCGTTTACGATAATGATTTAGCTGTGTTCTTAGTGCCCCGATGGCACTAACGGCTTATTTTCAGCATGAGCCTCACTGTTTAAATCACGCTGTAAATAAAGCCCCAGCAGCAATCCAACCAGTGACAGCGCCAACACGTAATATGCCGGAGCCATCGGCGTCACTTTCATAATTAGCGTAACAAAAATTGGCGTTAATCCCCCGAAGATGGCGTAGGCCACGTTATAGGAGAATGAAATTCCGCTGAAACGTACCTCGGCGGGGAACGCTCTTACCATGACATAAGGCACTGCGCCCACAATACCCACGCTGAATCCGGCCAACGCATAGCCCAAGAATAACTGCTCGGCGCTTACGCCAGCGGCTACAGAGTGGTAAAACGTCCAGCTACACACGGCTAAAAATAGGCTGCCAACGATAAAGGTTTTGCTCGCGCCAAAGCGATCAATTAAACGCCCAGCAATCACGCAGCCAATCGTCAGCGCTATCGTCGCCAAGCAGTTAGCCTGTAATGCCAGCGCCGGTGAAATGCCAAACTGTTTTTGCAAATAGGTTGGCGTCATCAGGATCACCACCACAATACCGGCCGACAACAGCCACGTGAGCAGCATTGAAATAGCCACTTCGGTGCGATGATTTTTCACCACCGTTTTCAACGGCATCTCTTCGGCTAACGCCTTACGCGCCTGCATTTCGATAAAAATCGGTGTTTCTTGTAACCAGCGACGCAGGTACATGGCAAACAGGCCAAAGATCCCACCTAAGAAGAACGGAATACGCCAGCCACCGGCCAAAATAGCGTCTTGGCTCATTACCGTATTGAGCAAGGTGGCCACCAGCGATCCCAACAAAATACCGGCGGTTAATCCCGCGGTTAAGGTGCCGCAGGCAAATCCAACGCGTTTGCGCGGCACATGCTCGGCCACAAATACCCAAGCGCCCGGCACTTCACCACCAATCGCCGCGCCCTGAAGCACGCGCATCAGCAGCAGCAGTAGCGGTGCGGCAATACCAATACTTTGATAAGTCGGCAGCATCCCCATCGCCAACGTTGGCAATGCCATCAGCAAGATACTCAGGGAGAACATTTTTTTGCGCCCGACTTTGTCACCAAAGTGCGCCATGATGATCCCACCAAGCGGACGAGCCAGATAACCGGCAGCAAAAATCCCGAAGGTCTGCACTTGACGCAGCCACTCAGGCATATCGACTGGGAAGAAGAGATCGCTGACAACCGCCGCGAAGAACACAAAAATGATGAAGTCGTAGAACTCTAACGCGCCGCCCAAGGCTGCCAACGTCAAAGTCTTGTAGTCCTGCCGATTTAAACGGCGATTATGATTTTGTTCCATAAGATCCAGCCCAGTACGTTATTTTTCATATTATTTTGCGATGTTGTGTGGTTATAAACCGGCATCACGGCTTAGTGTTACAAAGTTGTAATGCAAAATAATTAATATAACGTTACTGGGTGACTGGCTAGTCGTACTGAATCTTATGCCGCAATGAGTTCAATTTCAGTCGATTGTTTCGCGACGCGCACTTTTAGGACGAAAAGCTGCTATTACGCGCGGATCGGTTTCTACATACGGCCCGTCTAATAGCTGAATGCAATAAGGCACGCTAGCGAAAATCCCGTGCACAATCGGCTTTCCGCTTTCATCCTTAACGCCTTCCAGCGTTTCCTTGATCGACTTAGGCTGCCCCGGCAAATTGATGATCAACGCCTGCTTGCGGATCACGCCCACCTGGCGCGACAAAATCGCCGTCGGTACATAGTGCAAACTGATTTGGCGCATCTGTTCGCCAAAGCCCGGCATTTCACGGTCGGCGACTGCTAACGTTGCATCCGGCGTCACATCGCGGCGAGCAGGGCCGGTGCCACCGGTGGTCAGCACCAAGTGACAGCCCATTTCATCAACCAGCTCGCACAAAGTCTGCTCGATCATGACTTGTTCATCGGGAATTAACCGCGTTTCCAGCGTAAATTCCGTGGTGAGCGCTTGCTCCAACCACTCTTGTAAAGCTGGAATACCTTTATCCTGATAAACACCGCTGGAAGCACGATCGGAAATCGAGACCAGACCTATACGCAATGCATTCATGCAACTACCTCTATGACTATTCCTTGACGCTGGGGATGCAGAATAATACTACGCCAGCCGCTAATAACCACATCTGCACGCTGTAAATGATGCCGTTGATGGCGATTGGTGATGGCAATAACCGTCATTCCTGCGGCCTGAGCGGCTTTAATTCCAGCCTCATCGCTTTCAAAAACGAGACAATCACGCGGATCTACGCCGTAAAAACTGGCGGCGAGTAAGTAAGGTTCTGGATCGGGCCGACCGCTTGATACCTGCTCGGCTCCCACCATCAACGGTGGACGCTGCATACCGGCCTGCTGCAACTGCGCTTCGGCGCGTGCACGATGAGACTGCGTCACCACGCCCCACGGCGTTTCGCCTAGCGCCTGTAGCAGCTCAGAAACACCTTGCTGTAATTGGCTTCGATGACGCTGGGTCATTTGCAACAACGCCGCCTCCAACGCATTCACCTCTTGCTGGGTATCTAGGTGAGGGGCTAAACGGCGCACAATTTCCTGCACACGTTGGCTATGAACCTGTTCTCCCAGCAATGCCCCATCAATGCCGTGTTGCTGCGCCCACTGCATCCACACCTGCTGAGCATGGTTACCTGAATCCAAAAGAGCGCCATCCATATCTAGAAAAACGGCGGCAAATTGTTTTTTCCACATAGCGAATTCCTCTTAGAGAACGATTAACCAAGTATAAGAGTTACGGTAGATCTGTCTGGTTTGTGAATCAAAGATTCGGAATAAACTGTGGAGGGAGAAGTGGCAAGCACTGGTGACAGGAGTTATCTGGATTGCATAAATGTCAGGTTTCTTCCTTCAGGCATGCATGCGAATACTCTGTAAGATTTCGTCCGCCAGACACGCATGCGAATACGGTGTAAGGTTTCGTCCGTCAGACACGCATGCGAATGCTGTGTCAGGTTTCGTCCGTCAGACACGCATGCGAATACGGTGTAAGGTTTCGTCCGCCGATTTATACCGAACACCATTGATACATCAATGAAGGCGTCCGATGAGGGGCGCCAGCGCGCGCCCCTTCAATCCTCGCGCTTTTATCCGAGACGCCATCTCCGCGCCGGGTCGGCATGCGCCATCCTTGGCGCCTCCTCCCCTAACGCTAACATCCTGTTAGCGTTGCTCTTTCTCCCAATACTTAAACAAAAAAACAGATAAAGTTTTTGTCTTTTGTCTTTTGGGTTTGACCTTATCTGGCACGTTGTTCTTTAGCCGAATTGAGGAATGCAGGCTAGGATTTGCCGACTGGATGTCGGCAAAAGAGCGACGGAGGCATGGATGCCGATTGTCGCTCGTTCCGTTAAAGCCGGAATGACGAGATGAGGGAACCTGCGAAGCAGGCTGAAGAACGGTGCCAAGCCGGGTTGTTAGGGGGCGGCGATTGGCCCCCTAACACGGACGCCTGCACGGTTTAAATGTAGAGTTCAGTATTTTAGGCGGACGTAACTTACCCCAATATAAAAATATTCAAGCATGAGTAATTGAGAGATTGCGCTAGCAACCTTTCGTCGGACGCCTGCACGATTTAAATGTGAAGCTCAGTGTTTTAGGCGGACGTAACTTACCCCATATCTAAAACACTTATGCCCCCTTCCCCCCCATTGCCTCCCGAATAATCGGTATCGGCGTGAGCAAATGCTGCCGCATCAGCTCACCGGCGCGCTTTCCATCACGAGCCAAAATCACCTTCACCAGTTCATCATGCTCATGATGTTTATTCTCTAGCATCTCCACGGAAAGCACGGTTTCTCGCAGCCAAATGAAGCGGTAGCGCGCCGCGAGATCAAACAGTCTGGCTCGCATTTGCAGCAGGTATTGCGAGCCGCATCCGGCAACAATCGCCGTGTGAAATGCCTGATGGCGTTGATCCCATTCATCCAGCAAATCTTCGCTGGCATCACTGGCCTCTAGTTTGGCGAGCATATGAGAACGCGCGAGGATCTCAGCCTCCCAATCGTCTTTGCCGCGCTCAATCGCCAACTGCACCAGCATCGATTCCATATTGGCTCGAGCATCAAAAATATCGAGCAATTCGGCCTGCGACATCGAGGCAACGCGATAGCCTTTTTGGCTAACCACCGTCACCAGATGTTCTGCCACCAGCTGTGAAAGCGCCTCGCGTAGCGGGCCAACGCCCAGCCCATAGCGGCTCGTCAACAGACTCATGCGTAACTTTTCATCCGGCTGATAGATACCGCGGATGATGTCTCTTTTCAGCCATTGATAACCGTCAAACGTGGAATAAGGTAAAGAGGCGGTCATAGGCATAGCTCCCAAATAGCCACGAAGCAAAAAGAATAACCTACCAAAGTTGCAGGATCTCTTATACGAAAATGCGCCGTTTCAGTACTGACCAAACCGGCGCATCAAGATTATTAGCAAGCCCCTTCGTTACCTCAAACTCTGCTGAGGCTGTTTTTGCCACTCAAACAGCGCCTTCCAACGCGTCATGATCGGCACAGTACAAATGATACCAATGCCCAACAGCACGGTTGAAACCACTTCGATACGCTGTTCTGGCCTAAACATCATCACCACTAACACGAAGGTGATAAACAGGATCACCGTCCATGTTAGATAGGGATATAGCCACATTTTAAGCTTGAGCTCGTTGCCCTGCGTTAACAGGATCTTACGCATTCTCAGCTGAGAAACCGCAATCACTAAATACACCAGCAAAGCGATTGCGCCAGAACTGGCGATCAGGAAATTAAACACCTTGGCGGGAGCGTAATAGTTAACAATGACGGTCAAAAACGCCGCGCCGGTTGACAATAAAACCGCCACGTAAGGCGTTTTACTGCGGTTGGTTTTGCCCATAAAAGCGGGCGCATCACCACGGTGGCTCAGTGAATAGAGCATACGCGAAGCGGTATACAGCGCCGAATTCAAACAGCTGGTGACGGACAACAGGATCACACAGTCCATGATCAATTTGGCATGCGGAATATGTAGCAGCTGCAGCACCGAGCTATAAGATCCTACGGTTTTCAGCTCCGGTGCGTTCCAAGGAACCAACGCCACCACCACAAAGATCGAGCACAGATAGAAGATCGCAATACGCCAAATCACGGAGTTGGTCGCCCTCACAATATGCTTGTCTGGGGTATCTGACTCAGCCGCCGCGATCGTTACGATCTCCGCGCCCATAAAAGAAAACATGGTGATCAACATGGCGCTGATCACTGCCCCAAAGCCATTTGGCATAAAGCCGCCGTGATCCCATAGCCGAGACACGCCGCTGACCTGAACATGCGGATAAAACCCGGTGATGGCAATAGCCCCCACCACGATAAAGGCCAGAATGGCGATCACTTTGCACAGCGCCAACCAAAATTCAAACTCACCGTAGTTCTTAACGCTAAGCAAATTACTACCGGTTAGTGCCAAAGTAATGAGTAATGAAAATAGCCAGATAGGCACTACAGGTAGCCACGAGTTAAGAATGATGGCGGCGATATTGGCTTCCAGAGGGATCACCAAAACCCAGAACCACCAGTAAAGCCAGCCAATGGTATACCCTGCCCATTTGCCAATAGATCGTTCGGCATAGGTTGAGAAGGAGCCGGTATCCGGCGACGCCACCGCCATTTCACCGAGCATGCGCATAATCAACAGCACCAGCAAACCAGCGAAAAGATAAGACAGTAATACCGCTGGCCCCGCCTGTGAAATCGCAACGCCTGAGCCAACAAATAGGCTAGCGCCGATAACACCTGCAATGGACAGCATGGTGACATGGCGGGACTTCAGCCCGCCTCCCAGCGAGTTTGTTTCTGTAATCTGACCCATAATTCGAACCCTCTCGAAAGTTTTGCACTTAGGGAGAGCGCTCCGGCATTCCCGCGCCGGAGCACGCGCATTGTTATTATTTAGCCATCAGACTTCCTTTATGACGGGTGCTACTCGCGTAACCACAAGCACCTCGTTGCGCTTAGTTTTTCTTAGCCTCGGTAAAACATTCGGCGATAATATCCAGACCCTGTTTGATCTGCGCGTCACTCACCGTGAGCGGAACCAGAATACGCAGCACGTTATAGTACGGCCCGCATGACAACAGGATGAGCCCCTTATCACGCGCACGCGCAACCACTTCTGCCGTCAGTTTGGCATTCGGTTTATGCACATCGCCGTTTTCGAACAGTTCAATCGCAATCATCGCGCCAAGACCACGCACATCACCGATTTCTGGATGAGTTTCTGCGATATTGAGCAGGCCATCTTTCAGCTTCTGTCCCACATCGTTGGCGCGCTGCAACAGATTTTCTTCATCAAAAGTTTCAAGCACCGCTAAGGCTGCCGCACAGGCAATTGGGCTACCGGCATAGGTTCCACCCAGCCCGCCCGGCGCAATGGCATCCATAATTTCGGCTTTGCCTGTTACGCCTGCGAGAGGGAAACCACCCGCAATAGATTTCGCAAAGGTAGTGAGATCGGCAGCAACACCTAACTGCTCCATCGCAAACAACGTTCCGGTACGCCCTGCTCCGCTTTGCACTTCATCGGCAATCAGCATGATCCCATGCTCATCACACAGTTCGCGCAGGCGTTTCATAAAGGCAGGCGACGTTGAATAGAATCCCCCTTCCCCCTGCACCGGTTCGATAACGATGGCAGCAATATCTTCAGGCGCAGCGTCGTTTTTGAAAATGCGATGAATACTGGCGATGGCATCATCGTCGCTGACACCGTGTAATTCACAAGGATACAAAGCGCGGAACACGTGCCCCGGCATTAACCCCATGCCTGCCGAGTAAGGGTTTACTTTGCCGGTCAACGATAAGGTGTAATGAGTACGCCCATGATAAGCACCGCTAAAAGCGATGGTTCCGCTGCGCTTGGTGGCCGCTCTGGCAATCTTCACCGCGTTTTCTACCGCTTCAGAGCCTGTCGTCACCAGCAGAGTTTTTTTGTCAAAATCACCCGGAACGCGCTTGTTCATGATTTCGCACAGTTCCAAATACGGTTCGTAGGCCAACACTTGGAAACAGGTATGCGACAGTTTTTTCAGCTGAGCTTCAACCGCAGCCACCACTTTTGGATGCAAATGGCCCGTATTTAGAACCGCAATCCCGCCTGCAAAGTCCAGATATTCACGCCCTTCGACGTCCCATACGCGGCAGTTTTCTGCTCGCTCGGCAAAAATAGGATGGATCTGCCCCACGCCGCGTGGAATGGCGTTACTACGGCGCTGCATCAGTTCTTTATTCGTGCTCATCAGGTGTCCTCTCAGTATTCGGGTAGGCGGCTGATGCCGCTCTGTTGGTGTTAAAAAGTAAGGTCAGTTCTATTTACAAGCCGATGCACATATATTTGATTTCGAGATAATCTTCGATGCCATACTTCGAGCCTTCGCGGCCCAGGCCTGAGGCTTTGATCCCGCCAAAAGGCGCAACTTCATTCGAAATAATGCCGGTGTTGATCCCCACGATGCCGTACTCCAGCGCTTCGCCAACGCGGAATACGCGGCTGAGATCGCGCGCATAAAAATAAGCCGCCAAGCCAAATTCGGTATCATTGGCCTGCGCAACCACATCGGCTTCATCTTTAAAACGAAACAGCGGAGCCAGCGGGCCAAAAGTCTCTTCTTTGGCAACTTTAGCGTTCGCAGGAACATCCACTAAAATGGTGGGCTGAAAGAAATTACCGCCTAAATCGTGCGGCTGGCCGCCGGTAATAATGCGAGCCCCTTTCGATAGCGCGTCTTCAATGTGCTCTTTCACTTTCGCCACCGCTTTTTCATCAATCAGCGGGCCCGTTGTTACGCCCTGCGCTAAACCATCGCCCAACGTAAGTTTTTCAACCGCAGCCTGCAGTTTTTTAGCAAAAGCGTCATAAACCCCATCCTGAACATAAAGGCGGTTAGCACACACGCAGGTTTGCCCCGCATTACGGAACTTAGAAGCCAGCGCACCGTCAACCGCTTTATCCAAATCAGCATCGTCAAACACGATGAATGGCGCATTCCCGCCCAGCTCCAGCGAAACTTTTTTGATGTCTTTGGCGCACTGTTGCATCAGCTGACGACCAATTTCGGTCGATCCGGTAAACGAGAGTTTGCGCACTAGCGGGTTACCCGTGAGCTCATTTCCCACTTCGCTGGCCGAGCCGGTCACCACGTTAAATACGCCGTCTGGGATCCCTGCGCGCTGGGCCAACTCCGCAAGTGCCAACGCTGAAAACGGCGTTTGGCTCGCGGGTTTAAGCACCATGGTGCAGCCAGCGGCAAGCGCAGGCCCTGCCTTGCGCGTGATCATTGCCGCAGGAAAGTTCCACGGGGTGATCGCAGCGGTAACGCCAATCGGCTGTTTGATCACGATAAGGCGTTTGTCTGCCTGATGACCTGGAATGGTATCGCCATAAATGCGTTTGCCTTCTTCGGCAAACCACTCAATAAAAGAGGCGGCATAGGCGATCTCCCCCTTGGCCTCAGCCAACGGTTTGCCCTGTTCCAGCGTCATGAGCTTGGCGAGATCGTCTTGGTTAGCCATCATGAGATCGAACCAGCGACGCAGGATCGTCGCACGCTCTTTGGCCGTTAACGCACGCCATGCAGGCAATGCCTGATTGGCCGCTTCAATCGCCATGCGCGTTTCATTTGCCCCCATTTTGGGCACGGTGCCCAAAAGCTGAGCATTAGCGGGGTTTGTCACTTCAATAGTTTTCTTACTTTCTGCATCACACCACTTTCCTTGAATAAAGGCCTGCTGGCGAAAAAGCGTTGGGTCGTTAAGTTGCATAGCGAATTCCTTATTCATCAGTAAATTAGCTTTTGTTATTAGATGACGTTTATACGGTGGCCAAAGACGGCTTATCGTTAATTGCCGCGGTTAAGGTGCGGCCGTTATGGGTTTGTCCTGCCAGTAGCGCCTGAACTTTGCCTACAATATGCGTGCCAATCGGGATCGCCGAAGTCGCTGCCGGTGAAGGCGCGTTGCAAACATGGATACTGCGAGCGGTGGTCACAAACAGAAAATCATCAATCAGTTTGCCGTCGGGCGAAACGGCCTGAGCACGCACGCCTGCGGGATAGGGCTGAAGATCCTGTTTGGTCAAGCTTGGGCAATACTTTTGTACGCGTTTGAGATAGCCGCTTTTGCACAGAGAATTTTTCATCTCATCCAGACCGGACTTGAGGTTTTGCCGCATCACGCTACGAATACCGGAAGAACCGAATATCTCGAGCGTGTCGCTGAGCGAAATATCACGTTTGCGATAGCCTTCGCGCTTAAATGCCAGCACAGCGTTCGGCCCCACGGTCACGCTGCCGTCGATCATGCGAGTCAGGTGCACGCCTAAAAACGGCATCGACGGATCGGGGATCGGATAAATGAGATGGTTCACAATATGATTATGCTGCGGCGCTAAACGGAAATATTCGCCACGGAATGGACAAATAATAAAGCCGGGATCGACACCCAGCATTTTCACCAAACGATCTGCCATCAGCCCTGAACAGGTGATCAGGTTAGATCCTTCATAATCACCCGCCGTCGTTGTGACGATCACGCCCTGAGCATGCTCCCGCAGCGCGGTAACTTCCGCGTGATAGACGATCTCGCCACCGGCGGCGCGGAAACGATCTGACATTGCCGTTGTGACTTCGGTGTAGCTGACGATCCCACTGGAGGGTACCAGAATACCGCCAAGCCCAACGATGTTGGGCTCGCGCTCATGAAGCTCTTCCGCGCTCAGCCAATAACGCTCTAAGCCGTTAGCTTCAGTGCGATCCCATAGCGCGCGCATACGTTGCATTTCTAGCTCGGACGTTGCCACCAGCATTTTCCCGCAGGTGTCATAGCGAATATTGTTTTCATCACAAAAGGCTTTCGTCGCTCGATTACCTTCCAAACAGAATTTGGCTTTTAAACTACCGGGCGTGTAATAAACACCTGCATGTATCACACCGCTATTGTGGCCGGTCTGGTGGCACGCAGGGCCGCCCTCTTTTTCCAGCAATACAATGCGGGCATCTGGATAGACGCCGATCAACTGCATGGCAGTCGACATCCCAATGATGCCACCGCCAACGATCACAAAGTCATACATCCGGCTCATTCCTTCCTCAAACTCTCTTGCGTGCTCTCTGGTTCTAACGAGAGCACGCTCGGTTAATAACAAATGAAGCCGAGGCTTATTGCCCAGCCTGATAATGCGAGGTGGAATAGCTGATATATCCGCGCTGACGCATCAGTTCACGGCGCAGTTCTGGGTGCGGTGTGAAGCGATCGCGGCCATGCAGCCAGAACAAGTTATTAATCAAAAGGAATTTGCCGACCGGAACCGGAACCGAAACGATATTGCGGCTGCCTTCGAGCGCATCTGAAAGCTCACTCAGCCAGTTGCCCTCTTCGAAATCCTTCGGTTGAGCAAACTGATCGATATAGCGCATCACCGGACGCCCTTGCCCATCGACATCAAATACCGGATGGAAAACATCTTGGGTAACGTTCTTGCTTGGCGGCGCAGTCCAACGAATTGGGCGACGAGCCAACGGGTGGCTGAAATAGTTATCTAATGACTCCCAGTCATCCAGATGCAGCAATAGGGAATTGCCGCCCTGCATATTCTGCTCGTCGATTTTCATCATCAGCACATAGTCAGTCACTTCATCCACGAAAGTGCCATCGTTATGCAGCTCTAATACGCGGTGAGGCTGACGCAGGTAGCTATCTGAACTATCGACGTTTTTCACTACAAAACGGGCATAGAACTGGCCGCTCATAGCGTCATAGTTGGAGCGCCCGATTAGATGCGCCACCGCAGTAGCAATTTTGACCATCTCATCTGCCTGCTCGACGTGATCGATACCCTCAGCACCGATCAGTAAGGCACCTTGAGTTCGCGCCAGAATGGTATTGAGCAGCAATGGCTGAAGCTGGTTCCCGCAGAGTTCATCAAGGATTTTAGCCACGCGAAAACGCAGGAATGATTTGTACTCCAGCGCTTGTACGGGCCATTCAGCCACCTGCTCTAAAAAGCGTTGCGTGGTAGCAGCATCGAAATTGAGTTCAAGCATGCGTGGCGACTGTGCCGATGGGCGAACGGTAAAGCCTTGCCCTTTGGTTTTAGCTTCAGAGATATCCTGCTTTACGGCGGTTAACGCATTCATCAGAAAGTATCCTCATTGCAGAAAATTATTATCGGCAGAGCAATTTCCAGACATGCTCATTTCGTAGCCATAATTTAAAAATATCTACATTTTGGAAAATTGCGTATAAAAAAGCATAAATGTTTATTTTTTGTGATCAACAATACACAATCATTTTACATTCATAAGCAAGGATAATTAGAGAGACTTATTTAAGATGATGAAGTAAAACAACTTTATTCATATCTAAAGTGAGGGGAATATTTTAGTGTTATTTAAATGTAAAAAAACCAGCCCTAGGGCTGGTTTCATGAACTGAACGGCTTGATTACAGCAGGTCAGCGATCATTTTTTCCAGTTTGCCTTGGTCTACGGCAAACTTGCGGATACCGTCAGACAGTTTATCAACCGCCATTGGATCCTGATTGTGCTGCCAGTAGAACTCAGCTTCGGTCAGACGTGCTGGACGCGCTTTGATTTCACCGGTGTAGCTCAGTTTACGCTCAACGTCGCCCTGTGCTTCAGACAGCTCTTTCAGCAGCGCTGGAGCGATGGTCAGACGATCACAGCCAGCCAGTTCCAGAATCTCGCCCATGTTACGGAAGCTTGCGCCCATAACCACGGTTTCATAGCCGTGCTGTTTGTAGTATTCGTAGATTTCGGTGACGGATACAACGCCTGGATCTTCGTTTGGCGCATATTCTTTCTTGTCGGTATTTGATTTGTACCAGTCAAGGATGCGGCCAACAAATGGAGAAATCAGGTATACACCTGCTTCAGCACAAGCACGCGCCTGAGCGAAGGAGAACAGCAGCGTCAGGTTACAGTTAATGCCTTCTTTTTCCAGCTGCTCCGCAGCGCGGATACCCTGCCAGGTTGAAGCCAGTTTGATCAGGATGCGATCGTTGCTGATGCCAGCATCGTTATACATTTTGATCAGACGTTTAGCTTTAGCAACGCTAGCTTCGGTGTCGTAAGACATGCGCGCATCAACTTCGGTAGAGATGCGGCCTGGGACCAGTTTCAAAATTTCCAGACCGATATTGACGGCCAGCTTATCTGAAGCATCCACAACCTGCTGAGCTTTGTCGCTGCTCTGGCTGCGCGCCCAAGCAATCGCTTCATCAATCAGCTTACGGTATTCAGGAATTTGTGCTGCATTCAGGATCAGAGAAGGGTTGGTAGTTGCATCTTGTGGTTGATACAACTTCATTGCAGCGATATCGCCGGTGTCGGCCACAACGGTGGTCAGCTGGCGTAGGGATGTCAGTTTATCGGTCATTTTTAGCGTTTCCATTATTGGTGCATAAAACCAGAATTGATGCAGCAATGGTTTTGCTTGTCACTTTTTGAGCTATAACACGGATATTCTCAAGTGAATAACGCCATTGTGCATGAACTGTTGGCGGTTTATGACGTGCCTGTAGCTGATAATAACACGCATCCACTGTTGCGCAATGCACTAAACTCGTCATAAAACCTATCACTTTTATCGGTTCTAGTGCAGAAACAGCAGGCAACCGTTTTCGGCTTCGCTAAAAACAGTACACAGGCGGAAATGAGAATAAACCGTCATCGTTTTTCAAACTTATGCTACATTCTTGCCGTTTTTCAGCCTCAAAATTTGCGCGAGTTGCGCAACACCAAAGCCCAGTTGTCACCATAAAAATATTATCGGCTCGGTGAAATTTTCGTTGTGCTTTTATGCAGTTACGCGATGTTATTGAACACTAGGAGAGCGTTTTGACGGATCTAATTAGCTTTATCAACAACATATTGTGGGGATCGGTGCTGATCTACCTTTTGATCGGCACAGGGATCTTTTTCACTATTCGAACCGGATTCATTCAGTTTCGTCATTTCGGCCATATGTTTTCGGTTTTAAAAAACAGTAATAAGGCCGACAGCTCAGGCATTTCTTCCTTTCAGGCGTTATGTACCAGCCTTGCCGCCCGCGTTGGCACCGGTAACTTAACCGGCGTCGCCATTGCAATTACCGCAGGTGGCCCCGGAGCCGTTTTCTGGATGTGGGTAGTTGCCGTGATTGGCATGGCAACCTCTTTTATCGAAAGCACCTTGGCGCAGTTATACAAAACCAAAGACGATCAGGGAAACTACCGTGGCGGCCCCGCCTATTACATGGAGAGAGGGCTCGGTATGCGGTGGATGGGCGTTCTATTTTCGATCTTCTTAATCATCGCATTTGGTTTGGTATTTAACGCCGTACAGTCTAACTCTATTGCTCAGGCCACCGCCGTTGCCTTCGGCCTTAAGCCACAGTATGCCGGTATCGCTTTAGTTTTGTTCAGCGGCGCTATCATTTTTGGCGGATTGCGCTCAATTGCCAAAACAGCAGAGTTGATCGTGCCGTTTATGGCTATCGCCTATTTGGCGCTGGCATTCTGGGTGGTTGGGCACAACCTGAGCCGCATGCCCGACGTCCTTTTACTGATATTCAAAAGCGCTTTCGGCTTGCAGGAAGCGGCCGCTGGCGCAGTGGGGTATGGTATCGCACAGGCCATGACGCAAGGTATCCAGCGCGGCCTATTTTCAAACGAAGCCGGTATGGGATCTGCGCCTAATGCCGCAGCATCTGCAACGCCATATCCACCGCATCCGGCATCACAGGGCTATGTGCAGATGTTCGGTGTTTTTATCGATACGCTGGTTATCTGTAGCGCCACGGCGGCAATTATTCTTTCATCAGGTGCATTAGACCACGCGCCGGGCAGTATTAGCGGGATTGAGCTCACCCAGCGAGCGCTGGCGTCCTCGGTGGGGGGTTGGGCGTCTACCTTTATTGCGACTGCCATCTTTTTCTTTGGTTTTACGTCGATTATCGCCAACTATTCGTATGCCGAGAGCAATCTGGTTTTTCTTGAGCACAACCATCCCGCCGGTCTAATACTGTTCCGCTGTTGTACATTGGGCATGGTGATGTTCGGTACGCTCGCCGAATTGCCGTTGGTATGGAAGATGGCCGATCTTTCCATGGCAATGATGACAATCACTAACCTGATCGCAATTTTACTGCTCTCCGGTGTAGCGCTGAAATTGGCCAAAGATTATAACCACCAGCGCAGTATCGGGCGCTTGCCGACCTTTGATATCAGCCAATATCCTGAAATTCAGCAGCAGGTTGAACCAGGCATTTGGGATAAACCGAAATCTGAGTAGTTCCCCGAAAAATAGGGGGCGTCGATGTAATACGATGCCCCTATCACACTGATTAATCCCTTCTCAATCTTAAATTTGTTACATTAGTGGCCAACTCTCATAACAGGATCAATCCATGCTGATTATTATCTCACCTGCCAAAACGCTGGATTATGAAAGCCCGCTGGCAACAACGCGCTTTACTCAACCTGAACTGCTCGATCGCTCTGCCGAGCTGATGCAATATTGCCGTGAATTAACACCGGCACAGATTGGCAGCCTGATGAAAATCAGCGATAAGCTAGCAGGGCTGAATACCGCACGCTTTGCCGAATGGCAGCCAAATTTCACGCCTGAAAATGCACGTCAGGCAATTCTGGCCTTTAAGGGTGACGTTTATACGGGGCTGCAAGCCGAAGACTTTAGCGAGCAAGATTTCGACTTTGCTCAGCAGCATCTACGCATGCTTTCTGGCCTGTACGGCCTGCTTCGGCCACTCGACCTGATGATGCCGTATCGTCTGGAGATGGGCATTAAATTGCATAACGGCAAAGGCAATGATTTGTATAGTTTCTGGGGCGATTTGCTCACCGAGAAACTAAATCAGCAGTTGAAAGCACAAGGCGATAACGTGCTGATTAACCTTGCGTCTGATGAATACTTTAAAGCCGTAAAACCCGCCAAATTAGATGGACAGCTAATTAAGCCGGTATTTTTAGATGAGAAAGGCGGCAAATTTAAAGTTATCAGTTTCTACGCCAAAAAGGCGCGCGGCCTGATGAGCCGCTTTATCATTCAAAATCAGTTAACCAAACCTGAACAGCTGAAAGATTTCAATTTAGAAGGGTATTTCTTCGAAGATGAGAAGCCGTATAAATCAGGCAGCGAGCTTATTTTTAAACGCCACGAAGCGTAAAAAAGAAAACCGGCTTATCGCCTAACGTCGTTCGTTCAAGAGATCGAGATACACGGGTCTACCACACCGTGGGGCGCTCCGGCGGCTTACGCCGCTACGACCCCATCGGTGTGCTCCCCCTAAAATCGGACTTAAGTAAACGGTATTATCTTTTTGCCGGTTTTTTATCACTCATTTTCAAGTGGTTACTTTGCCCATTGCATCATAAAAGCGCGAAGCGGAACGAAATCCGCTGCCATTTGATGCGAGAGCAAAGGCAAATTGGCGCGTTCTGCCAGTTCGGCTGGCAAAGGCAGATCGCTGGCTAAAATCTCATCGACGACTTCTTTAAACTTCGCCGGATGTGCAGTACCTAAGAACAGGCCAAACTCCCCCGGCTGCAGGGTATCACGCAAAACACGATAGGCAATTGCCGCATGAGGCTCAGAGATGTAACCAAGCTGTGCCATTTCGCGCACCGTTTGGCGCGTCACGTCATCAGAAACATGCCCATAAGCCAGTTCTTTGAGCTGCCATATCTTACGACGGAATAATTCTTCAACCCGCGGCCAGTTATTTGGGCGGCTGACGTCCATCGCATTCGATAGCGTCGCCACGGTGTTATGCGGCTGCCACTCACCGGTGGCAAGGAAGCGCGGCACGGTGTCGTTCGCGTTAGTCGCCGCAATAAAACGTTTAATCGGTAATCCCAAAGATTTCGCCAGTAAACCGGCGGTTAAATCACCAAAGTTACCGCTAGGTACAGAAACCACCAGCTGATTACGTGCTTCTTGAGGCAGTTGCGCTACGGCTTCAAAGTAGTAGCAGATCTGAGCCAGCAAGCGGCTGATATTGATTGAGTTAGCAGAGTTCAGCCCAACCGCGTTTTTAAGCTCTTCATCATCAAAGGCTTGTTTGACCAGCGCCTGACAATCATCAAAATCACCGTCGATAGCAATCGTCTGGATGTTTCCACCCAACGTGCAGAACAGTTTTTCCTGCAACGGACTGATTTTCCCCTGGGGATAGAGAATGACAACGCGTACGTTCTCTAAGCCGTAAAATGCGTGGGCCACCGCAGCGCCGGTGTCACCGGAGGTGGCAGTCAGAATAGTGACAGGCTCATTGCCCGCCACTTCCTGTAGCATCTGCGCCATAAAGCGCCCGCCGAAATCCTTAAACGCTAACGTTGGCCCGTGAAATAGCTCAAGTGCAGCAATATCCGGTTCCACCTGTGCAACCGGCGCAGGGAAAGCAAAAGCCGCTTTCACGCGATCATGGATGACCTCCGGAGCAAACTCATCCGCCAAATAGGCGGATAAGATATTCGCGCTGCGGGTCACAAAATCCTGTTTCAGCAAGCTGTCAATTTCGGTCAGCTCAAACTCTGGCAGTTCTAAAGGAAAGAATAGCCCCTGATTTTTGCCCAACCCCTGTTTAATTGCCTGCGCAAAGCTGACCTGCTCGTTATGATCTTTCAGATTATAAAGTTTCATGCGTTATCCCAGTCGTCGTGCGCCTGCATTGTCCAGACGGCAAATGTGAACAAAACCTTCGTCGTTTTGCAGATAGTTTTCTTTCAGCCATTGCGCCATGCGCTGCGCGGTATCTTGGCGATCGCAGATGGCAAACAGCGTTGGACCTGAGCCCGAAATTCCACAGGCCAAAGCCCCAATATCGTGAGCGGCCTGACGAGCCTGAGCAAACCCAGGTAACAGGCGAGTACGGTAAGGCTCGGCAATGACATCATGCATTAACTTAGCCGCTAAAATCGGTTGGCGGGTATGACACGCATGTATAAATCCGGCTAGATAACGTCCATGGCTGATGCAGTCTTGGCGGCGGTACTGCGCCGGTAAAATAGCCCGCGCTTCGGCGGTCGAGACTTTAATACCCGGATAAGCCATAACCCAGAACCAGTCATCAAAGCAGGGAACGGTTTGGCTAATAATACCGTTCTCTTCCAAAATCAGCTGTAGGCCACCGAGGTAGCACGGGGCCACGTTGTCATAATGCACGCTGCCTGAAATACGCCCTTCCATTTCGCCCATCAGCGCCAATAGCTGGGTTTGGTCGAGTGGCTGCTGAGCAAATTCATTCAGCGCCATCAGCGCCGCGACCACCGAACAGGCGCTAGAACCGAGCCCTGAACCAATCGGCATGTTCTTTTCCAGCACCATGGAGACCTGTAATTCATGGCCTATCTCTTGGCAAAAACGCTCCCAGCATTGATAGACGATATTTTCTTTGGGATCGCTTGGGAGCTTGTTCACAAAGCTGCCCTTAGACGTTAGGCTAAAAACATCAGCGGCTTCAACGCTCACGCAGTCGCCAAGAAACTGGCCATCGACCGGCGAAACAGCTGCACCCAGCACGTCAAACCCCACGCTCACATTCCCAATTGAGGCCGGTGCATAAACCTTAACCATATTAAACTCCCAACTTCCATGACAAGGTGCGCAGCAAATCTGCAAATACACCGGCTGCAGTGACGTCATTACCTGCACCATAGCCGCGCAGAACTAACGGAATTGGCTGGTAATAACGGCTGTAAAACGCCAACGCGTTCTCACCGTTCTTCACTTTATAAAGCGGATCGTTGCCATCCGCTTCGACTATTTTGACCTGACAGCGACCGTCGACAATTTGTCCAACGTAGCGCAATACCGCACCATTCTCACGTGCTTTAGCCACACGTGCCGCAAACAGATCGTCCAACTGAGGCAAACGTGCCAAAAATGATGGAGTATCACCGGTAGCATCAAAATCAGCAGGTAGCACGGATTCCACGTCGATATCATCTAACTCCATAACATGGCCCGCCTCGCGCGCCAAAATCAGAAGTTTACGCGCCACATCCATCCCCGAAAGATCATCGCGCGGATCGGGCTCGGTATAGCCCAGTTTTTTAGCTTCCAGCGTTGCGGCGGATAACGACATTCCTTCTTCAAGCTTGCCAAAAATAAACGACAGCGAGCCCGACAAAATTCCTGAAAACTGAACGAGCTCATCACCCGCACTCAGCAAATTCTGCAAGTTTTCGATAACCGGCAGCCCCGCGCCTACGTTGGTGTCGTAGAGGAATTTACGGCGCGATCCTGCGGCAGCCTGACGCAGTTGATGGTAGTAGTTCATTGAACCGGTGTTGGCTTTTTTGTTTGGCGTCACGACGTGGAAACCGTTACTGAGGAAATCAGCGTACTGATCGGCGACGGCTTGGCTAGATGTGCAATCCACAATCACCGGATTTAGCAGATGATATTCGTTCACTAAACGAATCAGGCGGCCAAGATTAAACGGCTCTTTGGCATCGGCCAACTCATCCTGCCAGCGGGCAAGATCGATGCCGTGCACATTGGTTAAAAGCGCGCGGGAATTCGCAATGCCGCAAACGCGTAGATCGATATGCTTGTTCTTCAGCCATGTCTGCTGGCGGTGGATCTGCTCTAGCAGAGCCCCGCCCACGCCACCGGAGCCAATAACAAAGACTTCGATAACCTGATCGGTATTGAACAGCATCTGATGGCTGACGCGCACGGCCGTGGTGGCCGAGTCATTGCTGACAACGACGGAAATCGAGCGTTCGGAAGAGCCCTGCGCAATCGCAATAATATTGATATTAGCGCGGGCCAAAGCCGAGAAGAATTTTGCGGAGATACCACGCATGGTGCGCATACCATCGCCTACCACGGAGATAATCGCTAAGTGCTCGGTCACATCCAGCGCTTCCAACAGACCGTCTTTCAGCTCCAGATAGAACTCTTCATTCAGCGCCCGCTGTGCGCGATCCAGCTCGCCCTGCGGGATACAGAAACTGATGCTGTATTCCGAAGAGGATTGCGTGATCAGCACCACCGAAATACCGCTGCGTGACATAACGGCAAACACGCGCGCCGCCATGCCGACCATGCCTTTCATCCCCGGACCTGAAACGTTAATCATCGCCATGTTGTTCAGGTTAGTGATCCCTTTCACCGGCACGCCGTCAGATCCACTTTCACGTCCGATAAGCGTTCCCGGCGCTTGAGGGTTGGCGGTGTTTTTGATTAAGCAGGGAATTTGGAACTGGGCGATAGGAGAGATGGTGCGAGGGTGAAGAACTTTGGCCCCGAAATAGGAAAGTTCCATGGCTTCCTGATACGACATCGATTTAAGCAGCCTTGCATCGGGAACGGTGCGCGGGTCGCAAGTATAGACGCCGTCGACGTCAGTCCAGATCTCACAGCAGTCCGCGCGTAAACAGGCGGCAAGCACTGCGGCAGAGTAGTCAGAACCATTGCGGCCTAACACCACCAGCTCACCTTTGTCGTTACCCGCAGTGAAACCCGCCATCAATACCATGTGATCGGCTGGAATAGGGTCGGCGGCGATACGTCGAGTCGACTCCGCAATATCAACGGTTGATTCAAGATAACCGCCATGCGCCAATAGCTTTTCAACTGGATTAATGACGGTTACGCCATAGCCACGCGCTTTTAACAGCTCGGCCATAATGGCAATCGAGAGCTTTTCACCGCGACAAATCATTGCCGCATTCACGCTGTCTGGGCATTGCCCTAACAGCGAAATTCCATGAAGAACCTGTTTGATTTGAGCAAACTCAGCGTCAACCACCTGCTTCAGACGCCCAAAGTCAAAACCGGGCTGGGCCTGCTGCAACCCCGTCAGCAAATCGGCAAAGATAGCCTCAGCGTCGCTGATATTGGGCAGTATCTCTTGCCCTGCAATGGTTTTCTCAACCAACGCGACCAGATGGTTGGTGATTTTGGCCGGTGCAGACAGCACGGTCGCAACCTGTCCCTGTTGGGCATTATTTTCTAATATGTCAGCAACGCGCAGAAATCGATCTGCATTCGCCACTGAAGTACCACCAAATTTCAGCACTCGCATTTGTCACACTCTCCCGAATTAGGCTTAAAAAAAAGCCCGCACTGTTTAGGTGCGGGCTTTTTTCTTTCTCTTTTTCTGTACGCGTCAGCCCGCCCCGTTACATGTCGTATCGGTGGTGGTAATAATTGTTGTGGTATTCAGGCTGTAGTTATAAAAACTAATACGCATCTCTGTCTGTCCAATAAATTCTTGTGTCTGCCCTATATTGGTTAAAGCAAAGGCAAAACTAAGTCAACGAAATTCTGTTTTTAACCAGCAACATTTCGATAACCTAGACAGCATAAAAACCTGTAGAAAAACATCACATCAGCAAAAGTGCGTTGAGTCACACTTTTAGCGCACGTCATCTAAGAGAAATTTATCTGCCTTTACCGAGCAATCGTCGTTTTCAGTTTTTTTATTCGACAGGCTATTTTTTCAACACTTTTTCAATATCATGCAGCAAGGTGTGAAGCATAGAAGTATCACGCTGCGCGAGTAACCCAAGGCGCTGATCGAGCCAGTCGGTGAGTTTTTGATCATCGGCAACATCAAGCGTTCCCAATAGACGGTGCACACGTTGGCGCAGTGCCACCAGTTGATTCTCTTCGGCCAGTGCCTCTGGCTCCACACTGTTCTGAACTAATGACGATAGCTGATAGCAGAAAACCATCACGGCCTGCCCCAAGTTGAGCGAAGGATAATCGGCCACCATTGGCACACCGGTTAAAATATCCGCCAAGGCTAATTCTTCATTTGATAGCCCAGACTCTTCACGTCCAAAGACCAGCGCACAGCTGGATGTCCAGCTCTGCTTTTCATGCAAGATGCTAGTGAGCTCGGATGGCGAACAATAGTAGTGAAATCTGGCACGACTTCTTGCCGTGGTGGCAACGGTGAAGTCCACATCAGCCAATGCGGCTTCTAGCGTGTCAAAATGCTGGGCATTATCCAGAATATCAGCGGAACCGTGAGCAACCCAGCGAGCGGCGGGCTCTAGGTATGCTTGGCTATCAACAATTCGTAGCGATGAAAATCCCATGGTTTTCATCGCTCTTGCCGCAGCGCCAATATTTTCTGGTCTGGCTGGAGCAACCAGTACGATATGAATTTGCATAGAAATGCCCGATTTTTAACAATTAATAATAAACAGGTGCACACTTTATCCTGCTCGCGAGGGTTTTTCCATTAGCCGTAAAGTTACATTTATTTAACAAAAACACGGACTTTTCTATTAGATAAAAAAGGAAAAGGGCATTTTAATCAAAAAACATTCTAAGACTAAGCTATTTGGCACAAATTCAGTAAATTCATTCTTATAATCAATTAATTAAATTATCCATAAATATAGAATAAAGTTTAGCTACGATATGAGATTTTCCCGAGCTTAATCATGAACAAACTCACTTAACTTCATTATCCAGCTCACATACTTGTAAGTGTTTTTCACAAATCTGTTAACGTGCTACAATTGGATTTGATATATGTCAACAAAGCGTAGTTTTGTTGGATGGCAATTGCGGTGTGTGCTGTTATATTGCTGTTAATAGGGTTAGGATGTGCGCCGCTTTTGGCACCACCGGGGCTGTAGGGAGTAACATCCCCTGACCAACCTAGCGATGTTGTTGACGTTGATGGAAAGTGCATCAAGAACGAGTTTACGTACCTTAGTCTATTGAATCTCTATGTTGTTACATCATCGAAACAGCCACACTCTCGATTTGGTGTTTTAGGAATCAAGACTACTGTACTTCCCTATTTCTATTTTGTTGGCAATTTTAGGTAGCAAACACATGCAGACCCCGCACATTCTTATCGTCGAGGACGAACTCGTCACTCGAAACACACTTAAAAGTATTTTTGAGGCGGAAGGTTATATCGTTCATGAAGCCAATGATGGCGCAGAAATGCACCAGATCCTGTCTGAATTCGACATCAATCTGGTTATCATGGATATCAACCTGCCTGGTAAAAATGGCCTGTTGTTGGCTCGCGAGCTGCGTGAACAAGCAAATGTAGCGCTGATGTTCCTGACCGGCCGCGACAATGAAGTGGATAAAATCCTTGGGCTGGAAATCGGCGCCGATGATTATATCACCAAGCCATTCAACCCACGTGAGCTGACCATCCGTGCTCGCAACCTGCTGTCCCGCACCATGAACCTCGGTGGTGGCACAGAAGAGCGTAAACTGGTTGAGAGCTATCGCTTCAACGGTTGGGAGCTAGACATCAATAGCCGTTCACTGGTGAGCCCTAACGGCGAACAGTACAAGCTACCACGCAGCGAATTCCGCGCCATGCTGCACTTCTGCGAAAACCCGGGCAAAATTCAGTCCCGCGCAGAGTTGCTGAAGAAAATGACCGGCCGTGAGCTGAAACCACATGACCGCACCGTTGACGTGACAATCCGTCGTATTCGTAAGCACTTTGAGTCTACGCCAGATACCCCGGAAATCATCGCGACCATCCACGGTGAAGGCTATCGCTTCTGTGGCGATCTGGAAGAGTAATTTTCCATTCGCATATACACAAAAAGGCCGGATTATCCGGCCTTTTGCTTATCTGTCGTTTCACGATTTTTATTTATGTGCGAATAGCAGGCACAAAAAAGCGGGGCTAGCCCCGCTTTCTCATACAGCCTGAAGTATGGCTGGCATCCAACGCATTACGCGTTTTGACGCCACCATTCTGCCAGTAAAATACCGGTAGCAACGGAAACGTTCAGGCTTTCGACCTGACCCGTACCGCCGATAGACAGGCTTAAATCACCTTTCTGCATCACGGTTTCAGACAGACCATCACGTTCCTGGCCTAATACCAACACCATTTTCTTCGGCAATGAAGCCTTGGTCAGCGGCGTTGTACCTTTATGGCTAGAAGTGGTTACGATGGTGTAACCCGCGCGACGGAACTCATCCAGCGCGCTATCAAAACCATCCGCATCAATCGCCTGAATGTGCTCTGCGCCGCCTTCTGCGGTACGTACTGCTGCACCGGACTCCAGCATCGAAGCATCCTGCACCATCAAACCTTTCACGCCAAAGTGCGCACAGGTACGCATGATGCCGCCTAGGTTATGCGGGTTACCCACATCTTCCAGCGCCAATACACAATCGGTATCCGCAGCTGTTTTCAGATAAGTAGCAGCATCGAGGCCATTACGCTTTTTAATCAGGAAGCAAACGCCGCCGTGATGTTCAGTGCCTGAGGCTTTCGTCAGCTCTTCATCATCAACAACATGATAGGCCTTACGATTTGCCGCCATCCAGCGTAGCGCTTCACGGAAGCGTGGCGTTACAGACTGAACAAACCATGCACGAACAATGGCATCAGGACGGCTGGCAAACAGCGCCTGACAGGCATTCTCACCGTAAACACGGGTTTCTTCAGCGCGCTGACGACGCAGTTGCTCAGGATCGATAAAGCTCTTACCGGCGATACCGCCATGATCGGGCTTATCTTCTTCATTTGGAGCACGAGATACCGTTTTCCAAGGCGAACGATCATAAGGGCCTTCATTACGCCCTTCGCTACGACCTTCACTGCGGTTCGCACCAGCAGGACGGCGAGAGCGATCGTTTTCCTGGCTACGGCCTTGGCCACCACGGCGATCGTTGCGACGGTCTCCATCCTGAGCACTACGGCCCTGACGACCACCTCGTTCACCTTGACGCCCTTTACCTTCCGGACGTGATTTTTGGTCACGGTCTTTGTTGTCGTCCTCGCTGCGGACGTACATCACTTTGACCTTGCCATTTTTGCCATTAAAAGAATCGTTCATTGCTATCTCCACCAACGCGCAGGGCGCGAAGATTACCTGATGTGTGACCACTAAGCTATACCCAAAATAATTCGAGTTGCGGGAAGGCGGCAAGATAAAGAGTACCGATAAGCTTACACAGGTAAGTAATTCGGGTGATTAAGCGCAGCCAACGCACATACAGCTTGAAATATGACGGGTATATAAGCTTCGACAAAAGCTGATATCTATTATAACCATTGAAGAAACCTGATTGTGATTAATATCCCTGCATACGATAATGCTTAACATAATTTAAACAATAACGTTGCTTTTACAGTGAAAAGCGCGGACTTTTTATCCCCAATACCGAGGTTGCCCATGAATACCGTTTGTCCGTCCTGCCAAACTACCAATCGTTTACCAGAAGAGCGCATTGAGGATCAGGCTAAATGCGGTCGCTGCGGTCATGAGTTGTTCGATGGCGAGGTCATTAATGCGACTTCAGCCACGCTGGATAAAATCCTGCAAGACGACCAACCGGTGCTTATTGATTTCTGGGCGCCATGGTGCGGACCGTGTCAGGGTTTTGCTCCGGTATTTGAAGATGTCGCTGAAGAGCGCGCAGGCCAGATCCGCTGTGTGAAAGTCAATACCGAAGCAGAACCGGAACTTAGCGCACGTTTCCGCATTCGCAGCATTCCAACCATTATGCTGTACCAAAATGGTCAGCTGGTAGACATGCTGAGTGGCGCAATGCCAAAAGCACCTTTTGATAGCTGGCTGAATGAACAGCTTGCTGCAAAAGCATAAACCCGATTCTAAGCCCAGCATGATGCTGGGCTTTTCTTTTTTCCCTTTCGCCGCTGTACCCTATCCGTCTGCTTGTTTAAAATAGCGCTTTTGCCTCATCAGAGAAGTCGATGTCCCCTAACGCCGTATTGCGCCTGCGCGAGCTCCGTCTTGCTAAAGCGACCAAACCCTTTCTCACTCGCGGAGGACGCGTAACGCGCTGCCAGCGTTGCTTACTCCCTGAAACTCGCTGCCTGTGCGACACCATTTCTACCCAATCGGCTAAAAGTCGCTTTTGTCTGATGATGTATGATACCGAGCCGATGAAGCCTAGCAACACGGGGCGTTTGATTGCCGATGTATTACCGGAAACAGCGGCTTTTCAATGGGCCAGAACCGAAGTTGATCCAAAACTACTGGCGCTATTAAACGATCCTAACTATCAGCCTTATGTGGTCTTCCCCGGCTCCTACGCGCCTGAACGTGCCGTATCCGTCTTGCCGCAGGATAGTTTGGCTAAGCCGCCGTTATTTATCATGCTCGACGGCACCTGGCGTGAGGCGACAAAGATGTTCCGTAAGAGCCCTTATCTCGACAAGTTCCCCGTATTCTCTTTAGAAACTAAGCTTGAGAGTGACTATACGCTACGGGAATCAGCCCGTGACGAGCAGCACTGCACCGCTGAAGTTGCAGCTGCACTATTAGATATCGCGGGCGATTACGAAGCCGCTCAGGGGCTACAACAACACTTTAGCTATTTTCGCCGTCAATATTTGCTAGGCAAGCCTCATCACCGTGAAGAGGTCACTGCAGAAAATATCTAGAGGCATTAGACTCAGGCTATCTGCTTCGGCAAGGAGTTTTAGCTATGAGTCAGCGCAGTCTGGAATCGTTGTTACGTCCGAAGTCTATCGCCGTGATAGGCGCATCAAATAAAATTGGGCGTAACGGCCACTTAATGATGCAGAACCTGCTTAAAGGAGCATTTTCTGGGCCTATTTTTCCCGTGACTCCTCGTTATCAGGCCGTGTGCGGCGTACTGGCCTATGCTGATATCGAATCCCTGCCTTTTGCCCCAGACTTGGCGATCCTGTGCGTCAACGCCCAGCGCAACTTAGAGATTATCGCCTCATTAGGTGATAAAGGATGCCGAGCGGCCATTGTGCTTTCATCGCCAAGCGCCCAATCTGCCGAGTTAAAAGCCTGTGCCCAGCAGCACAACGTCCGTTTATTAGGGCCAAATAGCTTGGGCCTTTTGGCTCCATGGCAAAAAATAAACGCCAGCTTTTCACCGGTGCCGATTCTTCCCGGCAAACTGGCCTTTATTTCTCAATCAGCAGCCGTTTCAAACACGATTTTAGATTGGGCTCAACAGCGAGAAATAGGCTTTTCTCTTTTTATCGCCTTGGGTGACAGCTTGGATATCGACGTGGACGATCTTCTAGATTTTCTCGCTCGAGACAGCAAAACCAGCGCAATCCTGATCTACTTAGAGCATCTGCATGATGCGCGACGTTTTCTGTCAGCCGCACGTAGCGCATCAAGAAATAAACCCATACTCGTCATCAAGAGTGGCCGCAGCCCGCAGGCGCAGCAGCTACTCAACAGCGTACAAGGGTTAGATGTGGCCTATGATGCCGCGATCCAACGCGCAGGCCTGCTACGCGTGCAAGATACGCATGAGCTTTTCTCTGCGGTAGAAACACTCAGCCACATGCATCCGCTACGCGGAGAAAAAATCCTTATCATCAGCAATGGTGCGGCACCTGCTGCCATGTCGGTGGATGAACTGCTGCGGCGTAATGGGAAGCTCGCCACCTTAGATGAAGACACTTTCACCGCGTTGCGCAGTAAAATGCCGGACGATGTGTATCTACAGAACCCAATCGATCTACGTGATGATGCGACACCTGCCCGCTATCAATCAGCCATCAACACGTTACTCGATAGCCACAGCTATGATGCGGTTTTAATTATCCATGCACCGAGCGCAGCGGCACCAGCGACCACAACGGCCGAAATAGTGATTCAAACGCTAAAACAGCATCCGCGTGGTAAACGTATTTCTGTGCTTACCAACTGGAGCGGCGAATATTCATCGCAAGAAGCGCGCAGGTTATTTAGCGAAGCGGGTATTCCTACTTATAGAACGCCTGAAGGCGCGATTACTGCCTTTATGCATATGGTTGAATATCGCCGCAACCAGCGTCAACTCATGGAAACACCAGCGTTGCCGGCCGATCTCACCGCGAATACGACTCAGGCTCACGACCTTATCCAGCAAGCGCTAAAAGAAGAGATCTACCACCTCGATACACACGAAGTCAGATCAATTCTATCCAGTTACGGCTTACAAACATTGCCAACATGGATTGCCAACGACAGTACTGAGGCCG
The DNA here is from genome assembly GCF_964063325.1 of Hafnia alvei. NCBI lineage: Bacteria > Pseudomonadati > Pseudomonadota > Gammaproteobacteria > Enterobacterales > Hafniaceae > Hafnia > Hafnia alvei. The sequence goes on from NZ_OZ061315.1 coordinate 4,003,967, forward strand.
TACATATCGCTGAACAGGTTGGCTATCCGGTTGCATTAAAGCTCCGCTCACCTGATATCCCGCATAAGTCGGATGTACAGGGTGTCATGCTCTATCTGCGCAACGCAGCCGAGGTAGAGCAAGCGGCAAATGCCATTATCGATCGCGTGAAGCATTCATTTCCTCAGGCGCGCATTCACGGCCTATTAGTTCAAAGCATGGCTAACCGAGCAGGCGCTCAAGAGCTACGGGTGTTAGTCGAACAAGATCCCGTATTTGGACCGCTTATAATGCTGGGTGAAGGCGGAGGAGCTTGGAATCCAGAGCACGACGCTGCCGTTGCTTTACCGCCGCTAAATATGACCTTGGCGCGATATCTGATTATGCAGGCGATCAAAGGTGGTAAAATCCGCAGCCGAAGTCCATTGCAGCCACTTAATATTGACGGGCTTAGTCAGTTGCTAGTGCAGGTTTCCGATCTCATTGTCGACTGCCCAGAAATAAGCCGATTAGATATCCATCCCGTTCTGGCCTCTGCTGAAGATTTCACGCTGTTGGACGTGTCACTCCAGCTCACCCCGTTCTCCGGTTTAGCCGAAAATAGGCTCGCCATACGCCCCTACCCTCAGCATCTTGAAGAGCCAGTGACGTTGAGAAACGGAGTGACTTGCTTGCTGCGCCCCATCCTCCCTGAAGATGAACCCTTACTACAGCAGTTCATTCAGAAAGTGACCAAAGAGGATTTGTACTACCGTTACTTCAGCGAGATCAATGAATTTACGCATGAAGACCTCGCTAAAATGACTCAAATCGATTACGACCGAGAAATGGCTTTCGTGGCCGTTATTCAGGAACAAGGTAAAGATGCAATCATAGGGGTAACGCGCGCACTATCCGACCCAGACAATCTCGAAGCCGAATTTGCCGTATTGGTTCGCTCAGACAGTAACGGTTTAGGACTTGGAAAGACGCTTTTAGGTAAGATGATCGCTTATTCAACTCAGCACGGGCTTGAAAGGCTAGTAGGTATAACTATGCCAAACAATCAGGGAATGATTGGACTCGCTAAAAAACTGGGATTTCAGGTCGATATACAAATTGAAGACGGCATCGTCAATTTGCGCTTGCCACTGAACAATTCATTGCCGGTTTAAACGGAATTTTGCTGAGAGGGTGGCGACAAATCGAGGCAAAACATACGCAATAGATGGAAAGTAGTGTTATTATCGCCCGATTCCATAGGCTAATATAACTGTATGTAGCGTTTTGCTACACAATGATGAGAGAAGAAGCGCACTGTGATGTTGTCTAAATTTAAACGAACGAAACATCAACAACACCTTGCACAACTGCCAAAACTTCCCCAGACAGTTGAGGATGTACAGACGCTGTTTACGCCAGAGGCTTTTCGTCTGGCGTTAATTGACGCGATTTCTAACGCCTCTCGCCGTATTTACATCACGGCGCTGTATCTGGAAAACGATGACGGCGGACGCGATGTCCTCAATGCCTTGTATAGCGCAAAGCAGCAGCATCCAGATTTAGAAATCTACGTTCTCGTCGATTGGCATCGTGCACAACGTGGACGTATTGGCGCCGCGGCGACAAATACAAACGCTGATTGGTACTGCGCTATGGCCGATCAGCACCCTGGTGTATCTGTGCCTGTCTACGGTGTTCCGGTTAATACCCGTGAAGCGCTGGGCGTTTTGCATCTGAAAGGGTTTATTGTTGATGACCGAGTGATTTACAGCGGTGCAAGTCTGAACGATGTATATCTTCATCGTCATGATAAGTATCGTTATGACCGCTATCACTTCATCCAGAACGGTCGTTTAGCTGATACCATGTCAGCTTACATACAAAATAAGCTTCTGACCGATCCCGCAGTTCAACGGCTCGATCGTGACGATCGCCCGAAAAGTCCTGAAATTCGTAATGAAACACGCCAATTCCGCCATGGTTTACGCAGCTGTGGCTACGATGTTGCGGCAATAGCTGGCAACGATGAATTAGCGGTGACGCCATTAGCGGGGCTAGGCAAACATAGCGTTCTGAATAAAACGATTCATCACTTAATGTGCAGCACTGAAGAGAAAGTCACGCTATGTACACCTTATTTCAACATGCCTGCACTATTGGTTCGTAATATTATTTATTTATTACGCCAAGGGAAACAGGTTGAAATTATTGTGGGTGATAAGAAGGCAAATGACTTCTATATTCCAGAAGATGAACCATTCAAGATCATCGGTGCATTACCTTATCTTTATGAAATAAACCTTCGCCGTTTCATGAGCCGCCTACAGCGTTTCGTCGACAATGGACAATTGACCGTTCGGCTATGGAAAGATGAAGACAATACTTATCATTTAAAAGGGATGTGGATTGATGACCAATGGCAGTTGATTACGGGAAATAACCTAAATCCGCGCGCCTGGCGTCTTGATCTTGAGAACGCAATACTTATCCACGATCCTAAGCATCAGCTGCATGAACAGCGTCAGAAAGAGTTGGAGTGCATCCGCACTAATACCCACGTCGTTCGTAGCTATCTTGAGCTTGAAACTATTCAGCAGTACCCTCTGAAAGTCCGTAAGCTGATTAGAAGACTACGCAGAATTCGTATTGATAGACTAATAAGCCGAATTCTTTAATAAGATAAGAGCCTCCTTCTGGGAGGTTTTTTTATATCTAGAATAGTCTGACTTCTTCTATGGTAAATACCTTTTCCTAATTATTAAGACAGCCAGATAATAATCTAAGCGCTATTAAAGGTTTTAACTTCTCGTTATTAATATATAAGTGACTTAGTATATAATTACTCTAGGAACTGGCATGACAATGACGATAATAGATAGATTTCTGCATCACAAAATACATTTCATGTATTCGAGTTCAAATTCCCCATAGCAAAAAACCCCAGTCTTTCGACTGAGGTTCTTTCGATAACGTTTAACAGTTCCCTACAATACTCGTCTCATCCTGATACTCGCCCTTCGGGCCAACGCTACGCGTTGTTCAACATCGTTCCCGACGATGTTGTCCTACTCTATCGAGACGCTTACCGACAAAATTCAAATAAAACAAAAAGGCCATCCTTTCGGATGGCCTATTCGTTTTATTTAAAGCCTGGCAGTTCCCTACTCTCGCATGGGGAGACCCCACACTACCATCGGCGCTACGGCGTTTCACTTCTGAGTTCGGCATGGGGTCAGGTGGGACCACCGCGCTATCGCCGCCAGGCATATTCTGTTATTTGTACCGCTCTCTGTATTTCTACAGCTAGCCATACAAACCAATCTGTTCACAAGCCTACTCTTTGTGTTTTCGCGTCTCTGCGTCTTAAAACACCTTCGGTGTTGTAAGGTTAAGCCTCACGGATCATTAGTACTGGTTAGCTCAACGTATCGCTACGCTTACACACCCAGCCTATCAACGTCTTAGTCTTAAACGTTCCTTTAGGAGACTCAAGGTCTCAGGGAAGACTCATCTCGAGGCAAGTTTCGCGCTTAGATGCTTTCAGCGCTTATCTTTTCCGCATTTAGCTACCGGGCAATGCCATTGGCATGACAACCCGAACACCAGTGATGCGTCCACTCCGGTCCTCTCGTACTAGGAGCAGCCCCTCTCAATCTTCCAACGCCCACGGCAGATAGGGACCGAACTGTCTCACGACGTTCTAAACCCAGCTCGCGTACCACTTTAAATGGCGAACAGCCATACCCTTGGGACCTACTTCAGCCCCAGGATGTGATGAGCCGACATCGAGGTGCCAAACACCGCCGTCGATATGAACTCTTGGGCGGTATCAGCCTGTTATCCCCGGAGTACCTTTTATCCGTTGAGCGATGGCCCTTCCATTCAGAACCACCGGATCACTATGACCTACTTTCGTACCTGCTCGAGCCGTCACTCTCGCAGTCAAGCTAGCTTATGCCATTGCACTAACCTCACGATGTCCGACCGTGATTAGCTAACCTTCGTGCTCCTCCGTTACTCTTTAGGAGGAGACCGCCCCAGTCAAACTACCCACCAGACACTGTCCTCAATCCCGATTAGGGACCGGAGTTAGAACATCAAACATTAAAGGGTGGTATTTCAAGGTTGGCTCCACGCAGACTGGCGTCCACGCTTCAAAGCCTCCCACCTATCCTACACATCAAGGCTCAATGTTCAGTGTCAAGCTATAGTAAAGGTTCACGGGGTCTTTCCGTCTTGCCGCGGGTACACTGCATCTTCACAGCGAGTTCAATTTCACTGAGTCTCGGGTGGAGACAGCCTGGCCATCATTACGCCATTCGTGCAGGTCGGAACTTACCCGACAAGGAATTTCGCTACCTTAGGACCGTTATAGTTACGGCCGCCGTTTACTGGGGCTTCGATCAAGAGCTTCGCCTTGCGGCTGACCCCATCAATTAACCTTCCAGCACCGGGCAGGCGTCACACCGTATACGTCCACTTTCGTGTTTGCACAGTGCTGTGTTTTTATTAAACAGTTGCAGCCAGCTGGTATCTTCGACTGGCTTCAGCTCCATCCGCAAGGGACTTCACCTACGCGCCAGCGTGCCTTCTCCCGAAGTTACGGCACCATTTTGCCTAGTTCCTTCACCCGAGTTCTCTCAAGCGCCTTGGTATTCTCTACCTGACCACCTGTGTCGGTTTGGGGTACGATTCAATGTTACCTAGAGCTTAGAGGCTTTTCCTGGAAGCTTGGCATCAACTACTTCATCACCGTAGTGACTCGTCATCACGCCTCAGGGTTGATAAAAGCACGGATTTACCAATGCTTTCCCCCTACACGCTTAAACCGGGACAACCGTCGCCCGGATAGCCTAGCCTTCTCCGTCCCCCCTTCGCAGTAACACCGAGTACAGGAATATTAACCTGTTTCCCATCGACTACGCCTTTCGGCCTCGCCTTAGGGGTCGACTCACCCTGCCCCGATTAACGTTGGACAGGAACCCTTGGTCTTCCGGCGAGCGGGTTTTTCACCCGCTTTATCGTTACTTATGTCAGCATTCGCACTTCTGATACCTCCAGCAACCCTCACAGGCCACCTTCAACGGCTTACAGAACGCTCCCCTACCCAACAACACCTAAGTGTCGCTGCCGCAGCTTCGGTGCATAGTTTAGCCCCGTTACATCTTCCGCGCAGGCCGACTCGACCAGTGAGCTATTACGCTTTCTTTAAATGATGGCTGCTTCTAAGCCAACATCCTGGCTGTCTATGCCTTCCCACATCGTTTCCCACTTAACTATGACTTTGGGACCTTAGCTGGCGGTCTGGGTTGTTTCCCTCTTCACGACGGACGTTAGCACCCGCCGTGTGTCTCCCGTGATAACATTCTTCGGTATTCGTAGTTTGCATCGAGTTGGTAAGTCGGGATGACCCCCTAGTCGAAACAGTGCTCTACCCCCGAAGATGAGTTCACGAGGCGCTACCTAAATAGCTTTCGGGGAGAACCAGCTATCTCCCGGTTTGATTGGCCTTTCACCCCCAGCCACAAGTCATCCGCTAATTTTTCAACATTAGTCGGTTCGGTCCTCCAGTTAGTGTTACCCAACCTTCAACCTGCCCATGGCTAGATCACCGGGTTTCGGGTCTATACCTTGCAACTTGACGCCCAGTTAAGACTCGGTTTCCCTACGGCTCCCCTATTCGGTTAACCTTGCTACAAAATATAAGTCGCTGACCCATTATACAAAAGGTACGCAGTCACCCCATAAAAGAGGCTCCCACTGCTTGTACGTACACGGTTTCAGGTTCTATTTCACTCCCCTCGCCGGGGTTCTTTTCGCCTTTCCCTCACGGTACTGGTTCACTATCGGTCAGTCAGGAGTATTTAGCCTTGGAGGATGGTCCCCCCATATTCAGACAGGATGTCACGTGTCCCGCCCTACTCATCGAACTCACAACATATGCATTTTCAAGTACGGGGCTATCACCCTGTATCGCCGGACTTTCCAGACCGTTCCTCTGACACATACGCTGATTAAGGTTCTGGGCTGTTCCCCGTTCGCTCGCCGCTACTAGGGGAATCTCGGTTGATTTCTTTTCCTCAGGGTACTTAGATGTTTCAGTTCCCCTGGTTCGCTTCGTTAAGCTATGTATTCACTTAACGATAGTGTGACGAATCACACTGGGTTTCCCCATTCGGAAATCGTCGGTTATAACGCTTCATATCAGCTTACCGACGCTTATCGCAGATTAGCACGTCCTTCATCGCCTCTGACTGCCTAGGCATCCACCGTGTACGCTTAGTCACTTAACCTCACAACCCGAAGGTGTCTTTTTAGTGAACGCGGTTACGAACCGGTTCAAGACAGCATTCAAGATTGCAAAAAATTGAGAGACTGCTTAATGCAAACTGTGTCAGTGTTTGAGTCTGAATAAACAGACGTCATTCTCACAGTTGCTTAAGCTTTCAAATTTCAGCTTGTTCCAGATTGTTAAAGAGCAAAATACTTCGCAGCATACTGTTTCCAATACACTCTGAAGTATGTTTTTGAGACTGAATACTTATTAAAAATAAAAGTAATGGTGGAGCTATGCGGGATCGAACCGCAGACCTCCTGCGTGCAAGGCAGGCGCTCTCCCAGCTGAGCTATAACCCCATACAGTCAACAGTTTACCTTTATACATTACCACTCATAGAAGAGTTTAATTCTTTCTCAGACAAGGCGGAGTCATGCGAAGTTTGCTGTTGCAAACGAGGCGTGACGACAACGCAGTATGAGTAAGAATTTGGTAGGCCTGAGTGGACTTGAACCACCGACCTCACCCTTATCAGGGGTGCGCTCTAACCACCTGAGCTACAAGCCTATATAAAGGTATTCTGCTCGTTATTCTTCATCAGACAATCTGTGTGGACACTGCACTTAACGCTATCTTTAGGTAAGGAGGTGATCCAACCGCAGGTTCCCCTACGGTTACCTTGTTACGACTTCACCCCAGTCATGAATCACAAAGTGGTAAGCGCCCTCCCGAAGGTTAAGCTACCTACTTCTTTTGCAACCCACTCCCATGGTGTGACGGGCGGTGTGTACAAGGCCCGGGAACGTATTCACCGTAGCATTCTGATCTACGATTACTAGCGATTCCGACTTCATGGAGTCGAGTTGCAGACTCCAATCCGGACTACGACATACTTTATGAGGTCCGCTTGCTCTCGCGAGTTCGCTTCTCTTTGTATATGCCATTGTAGCACGTGTGTAGCCCTACTCGTAAGGGCCATGATGACTTGACGTCATCCCCACCTTCCTCCGGTTTATCACCGGCAGTCTCCTTTGAGTTCCCGACATTACTCGCTGGCAACAAAGGATAAGGGTTGCGCTCGTTGCGGGACTTAACCCAACATTTCACAACACGAGCTGACGACAGCCATGCAGCACCTGTCTCAGAGTTCCCGAAGGCACTAAAGCATCTCTGCTAAATTCTCTGGATGTCAAGAGTAGGTAAGGTTCTTCGCGTTGCATCGAATTAAACCACATGCTCCACCGCTTGTGCGGGCCCCCGTCAATTCATTTGAGTTTTAACCTTGCGGCCGTACTCCCCAGGCGGTCGACTTAACGCGTTAGCTCCGGAAGCCACGCCTCAAGGGCACAACCTCCAAGTCGACATCGTTTACAGCGTGGACTACCAGGGTATCTAATCCTGTTTGCTCCCCACGCTTTCGCACCTGAGCGTCAGTCTTTGTCCAGGGGGCCGCCTTCGCCACCGGTATTCCTCCAGATCTCTACGCATTTCACCGCTACACCTGGAATTCTACCCCCCTCTACAAGACTCTAGCTGACCAGTTTCAAATGCAGTTCCCAAGTTAAGCTCGGGGATTTCACATCTGACTTAATCAACCGCCTGCGTGCGCTTTACGCCCAGTAATTCCGATTAACGCTTGCACCCTCCGTATTACCGCGGCTGCTGGCACGGAGTTAGCCGGTGCTTCTTCTGCGAGTAACGTCAATCACTGCGGTTATTAACCACAATGCCTTCCTCCTCGCTGAAAGTACTTTACAACCCGAAGGCCTTCTTCATACACGCGGCATGGCTGCATCAGGCTTGCGCCCATTGTGCAATATTCCCCACTGCTGCCTCCCGTAGGAGTCTGGACCGTGTCTCAGTTCCAGTGTGGCTGGTCATCCTCTCAGACCAGCTAGAGATCGTCGCCTAGGTGAGCCATTACCCCACCTACTAGCTAATCCCATCTGGGCACATCTGATGGCGTGAGGCCCGAAGGTCCCCCACTTTGGTCCGAAGACGTCATGCGGTATTAGCTACCGTTTCCAGTAGTTATCCCCCTCCATCAGGCAGTTTCCCAGACATTACTCACCCGTCCGCCGCTCGTCACCCAGAGAGCAAGCTCTCTTGTGCTACCGCTCGACTTGCATGTGTTAGGCCTGCCGCCAGCGTTCAATCTGAGCCATGATCAAACTCTTCAATTAAAAGCTTGATTTGCTTAAACAAGTTAAGCGATGCTCGAAAATTAACTTTCGTAATAATTCACTAAATGAATTACTGCTTGGTCACTCTTCAAGACTTTAATATTTTATCGTCCGAGGACGTTAGATATTGTCTTGTGAGTGCCCACACAGATTGTCTGATAAATTGTTAAAGAGCAGTGAGTTAGGAGACTAAGCTTGCTAACTCGAGGTGGCGTATAATACGCTTTCCTCTTTCAGAGTCAACCCTAAATTTCAGGATTTTTTCTCTTGCGATTTCTTATCGAAACCGCCGATACGGTGTGAAGTGATTCACATGTTCCGTGTCGATGGAGGCGCATTATAGGGAGTTCTCGCGGGCTGACAACCCCTAATTACACTTTTTTTTCTGTTTGGCTTATTTTCAGCCATTTAGTGCACTAAACCCGCTGTTTTATCGCTTTTGGCAAGTCAGCAAGGCTCTTAATCACTAAATCCGCCTTGGCCTCAGCTTCTGGGGTCACGGGTTTACCGCTGCGAACCAATACTTTAGTCCCCACGCTAGCCGCTTCACCCGCGAGTAGGTCTTCTATTTTGTCGCCTACTATATAAGAAGCACTCATATCGATATTTAGCTCTTCTTTAGCGGATAACAGCATACCAGGCTGTGGCTTGCGGCAATCACATACCTGACGAAATTCTTCTACACTTCCCTCGGGGTGATGCGGGCAGTAATAAACGCCGTCCAAATCAACGCCGCGATCCGCCAAAGACCAATCCATCCATTCGGTGAGATGCATAAACTGATCTTCGGTAAACATACCGCGAGCAATACCGGACTGGTTCGTGACCAATACTAAGGCATACCCCATTTTTTTCAGCTCAGCCATGGCGTCAATGACGCCATCTATAAACTGGAAGTTATCGCTTTCATGGACATATCCGTGATCGACGTTAATCGTGCCATCACGATCTAAAAAAATTGCGGGAACAAGCTGGGCCACAGATATTCACTCCTTATGGCGTTAGATGCCCTCAGTATCGCACGATTTACATGAAAGGGAGAGCCTCAAGCGCACTCGACATCTGTTGACTTAGACGTCTAGACGCCTTAACATCCAGTTCAATACTTTGGGCTTTCCCAAAGTTTGCTTTTTATCTGCCACGGGCAACACCAAAAGTAAAAATATAAAAATGATTAAACTTACAAATATCACCAAGGTTTTTCAGCAGGGTCAGCGCCAGATTAAAGCGCTGTCTGACGTGTCATTACACGTCCCTGCCGGGCAAATTTATGGCGTCATCGGTTCATCCGGTGCCGGTAAAAGTACACTGATTCGTTGCGTAAACCTGCTCGAACGCCCAACCAGCGGTACCGTTTTGGTTGGCGATCAGGACATGACTGCACTTTCTGAAAGCGCATTGACCAAAGCGCGCCGTCAGATCGGCATGATCTTCCAGCACTTTAACTTGCTCTCATCGCGAACTGTTGCAGGGAACATCGCTCTGCCGTTGGAATTAGATAACACGCCGCGTAGTGAAATCACGCGTCGCGTCAGTGAGCTATTAGATTTGGTCGGCCTAAGCGATAAACGAGATGCCTATCCCGCAAACCTGTCTGGCGGGCAAAAACAGCGCGTGGCAATTGCGCGTGCATTAGCCAGCAACCCAAAAGTCCTGCTGTGTGATGAAGCCACCAGCGCGCTTGATCCTGCAACCACGCGCTCCATTCTGGAACTGCTGAAAGACATTAACCGCCGTTTGGGTCTGACAATTCTCCTAATCACTCACGAAATGGATGTAGTGAAGCGCATTTGCGATCAGGTAGCCGTAATTAGCGATGGCCAACTGATTGAGCAAGGCACCGTTGGCGAAGTGTTCTCCCATCCAAAAACACCACTCGCGCAGCAGTTTATTCATTCCACACTGCATTTAGATATTCCAGACGATTTCGCTGCTCGCATGACGCCAGATCGTAAACCTGATACGCAGCCGCTGTTGCGCCTTGAATTTACCGGCCAGTCCGTCGACGCACCGTTAATCTCTCAGGCTGTTCGTCGTTTTAATGTCGATATCAGTATTTTAAGTTCTCAAATGGATTATGCCGGCGGCGTTAAATTTGGCGTGATGTTAGCCGAGCTGCACGGTGATGACGCGGATGCGTTATCTGCTATTGAGTTTTTCAAGATTCATCAGGTAAAAGTAGAGGTACTGGGTTATGTCTGAGGCAATGATGTGGTTAATGGGCCGAGGCATTTGGGAAACCGTCGTCATGACCTTTGTATCCGGCTTCTTTGGTTTTGTTATCGGTCTCCCCGTCGGCGTGCTTCTTTATATAACGCGTCCGGGACAAATTTGGGAAAACGCCAAGCTGTATAACCTGCTTTCCGCGTTGGTTAACATCTTCCGTTCCATACCGTTCATTATTCTCTTGGTATGGATGATCCCTTTTACCCGCGTCATCGTAGGAACGTCTATCGGTTTGCAGGCAGCATTAGTGCCATTGACCGTTGGCGCAGCACCGTTTATTGCTCGCATGGTCGAAAATGCGCTATTGGAAATCCCGACAGGGCTGATTGAAGCTTCACGAGCCATGGGCGCAACGCCGCTGCAAATCATCAACAAGATCTTATTGCCAGAAGCGCTTCCAGGCTTGGTCAATGCGGCAACCATCACATTGATTACCTTGGTTGGCTACTCAGCAATGGGCGGCGCAGTCGGTGCTGGCGGTCTAGGACAGATTGGTTATCAGTATGGTTATATCGGATATAACGCAACCGTGATGAATACGGTATTAGTATTGTTAGTGATTTTAGTGTATCTGATCCAGTTTAGTGGCGATCGCATTGTTAAAGCGGTCAGCCGCAAATAAAGCAGTCTAATAATAAAAACGGCGCTCGCTATGGCGCGCCAAACGATGTTTCAAAACAACGTCTCAACAACAATGTCTCAAGAACAAGTCAAAAGAAGGATAAGGGTATGTCATTAAAGTTTAAGTCGATTGCTGTCGTTGGCGCACTTCTGGGTTCTCTGGCGCTGGCGGGCTGTGGTCAGGAAGAAAAAGATCCAAATCATATTAAAGTGGGCGTTATTGTCGGGGCAGAGCAGCAGGTTGCCGAAGTTGCACAGAAAGTTGCCAAAGACAAATACGGTCTGGACGTTGAGCTGGTTACATTTAACGACTACGTTCTGCCAAACGAAGCCTTGAGCAAAGGCGATATTGATGCGAATGCTTTCCAGCATAAACCTTATCTGGATCAGCAAATCAAAGATCGTGGCTACAAACTGGTTCCAGTCGGTAGCACCTTCGTTTACCCAATTGCGGGCTACTCGAAGAAAATCAAATCTCTGAGCGAACTGCAAGATGGCTCTCAGGTTGCCTTACCAAACGACCCAACTAACCTTGGCCGTTCACTGTTACTGCTGCAAAAAGTGGGTCTGATTAAACTGAAAGACGGCATTGGCTTACTGCCAACCGTGTTGGACGTGACCGAGAACCCGAAAAAACTGAAGCTGGTTGAGCTGGAAGCACCACAATTGCCACGTTCACTGGACGATGCGCAAATTGCTCTGGCGGTTATCAACACTACCTATGCAAGCCAAATCGGCCTGACTCCAGCCAAAGACGGTATCTTCGTTGAGGATAAAGATTCTCCATACGTAAACCTGATCGTGGCTCGTGAAGACAATAAAGATGCAGAGAACGTGAAGAAATTCGTTCAGGCTTATCAGTCTGATGAAGTTTACAACGCTGCCAATAAAATCTTTAACGGTGGCGCAGTTAAAGGCTGGTAATTGCCTCTCGCAGTTATAGTACGTAATATCTTCAAGACGGGCGATTGCCCGTCTTGTCATTTCTGTCATACCTTGATTCAATAGCACTCACTTTTATAAAAATCAGGAAACATTTATGCGTGCATTACCTTTATGCTTGCTCGCTGCCACTTTGGCTTTGTCCGGTTGTTCTTTACTGCACTCGAAATCAGAAAATACAACGCCCGTTCAACCGGCAAAAGCACAGGTAAGCACAACAAAAACCACCAAGCCGACCCAGCCGAAACCGCGTCCGGTAAAAGTGTATGACAATGCCGAAGACTTGGTGGGCAAACCTTTCCGTGATTTAGGTGAAGTGGCAGGCAGTGTTTGCCAAGCAACAGAGCAAGATTCGCCACCGAATCTGGCTACGGCGCGCAAGCGTATGCAGATTAAAGCTTCAACCATGAAAGCAAATGCGGTGTTACTACATCAATGCCAAGTGGTCACCGATGTGCAAGGTTGCTACCAACAAGCGGTGTGTAAAGGTTCTGCGCTAAACGTTTCCAAGCAATGAGTCAGTTTACCTTCGATACGATCGGGATTATTCGCTCTCCTTATAAAGAGAAATTTGCCATCCCTAGACAGCCTGGGCTCATTGAGGACGGAGGCGGCGAGCTGGAGCTTGTTGCACCTTACAACCAGCCCGAAGCGGTACGTGGCCTCGAAGAGTTTAGCCATTTGTGGATCGTTTTTGTCTTTCATCAAACGATGGAAGGTGGATGGCGCCCCACGGTTCGCCCGCCACGCTTAGGGGGAAATGCACGCATGGGCGTTTTCGCCACACGTTCCACGTTTCGCCCTAATCCAATTGGCATGTCGTTAGTTGAGCTAAAATCTATCGATACCAAAGGCGGCAAAGTGATATTGACGCTGGGCAGCCTCGACTTGGTCGACGGCACGCCAATCATCGATATCAAGCCTTACCTGCCTTTTGCTGAAAGCCAGCCTCAGGCTCGCGGTGGTTTCGCTCAAGACGCACCTCAAGCAGATATGCCCGTTAGTTTCTCGGACATTGCTCAGCAGCAAATTCAACAACACCAGCAGCGCTATCCTCATCTGCAGCGATTTATCCAACAGGTGCTGGCGCAGGATCCTCGTCCGGCCTACCGCAAAGGAGAGCGCGAAGATCGCATTTATGCCGTGCATCTGCTCGATTTTAACGTGCGTTGGCAGGTGAAAAATGGCATAACCGAAGTGATCGACCTGAATTCAGTCTAGAATTTCATGCCCTTCTCTTTTGACAACTCGCCGTCGCTGGTAAACTAAGCCACTTTTCTTTATTTTGGCCGCCTTTCCCGACGGTCTGATACATATTGCGTTCTAACGGAACAATACACATGCGTACAAGCCAATATCTGCTCTCCACTCTGAAGGAGACTCCAGCCGACGCCGAAGTTATCAGTCACCAACTGATGCTACGTGCCGGTATGATCCGCAAACTGGCCTCAGGTCTTTATACCTGGATGCCTACCGGTTTGCGTGTTCTGAAAAAAGTTGAAAACATCGTCCGTGAAGAGATGAACAACGCCGGCGCAATCGAAGTGTCCATGCCCGTAGTTCAGCCTGCGGATCTGTGGCAGGAAAGCGGTCGTTGGGAACAGTATGGCCCTGAGCTGCTGCGCTTCGTCGATCGCGGCGAACGTCCATTTGTATTGGGTCCAACCCACGAAGAAGTTATCACCGATATGGTGCGCAATGAGATCAGCTCTTATAAGCAGCTGCCACTGAACTTCTTCCAGATTCAAACCAAATTCCGTGATGAAGTTCGCCCACGTTTTGGCGTCATGCGTTCGCGTGAATTCCTGATGAAAGATGCTTATTCTTTCCATACCTCTCAGGAATCATTGCAAGAAACCTACGACAAGATGTTTGCTGCGTATAACAAAATCTTTAGCCGTATGGATTTGGATTTCCGTCCAGTTCAAGCGGATACCGGCTCTATTGGCGGTAGCGCTTCCCACGAATTCCAAGTGTTGGCACAAAGCGGTGAAGATGATGTCATCTTCTCCAATGAATCTGACTATGCGGCAAACATCGAATTGGCTGAAGCCGTGGCACCTAAAGGTGAACGCGCTGCGCCAACGGAAGAGCTGCGTATCATTGATACACCAAACGCCAAAACCATCGCTGAATTAACCGAGCAGTTTAATCTGCCGGTTGAAAAAACCGTTAAAACTCTGCTGGTTCATGCCACCAAAGAGAGCGGTCATGCGTTAGTTGCTCTTCTGGTTCGTGGCGATCACGAACTGAACGAAGTAAAAGCTGAAAAACTGGAAATGGTTGCCAGCCCACTGACGTTTGCAACCGAAGCTGAAATTCGTGCGGTTGTTAACGCGGGCCCAGGTTCTTTAGGCCCAATCAATATGACTGTGCCAGTAGTGGTTGATCGCACCGTTGCCATGATGAGTGATTTCGGCGCAGGCGCAAACATTGACGGTAAACATTACTTTGGCATCAACTGGGAGCGCGATCTGCCGTTGCCACAGGTTGCGGATATCCGTAACGTGGTTGCAGGCGATCCAAGCCCAGATGGCAAAGGCACCTTGCTGATCAAACGCGGTATCGAAGTTGGCCATATCTTCCAGCTCGGCACTAAATATACCGAAGCCTTGAAAGCCACTGTCCAAGGTGAAGATGGCCGTAACCAGTTAATGACAATGGGCTGCTACGGAATTGGGGTAACACGCGTTGTTGCCGCCGCTATCGAGCAGAATCATGACGACCGTGGCATTATCTGGCCAGACGCTATTGCACCGTTCCAAGTCGCTATTCTGCCAATGAATATGCATAAATCTTTCCGCGTGAAAGATCTGGCGGAATCTCTGTACGATAGCCTGCGCGCTAAAGGTATCGACGTGATTATGGATGACCGCAAAGAGCGTCCAGGCGTGATGTTTGCCGATATGGAGCTAATTGGTGTACCGCATACCATCGTTATCGGTGACCGTAATCTCGACAGCGATGAAATTGAATATAAGCATCGCCGCAGCGGCGACAAACAAATGATTAAAACCGGTGAAATCGAAGATTTCTTACTGGCTCGAATCAAACGCTAGGGTCGTTTGTTAGAGAATGAAAAAGGCCGACAGCAATGTCGGCCTTTTTGTTACTAAATGATTCAACGTTAAATCACTGTGCCGCAGCGGCAGCTGGAACGCTTGTCTCGGCAGTAGCCCAAGGCATGATAGGCACTGCGCTGATGGCGTTCTTCGGAGAACCATCCACAACTTTGTCGGAATACGTCAGATAGACTAAAGCGTTGCGAGCAGGATCGTAAAAACGGACCACCTGTAGTTTTTTAAACACCAATGAAGTGCGTTTACGGAAAACAACTTCTCCATCAGATTTCTTATTCTTGATCTTTTCGCTTATTGCGATTGGCCCTACTTGCTGGCAAGAGATCGCGGCATCAGCAGTATCTTCTGCTAATCCCAAGCCACCTTTAATGCCGCCCGTTTTAGCTCGGCTGATGTAGCAGGTCACATTTTTAATGTCTGGATCGTCAAATGCCTCAACCACAATTTTATGGTCAGGCCCCAGAATTTTAAACACTGTATCAACTGAACCGATCTGTTCTGCGTGAGCGGCAGAAAGCATCGCAGTCATTGTGAAACATAACCCTACAAAAAATTTGTTCACCTAAGTACCTCGGATAATTATAATCACGCCAGTTATTAATAAAACAAACGCAATTACATACTATATAAAAGATCTAAATCTTACAGCACGGCTCACACCTGCATAGCACTCTTTGCGCTGAAAAAACCTTAATATAAGTTTAAGGCGCAAAAAATTGCTATTATGCCGTTTAGTTGCTGTATACGATCATTACTGCTTTTGAGGATGCTATATGGATCAGGCCAGTATTATTCGTGACCTGTTAAGCTGGTTGGAAGGACACCTAGACCAACCACTATCGCTCGATAACGTCGCAGCCAAAGCGGGATATTCTAAATGGCACCTGCAACGAATGTTCAAAGAAGTCACTGGTCAAGCCATTGGGGCCTATATACGCGCACGCCGTTTATCTAAGGCCGCCGTGGCACTGCGATTGACCAGTCGCCCAATTTTAGATATCGCACTGCAATACCGTTTTGACTCGCAACAGACTTTCACTCGCGCCTTTAAGAAGCAGTTTAATCAAACTCCTGCGCTTTATCGCCGTGCGGAAGATTGGCATGCTTACGGAATGTGCCCACCGATTCGTCTCGGTCTAAGCAATTTGATTCAACCTGAGTTTATAACATTGCCAAGCATATCATTAGTCGGCATCACACAATGTTATACCTGTACGTTGGAGCAAATTAGTAAAGTCCGTACCGAACTGCGTAGCCAGTTCTGGCACGATTTCCTGCACGATGTGAAAAACATCCCGCCGGTTCTATATGGCTTACACCACTCTCGCCCAAGTTTGGATAAAGACGACGAGCAAGAAGTGTTGTATACCACTGCGCTGGAGATTGAGCATTTACCGCTTGATGTCACTAAAGAAGTGCAGTCTATAACTCTTCTCGGCGGTGAATATGCCCAGTTTTGCTATAACGGCCCGGCAGAAGGATTTCAAGAATTTATCTTGAACCTTTACGGAACCACATTGCCAACGCTAAATTTGGTGCGTCGTAAAGGTTACGATATCGAGCGATTCCATCCACAAACGGATTCCTCGCAGCGACCACCTAAACATATCTGCTGCGAGTATCTGATTCCGACCCGTCGCGAAGAAGGTTAACGCTGGATCTCATCAAGTGCAGGTCTATCCAGATGATGGATATCACCTGCACTTTCAACGACCCATCCCGGCGCCAGCCAAGGACTTTGCTGATAGTCTACCCGCGATAACGAACAGTTGCGCAGGCGCAAACGTCGCTCGGCGTGTGGTGGTAATCCTAAGATAGTCCCTAACAGCGCCCCCAAGGCAATCCCATGACTCACCAACGCGGGCTGACTTCCCTCAGGTAAATCTAGGCAGCTATTCAGGGCAGCGCGCATGCGTGTGGCCAGTTCTGCCATACTTTCCCCGTCTGGGATACGTGCATTTGGCGTACCATCAACCATCTGCTTACGCCACTTCTCTTCCTCAGGGGAAAGGGAATCAAGCAAACGCTCTTCTAATACGCCCATATGCAGTTCGCGCAGGCGCGGATCGAGGATAAGCTCACATCCACAGGCATCAGCGATGGCCTGCCCTGTTTGGCGAGTCCGTCCCAGATCGCTGGCAATAACATGCGTGATCCCCATCTGGCTCAAACGCGCCGCTACCTGATGCGCTTGAAGTTCTCCTAACTCGGTCAATGGA
Source organism: Hafnia alvei (assembly GCF_964063325.1). Lineage (NCBI taxonomy): Bacteria > Pseudomonadati > Pseudomonadota > Gammaproteobacteria > Enterobacterales > Hafniaceae > Hafnia > Hafnia alvei. The sequence continues at coordinate 4,021,476 of NZ_OZ061315.1, forward strand.
CTGTTGGATTGTCCCTGAATCCGGCGTTCTGCGTTCCACTCGGTTTCACCGTGGCGAATAAGATATACCTGTGTCATGTACTTTTTCCGTATACTGCGAGAAATGCGCTAATAGGAAGCTGGAAATAATATGTACCATGTTGTCGCAGCAACTACCAACCCCGCAAAAATTAAGGCTATTTCTCTGGCGTTCGATGATGTTTTTGGTCATGACCAGTATCGCATTGAAGGCATTGAAGTTAATAGCGGAGTACCCGAACAACCCATTGGAAATCACGAAACGCGAACCGGCTCACGCCACAGAGTGATGTGTGCACGCCAAGTTTGCCCTGAAGCTGATTTTTGGGTCGGTGTCGAAGCAGGTATTGAAGAGAATATGACTTTCGCATGGATGACGATTGAGAACCATCATATGCGTGGAGAATCTCGCTCAGCGAGCCTGATGCTGCCGGAATCTATCCTGCAAGGTATCGCAGAAGGCAAAGCCTTAGGCAGCGAAATGAAGGCAATCACAGGCACAAATGATATCGGCCGTCGCGAAGGCGCTATCGGTGTTTTTACCAACGGCGTACTGACACGCACCAGTGTTTATCACCAAGCGTTAGTTTTAGCTCTGGTCCCTTTTCATAATGAAATCTTCCAGAAGCGTGCAGAAACAAAATAGCGATACACCTAGCTATATGCTCTAGCGGTCTGACGATGGCTCCCAAACGAGCCATCGCATAGTCATTCGTTTAACACCGTATTATTTATCTGTCAGTAACTGCTGTTCTAGCCATTGTTTCAGGTCTGCGGGTGCCGTTTTCAAACTATTCGATCCGCGAGTGATGGTTGCAATGCCTGCGCCTAACTGACTTTTCAGCTCACGCTGGCTGATCTCGCCTTTCATCAACTCTTCGATAATTCGCACCCGCGTCGCCAGCGCTGTTCTTTCATCCGGCGTCAAAAAAAGCTGTAGCATTGGGCCTTGCAAATCTTCGGCAAACGCCTGCCGTAGCAATTCAACAAAGCGTTGCCAGTCATCATTCTCTTGTGCGCTGAGCGCGGGATCATTCAGGGATCGCGTTGTCATGATTAGCTGCCATACTCTTGGTGAGAAAATACTCATTAACTAGTACGGCAGCATACCATAAACTTGGCGCAGTCAAAGATATCCAGAACAGAAATCAGTAACGGCGCTCCCATTCTGCATCGGTCAGGATCTTGGTTGGACGCTTCATGAAGTAACGATAGTAAGCATCATAAGCCAAAACGTTCTTCACATAGCCACGGGTTTCAGAGAACGGAATGCTCTCGATAAAGGCGACTGCATCAACGCGGCCACCCGTATTTCCGAGCCACGTAGTGACTCGAGATGGCCCCGCGTTATAAGCTGCGCTCGATAAAATACGGTTACGCCCCAAACTCTGATACACATATTCCAGATAGCTGGTGCCGATCTGAATGTTGGTAATAGGATCGAGCAGTTGGCTGCTGTTGACGTAGTTGCTCAAATTAAACATTTGCGCCGTGTGTTCAGCCGTTTTAGGCATCACCTGCATTAGTCCGCTAGCTCCTACTGGAGATTGGGCTTTCGGATTCCAAGCACTTTCTTGACGTGCGATGGCCATCGCATAGGACTGAGAAATGCCTTTATCTTCTGTTGCTTGACGGAACTGCTGCGGCCACGCCATTGGGAAGCGTTCTTCTAAATGATCCCACAGCTTCGCGGTGATCGTCGCCTGAACACTGAGATCGGCCCAATTTTGCTCAAATGCATAACGCGCTAAGGCCGCCTGATCCGGTTTAGATTTACTGCTAATGAGAGAAACCCATTCGCTCCGCGCAGTGTTATCCATATTCCAATACATCAGTTCACGGATACGATCGATCGCAGGATCGTTGGTAAGCTTGGAAGATGGCTTATCCGCAACCTCCACCTGCAATGGATATGTAATACCCAGTTTTTGAGCCGCCACCATCGGATAGAATCCGCGCTGCTGAGTCAACGAACGAAGAATGCTTTCACCTTCGCTGCGTTTGCCGTCCTCAATCATGACGCTCGCATTCCAGTAGCGCCATTCGTCTTTATTACGCACTTCTTGCGGCAATAAAGCCAACCATGTGCGGATTTCCTGCTTATTACCGTTTCCTAAAGCTAACCGCACACGGCGTTCAATCAGTGAAGCGCTATTACTATTTTTAATCACATTATCTCGCCACCGAATATCATCGGTGGTGGCGTCACTGCCCATCAAGCGCCACGCAATACTATCTTCCATGGCCTGACGCTGTTTATCGCCAATTTTTTGCAGTCGCACCAACGTTGGTAGCATCGCACGTGCTTCATCAGCGTTCTGACGCGCCAAGCTGGAGAATGCGATTTCAGTTGCGTCGCGGGTAAAATCGGTTGGCCCCACGCTACGCGCAAATGCCTCGACATTGCGAGGATCGGCCTGAAGGCTGGCAAGTGCGTCACCCATGGTTTGATAATCAGGCGGAAGCTGCTTGGCTAGGAAGCTCACCAGCCCGTTATTGCCTTTTTTCAGAGCCAACCGCATGCGCTCAAGCACGGTCAGCGGCGTCTGATCGCCAGATGCTTTCCACGCCTCAAACAGCTTGTCACAGTTGGTGGGCAGTGATTGGCCGCTTAGCCAGATATCACGAGCGCCATCCCATGCAATTTGCTGATGGCCCGTTGCGTACTGGGCGTAGTAATAATTACAGCGAGCCGCAATAGGTTTGGGAGGCTGAGGGCTAAACACCAACAATCCTGTCCAATCCTGACGACGAGAAAGCTCATTCACATAACGAGAAGGCAATGATTTAGCGGGAGGCAAGGTCGGATTGCGAGCAATAAAATCTTTAATCTCAATCGTTGTAGCCTGACCGAGATCCTGAGTCAGCTGGCGGTATTCTAGATAAGGATAAAGCGGATAATCGCGCAGCGTTGGCATCAGCTGATTGACCGTCATCATCTGATTGCTATCCCATGCCTGCTTTACCTGTAAATAACGCTGACGCTGAGCATCCAAAGAGTCAGCAAAACTGCTCCCGGACACAGCGACTAAACATAAACCTATACCCCAAGCACGCCAATTGTCCGCCATGACCATCTCATCTTTCCTCGCTTTAAACCGATACCACTCATAGACAGCGATTTTAGCAGAGCATTCCGTTAGCCCCTGCCTTTCTTCACAACTTTTACGTTTAGGTTGCCTAGCCACTAACATAAACAACCGAGGATGGAAAACAAAGGGATAGTGAATTTTGGGCATAAAAAAACCCGCTCAAGGCGGGTTTTTCTTTTCAGTATTCTTTAACTGCTCAGGTCTATGCCGTCATCGCTATCGTAAACAATACTAAACTATAGAGATTACAGCGCTACTACGTTAGCTGCTGCTGGGCCTTTAGCGCCATTCTCGATAGTGAACTCAACGGTCTGACCTTCGTCCAGAGATTTGTAGCTATCGCTCTGGATTGCAGAGAAATGTACGAATACATCTTTGCTGCCATCAGCTGGAGAGATGAAGCCGAAACCTTTATCAGCGTTGAACCATTTTACTAAACCAGTCATTTTGTTAGACATTAGATACTTCCTTTCAATTTTTTAAGCCACATTATTGCAGCGAACGAGGTTCGTCGTCAGAGCTAGCTTATGGGGTGCACTTAGGAGGAGACTCACGGAAGAAGAGGTATCTAAGGATAACGCTTGAACTGAGGACTGCTTTACTAAAACTGCTTTCACATAAGGTCTGTGTTCCAAACCGATGACGCTATTTACTCATGCCTTAGGTTTATAAGCAACACCTATTTTTGAATCTTCTTGAATAAACCGTAGTAATTTTGGGGAGAAACCAACGCGGACGCGGTCTACAGGAAAGAAAATTCTTAACTCAATATTTATCCGAACGGTGAAATAAGCACCCAATGCCCTATATTTGCATAGTTCAACCTACAAAATTTACGCGTTAAACGCCCCTGTCATGCGACGATGGCTGGGATAAAAATCGAAAACGGGCTAAACTCCGCCTTCATAAAATGCCCTGTCGCGCCAATGACAGAACGTCATTTAAATGCTTATGCCCCGCCTCTGTCCCATGAATCCGTGAGACTGAGGTAAAACCCTTATAAATCAAGGAGTATATAGCCGTGGCTCAATACGTCTATACTATGCACCGCGTCGGCAAGATTGTTCCGCCGAAGCGTCACATTTTGAAGGACATTTCCCTTAGTTTCTTCCCCGGAGCCAAAATTGGTGTTCTGGGCCTAAACGGCGCCGGTAAATCAACGCTGCTGCGCATCATGGCCGGTATTGATACCGAAATCGAAGGTGAAGCCCGTCCACAGCCGGGGATCAAAATAGGTTATCTGCCACAGGAACCAAAACTTAATCCAGACCAAACAGTGCGTGAAGCGGTTGAAGAAGCCGTTGGCGAAGTGAAACGCGCACTGACTCGTTTGGACGAAGTGTATGCGCTGTACGCCGATCCAGACGCTGACTTTGATAAGTTAGCCAAAGAACAGGGCGAGTTGGAGGCGATTATTCAGTCGCACGACGGCCATAACTTGGATAATCAGCTAGAACGTGCCGCCGATGCGCTGCGTTTACCTGCTTGGGATGCACAGATTGCTAATCTTTCAGGTGGTGAACGTCGCCGCGTGGCAATTTGCCGTTTGCTGCTGGAAAAACCAGACATGTTGCTGCTCGACGAACCAACCAACCACTTGGACGCCGAATCCGTGGCATGGCTGGAACGCTTCCTGCACGACTATGAAGGCACCGTGGTTGCGATTACCCATGACCGTTACTTCTTAGATAACGTTGCGGGCTGGATCCTCGAGCTTGACCGTGGTGAAGGTATTCCATGGGAAGGCAACTACTCTTCTTGGCTGGAGCAGAAAGATCAGCGTTTGGCGCAGGAAGCCTCGGCTGAAGCTGCGCGTCGTAAATCCATCGAGAAAGAGCTGGAATGGGTGCGTCAGGGCGCGAAAGGCCGTCAGTCCAAAGGTAAAGCGCGTTTGGCTCGCTTTGAAGAACTTAACAACGTTGAGTATCAAAAGCGTAACGAAACCAGCGAACTGTTCATTCCACCAGGACCTCGTCTGGGTGACAAAGTGCTGGAAGTTCAGAACCTGTCAAAATCTTACGGCGACCGCCTGCTGATTGAAGACCTCTCCTTTGCGCTGCCGAAAGGTGCCATCGTGGGTATCATCGGTCCGAACGGTGCGGGTAAATCTACCCTGTTCCGTATGATTTCCGGCAAAGAACAGCCTGACTCCGGCAATATCGATCTCGGCGAAACCGTCGTGCTAGCGTCGGTAGATCAGTTCCGTGACAGCATGGATGACAAAAAAACCGTTTGGGAAGAAGTCTCTAACGGCCAAGACATCATGCGCATCGGTAACTTTGAGATGCCAAGCCGTGCCTATGTCGGTCGCTTTAACTTTAAAGGCGTCGATCAGGGCAAACGCGTAGGCGAACTGTCCGGTGGTGAACGTGGTCGTCTGCACTTAGCGAAACTGCTGCAGGTTGGCGGCAACATGTTGCTGCTCGATGAACCGACCAACGACCTCGACATCGAAACTCTGCGCGCCTTAGAAAACGCCTTATTGGAATTCCCAGGCTGCGCGATGGTTATTTCCCATGACCGTTGGTTCCTTGACCGTATCGCCACCCACATTCTGGATTATCAGGATGAAGGTAAAGTTGAATTCTTCGAAGGTAACTTCACCGAATATGAAGAATACAAAAAACGCACCTTGGGCGCTGAAGCATTAGAACCGCACCGTATTAAATACAAAAAGATGACTAAATAGTTTTAGTCTCTGTGATTAAGGCTCCTATCAAGGAGTAATGTCGTTCAAGAGATCGAGATACACGGGTCTACCACACCGCGGGGCGCTCCGGCGGCTTACGCCGCTACGACCCCATCGGTGTGCTCCCCCTAAAATCGAGCTTTAGTAAACGATATTACTGTCAAAGGGAGCCTTTTTTATCTCTCATCGCCTGCCAACTAATCGCGTAGCGCCTGATTGTATTGAGCAAAAGCGCGGTGACTTAATGCAACCTCAATGAAGCGGTCGAGCGCAGGCGAGTTCAGCTTACGACTTGGATAAACCAGATATAGCTCATTTCCCTCAGCTTCCCAACCGGGCAATACACGCACCAAACGCTCTTGATCGACCAAATCCTGCGACAAAAATGCGGGCAGTAGCGAGATCCCAGCCCCAGCCAATAGGCATTCCCGCACATACAGCAAATTATCGGCAGCATGGCCCATCGGCAGTTCCCAACGATAGAACTCCCCTTTGCGCTGTAACACCCATTCATGCCATGCACGGTGCGCGATACACTGGTGCTGTTCCAGCTGTTTAGGATGTTCAAGCGGCGTGAAGCGTGAAAGATAAACCGGCGATGCCAAAAGATAGCGCGGAGAATATCCCAGGCGGCGTCCCACTAGCGAAGAATCCTGCGGTTTCCCGGTACGTAGTGCGACATCAAATCCATCTTGCACCAGATCGTTCATCACGTCCGAAACGTAAACTTCCAAGCTTACGTCTGGATAACTTGCGCGGAAATCACTACACACATGCGCCAATAGCGTCACCGCAATGCCCGCTGGTGCAGTGATCCGCAGGCGTCCGCTAGGGTTCTCTTTCAGGCGCTGTAAGCTAAGATCGGCGCGCTCGGCGGCTTGGATCATTTCGCGGCAATGCACCAAATAGCGCTCCCCTGCATAGGTAAGATTGAGTTGCCGTGTCGTGCGGTTTAGCAGCCGCAGTCCAAGCTGTCGCTCCAAATTACTGACTCGCTGACTAACGCTGGATTTAGGTAACCCAGCTCGCCGGGCGGCAGCCGTAAAACTTCCACACTCCACCACCAGCGCAAACAGCGCCATGTCCTGCAGTTGATTAAACATCTCGCCTCATTGTTCGTCACAAAAGAACACTGCATTAATAATTGTCCATCTTATCATCGGAAAACAGCTCGACTACACTAACTTTATTCAACGCAGTTTCTACTTTTGGAGCTTGACCATGACTATTACCGCTATCGCCGTCGATCCTTCTAACCCGAAAGAATTCACCGTTATTCACCCACAAATCTCCGCTCCAGCTGATTATGATTTGCTGGTCGATGTTAAAGCCGTCTCGATAAATCCGGTTGATACCAAAGTACGTGAGAGCCTGATTAAAAACGGGTTGGAGCAGCCGCGTGTATTAGGCTGGGATGCCAGCGGCGTGGTGCTAGCTGTTGGAAGCAAGGCCACTGGATTCAAGGTAGGAGATGAAGTTTGGTACGCGGGTGACATAACTCGCTCAGGCAGTAACAGCACTCAGCAACTGATCGACTCACGGATCGTTTCACATAAGCCTCAAAGCATGGACTGGGCGCAGGCCGCAGCCATGCCATTAACCACGCTAACGGCTTGGGAAGGCTTATTCGAACGCTTAAAAGTTCAAGATGCTGATGCCGACAAAACGTTGCTGATCATCGGAGGCGCAGGCGGCGTCGGCTCATTGGCGATTTCACTTGCCGCATTAAACGCAAAAGTAAAAGTGATTGCGACGGCCTCAAATGCTTCGTCTGCGCAATGGTGTCTCGATCGCGGTGCCGATCTCACCGTTGACTGGCATGACCTAAAAGGTGAGCTTGCCAAGCACGATATCAAACAGGTCGATTACATCTTCTGTTTGAATGATACCGACGGACACTGGGCCGCGATCTGCGACTTAATCGCCCCACAAGGACAAATCTGTACCATCGTAGAAAACAGCCAGCCGCTGGATCAATCTGCTTTAAAAATGAAAAGCGCGGCTCTGCATTGGGAATTCATGTACACCCGCAGCATGTTCAATACGCCAGATATTGCTGAACAAGGCAAAATTCTTCAGCAGGTGGCTAAGTTAGTCGATGAGAGCAAATTGCAGGGCACGCTCAGCGATACGCTGCACGGCTTCACTATTGAAAACTTGGAAAAGGCGCATAGCAAAGTTGCCGAAGGCCGAATGCGTGGCAAGATGGTGATTGAGTTTTAATTCACAGTATCAAGCCTCTCCCCACGGAGAGGCTTGACGTACTCTTTAGCGCTGATGCACCTGCAAATTATTATGTTCTGGTAATATCGGATGCGCCGGTACGCTATGTTCCGGCAGGCTGCGCATCATGGGGCGACCTTGATTTCCACGTTCTTGCTGCGGATGCCAATTCGGCGCCCCACCTGCGTTACCGCTGAAAAGATTCTCGTGCTGCTGATTAAACCGCGGCACTATTTCTTGCCGAGCTGGTTGCTGCCGAGCTTGCTGCTGAAAATCATTCTGCAACATATGGTTTTGCTGGGCGTTAACATGCTGAGTATTAGGCTGACTCACATGTTCAACACGCTGTTCCGCGACATTTCTGGTTACGGCAGCATGCTGATTTATAGGAGCGCGTACTGGCGTTGATGATTCAGTACGATTATGCAGCACAGATTCCGCATTTTGGCGCTGCAAGCCTGCACTAGTCATATGAGTAGCCCCGCTATCAACCCCATGTAAGTTAGCTCGCTGGTCACTGGACATCAGGTTTGGGCTAGCCGATAAATGGGTCTGTCCTGATAAAACCGGCGATGTCCCACCTTGCGTATGCAGCGAACTAAGATCAATTTTATTGGCCGAATTACTGCCTATATTGGCCTGAGTTGCACCGGACACGAATCGCTGCGACGTAGCCGGATCGTGATACGGCACGCCGGCACGATAAGCTGGATTATGCTGCCATTGTGTCGCCCCACCGATGTTCCCACCGGTAATATGGTTATAGTTATTAACGTTGATATTCACATGACTGTTATTCACGTAGTTATTACCCTGATGGTAATTCCCGCCGTGGCCGTCATCATGATGCCCGTCGTCATGGTGATGATCGTCGTCGTCGTGATGGTGGTCATCATCATGGTGGTGATCGTCATCATGCCAATCAAGGCTACTAAACAGAGCATAGGTGGTTGCCACTCCGACACCAAAACCGATACCGGAAACCAAACCATTGGTAAATTGCTCTCCCGGAGGTGGCGGTAGATATACTGGCGGATAGGCAGGCGTAGCCCAAGTGCCGTACACCACATTCGGGTTGTAGCTGGGTACGTATACAACCTGCGGGTTAGCAGGCTCAATAATGATAGTTTGTGGCTGGGAGGCCACCACGGTCGTTGGTTTGCTAGAGACACCGTGTGCGGCAGTGTTAACCGGTTGAATAATCACCTTCTGCTGAGCATTTGAGGTCAGCGATCCATTCTTCTGTGCCGCCTGTCGCAATTTCTGCACGGTATCCATCACGTCATCAGGCTGAGCTAAAAAGGCATCACCTAAGTTTTGCACCCACTCAGGATTTTGTCCCATCAATGCTAAAAGCTGCGGCAATGCGACTAACGATTTCACACTAGGATCCCAAGGCTGATTCGCCACCAGCTTAACCGCTGAATCCCCTTGCACCTTTGGATTGTCGCGCGACCATTGAACCGCCTGAACAACGTTAGAGGGATAAGTAGAAGCCATCAGAATTTGAGCCAGCACGGGGTCAGGATAAAGCGCGATTGGCGCGACCAGTTGATCGAGCTGCGGCTGGGTAAAGGTTTTGGTAGCGGCAGCTGGCGTAGGCACTTCAGACTGAGTCTGTGCTACCTGAGGCTGTTGCCACGAAATATACCCATTTTTCACTAATACTGTACCCGCGACGGCAACCGCACCCACTCCACAAAGCAGCGCAATCACTGACGGTTTAAATGACATACTCATTCTGACTCTCCAGAAATCAACATTCTGAATGTATTGTGCTGCGCTTAATCACTGCACACGCTCAAACACAGAAACTCAATTAATTAAAATGGACCGTTTCAATATGATGTATGACAGCACACCGCTGAATTAGTTAGTGGGCAGAAGCCGAGGGAATAGAGGAGAAATAACGTAGATGTTTTTGTCTATATAAAGTCGTTAATACACATAATACAAATAAGGTTATTAGGCGCATTAAAAAAATCATATTAATCAATGAGAAAAAAAACGCAAAACAGATTCAAACCATAGATAACACAGAATAAAGCCGCTTAAGCATTATAAATTTAAATATAAAAAACGAAGTTATTCAAATAAAGAATACTTCTTGTCGGAGAAACACATACTTAATAACAATAAGTCACATAATAAAGTCATGTGGCTCTCAGACATTATCCCCTAAACGGACTAAGAGCGCTCACCGCTCTCCCCCAACATCTGTTTCACCAGCTCAACGCAGCGTAAAAAACGCTCGTCGTAGTCTGAGGATTCAACACGCACAAACTCCATATTATTTTTCCGCAGCATCTGCTCAAGCAAGTCCTGAAATTCGCGGCGCTCTGTCGAACTTCCTAAACTGCGTAAGCCATCGGCCACCCACGGCGTATTGTTTTCCAACAGAATAATCAGATCAAAGCGATACTCATCGATCAGAGCCTGCACAAACGGGTGTTCACGCCCTTCATATTTTTTGCAAAACGCCTGAGTGGTAACAAAATCAGTATCGATAAAAGCCACTTTATTCGCATACTTTACCGCAAAATCAATATATTGCGCGTGGCCCAAGGCAATTTTGTCATAGTCAGAATATTGGAGCGCCATCTCATCGCCGCCAAGATGTGAGAAGACATAATCGCGGCCATATTCCCAAGCACTGGTGGTATTAAAGATATTTGCCAGCTTATTCACCAGCGTCGATTTGCCGCTGGATTCACCGCCGAGGATCGCCACGGTACGGACAAAGAAAGGTTTCACTTCGGTAGGAATATAGTCCCAATAGCGAAAGGGATCGTGACGGATTTGCCCACCGCTGATATTCATAAACGAACGTTCAGGATCAATCAGCAAGGTTTCCATGCCAAAGAACTCGTGATACACCGGCGCATCTTGACTATCACCCGAGTAAATCACGCTCGGAGTAATCCCGTTTTCCGCCATAAACGCCTTCATGCCATCGCTCCACACTTTCCAGCCATGGGGATAAGGCTCGATCCCCTGTTCATCAAAGGAGTGAATGCGAATATTTTTTTGATACTTGAAGGTCTGCAACAGCCAACGAAGTCGATCGCTTACCGTAGGCTGCTGTGACATCGCGCTATTTTCAAACAGCTCACGATCGCGGGGTTCGTCATGGCACAAAATCACATGCAGCTCATCAACTTGGCTACATGCGCGTTGTATAAGATAGATATGGCCCGTGTGCAGGGGATAAAACTTACCAAACACCACGCCGACGCTTTTAACCTTGCGCGGAAATTCGATATCGAGGAAGCGGTGAATCGCCTCAAGCTTTTGCGCGCTCGGGCTTTTGATTTTCTCGTTTAGCAGCTGGCTTAAGTAGCCTTTGGTCATTCCGCTAGCGTCCGCCACCTGCTGTAACGTGCAGCCTTTTTGCTTAATGGCGGTTTTTAGATAATCAAACTGCGACATTCGCGCTTCCCCTGTTTATACCCAAAACAATTCAACATGACGGGTTTAGTTAACTAAACAAAAGTAGCACAAGTGCCGCTGTAATCATCATAAATCTTGCAAGACATCCAAAGCATCGGACAGCTTTTTCACCCCAAAGACCTGCATATTCGGCAACGGTTTTTTCGGCATATTGGCATGTGGAACGATGGCGCGTTTAAAGCCATGTTTTGCCGCTTCAGAAATACGCTCCTGGCCGCTGGTCACCGGACGCACTTCTCCCGCCAGCCCCACTTCACCAAATACCACTAAATCTTGCGGCAACGGACGATCGCGCAGGCTAGAGACTAAAGACATCAACAGCGCTAGGTCTGCGCCGGTTTCCGTCACTTTCACCCCACCCACTACGTTGACGAAAACGTCCTGATCCGCCATCTGCAAGCCACCATGACGATGCAACACCGCCAGTAAAATCGCTAAACGGTTTTGCTCTAGCCCCACCGCAACACGGCGAGGATTTGACATCATCGAGGTATCCACCAGCGCCTGAATCTCAACCAACAGCGGGCGCGTACCTTCCCATACCACCATTACAGAGCTGCCGGAGGTAATCTCTTCGCCACGGCTCAGGAAGATTGCTGAAGGGTTGCTCACTTCACGCAGCCCCTGCTCTGTCATGGCAAACACGCCCAGCTCATTCACGGCGCCAAAACGGTTTTTATGACTGCGCAGAGTACGAAAACGCGAGTCAGCATCCCCATCCAATAGTACGGAACAGTCGATGCAGTGCTCCAGCACTTTCGGCCCCGCCAGCGAGCCATCTTTGGTTACATGGCCCACCATCACAATAGCCACACCGCGCGTTTTCGCAAAACGGGTTAAATACGCTGCCGTTTCACGTACCTGCGCCACGCTGCCCGGTGACGATTGAATGTCTGCCATGTGCATCACCTGAATGGAGTCGATAACCATCAGCTTCGGCTGCTCTTGTTCCGCGATCAGGCAAATTTGTTCAATGCTGGTTTCTGACAGCATATTCAAGCCATCGGTGGGCAGCCCCAAACGGTGCGCTCGCATCGCAACCTGCTGCAACGACTCTTCCCCGGTGACATACAGCGTTTTCATTTGCTGAGACAATTTGCACAGGGTTTGCAGCAGCAACGTACTTTTCCCCGCGCCGGGGTTACCACCGATCAGAATCGCACTGCCCGGCACCACGCCGCCGCCTAATACCCGGTCAAACTCAGCAAATCCGGTTGAAAAGCGTGGCAACGCCTCAAGGCTGATATCCGAGAGCTTTTGAACTTTGCTAACGCCGGCATCGCCCGCATAACCAGACAACCGTTCTGCGCGCGCCACCGCAGGCGAAGCCGCCAAGCGTACTTCAGTAATGCTATTCCACGCCTGACAGGCGCTGCACTGCCCCTGCCAACGCGGGTAATCAGCACCACATTCGTTGCAGACAAAGGCTCGTTTAATTGCTTTCGCCACGGAGACTCCTAGAACGGTTTTAGTCACAAATTGATAGGGGGAATTCTAACAGGAGATGGGAGAATATTACTGTTTTTTTATACAGACTTTACGGTAATAACGCTCTCCTTTGCATAAAAGAGAAAGGAGAAAACGCACCGCATGCGTCTCCCCCTAACAAGGGGGAGACTGGAAGAGAGGAAAATTACCGCTCTTCGTGCTTCAAACTTGCACTCAGCACGCACAGCACGCCCATCAAATCAGCATGACGAATAGCCACCGAGGCCTGAGCATAAACTTTCGGCTTCGCATGAAACGCCACGCCTAATCCCGCCGCCTGAATCATTTTTAAATCGTTGGCACCATCGCCAATCGCAACGGTTTGCGATAGCGGGATCTCCAATTTCTCGGCGAGTTTTATCAGAGTTTCAGCCTTGTACTGAGCGTCTACAATCGGGCCGATCACTTTACCCGTCAGTTTACCATCCTTAACTTCCAGATGATTGGAGACCGCATCCACCAAGTCAAAACGATCGCGCAGGTGATCGGCAAAATAGGTAAAACCACCGGAGGCAATGGCCACATGCCAATCTAACGATTGAAGTTTACGCACTAAACTCGTCAAACCGGGCATCAGCGGCAGCGAAGAGCGCACCGTTTCTAGTACCGAAACATCGGTATCTTTCAGCTTACCGACACGCTCACGCAGGCTGGCTTTAAAGTCTAACTCGCCGCGCATCGCGCGCTCGGTAACCTCAGAAACCTCTTCACCCACACCGGCCAGCTTAGCAATTTCATCAATACATTCAATTTGGATCGCGGTGGAGTCCATGTCCATAACCAACAAACCGGGTGTGCGAAGATGCGGAATTTTACCCAGCGTAGCAATATCCAGCCCCTGCTCATCGGCCAGCTTTTTCGCACGCGTTGGCAGGTTTCCCGCTAAACGGATCACCTGATAATCTTCAATACACCATGCGGTCACCACCACCATGGCAGCACCAAGGCGGCGCTGGAAGGCACATAACGCGGTCTTATCCAGATTGCGTCCATAAAGAAGCCATCCGGTATGACCTGCGCGATAATCTAACGGCATGACTTCGTCGCCGCTGAGAGAAAGGGGTAAACCCGGCCAGCGATAAATTTCTGCTGGCAAATCGCAATAAGTCAGACTGTTTGGCATAACAACTACTCCTTGGAAGACTTCATTTGCCACCACAAAACCGAGCATCAAGCTATCCTATCGGTAAGGCTTCTGGCAACATAAAGTGATAAACGTCTTATAGGGCAAGCTATGGTTAAGGCTAAAATTAAATTCAGGCTGCACCGCACCGCTATTGTGCTGATTTGTTTGGCCTTATTGGTGCTTTTGATGCAGGGAGCATCCTATTTCAGTTTGAGCCACCAAATGGCGCGTTCTGAGCAGGTTGAAGAACTGGCACAAACGCTGGCCGAACAGGTTTCCGATCGCCTCATCCCATTGATGAATACCGGCAATGACGATCCTGACAGCGAGAAAATTACTCAGATACTGAATCGACTGACAGAGCATAGTCGCATTTTAGACGCCAGTGTGTATGACGTTGATGGCACCATGATCGCTCGCTCCGGCGAAAAGGTGGCCGTTCGTGACAGGTTGGCGCTGGATGGAAAACGCGCTGGTAGCTATTTCAATCATCAAATCGTGCAAATGATTAAAGCTAAGGATGGCCCAATTGGCTTTCTACGCTTAACGCTGGATACGCATGTGTTAGCCACGGAATCTCAGCAGGTGGATAACACCACGAACCTACTGCGTCTGATGATGTTACTGTCGCTGGCGATTGGCATTATCTTGGCGCGCTCACTGCTGCAAACGCGTCGTTCACGTTGGCAACAATCAACCTATTTACTGACGGCCAATACGCCGGTGGAAGAAGATCCTGACGATCAAAACGATGATGATTCTACCACCAACAGTCCTGACACATTGGAAAAAGCCCCGAAGAAACCGTAATTCAGTCTCTGAATGCAAAAAGCCCCGCCAAGCATACGCTTCGCGGGGCTTTTTAACGAATGAGGGAGTTGACCGGTAAGCCGGGTTCTGTCGTGGACAGTCATTCGTCTAGGCCAGCAATCGCTCACTGGCTCAAGCAGCCTACCCGGGTTCAGTACGGGCCGTACCATGTGAACCCCTATTTGGCCTTGCTCCGGGTGGAGTTTACCATGCCACGGACTGTTGCCAGCCGCGCGGTGCGCTCTTACCGCACCCTTTCACCCTTACCTGATCCCACTTGCGTGGGCCATCGGCGGTTTGCTCTCTGTTGCACTTGTCGTAGGCTTGCGCCTCCCAGGCGTTACCTGGCACCCTGCCCTATGGAGCCCGGACTTTCCTCCCCTCCATCTGTCTCCCCGAAGGGGACGGCAATGAAGCGGCGACTGTCTAGTCAACTCCGCGGCGGATAATAGGGCATTACGCCCTATTTGTCACCCTCTGCATTCTCAAGCGCGTATTTATACAGCGCATTCTTCTTCACGCCGTGAATTTCTGCGGCTAAAGCAGCGGCTTTTTTCAACGGCAGCTCTTTTTGCAGCAGTGCTAACGTTCGCAGTGCATCGGCCGGTAGCGCATCCTCATCGGCTTTATGGCCTTCGACAATCAGCACCATTTCACCACGGCGACGCATATCATCTTCCAATACCCAATCGAGTAGCTCACCCACCGGGGCTCCGTGGATGTTTTCCCACGTCTTGGTCAGCTCACGCGCTAACACCACGTAGCGGTCGCGCCCCATGACTTCAACCATATCTTTCAGGCTATCAATCAAGCGATGCGTTGATTCATAAAAAATCAGCGTGCGTGGCTCTTCTAACAAAGCCTGAAGCGTGTCTTTACGCGATTTTGTTTTCGCAGGCAGAAAGCCTTCATAGCAGAAGCGATCGGACGCAATGCCAGACGCACATAAAGCAGTGATGGCAGCACAGGCACCCGGAAGCGGAACCACGCGAATACCCACTTCACGACAGCGACGAACCAGATGATAGCCCGGATCGTTAATCAGCGGCGTACCCGCATCAGAAACCAACGCAATACTCTGACCTTCTTGAAGTTTTGCAATAAGCTGGTCTGCTTTTTGTTGTTCGTTATGGTCGTGCAAAGCGAATAGTCGAGCATTAATAGCAAAATGCTGTAGCAGTAGGCCAGTGTGTCGCGTATCTTCTGCTGCTATCAAATCGACCGCTTGCAAAGTATCCAACGCTCGCTGGGTAATATCACCGCGATTCCCGATTGGCGTAGGAACGACATACAGCGTTGCAGCAGAAATTACAGCTTGATCGTCTTGATTCATTGTTTCATCCGGTTTACCGATTTAATATTGAGCATCTTTGAAAAAACTGCACTGGATACAGTATGCTTTCCTCACTCATTGTCCGCACCAAGTCCGGACGCATTATCCCCGTAGTTCTCGCCGCTATGTTAATGGCTGCGTGCTCGGGACAAGCTCCACAGACGCCTGCGGCAAATATTCAGGCTGAAGCCACGGCTTCATCCGAATACTATCTGCAACAAATGCAGCAGAGCAGCGATGATAACAAGGCTGACTGGCAATTACTCGCCATTCGTTCCCTGATCCGCGAAGGAAAGCTCCCACAAGCGGCGGAATTGCTGGGCAAACTACCGCAAGAGCTAACTGATGTCCAACGTCAGGAACAGCAGCTAGTTAGCGCTGAGCTCAGCATCGCACAAAAAAATATGCCTAACACCTCGGCGATTTTAGCCAAGTTAGACGTCGACTCGCTTTCTAACAGCCAGAAGACCCGCTACTACCAAGCGGTTATCGACGCCAGCCAAGGCAAAGCCTCATTGCCGGTTATCCGCGCCTATATTGCTCAAGAGCCGTTGCTCAATGACAAACAGCGTCTGCAAAATATCAATGGCACCTGGGCTGCACTAACTCAGTTAACGCAGGCCGACCTGAATAGTTTGGTCATTAACGCCGACGAAAATATTCTGCAAGGCTGGCTGGATCTGCTGCGTCTGTATCAAGACAACAAGCAAGATCCAAGCCTGCTGAAAGCCGCGATCAAAGATTGGCAAACTCGCTATCCAAACAATCCGGCCTCCAAAGTATTGCCAACCGCGCTGGATAACGTGCTGAATTTTAAACAGGCCTCAACCTCAAGCGTTGCCCTACTGTTACCGCTAAACGGTCAGGCTCAGGTTTTCGCTAACGCGATCCAAGCAGGTTTTAACGCCGCGAAAAACGGTGCTATCACCCAAAGCGCGCTAAGCCAGCCACAGCCAGCGGCTGCCCCAGACGATGCCAACGCGGCCCAGCCAACCAGCACCGACCCTAACGCTAACGGCGCAGTCAGCACCAGTGGGGCTGCGCCCGTAGCGGAAGCTACGCCTGCAGCAGCGCAAACCGACGCCGACGGCATGCCTGTTGCACCTATCGTGCCGCCATCTGCCAGCAATGCGCAGATTAAAGTGTATGACACCAGCTCCCAGCCATTACCTGCCCTGCTAGCACAGGCCAAGCAGGATGGTGCAACGCTGGTTGTTGGCCCACTGCTGAAAGAAAATGTGGATCAGTTATCCGCTGGCAGCACACCGTTAAACGTACTGGCGCTGAATCAGCCAGAACAGGTGCAAAACAATCCCAATATCTGCTACTTCGCGCTGTCTCCTGAAAATGAAGCACGCGATGCGGCTAAACATATTTGGGATCAAGGCAAACGCAACCCGCTCATTTTGACCCCGCGTGGAGCATTAGGCGATCGCGTGGCTAAAGCCTTTGCTCAAGAATGGCAACAGCTGGGCGGTTCAACCGTTTTACAACAGGGCTTTGGCTCAACGGGTGAGCTGCGTCAGTCGATTAACGGCGGTACAGGTATTCGCATGACCGGGCAACCTGTCATGGTTGCTTCAGCCTCCCAGCCCCAATCCGTTACCATTGCCGGTTTAACCATTCCAGCGCCTCCGGCTGATGCGGGTGCAGTTTCCACCTCAAGCGGCAAAGTCGATGCGGTGTACATCATCGCTACGCCTGCGGAACTGACGCTGATTAAGCCGATGATTGATCTGGCTAACGGTTCGCATAGCGGATTAGGCTTGTATGCAAGCTCACGTAGCTACCAAGCGGGTTCTGGCCCTGATTTCCGTTTAGAAATGGACGGACTGCAGTTCAGTGATATTCCATTGCTGGCGGGTAGTAACCCTGCCTTGATGCAACAAGCCGCTGCTCAGTTCAAAAATGACTACTCTCTGGTTCGCCTGTATGCCATGGGTGCCGATGCTTGGGTGCTGGCAAATCACTTCTCGCAGATGCGTCAGATTGGTGGTTTCCAATTGAATGGCTCCACCGGTGTTCTCAGTGCGGACAGCAACTGCGTCATCAACAGGAAGTTGCCATGGCTCCAGTACCGTGCAGGAAGCATAGTGCCGATGCAATAAGTAGGAAAAAAGTAGACCGGCGCCAAATTGGTGCGCAGTATGAAATAATTGCGCGCCAATACCTTGAACGTGTCGGACTTCATTTTTACGCCGCCAACGTCACGCTACGTGGCGGCGAGTTAGATCTTATTATGCGCGATGGCGAAACGTGGGTTTTCGTTGAAGTTCGTTATCGCCGCACCTCTCTTTATGGCGACGCAGCTGCGTCAGTCAGTTACACCAAACAACGCCGGTTGTTGCACAGTGCAGCAATCTGGTTGGCAGAACGCGGTGGCAGCTTCGATACCACGGATTGTCGCTTTGATGTTTTGGCAATCACCGGTAGCCAGTTACAATGGTTGCCAAACGCATTTGCAGCGGCCGAATAATTTCGCCCGCCGCGCCTTGAACCAATGGACAATTTTACCGTGCTGGAAAGAATCAAAGGCTGTTTTACAGAAAGTATTCAAACTCAGATTGCTGCGGCTGAAGCCTTGCCTGACGCTATTTCGCGTGCAGCAATGACGCTGGTGCAGTCATTACTGAACGGCAATAAAATTCTCTGCTGCGGTAACGGCACCTCTGCCGCAAACGCCCAGCATTTTGCCGCCAGCATGATTAACCGCTATGAAACCGAACGCCCAAGTTTACCGGCAATTGCACTAAATGCCGATAACGTGGTCTTAACTGCCATAGGCAACGATCGGCTGCATGATGAAATGTATGCCAAACAGGTTCGCGCACTAGGCCATGCAGGTGATGTGCTCCTAGCAATTTCAACGCGCGGAAATAGCCGTGATATTGTGAAAGCCGTGGAAGCCGCGGTAACCCGCGATATGACGATTGTGGCACTAACAGGCTATGACGGCGGCGAGCTGGCCGGTTTACTTGGCCAACAGGATGTGGAAATCCGCATCCCGTCACACCGTAGTGCTCGCATACAAGAAATGCATATGCTTACGGTCAACTGCCTTTGTGACTTAATTGATAATACGTTGTTCCCCCATCAGGATGTTTGAAGGAGTCTCGATGACTAAGCGTTCCCCGTTCACCCGCTGTTTTCCTATCGCATTCATTGTAATGAGTGCGCTATTGCTTCAGGGATGTATCGCTGCTGCCGTTGTTGGTAGTGCTGCTGTGGCCACGAAAACCGCCACCGATCCCCGTAGCGTAGGGACACAGGTCGATGATGGTACGCTCGAAGCTCGCGTATCGAATGCGCTAGGCAAAGATGAGCAGTTGAAGAAAGAAGCGCGTATTGTTGCTACCGCCTATCAAGGCACCGTTCTGTTAACGGGTCAGGCACCAACAGCAGATCTCGGCGCCAGAGCTAAACAGATAGCCATGGGCGTTGACGGTGCAACATCGGTCTACAACGAAATTCGTACCGGTAAACCGGTGAGCTTGGGCACAGCCTCAAGCGATACATGGATCACCACCAAAGTTCGCTCTCAGCTGTTAACCAGCGATGCGGTTAAATCCTCTAACGTCAAAGTAACGACGGAAAATGGTGAAGTGTTCCTACTGGGTTTGGTAACGCAGGAAGAAGGCCAAGCAGCGGCGAAAATCGCCAGCCAGGTTAGCGGCGTTAAACATGTCACCACGGCGTTTACCATTCTGAAGTAACGTCAAAAAGACAATAATAAAAAACCCCGTTGAGACGGGGTTTTTTATTTGTCGATTAGGTTAACTCAATCTTAATACAGCTTATTCTGCTTCAGATAACCTTCGCCACCAAGCTGTCTCATTTGGCGTAAAATCCACTGCTGGCGGCGTAACACATAGCCGGAAGGTGCCTTGGCACTAAACCGATACGGGTTAGGTAATACGGCGGCTAAAAGAGCGGCTTCAGATGCAGTAAGGCGGCTGGCTGGTTTATGGAAATAGCGTCTGGCGGCTTCTTCAACGCCAAAAACGCCGGGGCCAAACTCCACAATATTCAAATAAACGGTTAATATGCGGCGCTTGGTCCATACCACTTCAGTGCCCAGCGTCAGCCCAGCTTCTAATCCTTTACGCACCCAACTGCGGCCATCCCATAAAAACAAATTCTTAGACGTTTGCTGGGAAATCGTTGATGCGCCGCGCACGGGCTTATCCCCTTTGTCGCCACCATCGATCACCGATTCAATCGCGCCAAGATCAAAGCCCCAATGTTGTGGAAACTTTTGATCTTCAGCAGCAATCACGGCTAACGCCATATAGGGCGAAATTTCATCCATCGGCACCCAGTCTTGATGGGCAACGTAGCCGAAATCGCCGCTAAGCCAAGCGCCCAACTGGCGCTCAACCATCACCGCTGAAAATGGAACCGGCAAAAAAGCAAAGATAACAATCCCCGCAGCCCATACACCAACCACGGCGAGAACCACTTTGACTGCCCAAAAACGCAGCCGTGTCAGCAAGCTATTTCCCTGCCCGCGTCGCTTCTTCATTCAGTCAGTTCCAGCACCCGCGCAACTAGTTTATCAATCCCTACCGCCGCTTCGCTGATAGAGTTAGCCAGCATATAGGCAGGTGTTGTGACCACTTTCTGCTCCAAATCAACCACGATGTCATCCGCCGGACAAACAACGTGTTCGCCGCCCATCTTATCAATAGCCTCAGCGGTATCAGGATCGTTGCCAATCGTTAAACGCGTATGCACGCCTAACAACTTAGGCAGCATCGTTGGCGCAATACACATAAAGCCTAGCGGTTTACCCGCCTGATGCAGCTGCTGAACCAATCGTTGCAGATCGGCATCAACGGAACATTCCGGCCCCTGCACGGCAAACGTACTCAGGTTTTTAGCTGCACCGAAGCCGCCGGGAACGATCAGCGCATCGAGTTCTTCTGCGTTAGCTTGGGAAAGCGGTTTGATATCACCTCGTGCGATACGCGCAGACTCCACTAATACATTGCGACTTTCGTGGCTCTCATCACCGGTCAGGTGATTAATCACGTGCATTTGAGGTTTATCTGGAGCAAAAAAGTAAACCTGAGCACCTGCGCGATCCAAGGCCAGCAGAGTTAAAACCGATTCATGAATCTCAGCACCATCAAAAACACCACATCCACTCAAAACCACACCGACTTTTTTCATTTTTTTCTCCAAAAAATGGTTACTCAGCATATTTACCCAACACTTAACAAAGCTAAAGGTATGCATGCTAAGCATTAGAAATATTTAACAGTTTGATTTTTCTCAATGCAAAGGAACGTTTTTACTGGAATTTTCCTAGTAACTATCTAGAGTTAAGTCAATCCTTAAAACGTTTGTATTAGGAAACACTAGGCTGCATCACACATTTTAATGAATCAACTAACAAGCAGTAAAACATGTTGGTATGTTGGTTCGGCTTCGCGTGAAACTCATAAGTTATGTTTACGCAATTGCTTCAATGCAATACCTTTAGAAAAACTTAAGCGTAGACACCCTGTTTCCCTGGTGTTGGCGCAGTCGTTGCGCACCCCAGCCTAGGCTGGGGTCATTTTTCTATTTCTTGGTCGTTTTATCCGCCCAGTCTCTCAACACTTTCACATCATGACGCCACTCATGTTTGAGTTCATCAACCCACTCCTGAACGTTATCCCACCATGCAGGCAATGATGACGTCTGAATCTGCTGAGCAACCTGTTGTAAATGACGTAAACCAACAGACCCTGCAGCGCCTTTGATTTTGTGACCTTCTTCGGTAATGCCTTTCTCATCGCGAGCGGTCATATTGGACTCAAGAACCGCTAAATAGCCTGGCATCATTTTTTCAAACATCTCAACGCTTTGATAGATGAGTTGCGGTCCGACTAAATCAATGTACTGTTGCAGCATGTCAGTATCTAAAAGGTCTTCGGTATTGTGGGCCACTTTTTTACTCTCCACCTTTTTCTCCTTAGCCTTCGGCGCCTCATCCCAGAACTTCTTGATCATGGCGGTTAGAGCGGGAACCGACAGCGGTTTGCTCAATACATCATCCATACCAGCATCAAGATATTCTTTCTTGTCTTTCAGCACGTTAGCAGTTAACGCCACCAGCGGTGGCAAATCATCATAGTGCTCACATAAATTGCGAGCGATATCCAACCCCGTCATATCTGGCAACTGAATATCAAGCAGCACCAGATCGTATTCACCCGGCGTGAACATATCCAACGCCTGTTGCCCCGTCATCGCAACATCCACACTGTTGCCCAGTTTTTCTAGCACGGAACGCGCCACAATAACGTTTAATTCAATGTCTTCCACCAATAGCACATGCAGCGCCGGCAGCGGTAACTCAGCATCTTCCGGCTGTGGAGATAGCGCTTCTTCCACCACGGGCGCATCAATCGAGAGCGTAAAGCATGAACCTTCGCCCGGCGTGCTGCGAACCACGATATCACCACCCATGTTTTGCGCTAAACGCTTGGAAACTGCAAGACCAATACCGGTGCCCGTTGCAGGTTTGCCACCATTCTGATCTTTCACCTGATAGTACATGGCAAAGATTTTATCTTGCTCATCCTGCGGAATACCAATGCCGCTATCCTTCACTTCAAAGAACAGTTTCCCATCGTTTTCACGCCATACTTTTACGTTTACGCCGCCTTTCTGAGTAAACTTGACCGCGTTCCCGATCAGATTCCATAGGATTTGGCGCAGGCGTGTGCCGTCTGCCAAAATTTTATGCGGTAAATTAGGCTGTGGCTCTAAGGTGAAATCCAGTTTTTTTGGCTGCACCAACAGCCCAGAGAGGTTCTCTAAGTCAGTGAGGAAACCGGTGAAATCTATTGGTTGGTTATCAAGCTGAACCTTACGTCGTTCCAGCTTATCCATTTCGATAATGTCGTTGAAAATATTGCCGAGGGTAATGGCGCTCACATGAATAGTTTTGAGATAGTTTAGCTGCTCTTGATTAAGCTCGGTGTCGAGCAAAATACGGCTCAGGCCAACGATACCATTCAGCGGAGTGCGGAGCTCATGGCTGATGGTGGAGATAAAAGTGGTTTTGTCGCGGCTGGCGTTTTCCAGCGCATCCTGATAACGCTTACGCTCTGTGATATCACGGCCAAAGCCCATTAAGCCATGGCGTTTACCGACGCGATCATAAAACGGCACTTTGCGCAGCTCGAAGCAGGCCTTGCGCCCATCAGGATAAACTAGCCACTGTTCATAGGTCAGCGAGACGTTATGGCGGAATACTTTCTCATCGGTCTCAATGACTTTTTTGGCGATATCCTCATCGTAAACATCACCCGGCTGTAGGCCAATCAACTGTTTCTCGCTCTTCCCCGTCAACAGCTCCATGGCGCGGTTGCAGCCAGAGAATTCTTCATTTTCATTGCGGTAATAAACCAGATCGGGCGAAGCATCAAGGAAAGAGCGCAGCAGCGCCGACTGTTGTTCCAGTTCAATCTGCGCTTGTTCACGCTGATCGATTTCGTGCTGCAAGGTATCAAGCACCTGTAAGCGCGCGTCTTCAGCTTTCACACGCTCGGCAATTTCTTGGTTCAGTTGAACGATATTATTTTTTAGTTGCTGATTAAGCTCAAGATCGCGATAACGCATCTCTTCCAGCTTATTCACTAATTTAGACAGGCGTTGGCGTGACTCTTCCAACTGCTCCACGACTACGGAAAGAAAATAAACGGCCCATGGCGTGATCAGTAAACCAAAGAATACTGAACGGACAACGTCGATACTCTCAACTTGCCCGCGCAAAAGCATCGTTACGGCCATCTGCACCACGATAGCTAATATAACCAGCACCGAAGCCAACAGGATGGAAAAGCGCACCAGCCCTAGTTTTACCATTAAATCGACATAGTATTGGGCTAATACCCGAATTTGCTTCATGTGCAACTCCCTTGGATTACGGTCTTTTAAATCATACCGTAAAACGATTGTTAAGGGAGGTTTCTGAGATTGAAATGGGATATCAAAAAGTTAAGTTCTACTTTGCCTAAGCGGTGTAAGGTTTCGTACGCTTAAAAGCCATAATTTTTGCATCAGTACAGTGCAAGCGTACGAGCAAGGCGGCTCAATCGCCGCCGCCTTGCATCCCGGCTTGGCACCGTTTTTCAGCCTGCTTCGCAGGTTCCCTCATCTCGTCATTCCGGCTTTAACGGAACGAACGGCAATCGCCATCCTGGCTCCTCCGTTCTTTCGCCGACGTCCCTGTCGGCGAATCCTAGCCTTCATTCCTCTATTCGGCTGAAAAACAACGTGCCAGAAAAGGTCAAAATCAAATTCAAAAGATTTTATTTGTTTAAGTTTTGGGAGAAAGAGCAACGCTAACAGTATGTTAGCGTTAGGGGAGGAGGCGCCAAGGATGGCGCATGCCGACCCGGCGCGAAGATGCCATCTCGGATAAAAGCGCGCGAGTGCAGAGACCACGCGCTGGTGGTCTCTGCCCGTACGCCTACACAGCACTGATATTGAAACTCGGTATGAACAGGCGGGCGGAATATTACACAGTAACCCTAAAGACGCTCACGTTATAAACCTGAAGCCTGCCCCCCAAACTCCAGCATATAGCGATTTAACTCCACCATTCCTGTCCAACGATTTTCGCACCATAACGGTGCTAACAACGTTGGACGGCGGGCGCTGGCGGAAATGCGGTGATAGACAATATCCATCGGCGTATGGCGGATCATTTCACCCGCAATATTCACATACTCTTCCAGCGGTAACTCGCGCAAGCGCCCCGCCTGCCAAGCCTTCGCCATGGTGCTGCCGGTAACGATATGCAGCGGATGCAGTTTAATTCCATCCACGCCGGTTTCAACCACGCGCTCCAGCGTCTGCATGCATTCCTCTTGCGCTTCACCGGGTAAACCGACAATCAGATGGCTACACACTTTCAAACCACGCTCACGCGCTGCTCGCGTGGTTTTTTGATAACAGGCAAAATCATGCCCACGATTGATGCGTTTTAGCGTTTTATCCTGTGCGCTCTGCAAACCTAGTTCGAGCCACACCTCATAGCCTTTATCACGGTACTCACTCAGCAAATCCAGCACGCTTTCCGGTACACAGTCTGGGCGGGTCCCTACGCAAATCCCGACCATATCAGCCTGCTGCAACGCCTCTTCATACATGTTCTTCAGCGTACAGACCTCTGCATAAGTACTCGTATAGGCCTGGAAATAAGCCAAGTAACGATTTGCCCGATTCACCTTGCGCGCTTGCGCGGCAAGCTGTTCAGCAATACTCTGACGCTGCATTTGTTCATCAGCAAAAGAAGCGACGTTGCAAAAAGTACAGCCACCGCGCCCTAAAGTGCCGTCACGATTTGGGCAATTAAAACCGCCATGAAGGGTAAGTTTATGAATTTTTTCACCATAGCGGCGCTGAAGATCGGCACCGAACATATTCACGAGTTGCTGCAACTGCATAATCTAGGAGGTCGCCTGTACACATCACGAAAAAACTGAGGGGGCAGATCCTATCGCATACCGCGATAGCCTGCGCTGATAGAGATCAATCCCCTTCCCATCGCCGTTAAGAATAAAAAATCACTATTAATGATAATAAATTCAAACCACCGGTAATAAAGAATTCTTATTATTTTCAAGCGACTGACACAATGATGTTGCTGAGATGAAAAATAGTGATAACCAACGTGAAAACTTAATTTCACAATATAATTCACTATTAAAGTGAATTGCTCTAGCACGGTGCATAAATAATAGCCTTGCACTACAGTGAGTCAGCTCACATTTCTCTTGGCTTGGCTTGACTTACAGAAACAGCGAAAAACATCAGTTTTCCATTTTAAATCAAATAACTACATGGGAATATCATCTTCTGAAGTGTGAGCATGCCCACATTTGACCTACGTACTCTTTCTAGATAAGTTGAAAGACCGCTGGAAGCTAAATGTTTTTTTAACGATTTTTTCTAGACGGGCTAACGTCTCGTCATTTTTATGCAGTCATTTACGACTCCCTCGAAACACGCTATTGAGTGCTTGCGGGCTTATCCCAAGTAAACAATAGCCGAGGCGGATGCGCGTGCCGAATGGTTATGCACTATCCCACTCGCAGTAAAGATGGTTAGTAATGCAGAGCCTGGGGAGGTTCACTGATATGTTGTACGATGCATCCCTTGAAAAGGACAACTGTGGTTTCGGTCTGATCGCCCATATAGAAGGTGAGCCAAGCCACAAAGTCGTCCGTACCGCGATCCATGCGCTCGCACGTATGCAACACCGTGGCGCGATTTTGGCAGATGGCAAAACCGGCGACGGATGCGGTCTGCTGCTGCAAAAACCCGATCGCTTCTTCCGCATGGTGGCCGAAGAGCGTGGCTGGCGTTTAGCCAAAAATTACGCCGTCGGCATGATCTTTCTCAGCCAAGACGAAAATGAAGCCCGTGCCAGCCGCCGGATTGTTGAAGAAGAACTACAAAACGAAACGCTGTCGGTTATCGGCTGGCGTGAGGTTCCTATCAACGAGGATGTGTTAGGCGAAATCGCCCTTTCCTCCATGCCTCGCATCGAACAGATATTTGTTAACGCGCCTGCGGGCTGGCGTCCACGCGATATGGAGCGTCGTCTGTTTGTGGCTCGTCGTCGCATTGAAAAACGTATTGAGGATAAAGACTTCTACGTTTGCAGCCTGTCTAATTTGGTGACGATCTATAAAGGTCTGTGCATGCCCGCCGACCTGCCGCGCTTCTACCTCGATTTGGCTGACCTGCGTTTGGAATCGGCAATTTGCCTGTTCCACCAGCGCTTCTCCACCAATACCGTTCCACGCTGGCCGCTGGCTCAGCCGTTCCGCTATCTGGCCCACAACGGTGAAATCAACACCATCACCGGTAACCGCCAATGGGCGCGCGCCAGAACCTATAAATTTAAAACTCCGCTGATCCCAGATCTTCAGGACGCCGCGCCTTTCGTTAATGAAACTGGCTCGGACTCCAGCTCGTTGGATAATATGCTGGAGCTACTGCTCAGCGGCGGGATGGACATCGTGCGCTCCATGCGTTTGCTGGTTCCACCGGCATGGCAGAACAACCCCGATATGGATGCCGATCTGCGCGCGTTCTTCGATTTCAACTCCATGCACATGGAGCCGTGGGATGGCCCTGCCGGTATCGTAATGTCCGATGGGCGCTTTGCCGCCTGCAACCTCGATCGCAACGGTCTGCGCCCTGCTCGTTATGTCATTACCAAAGATAAACTCATCACCTGCGCGTCTGAAGTGGGCATCTGGGATTATCAGCCAGACGAAGTGCTGGAAAAAGGCCGCGTTGGCCCCGGCGAGCTGATGGTCATCGACACCCGCAGTGGGCGCATCCTGCATTCAGCCGAAACCGACGATGATTTAAAAAGCCGCCACCCGTACAAAGAGTGGATGGAGCGCAACGTTAAGCGCCTCGTTCCGTTTGAAGATCTGCCTGACGATCAGGTTGGCAAACGTGAACTGAGCGACGATGAGCTGCTAACGTTCCAAAAACAGTTTGGCTATAGCAGCGAAGAATTAGATCAAATCCTGCGCGTGCTGGGCGAAAACGGACAAGAAGCCACCGGTTCTATGGGCGATGACACCCCGTTTGCCGTGCTCTCTAGCCGCCCGCGCATCATTTATGACTATTTCCGCCAGCAGTTTGCACAGGTCACCAACCCGCCAATCGATCCGCTGCGCGAAGCGCATGTAATGTCGCTGTCCACCAGCATTGGCCGCGAAATGAACGTGTTTAGCGAAGCGGAAGGTCAGGCTCATCGCTTGAACTTCAAATCGCCAATCCTGCTGTACTCTGACTTTACCCAGCTCACCACGCAAGATAGCGAACATTATCGTGCAGATACGCTTGATCTCACGTTCGATCCGCAGCAAACCGATTTGCAGCAGGCTATTCATGCACTCTGCGAAGAGGCCGAGCAAAAAGTTCGCCACGGTGCCGTACTGTTGGTGTTATCAGATAGAAACATCAGTGCAGAACGCTTGCCGGTACCCGCGCCGATGGCGGTGGGTTCTATCCAACAGCGTTTGGTCGAAAAAAATCTGCGCTGCGATGCCAACATCATTGTTGAAACCGCCAGCGCACGCGACCCGCACCACTTTGCCGTTCTATTAGGCTTTGGTGCCACGGCTATCTATCCTTACTTAGCCTATGAAACGTTGGCTAAGCTGGCAGACTCTCACGCTATCGATAAAAAATACCGTGACGTGATGCTGAACTACCGCAACGGCATCAACAAAGGTCTGTACAAGATCATGTCGAAAATGGGGATCTCCACGATCGCCTCCTATCGCTGCTCTAAGCTGTTTGAAGCCGTGGGCTTACATCGTGACGTCAGCAACCTGTGCTTCCCAGGCGTGGTTAGCCGTATCGGCGGCGCCGGATTTAGTGATTTCCAGCAGGATCTGCAAAACCTCTCTAAACGCGCATGGCTGAAGCGTAAGCCGTTGGATCAGGGTGGACTGCTGAAATACGTTCACGACGGCGAATACCACATGTACAACCCTGACGTGGTGAACACCCTGCAGGCTGCGGTACAAAGCGGTGAATACGGCGATTACCAAAAATATGCCAAGTTGGTTAACGAGCGTCCAGTTTCAACGCTGCGCGATCTACTAAAAATTACGCCGAAAGGTGATGCGGTTCCCGTCGAAAGCGTTGAGCCAGCCAATGAGCTATTTAAGCGTTTTGACACCGCTGCCATGTCTATCGGCGCACTGAGCCCAGAGGCACATGAAGCACTGGCTGAAGCGATGAATGGCTTAGGCGGCTTTTCTAACTCCGGTGAAGGCGGCGAAGATCCTGCGCGCTACAAAACCAATAAAGTTTCCCGAATCAAACAGGTGGCTTCAGGTCGTTTCGGCGTAACCCCAGCTTATTTGGTTAACGCCGACGTTATTCAGATCAAAGTCGCTCAGGGTGCAAAACCGGGCGAAGGTGGCCAGTTGCCGGGCGACAAAGTGACGCCATATATCGCCAAACTGCGCTATTCGGTTCCCGGCGTGACGCTGATTTCACCACCACCGCACCATGATATTTACTCTATCGAAGATTTGGCCCAGCTGATTTTCGATTTAAAACAGGTGAATCCAAAGGCGCTGATTTCCGTCAAACTGGTGTCTGAACCCGGCGTTGGTACTATCGCTACCGGCGTTGCTAAAGCCTATGCGGATCTCATTACCATCGCGGGCTACGATGGCGGTACGGGCGCAAGTCCATTGTCGTCAGTGAAATATGCAGGCTGTCCGTGGGAACTGGGTCTGGTTGAAACTCAACAGGCGTTAGTGGCCAACGGTCTGCGCCATAAAATTCGGTTGCAGGTTGATGGCGGGCTAAAAACCGGCGTCGATATTATCAAGGCCGCAATTTTAGGAGCAGAAAGCTTCGGCTTTGGTACGGGGCCGATGGTGGCGCTGGGCTGCAAATACCTGCGTATTTGCCATCTCAACAACTGCGCAACCGGCGTGGCAACTCAGGATGAAAAACTACGTCGCAACCACTTCCATGGTTTGCCAGAGCGCGTCGCTAACTACTTCCAGTTCATCGCCCGCGAAACCCGTGAGCTGATGGCTGAGCTTGGCGTCACTCGTTTAGTCGACCTAATTGGCCGTACCGACCTGCTGCTTGAGCTCGACGGTTTCACCGCTAAGCAAAACAAGCTGGATCTGTCTGCGCTGCTGAAAACAGCAGAACCTAAACCGGGTAAAGCGGTGTACTGCACCGAAAGTAATCCATCATTTGATAAAGGCTTGCTCAACAAAGAGCTATTAGCGCAGGTTCAGGCCAATATCGAAGCCAAACAAAGCAAAACCGTCTTCTTTGATATCCGTAATACCGACCGCTCCGTTGGCGCATCGCTGTCTGGTGCCATTGCTGAACAACATGGCGATCAAGGGCTGGCAAGCGATCCGATCAAGGCACAGTTCACCGGCACCGCCGGTCAAAGCTTCGGTGTGTGGAACGCCGGCGGCGTAGAGCTAACGCTAACGGGCGACGCCAATGACTACGTTGGTAAAGGCATGGCGGGCGGCAAGATCGTGGTTCGCCCTCCGGTGGGCTCTGCCTTCCGTAGCCATGAGGCCAGTATTATCGGCAACACCTGCCTGTATGGCGCAACCGGCGGCAAGCTGTTTGCAGCAGGCCGCGCCGGTGAGCGTTTTGCGGTACGAAATTCCGGTGCTATTACCGTGGTTGAAGGTATCGGCGATAACGGTTGTGAATACATGACCGGCGGGATCGTCTGCGTCATGGGTCGCACCGGTATCAACTTCGGTGCAGGTATGACCGGTGGATTCGCTTACGTGCTCGACGAAGACGGTGAATTCCGCAAACGCGTTAACCCAGAACTGGTTGAAGTGCTGAGTATGGATCAGCTGGCAATCCACGAAGAGCATCTGCGCGGTTTAATCACCGAGCATGTGCAACTGACCGGCTCTAGTCGTGGCGAGGAGATCTTGGCGCACTGGCCTGAATGGGCACCAAAGTTTGCTTTGATCAAACCAAAATCCAGCGATGTAAAAGCACTGTTAGGTCACCGTAGCCGTTCCGCAGCTGAGCTGCGGGTACAGGCGCAGTAAGGGCGGAGAAGAATATGAGCCAGAACGTTTATCAATTTATTGACCTACAGCGCGTAGATCCGCCAAAAAAACCGCTCAAGATCCGTAAGATCGAGTTCGTCGAAATCTACGAACCCTTTTCTGAAACACAGGCGAAATCGCAGGCCGATCGTTGCCTGTCGTGCGGCAATCCATACTGTGAGTGGAAGTGTCCGGTCCATAACTACATTCCAAACTGGCTGAAGCTGGCGAATGAAGGGCGGATTATGGAAGCCGCCGATCTGGCGCACCAAACCAACAGCCTGCCTGAGGTGTGCGGACGCGTTTGTCCGCAAGATCGCTTGTGTGAAGGTTCATGCACCTTAAACGACGAGTTTGGCGCCGTGACCATTGGCAACATTGAGCGTTATATCAATGACAAAGCCTTAGCCATGGGCTGGAAACCTGACATGTCACACGTGCAGCCAACCGGCAAGCGCGTTGCCGTGATTGGCGCAGGCCCTGCTGGACTGGCCTGTGCCGATGTCCTCGCCCGCAACGGCGTTCAGGCGGTGGTGTTCGATCGTCATCCAGAAATCGGCGGCCTACTCACCTTTGGTATTCCGGCCTTTAAGCTGGAAAAAGAAGTGATGACCAAACGTCGTGAAATCTTCAGCGGCATGGGTATCGAGTTCCGCTTAAACACGGAAGTGGGTAAAGATGTGCAGATTAGCGACTTACTCAATGAATACGATGCCGTTTTCCTTGGCGTGGGTACCTATCAATCGATGCGTGGCGGTCTGGAGAACGAAGACGCCAGCGGCGTATTCGATGCGCTACCGTTCCTGATTGCGAATACCAAGCAGCTGATGGGTTACGCCGCTACGGAAGAAGAGCCTTACGTTAGCATGGAAGGCAAGCGCGTGGTCGTGCTCGGTGGTGGCGATACGGCCATGGACTGCGTGCGCACGTCTATTCGCCAAGGCGCAACGCAGGTTTCCTGCGCCTACCGCCGTGATGAAGAAAACATGCCAGGCTCAAAGCGCGAAGTAAAAAATGCGCGAGAAGAAGGCGTGGAATTCATGTTCAATCTGCAACCGTTAAGCCTTGAGCTCAACGCCGCTGGCCGCGTTTGCGGAGTAAAAATGGTACGCACCGAGCTGGGCTCACCTGATGCTGCAGGTCGTCGTACCGCGCAGCCTATCGCGGGCTCTGAGCATGTGCTGGATGCCGATGCCGTGGTGATGGCGTTTGGTTTCCGTCCTCACGCGATGAGTTGGCTAGCCGAGCACGATGTGATTCTGGACACGCAGGGACGCATCGTGGCGCCAGAAGGCAGCAATAATGCCTTCCAAACCAGCAATCCGAAAATTTTTGCCGGTGGCGATGCGGTTCGTGGCTCTGACTTAGTGGTCACCGCCATTGCGGAAGGCCGTAAAGCCGCTGAAGGGATCATGAACTATCTAGAGGTGTAACGTGAAGAGGCGGGAATTCTCCCGCCTCTTTTTTGCCTAAGTTATTTATGCGTTCACTAACTTCAATGCCAGCTCTAATACTCCAGCACCGTTCATTCGACCATAATCCATCATAGGGATAACTTCGGCAGGACGTGTTTTTTCAGTAATGGTATCTACACGTGATTTCAAATATCCCACTTGTGGCCCTAATAAAATCACATCAGCTTTTTGCCACTCTTCATTGAGTTTCGCATCTGGGATCGCCCAGATTTCCGCCTCAATTCCTTTTTCTTGGGCTACAGTTTCCATTTTTCTCATCAGCATACTGGTGGACATACCCGCATTACATACCAACATAATTTTAATCATCACGAAAACCTCATTAAGATTTCATTGCCTGAGCCATTGCTACACGTTCAGCAAACTTCAGGAAAGGAAGATAGAAGAATACCGTTATTACAATAATGACGGCCTGTAATACCGACGCTCGCCAATCGCCTCCGGTCGCTAAGAAACCGGACAGAATCGGTGGAGTCGTCCATGGAATTTGCACCGTAACATGATTAATCCAACCCCATGCCGTCGCATAATATGCGGCTGTAAGACTAAATAGCGGAGCCAAAACAAAAGGAATAATCAACGCTGGATTAAATACAATCGGTAAACCAAAAATAATCGGCTCACTAATGTTAAACAGACAAGGAGCAGTCGATAGTTTACCGATATCACGGTAATCCTGTTTACGACTGAAGAGCAAAATAGCAATCAGTAAAGCAATGGTATTTCCCGAGCCTCCCATAACACCAAACGTATCTTTAAATGCCATACAGATGATGTTGGGTATTTCCTGATGGTTAGCAAACGCCAGCGTATTCTCCTGCATATTGTTCAGCAGGAAAGGGTCTAGCACAGCTCCAGAAATAACCCCCTGATGTATCCCAACAGAAAAGAACAGATTAGCAATAGTCGTAATCAGTAAAAAACCGGGGAGGCTGGTTGTCACCGACTTTAACGGTTGCTGAATCATGGTGGCTATCAGCGTATTCACATCCATTCCGCTGAGCGATTTTACCGCAAACGAAAACAGCGCAAAAATAATCATCGTTAACATTATCGGGATCAGCGTATTAAATGAACGGACCACCGCTGGTGGAATAGCATCACCGCTAATATTAACCTGCAGACGCTTAGCACCCGCTAACCGAATAAACAAGGAGGTAACGGCAAGCCCCGTTAATATCCCAACAAACATGCCAGCAGAACCGGTTGAGGCAAACGATATTCCGCCCGTAACCGTTACGCCTTGTTTAGTTAATACGTCAGTGAGATGGATGCTTTCCGGCATAAAAATAACGACCGTTGCAATGGAAAGCAAAACTGGTGCAATAGGATCGGCATAGTTTTTGTTTTGGCAAAGATGATAAGCAATAGCTCCCGCAATCAGCACTGAAATAAAATTCAGTGAACCGTTAACAATTGAATTCCCGACCTCCTGCCACTGAGCTAAATATGTGTTGCTGATAAAACCAGATAATACGCCATCAGGTTTTATCAGCGTGTTATTCACTAATACCATTAGCCCTGCCAGCACAAAGAAAGGCATTAGCGTGGCAAACGCGTCACGTAGGGAACGTAGGTGTACCTGTCCCCCAATACGCTGTGCGACCATTACAGCATTATCAACAAATTTCATCATCTATCCTTGGCGCATTACGTTTAGAAATCGTTGTAAAGTCCGTCAAACTCGAAACCATTTCGCTCGCTGAGCAATTTATAAAACTCACCGCTTTTTTTAATCGTGCGCTGTTGGGTATCAAGATCGAGCGCCACTAATCCATAACGATTTTTATAAGTATTGATCCATGACCAGCAGTCAATAAATGTCCAAAGGTGATAACCTTTGATATTGCACCCATCGACAATCGCCTGATGTAAATAGGCTAAATGGTTTTTAATAAAACCAATACGATATTCATCTTGAACCTGACCGTTCTGGATAAAACGCTCTTCATTCGCAACGCCCATACCACTTTCAGAAATAAAAGCTTCGATATTGCCGTAGTTATCGCGAATATCGATACAGAGATCATAAATACCCTGCTCATAGATCTCCCAACCACGGTGCGGGTTAAATTTACGCCCCGGCATCACATAGCTTTCAAAATACCATTCAGGCATAAACGGCGAATGAGGGTTTACCGCCGAAGTACGCGCTTTGACTCGGCGAGGCTCATAGTAATTCAGGCCTAAAATCTGCACCGTATTCTCAGATATTATGTTTAAATCTTCTGCTGTATGAGTTGGAATAAGGTCATGTTTCTTGAGCGTTTCTACCAGTTTGGTTGGAAACGTACCTTTAACGGAAGGATCAAGGAAGCTACGGTTATAGAAAAGATCGGCATATTCAGCCGCTTCGCAATCGAGTAAATTTTCGCTGCGAGGATACGTTGGGCTTAAATTAAGGATAATGCCAATTTTGCTCTCTAAGCTATATGCTTTAAATGCCCGTACTGCCATGGCGCTTGCCAAAATAGTATTAAACGCAACCTGCACGCCACGTTTGAAATCAACGACATTCGGATAATGAAAATCCTCCATATATCCGCCTAACACGGGCCCTAATGGTTCGTTGAAGGTAAACCAGTGATAGACCAAATCCCCAAACTCACGGAAGCAGGTATCACAGAAATTCACATAAGCATCAACAACGTCGCGATTTTCCCACCCACCTTTTAGCATCATCGCCTCTGGCATATCGAAATGATACAGGTTGGCAAATGGCTTCACTCCTTGCTGATTCATCTCTCCTAACAGATCGCGATAGAACGCAACCGCTTCGGCGCAGACCTCTCCATCTCCTTGCGGAAACATTCGAGCCCAAGAAATTGAAAGCCGAAAAGAGTTATGACCCGTCGCCTTCATCAGCTGTATATCTTCGCGATAGCGGTTAAAGAAGTCGGTGGTGACATCAGTATTGATTCCACGATAAAAGCGGTTGGGGTACTTGTCCCATGACATATCCCACTGGGTACGCCCTTTGCCCGTGTTACCACGCCCTTCTGCCTGCTCGGCGGACCATGCACTGCCCCACCAAAAATCATTTGGGAAGGCTAAAAATTTGGCTGAATTATTCATACAGAGCGCTCCTTTAATGCAGAGAGCTGCTGATGAACATCAATTAATTCTCCCGCTATTTCCTTGGTAAGAATCGCATTCATCAAATGATCCTGCGCATGAACCATGATGAGATGAACAGGTACTTTTCCTTGGCCTTCATCCTGACCAATCAGATAGGTTTGTACCTGATGAGCTTCACGTAGTGAGTTTTCAGCGTCTACGAGCAAGAGTTTTGCCTGTGCGAAGTCGCCACTTTTTGCCGCCTGAATAGCGCTAAATGCACAGCTACGACTTTGCCCTGCATTCACAATAATGCTCATAACCACTTGCTCATAATCAAACTCAATATCGCTCATACTCGCCTCTAGGATCATGGGGATTTCAATAATTAAAATCAGAATGAGCGCCAAAAAATGTTTAGTAAACAAAAATAATAACCAAGTGTTATATTTGTGATAGCTATCACTTTGAACGCTACTGGGTGTATTACTATCTGCGAAAACACAGTAAGTTGATCGAAATAGGACAGGTAATTTCGATTAACATCGAAATATATGTTTAGTAAACAAAATATAAACACGATGAATTTATATCTATAGAGGGATAGAAATGTTGAATTTAGGACTCGATATTGGAGGAACAAAAACGGAAGCAGTTATGTTGGATCAGCAGGGAAAGATTTTATTTACTCAGCGAATCGCCACGGATAAATCCAGCTATTCAGGCTTTCTCACAACCATTACCCAACTTATTGAAACCATTCGCTCAGATTTTAAGAATGAGTTTTCCATCGGAATTTGTTTACCAGGAACAGAAGATAGAGAAACTAAACTATTCAAAAACTCTAATATCCTAGTTTTAAATCAACAGCCTTTAATCTCAGATCTTGAAAAACACTTGCAGCAAAAAATAGGTTGGGACAACGATGCTAACTGCTTTGCGCTATCAGAATCCATTGACGGTGCAGGACGTTATGGAAATAGCGTATTTGGCGCAATTTTAGGTACAGGTTGTGGCGGTGGACTTACCGTCAATCAGCAACTCTTACGCGGCCATAACGGCAACGGCGGCGAATGGGGACACAACCCGCTCCCCGGATATCACCCTCAGCGAGATGGGGCTCCGGCTACTTGCTATTGTGGACAGATGAATTGCACTGAGTCTTTTATTTCTGGCACAGGATTAGCCAATAGGTTTTCTTTGGTGACAAACATAGAGTCAGGATCGGCGGCTGAATTCTTCCAGCGAGTACATAAACAGGATGCAGAGGCTCTGACATATTTCGCACTCTATCAAGACCAACTGGCGCGAGCATTAGCCTCGGTAGTGAACATTTTCGATCCTGATGTCATCATTCTCGGTGGCGGCCTCTCTCAGGTCGAGCTTATTTATCAGGGACTCACCGATAAAATTGGTCAGTATATTTTTAATACCTCGTTTAATACCCCTGTTAAAATGGCCCAGCACGGAGACAGTAGCGGTGTACGCGGTGCCGCATGGATAGGCCGCCAAGCGCATTAGCCACAAATCGCCGGCGAGGTTCACTACTTCAATAAATAAGCAGGACAAGAATAATGACAAAGTCGGTTAGGGTTAGAGATATCGCAGAAGCTGCCAACGTATCTCTCGGTGCAGTTTCGCGAGCGCTTAAAGGACAACCGGGGCTCAGTGAGCAAACTCGCGAACGCATTTTGTCTGTGGCACGGAGCCTTAGCTATGATTTCTCTCGACTGCGCAACGATAAAATTAAACGCGTATTATTTATCCTGCACCGACAGCACAACACCACTAGCGCGCTGAATTTCTATTCTCCGGTATTGTTAGCCGTTGAGAATGCGTGCCGCGAACATGAAATTGCACTGAGTTTTCTGGCCCTAGGTCCTACCGACGATGTCTCTCAGCAGGTTGGACTACACGCCCCTGATGCCCTATTGTGCGCCGGCTTTATCGAACCTGAGATTGTAGATGTTTTGCAAAAAATGCCGCTACCGTTGGTTATTATCGACCATTGTGTACCCGGAATTAGCTGTATCAACGCCGATAATTTTAGCGGTGGCTATCAGATGACCCAGCATCTTCTCGAACAGGGATATACGCGTATTGCCTTCTTAGCCAGTAGCCTTGCACACTACAGTATTCGCCAGCGTGAACGAGGCTATCGTCAGGCGCTGTATGACGCGGGAGTACTGGTTTCGCCACAATATGACATTATTGCCCCTCCTCTCATTGAGCTTGAGCCATCATTGGTTTATGCCTTGGATGATTTGCTCTCCCTCTCTCCGGCACCTGATGCCATCTTTTGCTATAACGATGCCGCGGCAATGACGGTAATGAGCCATTGCCAACAGAGGGGAATGAAAATTCCCGAAGATATCGCCATTGCTGGATTCGACAATATTGATAGTGCTCAGCGTTGGAATCCGCCGCTAAGCACGATGGCTATTGATAAGGCAGCCTTGGGAAAAGCAGCGGTGGCGATGCTTCTCAATGCTCCTGATGAACCACAGCAACAGCTATTGCCTGTGGAGCTTAAGATCAGGGCAAGCACGTTAACTTCTTAGATCATAGAAACGGAGCTTCGGCTCCGTTTTTTATTCTCTCTGCCCCGGCTTTATGACGCTGTTCACGTTTTAGTCACCTTTTGCTTGAAGCCGTATGGCTCCATCTCATATTGTATTTTGGAGTTTAACTTCAATAAAATTTTCAGGATGGAGCAGAATGTCACTCTTAACCGATTTAGAACAACGCGTACGCGATCAGGGCGGATTGATTGTTTCATGCCAGCCGGTGCCGAACAGCCCAATGGATCGCCCAGAGATCGTCGCGGCCATGGCACAAGCCGCCGTATCCGCTGGTGCGGTTGCCATACGCATTGAGGGAATTGAAAATCTGAAAGCCGTGCGCCCGCACATTGCGGTGCCGATCATTGGGATCATCAAGCGCGATTTAGTTGATTCACCGGTACGTATTACCCCTTATCTCGAAGACGTCGATGCGCTGGCAGAGGCCGGAGCCGATATCATCGCCTTTGATGCGACTTTCCGTTCACGTCCGGTTGATATCGACGCACTCATTGCACGCATCCACCAGCATGGTTTATTGGCGATGGCAGACAGTTCAACCGTAGAGGAAGGCCTCAACTGCCAGCAAAAAGGCGTTGAGTTTATTGGCACCACGCTGTCCGGTTATACCGGCCCGACCATACAGGAAGAACCGGATCTGGCTATGGTGTCAGCATTAAGCAATGCAGGCTGTCGAGTGATTGCCGAAGGGCGCTACAACTCCCCCGCTCTGGCCGGAAAAGCCGTTGAACACGGAGCATGGGCCGTTACCGTGGGGTCAGCCATCACGCGTATTGAGCATATTTGCCAATGGTTTAGTCACGCCGTTAAACGCTAGACGGAGCGCACGATGAACATACTCGCCATTGATATTGGTGGAACCAAACTGGCCGCAGCGCTTATCGATGCAGACAGCCAGATATCGCAGCGTCTTGAAATCGCGACCCCAGCCAGTTCATCACCTCTAGCTCTGGAAGAGGCGTTGGCGCAGCTGGTAGCGCCTTATCAAGGTAAAGCACAGAGCGTCGCCGTTGCCTCTAC
This sequence comes from Hafnia alvei, assembly GCF_964063325.1. Lineage (NCBI taxonomy): Bacteria > Pseudomonadati > Pseudomonadota > Gammaproteobacteria > Enterobacterales > Hafniaceae > Hafnia > Hafnia alvei. The sequence goes on from NZ_OZ061315.1 coordinate 4,060,435, forward strand.
CGGCATCATTAATAACGGTATACTCACGGCGCTCAACCCCGACAATCTCGGTGGGCTAAACCAGTTTCCACTTCAGCAAACCCTGCAGCGGCTAACCGCACTTCCCTGCACGGTACTAAACGATGCGCAGGCCGCAGCATGGGCCGAATATCGCTATCTAGCAGACAGATTTAAACACATCACCTTTATTACGGTTTCCACCGGCGTCGGCGGCGGCGTGATTATCGACGGCCAGCTCCTAACCGGCCCTCACGCATTCGCAGGGCATATTGGTCACACGCAGGCCGATCCAAACGGTCCTCGCTGCGGTTGTGGCCGTATTGGCTGTGTGGAATCTATTGCTTCAGGCCGAGCCATCGCCGCCGCGGCTCAAAATGAGTTGCAGGGAAAAGATGCACGCCAGATTTTTAGTGCCGCGCAAAACGACAACCCTCAAGCCAAACGGCTTATTGCCCATTCAGCTCAGGCTATTTGCCAGCTGATCGCAAACCTTAAAGCTATTTTAGATACGGAGTGCGTGGTTTTAGGAGGCAGCGTTGGTTTGGCACAGGGCTATCGTCAGCAGGTCGAGAACGGCCTTGCCTTATTACCACCGCCGTTTCATCTCCCTGTTTTTTCTGCCCGCTACAAACATGACGCTGGGCTGATTGGCGCCGCGTTATTTGCTGCCGAACAGAACCTGAATAAAGACTAAAAGGATGGCTTTATGATTTTGGGAAAAATAACCGATATTGACCAACAGGCCGATCTCCCCGCCGCTCTATGTGCGATCGTAAAACAAGCATTAGCCTTAGCGCCCGAAACGCTAGAACCCGGACGCTATGAGATCGATGGCAATGAGATCTTTATCAATGTGATGGCCTTTGAAACCACCGATGCGCAAAGCAAGCGTTACGAACAGCACCGCGACTATGCTGACATTCAAATCCTGCTTAGCGGTAATGAGCGTATAGATTTTGGGCCCACCAACTCAGGACAAGAACTCGATACTTATCATGAAGACGATGACTATCAGCTGTGCTGCAAGGTGGAACCGCGCCAAACGCTTCACATGCAAGCGGGCATGTTTGCGGTGTTTCTCCCCGGAGAACCGCATAAGCCGGGATGCATCACAGACCAATCGCAGACGATTAAAAAAGCGGTGATCAAAGTGCGGCAAAGCTGTCTTGCTCGCTGAGATTTCCAAATAATAATAACAATGCAGTAAGACCACGGTTCCTCTTTGACCGCGTGGTGTATATATACCCCCCTATGTTTACATCACGCTTTTTTTAACATCTCACTCTTGCTACGCTCTATCACATCGACTCTCCGCAACCACGATCGCCTTAAACAGGTGAAAACAGGGAATTTATGCAGCCTCAAGCCCCTCGCCTTAAACCGGGGAAAATCCTCGACACCTTAGGTGCGATGCAAAACAGCCTGACTCGTGTTGCCCAGCGCATTGCGCAGTATGTTCTCCGTTCCCCTCAACGCGTAACGCAGTTTTCCATCGCCGAACTTGCCCGAGAAACACAGGCGGGCGAAGCCTCCGTGATCCGTTTATGTCGTACGCTGGGCTATAAAGGCTTTCAAGACTTCAAAATGGATTTGGCCATCGAGCTGGCCACCGCAGAACCTGAAGCCAATGCGCCGTTGCTCGATGCTGAAATTGGAGATAGCGATGATGCACACACCATTGGCTTAAAACTCCAAAATACGATCAACAACGTGTTGTCTGAAACGCTCAATTTATTAGATATGCATCAGGTCAGTCAGGTGGTTAACGCGCTGAGAAACAGCCAGTCGGTCTATATTTTTGGCGTGGGTTCATCGGGCATCACAGCAGAAGACATGAAACATAAACTAATGCGTATTGGGCTACGGGTTGATGCCGTGACCAATAATCATTTCATGTATATGCAGGCTACGCTGCTCAACGCTGGCGATGTTGCGATTGCCATCAGCCACTCGGGGAGTTCACCAGAAACGGTACATGCGCTCACGTTAGCGAAACAAGCCGGAGCAACCACCGTCGCACTAACGCATAATTTAGGCTCTCCATTGAGCGCGGTGGCCGATTTCAGCCTCATCAACGGTAATCGGCAAGGTACGCTGCAAGGAGACTCGATTGGGACTAAAACGGCACAGTTATTCGTCTTAGATTTACTGTACACGCTGCTAGTTCAAACCGCGCCAGAACAGGCGAGAGAGACCAAAATGCGCACCATGAAAGCATTAGACATAGCAAAATAATTTGGCCATAGCGCCACAGCCTTGCCCGATTTCAGATACAAAAAAGCCAGTCAGATGACTGGCTTTTCATTCACTTAACAACCCGACTTCACGCTGTTATTTAACGCTGTTACTTAGCATTACTATTTAACAACGCGCAATGAAGGTCGTCCGCGAGGCGGCGGCGTTGGCTCATCGCCATCGTCATCAGACTCAACGGGAATATCCGGCAAATTGCCATCAATCACCGTCATGCTCGGCTCGCTTGTCGTTTCATCGTCTTCTACCGACATCAACGGCATTTCGTTTTCGTAAGCAGGTTCAGGCTCAAACATCGTACCGGCCCCGTTTTCACGCGAGTAAATCGCCATAACTGCGGAGATAGGCACGTAGACGTTACGAGGAACGCCGCCAAAACGCGCATTGAAGCGAACGGCATCATCGCCCAGCTCAAGATTACCAACGGCGCGCGGTGCAATGTTCAATACGATTTGACCATCGCGCGCAAACTCCATCGGCACCATCACGCCATGGCGGTTAACATCAACCACCAAGTGCGGCGTAAGCTGGTTATCAAGCAACCACTCATAGAAGGCACGCAGCAAGAACGGGCGGCGTGGCGACATTTGAGACAATTCCATGATTAGCCTCGGGTATGCAGACGCATTTCGCGCTCAGCTTCAGTCATCGAAGCCAAGAATGCATCACGCTCAAAGACGCGAGTCATATAGATTTTCAATTCTTTAGAACCAGCGCCAGACAATTCAATGCCTAGAACCGGCAAACGCCATAACAGCGGTGCCAGATAGCAGTCAACCAAGCTGAACTCGTCGCTCATGAAGAATGGCTTCTGAGTAAATACCGGCGCGATAGCCAGTAGCTCTTCACGCAGCTGTTTACGCGCGTTATCAGCTTCCTGAGCAGTACCTTTTTCAATTTTGTGCAGCAGTGAATACCAGTCGTTTTCGATGCGATGCATCATCAGACGGCTCTCACCACGGGCAACTGGATAAACGGGCATCAATGGCGGATGCGGGAAACGCTCGTCCAAATATTCCATGATGATACGGGATTCATACAGAGTCAGCTCACGGTCAACCAACGTGGGTACTGTGCGGTACGGGTTGAGGTCAATCAGATCCTGCGGCAGGTTATCCATCTCAACCTGCTCAATCTCGACGCTGACACCCTTTTCGGCCAGTACGATACGTACTTGATGGCTAAAGATGTCGGTCGGGCCGGAAAACAGCGTCATTACCGAACGTTTGTTGGCAGCGACAGCCATGAAAACCTCCAAGTTTATCTAGAAAACGGTATGAATAGCCGCCATCGGGCAGCGCTATCCAGATATTTGTTGTCACTCCTGACAGCCGTATAAGCAATAAAAATGAAGCATAAATAACAGGTTAGGCTATTTAGTACCTCTATTGCTCAACAATTGTACGGATAACAGGGCGCAAAAGTGGGAGACAGTTTAACAGAATTTGACGGTGTTGTGGGGAAGCGTTGGTTATTTCATGGCGTAATAAGTTTACGACACGTAAATTTCCGCGTTTTTCGACTGCTTGCAAATACAAAAAAGCCCGGCAAGCCGGGCTTTTACTATTAATGCTCTGCCGAAGCAGAAAAACATTAACGTTTGGAGAACTGAGGACGACGACGTGCTTTACGCAGGCCGACTTTCTTACGTTCAACTTCACGAGCATCACGAGTAACGAAGCCAGCTTTACGCAGTTCGCCACGCAGGGACTCGTCGTACTCCATCAGAGCGCGGGTGATACCATGACGGATCGCACCAGCCTGACCAGAAGTACCACCACCTTTAACGGTGATGTACAGATCGAATTTCTCAACCATATCAACCAATTCCAGCGGCTGACGAACTACCATGCGGGCAGTTTCACGACCGAAGTACTGTTCCAGAGAACGTTGGTTGATTACGATTTTACCACTGCCCGGTTTGATAAACACGCGAGCGGCGGAGCTTTTGCGGCGACCAGTGCCGTAGTATTGAGTTTCAGCCATTGCCTATAATCCCGATTAAATGTCAAGAACTTGCGGTTGCTGTGCCGCGTGATTGTGCTCGTTACCAGCGTAAACTTTCAGTTTACGGTACATAGCACGACCCAGCGGGCCCTTCGGCAGCATGCCTTTAACCGCGATCTCAATGACACGCTCAGGATGGCGAGCAATCATCTCTTCAAAGGTCGCTTGTTTGATACCACCGATGTGGCCGGTGTGATGGTAATAAATCTTGTCAGAACGCTTGTTGCCGGTTACAGCAACTTTTTCTGCGTTCAGAACGATGATGTAATCACCAGTATCAACGTGCGGAGTGTATTCCGCTTTATGCTTGCCACGCAGGCGACGAGCCAGTTCAGTAGCCAAACGGCCCAGAGTCTTGCCGTCTGCATCAACTACGTACCAGTCACGTTTTACGGTTTCTGGCTTAGCTGTAAAAGTTTTCATTAAAAGCTTACCCAATTTAAGTTACACGTTGGTGAACACCCAAACGCTTACCTGTTTAAAAAAGTAAATGTATTAGAGGCTCACACGACCATCGTCCAGCAAACCTACCCCTTCGAATAGCCAATGCCGGCACATAAAGTTTTTGGGAAAAAAAACTTCGTTGTAACGTGGGGTCGCAAGATTATAGAGAAGTAGAATCTAAAGATCGAATAATTTTTCGGGCTAAAATTGATTTTGTGATTGCATCCGGTAGACAGCAACACCGGATGCGAGCGTTTTTTAAACAAAACGTTACGGCAAATGCTCTAAGCGCAAATAATCTTCGCTTTGCATCTCCTGCAAACGAGACAAGCAGCGCTGATATTCAAACTTCAAATGATCGCCCTGATAAATTTCGAACATCGACAGCTCCGCGCTGATGATCAGTTTTACATGACGCTCATAAAACTCATCCACTAGCGCAAGGAAGCGGCGCGCCGTATTTTCATTCAGCGTGTCCATTTTTTTCACGTGGTGTAAAAAGACCGTGTGATAGCGTCGCGAAAGCGCAATGTAATCAAGCTGGCTACGCGCCTCCTCGCACAGAACCGAGAACTCGACGGCTAATACGCCTCCCGAGCTGCAAAGCGCAGGCAGTGGCCGATGGTTGATCTCTAACACCGGGTTAATCTCCCCCACGCTGCCTGCTAATTTGGCAAACATTTCATCCATGTTCTGCCGCGTCTCGGCAGTCATCGGCGTAAAATACAGCCCGGCCTGCGTCAACGTGCGCAGACGATAATCAATACCCGCATCCACATTCATTACGGCGCAATAGCGTTTAATCAGGTCAATCGCGGGGAGAAATCGAGCGCGCTGCAAGCCATTATGATAAAGGTTATCAGGAGGGATATTTGAAGTAGAAACCAGCGTAATGCCACGGGCAAATAGAGCCTGCAACAGCGTGCCTAGCAGCATAGCATCCGTGATATCCGACACAAAAAACTCATCAAAACACAGCACATCCGCTTCATTTTTAAAACCATCGGCAATGATTTCTAATGGGTTTTCTTGCCCTTGCAGCGCGACAAGCTCTTCTTGTACCCGCAGCATAAAGCGATGGAAATGCAAACGCAGCTTACGCTCGCTGGGAATGCTGTGGAAAAACAGATCCATTAGCCATGTTTTGCCCCTCCCAACGCCGCCCCACATATACAGTCCTTGCACCGGTTCCTGCGGCTTGGCGGCAGATTTTCCCCACAGGCTCTGCAAGCGCCCCCGCAACCCTCGACTTTCGACGGAGGGTGTTACCCGTTCTCTCTCGATAAGCGCTTGCTGAATGGCGGTTAGAGCCTCGACGGTTTGCCGCTGAACGGCATCGGGTTGGTAGTCTCCGGCATCGAGCGCCTGTTGATAGAGCATGGTTGGCGTCACTACGGACGTTATGCGATTTGATGGCATTAGGTACAGGGTCCCTACTGAATTTTTATCATTAGTTGTAAACAATTTTAAAAATCATAAACGCTGCTTTTCGTGCAGCTTAGCGACCGATTGTCGCCTGTTAAGTGACTTTTGTCTTGTATCGGCAATTGTTTTTGCCCGTAAACCTCTCAGCAATGCACCTTCAGGATTCCACTCAGGTAAGGTTAACGGTTATAGTGTGCTTATGTGTAGGATATGTCGTTGAATCCCTACTAAGTAAAATAGCAAACGCAAGCACATTCTATATACAGATAGGAGTCATCATGACCTGGGAGTATGCGCTTATTGGTTTAGTCGTCGGTATCGTGATTGGTGCGGTAGCGATGCGTTTCGGCAACCGAAAACTCCGCCAGCAGCAAGTGCTGCAAAGCGAGCTCGAAAAGAGTAAGAACGAGTTGGAGCAATATCGTCAAGAACTGGTGAGCCACTTTGCTCACAGCGCCGAGTTACTGGATAACATGGCGAGCGACTACCGCCAGCTGTATCAGCACATGGCGAAGAGCTCAAATAATCTGCTGCCAGATATGCCGCCGCAGGATAATCCTTTCCGTTACCGTTTGACCGAAGCGGACAACGATCAGGCTCCAGTTGAGTTCCCACCACGTGATTACTCCGATGGTGCATCTGGATTACTGCGCGCCGAGCGCCGCGACAAATAAGAGATATACCCAAAATAATTCACGGGTATAGCACAATTCGGTGGCTGTTTTTCTATAGCCTAAATAGTTCGAGTTGCAGGAAGACGGCAAGTTTATGAATCCCTAGGAGCATAGTTGACTATGTGACTAGGGTGAAAAAACGCAGCTAACGCATCTGCAACTTGAGCTATGACGGATATAATAGTCACCTCTTTTAATTACTCTTCTTAATCCCCACTTTGTTATTCTGAATAATATGGAACTTAATGCGCGCTGTTCGTTCTGAGTAGCACACCGGATTAATTTGCCCAAGACACATTGACCCTTTTGAAGACCATGAGAAAACATTCCATGATGAAGAAAAAATCTTTATTGCTCAGTGCGCTTGCTTTAAGCATGGGCTTAACAATGTTATCCGCACCGTTCGCCAATGCCGCATTACCGCCCATCGTTGCTGGACAAAGCGTGCCAAGCTTAGCGCCAATGTTGGAGAAAGTGCTGCCAGCTGTGGTTAGCGTCCACGTTGAAGGCATGCAAAATGCCAAACCAACGCCGGCGGCTAAAGGCGGTGAACGTCAGTTTGAAGGCTTAGGTTCAGGCGTCATAATTGATGCAGCCAAAGGCTATGTGCTGACCAATAACCACGTCATCAGCAATGCGACTACCATCAAAGTGCAGCTCAACGATGGGCGTGAATACGCCGCCAAGCTGATTGGGCGTGACGAACAATCGGATATCGCGCTAATTCAGCTCACCGACGCCAAAAACCTGACGGCGATAAAAATCGCAGACTCAGACAAACTACGCGTGGGTGATTTTGCCGTTGCCGTGGGTAACCCATTTGGTATTGGGCAAACAGCCACCTCAGGCATTATTTCTGCATTGGGTCGCAGCGGGTTAAATCTCGAAGGTCTGGAAAACTTTATTCAAACGGATGCTGCCATTAACCGTGGTAACTCCGGTGGCGCCCTGATTAACCTCAACGGTGAGCTGATCGGCATTAACACCGCAATCTTGGCACCTGGCGGCGGGAATATCGGTATTGGTTTTGCGATCCCAAGTAACATGGCACAAAGCCTAAGCGCTCAACTGATCAAATACGGCGAAGTTAAACGCGGCGTTCTCGGTATTCGTGGTCGAGAAATGACGGCTGACCTTGCTCAGGCCTTCAAACTCGACGCACAGCGTGGCGCCTTCGTGAACGAAGTCTTGCCGAACTCTGCTGCTGCAAAAGCCGGTATTAAAGCAGGCGACGTGATTACCGCACTCGATGGCAATCCTCTAAGCAGCTTTGCCGAGCTGCGCGCCAAAATTGGCTCAGCCGCGCCGGGTACCGTACTAAAACTCGGTTTATTGCGTAACGGTAAACCGTTAACCATTCCGGTAACGCTGGAGAATAGCGGCGTCACCACCACCCAGGCAGAAAACATCAGCCCTTCACTTCAAGGTGCAACGCTGAGCGATGGCGATGTGAAAGGTACGCCGGGAATTAAAATTGATGACGTCGCCAAAGGCTCTGTTGCTGCACAAATGGGCATGCACAAAGGCGATCTGATCATTGGTCTCAACAGCGAACGTATTCGTGATATCGCCTCTTTGCGTAAGGCGCTGGCGGCAAACCCACCGGTCATTGCGTTGCACTTATTACGCAACGGTGAAAGCCTGTACCTACTGATTCGCTAAATGCGACTTCACTAAAAGAGTCATTTAAACAAAAACTGCACAAAAATCGGGCATAGGCGTGTGCCGTGCCCGATTTTCTCTGTTATTCTTCGCCTATCTTTTCTTACCCTTTCAGAAACTTCATGTTTACTAAGATATTACGCTCAGTTTTTCTGGGGCTTGTGGTAGCCATCATTTTGCTGATTGCGGTGCCATCACTGCGTCCGGTCGGGCTTTTTTCGCTATTTAAAGCGGCCTCATTCGAAGAAGCACCTATTAGCTACAATTCTGCGGTGAAACGAGCTGCACCCGCCGTCGTTAACGTTTACAACGGCAGCATGAATAATAGCGGTCAGGGCAGCAATGGCTTAGCAATCAAAACTCTAGGCTCTGGCGTTATTATGGATAGCCGAGGCTATATACTCACCAATAAACATGTTGTTAGCGGCGCAGACCAAATCGTGGTCGCTCTGCAAGACGGTCGCGTTTTTGAAGCTATGCTCGCCGGTTCAGATACGCTCACCGATTTGGCCGTGCTGAAAATTCAGGCGACTAATCTGCCGGTTATCACCATCAACCCGAAACGCGTTCCTCACATTGGCGACGTAGTACTGGCTATCGGCAACCCCTATAACATTGGGCAAACCACAACCCAAGGAATTATCAGCGCAACCGGCCGTGTGGGGCTAAGCACCTATGGGCATCAGAACTTCTTGCAAACCGACGCCTCAATCAACCACGGTAACTCAGGCGGTGCATTAGTTAACACGCTGGGTGAGTTGGTGGGGATCAATACCCTATCGCTTGATAAAAGCAACGACGGTGAAACGCCCGAAGGTATTGGTTTTGCCATTCCAACCGCCCTTTCTACCAAGATCATGGCCAAGCTGATTCGCGATGGACGCGTTATTCGCGGCTTTATCGGCGTGAGCGGGCGAGAAATTGCACCTGCACGCAATCAGCCGCAGGCCAATGCCATGGAGCGTATTCAAGGTATTATCGTGCGTGACGTGGCCGCTAATGGCCCTGCGGCTAACGCAGGGATTCAGCCGGGCGACATCGTTCTCAACGTCGATGGTAAACCGGCGGTCAGCGCGGCAGAAACGATGGATCAGGTGGCTGAAATTCGCCCTGGAACGGTAGTACCAGTGATTATCATGCGTAACGGTGAACGCATGACGCTAAGCGTGACCATCGAAGAGTTTCCGAACGTCGATTGATAACCTTCGCTGCAACGAAAAAATGCCATAAAAAAACGCCATCGAAAGATGGCGTTTTTGTTTTCAAGCGTAGGCTAAATTACTCGCCTTTTACGCGCTCAATATTTGCGCCCAAGGCGCTTAACTTGTTCTCGATGCGGTCATAGCCACGGTCGATGTGGTAAATACGATCGACGATAGTGGTACCTTCCGCAACGCAGCCAGCAATAACCAAACTTGCTGACGCACGCAGGTCAGTGGCCATTACCTGCGCACCAGACAGTTTCTCAACGCCGTAGCAAATCGCAGTATTACCTTCGATTTCAGCATGAGCGCCCATACGGATAAGCTCAGGGATGTGCATGAAACGGTTTTCGAAGATAGTTTCAGTAATAACACCGGTACCTTCAGCCACCAGATTCAGCAAGCTGAACTGAGCCTGCATATCGGTTGGGAAACCGGGATGCGGAGCAGTACGAACGGTAACGGCTTTTGGACGTTCACCGTGCATATCCAAAGAGATCCAGTCTTCACCAGTTTCAATATCTGCACCCGCTTCACGCAGTTTCGCCAAAACAGCATCCAGCGTATCAGGACGGGTATTACGGCAGATAATTTTACCGCGTGTAACCGCAGCGGCAATCAGGAAAGTACCGGTTTCGATACGGTCTGGCAGCACGCGGTAAACACCGCCGCCCAAGCGCGCAACACCTTCAATGGTGATACGGTCTGAACCAGCGCCTGAGATTTTTGCCCCTAACGTGTTCAGGAAGTTCGCGGTATCCACGATTTCCGGCTCACGCGCGGCGTTTTCAATAACCGTTGTGCCTTCAGCCAGCGTAGCAGCGCTCATAATGGTCACGGTGGCACCAACGCTCACCTTATCCATAACGATATGCGCGCCTTTCAAGCGACCATCAACGGAAGCTTTCACATAGCCTTCTTCCAGCTTGATCTCTGCACCCAGCTGTTCTAAACCGGTGATGTGCAAATCGACGGGACGAGCGCCAATCGCGCAACCACCCGGCAAAGAAACCTGGCCATAGCCAAAGCGAGCAACCAGCGGGCCCAGCGCCCAAATAGAGGCACGCATGGTTTTCACCAGATCATAAGGAGCACACAGTTCATTCACGTTACTCGCATCGACGTGAACAGAACCGTTACGCTCAACGCGCACGCCCAACTGGCTTAACAGTTTCATCGTGGTGTCGATGTCTTTCAACTTCGGCACGTTTTGAATTTCTACAGGCTCTTCCGCCAGCAGCGCGGCGAAAAGAATTGGCAGGGCTGCATTTTTTGCACCAGAAATGGTGACCTCGCCGCTTAGGCGAGTGGGCCCCTGCACACGAAATTTATCCATTATTACCGATCTCAGTTAAATATTTGAAACAACCATCACCGCGAACGGTAATAGCGAGTATTGGGATCACAACGCGTTAAGCTTGCGATCGCGCTGCCATTCTTCAGGGGTGAAAGCCTTGATCGACAGTGCGTGAATTCTGTTATCTGCAATGTATTCCATCAGAGGTGCATACACCGTCTGTTGTTTTTTAACACGGCTCATACCAGCAAACTGTTCGCCGACAACAATCACCTGAAAGTGGCTGCCGTCACCGGTTACATGGGCTTCCTGCAGGGATAATGCGTTCATCAACACATCTTTAATTTCGTTGTTGTCCATGGGCGCTCAATCATTGAATAAAGAAAAAATATGAACATCGTTTTGGCATAAACGATCTTTTAAGCCAAAAGGACTAAGCCGCCCATATTAGAGGAAATATGCTCTATCTTAAACAAAGAAAAGCCCCCGATAGCATCGTTATCGAGGGCTTTAGAAATAATCCTAATTATTGCACTGGGTTAGGAGGCTAACTCAGCACCATCGATGATCAGGACCTCATTGAGATTGTAGAGCGCAATCAACGTACGTAGACGCTCGCTCACACCGGTAATCACAATCTGAGAAGCGCTGGTAGCAGGTGTATTCTGCACGTGAACCAGCATAGCAAGGCCTGCTGAATCAACACGCACCAACTCGCTTAAATCCAGACGTTTCTTACCTTCAAGCAACGTGTGGCGATCGTCCCAAAAGCTCATCAGTGAATCTCGATCGAGAATACCAATCAGCTTGAGCGTATCTTCTTCGCTACGCCATTGCAGGACATTCGGCGTCATTATTTTTGGTCCAGCGTAATCGGCTGTTGAGCAGACGAGATCAGCTGTTTGGTTAAGCCGTCAACGCCGTTCTGGCGCAGGATCGATGCCCACTCATTTTGTTTAGTGGTGATCATGCTGACACCTTCTGCGATCATGTCGAATGCCTGCCAGTTACCCGTTTGGCTGTTTTTACGCCATTGGAAATCCAGACGAACCGGAGGACGCCCCTGCGGATCAATGATAGTAACGCGAATCGGCACGATGGTCGCATCGCCCAAAGCACGCTCTGGAGCAACGTTGTAGGTTTGGCCATGATACATCGCCAGAGCCTGCCCATAAGCCTGTTCTAAGTATGCCTGAAACGCCTTGAAATACGCGTCACGCTGTGCAGGCGTCGCACCACGATAATACTGACCCAGCACCAGCGCGCCTGCGTATTTGACCTGCACATACGGCATCAGCTCTTCATGTACGATGGTGCGCAGATAGTTAGGGTCCTGCTTGATTTTAGGTTGTTCGTTTTTAAGACGATCGAACGTTTGCTTAGCTGCGGCATCCATCAGCTTGTAAGGGTTTGTCTGATCGACGGCAGCATTTGCCAGTGTTGGAACCAGTGGGGCTACCGCCAGCAGTGCCACCATTAACATACGTTTAAACATGAATAAATCCCCTTAAATTAATGTGCTGCCGGAGCTTCAGTTGGCGCAGCTGCGTCATCCGAAGCGCTGTCTTTCTTATTGGCGTCATCGTTGCCGCTCTTATATAAGAACTGGCCAATCAAATCTTCCAATACCATTGCCGACTTGGTGTCTTGAATGATGCCGCCATCTTTAAGGATAGACGTTCCCATTTCAGGATCTTCAAAGCCCACGTTTAATGCCAAGAATTGCTCACCCAACAGTCCTGACGTGCGAATAGCCAATGAGCTGGTATCTGGGATCTGGTTATATTGCTCGTCGATATCCATCGCTACGCGAGGCAGGTACGTTTTAGGATCTAAGGTAATATCCGCAACGCGTCCAATCACGACGCCGCCGATTTTGATTGGCGAACGTGCTTTCAAGCCACCGATGTTATCGAATGTCGCATAGATACGATAGGTTGGCTCATTGCCCAGCGATTTAACGTTTGCCACCTGCAAGCACAGGAATACCACCGCACACAGCGCAATAAGCATGAATACGCCAACCCAAATTTCACTTTTTTTCGTTTGCATTGCATCAGTTCCCAAACATCAGTGCTGTCAGCACAAAATCTAATCCCAAGACCGCCAGTGACGAATGCACGACGGTGCGCGTGGTCGCGCGACTAATCCCTTCAGAGGTGGGTATCGCATCATATCCGTTGAACAAAGCAATCCACATAATAGTAATGGCAAACACCACGCTCTTAATCATGCAGTTGACTAAATCCGTATGGAAATCGACCGAGCCCTGCATCGCGGACCAGAAGAAACCGCTATCAATGCTTTTCCAATCGACGCCCACCACAGAACCGCCCCAAATACCAACGGCCACAAAAATCGCCGTCAACAAAGGCATGCTGATAAGGCCAGCCCAAAAGCGTGGTGCAACGATACGCCGCAGCGGATCGACGGCCATCATCTCCATGCTGGAGATCTGCTCTGTGGCTTTCATCAAACCAATTTCAGCCGTCACCGCAGAACCGGCACGACCCGCAAACAGCAACGCGGTGACAACCGGCCCAAGTTCACGTAGCAGCGACAGCGCCACCATCATGCCCAGACTCGCCTCAGCGCTGTAGGTGGTTAAGATGAGATAGCCCTGCAAACCGAGCACCATGCCGATAAACAAACCAGAAACCACAATGATCAGCAGAGACTGCACACCAACGCTGTACAGCTGCTTACGCAGCAGCGGCCATTGCTTGGCAAATTCTGGTTTACCTATTAAGGCATTAAACATCATCAAGCCTGCGCGCCCAAATGAAGCACAGACGTTGATTCCTCGGCGTCCAAACGACGCCAACGCATTTAACAGCATGAGATCACTTACTCCCTGATCCTAATGGGGCTAATCCAAGCAGCGCAGAGCGATAATCGCCAGCCGGATAGCGGAATGGCACGGGTCCATCCGCGATGCCGTCAAGGAACTGTCGGACTCGCGGGTCGCTATTGCCGCTGAGCTCCGCTGAACCACCTTGAGCCACAACGCGCTGATCCGCCACAATATAAGCGTAATCCGCAATACTCAGTACTTCAGGCACGTCGTGCGACACCACCACGCAGGTAATACCCAGCGAGTGATTTAGCTCATCAATCAATTTGACCAACACACCCATTGTTATTGGATCTTGCCCAACAAAAGGCTCATCAAACAAAATCATTTCAGGATCGAGCGCAATAGCACGTGCTAGCGCGGCGCGGCGCGCCATCCCCCCCGACAGCTCTGACGGCATCAAACTGCCGGCACCACGCAGCCCTACCGCCTCTAATTTCATCAATACCGTCGTGCGGATTAACGATTCTGGCAGTTGGGTATGTTCACGCAGCGGAAACGCCACATTATCGAATACGGTCAGATCGGTAAACAGCGCGCCAGATTGAAATAGCATGCTCATTTTTTTGCGAGCTTCAAACAGCTTATGGCGCGAAAGCGATGGGATATCTTGCCCATCAAACCAGATTTCACCTTTATCTGGGCGGATCTGTCCGCCAATCAAACGCAGTAGCGTTGTTTTACCGATCCCCGAAGGCCCCATAATGGCGGTAATTTTTCCTTTCGGGACGGTCATCGTAATATCGGTAAAAATTTGCCGGTTACCACGGCTAAAACTCATGCCGTTGATTTCCACCAAATTTGTTGCCTGTTGATTCATGAGCAAGATTCTCTTAGTCATCTTTATGGCACTGATTTTATGGCGATTTTCGCCTTCATCCATGAAGCTGCATTAGGTTTCACAGCACACGCGTTCCAAACGGTATTCCAAAGATCGGGATTCTCTCACGTTCTGCCCCAATACCGCGCCAATACTTTGGCTATATTTATAACAATTTTGCGATTACGACGCTAAAACCAGACTTATCCGGCTCATTCTGGCAAATAATTCTCATGTTTTTCTGGCTAAAGGTGCCATGGGTTTTACTTTTCCCTCTCCGACAGTCAGAATTGTTAAGATTCACGATAGTTATGGCTTAGCGCTGCCTCGGTAGCTCATTTTCAAGAATTTCCGCCTCATTTGATAAGCCAGATCTTCGGAAATAGGTTTTTCGCTTAACGTTTTTTACTATACCCAAAATCATTGGAGTTGCATCAAGGCGGCAAGAGAGAGGATCCCGATAGGCTTACTTGTGTAAGTGATTCGGGTAAACGAATGCGGCCAACACACAGGCAACTTCAAGTATGACGGGTACAGAACCTGTAAAACGCTGGATTATACCCAACAAAGGACTCTGCATGCTGCTCGCCACCCTATTGTTGATCGTTGGTTTAATACTTTTAGTTTATGGCGCAGACCGCTTAGTTTACGGTGCCGCAGCTATAGCACGCTCATTCGGTGTCCCGCCGATGATTATTGGGATGACAATCGTGGGGATAGGTACCTCCCTGCCCGAACTGACAGTCTCCCTTACCGCGGTAATGAATAATCAAATAAACACCGCGGTTGGCACAGTCATTGGTTCAAACATCGCGAATATCTTACTTATTTTAGGCAGTGCCGCGATATTACGCCCACTTTCAGTTCGGTCTGATATTCTCAGGCGCGAACTGCCGTTAATGTTAGGCGTAACTATCCTGTGCGGTTTTGTTCTTTATGATAATCAGCTAACACGCGTAGACGGCGTCATTTTGATTCTCGCCTTTGCGGCTTTTATGTGGCTGATGTTAAAAATGGCACGGCTGGCAATGCGCGACAGCAACGATCCGCTCACCGACGAGCAAATGGCAGAGCTTCCCAAGGATACCAGCAATACGGTGGCTTTATTATGGATTGCCTTGGGACTGATTATTTTGCCTCTGTCGGCCAAGATAATCGTTGATAACTCAACGGTCATTGCCCGTTATTTCGGCGTGAGTGAATTAGTCATTGGCCTGACCATTATCGCCATTGGCACTAGCCTGCCAGAGCTCGCAACGTCCATCGCGGGAGCGATAAAAGGCGAGCACGATATCGTATTGGGTAATATTATTGGCTCCAATATTTTCAATATTTTGATTGTACTTGGTGTTCCAGCCCTCATATCACAGGGGGATATCCAATTCGATCCCAGCGCCTTTAGCCGCGACTACTGGGTCATGCTTGGCGTGAGCGTGATGCTTACTGCTTTGTGTATCAGACGAAAGCACAAAATTGGACGAACAGCCGGAGCGCTGCTGCTCTGCGGATTTGTAGCCTACGGCGTGCTGCTGTTCATGCATCAGCCGATGGGTATGTATTAA
This sequence comes from Hafnia alvei, assembly GCF_964063325.1. NCBI lineage: Bacteria > Pseudomonadati > Pseudomonadota > Gammaproteobacteria > Enterobacterales > Hafniaceae > Hafnia > Hafnia alvei. The sequence goes on from NZ_OZ061315.1 coordinate 4,076,635, forward strand.
ATAAGTACGAGACGGTGAGTACCGATTTATTTCACGTACCACCGATTAAACCGCTGAATCGAGTGAGAAAAAAACATGTCACATTTGGATTTACAGCCGGGATTTGATTTCCAGCATGTGGGAAAGCAGGTTCTTCAGACTGAACGCGAAGGACTGGCACAGCTAGATCAATATATTAATCAGGACTTCACCCACGCCTGCGAGGCGATTCTTTCCTGCATGGGAAAAGTTGTCGTGATGGGCATGGGCAAATCCGGTCATATTGGCCGCAAAATTGCCGCCACGCTCGCCAGCACAGGAACCCCGGCGTTCTTTGTGCATCCCGGCGAAGCTAGCCACGGCGATCTTGGCATGGTCACCTCACACGATATCGTGCTGGCGATTTCTAACTCTGGCGAATCTCACGAGATCCAAGCACTAATTCCGGTTCTAAAACGCCAAAAAGTTAAGCTGATCTGCATGACAAATAACCCTGAAAGTTCAATGGGTAAAGCGTCAGACATCCATCTGTGTGTTAAAGTCCCGCAGGAAGCCTGTCCGTTAGGGCTAGCGCCAACCACCAGCACGACCGCAACGTTGGTGATGGGCGACGCGCTCGCCGTTGCCCTGCTACAAGCGCGCGGTTTCACCGCTGAGGATTTTGCCCTTTCGCACCCTGGCGGCGCGCTGGGTCGTAAATTGTTGCTGCGCGTCAGCGACATCATGCACACCGGAAGCGAATTACCGCACGTCAGCCGTGATGCTTCACTGCGCGATGCCCTGCTGGAGATCACGCGCAAAAACCTTGGGTTAACCGTTATCTGTGATGATTTGATGAAAATCGAAGGCATTTTCACCGATGGTGACCTACGCCGGATTTTTGATTTGGGTGTTGATTTAAACAATGCGAAAATTGCCGACGTGATGACATCTGGCGGAATTCGTATTCGTCCAAACGCCTTAGCGGTCGATGCATTAAACCTGATGCAAGCTCGTCATATCACGTCGTTGTTGGTTGCTGATGGCGATCAACTGATCGGCGTCGTTCATATGCATGATATGCTGCGCGCTGGCGTGGTTTAAGATTTAACGTTTAGGTGAAAAATTAATGAGTGAACAAGGTATGAATATCGCTACCTGTTACGGCCCGGTTGCCCGTAAAATCATGGACAGTGCAGCAGATATTCGTCTCGTCATCTGCGACGTAGACGGCGTGCTATCTGATGGTCTGATTTACATGGGCAACAATGGCGAAGAGCTAAAAGCGTTTAACGTTCGCGATGGCTATGGTATCCGCTGTCTCATTACCGAAGGCATTCATGTGGCGATCATTACCGGTCGTCAATCCAAATTAGTCGCCGACCGCGCGGCTACGTTGGGAATTGAACACCTATATCAGGGGCAATCTGATAAACTGATTGCCTTTGAAAAAATTCTCTCCGATCTGAATTTGCAGCCTCATCAGGTTGCATACATTGGCGATGATTTGATCGACTGGCCAGTCATGGCCAAAGTAGGACTTTCTGTTGCCGTAGCAGACGCGCACCCTATTTTATTGCAGCGCGCTCAATATGTTACCCGTATTGCAGGCGGGCGCGGTGCAGTTCGTGAGTTATGCGACCTTATCCTCCAGTCACAGAACAAGCTGGATGAGGCCAAAGGGCTATCAATATGAGTAAAACCAAACGCTGGGTCATCCTGCTATTAACGGTTATTGCATTGGCACTAATTGGATGGAATCTCACCGAAAATGATTCCGATACCGTGCTAACCCCCGTGAATAATCAGGAACCGACCTACCGCAGCCAGCATACTCTGACCGTGGTTTATGACCCGACAGGTAAACTAAGCTATAAGCTGGTAGCAGAAGATGTTCAGCATTTCACCGAGGATAAAACCAGTTGGTTTAACCACCCGGTGCTGACGACTTACGATCAGGACGTTCAACCGACTTGGTCTATTCGCGCTGACAAAGCAAAACTTACCGATGACCGTATGCTTTATTTATACGGTAACGTTGAAGTAAACAGTTTGACGACGACCTCGCAATTGGAAAGGATTACCACCGATAATGCGCAGGTAAATCTAGTGACTCAGGACGTCAGCTCTGATGATGAAGTCACTCTTTATGGGTCAAACTTCACCTCCCATGGTCTGAAGATGCGCGGGAACATGCGGGAAAAATCCGCAAGGCTGATTGACAAGGTAAAAACCTATTATGAAATTCAAAACAAACAACAAAATCCTTAGCCTTATCATTGCCGGTTCATTGATCGCAGCCAGCGCACCTGTGCTGGCACTGACCGGAGATACAGAGCAACCGATCCATATTGATTCGGCTCAGCAGTCTTTGGACATGCAAGGCAACACCGTGACCTTTACCGGTGATGTGGTCGTGACTCAGGGCACCATCAAAATCAACGCCGATAAAGTTGTGGTGATCCGTCCTAACGGTGCTCAAGGAAAAGAAGTTGTTGAAGGTTACGGTAATCCCGTCACTTTCTACCAGATGCAAGACAACGGCAAACCGGTGAGTGGTCATGGACAGAAACTGCGTTATGAACTGGATAAAGACTTTGTCATTCTGACCGGCGATGCCTTCCTGAAACAGGTTGATAGCAGCATTAAAGGCGACAAAATCACCTATCTGGTTAAACAACAGCAGATGGAAGCCTTTAGCGATAAAGGCAAGCGCGTAACCACGGTGCTGATCCCATCCCAGTTGCAGGATAAAGGCGGCAAAGCAGCTCCGGCGGCAGCTCCAGCCAAATCGAAACCGCAGAGCAAACCTGCAGCGCCGCAGGGTAAATCTCCGTTTAGTCAGTCCTCACAGACCAAGAGTAACTAATTCGTTATGGCAACTTTAATTGCTGAAAATCTGGCCAAGGCCTACAAAGGCCGCCGCGTCGTAGAAAATGTTAGCCTCACCGTTAACTCAGGCGAAATCGTAGGGCTGTTAGGGCCGAACGGTGCGGGTAAAACCACCACCTTTTATATGGTTGTTGGTATCGTGCCTCGTGATGCGGGCCGCATCGAGATTGACGATGAAGACATCAGCCTGCTGCCGCTGCACGCACGTGCTCGCCGTGGGATCGGCTATCTACCGCAAGAAGCCTCTATCTTTCGCCGCCTGAGTGTGTATAACAACCTTATGGCCGTGTTAGAGATTCGCGAAGATCTAACCAAAGAGCAGCGTGCCGATCGTGCCGATGAGCTAATGGAAGAGTTCCACATCGCTCATCTGCGTGACAACCTCGGACAATCGCTGTCCGGTGGTGAACGCCGCCGCGTTGAAATTGCACGCGCTCTAGCCGCAAATCCTAAGTTTATCCTGTTAGATGAACCTTTTGCGGGCGTTGACCCAATCTCTGTTATTGATATTAAAAAAATTATCGAACACCTGCGCGACCGCGGTTTGGGCGTATTGATTACCGACCATAACGTGCGTGAAACGCTAGACGTTTGTGAACGTGCTTATATCGTGAACCAGGGCAACCTGATTGCTCATGGTACGCCATCTGAAATCTTGGCCGATGAGCAGGTTAAACGCGTCTATCTGGGTGAAGAATTCCGTCTGTAACGGCGGCTATCTTGCGTCATATTTACTCTGCGCCATCGTGCAGGGTATACCGCACGGTGGTCTTCATGCGGCCGGACTCTTTTTAGTTTAGCAGGCACTCTGCTTACACCAATGGAAATGAGCTCGCGATTATGAAGCAAGGTTTGCAACTCAGGCTAAGTCAGCAGCTAGCGATGACTCCACAGCTGCAGCAGGCGATTCGCCTGTTGCAATTATCAACGCTAGAGCTTCAGCAAGAGATTCAACAAGCATTAGAAAGCAACCCGCTGCTTGAACAAGATGACACTCACGATGAAATCGAAACTTCAACGGAAGAAGTCAACGAAGAGCTGGACACACGCGAACAGCTAGAGCAGCCGGATATGCCGGAAGAACTTCCTCTCGATGCCACATGGGACGAAATTTATACGGCTGGCACCCCATCAGGAACAGGAACGGACTACAGCGACGACGAGCTACCGATCTATCAGGGGGAAACTACCCAGACCCTGCAAGATTATCTAATGTGGCAAGTTGAACTCACCCCGTTTAGCGATACCGATCTGGCTATTGCCACCGCCATCGTCGATGCCGTGGATGATACTGGCTACCTCACCTCTTCTCTCGACGATATTTTAGAGAGCATGGGCGATGAACACGTCATGATGGATGAAGTCGAAGCGGTACTTAAACGCGTACAGCGTTTCGACCCCGTTGGCGTTGCCGCCCGCGATCTGCGTGATTGCCTGCTGGTTCAGCTCTCCCAGTTCACCGATGGAACGCCTTTCCTTATCGAAGCACGCCTCATTGTTGATAAGCATTTAGATCTCTTAGCGAATCACGATTTCCGTAATCTGATGCGTTCGACTAAGCTAAAAGAAGATGTCCTCAAAGCGGCGATGCAGCTGATCCAAACGCTCGATCCGCGCCCAGGGCTTTCTATCAATACCGGCGAATCCGACTACGTGATCCCAGATGTTTTGGTGCACAAACATCAGGGCCGTTGGGGCGTTGAATTAAATCAGGACAGCGTTCCACGTCTCAAAATTAATCAGCATTACGTCTCGCTCGGCGCACAAACCCGAAGCGATAGCGATACCCAGTTCATCCGCAGCAATCTGCAAGAAGCGAAGTGGCTGATTAAAAGTCTGGAAAGCCGTAATGAGACCTTGCTGAAAGTGTCACGCTGTATCGTAGAACAGCAGCAGGCATTTTTTGATAATGGCGCTGAGTTCATGAAGCCGATGGTGCTGGCTGATATTGCCCAGCAGGTCGAAATGCATGAATCCACCATCTCGCGCGTGACAACGCAGAAGTTTCTGCACAGCCCGCGAGGCATATTTGAACTGAAATATTTCTTCTCAAGTCACGTCAGCACCGAAGATGGCGGCGAAGCTTCCTCAACGGCGATCCGTGCACTAGTGAAGAAACTCGTTGCGGCGGAGAACCCTGCCAAACCGTTGAGCGACAGCAAGCTAGCGACCTTGCTTGCCGATCAGGGTATTATGGTTGCCAGACGTACCGTTGCGAAATACCGAGAGTCTTTGTCCATCCCACCGTCAAACCAACGCAAACAATTGGTTTGACCATAACAGAGAAGGAAGACACTATGCAGCTCAACATTACCGGACACCATGTCGAAATTACCGAAGCTTTGCGCGAATTCGTCACCACAAAATTTGGCAAGCTCGAGCAATATTTTGACCGAATAAATCAGGTTTATGTCGTACTGAGCGTGGAGAAAATCCAACACATTGCGGAAGCAACGGTACATATTAACGGCGGTGAGCTGCATGCTACCTCGGAGCAGCTAGATATGTATGCTGCTATTGATACTCTGGTTGATAAACTGGCGCGCCAGCTCAATAAACATAAAGACAAATTGAAACAACACTAGCGTTTAAATAGTTTAAACGCCTGCTGACTTCATCGGCCTGTTTCTTCCATGAAACGGGCCGATAAGCCATCATGGGGAGCATGAAAAATCAGCCCTTTGGTCTGATTTAAATGAAGAAGATGAGATGAGTAACGATTTAACTATGCCATTAACCTCCGTACTGAGTCCGGAGTGCACACGCAATGCAGTTCACTGTTCCAGCAAGAAGCGCGCACTGGAAATTATCAGCGAACTGGCGGCTGCACAGCTGAACCTGCCACCACAGATCGTCTTTGATGCGATCTTAACGCGTGAGCGTATGGGGAGCACCGGCATTGGCAACGGCATTGCGATTCCTCACGGCAAGCTTGAGGAAGACACCCTGCGAGCCATTGCGGTTTTCATTCATCTAGAACAGCCGATAAGCTTTGATGCTATCGATAATCAACCCGTTGACCTGCTGTTTGCCTTGCTGGTCCCTGCAGACCAATGCAAAACCCACTTACAAACACTCGCTATCATGGCGCAGAAATTGGCCGATAAAGGCGTCTGCCGCCAACTACGCAGCGCGCAAAGCGATGATGAGCTGTACAAAATCATTACAGAATAATGCGTTAGCACGCTGTCAAAACAGTGGCAGGATGTGCTGCGTCACGTTACATTGGGTATAACAATTTGTGATAGACCTCCTTTGGGAGGTCAAATTTCCACAGACAGCCATGCGGCTGTCCGAACTCAAGGGGAGTTGTGACATGGTGCTGATGATTGTCAGCGGCCGTTCCGGTTCAGGGAAATCCGTTGCGTTACGTGCGCTTGAGGACATGGGATTTTATTGTGTAGACAATCTTCCCGTTGAGCTCTTGCCAAATTTAGCTCGCTCTCTGGCCGATCGCGGAACCTCCGCCGCCGTCAGTATTGACGTGCGCAACATGCCAGAATCTCCAGAAGTTTTGGAAATAGCGATGGACAGTCTGCCTGACAGCTTCTCTCCGCAGCTGCTGTTTTTAGATGCCGATCGTAATACGCTGATCCGTCGATACAGCGATACCCGTCGCCTGCACCCTCTCTCAGCTAAAAATCTGTCGCTCGAAAGCGCCATTGATGAAGAGAGTGATTTGCTGGAGCCATTACGCTCACGCGCCGATCTTATTATCGACACGTCCGAAATGTCGGTACATGAACTGGCTGAAATGCTGCGTACGCGCCTGCTTGGCAAACGCGAGCGCGAGCTGACGATGGTATTTGAATCATTTGGCTTCAAACACGGTATTCCCATTGATGCCGATTATGTCTTCGACGTTCGCTTTCTGCCTAACCCGCACTGGGATCCCAAACTGCGCCCAATGACAGGCCTTGATAAACCAGTTGCTGCATTTTTGGATCGTCATACCGAAGTGCATAACTTTATTTATCAGACACGCAGCTATTTGGAACAGTGGCTGCCAATGCTGGAAACCAACAACCGCAGCTATCTCACGGTAGCCATCGGCTGTACCGGCGGCAAACATCGTTCTGTTTATGTGGCGGAGCAGCTTGCAGACTATTTCCGCTCACGCGGGAAAAACGTGCAATCTCGCCACCGTACGCTTGAAAAACGTAAATAGGCACCCGTTGTATGACCGTAAAGCAAACCGTGGAAATCAAAAACCGTTTGGGTATGCATGCTCGCCCAGCGATGAAATTGTTTGAACTGGTTCAAGGCTTTGATGCTGAAGTATTGCTGCGTAACGAAAGCGGCGTTGAAGCTGAAGCCAGCAGCGTTATCGCACTTCTGATGTTAGATTCTGCTCAAGGCGGTCATATTGAGGTTCAGGCCGAAGGGCCGGATGAAGACAAAGCGTTAGAAGCCGTCATTTCGTTGTTTGAAGCCGGGTTTGATGAAGACTGAGTGTTAAATTTTTATATTTAAAAGCCTCTGCATGCAGAGGCTTTTTTATTCAACTCTATCAATAGGATGGAATTAACTGCGGCTCAAACAATCCATCGCAATGGCCCTAAACTGTTCAAAGTCAGTGCTAGCCAATAACCGTCCTACAGCGCGTTCTCGCATAAAGGTCACGAACAAGTCGTAAATAGCCATCGCCTCTTCGTAATCCTGCTTGCTAATGGCGAGCAGGAAGATCACATGCGCCGTTTCGTTCTCGCTCCAACGCACGCCTTGCGGAGCAAGCACGGTATAAATCACCGTTTTCTTGGCCAGCAATCCCAATGAATGGGGTAAGGCAATGCCCTCGCCCAGCATCGTAGACACAATGCTTTCACGCTCAACCACCGAAGGATGGAAATCAGCGTCGATATACCCTTCCTGCTGGATCTGATGGCAAATTCGGGCAAACAAATCAGCCTGTGAAACAGGTTCATCCAAGATACAGAAATGCGCCGCATCAAAAAACTTTTCCAGCATATAAGGTTTAGTACGATCGACTAATACCAGTTTGGCTAGCTGCTCTAGCTGAAAACTGGTTGGGAAAGGGGCTACGGTCACAATCGGTTTATTCTTTTCAGGCACTTTCACCATCGAGATAACAAAGTCTTCTTCGATATGTTCAAGCTTTTCATACTCTCTTAACGAATCCACCTGATTGACGATCAACTGCGGAAACTCACGTTTCAGCTTAGTTTCCAGCAAGCGCAGCGTAGACATACCAGAATCGCATACCAGTAATGCCTGCGGATGGCGCTCGTAGCCAATGTCATAATGCCGCTCTAAACCCACGCCAATATGTAAAACCAGATAGCCAATTTCATTATCGGTAATGGTATAGGGCATATTTTTTCCCCAACTCGATACCGCGGCCAGCGTCACATCGTACGCTAGCGGATAATGCTGTTTGATATGCTCAAGCAGAGGGTTAGGAATATTTATCTGGTACTTAGCACGGGTCATCATGGTCGCAATATGCGATAGCAAATCGCTGCTCAGTTGCTCATCACCGCGTAAATCGTAGTTATAATGCTCGTTGATAAAATCAAGAATGTGGTTCACCAGCGCGTGGTTTTCATCACCGTCGATATTTTGCAGGCTGCTGGCGTCCGTGATACGTCGGGCGGCAATTTGCACGCTCAGATAGGCCGCTTCGGTTTCAGGAATACCGCAGCCAAATCGCTCTTCCAGGTAACGGGCAACGTCACGCGCGGCCTGAGTAAACACCGGTTCAACGTCGCTAACATCCAGCGCCTCTAACACAAAACCGGTGCGAATGCGGTGCAAAATAATGCCGCAATAGATCAGCAACTGCTGCTCCGCCTCATCTGTTAAACGGATTTGATACTGCTGCATGGTGAGGTGTAGCTGTTCGCGCAGTTGGGCAATATCAATTTCAGGCAATACTTTGCCCCGCAGCTCACCAAACAGCGGGTCGCCCGCAGGATACTGAAACAGCAGGTTTGCCAAACAGGCGCGCACCGCGTTCTCACTACCAAACAGCTTCATGCCATAGTGCGGCTTACTTTCTATCGTTAATCCGTACTTACCCACCATATCACGCACATCGGCCATATCACTTTGTAGCGATGCTCGGCTGACAAACCAGCTATCCGCCACATCATCAAGTTTGATTGGATCGCCCTGTGCCAAAAAACGTAGCAATAGATGAGTTACACGATCTTTTGCCGAGCGCGGAACGCTTCGCGTCGCTCGGCTTTGCTGCTGTAGTAGCGAAAAACGGTCGGCATCATGCACGTCTAATCGATAGCCGCTGCCCCGCAAATGCACAAACTCGGCACCATATTGGCTCAGAATATCATTCAACGCGGTAACATCGGTTCGCACGGTTCGAGTAGAGACAGCAAAACGCCGCGCTAACTCTTCTTGAGGCAATGTCTCCTCAAGAAGCGCGTCAAATACCTGATTTAAACGAGGATAAGGAAATGAGATCATGCTAATACCGCTGCTAACTTACTGATGGACGCAACCCTGCGCAAAAAAATCATAGAGAAAACCAAATATGCAGAGGCAATTTATGGACCAACTTTACACTGATGTATCAGATCATATACCCAAAATAATTCACGTTGCTTGAAGGCGGCAAACCCGTGAATCCTCAGGAGCTTACTCAAGTAAGTGACTGGGGTGAGCGGGTGCAGCCAACGCATAAGCAACTTGAAGTATGACGGGTATATGGTGAATGGTTGCATTGGAATTATATCGTTCACTAACAGATGCAGACAGGCAAGTAATGTGATCTAACGGGCAGAATTCGGAATTACTTCGCGGCGAGAAAAAAGAGAACGGCTGAAACACCCTTAAAAAATTATCTCCCTCTATCCCTTCTCAGAAAAGGGGATCACTCACTGCGGTTCAATGGTTCTCGATCGGCTCTTCCTTCTGCCAACGAGCGAGGCTGGGAGAAGTTATCTCTCCCAGCCAAAAAAAGACTAACCCACCAGCTTCTTCACCATCCCAAGCAACCGTGCAACATCTTGCGGACGCGTATTCCCCGAGGCTTTATCAATGATCGAACTGTAGATATGCGGGATCACTTTTTCTACGCCAGCATCCAGCGCAATTTTCAGGATCGCTTCAAAGTTATCCAGATCGATCCCGCCCGTTGGCTCTAGCCAGAAGTTCTGTTTCGCACAGGCTTTAGCCACATACTCAAACTCTGCACGGCATTTCAACCCGCCCATTGGGAAGTATTTCACCGAGCTGCCGCCCATATCCTGTAATAGCGCAATCGCAGACTCGACAGGCACAATCGCACCGGGGCCTTGGCAGCTCAGCGGGCCAGTAGATATTTTCACCTGTCCGACCGTTCCGGTGGGCGACACTAAGCCATTCACCACGGATGCATTCTGCCCCAGCATTCCACGGCTGGTGCCCACGCCGGTAAATACCTGATTCACATGCTGTGGCTGTACCTCCGCTGAAATCTGCGACACCATCAACGACTGGTTAGGATCGCCGGCTCCCAGCCCCACAGACAGCGCATTATTAATCAGCGCTGAGTATTCCTTCATATCCGCCACGGCAGAAGAAACGTCAGGGTAGTCTTTCGATAGCACCCCAACCAGCACATAGCCTTCGGCCGCCTCATAAATTTCGCGGGCGTTCTCTTTAGAACCCGCCAACACGTTCAGGCAAACACGATTTTTATAAAATTTAGGTGTCAGTTGCATCAGTTAACTCCCTTAATTAGAACAATGCTTTAATACATTGGTAAACGGTATGCAGCTGCTCGGCGCTAACGCTACGCACATCCACTTCAATTTTTCCTTCGTTAGCTTTATAGCCACGGAAATAAATCGCGGGATCGCCGTTCTTCAAACGATCAACGATCTCCTGCGTGCTGATCCCTAATGCCGCATGATCGAAAGCGATTTCAGTGCGCGCAATATCGCGACCGGCGCTGTCCCAAACGACTTTTGCCTGTACGCCGTTGAGTGAATTCAGGTTCTCAATGAACACCGTCATTTTTTCAACCATCTGCTGGCCGCTCTCTTTTTCAAGAGTCATATAGCTGGCGATGGCCTGAGTCAGGCCAAGAATGCCTTCTTTACCCACTTTCATCGCCCGCCCAATCCCATTGGACTGCAGCTTCACCCACTCAACATACTGCTGCTTACCGATCACTAAACCACTGGTTGGGCCTTCAATCGCCTTAGCACCGCTATAAATCACCAGATCGGCGCCCATGTGGTAATAGCACTGCAAATCCTCTTCGGCCGCCGCATCAACAATAAGTGGTAGCTGGTGAGCTTTCGCGACTTCAGCGGCCTGTGCCACATTCAGCATGCTTTTCTGCACACAGTGATGGGATTTGATATACAGAATGGCGGCCGTATTTGGCGTAATTGCCGCAGCCAGCTGCGCTGGGGAGCATTCATTGGCATATCCCGCCTCGCGCAGCGTACCGCCCCCCAGTTGCACCATGGTGCCCACTGGCGCACCAAAGTTTACGTTATGGCCTTTTGGCACTACGATCTCGCTGGGAACATCATGCGGATGCGCATGCAGGTTTTCCAAACGGTACAGATTATCTTTAACGATTACCGCAGCCACCGACTGAGCGATCCCCGCAGAAGCGCAAGACACCACCACCGCATCTTCCACGCCAAGCAAATCAGCAATATAGCGACCGGTTTTGTTCACCAAATCTTTGACTTCAAAATAGTGATTCAGGCCAAAGTTAACGGCTTCAACCACATCTTCGCGCGGCGTCGACACGCCCAAAATGGTCATACGGCCTGAAGTATTGATCACCGTTTTCAGGTTATATTTCTGATAGATAGACTGATTAGAAGACATTTCTGGATTCTCCATCCTGAGTAAGCATTGGCTGCCCTGCCACAACGGCGGCCAGCGGCAGGATCAGGGTTTGCCCGCTCCTGCTTTGTTGTTCTGAGTCGGCATAAACCTGCGCCTGCTCAACCACATCAAAAATCGTAAAGTCAGCGTCGCAGCCCACGGCTAAGCGGCCTTTATTTGGCAAGCGCAGCGCCTGTGCGGCATTAGCAGTGACGCAATTGATAATTTGTGGCAGTGAGAGCCCTACCAGCAGGAATTTAGACATCACGTAGGCCAGGCTATAAACCGGCCCCTTAATACGATTTTTGCAGTAAATATCAGAGCTAATGGTGTGCGGATAAATCCCCTGCGCGATAGCCACTTCAGCCACATCAAAACTAAAGCTGGCGCTACCGTGTCCCACATCGAGTAAAACACCGCGATCCAACGCGCGCTTCACCGCGCTGCGTAACTCCCCTTCTGGGGTCAAAATGCGGTTTGGTTTGCCGTTATAGCAGTGGGTAATGATGTCACCCTGAGTCAATAAATCAGCAATATCATCGAGGTTTGGTGGATTGTTACCGATGTGCACCATCAGCGGTAAACCGCCGTTATTGGCCTGAATTTCTTTGGCGCGAACCAATGGCTGAATCCCGTTTTGCTGCACCACGCTGCTGCTCATTCGCGCCTTAATACCGACCACAAAGCCTTGGTGCGCCCGAATCGCCTTGTGCGCCAGCGCATCATCAATATCATTCATATCTCCCAGCTCATTTTGGCGCAGCAGACCAATGCGGGAGATATTCAGAAAGGCAAACACGTTGGTTTTAGCGTTACGGGTTAGGCGATAAAACTCATCGATGTCATCAGCGCCGGTGCTTCCCGCATCAACAACGGAGGTCACGCCGCTGGAAACACCCACCAGATCGGGCTCGTCGTTATAAATGGGAGAGGAGGGATAACAGTGGGTATGGGAATCAATCCAGCCAGCGCTGATGAAATATCGGCCTTGCAGATCGAGTGTTTTAGCCGCCGTCGCGTTATGTTCCAGCGAGCCTAGCGCCGCAATTTTTCCCTCTTTGACAGCAATATCCACCACGCTGCCGTCGGCACATTTTCCCTGTTTAATAATTAAATCGTACATCGCACACCTTCTTACTTCTTAGTTCAGGTGAAGAATGTCCCGCACCACGGTGCGGGCATTGAGGAGATTTGAATGGTTAAATCGCGACTGGGAAAATTGAGCCAAAAATCATGGCACCCAGAATTGCACCACCGGTGATCGGTTTCTGCCAGAGATAGAACAGCAGAGCGCCAATCAGTGAACCGATACCAATAGGAATCGACGCGGTAATCGCAGACAGAATAATCAACGGCCCCAAGAAGCGACCGGAAGCATTCCCCGCGCCCATCATCACGTCAGCACCGTAGGTTGAGTTGCTCTGATTGATGGTAAATTTACGCGCCAGAATAATCAGATAGCCAATCGCTAAACCAATCGCCAAGCCGGTTGCCAGCGAAGCGCCAAAGTTCTCTACCGGATAAACAAAGCCAGCCCCGAGTAACAGTGCAGGAACCCCCAAACCGACGCCGGTTTGGATAGCACCGCCGATATCCAAAATCCCCACTAAGGAACCTTCGATAATGCGGGCAAACAGGAAGCTCGCCCCGAATGCCGCTACCGCACCGTAAGAACCCGTATCGATGCCCGCACGCAGCATGGAAACAAACGCCACTTCGTTAAATGCGCCAATGCCGTACAGGTAGTACATATGTGTACCGGCGAACACACCGGCAGAGAGCAAGCCAACAAAGATCGGGAATGACCAGTCGGCGTACCAGAAGTTATTCTTTAATTTCTCGTCCATTATCTGTACTCCGCCTGATTATTTGCCGCTAAGGGTATTGTGGATTTGGTCTAACCAGAACGGCACACCAAGATGGAAGGACTCCAGCATTTTCATGTCGAAACCACGGAAGAAACCGCTCAGCACAAACAGCAGCACGATAACCGCCATCATGATCTTAGTAACCTTGTTCCAGCCGCTCTCCTCCACGCCTTTACCAATCAGGATGCCCAATACCAACCCCGGTACGGCGTTCCCCATGATAAGCTGCGCCAAACCACCGAAAATCGTGGCCCAGAAGCCAGAGCGACGCCCTGCATCAATGGCAGCTAACCAGAAAATCACTGGCATCACGGTATTCACCAGCAGGTTCGCCGCAGGCACCAGCACTTTCACCGCGGTGATTTGCAACGCGGCAGGTACCGCCGAAGCCGTTGAGTTCAGGAAGGCAACCACAATCACACCGATGATGCCGCAGGCAATCGCCATCTTTTTAGGGTCGTGCATGGTGGTAGCTAAGTCGCGGTTTTTCATCAACAATACAGCGGCACCCCAGTTAGGGATGATGCGGTGATCGACGTCCTGCGTGAATGCACCGGCGGCAACGGAAGATGCCCAGGCGTTAAAGAAGAAGCCCAAGCCAAAAGAGAAGTGGGAAGCCGGATCGCCTTCGCAGGAATTCAACTCGCCTAAAGTACGGAACGCCCCCATACCCTGAACCGTGGGCGCATGAAACATACGCGCGGCCCCTGCGCCAACCCCCACGCCAACCAATCCGCCGATAATAATCGACTTCAGGAGGATAATTAGAAACATCAGCATATTCCTTATAATGTTATATACCCGTCGTCTTTCAAACTGCCGCTTTTGGCATGCATGCTGAAAACGATGGAGTACAGGAGAACATTAAATAATTAATATTCTCCTATTGTGATAATACACTGGAGTAGTTACATACCGTTATATTTGACGCAGCATCAAATATTTAGGGTGCTAATTTAAAATCAATTTTATCGGTATCAACCGTTGTCATATTTACCGTAACGTCAATGGTTACAGAATAGAGGTATTTCTTTCTTGGCAAGAAAAAGAAAAGAAACTTTTCGGTCGTTATTTTCTCTTCTGCCCTAATGACTTTAATATAGACTGGTTCAATTCTCAGGAATACTTTTTTGGATTCCCGCAGTAATGCACCCTGAACGCTACTTAAAGCGGCGGCAAAAGCTTTTTGCTTGGTATCACTTTTACCACTGACGGAGACCGTCGTCGTGATATTTTCTTTCATAAATTAGCCACCGTATTTTTTGGCATACGCTTCAACTAATCTCTGGCCTAACTCTTCTTTATCCATAAAACCAAAACCCAGCACGTTATAGCCTTCGTTAATTGCGGTTACGCCTTCTTCAACCGAACGCATACCGTATTTTGCTTTGTAACCATGCTTAGTTTGAGCCGTAATTGCACCAGCGCCGCCGCTGCCGCAGAAAGAGATCCCCAGATTCGCTTCTTCCTGCTTCATTACGTCGCCCAGCTTCATATCAGCCGCAACCCCTGGGATGACAACTGCAACACCGCCAGCAGCTTCGACACCCTGTCCCACTTTCTGACCTTTACCCAGACGATCACCGATTACCACCTTAATTGCAGTCATGATTATTCTCCCGTTACACAACTTAATTCGTTTTCTTTGGCCACTTCAAAGTGGACAGATAATAAATGCGCTTCTTCATAGGCCAGATTATTAAACCAGCTAACAACCTGCTCTGCTAAATTTAGAGATAAAGGCGAAATTTCATCGAAGAGAGAAATATCGACTTCAGGTAATGCTTCACCCGTATGAGAACGTAACACCATGGCTTTAACGTGAGAAAATAACATCTGTTTTTGCACGTCATTAGGATAAATACCTTTATCCGTAAGCAGGCTGACAACTTTTTCAAGCGTCGTATTAGTTTCTGATTCTACTTTTTTCTCATCCACTGAGAGTTGTTGTTCTGCCACGCCTTCTCTCCCCTATTATTCATTTCAACCGGAGCGTTATCTCTGTTGATGTTTGTACCCTACAGCGGATAAATAAAAGTGAGCAGAGGGTCTTTTTCCAATTCAAACTGGAAATTAATGCCAAAAGCCATTTCCAGTTCAAATTTCGTTTAAAGTTCGGCAGTGGAAAATATTTTATTCCCTGATTTATCAGGAAAAAACAGTTGAGAGGTTATAAACCCGGATAGATTTTGATACTATCAATGCGTCGGATATAGACTGTCCGATTCGTGATACAGCTCACTTTTAAAAATCTGGCAAGCTATCTATTATCACGTTATAGAAATTTAGAAGAACTCTGAACCCTTGCGCTTACGGGCGCGAGGGTTTTCTTTTGACACAAGACAACAAGAACAGGAAAGCCTCCTGTCTACCTTACATGGAGAGAACTATGTCACGACCAGCCATTATTCTGAACGAACTCGATGCTGCCCGCTTAGACACGCTGCTTGAGCAGCCTGCTTTCGCCAGCCTGCCGGTCGCTGAAGCATTAAACAATGAGCTCGATCGCGCTGAAATGCTCAGCCCTGCAAACATGCCTGCTGACGTGGTAACCATGAACAGCCGGGTGAAATTCCGCGACCTCTCTTCCAAAGAAGAGCATGTGCGCACGCTGGTTTATCCTGCGAGCCTGAAAGACAGCGCGACTCAGCTGTCTGTTATGGCACCTATTGGCGCGGCATTACTCGGCTTGCGCGTAGGCGATGCCATTACATGGGAACTGCCAAACGGCCAGAAAACCCATATCGAAGTCTTGGAATTACAGTACCAGCCCGAAGCGGCCGGTGAGTATCATCGTTAATCATCACCGCTCGTAATCATTTTTAACGGGTAAAATATCTCTCTCACCTCGCTGGGTTAGCGGTTGGCTTCAGGCAAACAGAAACGGCGGATGAAAATAGGGAAGCCACATCAGACTCGCTGGCTTCCTTTTCCTACAACATAAATTTGGGAAACTCATGAACAGACGTCGTTTTCTTCGCCTTAGCGCTGCCGCTCCTTTCATTGCCTCGGCCCTTATGGGCATTAGCCACGCTAACGCAGCAAATGAAACCAAAGATTGGAACCACTATCGCGTCACAACACAGGTCGATATTCCGGCCACCAACGAAGCGGTGCAGCTGTGGCTGCCATTGCCCGCTACCCGCTTAGGCGACTACCAGCGGGCTCAAACGCCGCATTGGAAAGTATCAGACGATGGCAAAGCCAAGCTGATGCTGATAAAGCCATATAATACGCTGGTGCTGCATGTCAGTTGGCCCACCACAACCGCCGGTCAACATAGCGTGACCATGACGCAAAGCGTGAGCACGCGCAATCGCCATATCGATCTTAAAACCCCTCCGGCCAATCCCGTTAAGCTAACAGCAGAAGAAATGGCGCTCTATTTGCAGCCAACGCGCTATTTACCAACCGACGGCATCGTGGCTAAAACAGCCAACAAAATCATTCAAGGACGCGGCGACAACAACATCGATCGCGCCAAAATGATCTATGACTGGGTGGTGGCCAATACCCAGCGCGATCCCAAAACGCAGGGCTGCGGCGACGGTAACGTTAAGCAAATGCTCGACAGCGGTAATCTTTCCGGTAAATGCGCCGACATCAATGCGCTGTTTGTGGCGCTAGCGCGCTCGGTTGGTATTCCTGCTCGCGATGCCTACGGCGTGCGCTTAGGTAAGTCAGACATGGGCTTTAACAGCCTAGGCAAAGATGGCGATATCACCAAAGCCCAGCACTGCCGCGCGGAGTTTTATATGGAAGGTTATGGTTGGATCCCGGTCGATCCTGCCGATGTGCGCAAAGTGATGCTGGAAGAACAAGCCGGTGGTCTACCGTTTAGCGATCCTAAGGTACAAAAAGCCAACGACTGGATGTTTGGCGGTTGGGAGATGAACTGGATGGCCTACAACCATGCCCATGACCTCAAACTTCCAGGTACCCAAGATCAGGCGGCTTACCTGATGTATCCACAAGCCCAGGTTGGAGATACAAAATTGGATAGCTTGAAGCCAGACACTTTCAAATACTCGATTAACAGCGTGAAGCTTTAATCATCGCGCTACGCCAACCCTTTCATCACTCGAAGAGAGGGTTGGACGTTTACAGAGTCGCTCATCGTTTACCCGGCAACATGGCGCGCACCAAGTCTTTACGCAACCAAATCGACATCACAATCACCGCCACAATATGCACACAAACCAGCGCAGTGACAGCGTTAACTAACCAATAATGCCAATCATCAACCGGATAGAGATCGATGAAATCCGTATCTTGTGCCCAGCCGGTGAGTGCAACCAGTGGCAACAAGATCCAGAACAGCCAAATCCCAATAGCGCCTAGCGGATTATGATGTAACCCCGCTGGGGAAGTTCGCATTTTCAGCTCGCGAAAATGGTTCTTCAGAGATGAGGGCGTTGGAACGATGGCAGACAAACGCGCGGGGCCTTTGGCGAACGTCAGCCCCCACAGCAGGCGTAGGATAACTAGGCTCGCCACGGCAAGCCCAATCCCCTGATGCCAATCGCTGCCCGGCTTGGTGACATGTAGGCGGTTAAGCAAAAAGCCCAGCGCTACGCCCCAATGGGTGACGCGCACGACCCCATCCCAACGCATCCCCAGCGCCATAATTACTTATACTTCTTATGGTAAGCGTTGCGCGTATCTTTAAATTTCTCAGCGGCGGCTTTCGCTTGCTCAAACTGCCCTGCATCAGCGAGCTTCTCAGCATCGTTGATTTGGCCAATCAGAATATCTAACCCATGACGAAAATCTGTCATTTTTGCACCATCAGCAGGCTCTTTTTCCAGCTTAGGCGGAGTCCCCTTCTGTGCTTCTTGAGCTCCTGCCTTCATGCCTTCCAGCGCTTTTTTAAACTCTTGCGGGTTATCCGTCTTTAACGCGGTTTTATAGTTGCTGGCGATGGTATCCATTGCATCACCCACATCTTCTCCAGCTGCATAGGCCAAAGAACTCCCCATCAACATTGCCGCACTTGCCAACATCAGTAATGTTTTACGCATCTTATTTTATCCTTACTTATTGATAACATTTGCTCACGTTTATCAACATAGAGAGTAGGGGCGGGATGTGCAAGATATGAAAGAGGAATTTACGTTTATTGACGGGGTAATTGTGCGTAATTTGAAGATTTTGAGAAAGGTTTCGACCGCCTATCGGTAACGGCTTTCACATATGACTTGGTTAGAAGGCGTCCGAGTCGGGTGGCCCCAAACCTAACGTCGACATCCTGTCGACGTTGCTCGAACTACCATGACTTAACCTTTAAAAACAAAAATAACCGGTTTTGTATTTTTAGTGTTCCATGAAGCACATTTTAGATTCGCCATCAGGGATGATGGTGAAAGGTTGAGGGCGTGCAGGGATGCACGCTCCGAAACCGGTCGGCCAAACAACTCAGGAAAAAGCGCGAGAGTGAAGAGGTTGCGCGCTAGCAACCTTTTCTCGGACGCTCACGTCAGCACTTAAATGGAGATATATTTGCTAACTAGCGTTCGAAACCTATCATCAATACAACAAATTCTGTATCGCCCCTAAACCCTACTCCCCCGCAATCTTCATCGCTTCCAGCAGCGCCGAGCCGCACTGGATATTACTGCGTAGTTCGATGTCATCACCCATGGTGACCAAATTCGACCACATATCTTTCAGATTACCGGCAATCGTCACTTCGCTTACTGGATACTGGATTTCACCATTCTCAACCCAGAAACCAGCCGCTCCGCGAGAATAATCACCGGTTACACCGCTCACGCCTTGGCCCATCAGCTCTGTCACTAAGAAGCCGGTACCCATTTTCTTCAGCATATCCTCAAAGCCCAAACCTTGGCCCGCGATACGCCAGTTATGAATACCACCCGCATGCCCAGTGCTTTGCATACCCAGCTTACGTGCTGAATAGCTGGTCATCAGCCAAGTCTGTAACACACCATTTTCGACAATATTACGTTCCACGGTGCGCACACCTTCGCTGTCAAACGGCGTAGAGGCCATTCCTTTCAACAGATGCGGTTGTTCATTGATGGTCAGCCATTCAGGCAGGATCTGCTTGCCAAGGCTATCGAGTAAGAAGGTTGATTTGCGATAAACGCTGCTGCCGCTAATTGCACCTACGAGATGACCAAATAGCCCCGTAGCCACTTCGGCAGCAAACATGATCGGCGCTTCCATGGTCGGCAGACGACGTGGCGCTAAACGTGAAAGCGTACGGCGAGCGCACTCCTCACCAACCCATTCAGGCGTTTTCAGATCGTTGATATCACGCGCAATGGTATATGCATAGTCGCGTTCCATATCACCTTCGTGCTCGGCAATCACACAGCTAGAAAGCGAATGACGGCTGGAGCTGTAGCTTTGCAGCATACCGTGGCTGTTACCAAAAACTTTGATGCCATAGTGGCTGTTAAAGCTGCCGCCTTCGGTATTCGTAATACGCGGGTCAAACTGCAAAGAAGCCTGCTCGGCACGCGCCGCTAATTCAATGCCGCGTTCCGCGTCCAATTCGGCAGGGTGGAACAGATCTAGATCCGGCGCATCAAACGCCAGCAGCTCTTTATCTGCCGGGCCAGCAAACGGATCGGGAGAGGTATAGCGCGCAATATCGAGCGCGGCCTGCACGGTGCGGGCAATCGCATCAGGGCTCAGGTCAGTCGACGACGCGCTCCCCTTGCGCTGCTGGTGATAAACGGTGATGCCTAAAGCACCATCGCTGTTAAATTCAACATTTTCAACTTCGCCAAAACGAGTGCTAATACTGATGCCGGTGGTTTTGGTGACGGCCACTTCGGCGGCATCGGCACCGACTTTAGCCAGTTCCAACGCCTGTGCAACCGCGTTTTCCAGCGTCTTGCGTTGTTCTGCAACCTGAGTGATTACTTTCATCAATCTGCCATAATTATCAGAAATGGATTAAACCACCGGCGCAATCATCGCCGTAGGCCGTTATGATAGGCACCTTAACGTGCCAGTTTCTAAAGCTTAGCTGTCTCTGAGTTTATCAGGAACTGAGATCAATTTCGCACAATCGCTACAACCTGATAGGATTAGCGTCTTTTTTTAAGGAATCAGATATGCAGAAGCATCCAGACGAAGACTGGTTAGACGAAGTACCCGAAAACGACATTGATAAAGATGAAGACGACGAGATCATCTGGGTCAGCAAAAGCGAGATCAAACGCGATGCAGAAGCCCTGAAAGATCTTGGCGCAGAGCTGGTCGATCTCGGCAAAAACGCGCTGGATAAAATCCCGCTGGACGCCGATCTGCGTGCTGCCATTGAGCTAGCACAGCGCATCAAAAAAGAAGGCCGCCGCCGTCAGCTACAGCTGATTGGTAAAATGCTGCGTCAACGTGACCCAGAACCAATCCAGACTGCGCTAGATAAACTCAACAACCGTCACAACCAGCAGGTCGCACTGTTCCATAAACTGGAACAAATTCGTGACCGTTTGATTGATGAAGGCGATGACGCAATTTCGATTGTATTGGATCTCTATCCGCAGGCCGATCGTCAGCAGCTACGTTCGCTGATCCGCAATGCGAAGAAAGAGAAGGCTACCAACAAGCCGCCTAAGTCAGCCCGCCAGATTTTCCAATACCTGCGCGAACTGTCTGAAGAAAGCGAGTAATGGCGCCCCTGCCAGTGCATCTTTCAGCCAAGCGGATGACCGCTTGAAGGATGCACTGCTGCAGTTGCTAATGAATGTATGTTTGCCCTAAAGGTTTTTTTCTGCCGTATTAAAACGTAGCGCCCCTTCCAGCTCCTCTTCAGCTTCTTCAAAAAGCAGAACCAGCGCGGCAAAGCGACGTTTTTTATGGCCGTTAAAATTTACGAACTCAATCTCTACCGGTAGTTTGATACCCGCCGTCACCACATCCCAGAGCGCATCAAGATTATTGCCAAACTCACTATCAAGAGAAAATGCTAGGCTAAACTGGCGGTAAAATGCCGGAAGATCGGCAATATGACTAAAATCGAACTTAACTTTATTCATGCTGATCACTCCATTTTAGTAAAGTTGCGATAGTGATCTCGCGTTACGTAAATCAGCCCATCATTAGAGTAGATCAACCGATCGGCCTGCCGATGTCCGCAGCGATAATTGATATCAGCTTCTCGCCACACTCGTTTTGCTTTTTGCGGTAAGCGTTTTTCACGATTAGAAAAACGATCGCCGCCAATCGCTTTGCCGGGAAGCACGCTGCATAAATTTCCCGCGCTGGGTTCCCATCCTTCCACCCTCGCCTGTTTTTTCGTGATGTAAAAACTAGGCAGTCGTTGGTGTTCGCGTAAATAGCTAATAACACGATCCTGTTTGGTAAGCTGCTCAATATCTTCTGACGTCGAAACTGATTGCCCTTCATTACTGCTACTGCTGTTGGCAGCCTGACTGTTAAGAAAAGCCACCCCGCTCAATGCCAGAATAATCAGTAATCCGGTCCATAAACGCTTTGCCATACATCCTCACCCAACCATTGCATAAAGGATCTAACTAAAATAATTGCGAAAAATGAAGCACAGATGAAACCCACATTTTTATTTAGGCCGCGTGATCCACGTGATTACGCAGAACTGAACAACCAGCCCTCGTACTTATCATAATCGCAGAATAAGGAAACACCAGTAGGTATAGATTGAACAAATAGGAAAATAGCGTGGGGTTTTGTTTTATGCGGGCGAAATACGTGAGCACACGCAGTTCGCCCGTCAGGATTTAGAGATTACCGAGGTGCAGCGTTTTCACTTCCATAAACTCTTCCAGACCCAGCGTGGAACCCTCACGGCCCAAGCCAGACTCTTTCACCCCGCCAAATGGCGCGAGTTCAGTTGAGACCGAGCATTCGTTAATACCGATCATCCCGCTTTCCAACAGTTCAGATACGCGGAACACGCGCGACAGATTCTGAGTATAGAAATAAGCCGCTAAACCAAACGGTGTATCGTTGGCACGTTTGATCACTTCATCTTCAGTTTTGAAACGATAACAAGCAGCAACAGGGCCAAAGGTCTCTTCCGATGCCATCAGCATGTCTTCGTTAGCTTCAGCAATCAGCGTTGGCTGGAAGAAATTGCCGCCCAGCGCGTGGCGCTGTCCGCCCACAATCACTTTCCCGCCATTTTCTAAGGCATCTTTAACGTGTTGCTCCACTTTATCCACGCCCTTCTCGCTCACCAACGGGCCGACATTCACACCGTCGTCCATGCCGTTACCCACTTTCAGCTTGCGCACTTCATCGGCCAAACGGCTCACAAACGTATCGTAAATGCTGTCGTGAAGATAAATACGGTTGATGCATACGCACACCTGGCCCGCATTGCGGAACTTGTTTGCCATCACACCTTTAATTGCGGCATCTAAATCGGCGTCTTCAAAAACGATGAAGGACGCATTGCCACCCAACTCCATCGACACCTTTTTCATGGTTTCAGCGGCGTTACGCACCAAGGTTTTACCCACGCCCGTTGAGCCGGTAAATGAGATTTTACGCACATCTTTGCTGCCCATTATGACGTCGCTGATAGCCAGCGTATCCCCCGATACCGCGTTCAACACGCCATCTGGGACACCGGCTTTCTGTGCCAGCGCTAACAGTGCAAAGGCACACAGTGGAGTTTCATTGGCGGGTTTGATCAAACCGGTACAGCCCGCAGCAAGAGCAGGGCCTAATTTGCGCGTTAGCATCGCTAACGGGAAGTTCCACGGCGTAATCGCGGCGACGACGCCAACGGGTTCACGCGTCGCCCAAATGCGCGAACCCGGCTTCACCGGCGGAATTATCTCACCGTTGGCACGCTTCGCCTCTTCGGCAAACCACTGAATAAAGCTGGCGGCATAATCGACCTCACCCAGCGCTTCTTTAAGCGGCTTCCCTTGTTCAGCCACCATCAGTTCGGCCAAAAATGGCTTATTTTCAACGATCAGGTGATACCAATTCTGTAGGATTTCAGAGCGTTGCTTGGCCGTTGTTTTACGCCATGCAGGTAACGCTTCGCTGGCGGCACGAATCGCTGCCTGAGTTTCTTTCTGCCCCGCATTGGCGACTTTAGCTACCACTTCACCCGTTGCAGGGTTGGTGACTTCATAGGTATCCGAGGCGTCCTGCCATTGACCAGCAACAAAAAAGCCGGTTTTAAAGAATTCATTTTTCTTAAGTTTTTCGTGTAAGGGGTTCACTTCTGCCTCCAGAATCGCCGCGATGCTCACAAATGAGGTCCACTGTGAGTGGTAAAAAAAATGCACACCGAAGAGTATAGAGGAAGATTTTTAAGGTGGAGATAAGAAGTCGATGAATTTTAGCAGGTGCTAGCTACGCCCTTTATTTTAGTCAAGGCGCGTTATTATTCGCCAAGCCTAAGAAGTCTTAGCGCTTGGCGTTAGAATTACATCTTAGTGCACAACTAAATCCTGTAATTTGTTTTTGAATTCATAAACTTTTTTATCTTGGTTTTTCTTACAGAATTCAACCATCGGCGGCACAGCAATCACTGCAGATTCACGCAAAGAAACAGAATCACCACCTTTGTAGTCGGTTACATCATCAAGCATAAAGAAGGCAATTGGGGCCATAGCTTTAGGATTAAGGTCAAGAAACTCTTTACAGTTCATGTCTTTAGGTGTCACTTCCACATTAGCAGCAAAGCTTGAGCTCAGTGGAATAAACAACGCAGCAGAAAGAGTGGCGACAAGAATTGATTTTTTCATAAAAACCTCAAGTAATTAATGATGGGTTATTGATGAAAGAACAATACATTTTTAAATTGTAAACTCAAATAAATAAAAGACTCTGTTTATGCAAAGTTTACAAATTAATAAAGAGATTTACTCGCTAAAAAAACATCTTACACCATCGTTCAAATCACTATTTTATGAATTATCTTACACATGTAATCCTTAGACTACACCTATCTAGAGCAAGCCCTATAGACTATATAATTCAAGGTGTTTATCCTATCCATAGTAGCTTATTTACTTTGAGGCTTCTGATTTAACATTATAAAAATAACTCATCGTTAAATTAATAAATTTCATTTTTTCAGTGCAAACAAATTCATTGCGACCCGTTGCCGAAACATGCGCATCACTATACCGAACCGTATACTAACGTATATGACAACCCAGTTATATCCGACAAGGTATTTTTGTGAAAATTATATATATATTTGTTATCAGCTGTATGTTTATACCCTCCCTACATTCAGATCATGAGTACATCACCGCTAAGAGATCATGCAATAACCTGATTCATATGATAAACATAAAAGATCTTACAAAAGACATCATAAATAACCCACTATTAAAGAATAACAAAAAATGCGTATCTCTCACATGGAGATGCGATGCAAAGTAGATACAACAAAAAAACATTCATCAACTTATAAAATAATTTAGCATTGAAAATATTTACACGTGAATAATAAATCAAATTTGAGCATTGTTAGCATGAAAAAAACAAAGCAGGATTGGCTGTTTCAGCTTCGTCGTTGTACATGTAAAGACACACTAGAGAAAGTTATTGAAGCCAATAATTACAAACTCAGCCAAGGCGATCTCATCGTTTTTTACTCTGCAGCCGATCATCGGTTAGCTGAAATCATAATGAATAAACTCTACGATAAAATACCTTCTTGTGTCTGGTCCTTTGTTAGGTAATGACTATTTTGCGCATAAAAATTAAAACTAAAGGCGACATCTTACGCGTGTAGGAATATGACTTCATTTACAGGAATCCTATCTTACATCGTTAAACAAAATATTATCATGGCGAAAATAAGAACATCTTCGTTGATAAAACTGAGAGCAATAATAATGTTTAATCATGTCACTGGAGTGAATCTAGTATCTAGATTAAATATGACATCAACCTTTTAGAGGTAATATATGAATAATAAACAAACGCTGAAATGCAATGATGGCCTAGACGATGTTTACGCTTCCATTGAATTATCAACCTCACTACCAAAAACAAAGTTCCCCGCCCAAGAGCATGACCCTCGTAATATTTTCAATGCGGTTCGTGATGAATTAATGTTAGATGGCAACTCTCGTCAAAACTTGGCAACGTTTTGCCAAACATGGGTTGATGAAGAAATTCGCGATCTAATGGATTTATCAATTGATAAGAACATGATTGATAAAGATGAATATCCACAGACGGCCGAAATTGAAACGCGCTGTGTGCATATGCTGGCCGATCTTTGGAACTCTCCAACACCTGAAACCACGCTGGGCTGTTCTACTATCGGTTCATCAGAAGCCGCCATGCTGGGTGGATTAGCGCTTAAGTGGCAGTGGCGTAAAAAGCGTGCAGCTTTAGGTCTATCAACCGATAAGCCAAACTTGATCTGTGGCCCAGTACAAATTTGCTGGCATAAATTTGCTCGTTATTTTGACGTTGAGCTGCGTGAAATTCCGCTGCAGGGCGACCGCCTCATTATGAGCCCAGAAGAAGTCCTCAAGCGCGTCGACGAAAATACAATTGGTGTCGTGCCAACGCTCGGTGTCACTTTCACGTGCCAATATGAGCCTGTTAAGCAGGTTCACGATGCCCTCGACCAATTGCAAAAAGAGACGGGTCTGGATATCCCAATGCACATCGATGGTGCGAGTGGTGGCTTCTTGGCCCCATTCTGCGCACCCGATCTTGAGTGGGATTTCCGCCTACCTCGCGTAAAATCCATTAATGCTTCCGGCCATAAATTCGGACTTGCTCCGCTCGGGACTGGCTGGGTTGTGTGGCGTGAAGCGGCTGACCTACCTCAAGAACTCATTTTCAACGTTAACTATCTTGGCGGCGACATGCCAACCTTCGCGCTGAATTTCTCACGCCCTGGCGGTCAAATTATTGCGCAGTATTACAACTTCTTGCGTTTAGGCCGTGAAGGCTATGCCAAAATTCATAATGCCTGCTATTCAACGGCTCAATATTTGGCACAAGAAATTGAAAAACTTGGACCATTCGAAATGATCTTTGATGGTGATTGTGAAAAAGGCATTCCTGCGCTTGCTTGGAAACTTAAAGACAACGCATCAACCAATGGTTATACCCTGTACGACTTGGCAGACAGACTGCGCAGCCGTGGTTGGCAGGTGCCGGCCTATTCCATGCCTGCTGAACGTGAAGACCTTGTGGTACAACGCATCCTAGTGCGACATGGCGTTAGCCGCGATCTCGGTAGCCTATTGATTGATGATATGAAGCGGGCGCTGGATTATTTCGAAAAACACCCAGTAAGCCATGCTCTGTCTGAAAAAGAAGCCAGTGGATTTAATCACGGTTAAACTCTATTAGCTTTTCCTATGATTATTTAATCAGTAACTTTATTAGATTGAAATGATCTAGGCCTCCCTATATTTAATAGACAACAGCTGCCCTTTCACAAATATATTCCATCCGGGATAGAGAGGGTAATTGTTGTTTCAAGGAAATAACAATGGCGAATATAAAAGCCTCCCCCGCAACAAACCAATTATCGTTATTAGGCTTCTTTGCCATAACGGCATCAATGGTTATGGCAGTATATGAATATCCCACCTTTGCAACCTCAGGGTTTAGCTTAGTCTTCTTCCTGCTACTCGGCGGTATTCTATGGTTTATTCCCGTAGGCCTGTGCGCGGCAGAGATGGCCACGGTTGAAGGTTGGGAAGAAGGCGGCGTTTTTACTTGGGTATCTAAGACCCTCGGTGAACGCTGGGGATTCGCAGCAATTTCATTTGGGTATCTGCAAATTGCAGTCGGTTTTATCCCAATGCTGTACTTTATTTTGGGGGCTTTATCTTTCATTCTAAAATGGCCTGCACTCAATGAAGATCCGATAACAAAAACCATAGCGGGATTAGTTATCCTCTGGGCATTAGCCATTACCCAATTCAGCGGTACAAAATATACCGCCCGCATTGCGAAAATCGGTTTCTTTGCGGGTATTTTACTCCCTGCTCTTATTCTGGTTGTTTTGGCTATTAGCTACTTAGCGAGCGGTGCACCTTTACAAATTGAAATGAGCACGGCGACCTTCTTCCCTGATTTCACACAGATCGGGACATTAGTGGTATTCGTTGCCTTTATTCTGAGTTATATGGGCGTTGAGGCATCAGCAACTCACGTCAATGAAATGAAAAATCCAGGCCGTGATTATCCTATTGCGATGATACTGCTGATGATTGCTGCTATTTGCTTGAGCTCAATCGGCGGACTTTCGGTTGCTTCCGTTATCCCACATAATGACATTAACTTGTCTAGCGGCGTCGTTCAGACATTCAACGTGCTTATTTCACATTACGGCCCCGGCTTTGAATGGGCGACGCGTATCATTGCCGCACTGCTGATGTTGGGTGTTTTAGCCGAAGTCGCTTCTTGGATCGTCGGGCCTTCACGAGGTATGTTCGTCACCGCACAAAAGGGCATACTTCCTAAAAGCTTTGCAAAAGTGAACAAGAACGGCGTGCCCGTTGCTTTAGTTATTTCTCAATTGGCTATTACGACCATCGCGTTGACTATTCTGACAAACACCGGTGGCGGCAGCAATATGTCGTTCCTAATCGCATTGTCATTAACGGTGGTTATTTATCTCTGCAGCTACTTCATGCTGTTCTTGGGTTATATTCAATTAATCCGTAAGCAACCAGATAAAAAACGTGCTTTCCATATCCCTGGCGGCAAGAACTTCAAAATTCTTATTGCCGTGGTTGGGCTGGCAATTTCATTAATTGCTTTCATTGTTTCATTCTTCCCGCCAAGTTCATTACCGGGCGGTGAGGCGAATGATGTTTACGTTGAACTCTTAGTTGTTAGCTTCCTCATTGTATTGTCCATTCCTTTCATCGTTTATGCATTACATACTAAGAAAGGGAAAACAACCAATGCAACGCTAGTACCTATCAAGTCTCACAACGCACCAGAGGGTCATTTCTTCATGCACCCACGTGCCCGTTCAACACATCATTTTGTCGTTGGCAGCGAAAAGAAAATTGATAGCAAATAGTTAGTATTTTTCTTCAAATAAATACAACTCACCTAAACGCCTAATTTATTAGGCGTTTCCTACGCTTTAGAGACTAAAATATTTCACTATAGGGTTAACTTTATGACTATGGTTCTAAATAATGTACAAGAAGCATTAGTGAACGCGTACTCCCAATTTTCAACACTCGCGGGCGGAGAAAACGCAAACTATATTCCTTATTTAGCAAGCATCCCCAGTAACGTCTCCTCAATGGCTATTGTCACCGTTGATGGCGATATTCTGTCTCAAGGAGATTCTGACTTCCGGTTTGCTTTAGAATCTATTTCCAAAGTATGTTCTCTTGCCTTAGCACTCGAAGACGTTGGGCCAACAGAGGTACAAAACAAAATTGGTGCAGACCCTACTGGACTCCCCTTCAATTCAGTTATTGCGCTGGAACTGCATAGCGGAAAGCCCTTATCTCCTTTGGTGAACGCTGGCGCCATGTCTACCGTGAGCCTTCTTAACGCAAATAGTAGCGAACATCGGTGGGAGCGTATTCTTAATATTCAGCAGCAACTGGCAGGAGCGCCGATCTCACTGTGCGAAGAGCTTAATCACTCAGAGCAAACCACTAACTTTCATAATAGAGCCATTGCTTGGCTGCTATATTCTGCAGATGCCATGTACTGTGATCCCATGGAGGCCTGTGATGTTTATACCCGCCAGTGCTCAACGTTAGTAAACACCGTTGAGCTTGCAACTATGGCGGCCACTTTTGCCGCCGGCGGCATTAATCCAATTACCCAGAAAAAAGTATTAACCGCAGCGAATGTTCCTTTCCTTCTTGCTGAAATGACCATGGAGGGGATGTATGGAAGTTCTGGCGATTGGGCTTATACCGTTGGCTTGCCGGCAAAGAGCGGCGTCGGTGGCGGAATTTTAACGGTAGTTCCGGGCGTGATGGGGATCGCGGCATTCTCTCCGCCGCTTGATGCCATGGGCAACAGCGTCCGAGGTCAGAAGATGACGGCATCCTTCGCCCAGCGGCTGAATTATAACTTGTACAAGAATCGCTAAAATCACACGCCATTATTTCTCGCGATAGACAAATCGGTTGAAACCGGTGGAAGAATTCGATGGCTCCATCTTCTATCCAAAATTTAACGATTCCGATAGAGCCATTCATGACGACAAATAACCATATGAAAAATAACCAAACTAGCAGTTGGCATCAGAATTTATATTCATTTCTTTTCGACATTCACACTAAGCATGGAAAAAGAGCTGAGTGGGTTTGGATGTCTATATCAATCGCAAGCGTTGCTCTTATTTTCCTTGAGTCAGCGGACCCAGAGGTTAATAACAATATCCCTACAGGAAAAAACGTCTATTTCATCCTTGAGGTTTTGTTTACCGCAATATTTACTTTGGAATATATTTTACGTCTGTTATCTGAAAAGAGAATGAGCACGTATGTTTTTAGTTTTCTCGGGGTCGTAGACGTAGTAACCACGTTGCCTCTTTATATTTTATTATTATATCCTGATATTGCATGTGAGTATTTTACGCTCTTGCGAATGCTACGGGTCATGAGAATATTACGTGTATTTAAAATCATGCATTATATGGGGTCAGTCAATTTACTGTGGGAGAGTATTTATGGTATACGCAAAAAGTTATTGATATTTTTTACTTTCGTCTTTATCCAACTGTGTTTATTTGGCGGGATTATGTACGTCATCGAGGGGCCAGAAAATGGCTTTACCAGCCTTCACGTTGCCGTTTATTGGGGAGTTGTCACAATGACAACGGTAGGATACGGCGATATCACGCCTCATACTGCGTTAGGACGCTGTCTGGCATCCATTCTTATATTGATTGGCTATTCGATTATCGCCATACCTACTGGGGTATTAACGGCACATATGACAGACCTGTTGCAACGCCGCCGTCACACTCATAGGTGTTCGAATTGTAATAAAACGGGTCATGATGAGGATGCCGCATTTTGCAAAGCCTGCGGGCACCCTTTTAGCGTATCACGCAATAATGGCTAAGCAGTAAAACACTGTCTCCACGCGATTCGACTTAAGCATAAGATATGACGCAAAAAACAAGCGTCAATCATGCTTGGGAAAAGCTGTTAATCGCCTCTCTTAAGCGATTTAGCTCAACTTCAAGCTGCTTCATTCCATGTTCAATGACAGAATCATCAGTCTGAACAACTGAATGATTCTCTAACTTTTCCGCTAATTCCTGTAATTTAGTCGCACCAATAATTTGAGCAGTGCCATTAATGCGATGCATATGCATTTTGAATGCGGTCCAATCACCCGCCATTTTGGCTTCCTGAGCAGCTAAGAAATCTTTATTATTTTCTAGCATCGATTGTTCCAACATCTGCTGCATTAATTTTGGATCATTTAATGCCAGCGATTTTAGTGTCGCAATATCAATAAGCTCGTCTAGCTGATAAGTCATATTTACTGATCCCACAGAGGCTAATGCGGAAGCCAATTGTTGTAAATTGATCGGTTTGAAAAGACATGCATTCATGCCAATTGCAAGGCATCGATCTTTTTCCTGCGCTTGGGCATTTGCAGTTAAGCCCCAAATAACGATATCGCTGTCAAAGCCTCGAATATGACGCGTCAAGGTAACCCCATCCATATTCGGCATATTGACATCTGTTATCACCAAGTCATAGCTATGTTCATTTATCAAAATTAATGCATCATTTCCATCGCTCGCCTCATCGACTTTATATCCCAGCGTATCTAATTGACGACGCAGCAGCAGACGGTTAACCGGATGATCGTCAACGATTAATATTTTTAGTTTCTTGGCTGGGTACACCGCAGGCTGCAGTTCAACCGAGCTGATGATATCTTCATGAGATACCGCCGTTACCAGATCGATCGTCATCGTTGTCCCTTGTCCAACCTGACTCAGCAACCCCAACTTTCCATTCATACGCGTCACTAACTCGCGACAAATCAAAAGCCCTAACCCCGACCCTGTCTGCTGTTTACCCGTTTCGGTTTGGCTGTATGGCTTAAAGAGCCGTTCCTGATCTTCTTGGCTAATGCCCGCACCGGTATCTGTCACACGCAATATAAGCTGGGTTTGGCCAGAACGCGTGGCGATGGACTCTGCGCTGACCTCAACCCCACCGTGTTCTGTGAATTTTATGGCATTGCTTAGCAGATTGGAGAGTAATTGCTTGGTTGCCTGAGGATCTAGACGTAAATACTCCCCTTTGACCAGTCGGTTAACAAAGGTGAGTTTGAGCTGTTTCTGCTTGGCAAGACCTTCGAAGCCTCTCATCACCGTCGTAATCAGCACCTCAAGATTGACCCATTCTGGCGATAATTCAAAACTCCCAGACTCGATTTTATTCATATCTAAAATATCGCCGATTAGCCCCAGCAATGACTGAGCCGTGGCGTAGGCCAACGAGATAGACTCTTTATCTTCTTCAGGACTTTGGTTATGGAGAGCGAGTAATTCAAGAAACCCCATCACCGCGCTGACAGGCGTGCGAATTTCATGGCTCATGCTGGCTAAGAAAGTACTTTTCGCCTCATTAGCCTGAATCGCTTTATCCTTTTCAGTTTGCAATGCGCCGAGCAACTGTCGCGATTCCGTCACATCCTGCCATCCACAGATTAGCGTTGGCAGAACATTGTCGGATGGCATAACACAAAGCGTAATCCAATGAATAATATGGCGATCCTCTCGACCATTGTTCAGCATAATGCTGTGCTCAATAACCTTATCAGGGATCAGACCATTTTGAATGTCTCGGTTAAGAACCGAAAAAATATCAGACAGTGGATTACGACTATCAAACAAAGATGTAGAGGTCACATTTTTCTGGTCAGTTGAAAAAAATGACATAAAAGCACTGTTATAGCTTTGAACTTCACCATCGAGAGAAATGGTATAAACCGGTATAGGGATCGAATTAGATAATGTTTTTCTAAAGCTAAGCTGGTTTTCTAAATCCGCCTGAGATTGTTTTCTCATGCGTACTTCTCGTGAAAGATACCCGCCCCACAGTAGGAAACTTAAAATAATAAAAACAGACAGCGTTATTACAATATAAAACTGCTTATTATAAAGATGCCAGGTATCAATTTTGATATCAGGAAGTTTAACCCACTTAGACGAAATGAATAATATCGTTTTAGGTGGAATATTATCTAGTGCCTTATTCAATATTTGCTTTAATTCTTGATCTCCACGCGGAACAGCAAAACTGACTAAGGCTGGGGCTTCATCCGCCATGATCTCATATTTGAGTTGGTTGGGATAATAATGGTCTATCATATAGCGGGCGGTTAGCTGCGTTGATATGACCGCATCAATTTTCCCTTCAGCCAACAGATTAAGCCCAAGGCTGGTATTTTCGACCTGCACAAGTTCGATCCCAGGGTATTTAGTATGCAATTTTTCCGTAAGAATATGCATCGTTGTCACCGCCACTTTCATCCCCGGTGACAGCTCAGCATTACTAGCAGAGGTTCTCACCACGACGGCAAAAGGCGTCGTGATAATAGGATGAGTAAATGAAATCAGCTCCTCACGGCTAGGGCTATATGTCGCCGTAGGGAGTATATTCCAATCACCGTTTAGCATTTTATCAACCATTTCGGTATTGGAATTAGCTGTTACAGTTTCGAACTCTAACCCTGTTTGTAAATGAATAAGATTGAGGATATCCCCTGTCACACCTCTTATTTCATTGTTCTCATCTAATAGCGAAAAAGGCGCGTAATATGGATTAATCAATACTTTAAGTTTAGGATGCTTCTCTAACCAACGCTGTTCCTGAGGTGTTAATGATAAAGATTTTGTTAACAACGCTGGATTACCGCTTTCTAACCACGGCTGAGAAATATGATTTGTAATAGGATTCGTCAAGCCACCTAAAAAATTATTGATAATAGGAATCAAAGGTGATTGCGTATCTAAAGCGATAAATTGATTATGTATCGGCGAGGAACGCCAGAATTTAATAATACTTAATGTCTGATGGAAATCACGCATTATACTCGTGCCACTGGCAAGATTATTACCAATGAAATAGTTGCTTTTTCCATTATATAACGAGGCGAGCGCTTGATACGCAGTCTCATAGTGAAGAATTTTAGCATTCGGAAATGAAGCTTTTACAAACTGTTCGCTAGGATAACCCTCTGCAATAGCAATGGTTACCGGACTATCCGTATGCAGCGGTTGCATAACATTTTTTTGGGTGGTGACTAAGGTCGGATAAGCGCTAATCATCGGTAAGGACGCAACGAAAGGTGCCGTGGCGTTAAAACCGGTTTTAAGCGAAGTCAGCATCAAATCAGCTTTACCAACTTTGACAGCATTTAGCGCAAGTTTTTCGCTTTCATAGTGGTCAATCTTAACGTTAATACCCAGCGCTCTCTGCAACAAAGACAGATATTCAGCATTCATGCCACGGAAACGGCCGGAAGAGCTATCCAACATCAGCGGAGGCGATTCTGGAGAATAAACGGCAATAACAAGCGTCTTTTTTTCCGCCAGCCACAGTTGCTCGGCAGTACTCAATTTGAGATTAGGGAGCATGGGGCCGCTGTTACTAAAAATCTCCAGTCTTACTGGCTCTTGGTTAGCAGATGCACCCTGAGCAACGAATAACGTTGCAATGATAAACAGCGTAAGTCTGATTGCTCGTTGTAGCATAAAGTCAGCCAATCTTATTTCTATTTGATAAATTGAATAGCTCCATCAGAGACTTACACTCCAGTTTTTCCATCAAACGACTTTTGTAAGTACTCACCGTTTTGCTGCTAATATTCATTTCAGTGGCAATATGGATGTTGTCTACGCCATTTAAAATATAGCGCATAACTTTGATTTCTTGTGTTGATAAAGAATCCAGCTTTTCTTGCTCTGACGTTAACTTACCGACAAAGCTATCTAGTGAAAAAGGAAAATAGCTATAGCCATTACGCGCAGCTTTTACCGCTGCCACAATATTAGACATACCCTTTTTCTTGCTCACAAACGCATTTGCCCCAGCATCAGCGCTACGCTTGCCATAGAAGCGATCGTTTTTAGCAGAAACCACCACGATAATGCAGCTATTTTGCTGTCGTCTTAGCTTCTCGACAACTTCTATACCGCTCAGAACAGGGATATCAATATCGACCACGACAATATCTGGCTGCATTTCTTTAATGACCTGCAGAGCTTCCGCGCCATCTCCAGATTCAGCAATCACGTTGATGTCGTCATTTTCCAGCAAGTTTCTGATTGCCACTCGCGCCAGAGGATGATCGTCTATAATTATCGCGCTCAACTTGTTATTTTCACTCACCATTACCACCTCAAACGTAAATCATACTGTATTGATAAATATAGCGAAAAACCTCAACAGCGATTTCTGTCATGGCTGAGGCCATCACGTTTACCGTGGTGAGCATTCGATCATTTTATTGATGTAGGCAACCTTACACATCCCTTACAGGAACTCGCTTTGCTTGGAAAGGCCCATTGATTACAAACAAGAAGCACGCTATAGCGTCATCTTATAAACCTAAGATTAGCAATATGTTCTAGATAGCGCGAATGTAAACTTGAGTTGATTATATGCTAATAAAATAAACAGCGTCTAAATGAAACCATTAGTTTATACCGTCGATATTCCTCATTGAATTATTTAGCTACCAATTTCACTATCATTATTTCTGCATATATCTTACACATACGCAATCTAACGCCTACATACGTAGGACGCTACCTACTCTTGCAAAATGCCGAGTCTTATATATTTATGCTCCTGCAACCGCTATAGTTTTTTGCATAAATTTCAATTATGAACTGTTCGTTTATTCACTATGTAATGCTGTGTCTATTTATATTAGTTAGGATTTAATATAAACCCCATCATGACTAATAATATTAATACTCATTCAAATAACGTTGTTCATCCAATATTTAATTAAACAAATAGGATCCGTTAAGGTTTTATATATGGCAATTGAATCAGATTCACATAAAGTAGGGCTCATACCTGTCACTTTAATGGTTTCAGGCAATATCATGGGGTCGGGTGTTTTTCTCCT
The DNA here is from genome assembly GCF_964063325.1 of Hafnia alvei. Classification (NCBI taxonomy): domain Bacteria; kingdom Pseudomonadati; phylum Pseudomonadota; class Gammaproteobacteria; order Enterobacterales; family Hafniaceae; genus Hafnia; species Hafnia alvei. The sequence goes on from NZ_OZ061315.1 coordinate 4,112,229, forward strand.
TCCTGCAAACCTAGCATCCACAGGGGGCGTCGCTATTTATGGCTGGTTGGTCACCATCATCGGTGCTTTAGCGTTATCCATGGTGTACGCCAAAATGTCTTCGCTGGATGCAAGCCCTGGTGGATCTTATGCCTATGCTCGTCGAGCGTTCGGCCCATTCATCGGATATCAAACTAACCTGCTGTATTGGTTAGCCTGTTGGGTCGGTAACATTGCGATGGTTGTTATCGGCGTGGGCTATCTCAGCTACTTCTTCCCTGCGCTAAAAGATCCCATGATCATGACGCTGACCTGCGTTTTAGTCCTCTGGTTCTTCGTTATTTTGAACATTATCGGCGCCAAAATGATAACGCGTGTGCAGGCTGTGGCCACGGTGTTAGCACTGGTTCCTATTCTGTCAGTTGCTATTTTTGGCTGGTTCTGGTTTAGCGGCGATACCTATATGGCCGCGTGGAACGTCAGCGGAAAAAGTACGTTGGGCGCAATTCAAAGCACTCTAAACGTAACGCTATGGTCATTTATCGGCGTAGAGAGCGCGTCCGTTGCCGCCGCCGTTGTCAAAAACCCGAAGAAAAACGTCCCGATCGCCACTATCGGTGGTGTTCTGATTGCCGCCGTTTGTTATGTGCTCTCAACCACCGCCATCATGGGTATGATCCCGAATGCGGCATTGCGTGTATCAACATCCCCGTTCGGTGATGCCGCGCGTATGGCATTGGGTGAAACCGCAGGCGCCATCGTGACATTCTGTGCGGCAGCGGGCTGTCTCGGCTCACTGGGCGGCTGGACGCTGCTTGCCAGCCAAACCGCCAAAGCGGCCGCAGACGATGGCCTATTCCCGCCGATTTTCGCCAAAGTGAATAAAAAAGGCGTTCCGGTACAAGGCCTGATTGTACTTGGCGTACTTATGACAATATTCCAAGTTGCCTCAATATCACCTAATGCGGCAGCGCAATTTGGTGTCGTCTCTTCGGTATCCGTTATTTTCACCTTAGTACCTTATCTTTACACCTGCGCGGCATTGCTGCTGGTTGGACACGGGCACTTAGGGAATCAAAAAGGGTTATTTACCTTTATCACATTTATTGCCTTTGTTTATTGCATATGGGCTGTTATTGGCTCCGGCGCACAAGAGGTTATGTGGTCGTTTGTTGCGTTAATGATCGTAACCGCACTTTACGCTCTGAATTATAACCGAACACACAAAAATCCGTTCCCACTGGACGCTCAGGCGGAATAGCAATACTACGTGGCCTAATTATTTTTAGGTCACGAAAAAATAAGAACACAATGAATTTAATAAATAGCTAGATAGGACTAAAAATGATTGAATTAAATCATCTCAAAAAACGTAAAGTGTTAGTGGTAAATAGTAACATTGCAAATAAACAGACCGCTAATGGACAGGCTATCTGTAATTTAATCGAGGCTCTAGAAGAAAGAAATCTCTCGGTTGTTATTGCAACAACCTACACCGATGGGATCGCCAGCATCAGCTCTGACGCCTCTATTTGCTGTGTATTTGTAGATTGGACTTCTGAAGAGAACGATACTGAGTCACACAGCCAAGCATTAAAACTGTTGCAAGAAGTTCGTCGTCGAAATAAAACAGTGCCGGTATTATTGATGGCAGAGCATGCCTGCCTCGAGACGCTAACGCTCGAAACGATGGAGTTAGCGAATGAATTTATCTGGATGCAAGAAGACACCGCAGAATTCATCGCTTCACGCAGCATCGCGTTAATCAAAAAATATTTCGACCAGCTATTACCGCCATTCACAAAAGCCCTATTCAACTACACCAACGGCTCGCCTGAATATTCATGGGCTGCCCCCGGTCATCAGGGCGGTGTCGCGTTTACCAAATCGGCGGTTGGTCGTGAGTTCCTTGATTTCTTCGGCGAAAATCTTTTCCGTACCGATACCGGGATTGAACGTGATTCGCTTGGATCGCTGCTCGATCACAGCGGCCCAATAAAAGACTCCGAAGCCTATGCTGCCAGAGTATTTGGAGCCCACCAAAGCTATTCCGTTCTGAACGGCACATCAGGTTCTAACCGTGCCGTCATGTCAGCCGTCGTTGGAGAGGGCCAATTTGCGCTCTGCGACCGTAACTGTCATAAATCTATCGAGCAAGGGCTGGTGATGACCGGCGGGATCCCGGTGTTCTTCATTCCAACACGTAACCGTTTTGGCATCATTGGGCCGATCCCTAAGTCACAGTTCCAACCAGAATCTATCCAGCAGAAAATCGATGCGCATCCACTGAAACAGCTTGCCGTTGACCCTAAACCGGTTTATTCCGTGGTCACCAACTGTACTTACGACGGTATGTGCTACAACGCAAAACAGGCTCAAGATCTTCTGGCTGAGAGCGTCGATACTATTCATTTCGATGAAGCTTGGTATGCCTATGCACGCTTTAATCCACTCTATCGCGATCGTTTCGCGATGCGTGGAAATCCTGCAGAGCATGACGCAGCCGGTCCAACGGTATTTGCTACGCAGTCGACTCATAAGCTTTTAGCGGCGCTTTCTCAGGCTTCCTACATTCACATTCGTAATGGCAAAAAACCCATTGAACACTCGCGTTTCAATGAGTCTTACATGCTGCAATCCACCACCTCACCGCTGTATGCCATTATCGCGGCCAATGAAATTGGTGCAGCCATGATGGATGACCAGCAAGGCGAAGCGCTGACTCAGGAAGTGATTGATGAGGCGGTCGATTTCCGTCTTGCACTCGCCAAAGTTCACGCCGCCTTTGCCGCTAAAGGGGAATGGTTCTTCTCTCCGTGGAATGCGCCAGACGTGATTGATGCTGCAACGGGCAAAAAAGTGCCGTTCATGAGTGCGTCTAAAGAACAGCTCACCACCGATCCTGAGTGCTGGGTACTTCGTCCGGGCGAAAATTGGCATGGTTTTGAACAGTTGGAAGACGATTGGTGCATGCTCGACCCAATCAAAGCCGGCATTTTAGTACCAGGCATGGGCGACAACGGTGAGATGCAGGAAACCGGTATTCCTGCCGCTGTTGTCACCGCATTCCTGTATCAGCACGGCATCGTTCCATCGCGCACTACAGATTTCATGGTGTTATGTCTGTTCTCCGTGGGGATCACCAAAGGCAAGTGGGGAACGCTGATCAACGTTCTTATCGAATTCAAAAAACACTACGACAGCAATACGCCGCTGTCGGTCTGTCTGCCCGATCTTGCCGCATCTCATGCTGAGAACTATGCCGGTATGGGCATGAAAGATCTGTGTGATGAGATGTTTGCTTACATGAAAACCAGCCAGATGGATAAGCTTCAGGCAGCCGCCTTCAGCCATATCCCAACGCCGGTTAAACTCCCTCGCGCCGCTTTCCAAGATCATATGGCTGGGCGCTGCGAATTACTGTCGCTTGATAGACTTGCCGGACGTATTTCCGCCGTTGGGGTGATCCCTTACCCACCGGGTATTCCGATCGTGATGCCAGGCGAAAGCTTCGGCACCACTGAGCAACCATGGCTGCAATATATTTACAGCATTGCACAATGGGGCAAAAAATTCCCAGGGTTCGAAAAAGAACTCGAGGGTGCCGAGCTGAAAGATGGCCAATATTATATATGGGCACTGAAAGACTAAGTCACCCGATAAAATAATCTACAGAGGAGATTCTTTAAGGATCTCTTCTGTTTCATTTCTATTAGCCACTTCGTCACTTTATGAAAAATCCTATGCAGAAATTTATATGCAGAAATTAGCGACTAAATGGATCAAGTTCCATTCAGCAAAAGCGATCGGTTTAGTTTGTATTATTCTTTCTCTAACTGGTTGTTCCTATGCACCATCAATAGTTCTCTTTGGCGCATCTTTTCCTGACTGGCTGATATGTTCAGGCATTGGCGTTATCGCTATGACACTCATGCACACAATATTAAGAAAAGGAGAGCACCAGTGCTGGCTTGAGCCTGCCGTGATTGTCTATCCCTGTGTTACCGCTCTCAGCGCAATGTTGACTTGGTTATTATTTTTTACCCATTAAGAGAAATACAGAATGTCCCTTAAGAATAAATTTTATATTTTTTTTCTCATATTAATAACGCTAATTGCGCTATGCATTGTGATGTTAAAGATCGATGAAGCCCCACAGACTGACGATGCTTATATCTATGCCGATACCATTAATGTGGTTCCTGTTATTGAAGGGCATATAGTAACGATCCCCGTTAAAGATAACCAACTGGTTTCCAAAGGCGATCTGCTGTTTAAAATCGACCCAAGACCCTATGAACATGCCATCGAATCTGGCACCGCTCAGCTTGCTACCTTAGATGAACAAATAAAGCTCGCACAGCGAACCGTTGATGCCCAGCAATACAATGCTCAGGCCGTTTCAGCGAAAGAAGTCAGCGCCAAAGAGAACTACCTGCAGGCACTCAGCACCTACCAACGTATATTGGCGCTTAAAGGCAAGGGATACGTTTCTGCGGAAGAGTTTGATCAAGCTAGAACGGCAAAAAATAGCGCCGAGGCTATGTATAAAGCCTCTCGCAGCGAAGTAGAACAGGCCAAATCAGCGGTAAGCAGCGTAGATGCACTCATTGCGCAGCGTAAAGTTGTCTGCGTGGATATCGCAAAAGCCCAATTAAACCTTGAATACAGTGAAATTCGTGCGCCTTTCGATGGCCGAGTGACGTCCCTGAATACCACAATTGGGCAATATGCGTCGCCGCAGCAGTCGGTAATGACGCTCATTGATACCCAAGCATGGTATGTGGTGGCTAATTTTCGTGAAACCGACCTAAAAAATGTCTGTAATGGCGTTCCTGCGCGCATATACGTCATGGGTGATACCGGTAAATCCTTTAGCGGCAGCGTTGATTCCGTAGGCTACGGCGTATCTCCCCAAGATGGCGGCGTGAGCAACGGCCTCCCTTCAGTAGCACGCACCATCAACTGGGTGCATGTATCCCAACGCTTTCCTGTCAAAATTCGCGTCGATAACCCAGAGCCTGCGCTATTTCGCGTTGGTGCCTCGGCGATTGCCATCGTCTATCGAGATACCGCACCCTAGAGGAAATCAGAATGAAATCATTTGACCTCTTCGTCTCTCGATTTTATCAGGGGCTTGGGTTTTATCCGGGCCGAGCAAATCAGATCCTGCGAACCACCGTGGCCTGTATCATTGTGGTTATTCTCAGCCAAACGTTACAGATCCCCGATCTAGCGCTATCACTTATCGTGGTCTTTTTTGTCACCCAAACCAATATTGTGGTGACCAAACTCACCGGCCTATTTTTTATTATTTCTATCGCGCTGGCCGTAGCAGCGTCGCTGTTAATTTTAAAAATAACTTGGGACGTGCCTTTTTTACGCATTTTACTGGCATCATTGGTGGCTTTTATTAGTCTATTTATGATGCGAGCCTCAAAATATGGCGTGATATTCTACTTAGTTGCTCTAATCGTTATTTTTTCACAAAGCTTTGTTGATGTAAGCTCAGATTCAGAAGAAATCATCAGAAACATTTTATGGGTATGGGTGGCGATGAGCTATGCCATTGCCGTCACTCTCATTATTAATGCTTTATTTCTTCCCTCAGAGCCGGAGAAATTACTCAATAAAACGCTTATATCGCAACTTAACCATATAGCGGATCTCTTAACTCCTAGCAATGAACTCAAGAGAAAAGAAAATACCCTCGCCTCGATTGGGCAAGATTTACAATCGCTGTATAAACTACTGCAATATACTAAATCCCGCGATCGACTAAGTTCCAACGATCATACGGCGCAGTTAGCAATGGTGACAATGGTTTCTGAACTACGCTCTCTTTCGTGCCATTTGCCTGTGGAATTGATTAACCCCAAAGCCCGCGACGCGGCCTTAAGTATTAAGTCTGTTTGCGAAGGTATGGTAGCCTGTTTAAAAACTCCCTCAGTTTGCCATACACCAACGATCATCAATACGAATGCTGAAAATGTCACCTTAAACCAAATGGCAAAGGTGATAAATAATTACGATCAAAATAAAAATGTCTCTTACGACAATAGCCCGAGCCCAAAGAAAAATTTCTCATTCTTCGTTCCTGATGCATTCTCAAATAAAATCTATGTTACCTATGCATTAAAAACATTACTTAGCGCACTGATTTGCTATATTTTTTATACCGCCACTGACTGGTTTGGTATTCACACCATCATGCTGACCTGCCTCGTTGTGGCCCAGCCCGGTTTAGGAAAAACGCAGCGAAAAATCACGCTACGTTTATTAGGTGCTATTGCCGGAAGTATTGCGGCACTGATTGCCATTGTTTTTATTCTGCCAAATTTAACCACGCTATTTGGGCTGCTATTACTTTCAGTTCCTATCTTTATGCTTTGTTCATGGGTTGCCACTGGCCCAGAGAATATTAGCTATGCTGGCATCCAAATGCTGCTGACCTTCTCACTCGCCGTACTCAATGGTTTTACGCCGGTCAACGATCTCACCGAGGTACGCGACAGAATTGTCGGCGTTATTCTAGGCATTATTATCGCAGGGCTGATTCAAACCTTAATCAAGCCCGAAAGAAATGGCGAAGTATTACAGCTTAAACTCGCTGGCCTAATGGATTTAATGAAAACCAGCCTATCCATGAAAAATGCTGCCGAAGATAAACGAGGCGCGTTAATGGTGAGCTTTAAAGGGTGTAAGGATTTAGCCACCGAGATTGCCCTTGAGCCCACTTGGATGAAAGCAGAAGGTTCCCATGATGCAACCTGCCAGAAACTACAGGAGATCCTACAACAGGCGAAAAGCATGCTGATCAATACCGATTCGGTGGTGCTTTGGTGTCAGCAAAACGCGCCTGTTAACCCCGAAATTGGATGTTTTATCCAGCAAAATGTAGAAAATATCGGCGTTATAGTTAAGCGGCTAAAAACGGGGGAGAAAAACGATAATATGACTCTGCCTGATTTACCGGAAGGGCTATCCAAAGAGGTATCGACTATGCTCACTTTGCTCAGTGACTCAATTTATAGCTTTTGGTTGCTTCTTCGCGAGATATAATTCGTTCTACAATTAATGAATGAACCATTATTCTGTAACAATAAAGGGAGTCCGTGTGATTACGCGGACTCCCTTTTAATTTGTCATAAATTATCAATCAATGAGCGCCGCCCGCGCGTTTTAGCTTGCAGCTATTCATAAACTCCGCATCTCGGTTTTTAATGACCTCCGCCGTTTTGTCATCAACATCGACGGGAACACCCATATCATTCCAAGCTGATACGCTTAAAACTCGGTATGAAGATAATACACCATCAACGGGGACCCTAAACTCCAACGTTCCATTGGCTTTTATTGGACCAAGATTGACTACCTTCGCACTGCTTGGCATACAGTTTTTATCAATAGTGATATAAGTCACTGCACTATGCGGCAATGTTTCTGAACTATTATTCTCCATGGTGCCACCAATTTCATAATGCCCATTGGCACCAAGCCCCATATGAAAGGCTAGATTAACGTCGGATTGAGCAAAACAAGTGAAACTTGTGGTAAGTAGCAGGGCTGAGAGAAACTTAACCTTCATATTTTTCCTCATTATTTAGTGCTTCATATTAAAGTAATTTAGTGGTTGAACACTTAGCAAATCGCTTCATAAAGCCTTTAACCAGTCACATAGCGGCGCTATATAACATCAAAAAGAATAACACCCGATGAATTTTCATTGGGTGTTATCAAATTTAAAAATAATTTTTAGTTGGATAGTTCAGCTGAATTAACTTGTCACTACCCCCCCCTAAGTTCTCCCTCCTATGCTCAACGAAGGGAGAAGATAAGCTCAAAAGATTAAAGATCGCGCTGACACACTGCCTGAGTCGAGCTCGCTGATGACAATTGTTCAAGGACGCCATTGAACAGGTTAACAGCACTATAATATCCAGCTTGAGGAATCGTAGCCGTCCAAGAATGGTTTGGGAAGTCAGCGTCGAATGCTAAAATATTCCCCCACTCACTCCAGAGCCCGCCAAGAGTACCGCGAGTTCCATCCGAAGAGACTGAACCTGTCAGTTGCCCCGCAGTAGGTACAATGTAACCTTTACTACTACAGTATTTGCTGGCGTCATCAAAATTAACGGTTTGTGACTCACCTTTGCTGATGTACCATTCTTTTAGCGTAAAGCTAAATGTAATTATATTTCCCGCACCACTCTTGGGTGTACCCGTGATGATAACCTTACTTTTATTCCCCTCACTGATAAAGCTTACGACACCATTACTAACCGACACCCATGACGCATCTGATTCCCAGTTGAACTCCTCCGCCAATGCATATTCAATATTTAATGTAAATTGAGCTCCTTTAAAACCAATGGTTGGAAAACCGCTGTTAAGAGCAAAATTATATCCATTAACCTCAATATTTTTTAGTGCGGGACTCCCAATAACCTTACCAGCATCTCCGCCGGTAGTATTATTGCCGTCGCCTGTCTGCGCAGTGTTCACCGTCGTACTGTTGCCGTACACATCGGCCCCGTTCTTCGCTCGGACGGACACTTCCAACACCTGACCCGCATTGCTGCCGTCGATGGTGTAGCTTGGGATCACGCCGCTCTGGCTGATTGCGTTGCCCTCACCGTTTTCTACAGCGTTGGCGGTTGAGCCTTTCACGCCCCACTGGTATTCCGACGTATCGGTTGCATTACCGGTGTTGGCCGCAAAGGTATAGCTGCCGTTTAACGCTTCGCCCACCTTCAGCGTGCCGCTCATGACCACGTCGCTGATGCTCGGTGCTGCCTGCTCATCGGTGATATTGCCGTTACCGTCGCCGCCTTCGGTGTTATTGCCACCGCCGATTTGCGCGGTATCTACCGTGGCGCTGTTGCCGTACACATCAGCCCCGTTTTTAGCCCGCACGGACACTTCCAACACCTGACCCGCATTGCTGCCGTCGATGGTGTAGCTTGGGATCACGCCGCTCTGGCTGATTGCGTTGCCCTCACCGTTTTCCACTGCGTTGGCGGTTGAGCCTTTGGCGCCCCACTGGTATTCCGACGCATCGGTTGCATTACCGGTGTTGGCCACAAAGGTGTAGCTGCCGCTTAGCGCTTCACCCACGTTCAACTTGCCGCTGATAGCCACGTTGCTGATGCTCGGTGCGGCCTGCTCATCGGTGATATTGCCGTTGCCGTCGCCGCCTTCGGTATTATTGCCACCGCCGATTTGCGCGGTGTCTACCGTGGCGCTGTTGCCGTACACATCGGCCCCGTTTTTAGCCCGTACCGACACTTCCAACACCTGACCCGCATCGCTGCTGTCGATGGTGTAGCTTGGCACTACGCCGCTCTGGCTGATGGCGTTGCCCTCACCGTTTTCCACTGCGTTGGCGGTTGAGCCTTTCACGCCCCACTGGTACTCCGATGTATCGGTTGCATTACCGGTGTTGGCCGCAAAGGTGTAGCTGCCGCTCAGCGCTTCGCCCACGTTCAACTTGCCGCTCATCGCCACGTTGCTGATGCTCGGTGCAGCCTGTTCATCGGTGATATTGCCGTTGCCGTCGCCGCCCTCGGTGTTATTGCCACCGCCGATTTGCGCGGTATCTACCGTGGCGCTGTTGCCATACACATCAGCCCCGTTTTTCGCTCGGACGGACACTTCCAGCACCTGACCCGCATTGCTGCCGTCGATGGTGTAGCTTGGGATCACGCCGCTCTGGCTGATGGCGTTGCCCTCACCGTTTTCCACTGCGTTGGCCGTTGAGCCTTTTACGCCCCACTGGTACTCCGATGTATCGGTTGCATTACCGGTGTTGGCCGCAAAGGTGTAGCTGCCGCTCAGCGCTTCGCCCACGTTCAACTTGCCGCTCATCGCCACGTTGCTGATACTCGGTGCAGCCTGCTCATCGGTGATATTGCCGTTGCCGTCGCCGCCTTCGGTATTATTGCCACCGCCGATTTGCGCGGTATCTACCGTGGCGCTGTTGCCGTACACATCAGCCCCGTTTTTCGCTCGGACGGACACTTCCAACACCTGACCCGCATTGCTGCCGTCGATGGTGTAGCTTGGGAGCACGCCGCTCTGGCTGATGGCGTTGCCCTCACCATTTTCCACTGCGTTGGCGGTTGAGCCTTTCACGCCCCACTGGTATTCCGACGCATCGGTTGCATTACCGGTGTTGGCCGCAAAGGTGTAGCTGCCGCTTAGCGCTTCACCCACGTTCAACTTGCCGCTCATCGCCACGTTGCTGATGCTCGGTGCGGCCTGCTCATCGGTGATATTGCCGTTGCCGTCGCCGCCTTCGGTGTTATTGCCACCGCCGATTTGCGCGGTGTCTACCGTGGCGCTGTTGCCGTACACATCAGCCCCGTTTTTAGCCCGTACCGACACTTCCAACACCTGACCCGCATTGCTGCTGTTGATGGTGTAGCTTGGGATCACGCCGCTCTGGCTGATTGCGCTGCCGTTGCCGTTGGCGACTACATCTGCCGTCGAACCTTTCACGCCCCACTGGTATTCCGACGTATCGGTTGCATTACCGGTGTTGGCCGCAAAGGTGTAGCTGCCGCTCAGCGCTTCACCCACGTTCAACTTGCCGCTCATCGCCACGTTGCTGATGCTCGGTGCGGCCTGCTCATCGGTGATATTGCCGTTACCGTCGCCGCCTTCGGTATTATTGCCACCGCCGATTTGTGCGGTATCTACCGTGGCGCTGTTGCCGTACACATCAGCCCCGTTTTTAGCCCGTACCGACACTTCCAACACCTGACCCGCATTGCTGCCGTCGATGGTGTAGCTTGGGATCACGCCGCTCTGGCTGATGGCGCTGCCGTTGGCGACTACATCTGCCGTCGAACCTTTCACGCCCCACTGGTATTCCGACGTATCGGTTGCATTACCGGTGTTGGCCGCAAAGGTGTAGCTGCCGCTCAGCGCTTCACCCACGTTCAACTTGCCGCTCATCGCCACGTTGCTGATGCTTGGTGCGGCCTGCTCATCGGTGATATTGCCGTTGCCGTCGCCGCCCTCGGTATCGTTGCCGCTATCGTCCGGAACCGTGGTGACCGTCAGCGTATTCCCTAAGGTTTCCACCCCGTTACGCGCCTGAACCGACAGCTCTTTTACCTGCCCAACATCGCTGGCGATCAACGTATAGCTCGGCACGCTGCCTGAAGTAACGATAGTTTCAGCGCCATTCAGCCCTGTGGTCTGCCCCTTATTCCCCCATTGGTAAAGGGAAGTATCTTGCGTATTGCCGTTGTTGCTATCGAACTGATAATGACCCGCTAGCTGCTCGCCTAACGCCAGCTTGCCGCTCATGGTTAAGCCGCTGATCATCGGCGCTCTGCCCACATACAGCGTCGCCGGGGCGATTTTGATGTTCTGGATTTCAGGCGTGAGTTTGTATTCCCCCATGGTTTCGCCCGCCGTGACGGTGGCTTTATAGGTGCCCAAGTGATTCACATCTTCGCTGAAGCTGCTGACTGTAGCATCGGACTGGGCACGACCAGACTGGCTGACCGTGGTTTTAATATCGCCCGCTACGCCGCTGATCGGGTGGTTATTGGCATCGCGCAACACCAGCGTCAGTTCAGCCGTTGAGTGGCCGTCGTTCGGTAACTAAAGCTCCATCGGGGTTAGCATGCTGTTAACCGTACTTACCGCCGCCGAGGAAACAACAACCATACTTTCCGCTTTTGGTGATGCATTGCCGGATTTATCGTAGGCAACGCCGCTCACCACATAGCTGTTGTTGGCATCGTTGCCGTATTGATATTCAGGAATAATGACGTTGAACTGCTGCTCAGAAACCTGAACAATCTGCCCGCCCTGACTCAGCAGTTCAGGCGCGGTCCACTCAATGCGCTCAACGCCGTTGGTGCTGTTGACCGACACGCCCAGCGATTTACTTTCACCGCTGTAGCCGCTGATTTGCGAAGCTAACCGGAGGCTGATGGTGTCTTTTTTGCGGTATTCCAACACGATGTTGTTGTTACGCTCGACAAAATCGTAGCGATTCGCTGCCAAGCTGCGGCTCGCGGCCAACAGGCTGCTATCCAACTGCTGACCTAACGGCGCACCAAACACATAGTTCAGATCGATACCGAAACGGGTGTCGTTTTGATTGCTTTTACCCATGCGGTGGTCGACGTTGAACTTCATCAGCGGGAAAGGCGAATAGTTAACGCCAGCCGTCACCGCTACCGGATCTTTTTGCTGATTATCTTTACCAAACAGCCCGACGCGGTCGCCGTAATACTGTTCATACACCAGCTTGCCGCCGATCCCCGGATAGGCAGGTAAATAGCCTTCAGTACGAATATCCCACCCGTTGGCCGGGCGTTCTTCGTAGTTATCGAAGTCCGGTGAGTTTTTCCAGTTGGTCAAACGCATGTAGGCGTTAGCGGCCACTTTGAGGAAATCGCGCTGATATTCGGCACCGAGGCCTAAACGCGAGTGGCTGCGTGACCAGTCGTGGTCGAAGAAGGTGTTGGCGCCCAGCAAATAGGTGCCTTCAAAATAGCGGTAACCCAACCCCAGGTTGGACTGGTTGCGGCTGTCGGTATGATGTACCGAGCCCTGAGTAAACACCTGATGCGCATTGTTTTCCCACAGCGGATATAGCACATCCAGCTCAGAATTTTTTAGTGAGAAATCACGGTCGGCATCCAATTTTACCCGCGCTTTTCCCTTGCCGTTCAGCCAGCTGGCCACTTCTTGATTCGCTTTGCTGTTCGCTGCACCCAACGCTTGGCTGCGCGCCAAATCTTTCGCGCTGTCGCTGTTGGGATTGTTTTGTAAAAAATGACCGGCCTGCTGGGCACGCTGAGCCAGTGCTGCGCTGTCATCACTGCCAGCATCAGTGGCGATGCTTTTGGATTGGACGGGAACGTCGATCTCATCCCCAGCGCGCACTGATTCAAAGCCGTGGGCAAAGGTTCGATATTGATTCAGCGTTTTAAGCTGTGCCACGGTGAGCTGATATTTTTCTGCTATCTGAGCAATCGTATCCCCAGGCTGTAACACGTAGGGAATAGTTTTCGCCGGGGCGCTGGTCGTGAGGAATTTTTTGTCTTCTGTTTCAGCTCTTGCGACCATCACCGGAGTAAATGACAGGGCCAAGGGGAATACAACCTGCATACCAATATTCAGGTGTGCAATGGCGCGGATATATCTTTTACCTATTTTTATTTCACTGGCAGATGGGGGTTTGTTTTTCATAAATAACTCTATAGGAGAGAATGATAATCAATGCGAATTAAGCAATAATGACTTTTAAAATAATGAGATAGCTCGTAAAACAAAATTGTTTTTTCACTCCATCAATATAAAAATGAAAGTGATAGCCATACAAAAAATAAAAAGACTTGCTTAGCATAAGATAATTCTTACCTAGCAATTAGTATATGAGAGCGCAACTATATGAATGCCACCAAACACCTACGCATGTAGGAAAACAATAAATCACCGAACGCTTCCATGAACAATAAACATTACCTAAATAGAGCATTATTACTAATAAATAAATATTGATACTTAACAAAATAAGTGCCTGATAAAAATCAGGCACTTTATAGTTAAAACATAAAACTAGAAATTAAAAATAGCTTTTTTTACTCTCCAGATTCAGAAACAACAAATCTAACCCTATTAACCAGCTCATTTCCTTTTACCTCATAGCCCTGTAAAACGTAGCCATTTGGTATGTTGTAAACGCTTGTAGTTAAGTTGTCATAAATTGAGGCAGGCTGTTCACCACAACTTTCCTGCGAGCCATTCTTATATTTATATATAATTTGACCTACACCGGTGCGGTTACCATAGTCTCGTGAAATACCTGTTTTCACCGTAATTGACGTTACATCTCTCACATTCCGGATAATAAGAGGACTTCCCCCGGTGCCACCCACGCCACCCATGCTATCTACCGCAAATCCGCACTGCATAGAAATCATGTAATCAGGGGGAGTAACAATATCACTACCGCTCTTATCGCCAGCTATTGTTCCACCATAATACGGGGAATATTTCAATGCGGTGATGGTAACCACTGCTTTAGCCTCAAACTCGTTATTTTTATATAACCCATAGGCCACCACATTTGTTTTCCCAGCATTAACACCGGTTACAACGCCTGAACTATTTACAGTCGCAACACTGCTATTTTCTGTTTTCCATTTTATTTCAGAATAAGGAACGGTAACGTTTGTTCCATTAGGTCCTTTGGCATTCAGCGAGAACTGATAAGATAACGTTTCACCTAGCGTTCGATTACCGGGAACAACGTTAAATTGATACTTATCAATTATCTGACCTTTATAGCCATCATCAGTATTATTACCGCCGCCTGCTTGCGCAGTCGTCACAGTTGAAATATTACCAATAACGCTGGCGCCATTTTTCGCGCGCACCGTGGCTTCTAATACCTTACCCACATCCGTATTCGCAATAACATAGTCTGGCAATGTGCCACTTTTACTAATCACTTTGCCTTTATTACTTTCAATTTGGCTTTTCGTGGTACCCACGGTTCCCCATAGATATTCTGACTTGTCGAGCGTATTTCCAGTATTCGCCGCAAAGATGTAGCTACCTTTCAGAGTTTGGCCGGAATTTAGCGTGCCGCGAATTATCAGATTGCTGATGCTTGGCGCTGCCATTGGGTCGATAACCGTGCCGCCGGGGCCCCCTTTATCGGTTTCGTTGCCGTCAGTACCCGGTACTGAGGTGACCGTGGCGCTGTTGCCGTAAACGCTGGCACCGTTTTTGGCACGTACCGACATTTCCAGTACCTGACCTGCATCGCTGCTTTGGACCGTGTAGCTTGGGATGGTGCCGCTTTGCTCAATCGCGCTGCCGTTCTCGTTCGCAATCACACCTGCCGTCGTTCCTTCCACGCCCCACTGGTATTCCGAGCGGTCGGTTGTATCGCCGGTATTCGCCGCAAAGGTGTAGCGACCGTTCAGCTGTTTACCCACCAACAGCTCGCCGTCGATCTTCACGTTGCTGATGCTTGGTTCAGCCATTGGGTCGATAACCGTGCCGCCGGGGCCCCCTTTATCGGTTTCGTTGCCGTCAGTACCCGGTACTGAGGTGACCGTGGCGCTGTTGCCGTAAACGCTGGCACCGTTTTTGGCACGTACCGACATTTCCAGTACCTGACCCGCATCGCTGCTTTGGACCGTGTAGCTTGGGATGGTGCCGCTTTGCTCAATCGCGCTGCCGTTCTCGTTCGCCACCACGTTTGCCGTGGAGCCTTCCACGCCCCACTGGTATTCCGAGCGGTCGGTTGTATCGCCGGTATTCGCCGCAAAGGTGTAGCGACCGTTCAGTTGTTTACCCACCAACAGCTCGCCGCTGATAGCCACGTTGCTGATGCTTGGCGCTGCCATTGGATCGATAACCGTGCCGCCTTCGCCGCCGTTTTCAGAGGTCACCGTCAGGATATTCCCCAACGTATCGACTCCGTTACGCGCCTGAACCGACAGCTCTTTTACCTGACCAACATCGTTTGCGACCAGCGTATAGCCCGGCACGCTGCCTGAAGTAACAATAGTCTCAGCGCCATTCAGCCCTGCGGTCTGCCCTTTATTGCCCCACTGGTAGAGAGACATATCTTTCGGGTGCCCGCCGCCATTATTGAACTGATAGTCTCCCGTTAGCTGCTCACCCAGCTCCAGCTTGCCGCTTATGCTCAAATCGCTGATTGCCGGTGTGCTGCCGACATACAACGTCGCTGGCGCAATTTTGACATTATGGATTTCAGGCGTGATTTTATATTGGCCCATATTTTCGCCCGCCGTCACGATGGCGCTATAGGTGCCCATACGGGTCATGTCTTCGCTGAAAGCACTCACCGTGGCATCTGGCTGACCGCGACCCACGGGACTTAGCGTGGTTTTGATGTCATCGGCGATACCACTGACGAGGTGATTGTTCGCATCACGCAATACCAGCGTCAATCTAGCCGTAGAGGTACCGTCGTTCGGTAGCTGTAGCTCCATCGGGGTGAGCGTACTATTAAGAATGCTCACCGCCGCTGATGACACGATCACCAAGCTTTCTGCCTTAGGCGATGCATTGCCGGATTTATCGTAGGCAACGCCGCTCACCACATAGCTGTTGTTGGCATCATTACCATGTTGATATTCAGGAATGATCACGTTGAACTGCTGCTCAGAAACCTGAACAATCTGCCCGCCCTGACTCAGCAGTTCTGGTGCGGTCCACTCAATGCGCTCAACGCCGTTGGTGCTGTTGACCGACACGCCCAGCGATTTGCTTTCACCGCTGTAGCCGCTGATTTGCGAGGCCAACCGGAGGCTGATGGTGTCTTTTTTGCGGTATTCCAACACGATGTTGTTGTTACGCTCAACGAAGTCATAGCGATTCGCGGCCAAGCTGCGGCTCGCGGCCAACAGGCTGCTATCCAACTGCTGACCTAACGGCGCGCCAAACACATAGTTCAGATCGATGCCAAAGCGGGTGTCGTTTTGATTGCTTTTACCCATGCGGTGGTCGACGTTGAACTTCATCAGCGGGAACGGCGAATAGTTAACGCCGGCCGTCACCGCTACCGGATCTTTTTGCTGATTATCTTTGCCAAACAGCCCGACGCGGTCGCCGTAATACTGTTCATACACCAGCTTGCCGCCGATCCCCGGATAGGCAGGTAAATAGCCTTCAGTACGAATGTCCCAACCGTTAGCCGGGCGTTCTTCGTAGTTATCGAAATCCGGTGAGTTTTTCCAGTTGGTCAAACGCATATAGGCGTTAGCGGCCACTTTGAGGAAATCGCGCTGATATTCGGCACCGAGGCCTAAACGCGAGTGGCTGCGTGACCAGTCGTGGTCGAAGAAGGTGTTGGCGCCCAGCAAATAGGTGCCTTCAAAATAGCGGTAGCCCAACCCCAGATTGGACTGGTTGCGGCTGTCGGTATGATGTACCGAGCCCTGCGTAAACACCTGATGCGCATTGTTTTCCCACAGCGGATACAGCACATCCAGCTCAGAGTTCTTTAATGAGAAATCACGGTCGGCATCGAGTTTTACTCGTACTTTTCCCTTGCCGTTCAGCCAGCTGGCGACTTCCTGATTCGCTTTGCTGTTCGCTGCACCCAACGCTTGGCCGCGCGCCAAATCTTTCGCGCTATCGCTGTTGGGATTGTTTTGTAAAAAGTGACCGGCCTGCTGGACGCGCTGAGCCAACGCAGCGCTGTCATCACGCGCCTTATCGGCAGCACTATTTTTGGCCTGTACTGGCACATCGATCTCATCCCCAGCGCGCACTGATTCAAAGCCGTGGGCAAAAGTTCGGTATTGATTCAGCGTTTTAAGCTGTGCCACGGTGAGCTGATATTTTTCTGCTATCTGAGCAATCGAATCCCCAGGCTGTAACACGTAGGGAATAGTTTTCGCCGGGGCGCTGGTCGCGAGGAATTTTTTGTCTTCTGTTTCGGCTCGAGCAACCATTACCGGAGTAAATGACAGAGCTAACGGGAATACGACCTGCATACCGATATTCAGGTGTGCAATGGCGCGGATATATTTTTTACCTATTTTTATTTCACTGGCAGATGGAGGTTTGTTTTTATTCATATAAAACTCAAGAAAATTAATAATAAACAAATAATATTGATTGGTTTTCTACCTTGAAGGAGATCACCACTAGAAAACTAATTAAATGGCCCAGTCGGCCTGCGAATCATATAATTAAACGTAAGCTAAACATCCTTTCTCCGTTGTATTAGATGATATTTCACATACAGAAAACCCCAACGCAATACAGGTTGTTAATACATATATGCGCATTAGGATTGTTTAAACATTGGATTGCATGAGGACATCAGTCTACTTTCCGCATCAGAGCGTCACTCTATCGATGAAAAAACAAACTGAGTCCAATAATAAAAATGAGTCAAACAGCGAGACTTGGCCCACCCCTATCGAGATTGCATTCCATTTTTTCGCTGTCTTCAACCTCCTTTTGAAAACGTGCCATCCCCTTTTCAATATAAATACCGAAAACCATTTCATGCCATCGCGTTAGCCAACGCCATCAGCAATTTGATTGGGGGATGAATTCTTTGATTTCTTAGTTAAGAAATTCCATTTTTGCGGGCTGCCATCCTAGCGATAAATGCATAATTACATGGATAAATATTGAACATAACGGCCATCTATACCCCGTTCTAGATCAATTAATAACCACTACATCAGTGTTGATTTCGGATCATTATAATGATTTTTTTGATATTGCGATTATATTATCTGTAAAATCACAAAAAACGATATTAAATTCTGATTAATTGTTTTTTATTCAAAATGAAAGAATATTATTTGAAAAAATAAGCAAATCGGGGATTGTTTGTATCGAATTTATTTTTTAACGGGGGTTGTTTCATTAACGTTTAGATTTCATAAATCTATTTAAAATTTAATTTCTCATATTATAAAAATAATAAAATCACAATAAAAAATATTTAGCATTTAGATTTCATTTAAATTATGGTCTTAAGTAAATTATTGTAAGTAATATATTTCCTACATCTTTAATTGATAATCCTCACTGACAAACGGTCTATGATCATTTTTTAATCATAATTAACGTACATATTTAGCGACATATCTATCTAATACACCGACCATTTAAATCCATACAACACACGAGAAAAATCACATTACTTATAATAAACCTAGGATTATTAAGTGTATATAGGAACGCCATAGCATCACTGGAGCCATTGGCCTACAGGTGTAAGAATAGAAATGCTAATTCCGGCATTGATAATAACCAACGTTAATACTTATGAGTAAAGCCTGTTATACAGAGAAAATTCATTTTTCATTACGTAAAGATAAGTATGACTCTATTTTATGTCACAGATAATATTTAAATATAAACATAGTGAATCATATCCCACCATTATGATTGGAGAGAGAAAAACGATTAGCAATTTATTTATTAAAATCAAGAATTATAACCAGAGTGATTTTTGGTTAACGAAGGAAATAAATGGGGGGACGAGCCTCCTTGGTGAATGGAGGAGGCTAGAAAGGAGACGCGCGGCGAAGTAGGTTGCCACCAACATACGGCAGCTGCGATTAGAGAAACGCACCAACACCCGATCGCGTTCACGCTGTTCTAAATCACCGTGCAGAGCCAGTACGCTAATATTCTGCCCAGACAACGCCTCGTAGACGTCTTGGCAATCACGTTTGGTATTAACACCACGCATGATGCCGGTTGCAGATTGCTCAGCAGAGCCTGTAGCAACGCTAATTTCTCACCGCGTGAGGTTTCATAAAACTGTTGTTCGATATCTGGCAGCGTCAGGGAAGCAAAAGATGGGGTCACACAGGCTACTTTAATCAAACAAAAATAAGGGGGGAGCCCGTTGGCCGCTTAACGCGACTATAGACTCGTCGCACCAGTGAACTTGTACTCATAGGCGAACATAGTAACTAAGAAGCGGTGGGTAAAGCAGAGGTAAAAATAGACAGCGTGATGAGAGATAAAATGCGGGGACAATCCCTGCTAATGAATTCGTGCAGTGTAGCTGTAGCCTTACGCTATTTGTATACATCCGCAATCGCGCTTATTTTGCCGTGCACACAGCCTACGATGCTCACGTAGTATTTACCGCCTTTCTGGTCTGCCAGCTTAGACAAGACGTCTTTAGTGATCCATGACTCTAGAATAATAAGGTGTCATATTGTATCAATTAATGGACAGTGCCCGCGCGTTTTAGCTTGCAGCTATTCATAAACTCCGCATCTCGGCTTTTAATGACCTCCGCCGTTTTGTCATCAACATCGACGGGAACCCCCATATCATTCCAAGCCGATACGCTTAAAATGCGGTATGAGGATAATATGCCCTTAACGGGGATCCTAAATTCCAACGAGCCATTGGCTTTTATTGGGCCAAGATTCGCTATTTTCGCATCGCTTGGCACACAGTTTTTATCAATTGTGATATAAGTCACCGCGCTATATGGCAACGTTTCTGAGCTGTTATTTTCCATAGTGCCACCAATTTCATAATACCCATTGGCACCGAGTCCCATATGAAAGGCAAGGTTAATATTAGATTTTGCAATGCAAGGGATATTTATTATAAGCATAATAAATGCCAAAAAAAATAATTTCATTCTCTTTCCTCTGATTTTATTTTTTAGAAAATTGAGATTCGATTTTGAAGTTACTAGAAAACACTTATAAATTACGATCTAAAAATAACACATCAACTATGTGCATTAAATAAACACACCTCGTCACAAACGTTATCACACGTAACTTAATCTAATGAACAACACCTATCATCAAAAAAAATAAAAACTATATTTAATAAATAATTACCATTTATATTACTGTTTTTTTATTTTATTAAAGCAATGCCTGATTTATTCACCAGACATTGCTTTTCATAAGTAGAAAAATAACAACCGGGCGTTACACCTTATTTATTGCGAGCAAATGAAAGGCAAATAATTTGTGTCTGGCATACTGGTATCCTGCTTACCAGAATTAATCTGTACTAGATAATGATTTGTTGGTTGATCAGTCCTATTCGTACTGGTCCAATAGTATTTATCTGGCCATCCATATGTTGTACTTACATTATTTACGCTATTTGATATTGATTGGTAATTACTTAGAGTAGGGAGTTTACCTGTACCACAGAAACTTTGAGCATTATTGTTCCTCATGGTTGCCCATAATTCACCGTTAGCAGATACACTGTTGCTATCGTTAGCTTCAGATGACAAGTATGGTCTTTTAAATGATTTACCACCTGCTGTAATACTGTCAGACATATGCCCCCAATAATTAGCGTATTGAGAATCAGGACTTGTCAATACAGTAAACGTAACTGCAGCCTTTTGTGATGGTAAATCGCCTGTCGCTACAGACAACTGATACTGCAATCCTTTACCATCAGGATCCGTTAAATTAATAACAACCTGTCCATCGGAATCAGTCTTATTTGATATTAATGTAGTACTACTTTTACCGTTCATTTCCAGAGTTGCAGTTTCCGCTCTATCCTGACGATTAGCAGCGCTTGATACTTCGATATCAAAAGTAATGCCTTGTAGCGGAACACCTTTTTTATCTACTGCACTTAGCGTCATATTTATTGACTGACCAACTTGCACTTTGCTTTTGCTAAGATTAACAGTGAAATTACTTGCTTCAATAATAATTTCCCCATTATTACCGCCCTCGGTGTTGTTGCCGCCACCCGTTTGTGCGGTGTTCACCGTGGCGCTATTACCGTACACATCAGCTCCGTTTTTAGCCCGTACCGAGACTTCCAACACCTGGCCTACATCGCTGCTGTCGATGGTGTAGCTTGGCACTACGCCGCTTTGGCTAATCGCTTTGCCTTCACCGCTTTCCACTACGCTTGCGGTTGAGCCTTTGGCGCCCCACTGGTACTCGGAAGTATCCGTTGGGTTACCGGTCTTAGCATCAAAGGTGTAGCTGCCGATCAGCGCTTCACCCACCGCCAGCTTGCCGCTGATAGCGACGTTGCTGATGCTTGGTGCAGCCTGCTCATCGGTGATACTGCCGTTGCCATCGCCGCCCTCGGTGTTATTGCCGCCGCCAGTCTGCGCGGTGTTTACCGTGGCGCTGTTGCCATACACAGCGGCAGCGTTTTTAGCTCGGACGGAAACTTCCAGCACCTGACCCACATCGCTGCTGTCGATGGTGTAGCTTGGCACTACGCCGCTTTGGCTGATTACTTTGCCTTCACCGCTTTCCACTACGCTCGCCGTTGAGCCTTTGGCGCCCCACTGATACTCGGAAGTATCCGTTGGGTTACCGGTCTTGGCATCAAAGGTGTAGCTGCCGCTCAGCGCTTCGCCAACCGCCAGCTTGCCGCTGATAGCCACGTTGCTGATGCTTGGCGCTGCCGTTTCATCAACGATCGCACCACCTTCGCCACCGCCCTCGGTGTTGTTGCCGCCACCCGTTTGCGCAGTGTCTACCGTAGCGCTGTTACCGTACACATCGGCAGCGTTTTTAGCCCGTACTGAGACTTCCAGCACCTGACCCGCATCGCTGCTGTCGATGGTGTAGCTTGGCACTACGCCGCTTTGGCTAATCGCTTTGCCCTCACCGTTTTCCACTACGCTTACGGTTGAGCCTTTGGCGCCCCATTGATACTCGGACGTATCGGCTGGGTTACCGGTCTTGGCATCAAAGGTGTAGCTGCCGCTCAGCGCTTCACCCACCGCCAGCTTGCCGCTGATAGCCACGTTGCTGATGCTTGGTGCAGCCTGCTCATCGGTGATATTACCGTTACCGTCGCCGCCTTCGGTGTTATTGCCGCCGCCAGTCTGCGCGGTGTCTACCGTGGCGCTGTTGCCATACACATCGGCAGCGTTTTTAGCTCGCACAGAAACTTCCAACACCTGACCCACATCGCTGCTGTCGATGGTGTAGCTTGGCACTACGCCGCTTTGGCTGATTGCGCTGCCGTTGCCGTTTTCCACTACGCTTGCGGTTGAGCCTTTGGCGCCCCACTGATACTCAGAAGTATCCGTTGGGTTACCGGTCTTGGCATCAAAGGTGTAGCTGCCGCTCAGCGCTTCGCCAACCGCCAGCTTTCCGCTGATAGCCACGTTGCTGATGCTTGGTGCAGCCTGCTCATCGGTGATACTGCCGTTGCCATCGCCGCCCTCGGTGTTATTGCCGCCGCCAGTCTGCGCGGTGTTTACCGTGGCGCTGTTGCCGTACACATCGGCAGCGTTTTTAGCTCGGACGGAAACTTCCAGCACCTGACCCACATCGCTGCTTTGTAAGGTGTAACTTGGCACTACGCCGCTTTGGCTGATTGCTTTGCCTTCACCGCTTTCCACTACGCTTGCGGTTGAGCCTTTGGCGCCCCACTGGTACTCGGAAGTATCCGTTGGGTTGCCGGTCTTAGCATCAAAGTCATAGCTGCCGCTCAGCGCTTCGCCAACCGCCAGCTTGCCGCTGATAGCCACGTTGCTGATGCTTGGTGCAGCCTGCTCATCGGTGATACTGCCGTTACCGTCGCCGCCTTCGGTGTTATTGCCGCCGCCAGTCTGCGCGGTGTTTACCGTGGCGCTGTTGCCATACACATCGGCAGCGTTTTTAGCCCGCACCGAGACTTCCAACACCTGACCCACATCGCTACTGTCGATGGTGTAGCTTGGCACTACGCCGCTTTGGCTGATTACTTTGCCTTCACCGCTTTCCACTACGCTCGCCGTTGAGCCTTTGGCGCCCCACTGATACTCGGAAGTATCCGTTGGGTTACCGGTCTTGGCATCAAAGGTGTAGCTGCCGCTCAGCGCTTCACCCACCGCCAGCTTGCCGCTGATAGCCACGTTGCTGATGCTCG
This sequence comes from Hafnia alvei, assembly GCF_964063325.1. NCBI lineage: Bacteria > Pseudomonadati > Pseudomonadota > Gammaproteobacteria > Enterobacterales > Hafniaceae > Hafnia > Hafnia alvei. Next base: position 4,135,584 of record NZ_OZ061315.1, read on the forward strand.
GTTCTGCGGTCTCATCGGTGATACTGCCGTTGCCGTCGCCGCCTTCGGTGTTATTGCCACCGCCAGTCTGCGCGGTGTCTACCGTGGCGCTGTTGCCATACACATCGGCAGCGTTTTTAGCTCGGACGGAAACTTCCAACACCTGACCCACATCGCTGCTGTCGATGGTGTAGCTTGGCACTACGCCGCTTTGGCTAATCGCTTTGCCCTCACCGTTTTCTACTACGCTCGCCGTTGAGCCTTTGGCGCCCCACTGGTACTCGGAAGTATCCGTTTGGTTACCGGTCTTGGCATCAAAGGTGTAGCTGCCGCTCAGTGCTTCACCGACTGCTAATTTGCCGCTGATAGCCACGTTGCTGATGGTTGGCGCTACAGTTTCATCAACAATCACGCCGCCTTCACCACCGCCCTCGGTGTTGTTGCCGCCGCCCGTTTGTGCGGTGGTCACCGTGGCGCTGTTACCGTACACATCGGCACCGTTTTTAGCCCGCACAGAAACTTCCAACACCTGACCCGCATCGCTGCTGTCGATGGTATAGCTTGGCACTACGCCGCTTTGGCTAATCGCTTTGCCGTTGCCGTTTTCTACTGCGTTGGCGGTTGAGCCTTTGGCGCCCCATTGATACTCGGAAGTATCGGTTGAGTTACCCGTGTTGGCCGCAAAGGTGTAGCTGCCGCTCAGTGCTTCACCGACCGCCAGCCTACCGCTGATAGCCACGTTGCTGATGGTTGGCGCTACAGTTTCATCCACAATCACGCCGCCTTCACCACCGCCCTCGGTGTTGTTGCCGCCGCCCGTTTGCGCAGTATCCACCGTGGCGCTGTTGCCATACACAGCGGCACCGTTTTTCGCTCGGACGGAAACTTCCAGCACCTGACCCGCATCGCTGCTGTCGATGGTATAGCTTGGCACTACGCCGCTTTGGCTAATCGCTTTGCCGTTGCCGTTTTCTACTGCGTTGGCGGTTGAGCCTTTGGCGCCCCACTGGTACTCGGAAGTATCGGTTGAGTTACCCGTGTTGGCCGCAAAGGTGTAGCTGCCGCTCAGTGCTTCGCCGACCGCCAGCTTACCGCTGATAGCCACGTTGCTGATGGTTGGCGCTACAGTTTCATCAACAATCACGCCACCTTCACCACCGCCCTCGGTGTTGTTGCCGCTATTGCCCGGAGCCGTAGTGACCGTCAGCGTATTCCCTAAGGTTTCCACCCCGTTACGCGCCTGAACCGACAGCTCTTTTACCTGCCCAACATCGCTGGCGACCAGCGTATAGCCCGGCACGCTACCTGAAGTAACGATGGTCTCAGCGCCATTCAGCCCTGTGGTTTGCCCTTTATTGCCCCATTGGTAAAGAGAGGCATCTTGTGCATTGCCGCTGTTGCTATCGAACTGATAATGACCCGATAGCTGCTCGCCTAACGCCAGCTTGCCACTCATGGTTAAACCGCTGATCACCGGTGCTCTGCCGACATACAGCGTCGCTGACGCAAGTTTGGCATTATGGATTTCAGGCGTAATTTTATATTCACCCATATTTTCGCCCGCCGTGACGGTGGCGTTATAGGTGCCCATGCGGGTCATGTCTTCACTAAAAGCACTCACCGTAACATCTGGCTGGCCGCGACCCACGGGACTTAACGTGGTTTTAATATCATCAGCGACACCGCTGATGAGATGATTGTTCGCATCACGCAATACCAGCGTCAATCTAGCCGTAGAGGTACCGTCGTTCGGTAGCTGTAGCTCCATCGGGGTTAGCATGCTGTTAACCGTACTCACCGCAGCCGAGGCAACAACCACTAAGCTTTCCGCTTTTGGCGATGCATTGCCGGATTTATCGTAGGCAACGCCGCTCACCATATAGCTGTTGTTAGCATCGCTGCCATATTGATATTCAGGAATGATCACGTTGAACTGCTGCTCAGAAACCTGAACAATCTGCCCGCCCTGACTCAGCAGTTCTGGCGCGGTCCACTCAATGCGCTCAACGCCGTTGGTGCTGTTGACCGACACGCCCAGCGATTTACTTTCACCGCTGTAGCCGCTGATTTGCGAAGCTAACCGGAGGCTGATGCTCTCTTTTTTGCGGTATTCCAACACGATGTTGTTGTTACGTTCGACAAAGTCGTAACGATTCGCGGCCAAGCTGCGGCTCGCGGCCAACAGGCTGCTATCCAACTGCTGACCTAACGGCGCGCCAAACACATAGTTCAGATCGATGCCAAAGCGGGTGTCGTTTTGATTGCTTTTTCCCATGCGATGATCGACGTTGAACTTCATCAGCGGGAAAGGTGAATAGTTAACGCCGGCCGTCACCGCTACCGGATCTTTTTGCTGATTATCTTTACCAAACAGTCCGACGCGGTCGCCATAATACTGTTCATACACCAGCTTACCGCCGATGCCCGGATAGGCAGGTAAATACCCTTCAGTACGAATATCCCAACCATTAGCCGGGCGTTCTTCGTAGTTATCGAAGTCCGGTGAGTTCTTCCAGTTGGTCAAACGTACGTAGGCGTTGGCGGCCACTTTGAGAAAATCGCGTTGATATTCGGCACCAAGGCCTAAACGCGAGTGGCTGCGTGACCAGTCGTGGTCGAAGAAGGTGTTGGCGCCCAGCAAATAGGTGCCTTCAAAATAGCGGTAGCCCAACCCCAGATTGGACTGGTTGCGGCTGTCGGTATGATGCACCGAACCCTGCGTAAACACCTGATGGGCGTTGTTTTCCCACAGCGGATACAGCACATCCAGCTCAGAGTTTTTTAGTGAGAAATCACGGTCGGCATCCAATTTTACCCGCGCCTTTCCCTTGCCGTTCAGCCAACTGGCCACTTCTTGATTCGCTTTGCTGTTCGCTGCACCCAACGCTTGGCCGCGCGCCAAATCTTTCGCGCTGTCGCTGTTGGGATTGTTTTGTAAAAAGTGACCGGCCTGCTGGGCACGCTGAGCCAGTGCTGCGCTGTCATCACTGCCAGCATCAGTGGCGATGCATTTGGATTGGACGGGAACGTCGATCTCATCCCCAGCGCGCACTGATTCAAAGCCGTGGGCAAAGGTTCGATATTGATTCAGCGTTTTAAGCTGTGCCACGGTGAGCTGATATTTTTCTGCTATCTGAGCAATCGTATCCCCAGGCTGTAACACGTAGGGAATAGTTTTCGCCGGGGCGCTGGTCGTGAGGAATTTTTTGTCTTCTGTTTCAGCTCTTGCGACCATCACCGGAGTAAATGACAGGGCCAAGGGGAATACAACCTGCATACCAATATTCAGGTGTGCAATGGCGCGGATATATCTTTTACCTATTTTTATTTCACTGGCAGATGGGGGTTTGCTTTTATTCATATATAACTCAAGAAAATTAACAATAAACGGCTAATATTGATTGGCTTTCTAACTTGATGGGGAACGTGACTAGAATAATTATCCCCATGACTAAATCGACCTACAAATCATATAATTAAACGTAAGTTAAACATCCTTTCCTCGTTGTATTAGATGATATTTCACATACAGAAAACCCCAACGCAATACAGGTTGTTAATACATATATATGCATTAGAATTTTTTAAACATTGGATTGCACAAGTGCGTGCAGTTTATGCTTCCCATTAAAATGCAACTTGGCCAACGCCAGCAACACAATAATTGAGGGATGTATGTCTTAGCTGTTCAGTCGTTGAATTCCATTTCAGCGGGCTGCCATCCTAGCGATAAATACACAATCATATAGATAAAAGAGGTACAAAATGGCTATCAGCACCCGCTTCACAACCATTTAATAACCACCACGTTAGCGGTGGATTTGAATCATTATAATGATTTTTTTGTTATTTATATCTTATTATCTGAAAAAACACAAAAAACGATATTAAATTCTAATTAATTGTTTTTTATTCAAAACGAAAGAATATTATGTGAAAAAATAAGTAAGTCGGGGATTATTTATAGCGAATTTATTTTTTAAAAGAATTGTTTAATCTGCGTTTAGATTTTAATAATCTATTTTTATATATTAAGTCATAATTTGCTTAAATAACAGAAGTACAATAACTAAAATAAATTCATTTAGCTTTCATTTAAATAAATATAATTAAAAACACTGGAAGTGATATTTAAAATACACATTCATTTCCAGTAACAGACTAGAAACATTTATAGAGAGATTTAAAAGTGATATTTATTAAACATGTTTAATGATTTTCTTAATAGTTACGTCTTGTTTGAAATTCTTCAGACAAGATAAAACGCAACATTCCGCATAATAAAGCTAGGTTTATTATATGTATATAGGACAAAAGCCGCATTGATGTAGCCACTAACCTACAGGCGTAGGATCGCTGACATTATTTTCCGTAATGATAGTCATCAGCAGTGAGTTGAGAGAGTTCTCATTATCATCCTGATAGTTTTTATTTTACTTTTATGTAAAAAGAAATGTATTTATATTTTTATTACGGACATTTTTAAACTGTCGCAGTTATCAGCGCGCAATTTTTTTCGAGAGTGACAGAAAAATGGTTATCGGTTTAATTTAATAAAGACTGAAATTATCACCAGAGTGATATTGACTGAGTTAAAGAGATAAAAAGAGGATATTCGCCTCCCTCATCAGATAAGGGAGGCGAGAAAGGAGAATTGGCGGATTACTTGTAAATACGAACCTTGCAGTTTTTCCCTTTGATCTTGCCTTCCTGAAGCTGCTTATAGGCTTTCTTAGCTGATGCTTTGCGAATAGCTACGTAGGCATGAATCGGGAACATATCGATTTTACCCACGTCGGCGGCGGTAAGGCCTGCGTCACCGGTCAATGCACCCAGAATATCGCCAGGGCGGATCTTGGCCTTGCGGCCACCGTCGATGCACAGCGTCACCATTTCAGCTTCCAATGGCTGCATCGGTGATGCCATCATTTTATCCGCAGACAACCAAGTCGGTTTCAAGCCGATATAATCTTCCAGCGCATGAGCACGCACCATTTCTGATGGCGCCACAAAGCTCACGGCTAGGCCTTTCTGGCCTGCACGCGCGGTACGGCCAATACGGTGGACGTGAACTTCAGGATCGAAAGAAAGCTCGTAGTTCACGACCATTTCCAGCTCTTTGATATCTAACCCACGCGCGGCGACGTCGGTTGCTACCAACACACGGCAGCTGCGATTAGAGAAACGCACCAGAACCTGATCGCGTTCACGCTGTTCTAAATCACCGTGCAGAGCCAGTACGCTAATATTCTGCCCAGACAACGCCTCGTAGACGTCTTGGCAATCACGTTTGGTATTACAGAACACCACGCATGATGCCGGTTGCAGATTGCTCAGCAGCGCTTGGAGCAACGCTAATTTCTCACCGCGTGAGGTTTCATAAAACTGTTGTTCGATATCTGGCAGCGCAGAAACATCGCCGGTTTCAATATTCACAGGCTCACGTTGAATACGTGCGCTGATGCGTTCAATCCCCTGCGGATAGGTTGCAGAGAACAGCAGGGTTTGACGTGAAGTTGGGGTGTAGCTGATCACATCGTCGATGGCATCGGCAAAGCCCATATCCAACATGCGGTCGGCTTCATCCAACACCAGCACTTTCATCGCATCCAAACTAACGCTTTTCTTGCGCAAATGTTCCTGAATACGGCCCGGTGTACCCACCACAATATGTGGCGCATGTACCAATGAATCCAACTGATGGCTGATTGGCTGGCCGCCACACAGTGTCAAAATTTTGATGTTCTGGGTGAAACGCGCTAAGCGGCGCAGCTCTTTGCTGACCTGATCCGCCAGCTCACGCGTTGGACACAGCACCAGCGCCTGAGTCGTAAACTGGGTAACGTCAATCTGCTGTAGCAGACCGATACCAAAAGCGGCTGTTTTACCGCTGCCGGTTTTGGCCTGCGCCCGAACGTCACGCCCTTCTAAAATGGCAGGCAATGCAGCGGCCTGCACAGGGGTCATTGAGGCATAGCCAAGTTCAGCGAGGTTTTCTAGCTGCGCCGCTGGCAGCGTCAGGGAAGCAAAAGATTGGGTCACAACGGTTACTCTAATCAGACAAAAAATAAGGGGGAGCAAGTTTGCTGTTGAACGCGATTATAGACTCGTAGCGCCAGCGGACTTGTACTCATAGGCGCACATAATAACAGAGAAGCGGTGGGTCGAGCAGAAGTAAAAATAGACAACATGGTGAGAGAAGAAATGCGGGGACAATCCCCGCTCGAGAATATGTACTGCCTTGGGCTATTTATATACTTCCGCAATCGCGCTTATTTTGCCGTGCTCACGGCCAGCAATAATCACGTAGTATTTACCGCCTTTTTCGTCTGCCAGTTTAGACAAGACTTCTTTAGCATCCATGGGCGATGTGGTTTCTGCCGTGGTGCTTACGGTACCAATTTTCGTATATTTTGCGGCTTCTTCTTTAGTGATTTCCTCTGCTGCCAAAGCGCCAAAAGATACTGAACTCACCAGAATCGCTGCGGTAATAGCTTTAATTGCTTTCATAAATCACTCCTTGTTGTTTGTCATTGGATAGAACAACTACAGGATTAAAGGTAGTACAGATTCATGAACACCGCAGGAAATGCCGTTTTTTTTGGTAGAAATTAAGCAATGTCTCCCCTAAAACGGGGAGACAATCAGGTCAGCAGAGTCTTACTGCGCTAGAGCTCATCACCGTTTGAGCGGATCACCTTTTGATACCACTCAAAACTCAGCTTCTTCTTGCGCGCCAAGTTATTCTCACGGTCGATATACACAAAGCCGTACTGTTTTTGGTAGCCGTTGAGCCAAGACAGCAAATCAATAAATGACCAAGGATAGAAGCCACGAACATCGGCACCCTGCTCAATTGCGTGACCAACAGCGCGAATATGCTCGCTCAGATAGTCAATACGTGGCTGATCTAGAACCGCGCCGTCAACAATCGGATCCTTCGCGCCTAAACCGTTTTCAGTAATATAAATAGGCACTTCACCGTAGCGATGACGAATGCGACCGATCGCGTCGGTCAGGCCTTCTGGATAGATTTCCCAATCCCAATCGGTGTATACCCCGTTTGGATTTTTCACGATCTTGAATAAGCCTTTGAAGCCCATTCCGCCACCGCTGCCTTTCTGGCCCGAAGTATTGAGATCGAAGCCTTGCACGTCGTCGTTACGCGCCACCATTTCACGCTTGTAATAATTCAACCCGATAAAATCAACGATGTTTTCTTTCAGTAATTCGGCATCACCAGGGTGGAATTCAGGCACGCCAAATGCGGCCTGTGCCATCTCTAGCATGTCGCGCGGATATTCGCCTTTCAGCACTGGGTCATATAGCCAGTGGGTGTAAATCCCTTCGGCAATCTCCCAAGCGCGGAGATCTTCAGGTTCTTGGCTGATCGGATCGTTAGGTTGTAGCACGTTAACAAACCCAATTTGGCCTTTGATCCCCATTTCACGAAAACTTTTCACCGCACGTGCGTTGGACAAGAAAACATGATGGCAGGCCTGAATGCCCAGCTTAGGATCTTTCAGCTTCGGTGGATGCTGGCCGGTGAAATACCCCATACCAATGAATACGATGGTTTCATTAAACGTTGACCACAGGTCAACGCGATCGCCAAAGCGTTGATAGCAAAGACGGGCATATTCATCAAAGGCATCAACGATTTCGCGCCCTGCCCAACCGCCAAATTTATCCTGCAAAGCCTGAGGAAGATCCCAGTGATACAGCGTGATCATCGGGCGAATATTGTGGCGCAAAAGCTCATCGATCAAATCGCTGTAGAATTTGATCCCAGCTTCGTTCACTTCACCCGTACCGTTCGGCAACACGCGCGGCCACGAAATAGAAAAGCGATATGAGGTCATCCCCAATTCGGCCATCAGCGCCACATCTTCTTTAAAACGATGGTAGTGGTCGGCCGCAACGTCGCCGTTTGTCCCTTCGTGCGTGGTGCTAGGCAAATGAGAGAATACGTCCCAAACAGATAACCCTTTACCGTCAGCGTCATGCGCACCTTCTACCTGATACGCCGCCGTTGCTGCTCCCCAGAGAAAATCTTTTGGAAATTGGCTCATATTTTTATTACTCCGTTAACGCTATAAATAAAAAGACTAAATAGTGATTACCGTGGTTACCACACGATGGCTTCCTCATCTTCCTGTGCCTGATTAGCCTGTTCCTGCGCCAAGAGTTGCTTCTCATAGACCTTAAAGAACGGGTAATAAATCAGGGCAGATAATGCCATCAGCAACAGCACTAAGACGGTGACGCGGAAATCCCAGCCCATGGCCCACGCGGCACCAATCGGCGCCGGCGATGTCCATGGAACCAATGAAATCATGTGTGGAAGTAGATTAGTGGTCACTGCGGTGTAGGCCACAACCGCATTGATCATCGGCGACAAAATGAAGGGAATAAAGAAGGTTGGGTTCATAACGATCGGCGTACCAAATATCACCGGCTCATTAATATTAAACATGCTCGGAACCAGACTCAGTTTCCCCATAGCACGTAGATGCACGGATTTACTGCGCAGGAACAACAGCACTAAACCGAAGGTTGCGCCTGAACCACCAATTACGATCAAAAAGTTCCAGAACGCCTCCGTCATAATGTGCGTCAGCGGCAGCCCTGCGGCGAGATCGGTTTGATTTAACCCTAAATTCGTCAGCCAAAATGCCTGCAACATGCCAGAAACAATGGCCGAGCCGTGGATCCCAGCAAACCATAATAGATGGCAAATCAACACGGCAAGTAAGATCGCCGGTAGTGAATCAGCGGCAGAAATCAGTGGCTGGAACAGCGCCATAATTGCCTGAGGGAGAAGCTGGTCAAACAGTGCCTGCACGCCCATGCTGATCGGATACAGCGTAATAATGACGGCAAGAATCGGGATCAGCAGGTCGAATGATTGTTTGATGTTTGCCGGAACCTGCGGAGGGAGCCTTATTCCAATATTGTGATGTTTGAGAAAACGCGTGAGCTCCGTAACATAAATCGCCACGATAACCGCGGTGAAAATCCCCACGCCGCCCAGCGCAACGGTGGGCATATTTCCGTTAGCCTGCGGTGCTGACACCAGCAAAAAGCCCATCAGTGCCAGCATTGCCGTCATGAAAGGATCAAGCTGATAGCGTCTTGCGAGGTTGTAGGCAATTGCTGCAGTGATGTAAATCGACATGATCCCCATCGTCATGTTGAACGGCGTCAGGATCTGGCTTTCATACTTGCCAGACAGCGCCAGCCAACTGCGTGCAAAACCCCAGCTACTCTCAGCGGAAAACGGGGGATAGACAAATACCAGTAAAAACGAACCGACAATCATGAACGGCATAGCGGCAATAAAGCCATCACGAATCGCCATAATATGTCGCTGAGAGGAAATTTTTCCCGCCACCGGGCTAATTCGATTTTCGATAAAGCTAAACAGCGATTGACTGATATTCATCATGCTCTACCCCTGAATAAGACGCGTAAGGAACAGAGTATAAGACGCCATTTTTATTAACCGCAACCGGTTTCAGTAACCGGTTTCATTTTTATCCTAGAATGTGAAGGAGATCGAAGAAGGGAAGCGTATCTACGCTTAAATCACGCGTACAGAAGTTTCGTAACTGCTTTCCCAATAGCGATCGCTGAGGCGAGAAGTCGTTACCCCCATACTCTTTGATGCATGGATGAACTGACCGTTCCCCACATACACCCCGACATGTCGTGTCTCCGGCGAGGTTTTAAAGAAAACCAAATCACCGATTTTGAGATGCTGCTTTGCAATGTGGCTACCGAAATGAATTTGCTCGGAGGTTGTTCTCGGCAGATTAACCGAGAGCTCACCGAGCACCCGGCGCGTAAATGCTGAGCAATCAATGCCATATTTAGAATCACCGCCCCAGAGATATCTCACCCCCTGCCAGCGCCGATAATCCTGCAAAATGACCTGCTTAATATTGGCCTGCTGTGGATCGTTGAAGCTTTTGCTATTTAGCGCTTCCCGATAGGAAATCCGGTAAGAAGATTGTTTAACATGCAGGTTTTGGTTCATCTTGTCAGATTTAAAATACGTAGGTAAATCAAACGCCGATGAGGACTGAGTCACGAATGCGACAGAGCAAAATACTGCGGCTGAGATAAGTTTTCGGAATAACATTTTGAGATCATCGTAGAGGGAAAAAGGCGTCCTTAAGAGACATAGCGACTTGCCTCAACACCAAAGGGCTTTGCGCTTAATCACATCCATTGCAGGGCGCAAACTACACAGCTATCCACTCAGCCTCCACTGAATTCACATTGAAGTTATGCTTATGAGTTAATCATATGTTTTATGAATTAATGTTTTGCTCGGTGAACCATGGCGTTAAAACAAGAATGGAATGTTAATAAGAAAATTTGTCAGGAATAAAAATTAAAAAACCGCCGAAGAATGGTAACGCCGTTCACTTAAGCTCGATTTTAGGGGGAGCACACCGATGGGGTCGTAGCGGCGAAAGCCGCCAACAACTTTGCTTGGAGCAAAGTTGAACAACGCTTTAGCGTTGGCCCGTAGGGTGGAACACAAGGATGTGTTCCATAACGGCCCCGCGGTGTGCTAGACCCGTGTATCTCTTAAATGAGCGGCGTTACCGCATGGCGGTCTATGCCCAAAATAATTCAGGTGGTTTGAAAGTATGACGGGGCTAAATCAGCTATTTTCCTGCCCATAATAGGCCGTTGCGCCGTGCTTTCGCAGATAGTGTTTATCCAGCAAAGCGCGCTGCATAGCGTCAATCTCAGGCATCAGTTGGCGGGAGAAAATGCCCATGTAAGCGCACTCTTCCAGAACCACGGCATTATGCACGGCATCTGCGGCGTCGCGGCCCCACGCAAAGGGACCATGTGAATGCACTAATACGGCGGGAACCTGCATTGGGTCAATATCGCGCTGGGCGAAGGTTTCAATAATCACTTCACCGGTTTGATGCTCATAGTCGCCTTCAATTTCATCTTTATTCATTAGGCGCGTGCACGGAATGGTGCCATAAAAATAGTCTGCGTGCGTGGTGCCCCAAGCGGGTAGATCAAGACCGGCCTGTGACCAAATGGTGGCATGGCGCGAATGGGTATGAACGATGCCGCCAATGTGCGGGAAAGCCCGATACAGCGCCAAATGAGTGGCGGTATCCGACGACGGTTTTTTATTTCCCTCCACCACATGGCCGCTGGCTAAATCCACCACCACCATATCTGCCGCCTGCATTCCGTCATATTCAACGCCCGAAGGCTTAATCACTACCCGCCCAGATTCACGATCGATCGCACTCACATTGCCCCAGGTAAATGTAACCAAGTGATGCTTGGGCAGAGCCAGATTGGCGTCTAAGACCTGCTGTTTTAATTGCTCTAACATACCAAACCTCCTTCCATCATCTTCGCCTCGATCCACTGCCGCGCTTTAATAATTTCCAGCACCGGCTCCGCTGATTTTTCCGTCCACATTTCGATCAAGAATGAGCCGCGATAGTTCAGCCGCTTTAGCGTTTGGAACACGCCGACGAAATCGACGCAGCCATCGCCGAATGGCACATCGCGAAACTGCCCTTGGCTGGTTGCCGTTACCGGATAGGTGTCTTTCAAATGAATCGCCGCAATGCTATCGATACCCAGTTCCAGCTCGGCGGACACATCATTGCCCCACGCGCTCAGATTTCCCACATCGGGATAAACGCTAAACCACGGCGACGAAAGCAGCCGATCCCACTTTTTCCACTTGGTAATTGAGTTCATGAATTCGGTATCCATGATCTCAACGGCCAGCATCACCTGCGCACCTGCGGCCTGCTCCACCGCCCACGCCAGACCCTCGGTAAAACGCCGCTGAGTGCCCTCATCTTGCTCTTCGTAATACACGTCGTAGCCCGCAAGCTGAATCGTTCTGATGCCTAAGTCGCGCGCCAGATGAATCGCTTTCGTCATAATGCTGCGCGCCTGCTGGCGGACATTTTCGTCATGGCTGCCAAAAGGAAAACGTCGATGCGCCGATAGGCACATAGAAGGAATAGAGACCCCACTTTCCAGCATCGCCCCCACCAGCGAGGTTCGCTGAGCAACGCTCCAGTCTAAACGGCTAAGTCTTTCGTCTGTTTCATCCACCGACATTTCAACGAAGTCGAATCCACAGCTTTTCGCCAGCGCTAAGCGCTCTGGCCAGCTTAAGGTTTTTGGCAGGGCTTTTTCATAAATGCCAAGTGGATGACGTCGTTTGATGATGTTCATCGTGACGCCCCCCAAATTTCATCGATCTGCTGATGAAACGCCTGTGCGACCTCTTGCGGATGTTCAGCTTCCGACAATGCACGGCCAGCGATAAACGCTCTGACGGAGATATCTTTAAACAGCGCGAGATCCTGTGGCGTGATCCCACCAGTGATCGACAGCTCCAACCCCAGATCGGAAAGCTGTTTCATACGATCAAGATCCTGCTGGCTCCAAGATTGCCCGCTAGCCTGAGCATCGCGCCCCCGATGATAAATCGCCTGACGCACTCCGGCGGCTCGCCATGCTTTCGCATCGTCGAGCGTCCAATTGCCAAATAGCTCAATTTGAATTTCACCGCCGCGAGACTGAGCCACCTGATGCGCTTTTATCACCGTCGCCAACGGCGCCGCACAAATCACCGTCATCCAGTTTGCTCCGGCGTCGAAGGCCTCGGTTGCCAAGGTTTCTCCGGCATCTGCCACCTTAAGGTCGGCAACAATAATGCTATCAGGGCACATCTGACGCAGTGCCCGCACGGCCTGCAATCCTTCACTGATACATAGGATCGTACCGGCTTCGATAATATCCACGTGGTTTCTTAGCGCACTCACGCTTTGCAAAGCCTGATTCAGGCTCGTGTGATCCAGCGCGAGCTGAAGCAAAGGTCGGTTCATAATGGATAGCTCCTCAAGACTTGGCTAACGATGAGCAGCGCACGTGATAGCCATGCAATGCTTCAATCAAATATTGGTAACGGGTAAATTTATGCTGATAGGCGCACCACACCGCGCTATCGGGTTCAATGCGTTGAATCGCATGGCTAAGCTGGCTTTGCGCCTGTTTCACGTTGGAGTACACACCGCTGCCCACCAGCGCCACCAAGGCCGCGCCCAAACAGCCCGTTTCTTCAACCTGTGGCAACTCAACGGGTAAACCGCTGACATCGGCCAGCATTTGCATCCAGACTTTCGAGCGCGCCGGCCCGCCGGTAACACGCAGTTTGCGTACCTGAGTAAAACGTTCACGCATGCGATTGAGATGGGTCATGTGGCTAAACACCACGCCTTCGTAAACCGCCTGTAAAAGATGCTCGCGCCGATGTAGCGATTGCAGACCATAAAAACCGGCGGTCATATCCAAACCGGCATTGCTGCCATACAAAAACGGCAAAAACATCACGTCGCTGCCGGCCTTCGGCAATGCGCCTACCGACTGATTAATTTCATCAAAACTGATGCCGCCGCACTGTTGGGTCAGCCATTCCAAATTGGCGGAAGAGGTCGGGCTGGCCTCATGCACGATGTAATTATTCTCATCGTCACCCGGCGTATTGGCATAACGCCCATAGACATAGGGATAGGGTTCGTTCGAAGAGATGCACTTGGCAACGCCGCTGGTCACCGCCCAAGTTCCCATCACTGCGTTAAGCGTGAATTCATCCTGAAGGCCAGCACAGATCGCGGTCGACACCACATCAAACAGCCCTCCCACCACGGGCGTGCCAGCGCGCAGCCCCGTGGCCTCAGCCACCTCGCGTGTTACTTTTCCGCATATTTCAGTAGAGCCCACAATCGGTGGCAGAACAGAAGAAACCTCAGGTATTCCAAGCCACTGCGTTAACTGGGGGTCATATTCGCCCTGCATCATGTTGTAGAGATTGGATTCAGAAATATTCGTCTCTTCGCAACCGCGTTCACCTGTCAGGCAGAAACGCAGATAGTCATGCGCCATCATCACTGAGCCAATTTTCTGATAACGTTCTGGCTGATGCTGTTTAACCCAGCGCAGTAAAGAAACCGGATGGCCAGTCCACAGGGTTTGCCGTGTAAGCGGATAGAGCATTTCAGGCAGCCCATCACGCTGCCACTGCGACACCACGTCAGTGGCTCGCCGATCCGATGACAGCATGGCATTGCCCAGCGGCCTGTTTTCTTTATCTAAGAGAAACAGTCCCTTGCCCTGAGCCGATATTCCGATAGCCTGCACCCGCTGACCATTAACACCGCTTTGGCGCAGCAGCATGGCGATAGTTTCTATACAGGCTTTCCATAGCAGAGACATGTCGCGTTCGGCCCAGCCCGGATGCTCGCTGATTACCGGCAACGCTTGGCGGCTAATACACAATTCCGCGCCCTGCCTATCGTATAGCCCTGCCTTGAGATAGGTGCCGCCACAGTCGATACCCAGCCAATATTCCGTGGATGTCGCACTCATAGTCATTCCTGTTATTTGCATTGATTGCCCCACCAGTCCCCCTCCCAACCTCCCCCTTGTCAGCGGGAGGAGCCGATCGAGATCCTCACAAACTACGCTGAACGGTTCCCTCCCCTGCGAAGGGGAGGGTTAGGGTGGGGGCTATTTACGCCGCCGTGCGTTTGCCTTCTGGCAGTTGCGCACCAGACTGCGTTGGTACATCACATTTCGCAGGCAGCAACAGCGCCAGCAGCGCAGCTATCGCCAGCGACAGGGCAAGGCAATAAACACCGGCATCTTTGTTGTAATAAGTAATCAGCAACCCAACCGCATACGGCCCGCAAAATCCGCCAAGGTTACCGAGCGCGTTAATCACCCCACGCGCCCCTCCCGCCATTTCTGCGCTAAATAACTTGGCTGGAATGGTCCAAAATACGCCCGCAGCCGACTGTAGAAATACGCCGCAGCCCACCAGCATCGCGTACGACCACCACACATGGTTTTTCAACGTCACAGACAGGAACATGCACGCAGCGAAACCCAGCAGCGGTAAGAACACGAACAGCTTGCGTTTACCGGTGCGGTCAGAGAGTGAAGAGAAGAGGAACATGCCTGCCATCGCACCGACATAAGGGAGAATGGCCAACATGCCCACCTGCCCCATTGAGGTATGGGTCAGCTCTTTGAGGATGGTCGGCAGCCACAGGGTGTAGCCGTAAATACCGGTTTGATAAAAGAAGTTCAGCGCGATCAGCTGCCACATGGTTTTATCGGACAGCACCGCACTCAGAGAGGCGTTTTTCACCTCTTTTCCAGCAATCGCGCGCTGCTCTTCGGCTAAGGTGGCGATCAGCCAGCTTTTCTCTTTTTCCGAAATCCAGCGTGCCTCTTGTGGTCGGTCACACACCGCCATAACCCACAGAACCAGCACCGCTACCGACATCAAACCTTCAATGATAAATAGCCAGCGCCAGTCAAGCGCGGTGATAATCCAGCCCGAAAGCGGTGCCGTGATAATGCCGGCAATCGGCACAAACATAATCACAATCGCATTGGCGCGTCCGCGTTCAGCGTCTGGGAACCAGTTGCTGATCATCGTGAGCACAACGGGCAACATTCCCCCTTCCGCGACCCCAAGAGCAAAGCGCAGAAACAGGAGTTGGTAATGATTCGTCACCAAGCCGGTTAAAATAGAAATAACCACCCACGCGACCAGTGACCAACCAATGAATTTCTTCCCGCTGCCGTGCACGGCAATTTTTCCACCGGGGACTTGCAGAAATAAATAACCAATAAAAAAGATACCGCCGGCTAATCCCGCCATGGACGCCGTAATACCGAGATCGGCATCCATCCCTCCGGGCATCGCGAAGGCGATATTCACCCTATCCATGTAGGAAATAATGCAGGCAATTAAGATCGGAGGAATTATTCTTAGCCATCGCTGGCGTGGAATATCATTCGGTATATTATTTTTATGTAGAGTTTCAGAGTTAGAGTTCATAACTTCACGCCTTAATCATTATTGATACGGCCCGTACATTAGGATGCACAGATTTCCCCATTGATATGGGTTTATTTGGTGAAGACTTAATGCATTTAATCCATTAAATAATTTAAAGTATTACTGCTAATTTCGTGTCGCGATATTTAAAGCATTAATTCCATCGCGCAATATATCAATACGATGTGCAACGCTAGCTTTAGGATCAATTTCTAATAATTTAATTCCAGCAAAACTTAATGATTCCAATGGCGCTAGCTTAAACATTTCAGACGCCAGCTCTACGGTCATTAAACTTTCAGCACAGTTAACCCGCGCGCTTGCGAACGGTGCAAAAGGCGCGTGTAAATCTTGCCAATCACCGTACGCGCCACCCGTCGCTGTACCAGAAAACATCAATGCCTTAAGCACCCCAGCCTGCTGGCTTTGTTGCAGATGCTGTAAGGGCAATGTCGTGTTGCGTCCTTCAATCGCTGAACGAGCCCAGTTAATGGCTATGCCAACCTCTTTTTCCAGCGCCTGAATCACCGCAATTTCCTGCTCTAAAGGCAAAAAGCCTTTGCGTGAATCAGGTTTATTCATTGCATCGCAGTGTTCAATCACCAGCTCGCACGGCCAGTCCCAGCGCGCAATCTGCTGCATTGACTCAGCAAAGCATTCTGCCGCCAGCGCAACATCATCAGAGCCCGCCAATGGCGCAGACTGAATCTCCAAGGCGAGGATTTTCTTCATGCCAAAGCGATCGTTGGCGCGGTTAATTATATTCAAAATATGGCGATAGTATTCAACGCAGGCCAAGCGCTGCGCTTTGTCTGCCGAAGCCAAGCCAAAGCCTCCGTGCCCTGCACGACGGCGCATCGTTTCCATAACGGCGGTGACTACAATCTGCCAGTCCGCAGGGATCTGTTGAAATAAATAGTCATCGCCGTAAGGATGAAGATTTTCCAGACAAGGCTGTTCAATCCCGCGTATTCCTTCAACGTCCGCAAGGCCACGCCAGAACGCCGTCTCTTGATCGCGATCGCGTTGATGAAATGAAGGTGCGCAGGGGTACGCTCCGACAATAAAGCCGTGATTATAATTCATTGAAAATTATCCCTTGGTGGTGGAAATAATTAATGCTTTAAATAAGCTCGCTCAGCGCGACTTTTACGACAACTTTACGAATTGGCGTCGCTTTATTTTTTATACATCCGGGACGATGAACGTCTTGTGGGAAGAAAATGGCATAGCTTCCCTCGGTCATCGTTAATTCTGATTCATCATTTACGTCGTGATAAAAAATAATATCTCGCTCAGCTAATAATGATTCAGAGATTTTATTATTTCCGCGCTCCGCCGCGACACAGATAATCTCTTCACCCTTGGCTAAAAATTGAATATCAATATAGCGGCGATGAACTTCTGGGCGATTATCTTTTTTAGGCCGCGTTGTCATATCAATAATCTGCGCATAAATATTACGCCCATCAATTTCGACTTCTCCAACCTTTTGCTGGCTAAAATCCGTGGTACGTAAAAAGTTGAGTGCTCTTTGGATTGCCGTTGGCAACTCACAGGGATTTTCATTGCTAATATGGCCGAATATCATGATATTGCGTCCTTAGAGTGCCTGAATTTTTGCCCATACGCTGTCATCAATGGTGATGCCATTGCGGCGATTTTCGGCCAGCAACTGGGTAAACTCATGGCCCGGCAAACGAATAGCCACCTCAGGATTAGCGCGCTCCGCCCCTTTCACGTAATCCATAATGCGCTGTAGCTTGGCATCGCGAGTCGCACCTTCAATTAAGCGGTCGACCTCAATGGCGATAAAAATTTGTGAAATGCCATATTCGTCAGAGTTGTCCTCTGTAACTTCAGCCACCGATGCACCATCAGACAACAGCGTCGCAATCATATCCAACACGATAGATAACCCAGATCCCTTCCAGTATCCCATCGGTAAAATGCGGCGATTTTTCTCTATCACGCCCGGCTCACGGGTGAGATTGCCCTCGTCATCGAAGCCACCGTCAACGGGCAGTTCACGCCCTGCTAAACGGTTCACTTCCAACATGCCGTAAGAGAACATCGACATTGACATATCCACCATGGTGATCGGATTTCCCGGGATCGCCACGATCAACGGATTCGTGCCAATACGACATTCTTTCGCTCCCCACGGCGGCATAACGGCAATCGAATTCGTCCAGCAAATGCCAATATAACCTTTCTCAGCGGCCTGCCATCCGTAGCTTCCGCCGCGCATCCAGTGGTTGGCATTGCGCACCGCAATTAAGCCAATGCCGTGGTCTGAGGCCAAAGACATCGCACGATCCATCATTTTTTTCGCGGTGAGATTGCCGATAGAACGCTGTGCATCCCATTGCTCAATCGCCCCCAATGCCAGAACACGCTTTGCCTGCGCGTCAGGGATGATATCCCCCGCCTCAAGCTGTTGAATAAAGCGAGGAAAACGGTTCACCCCGTGAGAATAGACGCCAGATTCCGTGGTTTGGGCAAACATCGTTGCGCACTCGCTGGCGGTTTCAGCCTGAACGCCACGCGCCAATAGCACCCGTTCAAACTCCTGTTTTAACTGGTCAAAACTCACTCGCATAGCGCTCTCCTCGTGATTCAAACAATCTATTTGTTGGTTTTTAAATCTTTAAATTTCACTATGTGAAATCAGATTCCAAAAAATAATACCGCTCAAATTTTAACAAGTCAAAGCACTGTCGTTTTTTAAAAACCATATAAATCAATTAGTTGTTTTTTATCATTCAAGAACGTGACGTAAAACACACTTCGGGTAGGGGGAAAATTGGAAGGGAAATAATGCAAAGGAATAACAAAAAATGGCGATAAATTGAGTTAACATCACTGCAGTGTGATTTGACTGGAAAGATTAAAGGCGAATGAAAACAAAAGAGAAAGCAACCGAGATCGAGCCAAGCAAAGAAAAACCGGCTGGAAGCCAAAGCCTTTTTCGCGGGCTGCAGCTGATAGAGATCCTGAGCAACTATCCCAACGGATGTCCGTTGGCGCACCTTTCTGAGCTAGCGCAATTAAATAAAAGCACCGTGCACCGCCTATTACAGGGTTTGCAATCCTGCGGCTATGTCACTCCGGCACCGGCGGCAGGCAGCTATCGTTTAACCACTAAGTTTATTGCCGTTGGGCAAAAAGCATTATCTTCGTTGAACATCATCCATGTGGCAGCCCCTCACTTAGAAGCGCTGAATATTGCCACCGGAGAAACCATTAACTTCTCCAGCCGCGAAGACGATCACGCCATCTTGATTTATAAATTAGAACCAACGACCGGCATGCTGCGAACGCGAGCCTACATCGGCCAGCACATGCCTCTGTACTGTTCGGCGATGGGGAAAATCTACATGGCCTATGGTCATCACGACTATGTAGAGTCTTATTGGAAGAGCCACCAAGATGAGATCCAGCCGCTTACGCGCAATACCATCATTCAGCTAGATCAGATGTACCAAGAGTTAGAGCAGATCCGCCAGCAGGGAATGGCAATGGACCGAGAGGAAAATGAGCTGGGCGTATCCTGTATTGCGGTGCCGGTCTTTGATATTCATCACCGCGTGAGTTATTCGGTCTCCATCTCCCTTTCAACCGCCAAACTGGGCATGATTGGTGAGCAGAATCTGTTAAAACCACTCAAAGAGACCGCAGCGGCGATATCGCGCGAGCTGGGTCTCAATACCTACGAATAAACCGCTATTTTGCCTACCGTTGCCGCCTAGGCGGTAACGCCTTCACTGGCCACCCGCGTCATTAATTCATCAAACATCTGCATAACGTTCAATAACTGCTGGCGCTGATCGTGATGCAGCTTTTGATAACGGCGCTCTACCGGCACCTGACTGATTACCTCTGACGCCGCGTAGTGCTCAATTTCGAGCCACCACTGGCCTTGTTCCACACGCAGATTAAGATGGCGAAAATGCAAATCATCCAGAGCAGCAAAAATATGCGGATAACAATTCAACACCGCTAACAAACGTTGGCTATCGTCGTTTTTATCTTTGCAGCGGAACCGCACGCCGCCGCGCCCTAAAATATTGCCATTACGCGCCCTTAACCTGACGGGCTGCTGCAATCCGGTCGTTCCCTGAAGATGGAAATGGCTACACACCACAAATGAGCGAAATAACGCCGTCGCCTTTTCACGTACTTCGATCGTTAATCCCTGTGGCAAAGTGACCGTTAAACTACACGGCGATGTGCGCTCGCAGGCATAAGGACGAAAATCACGCGCCACCAGATTTAACATCTGCCCAGGTCGATACCCCACAGGTTCACGCGACGTCATCAACCAATGCCACGCCCGACTTAGTAAAGGAACTGCGCTGTTCACCACTCACTCTCCATCGACAAGATTCATATTGTTGCGTTAGCCAAGCGCGGCCAACAGGCGGCGTAATATACACAATCCGCAGACTGATGCAAAAGCACTCATAGGGATGAGGTTTAGAGAGTTGGGGGAGAGGTATTTTGATGTGAGATTACTATTTATTTACATGTTTGCAACTTAATTATAAATCAGTACAACGCGGTTATTTAAATACTAGATGAAAAGAGGGCTGAAACATCAGCCCTATAAAATCTACAATTTCTTTATTAGGTTACATATAACTTCACCTAATGCACGTCCAAGTAAAGGAGGGACGGCGTTACCAACCTGAGTATATTGTGGTACTTCAAACTTTCGCATTTGCCCGCCGGTTGTTACCTTTGATCTGAAAACAAAAGAGTCAGGGAAAGATTGGATTCTTGCCATCTCCCTCACTGTTAGTGTTCTGAGCTCATCATGATGATAGTGGCAAGCATCGTCTGGAATAGAAAGCGCTGCTGGGGCTGGCTGAGAAGCTACAAGTGCTTTTTGCGTTTGTTTTCTCGTTGAATGCTCATTCAGATACTTTATTAGCTCGAATTTATCTGAGAATTTTTTATATTCCCCAACCCCAACTAAATAATCATAAGCTATCAGTTCTTCATAAGCAGAATCACTTAGCTCATTGCTTTTACCTGAAATAACCTTCTTAGCTTCCTTCCTACTATCATTAGTAACGGAAGATAATATTTGATATATGCGAAACCGCCGTTGAACGAGCTCACCATTTTTTCTTAGCTCATGATTCAAAATTGTTTTTGGTTCTATATCCATACCAAAAATTCTATTTATATTATTAACATAGCTAGATGTACTGGTCTCTGGTTCAGCCCTTAGATCATCAATTGCATCTTTGACTGTGTAAAAATTAGACTTCTTTTTCAAAAGTGGTGATAAAAACGAGCTTTCAAAAAAGCTGATATCTTTTTTATTTACAACATCTAAGAAAGAAAGAGACCCATACTCAGGGTTTTCTCCTGCTGAAATTCGATCAAAAAATACCTTTGAGCGTTCCAAAATTGAAACTTCAACAGCTGTAGAACTGCGAATTATAGGCTCATAAAGATCCGCACGGATCCCAATAAGAATGAATCGAGGTCGATTCTGAGCAACACCTGCAAACCGTGCATTAATATGGAGGCAAACAGGAATATACCCCACTTCAGAAAATGCCTTAGCGACTTCAAACCAAGCATAAAAGCTAGCGCCATTATGATTGAATGCCCTTAAAATTCCTGTAACGTTTTCTAAAAGAGCAAACTTAGGCTTTATCATACCGACAAATTTAGCGAACTCCCATGGTAGAATATTCCTGTCATTAGATAGCTGTCGCAAACCAGCCATACTAAAACTTTGACATGGTGGCCCTCCAGAAACGAGGTCTACCTCACCTTCAGGCATGAACCCTGTTTTTAGCTGGCTTAATATGTTCTCATTTTTTTCAAGCCATTTATTAAGTTCAACAATGCTGCCGACAACAAGATTGCCTTTTAAATCTGAGCCTTGCGAGATATCGCAAAAACCTTTTCCCAGCTCTGGATAAGTCCGAGGGTCTTCTCTTAATCGAGAAGGCATGGAGGCATAATCATATGAGCTACTCAACCATACGGCTTTATTTTTTGTCTTATCGTCGTTCACTGTATTTTTGGCTAAATTTTGTCCGAAAAAGTTATAGGCAAAAGTCTCTGCCGCCATAGGCGACAATTCATTTGCCATAACTAATTCAAAACCAACGGAGTCTAGACCCAGAGATAGGCCACCGCAGCCAGCAAACAACTCAATATGATTCACTTAAGATACCCTTGATGAAATGCACTGCGGGGGATTCTAGAAGAGTTCAAGCCAAATGTCCAGGAGAAAAGTGCTGTATGTATAAACATATTAAAATTTTGCGGCGAGGATTCCATTTTTGTCGAAGCTCACATATTAGGCATACCAAGTTGATAGTGATAGTTTGCTATGACACCATTAAATATTCTAATGCGTTTATTTTTCATATAAATTCATCAGATGCTATTTTTGTATAATTTAATAAAACCCCACTCATTAGACATCACTGTCCACTGGGATCTTAAAATTCACAAAGATATGCAATTAGGGCTCTCACCTGAAATGGTGATGTTTACGACTTTATATGGAGCGATATAAAGCCTAGAGAGCAGTATATATTTCAAGCAAAAGCATACTAAAAATATATGACAGACTTAGTCGAAATCAATAAAAGGTCCCTTACTAAACGAGGTTTAGACTTTGCTATTCTCGTGCCCACGCGAACAGGTCTAACAAAATCCATTCTTGATGCTACGCAAACTATTCGAAACCTCTTCGAATCCAAAAATTTCCACGCTTATGCACTCCAAAAACAGGGACTCGCAAATCGTATTATAGAACAGGCATTTTTCATAACTTCACAGAATATAGATCAAACCACCGTAAGCCTTTATAGGCCCGAAACTAAAAAAGGTGATCCTCGCTTGTGGTTTAGAAGATTGAAGGATTTTGCAGCGCCTGAGCAACAAATTGCACTCACCGTTGTCGATAATAAACTCTGGTTACTAAACTTATCACATGATTCTTTCGAAACGACCCATCGAATTCGTGACTTCCTAGACAGGGCGCAGGACTGTGAAGAGAAAGTTGCAAAAGAGCTTTTAGCTAAACTTAAAGCCATAGCAGCACAAGGCCCTATCAAAGCAATTAAGAGGGGAGATACCGCCATCGGCATGACCATCGAGCATGCATTAGGGATCCCAGCTAACTCAAGTAAAGAGCCAGACTACAAAGGCATTGAGCTTAAATCAGCAAGAGGGGCTGGCGCGACCCGATCAACTCTTTTTGCTCAAGTAGCTGATTGGGCACAAAGCCCGAAAAAAAGTAGTGAAGAAATCTTAAATGCACACGGCTATGTAAGAGACGATAATTTTAAGCTTTACTGCACAATATCAGCACTAAAAAGTAACTCTCAAGGACTTAAATTTGAGATTAGAGATGAGGAACTTCTTGTGGAAGTTAGCGACTCTAATGGCGACGTTGCGGTCTGGCCAATTAACACTCTCAAGAACCGATTACTAGAAAAACATAGAGAAACCTTCTGGATTAAAGCCAATGCAATTCGAAAAGGTGAGGATGAATACTACGAGTTAATATCTGTTATTCACACAAAATCTCCTTTAGTGAACCAACTTATCCCACTACTCAAAGCTGGTGCGATCACAATGGATCATTTAATCAAAAGATCAGGTTGTACAGGGAGAGTCTCTGAAAAAGGGCCTCTGTTTAAAATCAAACCGCAAGACCTACCACTTCTGTTCCCAGAACCCAAAGAATATAGATTGAGCTAACATTCAACTAATAGCCCTCTAAATTAACTTGGGGGCTATTTTGCGTGGTTGATTCCAATTCCCACAGCAACTCCACTGTAAATGCATCCACCCTATTCCCATTTTTTTTGTTCGTTATATAGTCATTTCGCCGCGACACAATCGCGACCGGAATTGGCGTTCCGAACCTATCATAAAACCCAACAGCTTTTGGTTGGCAAAGTCTGCTCATACCTGAATAATGGTGGTCCAGACGGGGGCTTCTCACGAAGCACCGAGTTTTATGGTAATCGGTACGCCAACCCCGTCTGGGCTACCCCCAGCATGCTTGGCGTCTGCTGGGGAGCAATGCTAACTACCATAAGGCTAAAACGATGACCAACTACACCTCCACCCCAGCCAGCTCTATCACCATCTTCCGTGAACTTGTCTCCGAACTTGATAGCCAGCAGTTAAGTGATATTCAACACATTGATTTATCCGCAGTCGCAGAGGAAACCATCGAAGGGTTATGTCACGGGTTGATGTTTATCAGCGAGGCTTTTGCCAGCGATAACACATTTCCAAATGAAAGCCTTAAGCAGGTCGGTGCATTTCTTAGCGCCGCAGCGCATCTGATCCCTGCATTGACCGTGCTTGGTGAATATCCACCAAGCGCGTACTGAGTCCTGAGTCGCTATAAACAACAACCCCAACATCAAACTCATTCAATGTTGGGGTCGTAGATAAGACTTAGATTTAGATAAAGGGGAGTTAAGCCGCCACACCTTGCACCGTCACGCGATCCATCAGTTTTTGGAACATCTGCATCACGTCCAACATCAGATGACGCTGCGCGTAAGGTAAACGTTGATAGCCGCTGCATATCGGACGCGGGCCCACCAATTCGGTTGCGGCAAACAGCTCAATTTCAAGCTGCCACTGCCCTGCTTCAGAACGCAGATTCAAGCGGCGGAAATTAAGGCAATCCAACGCATCGGTAATTTCAGGATAGCAGTCCAGCACGGCCATCAAACGGCGGCTATCGTCATTGCTGGTTTTGGCACTAAAGCGGGTATCCCCACGGCCAAGAATATCGGTATTTTTGCCATGAATGTGGATCGGTTGCTGCAAGCCCGTCTCACCGCGCAGATGGAAATGACAGGTCACGCTATAGCTTCTGAAGCTGGTCACAACACGTTCTTCCACTTCCACTTCCAACCCTTGCGGACACACAACGTGGAGCACGCGATCGGACAGGCGTTTGCATTCAAATGGCTGTAGGTTTTTTTCAACCAGATGCAACACTCTTCCTGGCTGATAACCGATAGGTTCACGCTGGCCGCTCAACCAACGCCATAAATTATTCACGACTTGAACTTCACTGTTCATATCATTATCTCCCGTGCTCACAAAAATGAATCAAAACCAAACTTTGGCTGCTGTTGTTACGTTTTTATCCTGCTGTTAGGCCATTCGCTACAGCGCTATTAAGTTTGGATAAATCGTCATTGGCGTACTCTACCTCTCTCGAACTTCTCTCTTCTTTACTCTGATTTTAGAGTGAGTGAGCCCACATAAATTTCGCATATAAATGCAATTGATTTATGTTTGAGTGAATAACTGAGTGAGTAATTACGACCCTGTTATTCATAAATGCCAGCTTGCCGCGACAAATACAACAGAGATAATCATCTTTAATAGTGAGGTTATTGTCAGAAGTAATAGTAATAATTTCAGTGACTAATATAGTTAGGCAGAAATAAAGCTATTTTATTCATTTTTATATCGGCTATTTTTGCTGATAAAATCACGCTATCGGTACACGGCTAAAACGAAATAAATCGCTACGCGAACAATAGGATACTTACCCATGGATACCGGCTGGTTAGAAGACTTTTTAGCATTGGCTGAATTGCGTAATTTTTCGCGAGCAGCTCAGTTACGCAACATCACTCAGCCCGCTTTTGGTCGCCATATACGCGCATTGGAAGAAAGTATCGGTCAGAAATTAGTCGACAGAAGTTCATCACCGGTGACGCTCACGCCTGCCGGATATCAGTTTCGTTTAATTGCTCACAGCATGGTGAATCAGCTTAAAGAAGGTATCCAGAAGATAAATGGCTTACCGTCCGAGATGATTAATCCCGTTCGTTTTAGCGCCCCGCATTCTCTTTCATCTCCTTTTTTGCTCGATTTAATTGACCGCATCGACCCCGCAACGCCATTTTCCGTTGATATCCTGCGTGTAGATTTTGCCGTTGAATCGTTAATTGAAGGCGCCAGCGATTTTCTTTTAGCCTTTGATACCCACGCTTTACTTCAGCCCCCTTTCACTAATTTGCTGCTGGGGAAAGGTAATCTTCTGCTGGTCAGCGCAGCCGATAAGCAAGGCCAGCCATTATTTACCCCCGACGAAAACCACCAGCAGCCGGTGCCCTATTTACGTTATTCGCCAGACTCTTACAGCGCGAGAATGGTGGAGCGGCTCATGCCGCAGCAGCCTTTTGCCTGTCAGCCGGTGTTTGAATCTTCGCTGTGTGATTTGCATCGGCAAATGGCCTTACGCGCTAAGGGATTGGCTTGGTTACCGGATTGTCAGATTGAAAACGAACTGGCAGAGGGGAAGCTGGTTGCCGTCAACCGCAGCCGCTGGCACATTCCCTATCAAATTCGCCTGTATCGCAACCAAGCGCAGCTTCACCAGCGCGCGGAAACATTCTGGCATTGCCTATCTCAGCAGATAGCGCAGGGCATCTCTTATTGGCCACCGGCGCAAAACTAAACGCCTCGCACTAAACCATTCACCATTCACCATTCACCATTCACCATTCACCATTAACATAGTGCCTAAACGTACCCGCCAATGCCGGAATAGCATTTCACCCCTCAGGCCGCTTTATTTATGATGGCGTTTTCTTTGTTATCAATGAGCGCCGTTAATGATGCAGGATACGCAAACGATTACGTTGCCAGAGTTTTTCGCCACATTCCCTAAAGCGGATCTCCATTACCATCTGCTTGGCGGAGTTCGTCTCACCACCATGCTAGCACTGGCGCAGAAATACGGAGTGCCTCTCACCGAATCCGAAGCCAAAAGCTACTATCGCCGCTATCAACATGAGACCAGCGTGGTGAAAGGCGGGATTGCGGCGCTTAACTTTTTGTATCCGCTGATGCGCAGCGCCGAAGATTACTACCGCGTGACCTATGAAGTGGCGCAAGACGCCGCAGCAACCGGTATTCGTCATCTGGAACTGTTTTGGAATCCCTCTGACACCGAACTCACCTATGCCGAAGTCACAGAGGCCATGAGCAGCGCAATGGCGAAAGCGGCTGAAGAATGGGATATTCGTGCGCTCTTTATTCCCTCGATCAACCGCGAAAAATCCCCCGAAGAAGCCGTGGCGATGGTGGATGCCGTGCTGAATTATCCGCACCCTTTAGTGCCCGGGATTGGCATTGACTACAAAGAGAATGACGCCCCTATCGAGCATTTTTGGAAAGCCTATCGCAAAGCAAAACTCGGTGGATTACGCCTCACGGGGCACTGTTCAGAGTTTGGTTTGCACTGGCGTAACGTAGAGACGGGCTTAGATTTGATTCACCTAGAGCGCATCGATCACGGCTATACCGTATTGGATAACCCTGAGCTTACCGCACGCTGCGCCCGCGAAGGCACTCCTTTTACCGTGGTGCCCAGCAATACCTATTATCTCAAAAAATGGCCGGATGCAGGCCAGTGGCGTAAACACCATCCCATCCGCCAAATGGCGCAAGCGGGCATGAATATCATCCCAGCCACCGACGACTGGCACATGCACAACACCAACGGCGCCGAATGCTATCGCGTTATGGTGGAAGAATTCGGCTTCGATCTTGATGGCGTACGCCAACTGATGCTCAACGGTATCAATGCCTGCTGGCAGCCAGAGGAAATCAAACGACAATGGCGACAGGCGTGGGTCGCTGAGTTTGACCGTCTACGCAGCAAACTGGCGCACGAACCGCAGATCGATCCGGCTCAGCATATTTCCTATCATCGTTCCCCAACGGCATAGCATCGAGAACCCCATGTTGACCTTAACTCTTGGCGTAATAATTCTGCTGTTAACCATCATCCTGCTGATCAAAAAGCAGGACACCCGCACCGTTCTGCTGTTTTCCGGCATGCTGATGTGCCTGATCTCATTAGAGCCGATGGCCGCGATGAACAGCTTTGCGGAAAAGATGGTGTCTGAAGGGCTGATCCAAGCCATTCTGTCAGCCATTGGATTTGCGACCGTGATGAAATTTACCGGCTGCGATCGCCATTTAGTCCGCCTATTAAGCGCCCCGCTTAAACACGTTGGGCTGTTTCTCATTCCTGGCACTATTTTGCTCACCACCTTCGTGCAGTTAGCTCTGCCAAGCGCGGCAGGTGCTGCGGCAGCCGCGGGGATAACCATGATCCCTTTACAGCTAGCGGCGGGGATCCATCCGGTCATGGCGGCGGCATCGGTATTAGCCGGAACCTTCGGCGCGAGCTTACTTAATCCAGGTAGCCCACACATGGCGCTGGTGGCGAAAATCGTGGGTGGCGACGTTATGACGATCATCGGCGACCGCGTGATGACCGTCGTTTGGCTAGGTCTTATCATCATGATTGGCATGACAATAACCGCCGTGCTGCGCAAAGAACACAAGGGCTATCATTCACGCCTTGACGCTGAAGATCCACAAGAAGGCCCTATCAACATTTTAGCCGCGCTGATGCCGCTGGTGCCTATTGCGCTACTGATGCTGGGTGCATTTGGCGGCGTAAGCTGGTTAAAAATGGGGGTTCCCCAAGCCGTTATGTGGGGCGTTCTTGCCACTCTCGCCGTTACCCGAACCCATCCTGGCAAGGTGGTTCCCGCCTTCTTTGATGGAATGGGTAAAGCCTACAGCGACGTATTCGGCATTATCATCTGCGCCGGTGTGTTTGTGGCGGGGTTAACTTCGGTCGGGCTTATCGACGCGGCGAAAAGCGCGCTGATTGATTTTCCTGAAGCCGCCCGCTTTGGCGGTACCGTGGGACCATTCTTGATGGCCATCGTGATTGGTTCTGGCGACGCAACCGCCTATGCGTTCAATGAAGCCATCACGCCGCATGCCGCTGAATTTGGTATGAACCCCACGAATCTTGGAACTGCTGCCGCATTTGCCAGTTACTTAGGTCGTACGGCCTCCCCGCTTTCGGCTGCGGCCATTGTGGTTGCGGGTATGGCCGGTGTTTCTCCTATCGACCTGATTAAGCGCACCGCTCCCGTTATGCTGATTGGTTTAATTCTGCTGA
Organism: Hafnia alvei; assembly: GCF_964063325.1. Classification (NCBI taxonomy): domain Bacteria; kingdom Pseudomonadati; phylum Pseudomonadota; class Gammaproteobacteria; order Enterobacterales; family Hafniaceae; genus Hafnia; species Hafnia alvei. The sequence goes on from NZ_OZ061315.1 coordinate 4,164,506, forward strand.
TTGTGCTTATTTAACAGGCGTAGAAATACCCCGACAGAAAATATGTTTTGATTTATAAAAGAGTCCGATAAATATCGGACTCTTTTACTCTTTATTCTATTAGCTGTTTTTATTCGTTATTTACACGGGTCGTTTAGATAACGTTCAAACTCACTCCGCTATAATAACCGGCGTTATAAATTGAATATCTACGTTATCTACACCAACCTAAGGAAATAGCATGGACAACGACAGACCGAGATCGCGTGTTTTTCTCAGCTGATCGCATGATGTGATAATGTCCCCCTTCACATCCTGCATAGACAAAGGATGTGGTGCTATTCTCCGTTATACCCTTCGGCCTTCAAGATACAGGGGTATAGAACGCCACCGCAGTTTCATTGTTAAGGCTTACGCCAATTTGCGTAAACAGCCTCACTGAATTAACACGCCTCATCTCAAAATCACGTGGTTATTAATCAGATTTAATTCTGATGAGTGGCTGCTATTTATTTTTCTGCTTATTCGCAACGGAAATAACGTCCTTCATCATTTATTGCGCCAGATATTGCGACAAAATTAATGATGACGAAAGTTCCGTGGCATAGCCACGGGCAAAATATGCCTATTTTCGTTACTAAAAAGCAGAGCCCAATTCCTGAGGCTTATTACATGAACTTCACTCTGCATTACGAAACATTTTCTATTTTACTGGTCGCATTTTTACTCGGCGCCATCATTGGATACGAGCGTCAATATCGCCAGCGTACGGCTGGATTGCGCACCAACACGCTGGTTGCCACCAGCGCCGCTATTTTTGTTCATTTGGCGATGAGTATCGATACGCCTAGCGGTGCTGTACGGGTGATCTCTTATGTCGTTTCCGGCGTCGGTTTTCTCGGCGCGGGAACCATCATGAAGGAAGGATTAAACATCCGCGGGCTTAATACCGCGGCAACGCTGTGGGGCTCCGCCGCCGTAGGTGCCTGCGCGGGTGCGGGAATGATTGCCGATGCCTGTATGGCGACGTTTTTTGTCGTTGCCTCCAATACCTTACTGCGTCCAATGGTCAACATTATCAACCGCCAACCGCTTATCGACGAACGTGGTGATGCCACTTACGAGATTTGCGTCATCACGTTAGAAAACGATCAGCGCGAGGCGCTGACGCTGGTGAAACAAACGTTGAAAGCGGAAAACTGCTTTATGTCACACCTCGACGTTGAGCCTTTCGGTGACGATGACGTGGAGATTACCGTATCGCTGATCCCAGCATCGGTTTCCGCCGACGATTTGGATAATCTGGTCAATGTGCTGCTCGATGAAAGCCTCGTCAAACAGGCCTACTACAGCCGAATCGGTGGTAGCTCGAGCTAGAGTGGGAATGATGAGGGCATCACTGCAACTCGACGCTAAGTGGTATAGGATGAAATATCGGTGCTTATCCTATACCCAATAACGAGCGAGCGACTATGAATAACAATCACAGCTCTATCCCACTACAGCGCATCACGTCCCGTATTAAAGACGTTGGCGGGATCCCCGTTTCGCGCGCCATTCCGGTTAAAGAACGTCGTTTGATTGGCGCATGGTGCTTTCTCGATCATGCGGGTCCATCGGTGCTTAAACACGACAGCGGTGGATTCCGTGTGGCTCCTCACCCGCATACCTGTTTGCAGACGTTCACCTGGATGCTAGAGGGCGAGGTTTTACATCGCGACAGCCTTGGCTACGAGCAAATCATTCGCCCCGGTCAGGTGAATTTAATGACGGCCGGACACGGCATTGCCCATACCGAGGAGTCAGTGCCGGGCTTCCCACGCCTCCACGCGGCCCAATTATGGATAGCCTTACCCGAAGCCGTTAAAGATATGCCGCCGCGTTTTGATCACTATCCAACGCTGCCCGTTTGGGATGCTGATGGCATCCGCCACACGCTTCTGGCCGGAGATTACGCCAGCTACCATGCGCCAACTCTGTGTTTCTCCGATTTACTCGGTGTCGATCTCTATACGCCCGATGGCTCAAATACCCAGTTAACGCTGCAGCCAGATTTTGAATATGGTCTGTTTGTGCTGGAAGGTGAGATCAACATTGAAGGCGAACGCTTTGCTGAAAATGAGCTGGCCTATATTGGCACGCAAAATACGCAGCTCAACGTCACGCTGGCACCAAAAACACGGGTGTTATTCCTCGGCGGTGAGCCTTTAGGTGAGCAGGTGCTGATGTGGTGGAATTTCGTGGGCCGCAGCAAAGAAGAATTACGCCAATCCATTGCCGACTGGAACCAAGACACGGGCCGTTTTGGCACCGTACACGGCTTTAACGGCGAACGCACACCGTCGCCAGAAATGCCATAAGCGTGTATGGCTTCGCCAAAACGGGAAGCCATTTGCTCGAATAGAACAATAGAATCAATGTGGGGTGTTTAGGACTCTTACAGGCATTTGATTTCTTATACCTTTCTTAAGGTAAGACGCTGACGACTTAAAATCATATAACCTCCCAGTGACATTGACCGTAACTTCGCCCGACGCATACCCCCATGTGAACCGATCGCTATTACTCACAATAAAAGGCTCTTCATGGCTTAATTGAATATCGATAGATCGCGGGTCGATTTCTTCCCCTATGTAGTATCGATAAGTCATAGGTACCGTTGCGCCGCCGTTATTTGTTTGAGTAACGTATAGATATAAATCATTCCCAATGGGCTGTACTGCGACAATTGTAACGTTCGGCACTGTAGGCTTTCCAACCGGAGAAAAGTATAGCGTTGCAAAAACAATAAGCCCGGCGATGATAACTGTACTAATAACCGTGCTTTTTCGCATAGTCGATTCCCTGCTTTATCCAGAACTGATCATGCGGGTCATCCCCGCATGAGAAGCCGTCGAAATAGTTAGTTCATTCTGAGAGATACCTTTCTCGAGCTTTAATTTACCCGAGTAGTTGAATTAAACAGTGCGCAAAATATCAATATTAAGAAGTAGCTCTCATCAAGATAATTTCAGTAAACGAGAGCTACCGCCCTAACCTAAGCCATCGAGCTAATGGTTTTACGGAACCGGCTCAGGGCAAAACCAAAGAACGCCATACCAATCACCAACAACGTAGCAAACTGCGGCCACACGATGCTGAAATCAGCGCCGCGATACAGTATCGCCTGCGCAAGGCTGACAAAGTGCGTGGTCGGCATGGTTTGCATAATGTCCTGCACCAGCTGCGGCATGCTTTCTCGCGGGGTTGAGCCACCCGAAAGCATCTGCAGCGGGATCAACACCAGTATCATCAGCAAACCAAGCTGCGGCATTGAACGCGCAATAGTGCCCATAAAAATCCCGATGGAGGTGGTGGCAAACAAACTAAGCGCCACGCCCAGCATAAACAGCGGAATCGAGCCTTCAATCGGCACATGTAACACGCCCTGCACCATAAAGATCAGCGATAGCCCCGAGGCCACCAGCACCACCAGCCCCATCGACCATACCTTCGCTAGCATGATTTCAAACGGCGTAATCGGCATCACCAACAGATGCTCAATGGTGCCGTGCTCGCGTTCGCGGATCAGCGCCGAGCCGGTCAGAATGATCGCCAGCATGGTGATATTGTTGATAATCGCCATCACCGCGCCAAACCACGACTGATCGAGATTCGGGTTAAAGCGCGCCCTCACTTCTAAATCGACGGGTAATGCACTCCCCGCCCGATAGCGCGCCATAAATTCACTCACTTCGTCATTCACAATGTTCTGAATATAGCTGTTGCCCAGAAATGCCTGACTCATGCGCGTGGCGTCAACGTTCAACTGAATCGCTGGCTGACGTCCAGCCAATACATCGCGCTGAAAATTCGGCGGAATATCCAGAGCGAAGGTGTAGGTTCCGGCATCCAGCAGCGGATCGATTTGATTCGAGTCGATCATCGCCGGAGGCATAAAATAGGGCGCGTAAAAGCTATTCACGATACGGGTGGAAAGCTGGGATTGATCCTGATCGGCAATCGCAATGGGTGCCATATGCAACGAGCCTGGCGTCACGGTTGCCGAGGAGTAGATCGATAGCGTGAACGAAAACACGATCAGCGCCAACATGGCTTTATCACCCAGTAAGGTGCGTAGCTCTTTGATCCCCAGATTAAAGATATTGCGTAAGCTGCGCATTAGCCCTCCTGCTTTTTCAATAGAAGAACGCTGAGCCCAATAACCACCGGAACGGCAATCAGCAGCGGGATAAACGATGCCTGAAGATCAAACAGATTAAGCGCCTTAGAGAAGGTGCCGCGAGTGATAGTTAAAAAGTGAGAGGTTGGATAAATATTACCAATCCACCGCCCGATCCCTTCTAGCGACGAAACCGGATCGATCATGCCGGAGAACTGCGTAGCGGGAATTAATGTGATGATCGCGGTGCCGAAGATCGCGGCGATCTGACTTTTCATAAAGGTTGAAATGAGCAGTCCCATGCCGGTGGCGATAATAATGTACAACAGCGCCGCCAGCGTCAGCGTGAGGAAACTGCCCTTATGCTCAACGCCAAACAGAAAGACCGATAACGCGCACAGTAGCAAAAAGTTAAACATGCCCAGTGCGATATAAGGCAACTGCTTGCCGATCAGAAATTCGGCTTTGGTCACCGGCGTCACATACAGATTGATGATCGAGCCCAGCTCTTTTTCACGTACCACGCTCAACGCGCTGAGCATCGCGGGGATCATCATCAACAACAGCGGGATCACCGCAGGTACAATGGCAGGCAAGCTTTTTACATCTGGGTTGTAGCGATAGCGGGTTTCAATATCCATCAGGATATTCCCCATATTGGCCGTTGGCTGGCGCGAAGCCATATCACTTAGCCACGCCAAGTGCATCGCCTGCACATAGCCACGCACGGTTTCAGCTCGATTCGGCATCGCCCCATCGACCCAAACGCCAATTTTCGCCGTATGTCCACGCGCAATATCACGGCCAAAATTAGGCGGTATTTCTATCGCAACGGCGAGTTCACCGTCGCGCATTCGGCGCTCCAACTGCTGATAATCGGTAATCGGCGGCTGCTCGATAAAATAACGCGAGCCAGATAGGTTGAGCGTATAGGCTTGGCTAGTGCCGGTCTGATCGCGGTCTATCACCGCAAAGCGCAGATTTTCCACATCCATGCTGATGCCGTAGCCCATGATGAACATCAGGATCACCGTCCCGAGCAAAGCTAAAGTCGAGCGAATCGGGTCGCGTCGCAGTTCCAAAGCTTCTCGACGGCTATAGCTGAACATCCGCGTGAAGCTAAAGTGATGGCTGATGGCAGGCGTTGCAGTTTCAACCTGAGGCGTGTCGGGCATCTGCTCGGGGGGCGCACCGCTATCACCAGAGGCTTCGCGCAGGTAGTCGATAAACGTGGCCTCAAGTGTGCCTAAACCACGCTGTTTCACCAATGCCTCTGGCGTATCACTCGCCAGTATTTTTCCCGCGTGCATCAGCGACATACGGTCACAGCGCTCGGCTTCATTCATAAAGTGCGTTGAGATAAAGATGGTCACGCCATCGCGCCGTGACAAATCGACCATCAAATTCCAAAACATATCTCGCGCTACCGGATCGACTCCCGACGTTGGCTCATCCAAGATGAGCATTTCAGGTTTATGGATCACCGCAACGGCGAGAGATAAGCGCTGACGAATGCCTAGCGGCAGCGCCTCTGGCAGCATATCCTCTACCTCGCTCAGCATGAATCGCTGATTCATCTCCTCAACGCGTGCAGGAATATCCTCCTCAGGAAGATGAAAAAGACGCGCGTGCAGTTCAAGGTTTTGCCGCACCGTAAGCTCGCTATACAACGAAAAAGCCTGCGACATATAGCCCACACGGCGGCGAGTTTCGATATCTTTAGGATCGACCTCCTGCCCAAATAACCACGCCTTTCCTTCGCTGGCGGGCAGTAATCCGGTCAACATCTTCATGGTGGTCGATTTACCGCAGCCGTTAGAACCGAGGAAACCAAAAATTTCGCCACGCGGTATGCGTAAATTGACATCGCTAACGGCAACAAAATCGCCAAAGCGCATAGTCAGTCCCTGCGCCTCAATGGCCACTACGTCATCCTGCGAGGTATCGCGCGGTGGAATAACCACCTTCTGATGCGCATTGCGTTTTTCTTCTGGCAACAGAGCAATAAACGCCTCTTCCAGCGTCGCGCTGCCGCTGCTTTCGCGCAGCTCCTGCCCGCTGCCGGTGGCGAGAACCCGCCCCGCATCCATCGCAACCAGCCAATCAAAGCGCTCGGCTTCTTCCATATAGGCGGTGGCGACCAACACGCTCATGTTGGTTTGTCGCTCACGAATACGATCGATCAGCTCCCAAAATTGGGCGCGAGACAGCGGATCGACGCCGGTCGTCGGCTCATCAAGGATCAGCAGCTCAGGATCGTGGATCAGCGCGCAACACAGACCCAGCTTCTGTTTCATTCCGCCAGACAGCTTACCCGCCGGACGATCGCGAAACGGTGACAGTCCGGTGCTTTGCAGTAAATCATTGATGCGCTGCTCCCGCTCTTGAGTACCTTGCCCAAACAGTCGACCAAAGAAATCGACGTTTTCGTAGACCGACAGCGTGTGATAGAGATTTTTCCCCAAACCCTGCGGCATATAAGCCACCTTCGGGCAGACCCTGCGTCGATGATCGGCATCCGCCATATCACCATCAAGAACATTCACGCTCCCCGACTGAATAACGCGCGCACCCGCGATCAACGATAGCAGACTGGATTTTCCTACGCCGTCAGGCCCAATCAGCCCCACCATTTTTCGCGCCGGAATATTCAGCGTTATCTGCTGTAATGCCTGAGTATTACCATAATGCTGGCTAACCTGCTCAAGCCGAACGATGGGCGCCGCCAGCGGGTCTTGATTAGCACCTAATGGCCTCATTGCGGCAACCTCACATCCAGATCCTCTGGCCAGCTTTTACTGTTATCCAAACGCACATAGGCCATGCCCGGCAGACCCGTTTTCACATATTCGAGGTATTTTTCCAGCAGTTCAGGGGAGATGCGCGCTTTTACCCGAAACATCAGCTTAAGACGCTCATTATCGGTCTCGACCGTTTTCGGTGTGAACTGTGCCACGCTGGCCACAAAGGTAGCTTTCGCCGGAAGACGCAGCGTTGGCGCGGCATCAAGGACAACGTGCACATCGCTACCAATGGCGACCCTACCCGCCTGCTCGGTTGGCAGGAAGAACGTCATGTATACATCGCTGAGATCGACCATATTTAGCACGCGACCACCTGCGGCCAAAACTTCTCCCGGCTCAGCCACGCGGTACTGGATCCGCCCATCGCGCGGTGCTTTCAAGGCGCTGTCTTCAATGTCAGCCGTGATACGACGCTCGGTGGCCTTGGCAGCTTCCACACGCGTATTGGCCTGAATGATGCCCGCCTGTGCAGATTCAATCGCGGCCTGCGCGGCTGACACCTGAGCCTTAGCGGATTCCAACGCAGCTCGAGCGCTTTGCGCCGCCGCCATGTCGTCATCAAGCTGCTGAGCCGACACTGCACCACGCTTAGAAAGCGCCTGTGAACGGGCATAGCGTTTATTCGCCGAGTTCAGTTCAGCTTCACGCTGCTTCACCACCGCCTGTGCCGCCAGTTTTTCACTTTGACGCTGTGCCAGTAATGACTTCGCCGTGGCGACTGCGCTTTGCGTTTCACGGATCTGTGCTTCGGCTTCGATACGCTGCTCATTCAAAACGCGCGTATCCATATGTGCCAACACATCTCCTTGCTTCACAAAATCGCCTTCGCGCACCACGATTTTGTCGATGCGACCCGCCACCTTGGCCGAAATATCAATTTCTGTTGCTTCAATACGCCCATTACTGCTAGCGAATCCGTCAGGCAAACCGGGCGCGCGCAGGCTCCACCACGCGGCAAAGGCCACCACGATAGCGATAAGAATAATTGAGTAAAAAGTGAGACGTTTTCTATTTTTGATATCCATAAATACTCGCTGTGTTCCATGCTAGTAAAAACAAAAAAGCGCGGCACTGGGCTACAGACGCAGCAAATCCGCTCTGTGAGGAAGAGTTTTGGTCAATCGAACAAAGTTAAAACTGAGGAAAAAATGCGTGAAAACGGGCAACTGCCGATCAAAATGGCAGACATCAATGCTGATTGGGGTGACGCCAACAATGGATGTTTTCATAACAAGACGTCCTATCTTTGTATGAATGAAACAAACACATTAATAGCTATTACTTATACATACTAACATGAGGAACCCTATTGTCTACGTGACTATCCCCCCGTCGTTAAGGTGCTGTTTAGGTGCTTTTATCACCTCTGTCATATCCCACCAATCGAATGTCAGGCACAGCAAATAGATAAAACTATCCTTGTTATAGACTCATGAGGTGATGACTGGTTTTGTCGCTCCACGGCAATCCCACTCTACTAATCTATTTTTCGACCGACGGGAGGGCTTATGCCCGACAACACAGTAGCAATACTCGACAGCGTTACGCGTTTTCTTGACCGTCAGCACGGACTTTATATTGATGGGAAATGGTGTAACTCCACGTCAGATGCGCGCTTAGCGATTTATAACCCAGCGACCGGCAAACAGATTGCCTCTTCTGCTGACGCAAACCCCGAAGATGTTTCGCGCGCGGTCACGTCTGCCCATCAATCCTTTTGTGGCGGTGTGTGGTCACAGCGCTTACCCGCCGAACGCGAGCGCATTTTGCTGCGCTACGCTGACCTCGTAGAACAACACGCAGAAGAGCTGGCGCAGCTAGAAACCTTGGAACAGGGAAAATCGATTAATATTTCCCGCGCCTTCGAAGTGGGCTGTACGCTGAACTGGATGCGCTATACCGCTGGGCTCACCACCAAAATCACCGGGCAAACGATGGATGTGTCGATACCGATGCCCGCCGGTGCGAAATATATGGCTTACACCCGCAAAGAACCCATCGGCGTGGTAGCCGGTATCGTGCCGTGGAACTTCCCGCTGATGATTGGGATTTGGAAGGTCATGCCAGCGCTGGCGGCGGGGTGCTCTATCGTCATCAAACCGTCTGAAACTACGCCGTTAACGCTGCTACGCATGGCGGAACTTGCCAGCGAAGCGGGTATTCCCGATGGCGTATTTAATATTGTCACCGGTAAAGGAGCAGTGTGCGGCAAAGCATTAACCGAGCATCCGTTGGTGACGAAGGTCAGCTTTACCGGCTCAACGCCGGTCGGCAAAGGCATTGCTCGCGCTGCCGCCGACCGCTTAACCCGAGTCACTTTAGAGCTAGGCGGTAAAAATCCGGCCATCGTGCTGAAAGATGCCGTTCAGCAGCAGGTGATTGAAGGCCTGATGGCAGGAAGTTTTCTCAACCAAGGGCAGGTCTGCGCCGCCAGCTCACGTATCTATATCGAAGCACCGATTTTCGACAATCTGGTTGCCGGTTTTGAACAAGCGGTAAAATCACTTTCCGTCGGCCCTGGTATGGATACCACAACACACATTAATCCATTAGTTTCGTGCCAGCATCGCGACAAAGTGGCGTCTTATCTGCAAGATGCTAAAGCCAAAAATGCCGAACTGATCAGCGGAGCCACAGGGCCTGATGCGCAGGGCTTTTATATTCCACCAACGCTGGTGATTAACCCAGATGCCGCGCTGAATCTATCGCGAGAAGAAGTTTTCGGCCCCGTCGTTAACCTCATCCGGGTCAAAGACGCTGAAGATGCGCTGTATCAGGCCAACGATACCGATTTTGGCCTCACCGCCAGCCTTTGGACCACCAGCCTGCAAACCGCGATGGCCTATACTCCGCGCATTCAAGCAGGCACCGTGTGGGTGAATAGTCATACGCTTATTGATGCGAATATGCCGTTTGGCGGGGTGAAACAGTCAGGAACCGGACGTGATTTTGGCACTGATTGGCTGGATGCCTATACCGAAACCAAAACGGTGTGCGTGCGGTATTAAGAACGGAGTTCCTCAGCAACCCCCTCCCAACCTCCCCCTTCGCAGGGGGAGGAGCAGATCGAGCGCTTAGTCAACATCGAGGCACATTCGGCTCCCTCCCCTGCGAGGGGGAGGGCTTGGGCTGGGGCAAAAAAGGTGAGGGGATCACAGCCGAAATAAACTATTCCCCTTTCTTCCCATTCAAATCCAACGTTGGCGTTTCACTGAAGAAGTTCCACGGTTTCAGCAGCGCATGCACCCATTCCGTTGGCATAATTGGCCACTCTTCCGCGCGCGCCACGTGCGTGGTGCCGGTAGTCAGCCATACCACGTTATCCGTGTTTTCAATCGACTGGTTGTCTGACGAATACTGTCCCAGACCGGTATCATGAATAGAACGGTTTGGATATTTCCCCTCAGGATAGCGCTCGTCTGGGCTATAGCGCGTCACCCACAGCTGTTTATCCATAAAGCTCAGGCGGTGATAAATCCACTCGTCTTTACCAAAGTTCGCCCCTTTGGCAATGGGATGAGTTCCGCCCGCGTAAGGGATCAGCTGATAAGAGACCGGATTGCCCATTTTGTTGGTAATGTTAGCGTTGCTCAGCAAGCGGATAGTGGAAGGATCAAACTTCTGCGCCGCCTCTTTTTCGGTTTTCACATCAACCTGATCCACCTGCATAGTACTGGTGCGCGGGCCGCCACGATCGTTTGGCTTCACGTCAGGATTCAGCTCAACCAAGCTATTGTTCTCGCCGTCGATGTCCATATCCAAACGGAAATTGTAGATATGTTGATGCGTGGTTCCCACGATGTTGTGATCGATAAGGGTGCCATATTTAGTATCTTCTTTGGCGGTTGGATCCTGCATAGTGCGCGCTTTCACGCCTTTCACCGCTTCAATTCCCGTTGCGCCCGCGTCGATGCCAATGGTGCCGTTTTGATGGAATACCCAGTCAAAAATATAGTCGTAGTTGCCCACGGTGCTGATCCAGCGCACCACCAGCTCACGGCGCTCGGCGCTCACGTTGGGCTGTCCCATTTCCTGATGCTTATATTCTGGCCCTGCGTAGCGTTCAAAGACGGCAATCGCACGCGGAATAGTCATCGGCTTGCCGGTGTAATCTGCAATCGTTTGGTCGATCAGCACCGCATTCGACGGCGCGTCTTTGCCACGTGCAATCGGCGAGGTTAAGGTGCCCATGCCGTAATCGCCTGAATCAAGATAGGCTTTGAAGTACCAGCCAATATCCGGATCGCCATAAGGCACGATCATGCCGCCCAGCGATCCTTCATACATGATCTTGCGCTTTTTGCCCTGATCGTTGTAGGTCACCGTGGAAACGATCGGGCCAACGCGAGAGTTCAACCCCACGTGGAAATCCCAGTTTTGCCAGTGGATCGTATTGCCGGTAATGGTGTAGTTTTTGCCTTCCGGCTCAACGATTTCCAGCGGTTTAATGTCTGGCGCTTTACGATCGCGGCCATCATACGGGCGCGGAGCCATCGGCACCGGGATCACTGGCCCCTCTTCTATTTTGATGATTTTTTTCTGTTCAAGATCGACCACCGCTACAAGGTTTTCGATCGGATGCGCCCAGTAGTTGCCGTCACCCACGTCCAGATAGCTGATCACTTTGAGCAAGCGCTGATCCTGCGTTAGCCCATCCTTGCCATCAAAATAGCCAACGGTCAGCGGCGTGGTGATCACCTTGCTTGGATCGGCAATGCCACGTTTTTTCAGCACGGCGGCAAAATCAGCGCTGGCGCCGATCACCGACTGAACGGTGGCGAAATCATCCAATAGCACCATGCCCTGCGCATCTTTGATTGGCGTCCACGACACCACTTTTTTATCGGTTAAATCCACCACGCTTTCCACAACGTGCTTACCATCCAGCACGGTGACATTCGCCTGACGCGGCTGCTCAACGGTTTTTCCGCTCAACACAAACTGCCAAACCTCATCTTTTGGCGGCTCGCGCAGAGAGATTTCCGTAAAGCGGAAATTATCGCGGTAGTTATCTGACGCCTTGATCGCCTCTACCGCCGTTTTGATTTCATCAGCACTCAGCGGATTAAGCGGATGCGCGCGTTTTTCAACGGCGAAAGTCTGATCTAAGCCCGATTGAAAAACTTCATTGATAAAGTCTTCCGACATATAGGCAACTTTGTCGCGAAACACCACCGGCACCGCCAGTTTCAACGGTTTACCGTTGACGATGGCTTCGTTGGTATCAGGTTTAACCTTGATATAAGCGCCGTCTTTGGCAATGGTAAACATGCGGGCATAATCATCCCACTGCACATCCGCCCCAAATTCAGCCAGCGTTTTCTCCATCGGCACCATATGCGCCGCCGCACCATGTGCCTGAGCGCTGTTTTGCCAACCCGCAGACGTCAACAGCCCAAGCGCCAGCGCAATTGCAACCGGCAGGCGTTTTTTCATCATTGTTTTGCGAGTCAGTTTTTTATAGGACTAGGTTTTATAAAACATGGTGTTATGAAACATAGCTTTATTACCTCACCGCTAAAAGTTGGCATTCATGTCAGTGAATCAGTGCGCGGGATAATCTCGACCTGGTATACGAGCGTGCTGTTGAAAATCAGTTCCTCAAGAGATCTTTTAGAGACTTTTTTGTGTCTTATTTTGGGTCTGCCGCCACGCGCTGCTACGGTTAAACAGGGCCAGCATCAACTGACCTAACTCAAACATAGCAATTCGTTGTGGGGATTAATTTGTTGTGTATGCCATCAGCTTTGTCGCTGGTGACAAACTCACGAAGATGAGACTAGCGATACTGTTTGCGGTATTCGCCCGGCGTAATGCCAAAACGGGTTTTGAACGCGGTAGAGAAATGGCTGTGATCGGCAAAGCCCCATGAGTAGCCAATATCTGACAATTTTTGCCGCACTGGCGCACTGCGCAAAGCGTTAGCGCAGAGATCAAGGCGGCGGTTTTTGATGTATTGCGCCACCACCAACCCTTTGCGCGCAAACATGCGATACAGGCTACGCACCGAAACGCCGACTTCGCTGGCAATCCACTCTGGCCGCAGCGATTCCGACTGAATATGTTTATCGATAAAAGTCAGCGTGCGGCTAAATACTTTATCCTGTGGCGCGTCATCATCACGCGCAATCAGCGCCGGACGCAGCAAGGTAGCCACCGCATCTAAAACCGCTTCGCTTTCCTGCTGATCTAACACGCTATTACGCATACTCTCTTGCACCAGCTGTTGGCTAAGCCGCACCATCGGTGCGCCCGCGGCCAATCGTTGCGCACAGCGCAAATCGGCAAACTGCAAATTACGTTCAAGATAGCCGCGCGGCAGCAGCAATGAGATTTGGCTAGAGGTGTCGCTGAAGGTAAAAGTGCTCGGTTTGGCGGCATCAATCAGGGTGATATCCCCCGCAGAAAGCAGCGCTCGCTGCCCCTCTTGCTCCATTTCAGAATGGCCGCTGAGCTGAAATACGGTGTAAAAATATGAACCGTCGCTCTGGGCAATTTCCTTTGGCGTTCGGTAAAGTTTGGTTTGCGCAATATCAACCATGCTCAAACGCAGAGCACCTGCGCGAAACTCCTGCACCGAACCACTAAATCCTTCCCCCAGCGTTTTGGCGGCAAAACGCCCACAGGCCTGATTAATGCGGGCCAGCCAGCCTTCAAAATCGGCGTCTTTTAGCGGGTTGGATGTCGTCATGCTCTACCTCACACGGATATCTTGTTGCAACTCAACGGTGGTAAAAACGTCCAATAGCAGACGCCTTTTACGATAACAACCGATTAACAGTTGAGCAACAAGGATAAATGTAAGATGCGAAGCACCGCGCAATTATCAACGCGCCTTGGCCATGCACTTCTGCCAGCGCCCATCCACGCGTTTGGCAAACCATGCGGTGGTCAGTTGGCGGGTAATCTTAGGGCTTTCCAACGTGATCCCCGGCAGGATCTCACGCGGCAGCTTTTTACCACTCGACTTCTCGGCCAGCGCATATACCTGTTTGTAGAGCGACGTTTTCTCGAAATCGATGCTATCGCCTTTCTCTAACGCTCGGCGGATGCTGGAATCGCTCATATCCAAACGCTTGCCCAGCGAACGCACGGCCAGCTCCGTGGAGCCGGGTTTATCAGTGCCGTAGTTAATCAAATCGCCATCCAGCGCCAGCTTAATTCCGCTAACGCGGCTGACCGCGCTTTGAAACGCCGCATTCCGGCTGGCGTACCATCCGGCATTGAAATCAGCAAAACGATAGATAGGCTGTGGGTAATTAGCCGGATAGCCAAGCAAATGCATGGTGCCGAAATAGACACCGCCGCGCCGGCTGAAGACTTCACGACGAATCGTCCCGTCGATTTTATACGGATAGCCTTTAGCGTGCGCTTCGGCAAACGCAATGCTGACCTGCATCGGCCCACCGGTACGTACCGGATTCAAACTGCCAAACAGTTTTTGCCCCATTGGCACCATATCGATAAAGTCATCAAAAATCGCGCTGAGCTCTTTCTCGCTGCGCACCTTATCTAAGCGTTCGCTATAGCTTTTCCCGTTGGGGGATTTGATCAACAGCGCGGTATGCACCAGAAAGTTGGGAATATGCATCTGATCGGCACGGCGATCGATCTCTTTCCATGCAATTTTCCCTAACCCCGGCACCTGTGGATCGGCTTGAAAGGTCGACTCCTGCTCGGTCACGGCTAACACCGAACACAAATTTTCTGCGGTTGGTGCAATATCCTGTGCGGTAAATGCGGCAGCGATATCCGTCGCCCAGCCCTGACGATCGCGCACGTTGCTTGGCATCAGCTTAACCAACTGTGATTTCACATCGGCCGGTCGTGGCGCAGGCGCTTGACTGGTTTGGGTTGAGCAACCAGCCAATACCAATAGGGCCAATAAACAAACGGGGCGTAACGCTACAGCATGAAAATTTGGCATTTTTCTCGAATTATCATAGAGGCAGGAGATAAGGAACGGTAACGCAGATAGCAAGATGGGTCTAGAGTTTGCAACGTCTTAGCTCTTGTCCATTTCACTTAACACTCAGCATAAGTTCTCAGATGAACCAGCTTATTTCGTTTATAAAATATAAATCTACACGCACGAATAGGCGTTTTCGACAGAGGTGACGCTCTTTTTATATGATTTATAACTCAACCACATCCTAGAGCAGAGTTTGTATCACATTTGAGTTTTTCTGATAAATCTCTAAGGCGATCTACCTCAGTTACGTTACATGCAAAAGAATACTCTTTTTTGCTATCAATATTTTTTACATTAACTCCTTTACTGTAGTTTCCATCTTCAAAATTACTAAAAATAGAGTATTTATACTTTCCATTAAAAAATGAAACATCAAAGTAGTCAGTTTGAAATCTATAATAATGACTATAAGTAAACTTTACAGGGGGAGCATTGAATCTAAACACATCATTATTTCGGTTAAGGAAATTATATTCGAATTTTTTATTTTTTTCTTTTAGTATTATATCACCTCGATCTGTTTTACATGAAAAATAAGTTACGTCAGCTAGTGCTTGAAAGCACACACAAAACAACGTAAAAACAATATATTTATAATGACTCATTATAATTCCTCTCAATTTTTAAGTCATAACCATGTTGGTTTGAACTATTGTACCGCCGTGGAAAAGATAGCCAATATTTAGATCGGATAGCCCGAATCAATGTTGCACAAAAATGCTTAATAATTAGATCTACTTCCATAACCTGCTGTTTTAAATAATATTTCCATAGCAGAAACCTCGCACCGTAATCTCCAAATAATTAGCTCTCTGCCTTTCAGGTTCATTCTGAGAAATCGAAGGGCTACTTCTTACATAGCTAATAATATCTATATATTATTATTTTAACCTGCAAACATAAGTTTAGATCCTTTAGTAATGCCTTGATAAACCAAAAGGAAGATACCAAGATTTTCTTAAGGTTCCGGTTCCATTACTCTTTCGGACCAACCCCTGTTCCTATAGGTTCTATAGAATCTGAATGAATCCACCCACTTGCAGGATCACCATTTTTCCTGAAAAACATAACCGAAGAAAAACCCTTATATTCAGCATAAACACTAACCACATCATTCTTAATGATAAAAATATTTTTAATTCGACACATTTCATCAGGAGCACTATAAAAATATACTCTCGATTTATACTTAACTATATAGTTTGACTCTGCCGTTGAATTTAATGATTGTTTTTGTTCAGCTGATATATTTATATCACTGCACTCTCCCCACGATAAAAATGAAGATACGAGAAAAGATAAAAATAATATTAATCTCATAATACCCCCTCTTTATTCATAATGCTAATCAACTTATTTGCATAATTTGGATCAGTGGCATATCCAGCTCTCTGTAGTCCTTGAGCCCAGTCTCGAGGGTCCGTGTAACCAAAGAGAAAGTGATAGCGTCTATTTTTCACAAAGAAATCCGAACGACCTGAAATGCTGTCTTCATAAGAATCATATTTCATAAACTTATCTACGATAGCTTTCCTCTCTCCGTTGAGATATTCATGAGTATTAACAAAAATGAAATTAGGATCTCCATGTGCTTTAATACCAAATAAATTATTACTCTACTCACCACTGTAAATATCAACAGGAACGTCTTTAACCTATATATTTTGCTCGATAAACACATTCGTGTATTCTGCCAATCCCCAATCGAACTTCCCTAGGTGATTCCTTCATTTGCAGAGTAAGAGATTATGCACAGACAAAAAGGATCTCAAGGAGATCCTTTCAAAACAGCCAAAATTTCACTACATGTCATTAGAAAATTCAGCTAACTCCTTTCCTCTGCTCTCTGACATTCTCGTAACACAATTGTTAATAGTTGTTTGATATGCTGAACTATTACTATCAATTTGGAAAGCATATAATTTGCAGTTAGAGTCTCTGAATTTAATCCAATCGCGCTGAGAGGTCTTAACGTTGGCTACTAACTCTCTTTTCAACACATCATCATTCATATACTCAGAATTTATTTTAGACAACAGTTCTGAGTATTTTTCATTTAAATATTTATCTGCTTCGTTCTTTTTATTTTCAGAACATAAATACACCTGACCAGAGTTTTGTATATCACTACAAACATCCGCGGCATGTGAGAATGCCGAATAAAACAAAACAATAGCTAAAACACGTTTCATTCACTACTCTCCAAATAATTAGCTCTCTGCCTTCCAGGTTCATACTGAGAAATTGAAGGGGTACTTCTTATATAGCCAATCAATTCTTGTTTATTATTATTTGAACCTGCAAGCATTGGCTTAGGCCCTTTAGTAAACCCTTGATAAACCGAAAAGAGGATATCAAGATTTTCTTAAGGATCCGGTTCCATTACTCTTTCGGACCAACCCCTGTTCCTATAGGTTCTATAGAGTCTGAATGAATCCACCCACTTACAGGATCACCATTTTTCCTGAAAAACATAACCGAAGAAAAACCCTTATATTCAGCATAAACACTAACCACATCATTCTTAATGATAAAAATATTTTTAATTCGACACATTTCATCAGGAGCACTATAAAAATATACTCTCGATTTATACTTAACTATATAGTTTGACTCTGCCGTTGAATTTAATGATTGTTTTTGTTCAGCTGATATATTTATATCACTGCATTCCCCCACGATAAAAATGAAGATACGAGAAAAGATAAGAATAATATTAATCTCATAACAACCCCTCTTTATTCATAATGCTAATCAAATTATTTGCATAATTTGGATCAGTAGCATATCCAGCTCTCTGTAGTCCTTGGGCCCAGTCTCGAGGGTTCGTGTAATCAAAGAGAAAGCATTCGGTTGAGCTACATCAGGTTGGCAGGTTGATTTGATAAGAATAAACGAGCTAGAAAAACGGAGGTTTTTCGTTCCTCTCGAACCTGAATAAGGGGCTGTACAGTAAGTGTCATTAAGGCGATAGGCTACGATATGCCCATCGGTCATACTTTGTAATCCCGTCACCTTATTCGCGTCGACGAGATCATCAGTCAGCTTGGCATTCGGAGCACAATTTGCGTCAGTTAGATGAATACCACCGTGCCAATGGGCGCTAACATTCAATAACCAGTTTCCAGAAGTCTCACCATGTACCTTTGCCAAAAAATCCTCTGTTGAGGCATAGGATTTTCCAGATGCAGTCATTACAGGTAATATCACTTTCATAAAGCTATCCATCGCTCACAAAATCATAATATTACTCCGTGCCATTCCAAAAAATACGGGAAACACTCCATAGTTGAGATTTTTAAGACATTACCCACAAGTTTCTAGCCCTCCCTCCTACTACATCTCAGAACGCTTGCACTATTCGCCTTTAGAATTCATAAGACAACATCACACTAAAGCATGAAAATTTGGCATTTTTCTCGAATTATCATAGAGGCAGGAGATAAGGAACGGTAACGCAGATAGTAAGACGGGTCTAGGGTTTGCAACGGCGTGTGGTTTATATCAGCCGTTTTCGCGAGGAGGATTCCAGATAAAAAAACTAACTATGAACAACCTCTACGGTCCATTTCATCTTAATAACAGTCGGAATATAGTTTTTGCGCTGAGAGACAAGCCATTCTCTTCTGAACAAGAAACAAGTCGCCATCCTAGAAGAGTGATGACCTCATCAGCGACCAAGGATTGGGTAAAAATGTTTAGTTCACATATTGTAAACCAAACATTGCGCGCCTATTATGTTCACATGATGTAAACAGAGAGCCGGACATGCACATCATATCTCGGGATCCGTTTGAAGATGCCGCGCGAAAGTTTCCAAACGATGTCGCATCTCTCATCGCAGCATACCGATTGCTTAAAGAGAATGAATTTGAAAGTCCTGAGGAATTACGCAAGCTATTCCCTAAACTTGATAATTTCAAATATAGGAACAAGTGGTGGGTAGTCAACATTGGCGGAAACAATCTGCGGATGATTTCCTACATCAACTTTGTAAACCAACGCCTTTACGTCAAGCACATCGTCACCCACGCAGAGTATGACAAGCTAACGAGGCAGTACCGGGAGATAAAAGAATGATTGTAGAACCGACCAAAGCGCTAGAGGCCGCAAAAGTATTGGTAGATGCCGTTCCTTTTTTAGGCGGAAATACGTCTGAGGAGGCCTATCGCGATGCGCTCGCTATGGTTGATTATCTTATTGAGCACGATGACGAAAGCCCTTTAATCGATTTTCTCGCGTTAAAAATTGCTGAATATGAAAATAACAATGAGCGATTTAAAGCCTTCAATCAGGCCGTGACTGATATGCCAACCGGCGTGGCTGCGCTACGGGTTCTCATCGAACAACATCAGCTTTCCTACTCAGATTTAGCCTCGGAAATCGGTTCAAAAAGTCTTATCAGCATGATTTTATCCGGCAAGCGCTCATTAACCATTGAGCATATCAAAGCACTCTCAAAGCGCTTTAACGTTAGGCCAGACCTGTTTTTCTAATGCGATTCGGTCGGTATCAATATTCGTAATAAAAAGCCACGTTAAACGTGGCTTTTTATTCATGAAAGTCAGGCTGGTTCCCCAACCTAGAAAATCCCTTTCTGACGGATTTTTTTCATTTTTTCGGTCGGTGGTGCGATGTCAGCCAAATCAACTTCTTCCGCGTTGCCGTTACGGGTTGGCTCTACGGATGCTGGCGCTCGCTGGCTAAGGCGCAGCTGCTGGAGCTGTAAATTTTGCTGTTCCAGCAGTTTGCTCATCCGCGCAAGCTCGCTGCGCAGATGCGTAAACTCAGCCTGTTGCTCGGCGCTAATCCCTTCGGCTTGAACCGTTTCACTCAACGCAGCAGGCGTTGGCTCAGCGGTTTTTACTTCAGGGATCGACTGTTCAAACACCTGACGCAGTTGCTCTAGCTGCTGTGCCGAGAAATCGGTGCTTTGCGCTGAAGACGCCGCCGGAGTTTCTATCGGTAAAAGCTCGCAGCGCACCAGTTCTTCAGCTAATTCAGGCAGCGTTAAGTGTTCGCGCCCTATCGATTCTGCCACATGATGACAGAGCTGCGGGTTGAGCTGATGCAGCTGTAAACCCGCCAGGTACACATTACGATGAAAAGTACGAGTTTCCATATTCACATCGTTGCGATCGCTACCGCTCTGTTTTAGCTGACGGTGCAGCTGTTGCAACACCGTCATGGTACGTAAATCGGCCTGTGACTGAGCGGGGCTGAGATAAAGCGAGAAGTTAACTCGGCTCGTCTGCCCTTTACTCATTTTCCTCTACCTCAAGCATCAAAGGCTCTGCCAACGCATCGGCCCCAGCCTCTGAGTGATACAGGCAAATTTCACGCGACAGCGCGCTCTGCGGATTATCAATGGTGACAATTCGATCGCCCAGCGTGGAATAGGCTTCGCGGATCGCTTCTTCAATCAGCGTTGCTCCACCGCCCACTAGATAAACGCGGTTGGGGTTTTTGGCAAACTTCTTCGCTTCATAGGCCACCTGATCGCCTAACTCACGAATTTTGGTTTCAATGCGCTGCAAGATGTCTGGAATACGTGTTTCGTCATTCACCACGCTGCGCACGAAAGCCATATCGTGACGGCGTTTAATCAGCTCATTCGCGACCAAATAGCTTGAATCGCTGTCGGCAGAAGCCAGCGCTTTACGAATCGCATCCGTCACCATCGCCACACCGATTTCGTTGTTGCCGTAAATCGCAGACACATCGTCAAATTCACCGACGATCACGCCCATATCCAACGTGGTACCGCCGCAGTCGACCACTAAGGAGCGAGTGAATTCGCTGGTTTCAGAATTCAATAAATGCGAAAGCGCCGCAGGCAAACTTTCAGGCATCACTTCAACGCCAACGATTTTAAACAGCTCGCCTTTGTTCAGGGAGATTTCGCGCATCAAATTGCGACGTTTGGCTTCAATTTTATCTTCGTTGCGCTGGCAGTCATCGGGGTTATAGAACTGGGTAATCGGCAGCGTCACCACTACATCAACTTCACACGGCTCAAGACCGCTTTGCAGCAGGGCATGGTGCACCGCCAGCAGGTTTAAATCGTCATACTGATATTCAATATGCGTGGTCGATAATGCTTTATCGGAGGTCGCATCGTAGGTGTATTTGGTGGTGCCAATGGTGTAGTTGAATACCTTTTGCCCGCGCAGCAGGGCCGCACTTTTCCAGTCTTTGCGGAATGAGTTAGGGGAAACAACGGTTTTTAGCGTGCCGTTCTCAATCCAACTAATTTTGACGTTGGTAGAGCCATCATCGATGGCAAATTTCATGCGGGCTTGGGTGGTCATAGCGTTTGTCTCAATGAGCATATTGTGTGGGCAAAGCCAGCCATAGCAGAGCGCTTTGATGGGGCTTTGTCTAAAATTTTTAAAACCAATAAACAGGATATTCGGAGAGGGGATATCGACAGCGATATCTAAGCGAATACATCAATGCGAATGAATCAATGTGAATAAATCAATTGCAGAATATTGCTTCATCTCCCCGCCATCAGCAGAGATATCCTTAGAAGGTTAAGCGAATTGTATCTTATGCCAGCGACGTGTTGAGGAAATGCTAACCGCATTATGATGCATGTCAGAAAGGTGAGATCTTTAAAAAATAATATTTAAGTTCTGTATTTGGTGTGTCGCTATCGATCTTCTATTGCTTCAGCGGCATGTTTTATATAGCGTTCAAAATTAAAGCAGCGGCCCTATTTCTGACCGCTGTGATAATCCTATCGCGCTGTTATCCCACGCATGAAGAGACATTTTTCTTGCACCTTGGGCACCACGTTTGGCACTGATTCAGCATGCTGTAAAGCTGGCCTCTAATTCGCAGACTACAGCTCGGGCACATCACATAACGTGAGCCCAGCAAACTTTGCATACCCGCATTGTTTGCTGATTTGTTTGCTGAATTATTTGCTGTACCGGCGCTCTGCTGCGGTTTCACCGGCTTACATGCCATGAAACTAGCGCCCTTTCCAGACCGGTTCACGTTTTTCTGCAAAAGCGGTAGGCCCTTCCAGCGCATCTTCGGAGTGCAATACTGACGGGTAGTGTTTTAGCTTGCCGCTGCGCGCATGACGATACCCTTCTTCAACCGCCAGCTCGCTGGTTTCACGATAAATTTCTTTAATCGCCGCTACGGCAAGCGGGGCGTTAGCCGCAATTTGTGCTGCCAACTCACGGGCATGTGGCATGAGCTGTTCGCTGTCCACCACCGCATTCACCACGCCCCAGCGCAGCGCTTCCTCCGCGTCCATGCTGCGGCCCGTCATCATCATTTCCATCGCAATCGCCGGAGGCAAAATCTTCGGCAAACGCAGCATTCCGCCGCTGTCTGGCACAATCCCTAACTTCGCTTCAGGCACCGAGAAAATGGCATTTCGCGAGCAGATAATCATATCGGCAGCCAGCGCCAGCTCGAATCCACCGCCGAAGGCATAACCATTGACCGCTGCGATCACCGGCTTATCCAAATTAAACAGCTCGGTGAGGCCCGCAAAACCGCCGGGGCCGAAATCAGCATCAGGCGCTTCACCTTCGGCGGCGGCTTTTAAATCCCACCCCGCAGAGAAGAAACGCTCACCCGCGCCGGTAATAATGGCGACACGTAGCTCAGGATCGTCACGAAAAGCGATAAAAGCTTCGCCCATCGCAAAACTTGTTTTGGCATCAATCGCATTGGCTTTCGGTCTGTCTAACGTAATTTCTAGAATGTAGCCATTACGCTTAATATGTAATTCACTCATGCTAAGACCTCATCTTAATAAGAAACTTCAACCAGGCTTTTTTTAATCACTTTTCCCGAGCAGCTTCTAGGTAGGCTCGTTCTTATTTCAAAGAAAGAGGGAACCTTGAATTTTGCCATGTTATTTTCACAGAATGTGAAGAACTCTTTCTCCGTCATAAATTCACCGTCATTTAACACCACGACGGCTTTTATCGCTTCATCTCGGATTGAGTCTTTTAAACCAATCACTGCCACGTCCATAATTTTTGGATGCGTAGAGATAATATTTTCTATTTCAACGCAGGAGATATTTTCCCCACTGCGCTTAATCATGTTGCAGCTGCGCTCAACAAAATAAAAATATCCGTCATCATCCCTATAACCGTAATCACCGGTACGCAGCCATCCGTCGGCGTTCAGGGTTCGCGCACTTTCCTGAGGCTGTTTGTAATACTCTTTGAACAGCGTTTTTCCCGGAATGCCTTTGATCCAAATTTCACCCGTTTGGCCCACCGGCATTTCATTGCCTTGTGCATCGCTGATTTGTGCTTCATAGCCCATGCCAACCCGCCCTATCGACGGCCAGCGACGCTTATCACCGGGCCTGTCGCCAATGGCGCCCACGATGGTTTCGGTCATGCCATACGATGTCAGTAACCGCACACCAAAACGCTGAATAAATTCATCTTTTTCGTGCTCAGACAAATTAAGATAAAACAGCACCTCGCGCAGGTTATGCTGCTTTTCCCACGGCATAGGCGGCTGCATCATCAGCGTTTTCATCATCAGAGGAATGCATTCCGTCACGGTGGCGCGGTATTGGCATACCTGCCCCCAAAACGCCCGCGCACTGTATTTTTCCAGCAGAACAAAAGTGGCTCCCGCCGTAAATGTTGGCATCGCGGCGGTGCACTGACAGTCAATATGAAAGGCCGGCATCGGCGTTAAATAAACGTCATCTGCCCGTAATGCGCATTGCCAAGCCGTGTAGTAGCCCGCAAATAACAAATTGTGGTGGGTTATCACCGCCCCTTTCGGGCTAGAGGTGGTGCCTGAGGTAAAAAGAATTTCCGCCACATCATCGCTGTTAAGCTCAACCGAATAAATCAGCATATCGGGCTGGGACTTTTGCAATGGGTGAAAATAAATAACGTCGCGGGAACGCTGAGGTTCTGCGTCACCATCAATTAATATAATGGGATACAAAGAAAGTGAATTCGGTGACGTGAGGTCGGCGTAAATAGAATAGAAATCCGTAGAGGTCACCACCATTTTGGCCTCACACTGATTAATGATATAAGCGCTTTCCTCACGCAATAGATTGGCATTGATAGGCACAACGATTGCACCGATTTTCGCTAAGCCGAACCAGCAAAATATAAATTCAGCACAGTTATTAAGATGCAACGCAACTTTATCGCCTTTATTCACGCCCAAGGAATGAAATAGGTTAGCCGTACGATTAATTTCTTTATTTAACTCAATATAACTGTATTGAGAAACTTGCCTTGCCTGATCTTCGAAGACAAGCGCCGTTTTATCGCCGTGCATATCCGCTAAATCATCCCAAGCCTGACGCAAGCTTCGTTTGCCTATCATATCCATATCCATCTACCCAAATAATTTCAGTGCCTAATCAGCCTTGGCTAAACCTTTAGCCACCAGCGTTTCAATGTCGGCATCAGAATAACCAATGCTGGCAAGAATGGCGGCGGTATCCATGCCGAGTGTTGGCATTCCTCGCCAAATTTGCCCTGGGTTATTCTTAAATTTCGGCATGACATTTGGCCCTTTGTAGGTGCGGCCATCGATGGTGTTCCACGTTGTGAGAGATTCACGGGCGATATACTGTGGATTGCTTTCTAATTCAGGGATGGTCAGGACTTTCGCTGAGGCAATATTGAGTTCAGCAAAGCGCGCCAGCGCCTGTTCATAGGGCTTCGTCGCCAGATACTCATCCAATTTGGCTTCAACCAGCTCACCAAACGGGCATTCAACGCGATGGATAAGCTGTGTGCCAACGGGGATTTCTGGCGTGCCCAGCAGGTGCGCAATGCCCATATCCTCAAACATTCCCTGCATTTGGTTCACGCCAACCAGCTCCATCACAATGTAACCATCTTGGCATTTGTACAGACCACAGCCCGCGTAATACGGATCTTTGCCTTTGGTCATACGTGGGCATACTTCGCCGCCGTTAAAGTAGTCCATCATGAAGTATTGCCCCATGCGCAGCATCACTTCATACATCGCCACATCAATACTTTCGCCCACGCCCGTTTGCTGCATTTTATACAGCGCCGCCAGCGCCGAGGTGGTTGCCGTCAGGCCAGAGAAATAATCGGCGGTATACGGAAATGCGGGCATCGGCTGATCTTTATCACCATTCTGGATCAGGTAACCGCTGAATGCCTGCGCAATGGTGTTGTAAGCCGCCAAATTGGTGTATTCCGGCGTGCCGTACTGACCAAAACCTGAAAGATGCACAATAATCAGCTTGGGATTTATTTCCCAAAGCACTTCATCGCTAATACCACGGCGCGCAAAGGCGGGGCCTTTACTGGCTTCAATAAATATATCGGTGGTTTCCATCAGCTTTAAGAAAGCTTCACGCCCTTCGTCTTTAAAGATATTCAGCGACAGCGCATGTAAATTGCGGCGTGAAAGCTGCGGATAATTTGGCTGAATGCGGATCGTATCGCCATAGGAGACATTTTCGATCCAGATAACTTCAGCGCCCCACTCGGCAAACATTTGCCCTGCAAAAGGGCCTGCGATTTCAATTCCTGAAAAGACCACGCGTAAACCCGCCAGCGGGCCAAATGTTGGCATAGACATAAGCTGTTTCCTCAAAATTAGGGCTAACGTGTAACCGACTCACCAAGCGATAACTTAGGCCCAATATTAGGGAGAGCGTTCCGATGGGGTCGTAGCGGCGTGAGCCGCCGACAACTTTGCTTGGAGCAAAGTTGAACAACGCTCCAGCGTTGGCCCGTAGGGAGGAACACATGGATGTGTTCCATAACCGCCCCGCGGTACGCTATGCCCGTGTATCTCGGTTAAAACGCAACTTGCCGTTAGCCCTTTATTTTCAATAAATTGTTTTTAATAAATGGCTTACCGATACTGTTTCAGCACCGCACGACCCAGCGTTAGGATCTGCATTTCATCCGAACCACCGGAAACGCGATCCACGCGCAGATCGCGCCAGAAGCGGGTAATACGATGATCGCCTGCGATCCCCACGCCGCCGAGCACCTGCATCGCCGAATCCACCACTTCAAAAGCGGCGTTAGCGCAGAAGTATTTGCACATCGCGGCATCGCCGGAGGTCATCAAACCGTTATCGCTTTTCCATGCTGCTTCAAACAGCATGTTTTTCATCGAATTCAGTTTGATAGCCATATGCGCAAATTTTTCTTGGATCAGCTGGAAGCGCCCGATGGCTTCGCCAAACTGAACGCGCTGGTTGGCATAACGCGCGGCGTCTTCAAAGGCACAGAATGCGGTGCCGTAGTTGGTGAGTGCGACGATGAAACGTTCGTGATCGAACTCTTCTTTCACGCGGTTGAAGCCGTTACCTTCACGTCCGAACATGTCTTTTTCTTCGAGCTCAACGTTGTCGAACAGGATCTCGCAGCAGCTATCCATGCGCAGGCCCAGTTTTTCCAGCTTATTGACCTTCACCCCCGGTTTGCTCATATCCACAAACCATTCAGAGAAAATCGCTTTATCTGGTGAAGCCGCATCACGCGCCATCACTACGATGTAAGGCGTATGCGCGCTGCTGGTGATGAAGCATTTGCTACCGTTGAGGTACACTTTGCCGTTTTTACGGGTATACGACGTTTGCATACTGCCCACGTCAGAGCCCGCGCCAGGTTCGGTAATTGCTGAGTTCCACATCTGCTTGCCGGTGCCACGGAAAGCCATGATCTTATCGATTTGCTCCGCCGTTCCTTCACGCAGCACCGTGTTAAATCCACCCGGCAACTGATACAGCACATAGGTTGGCGCACCAAGGCGTCCAAGCTCGGCCCACACGGCGGCTAAGGTGACAAAGCCCGCATCCAGACCACCGTGCTCTTCCGGCAACAGCAGGCTATCAATGCCCATATCAGCCAGCTCTTTGACGAACCGCTCTGGATATTCGCTATTACGATCGCATTCCGCGAAGTACGCTTCCCAGTTCTCTTGCGCCATCAGGTCGCGGATACCGGAAACAAATAACTCTTGTTCGTCAGACAGTGCAAAATTCATAAATCAGGCCTCTTGGTGGTTTATATCGTTCGAATTCAAACAGGGTAAAACGCTTAGTATTTCCAGTGCGTAGCCTTGGCATCTTTTAAGAAAGATATGGTTATCAGTATGTTGACGAAGAAAAGCGGACACCCTCCGGCAATGATCGCGGTTTGAATCGGCTTCAATCCGCCAAGCGCTAGTAGAATGATGCCGATAACCCCCACCAGCACAGACCAGCCAACGCGAACCCAAATCGGCGGTTCGTCATAGCCGTTTGCGCCTTTACAGGTCGACATGGCCAGCGTGTACGAACAGGCGTTAATGAGCGTTACGGTGGCGAGGAAGCACAGAATAAAGAACGCCCACATCGTGAGGGTGCTGAGCGGCAACGTGGCCCAGGTTTCAATGATGGCGCGCGCCACCCCGTGTTGTTCAATGATCTGCGGGATATTGATTTTGCCGTTGTTGATCAGCGAGAGCGTATTGCTGCCCAAGATGGTCCACAGCAACCACGTTGAAGCGGTTAATCCACCGACCATCCCCAAGCAGAGCTGGCGCACGGTGCGACCTTTAGAAATGCGCGCCAAGAAGATGCACATCTGGATGCCGTAAACGATCCACCATGCCCAATAGAACACCGTCCACGCCTGCGGGAATCAGCTCTTGCCGACGGCATCGGTGTAGAACAGCATACGGGTGAAGTTAGAAAGCAGGATGCCAACAGAATCAGTGAAATAGTTGATGGTGAAACTGCTCGCGCCGATGATGAATACCCACGCCAGCAGGATCAGGCTGAGGTAATTTCGGACGTCGCTGGCAACTTTAACCCCGCGCTGCAAGCCAAACGCAACGCACACGGCGTTAAACACCACCCAGCAAGAGATGATCAGCGCATCCAGCTCTAACGTGTGAGGCACGCCAAACAGATACTGAATACATTCGGTCACCAGCGGCGTTGCTAGCCCAAGGCTGGTTCCCATCGCCAAAATCAGCGCCACCAGATACAGATTGTCGATGATGGTGCCAATAATTCCGTTACAGCGTTTTTCACCAAAAAGTGGCACCAGCGTTCCGCTTGGGCGCACCACGTCGATTTTCTTCACATACAGGAAGTAGCCGAACGCCACGGCGAGGAAGCTGTAGGTCGCCCATGGCAAAGGCCCCCAGTGAAACAGGCTGTAGGCTAAACCAAGATCTTTAGCTGGGTTTGAAAATGGTGTTAAACCAAACGGCGGAGAAGAAACGTAGTAGTAGATCTCAATCGATCCCCAAAACAGCACGGCGGCTGAAGTACAGGAGGCGAACATCATGAAGATCCAGCTGACGGTGCTGAACTCCGGGGCTTCTTCGCCGAGACGTCGCTGGGCAAAAGGGCCAAAGATCAGCCAGAACCAACCGACAAACATCACGACCATGTACCACTCAAACGCCCATCCCCACTGCGTTGTGATGTAGTTGAATACCGAATTAATGACGATATTAGAGGCGTTCAGATCGCGGATAGTTAAATAACAAAGTAGTGCGACAATTATCAATGATGGGAAAAAAACCTTCGGTTCTATCCCTATTTTCCGTTTGCTCGTTTCTGTCTTCATTTACACATTTCCCTCATGGAAAGGAGTTCCTTGCCATAAAAACTTGAGATGTAATATTCAGAATAAACGTCAGAATTTCTGCCATGAAAAGACAGAACACCAACACTAATTTTGCAGGTAAATTTTCAATTAATGGTGGATCTAGTTATTACGAGTTATTTAGCTTGCCAAAAATATCTGTTAAAACGTCTGTTAATAATAGTTAAAGGTATCTCATTGCGTGTGTGTCGCCTTTACCGCTTAACGCCGAGATATAATGAGATTTGACTGTTCAATAATCCGTGATCTTAATCAAACTATTTTCTGACACCCAATGAGCGTCTTAGAGCCCCGATCCAGCGATACTAATTAAATCCTTTAAAATCATCAAAATAACAAAATTAAAACATTATTAGCGAAGGCTTTTTGCCTTTAAGTCGTTCAATATTGGTGATCTAGGTATTATTTTGGTCTGGTGAATCATGGTATTTCTATTAGCGTGATAACAAGGCACGAATAACAACTTACAGGGATACCTTTATTAGATATTAATTAATTTACTCCTTTCTTTATTACAGTAAGTTTAATCACACCACTAATAGCGTTTAAATCGGCTATGGCGTGCACACATTTATATATATAGCGAACACTATTTTCGTTATTTTTATTTATCTTTGCCTGACGTTTCTCGCTCTAGGAATAATGACACCTGGCAGGTGACGTTACGGGCGTAGTCTTATGTGTAGGGTATTACGGATATTGTATTGCCTATCGAAATCGGAGAAGTGATGAAAATTATTGCATGTTACAAACTCATCCCCGAGGAGCAGGATATCACCGTTAATAGTGATGGCTCTCTGAATCTCAGCAAAGCGGATGCCAAAATTAGTCAATTCGATCTCAACGCTATCGAAGCGGCTATCGGCTTGAAATCGCTCAATGACACCATCCAGATTACGGCCATGAGCGTAGGTGGCGAAGCGCTGTCCAACGCCAAAGGTCGCAAAGACGTGCTGTCTCGCGGCCCCGATGAGTTAGTTGTCGTTTCCAGCGCAGGTTTGGAGAAGATGCTTCCTCACCAAACGTCTGCCCTGCTGGCGGCCGCTGCGCGGAAAACCGGTTTTGATTTAATTCTTTGTGGTGACGGCTCAGCCGATCTTTATGCACAGCAGGTTGGTTTGCTGCTCGGCGAGGCGCTGGGCGTCGCGTCTATCAATGGGGTGAGCCGGATCGTGGCCCTCAGTGACGACAGCATTCAGGTTGAACGCACGCTAGAAGACCAAGTTGAAACCTTAACCATTCCGCTGCCTGCGGTGATTTCAGTATCCACTGATATCAATACGCCTCAAATCCCCTCCATGAAAGCCATTCTCGGCGCGGCTAAAAAGCCGGTAACCGCGTGGCAACCTGCCGATTTAGAACTGCCAGAGATCACGCCATACACCGAATTGCTGAGCGTACAGGCTCCACAGCAAAAAGCGCGCGGGCGGGTCATTATCGAAGGCGATAGCGACGATCAAATTTCAGAATTCGCAGAACATCTGCGCAAAGTCATCAGCTAATTGGGGGCAATATGAGCAAGTTTGCAACAGTATGGGTGTTCAGTGACACCCACTCACATCTACCCGAGCTGATTGGCGGTGCACGCGAGCTGGGTGAAATCATTCACGTCATCAGCCACAGCGCTGAGCAATCAGCCTTGGCTTTCCGTCTCGGCGCTAACGCCGTTTACCATATTGGCGAACAGCCCGCCGACCGCATCATTGAAGATTATGCCGATACTCTGGCTCAGGCGATCAAAGCGCATAGCCATAGTTCACGTGCTTTATTGCTGCTGCCCGCAACTCGTCGCGGCAAAACCTTAGCAGCGCGCTTAGGCGCTCGCCTAAACGCTGGCGTGGTTAACGATGCCGCTGAGCTGAGTCTGGAAGACGGATATCCGGTAGCCACGCACATGGTTTACGGCGGCTTAGCCTTCGGCAAAGAGAAAATCACCACCGACTACGCCGTCATCACGCTGGCCAGCGGCGTATTCCCTGCCGTATCAGAAGATAACGCCTTAGTGGGCAATGCTGAAACGCTGGCGTTTATCCCACCCGCCCACGCGATTTCCTGCGTATCACGCCGAGCCAAGCAAGGCGAAAGCGTCGATCTGGGCAAAGCACGTTTGGTGGTGAGCGTTGGACGCGGCATTGGTTCACAGGAAAACATCACCATTGCGGCGGCGTTAAGCAATGCCATTGGCGCAGAACTGGGATGCTCGCGCCCGGTCGCTGAAAACGAAAAATGGATGGATCGTGAACGCTACGTTGGCATCTCTGGGATCATGATCAAGCCAGAACTTTATCTGGCGCTGGGAATTTCTGGTCAGATCCAGCACATGGTCGGCGCCAACGGCGCGCAGATCCTGATGGCCATCAACAAAGATAAAAACGCGCCGATCTTCCAATACGCCGATTACGGGATCGTCGGCGATCTGATGAAGATCGTCCCTGCTCTGACAGAAAAACTAAAACGATAAAATATCGACGGAGCGCGGATTAGCGAGTGGCTTCCGTGCTCCATCGAACTTGGAGAGCCTATGTCTGAAGATGTCTTTGACGCCATTATTGTTGGCGCTGGCCTGTCTGGCTGCGTTGCGGCGCTGGTACTGGCCCGGGAAGGCGCGAACGTATTGGTTATCGAGCGCGGTAATCATGCGGGAGCCAAAAACGTCACCGGTGGTCGCCTGTATGCGCACAGTTTAGAACGCATCATTCCCGATTTTGCGGCCCATGCTCCCGTTGAGCGCCGCATTACCCGCGAAAAAATATCGTTTCTTACCGACGACAGCGCGGTCACGTTGGATTACCACCATGCCAATGCGGCTGAACCGGCGCAGGACTCTTACTCGGTTTTGCGTAGTAAATTCGATCCATGGTTGATGGAACAGGCTGAAGCCGCCGGTGCTCAATTCGTACCTGGGATCCGCGTGGATAAACTTATCCAGCGCGATGGCAAAGTGATCGGCGTTGAAGCCGATGGCGATATTTTAGAAGCCAACGTGGTGATCCTTGCCGAAGGCGTTAACGCGCTGCTGGCCGAGCAACTGGGCATGGTGCAAAAACAGGTTTCTGCCAAGCATGTGGCCGTGGGAGTGAAAGAGCTGATTGAACTGCCGCGTGAACTGCTCGAAGCGCGCTTTAGCCTAACCGAGAACGAAGGTGCCGCATGGTTATTTGCCGGCACGCCGTCTAACGGCCTGATGGGCGGCGGCTTTCTGTATACCAACGGTGATTCGTTGTCTTTAGGCATCGTTGTTGGCCTCAGCCATATTGCCGATGCGGGAAAATCGGTGCCGCAGATGCTGGAAGATTTCAAACAGCATCCCACCGTTCGTCCATTAATTGCCGGCGGCAAAACCGTGGAATACGCCGCCCACGTAGTACCTGAAGCCGGAATTAATATGCAGCCCAAACTGGTGGGTAACGGCGTGCTTATCGCCGGTGACGCCGCGGGCATGTGCATGAATCTGGGATTCACCATCCGTGGAATGGATATGGCCATTGCCTCTGGTGAAGCGGCCGCACGCGCCGTACTGCAAGCCAAAGAGGCCAATAACTTTAGCGAGCAGGGATTGAACGCTTATCTCAAGCTGTTAGAGGAATTACCGGTCATGAAGGATTTACGCCACTACCGTAAAGTCCCCGCCATGCTGGAAAACCCGCGCATGTTTACCCAATACCCGCAAATGGTCGCCGACATCATGGCGGATATGTTCACCGTTAACGGCCAACCGCCACAGCCGATACGCAAAATGGTGATGCGTCATTGCAAAAAAATTGGCTATCTAAACCTGTTGAAAGACGGCATTAAAGGAGTGACCGCGCTATGACTGCCCCCGTCAAATCCGCCAATTCCCCCGGCAATGTTCCCGTTAACGTTGATGTGAAATTAGGCATTAACAAGTTTCACGTTGATGAAGGACATCCGCATATCATCATTCGCGAACACCCTGATATGGCGGCGTTTCACACCCTCACGCTGGCCTGTCCGGCGGGGCTGTACAAGCTCCAGCCTGATGGAACGATCCGCTTTGATTACGCGGGCTGCCTTGAATGCGGCACCTGCCGGATCCTGTGCCGTGATTCCGTTTTAGATGAGTGGAACTACCCGCGTGGCACCTTTGGCGTTGAATATCGCTACGGCTAAAAATCGATATTCTGGCCTGCCCGTTTCTGTCCCTTTATTTACCCACTATAGCCACTTAGCTCTGCGATACATGTCAGAGCTAAGCAGCTATCAGGCTGATTAAAACCATCATTATGGAAAAATCCAAAAGGTTTGATGACATCAGTTTTACCCCGATCCACCGCAAAATCATGCTGTGGGGAAGCGGTGGCCCTTTTCTCGATGGCTACGTGCTGGTCATCATCGGTATTGCACTTGAACAACTGACTCCCGTGTTACAGCTTGACGCTCGCTGGGTGGGATTAGTTGGGATCGCAACGCTGGTTGGGCTGTTTATCGGCACATCATTGTTTGGCTACATTGCCGATGTGCTTGGCCGTCGATTGATGTTTCTGATTGATATTATTGCCATCGGCGTTATCTCTGCCGCGACCATGTTTGTTACATCGCCGCTGGAGCTGGTGATCCTACGTTTTCTGATTGGTATTGTGATCGGCGCAGATTACCCCATCGCTACCTCGATGATTGCCGAATTCTCCACCACGCGCCAGCGCGCCTTCACCATGGGGTTTATCGCCGCGATGTGGTACATCGGCGCAACCGCCGCCGACGTTGTGGGTTACCTGTTATATGACGTTGAAAACGGCTGGCGCTGGATGTTGGGCAGCGCGGTTATTCCGTGCATTATCATTTTGTTAGGACGTTTTGAACTGCCCGAATCTCCCCGCTGGCTAATTCGCAAAGGGCGTATTGAAGAGTGCCGTGCGCTGATGTTTAAGCTGTTTGGCGAACATGTGGTATTCGATGACGAAGCCCCGCAGGAGACGCGTTATAGCCAGATTTTCACCCGCAGGCACCTAACATCGATTTTGTTCGTCGCCATTATTTGGACCTGTCAGGTGATACCGATGTTTGGCATCTACACCTTCGGCCCACAAATTATCAGCCTGCTGGGGCTCAACGAAGGCAAAGAGGCCGTGCTCGGCAACGTGGTGATTAGCCTGTTCTTTCTGATTGGCTGCTTGCCAGCGATGTATTGGCTCAACAGCATCGGACGCCGTCCGTTGTTGATTGGTAGCTTTGCCATTATGACGCTCGCGCTCGCGGTACTAGGAATTATTCCAGACCCTAGCATCACGCTGATTGTCTCAGCCTTTGCGCTTTATGCGTTTTTCTCAGGCGGCCCCGGCATTTTGCAATGGCTCTATCCGAACGAACTTTTCCCCACTCACATTCGCGCTTCTGCGGTGGGCGCTGCGATGTCACTCAGCCGAATCGGCACCGTGGTGTCAACGTATGCACTGCCGCTGTTTATGCAACAGCACGGGATCGCGATGACGATGTTAGCCGGTGCGGGGATCTCGCTTTTTGGCATGGTCGTATCCGTATTTTTAGCGCCCGAAACGCGCGATTTATCGCTGGATAAAACCAGCCAAATGGATCTGTATTAAAAATACTGGCGGGCAATCACATTAACCGGCTAATGCAGATCGTTTAAGAGATCGAGATACACGGGTCTACCATACCGCGGGGCGCTCCGGCGGCTTACGCCGCTACGACCCCATCGGTATGGTCCCCCTAAAATCAAGCTTAAATGATCAACATTGATCGACTGCCCGCCTTTTACTTGCCTATTTTTGTCCTGCTTCAAGCTGCTCGCAAAAATAGCGGGCACCGTCGCGCAACGCCCGATCGGCACTTTCCATCATGCGCGAATAATGCAAAAACGCATGCAGCGTACCGGGATACATTTTATAGCAGCAAGGTTGTTGGTGTTCAGAAAGCGTGCGGTGCAGCGCGATGCTGTCGTCAATCAGCGGATCAAATTCTGCGGTGGCAATAAAGCAGGCAGGCATGCTGTGGCTAAGATCGTTATTAAACAGGCAGTAATAAGGTGACTCTTTATCGTGTTCATTCGCCAAATAAGCGTGTTGATACAGTTCAATATCGGGCCCGGTTAAACCGTCCCAGACTCCACCGTATAATCGACGGCTGGCAGAATCCTGTAATCCATAAAGTCCGTAATAAAGTAGAACGCCTTTGACGTAGCCACAGTCGATGTTGCGATCGCGCAGCCATAACGCCGTGGCTAGCGCCAACATCGCACCGGCAGAATCTCCGGCAAAGCCAATTGACTGCATATTGAGTTGATAATCCGCAGCACGCTGAGAAAAATGGCGACATACCGCAACCGTTTCTTCAATCGCCTGTGGAAAATGCGCTTCAGGTGAAAGCGTATAGTCAACGCCAATCACGGCGCATCCCGTGTAATCGGCTAATAAACGCATAATACGGTCGTGGGTATCAAGATTACCGACAATAAACCCGCCGCCGTGTAAATAAAAGATCGTTGCCGCTGTTTCACGCTGTGGATAATATATTCTTACACCGATTTCTCCGTAAGAAGTGGCTATCTTTTCATGCAGGGTCTTAAGCATTTTAGGCCCTTCCTCATTCCAATATTTTCTCTCCTCAATATAAGCTTGTCTAATCGTTGAATTATCAGCGTCCGCTGCGATTGGTTTTGCATTTTCATACTGAACACGTAATACATCGCGCATCTCATTTGATATTATTTCAGGGACATTAATTTTATTTATTGGATTCATTACACTCCCTCATTAGCTATTTCATTCATGACAAAAACAGAGTTAGCGCCGCATGGCATTAAGAAACAAAAAGCATGACAAACCAGATAGCTATGCCGCTAACAGCAAGCAAAAAGCACGCCAATGCGCACGGTTTCTCACGCATCTATGTGATATTAAATTAATTATGCTTTTTATTATTTGAAATCAATAAATACGTCTTTATAAACATATTCTCAATCACAAAAACAAAGTAATACCATACAGCAGCAAAACATTATCACTACAATAAAACAACAATAAACGCGGTTACAATCCTTCGCAACAAATGAAATAAAATACATAGCGAAGGTGTAATTAGACAGGTATATTCAGATCAAACCATGATTATAAATGTGAATATGATCGCATATATTTAAGCTTATCCATTTATATGGTAAACAAATGCTAATCTGATAAAAATTGCTTTAATTAAAAGGTGAGTTTATGTGTAGAGAATACGTACCAGAGCCTTTGTATTTGTCCGTGGCGCGTTGGGCAATGCAACAACAACGTTGGATAAGCTCACGAGAGATAGCCGATCAGTTTGATCTCACTCCATGCAAAGCCATAAATCTTGTCTCTTATATTCTTTCTGCCGTAGATGAGATTGACTGCCAAACCAAAACCGTTCCGAATCAGCTAGAAGGCAGAGGTTGTCAGTGTCAGCGCATGATCCAAGTGGATCATATCGACGATAATATTGCTGAGCGGATTAAAAACGCGGTTAACGTTGATGGCGAAGAAAATGACTCAGAATCAATGCCCAGAATGCTGATCCCTGTTCCCCCTTCAGAGCTGAATCAGGAGCAAAAGTGGAAATGGATGCTGTCTAAATCACAAAGGAAATAAAACCGATATAACCGCCGTATTTCCAGTTGCCAGTATTTTTGCCGCGCTAAACACAGGGTTCGTTGCTCCTAGGTTTAGCGCGCTTAATCATGCTTACGAACGCTCAAATAACAGACCCACAGCGATATCACTCATCACATTGCGCGCCGTTTGGCTTACACCTCCGAGCTGGAAAAATCCGTGGATCACGCCAAGATAGCGCTGCGCACAACAGCATACGCCCTGCTCGGTGAGGCGTGCGAACAGCGCCTCACCCTCATCGCATAACGGATCGTATTCCGCAGTGATAATGTGCGTTGGCGGTAAGCCGTAGAAATCATTGCGCCACAGCGGGCTGACTTCAGGATGCTTAAGATCGATGTCTGGAAAATACGCCTCATAGCCGCTGAGCAGGGTTTCGCGGGTAATAATATAGTCGTCGCCGTTACGCTGGTAGCTATCAAAAGACGCCGTGGCATCCAGCATCGGGTAAATCAGCAATAGCTTATGCGGCAACCAACGTTTCTCATCGCGCAGACGCAGCGCCGTGATTAGGGCAATATGCCCGCCCGCGCTATCGCCCGCTAACGTGATTTGTTCGCGATCTACGCCTAAAAAATCTGCATGCTGCCAGACAAGCGTTGCAGCATGATGCGCGTCATCGTGCGCCGCAGGATAGACGTGCTCTGGTGCCAGTCGATATTGCGTGGCAATCACTCGGCACCCGCTGTGATAGGCCAACTGGCGCAGCTGCTTTTCGTGGGTGGCAAAGCCACCGCTGATAAAACAGCCGCCGTGGTAATAAATCACCGTTGGCATATTTCCATGAGCTCCCAGCGGAGAAATCACGCGCAACGTCATACCTTCCAGACTTACGTCACGCACATCCACACGCGTTTCTTTTTCACCCGCCAATATCGTGCTGGCAACATAGCCCGCTCGCCGTTCAGCCACGGTTTGGCGACGAGGCGATGGTCTGCCTGCCGCAATAAAATCGTTTACCAGTTCAGCAATGGCAGGTTCTAAAGGCATATCTATATCCTTGATATTTTTAATTCTGAGCCGTGAGGTGCGTAGATGTTATCACCTGTTACAACAGCGGATGATCTCGTCGCTCGGTCAGCACATAACGTTCAGAAGGGAGGATTAATTATCCATTTGGCGTTCGAAGGCTTGAGTGAGATCTAAATAGATCTCAATGTTTCAACTACTTTCGGATTTCTTTCTATTAGACATAGCATTCTTAGCGCGATACCACTCGGCACTCGGCGATTTAGCTCCCAGCTTTGTATCGTTGCTGAGCTAGCACCAATCATTTTTGCAAACTCAGCCTGATTCATACCGATACTTTTGCGAATTGATTTCACATCAGGGATCGCGTGGCGGTGTACATTTTCTGGATTTACTGTCATCTCACCATTTTCGATAGCAACCATTTCATTAATGCTGCTAAGCAAATCATTAAACAATTTTTTTTCCATAAACTTGCCCTTTTTATGAAGAGGTTACCAACCAATAACAGCGGCTATTTCATATTTTGGATCGCATTTTTCAGTGCAGATTTTTGTTCCAGAGAAATGTCATTTTTCGCATTTTTCGGATAGGCCAGTAATAAATATAGCCTCCCACTCAAGGTTCTTACGTAGTAGATAATCCTTATACCACCGCGCTTTCCCATCCCGTAGCGGCACCAACGGAGCTTTTTACATCCGCCAGTATGGCTAATCGTGTCACCCTCTTCATGGTGCTCTAGTAGGTAGAGTTGAAGTGCCAGAAACTCATCGTCCTGCATTAGTTCTCTTCGCATCCTACTGAAAGTGGGAGTTTCGACAAACTCTAAATAATCCATCTATACCGATCCATGTATGAACAAATAATATGCGTACTGAGTACGTAACACAACACAAATATATGCTGCATACTCTGCCTAGGCCGTGAGGCATCACATCAGTAGATGCATCCACCTCTACGTTATCTAGGCACATATTCTGAACTACTTTCCTTGGGCTACTCGCCCCAATTCCTGAGAGGTTGATTCCATATTTAAATACAAATTGCTGTAATTCTATCCAGCCTATTTCATTGGCTAAAACTCAGGCATATAGTCATCTGGCTGCGGCAAAATCCGTAGTTGGGATTGGAACCCTAAAAACTTTTAGCCCTGAAAAAGCTTGTACTTTTTCGGCACCGACGTGCACACTTCATTTGGTGGCGCAGGCGGGGAAACCGCAAGGTTAACCGGGTGCTAGAGGCCGGGGTTCCAAACCTGTCTGTGCCATCACCAAACTTTGGAACCTTTGGTAATGGCGATAAATAAACTCTAGTAGGAAACATCGTCATGAACTTAATAAACCAAACGCCAAGCGACAACTCCATCACCATCTTCCGTTCCCTGATTTCTGATTTATCATTCGAGCAGTTCAGCGACACGCAGCTGTACGATATCAGCGGAATTGCCGCAGAATCCGCCGAAGGGTTGTGCCATGGATTATTGCATTTGAGTGAATCGCTAGAGAGTGGAAATCAAATCCCGCAAGAAAGTCTTGGCCAGATTGGCGCATGGCTGAAAGCCTCTGCACACGTGATCCCAGCAATGTTCGAACTGTATGAACAAGCCAATAACCGCCTATTTCAAATGCACAATGCGGACGGTGCTGAATAGCAGATAGAAAAAAGGGATAGCCATCGCTATCCCTTCAGAAAACAAACATAGTCAGATATTAGGGAGAGCGCACCGCGGTGCGCTATGCCCGAGTATCTCGGTTCAAAAGACGACTGTTTTATCGCCTTTAAAGAGCCGATTAATACTCATCAAAATACCAATAGCCCTGATTCACTAAATCAGTGAGCTCGGCCACAAAGGCTGGATTGTTCAGCGCGTCACCCAGCTCTTTTTTGCCTACGGTGGTGTAACGGCACAGCGCGTCAGCGGCTTTAGGCTCAGCGGCCTGCATTGGTTCGCTGTTAACAAAGAAGCTATCGCCAATGTTAAGCACGCGTAGACCGCTCAGGCGGGTTAAAACTTCATCGCCCAGCAGCGCATCAAGAATTTCATCAGGCTCATAAGCCGGTTCCGCAGGCGCGATA
This sequence comes from Hafnia alvei, assembly GCF_964063325.1. Taxonomy (NCBI): domain Bacteria; kingdom Pseudomonadati; phylum Pseudomonadota; class Gammaproteobacteria; order Enterobacterales; family Hafniaceae; genus Hafnia; species Hafnia alvei. The sequence goes on from NZ_OZ061315.1 coordinate 4,203,697, forward strand.
TCCAGCTCATGGCGTGGCGTAGTCGCGAAACGACCCAGCCATTGCTTGAAATCTTCCGGCTGGTTCAGCATCTCAATCATCATCCCGCGCAGGCGATCAACTTCATAATCTTCAATGCGGCCAACGTGATCGCGGCAGGTCAAATCAGGATCGCTGTAGTGCTCGCCACCCAGATCGTTTTCCAGCGCATAGTCAGCAAAACTACTGATCAAATCTCTGCCATTTGGCCCGCGGAAGCCGACAGAGTAGTTCATCGCGGTTTCATGGGTGAAACCATCGTGCGGGAAGCCCGGCGGAATATACAGAATATCGCCCAGTTCGAGATCTTCATCGATGATTGGCTCGAATGGATCGACGTGCAGCAGCGCTGGATGCGGGCAGAACTGGCGCATCGGCAATTTATCGCCCACGCGCCAACGACGGCTGCCCATACCTTGAATGATAAAGACATCGTACTGATCGATATGTGGCCCAACGCCGCCGCCCGGCACGGAGAAGGAGATCATCAGATCATCTAAACGCCAGTCCGGCAAAACACGGAACGGACGTACCAGCTCGGCAGATGGCGCATGCCAGTGGTTAACGGCCTGTGCCAGTAACGACCAGCCGGTTTCACCCAAGCCATCAAAATCTTCGAAAGGCCCATTGCTGGCCTGCCACTCACCGTTTTTATGGCTAACCAAACGGCTATCGACTTCCGGCTCCATCGCCAAACCCGCCAGCTCATCCGGCGTGATAGGATCAACAAAGTTTGGGAAGGCATTTTTTAATACAACTGGCTGTTTTTGCCAGTATTTTTCAAGAAATTCGGGCCAGTTAAGATTGAGTTGATAAGCCATGCTTTCACACCAGTGAGAAGAAAAACGGGTTCGATTATAAAGAAGCTAAGCGTGGGGCTGCCTTGTCATTGGTCAAGGATAATGTTGAATAAGTCGAGAGGGGAAATCAGATAAGCGTTATTTAACAAACGGCCTAATAAAAAACGGCGCGCCACACGCAGGTATGACACGCCGATAACGTCAGTTTTTAGCGTCGATTAACGGATAAAATCTTTATCATCAATCACCCGCAGCGGATCGATATCGCTCTCTTTCTTAATCACTAAGCCCGTCTCTGAACGCACGCATACACCACCGTAATGGCCGCCAACGGTGAACGCGCACAGCTGAATATAACGCCCCGCCACTTCAGGCAAACACCACAGCTGCTGATAGATATTTTTCTGCTCGGAGAACTTACCTGAAGTTTCATCCAACACCTGATCTTCATGGCTGATCAATCCGATGTTGTTGCCACAGCGTCCGGCAATCGGTTTCACCGCATAGCCGCTTTGCTCCAGCTCTGCGTTTAGCTCAAAGTCGGCGTCCAACAAATAACGATGGTGCGGGAACAGCGACCATAGCACCGGCAAAATGGCTTTATTACTTGGGATCACCGTCCACAGCGGCTCAAAGACCATCACTTCAGGACGAAGCAACACGTCGATCAGGCGAACGCTGTTTTCCGGATGTCCGGTACGAATGGGCAGCGCCGAGTGCTCCGCTTCACTCTCTTCACGCAGCTGATCGAGCGCAGTTTCCCATGCCCACGTTTTCCACACACAGTTCACTGGACGATGCTCACCATCCACCAGCTGACCAGACGCATCCCAATGCAGCTCGTCTAAACCGTGCAGAATTTTGCTTTCAAACCCGGCTTTGGCTAACGCACGCTGCATAAACTGCGCGTGATAGCTCTCTTCAGCGTCATGATCTTGCAGGATATGAACAAACGGGCTGGCATCGCTGTGCTTCCAAGTATTCGCCAACGCATCCAGCAAATGCTCACCCGGATCGCCGCCGAGAACGTCTCCGGCCTGCTCCGCCCATTGGCCTAAAATCAGCCCGGTTTCAGCGTGGCACGACGCGGAATCTGCGTTGTATTCATAAACTTTAAGCCCGCGTTCATCCATACAGAAATCGAGGCGACCAGTGATCATATGATGACGACGGCGCTGCCACGACAGGCGCAGACGCGGCCACAGCGCTTCAGGGATATCAAACAGCGCCAGCAGATTGTCATCTTTCAGCACTTTATCCGTGGCATGCAGATACATCAGGTGTAGCTCATTGGTGGCACGAATAAGCTCTTGTTCCGCACTGCGTGAGATTGTGAAATAGCGGTAAGGATCGGCGTTCAGCGTATGGCCACCGTTGGCCTGCACGTAGGTATGCTGCAACGGATCCTGTTCGTTCAACCACGCGCCGCTAAACTGGCCGCGATTTTCTACGCGCTCGCTGTGGATAGCCAAATACGGCGCAGGGATCTGCGGCTGCGGCAGGCTAAAACTATCGTCAGCGGTTGGGATCATCCAACCCAATATTTCGGTGTCGTCGAACGTGTCTTGAATAACGTATTTGCCGTCTTGGCAAACCAGCGGTAACTCGCGCGTCCACTGCTGCCCTGCGGGCAACGGATGATGGATCACGTTCTGCTCAGCCACGCGGATGCGGTCTGCCAACACCTGAGTGATTATCGCCACATGCCCCGTATGCTCGAACTCACCGCCCTGCTGCCAAATCAGCAAAGAGCCCGCCACCGGCAAACGCTCGCAGCCGTTGGCAAACGCCTGCAACGGCAGAATATTATCGTTCACGACCTGACGCAGATAGCGCAGCGAAAAAATATCGTAGGCCATGCGCACGTCGGTAAACACGGTGCCGTAGTTGAGATAAAGGAAGCGGCGGGCAAACTCGACGCACTGCCACTTGTACCCCATGTACTCTTTGTCCAGATAGTGGCGGAATGCGGCATCATCCATCTGATCAAGGTTTTCAAGGGAGTCATAATTCGAGGAGTAAATCGCTACGCCACCGGGGGCATAACCTAACAACGTACCGAAAGGGGCATGTTTTTCGAGCGTGTTCACACACATAGCGAGAGCCTTACGCGAATATCACTGTTGCAATAACAGTTGGGGAAAGATCTATCTTAAAACTTTTTCTAATGCGGATCACACTTCTCCGTGGGTTAAATGTTTCAGCCCTCTTGGCGCGAAAGTATCAGTTATAACGATAGAAGCTATCTCGACTCTAGCAAGGGGCGTGGGGAGCCACGTGCACCCTATCGTGGCGGCGATATTCTCACGTTCCTGATGAGCGCCGTTTATTTTCTATCGCCAAACACCGCTGTTTTTCACTTTTCCCAAAAACAACGCCCGTAACGGAATGTTTTTAAAATCTTTAGTTGAAAACCGACTCATTGAGCAATGATGTTTGTGGGCAATCCTTCTGCCCGTAGGCGATCCATTTCCTGCTCGATAACGGCAAGTACCTTTTGTAGCTGTTGTACATTCAAACCTCCAAATCCAAAGAGCATCACTGACTGGTTATTCATTTGCTGCCATATGAATTCGGAACCATTCGCCACCTCATTTAAGGTATCAAAGCGCACGCCTGCATGCAGACAACGAGCGCGTAACGCCTGAATAAACTCAGCGGAAAGCGGCGTGATTAAGGTTAAGTGTAGTCCTGCCGCATGGCCCCATATTTTTCCTTCAGGAAACAGGCGTAATAAGCCTTCGTGTAATAGGCGCTGACGATCTTCATAAACACAGGATAATTTACTTAGATGGGTATAAAAGACCTGATTATGCATAAACTCGGCTAAAAACTGTTGGAACAGCCAGTTACTGCCGCTGTTATTTAGCGCTTTCATATTTTGCACCGATTCAAGAATCGAATCAGGGCAAACCAGATACCCTAAACGGATCCCCGGCCCCAGAGTTTTGGAAAACGTTCCGGCATAGATGACCCGGTCATAGCTGTCCATCGACTTCAGCGCAGGCAGTGGTTTTTCTTCCCATGAAAAAACGGCATCATAATCATCCTCAATGATATAGGCCCCAACGCGCTGCGCCCAAAGCAACACTTTTTTTCTCCGCGAGAGTGAGAGCTTGCTGCCCAATGGATACTGATGTGAAGGGGTGACATAACACAGCTGGGTTGAACACTCGGGCATACGGGAAACACATATCCCTTGCTCATCCACATCCACCGCGCTGACCTGCGCGCCGTAATAATTGAATAGATGCCAAGCCCCCGAATAACATGGCGACTCTGCGACAATATGACAGCGTGAATGATTAACTCTAGCCTGATTAAGCACAAAGAGTTGCGTTAATAACGACAGCCCTTCCTGAGTGCCATTTGTAATAATGATATTTTCTGGTCGGGTATTGATTGCACGCGATAAACGTAAATAGCGCACAATCTCTTGGCGCAGAGAAAGTAATCCCTGCGGAGAGTGATAGCGGGTGGTTAATTGCTCTTTGAGATATGAAGGGGCGTTATTCCATTTCCGCCAGCTCGACCAAGGGAACGCATTAGGATCGGGGATGCTCATCCGGCAATAAAGCTCTGCGCTCGGCTGATTATATAAATCTCCCGGCACCTCCGCCGCGATTAATCCGGCGGGTTCAGGCCCGGTGAAATAAGGTATTTCCTGAAGCGTCACCTCAACGGGTCGATCAAATATTACCTGATAGCCAATCCCTGGGCGGCTTTTAATATAGCCACCAGATATCAATTTTTCATATGCGAGCACGACCGTAATTCGCGCAATCTGTAGTTTTCCAGCCAGCATACGTATAGATGGCAGCATATCGCCCGCTACACATTCACCGAGCGTGATTGCTTGATAATAATATTGAAATATTTGTGATTGCAGAGGCATATCACAGGTTTTATCAAGCTCGATATCCCATATCAAAATAATCCACCTCTCAGATACTGCCAGAATCAATCTGGACAATTTACGTCAACATCCCAGCTTAGAATTTGACGCTACGCATGCCGATCCATCTGGCCCTATGACACACGGCGGCCGTATCTAATTAGTCCGATCATTTCTCCTTTAGTTTAACAGCAAAATAACGAGAATTGAGGAAGCCTAATCATGTCATGGATACGTAAAAAATCGCTCTGGCTAGTTGCTGCCGGGGCGTTAGCTATGTTGATTGTTATCTGGGGAGGCTGGCAAGGAGTCCATCAAACTAGCTCAACAGAATTCTGTTTGTCCTGCCATTCAATGAGTACGGTGGGTCAGGAATATGAGCAAAGCATTCATTTTAAAAACGCGTCTGGCGTGCGGGCCGAATGTAAAGACTGCCATATACCGCCGGGCATCATCCCTACTTTGGTACGTAAAACCGAAGCGCTAAACGATATCTATCACGAGTTTATTTCCCCCTCGATTGATACGCCTGAGAAGTTTCAAAACAAGCGCGCTGAGCTTGCGCAGCGGGAATGGACAAGAATGACCGAGAATCGGTCCGCTGCCTGTAAATCTTGCCATAGCTATGACGCAATGGATCACGCGAAACAGTCATCCAATGCCGCGACGCAGATGACGCCTGCGGCACTCAAAGACAGCAACTGTATTGATTGTCATAAGGGAATTGCGCACCACAAACCGAATATGAGCAATGATTTTCGGGTTCAATATGAAAAGCTGCAACGGCAAAGTACGTCCCTACCCGATGAGACAACGCTGTATACCCTAGGTGAAAAAGCCATCACGTCCACGGCCTCTTCTCCGGCAGGAAAAGCCATTTTGATGCCGGCCACTCAGGTTACCGTACTGAAAAAACTCGATAATCAGGTTGAAATTCAGATCGTTGGCTGGCGCGAAAGCGAGGGACGTGGGCGCGTGATAACGCAATACCCAGGTAAGCGAGTGTTTGCCGCCGTGCTGGACCCATCACTGCTACCGGCAGTAAAAATTCTGAAGACCCAGATTGACCCAGACTCTCATCAGGAATGGCAGCAAATTAGCGTTACGGCTTGGACCTCTACCGAGGGCTTTTCAGCCAGCATTGAGCCCGTTTGGCAATACGCTGGCCAGATGTTGCAGTCCACATGTAGCGCCTGCCATAGCGTTCCTCCAACCACCCGTTTTAATGCCAATGGCTGGATTGCCGGATTAAAAGCGATGTCAGCCTACTATCGCCTGACGTCGCAGGAAGAGCGCACCCTGCTGAAATACCTGCAAACCCACGCCAGTGACACCACTGACAATCCGACTCATTAAAACGAGGAACTGACAGGGAACTTAATGATTTCAAACTATCCCGTCGCCGGTTTATGACAGGTGTTTTGGCTACAGGCGCTGCGAGCATTCTGGCCCCCAATCCGCTGATCGGCAAAGTCTGGGCCGCAGGAGAAATGCCAGAACAATGGATCCAGTCTGGATCGCACTTTGGCGCCTTTGAAGCCAAAGTGGTTAACGGCGAATGGATCGAAACTCGCCCTTTCAAACACGATAAATATCCATGCGACATGCTTAACGCCGTGCGGGAAATTGTCTATAACCCTTCCAGAGTGCGTTACCCGATGGTGCGTTTGGACTGGCTGCGCAACCGTGAAAAATCTGACCGCAGCCAGCGCGGCGATAACCGTTTTGTTCGCGTGAGCTGGGATCAGGCGTTAGATCTGGTTTATCAGGAGCTTGAACGGGTGCAAAAAGAGTCGGGATCGTCCGGCGTGTTTACCGGTCTGGCTGACTGGCAGATGATCGGCAAACTGCATAAAGCGGGTGGTGCAATGGATCGCGGGATGGGTCTGCACGGCAGCTATGTCACCACGGTGGGGGACTATTCGGCAGCGGCAGCCCAAGTTATCCTGCCACACGTGATGGGATCGCTGGAAGTATATGAGCAGCAAACCTCACTCCCGCTGGTTATTGAGAACACCAATACCATCGTGCTCTGGGGCTGTGATCCGATCAAAAACCTACAAATTGAATACCTCGTTCCCGATCATCAACCATTTGACTACTGGCAACAGATTAAGGAGCGCGTGGCACAGGGTAAAATGCGTGTTATCAGCGTCGATCCGGTCCGCAGTAAAACGCAGAACTATCTGGGCTGTGAGCAATTAGCGCTCAACCCGCAAACTGACGTCGCGCTGATGTTAGGCGTGGCTTGGACGCTGCATCAAGAAAAACTCTACGACTCGGCGTTCATCAAAGACTACTGCGTGGGCTTCGAACAGTTCCTCCCCTACCTGCTGGGAGAGCACGATAACCAGCCTAAAGATCCTGAATGGGCAGCAAAAATTTGCGGTCTGAGCGCTGAAGACATTCGTGATTTCGCCCGTCAGCTGGTCAAAGGGCGGACTCAGTTTATGGGCGGTTGGTGCGCGCAACGTATGCATCACGGGGAACAATACCCGTGGATGCTGGTGGTACTGGCTTGCATGGTGGGGCAAATTGGCCTGCCGGGCGGCGGCGTGGGATTTGGCTGGCATTACAATGGCGGCGGCACCGTAACCTCCCTTGGGCCTGTGCTATCCGGTTTGGGCGGCCTGAGCAACCCTCCGGCCCCGATCCATGCCGCCGACTTCCGCGGTGCTTCAGAGCAGATCCCCGTTTCACGTATCGTCGATTGCCTGCTCTCTCCGGGAAAAAAGGTGGAGTTCAACGGCACAACCATCACCTATCCTGATATTAAAATGGCTATGTTTAGCGCGGCCAATCCCTTCCATGCACAGCAGGATCGCAACCGTATGATCGAGGCGTGGAAAAAACTGGAAACCGTGGTGGTGCTGGACCATCAATGGACAGCGTCGTGGCGCTTTGCCGATATCGTGCTACCCGTCACCACGCGTTATGAACGTAACGACATTGAGCAATTTGGTACTCATTCCAATAAAGGACTCATGGCGATCCGCCAAGTCGTGAAACCGCAATATGAAGCCCGTCATGACTTCGATGTATTTACCGATTTATGTAAACGCTTCGGTCGTGACGAAGTGTATAGCGAAAAACGCAGTGAAATGCAGTGGATAAAAGCCATTTACGAAGAGGGCGTCACTCAGGGAGCCGCCATCGGTGTAACCATGCCTGATTTTGATACCTTCTGGAATGGTGAAGGTTATATTGAATTCCCGGCCGGCAAGCCTTGGGTGCGCCACGGTGATTTTCGCGATCAGCCCGATCTAAACCCTTTAGGTACCCCATCTGGCCTAATTGAAATCTACAGTAAAACTATTGCCGGTTTTCATTACCAAGATTGCCTTGGTCACCCAGTATGGATGGAGCCTTTTGAACGTAGCCACGGAGGCCACGGTGCCGAGCAGCACCCTCTGCATCTGCAATCGTGTCACCCCGACAAACGCCTGCATTCACAAATTTGCTCAAGCGATAGCTTCCGTAAAAGCTACACCGTAGCAAATCGCGAGCCGCTTTATATCAGTCCGGAAGATGCTAAAGCCCGAGGACTCAAAAACGGTGACGTTGCGCGCGTATTTAACGCACGCGGGCAGGTGCTGGCAGGTGTAGTGATAAGCCCAGATTATGCACCGGGCGTGGTTCGTATCCACGAAGGAGCATGGTACTCACCGAAGGAAGGTGGCAAGGCCGGCACATTATGTACCTATGGCGATCCGAATGTCCTGAGTGCAGATATTGGAACATCCAGCCTGTCACAAGGGCCATCTGCCCATACTGCGCTAGTGCAGGTAGAGCGTTACAAAGGCGAGCTGCCGAACGTGACAGGATTCGGAGGCGCGCATGAGGTACAACTGACCGCAGACCAAGAGGAATCTCATGCCACTGCTTAGTGATATGGCCCGGCAGCGGGCCTCTATTTATGGCTGGTTCGCTCAAATTCTGTTTCAGGAATTGACCGCTGAGGCACTTAGCCACCTGCACGATACCGATACTCAGGCACGACTTAAGGCGCTGAAGTCTATTCCAGAACTGTGGCTGGACGTACGACAGTTCCAGCTGCGCCTGCGCACGGCGTTAAAACGCAAAGATCGCCAGCTTGAGCTCGCAGCGGACTTCGCTTCACTGTTTTTGCTCCCTCCTCCCGCTGGCGTTTCACCCTATGCGGGACACTACCCGCATACCACGCCGCATGAAGCGCGCAAAACCATGCAGCAGTGGCTGGTTCGTTATGAGCTTGCGCCACAAAACAACGAAGCGCCCGATCATATCGCCATCCAGCTCGCGCTGATGGATACTCTGGTAGCGAAAAGCAGCAATACTGCAACAGAGCTGGAACAGCAATGCCAATTCCTGAAACAACATCTTTTAAGCTGGCTGCCCCACTTTTCTCAACGCTGCGGCCAGCGTGATAGCTTCGGCTTTTACGCCACAGCAGTTAGGATGTTGGTCTGTTTCATCAAGCAGGATGTTCAATGGATTGAGGACTATTTACAGACAATAAAAAGTAGCCCGTGAGCCATTGGCTGGCAGTGTAGTGGTTTAATAATCCAGGACACCTCATGAGTCCGCTAAAGTAGCGATAAACAATGAGGTAACCCATGACACAGATAAAAAAAACCAATCGAAAATTTTCACCCGAATTTAAGCTCGAAGCCATTGAACAAGTCATCAGGCATCATCAACGCGTGGTGGACATCGCCCGGGCGCTGGAGCTTGACCCCAGCCAGTTGCGTCGATGGATAAGACAATATAAAGCTGAAATGTCAGGCATTACTCTGCCCGGCACGGTGGCTCTGACACCCGAACAGCGTGAAATCCAGCAACTGAAGGCCCGGATAAAACAGCTGGAAATGGAGAAAGAAATACTAAAGCAGACGGCCGTGCTGATGAGCGAGTTACCGTTCAAACCTGCGCGTTAATCACACGGCTGAGCCAGAAGTGGCCGGTCGCAGAGTTGTGTCGGTTGCTGAAAATATCGCGCAGTGGCTACTACGCCAGTCTTCACAAAACAGTGGATGTCCGGCGGATGAAGCTGCGCAGTCGTCTGCGGGAACTGCATGCTGAAAGTCGTGGCAGCGCAGGTAGCCGAGCGCTGAGTACGCTGTTACGTCAGGAAAATCTGAACGTGGGACGGTGGCTGGCGCGTCGCTTGATGAAAGAGTGTGACCTGGTCAGTTGTCAGCCTGGTGAACACCGTTACCGGGTCTGTAAAGAAGAAAGCGCCGCTTCATCAAACCTGCTCAGGCGAGCGTTCAGTCCATCGGTGCCCAATCAGGCCTGGTGCGGGGATATCAGTTATCTACGCATAAATGGTGGATGGTGCTATCTGGCGGTGGTGATGGAGCTGAACTCACGGCGCGTGGTGGGTTCGGCAATATCAGGTTCACCAGATGCAGAACTGGTGTGCAAAGCGATGAGAAATGCGCTGGAAAGCCGACATATCCGGGGGAGATTACTGTTCCACAGTGATCAGGGGAGCCAGTACAGCAGTAAGAAGTTCCGACAGCTCCTGTGGAGAAACGGTGTCGTCCAGAGCATGAGTCGTCGGGGGAACTGCTGGGATAATGCGCCGATGGAGCGGTTCTTCAGGAGTCTGAAAAGCGAATGGGTCCCTCGCCGTGGCTACAGAGATACAGATGAGGCAATGGCAGATATAAGCAGATGGGTGAGTTATTACAATACCCGTCGGCCTCACACGCATAACGGAGGGGTATCGCCCTGCGAATATGAAAACCAATGGAAAAGGGCTAACAGAGTGTCCTGAATTAGTTGACCACTACACATAATGGGAAAGCTCCTCCTCGACTAATCTGGATATAATGTCATTTATACCCTCGCCGGTTTCTTGTTGTATTTGATTAAGCTTTTTTAATGTTACACCATCCAACTTAGGAACCTTTTCCTTTTTCTGACCAGTTCTGTTTCTTTCTCGCCAGTTTTTTTGAGCTCAGGCATTTCTCATTTCCTTAAGGAATTTTGATTTATAATCAAGGCTCTCGCTATCAATCTGAAAGCCCACAACACCCAGGTTATGAATATCACTTTCCTGCTGAGCTTTCTTGCTCATTCTCTTTTTGTTTCGGGTTATGATTGAAATCATTTCGGTAAGGTCTCGCTCTGGTAATGTATAAAATGCTGCTTCTATAAATTGCCAGCGCTGGTAGCTATTAATCGGACGCAGTGGAAAGTGAACGAGATTTTTGACCATGTAATCCCATGCCCACTGAATATCCTCTTCACTTTTTTTATTTAGCCAGTCAAAAGGTTGTGGGTGGGTATTGTACTCTTTTCTCCAATATTGCTGCATCTCTGATAAATATTTTACTTTATCTGTCAAGGGTAATTTGGTTTCGTCGACATACTGCATAATGGCATCCACATACTCATCCCGCGTGATCATATCTATGTCATCGTTTTTCATGACAGGTTTTTTGGAAAAGTCAGAAATAGTGCATCCATTGCTTGTTATATTGGATTTGTTTTTTGCTGGATGAAACATGATGTAATACAAGGAAAAACACGCAATGCGATCGCTATCGTGCAACCATTAAAATGCACTTCTGGTAATAATTCATTATTAACCACTGCAGCCAATAAAGTTTCGGCTTCCTTTATCTTTTCTTTGTCAGGAAGGGAGTTAACTATAGCTCTCGCCAATTTATAATAGTCACCCCTAGATACCAGTTGTTTCATGTCATTATCCGAAACAGCCCTATTCCATTCATGAACGATATGATCGAGACATTTTTTATACTCTCTAATCTGTCTATGGTTTTTAATCACACCCATATATCAGCCCTCGCCAAAACACGTTTCAATCACAAACGCCCCTCCAACCTCACCATTTTTGCTCATGGTTCGAATCAAGGGAACCTACAAATCATGATATTTAAGTAAGGAATACATAAAATCATAAAATTATTCAATCTTAAAACAGTGGTTTTTTAGTGATTTTTAAGTAATATTTTAGTAATGCATGTTGTTTCTTTTCCTAGAAACCATAGCGTTGATGTGCCTGAAACACAGAAATTATAAGGGGAAATGCCTTTGAGGCAAGGGTGGCAAGATTTTTTACATATGGTTGCTATGGTATTGCCCTGTATCAACGAAGGATAGTGTCGGGGTGTGGCTGCAGGTTTTTATCATTTACGCCATGCATGGGACCAGACAACTGAATCATGCCCACCTCCACGGATACAGTTTCTACCACTAATGCATGTCTATAGAAAAAGGCAAATAAAAAGAAAGAATATAATTAAGGGTAATTAGTTTAATTAATATCCCTTCTGATCCTTACCATCAAACCACCTGACAAAAAATACAACACATCCCCTTCCTCTGAACCATAACCTCAGAGGAAACAACATGAACGATAACTATCCATATATTGCCAAATATAAAATGGACTGGTTTTTACATAGTCTGATAAACAATCACCTAAACAATGTCATTGACCGTTATTCAAAGGTGATTGGTATAAGACTGGACTTTTCGTACAACCAGAATTCAGAAAGTTACAAAAAGGAATACAATCACCTTCAACAGGATCTGCGGAAGCTATTTAAACGAGTTGAACAAGAGCCTGGTGTTGCCGGATTCTTTTGTGTTATTGAACATGGCGAGGACAGTAAATTTCATTCTCATATGGTGGTCTATCTTGACGGACAAAAAATACGTAAAACATTTCCGATAGCAGAACGCATAGGTGCTTTGTGGAAGGAAATAACTCAGGGCGAAGGTAAGTATCATCGCTGTGAATACAAGAAAAGCTATAAGGAAGATATCAGCAAGGTGATTAACTATCGGGATGCTGATTATATTCACGGGTTGAGATATATCATCATCTACCTTGCCAAACAGGAACTGAAGTGGTCAACAAAAACTGGCCACAGTTTTAGAGTTTTTCCAGAACAATCGCTCTGATTCATTGGGTGTTAAGCCACCGTTATATTGGTGGGGTCTGAGCTGGCTGTAATAACCAATGATGTAATTCGTTATTGATCTATTTGCTTCGCTAAAATTAGCGTATCCACAGTTCGGGACCCATTCTGATTTCAGGCTGCGGAAAAATCGTTCCATTGGGCTGTTGTCCCAGCAGTTCCCTCGTCGACTCATGCTTTGCTTTATACGATAACGCCACAATAACCGTCTGAATTCCCTGCTGGTATAGTGACTTCCCTGGTCAGAATGATACATAACGTCAGCCGGTTTTCCCCTGGTTTCCCAGGCCATCGTTAATGCTTTTCCTGTCAGAACTGAGTCCGGAGAAAACGACATCGCCCAGCCTATTGGCTTGCGAGAAAATAAATCCAGAACAACCGCCAGATAAGCCCAGCGTTTGCCCGTCCAGATGTAGGTCACGTCGCCGCACCAGGTCTGATTAGGTTCCGTTACTGCAAACTGGCGATCCAGATGATTAGGGATATCCACATGCTCTTTTGTGGCTTTTTTGTAGCGATGCTCCGGTTGCTGGCAACTAATAATATTCAGCTCTTTCATTATCTTACTGGCCCGCCAGCGACTCAACGGAACACCTTTTGCGCTGACCATATCGGCAATGCTCCGGGCCCCCGCAGAGCCATTACTGGCATGATGAACTTCACGAACTAAGGCTAAGTATAACGATGTGTTTTGCATCAGGTTTCTGCGGTCGGCTTAGCCAGTACCGATAGCTACTGCGATGGATCCCGAACACATTGCAAATAAAGGCAACAGGAAACCGCGTCCTGAGTTTCTCAACTAACGAGAATTGTTCAGGGAGTCTGACATCAAGAGCGCGGTAGCCTTTTTTAATATATCGTTTTCCATTTCAACACGTTGTAGTCGTTTTTCTAATTCACGAATGCGAAGTTGCTCAGGCGTCATCGGAGAGGCCTTTGGGGATTTCCCTGCGCGTTCTTCTTTAAGCTGGCGAACCCATTTATCCATCGTGGATTTACCGACATTCATTGCTGTTGCAGCGGCGGCAACGCTGTAGTGCTGATCGAGTACAAGCTGGGCAGCTTCGAGGCGAAACTCGGGGCTAAAATTGCGTCTGTTACGTCCGGTCATAATGTCACCTGTTTTGACTATGAGGCGATGATATCACCTCTATTCAGGTGGCCAGATTTAGTATTCCACTTCATAGCCCATCACTCGTAAAGCCTTGTTCACCGTATTCTCACTCATCGGCTTACGCGGATCGTGATCGCCAACGAAGATCAGCTCTCGGTTTCCATTCATACTTTTGATCTTTTCCAGAATAGCTAAGGCCTGACGCGATAAGGGAACAAGATGTGGAGTCCGCATCTTCGAACCACGTTGAGAATGCTTAACACCTTCCAACGGTTCACGCTCACCAGGAATCGTCCACATGGCCGTTTCAAAATCCACTTCTGACCAGCGAGCAAAGCGCATAATCGCGGTAGTACGCTGCTGTAAACGGGCGGCAACTTCAAGTCGCCCGGATGACTCGACGGCTTTAATGGGTACAAGAAGATCCCGAGTCTTAAGCTCCGCAATGTTCCGCTTTCCGATAGCGGCAAAGAGATTATCTTCGAGGCTTTTCAATACACGAGCGCTATGCGATGCCGACCACTTTTGATTGCTGGTGTGCCAGTCTCTGGCTACCACTTCAAAAGTTATCGCTTCTTGATCCTGCTCTTTATGAACAGCTTTCTTGTTCTCACTAGGATCTACACCGTTAGCTAGATGCTTACGGGCTTCGTCGCGCCGTGCCCGGGCATCCGCCAACGACACTTCAGGGTATTCCCCCAGCGCCAGCATCTTCTCTTTACCACCGAAGCGATAGCGTAGCCGCCAGTATTTGGAGCCGTTAGGATGAACCAGCAAAACCATGCCGTCACCATCGGTAAGCTTATAGGCTTTTTCTTCAGGCTTGACCGTACGAACCTTTACATCACTCAGAGCCATGTTGAGTATCCTTTCAAGGGTTCTGTGTGGGTACAAACATTATCGAACCGGGATATACCCGCATTTGTACCCACATCATTAAGTTGATGTAGATTAAATCCGGTTGACTGAAATTGAGTGAAAAAGTGCGGAAAGCCTTACAGGAGCTGAATTCTAGACATAAAAAAAGCCACCCTGAGGTGACTTAATTTTCATACTAATGGTGCGAAGGCCGGACTCGCAAAAACAATCTAACAGACTGAATTACATGAATATTAAATTATTGAAAACTGTTTTATATACTCACTTGTATACTCAATAATTTTTAGTTTGCTATTATTAAAAATCAATGAGTTAGAGCAATGTGTATATTCTCAGTTTAGAGCCATTTTTACCAGCAGGAAGCAACTGAAACTCTCCGCTTCAAAGAGACTTAGCTAACATCTCTGGATAGTGTTTAGCGATGATATCATTTAATTTATCAACCAGCTCTGGCCGCTTAAAAGTAATATGCGCAGAGCCTTTCTGAAAATACTTGATTACAAACATCTCATCCTCATAACTGTTGCTGTGTCTGTTCTCATGAATGTGATCGCCTAGGCGTCGGGTGACGTCGGCACGATTATCGGGAATAGGCTTTCCGTCGAGTAACATTAGCATACGCTCAAGGTCTGCCAAGCGGTCGCGCTGCCAGCCCCAGTTAAGTCCAAATCCCCACCTGTCGCATTTGACCAGTCCCGTCACGATGATTTTCTTGCCAAAGTGACATGGGCTATTTGTCTTATAATCCCATGACAATCCCTTAAACACGTTGATGACACCCCTTTCAAACACGTCACCTTTGCTGTGATGCAGTTGCTCGAAAGTACTCAAGATATTGGCTTCGCTAACAGCCGGAATATCCTCTTTTTCCAAACTGTTGTACCACTGCTCACGCGCCTGAGCATCCATAATCGATAGCATGCCTGACCTTTTCATCAGGTCTTGCCATATACCGCGATCGAGATTGCGGGTGATGACTTTCATCGCGGTGGCTGGTTTTTCCATCAGCCAGCAGCCGCAGCGAAAATCTTGCTTCATGGCCCAGTCTAGGGCGGTTTTTCCGCCGATACTGCGGGTCAGTGTCGAGATATCGTTAAGCTGGTGCATTAACGCTTCAATTTGTTTCAGCGCAGCGTTACGCCCATTCACAGTACGTTCAATGCTGGTGGAACAAATCACATCGGTATGGTCGGTTAAGCATTCCGCGTTATCCGTTGTGTTTGTGGTCATATCAAGTTTCCTTTTATGCGTAGCTAATCAATACCGACGGGATGCCCTTCCCTTGCAGTCATGGCGAGAGAGAAAAGCAACCTGACAGGTATGGAACGATAGGGGATGATGGGGAGAAAGAACGGAAGACGATTGCCGGTAACAATGATTTTTTGATGTCGTATCCCACGAGATTGGCATTGGTAGTTTCTTCGCCGTTGGACGCCACATTTAAGGTCGTGTTGGGCTATATATCATCGGCCCCGACGACAAACAGATAGCCGATGGGCTTAAGCTCTGAAAACGTTAGCGGCAGATGTTCACGGCACCATGCCGTAAACTGCGGCTTATCAAAATCCAGGGCGCAATCTCGTATCATGCCTAAATCAATAATCAGATGTTGTGCCACGGGTGAGCTGGCGGTGATGGGATAAAAGACGCCTTCCGTTCCCAAGGTCGTCAGCGTTTCGAATGCTGCTGCTGTGACAGTGACGATCAAACTCAGTTGCACACCGTCAAGCGGATGCGGAGCGCGTAATGGGTTGACGATACTCATCGGTGGCGAGACTTTGATGCTAGAAACTAGGGCATGCTCCACCTCTTCACGTTGTACCGAGCGAAATATCGCGTTGGCGATATCACAGCAGACCTCGCAGGTGACCGTGCCCTCATGGGCATCGCTGAAGGCGGTATCGGACGCTTCAGCCCCCCCACACAGCGTGGTGAAGCCGCTGAGCCAACCGGCGGGTAAGTGGTTCTCTCCGTTTTCTTTTTCTGTGCGAATAATGGCCATTATTTTTTACCTTATGTTCTTTTGCGTTATCGGGAAGACCCACATCACGGTTAGCGATGTGGGGGGAATACGCGGTAGGTTTGCAAGTCGTTAGATGTTGGGCGTTAACCATTAACCATGAATGCAATAGTCATTGACCGTTCATGATTTGACGTTGGCGAATATCGGCTAAAGCGCGCGCGATACACGGCAACAGCGCCGCTGAGTCAGTACGGTCGTCATCGTTGTCGAAGATAATCGTTGAATCAGCGTCAATATTGTCTTCAAGCCAACGGATAACTATCTCAAGTCCTTGTTCAGGCGTTAATGGCTCATGGTTTTGAAGATTTGCCGCCACAGGGGCTGGCTCACTCGCCAGCAGCAATGTACCACTGTTGCAATTGATAGCCTTGATGAGGGCTGACAGGTCGATACCATCAATGTCTACGACTATTCGGCCCATGTTGAGGGCCAGTATATTGACGGCATCGGCTTCTATAGTCAGGGACAGCATCATTGTGTTACCCCGCTGAACTTGCCGTGGGTGATATCGGTAACGGCTTTGTACCCGTTGCGTGTCATGAGTCCACAGGCCTTGCGGGCACGGAGAATATCGATGCTGCTGATAAGTGGCGATTGCTCTTCCATACTGAAGCCATGACGATCGGTGCGAACCAAATCGTACTTTTCGACAATCACGTTGACCGCATCACCCAGTGAGATACCGGCGTCAATATGCTCCTGAATGACACCGTCGTTGCCAAACGGCGTATCGTTGAGTGTCAGACCATAGTGTTGATTAAGCAGATGCGTGAGTAGCGTCTGCCAGATGTCGACAGGTGACGGGCAGGCCAGTGCCGCCCGCATCGGGGATAGGGGTTGTGTTTGCAATGAAATGCTCTCTGTTAAATAAAGAAGGCGTGAGTGATAAGGGACGTATTACCGTAAATGCGGTCGTTGAGTCAGAGGGCTTTTCTGTGGATGACCTCTCTGCCGGATGGTATCAAGTGCGGCCTCCAACGTGTCCCAGTTAATGCCCTGCTCAGCATCGTGGTGACTGGCAGCATGGCGTAAGGCGGCGCGAGCCTCTTCATCCGTGGCAGATGCATCCACACTGCGCACATCGTCTTCATACCAGAGTGAACATAATACGAAATTATCGTGCTGATGCTGTTGCAGCCGTTCAATGACCTCGCTGATTTTACAGGCGTATGGCATGGATATTAGCCTCCGGCTGCGCTTGAGGTGGTGTCGGGTAAATCGCGATATAAAGATAACCACAACTGCCTAAGCTATCTGCTTCGCAGGTCAGCCCTTTCGCATACAGCGTGACACAGTGCTGATGGTGCGGACTGAGTTCACTACTTTTGAGCATTAATTCCAGCTGTTTAAGCAATACCGGAAACGCCTGGTCGAGGTGGCGTAAATCCGCGTCGCTGAATTTACCGGTGATGCTGGCACGGTCAGCTAGGTAATGGAGTCGGTCGCTTTCCTGTACCAGCCGGGCACCAAAGCACGGCGTGACGGTGGGGCTAAGTCCCCACCAGAGCTCAGAAATATCATGGTTTACTGGCGGTGTTTTATTCGACAAGGGTGACTCCCTGATTAACGTTAATTGAGCGTGACGCTGCGTAATACGACATACGGGCCGTTGTGGTCCTGACGGCGTTCAGCGAACACGGCAAGCACACCGCTGATATCTAGAACATTCTGACCGGCATAGTGGCAGATGCTGCCGCTCCATTTGTATTTACCGGTACAGAAGCGAAACAACCGAGACTCTGGATGCTGGCGGTATATCGTCATCGCCTGACGTTTACTGATAATTTTCATGAGCGCTTTCTCCTTTGACTATAGCCATCCCCGTTCCGTGAATGACACAACCGCCATCCCACCGATAACCCAATGGTCAAGTAGACGTATTTCGACCAGGTCCAGTGCCTGCTTGAGCCGTGTTGTTATCTGGCGGTCAGCGTGGCTGGGTTCTGCTTCATGGGAAGGATGGTTGTGGGCCACGATAATGGCCGCCGCATTATGCTTTAGGCTGGATTTCACGACTTCGCGGGGATGGATTTGGGTATGGTTGATAGTGCCGGTGAAGAGGGTTTCGTGGGTAATGAGACGGTTCTGGTTATCGAGGAATAGCACGACAAAAGCTTCTCGCTCGAGCCCAGCCATGTGTAGGCGTAGCCAGTCACGTGCGGCGGTGGTTGAGGTAAATGACGCGCCGGGTTCGCGTAACTGGCGCTCCAGCAGGGTTAAGGCTTTCCGGATGGTTTTCTGTTCTGATGGTGCTAGTGTGGCGGCAAACAGCGGGAGTTGTTGTTCCATAGCACCTTATCTCAATCGATGATACGCATAATGGCCTGACATTCAGGGTGGCTGAGAGCATAGTCCCGCAGTCGGTAATAGTGCTCGGTCATGGCCTCGCACCCGGTACGGCAGGCATGGTGGCTATAGGTCATCAGACAGGCAGCTATTCCCGCCGCCTCAGCCCCCATGTCAGCGCGGTTGCCGTTCATGGCGTTGAATAATGTCCACGCGTCATCGCGGTCTTCATCAGGCTCAGGCTCCATAAACGCCCCGCCGTTGCTTAGCGTGTAGAACAGCCAGATACCGCCGGAATAATCAGCGCAAAATCGGTCCATCCAGCCAAAGATACGCGGTTCCAGGGTGATCCACTGCGGTATGCAGCCGAAATGTTGCGGCCAGAAGCTTCCACGCAGTTCGTCCGGGACGAGGGTTGCCGTCAGAGCCGGCGTAGTATTGTCAGCCAGTAATGAATGAGGGGTATTGAGGGGCATTGGATTTTTCCTCTAAGCATGAATGTGTTGAATGAAAAACGGATTAAGGAATAGACATAGATGTAGGTAGATCCCATGGGAGGAATGCAGGTTATTGGCGTAATAGGTCCATCATGTTCTCGGCCATCACCCAGAGCGCCCGGTTTAACTTAACGTCGCCATCGATGCCGTTAATGGCACGAGTGTGGGTGCGTTTGCCTTGTGCGGTGCGACCGCTTAGCCCGCCTTTCACGAGGGATTCCTGAATTCGCTGGTATGTGGTCCATAGGTCGTTCTGCTTGTCTTCATACCGTCGTGGCGTCAGCACCTGCGATGCGGTCACCGGCTGATGTTTTTCTCCAAAACGGTAGGTTAGTGCGGCATGCGCCAGTGCCTGCTGCGCCGGTGGGGGTAACAGCAGAGACTGCATGGCTTCACGCTTCTCCTCCACACGGTCAAAGACACCCAGCACCTCGTAAGCGCCTTCAATGACTTTTTCCACCACGTTGCCACGGTGTGGAACTTTAATTTCACCCAACGACTGTCCGCAGACCAGTGAATTGGTACAGATGCTTCGGAAGTACCCTGGCAAAAGCTGAAAACTCGACTCGCCGCCGTGCGAATTGAGGATAATGATTTCTGGGACCTGTTGGCCTGTGATTTGCCCCGATTTACGCAGGCGCAGTAGATGCTTGGTGTGCTCGCGACGGCTTGGGTCACGTACACGGGATTGGCAGGCAAAGAACGGCTCAAACCCTTCACGCTGTAGATTCTCCAATAAGGTAATAGTCGGGATAAACGTGTACTTGTCGCTTCGAGAGATGTGTTTGTCCTCACCAAAGACACTGGGAACGTAATGCATCAGTTCTTCATGGGTTAACGGACGGTCGCGGCGGATTTGATTCACCGCACCAAAACGGCTGGCTAATCGCATGATGTGTTTCCTTATTAAGCGGTATAAAAGCAAAAAGCCCCCGCATCCAAAAAGGAAACAGGGGCTTCGCGTAGCGGTGGTATTTGCCGAGGCGGGGGCGCCGGGCCTATCGCGATGATGAGCCCGGCGAATGCCCGTTTCTGGGACATAAAAGTAAAAGCCCATACCTCATATGCAGATATGGGCCCGATGATGGCAACCGATGAGCTATCAGCGGCCCATATACAGGACTTCAGCGCCGACTGTGCTTCCCCCCTCATTGACCAGAACGCGGACACGGTCATAAGTGCGATAGCCTGGGTTAAATCCCTCCCACTGCAGAACACGAAGTTTATGCCCCGGCGTCGCGGGGTCTTTCATTCCCGGAATGACTTCAAACATGGACCAGTCAACATCACGCGCATCATTACCGGTCACGGCTTCATAGGCTTTTTGCGCCGTCTGCGTGGCGGTCTGTACGGTTGCAGCATCCACTTGGGCCAGCGCGGGGGCTGACATCAATACGCTGATGACGATGAGCATGCTCAGTTTTTTCATACAATTATCCTTATTGGTGATATGCGTTTACCTGAGGTTTTGTCCGCGGTTGCCATTCCGCCATACCTGCCGAATGCACATTGCGCTCTATCGTCTTCACTGACGTTATCATGGCGAATACCATTTCTTTTATAGAACACGTTCATAGGTGCTTTCCGACGAGATGAATAAGCGCCCTCATGCCAGCGAAGCAGAGGGCCGAAAGATTACTGGGGCTGTTCCGGTGGTTGTGGCTGTGACGTCGGCGATAATGATGAAGGTTGTTGTTCCTGAGTGTCATTTGGGCCGGGGTGCGGCCTGCCGTGGATAATGTGGTGTTTTGCTAATGCGTCCGGCATCGCGTTAATGCAATAGTTAATGTAGAAAACATGGAACAGCACGGTCCATGCCGGATTCATCTTAAGCTCAAAGCGAAATTGCATCAGCGCGTACTGCTGTAAGGCGGCCCGAGCTTTGAACGCCCATACCACCATCAAAATAAACCAGGCGAATGAAATCAGACCGGCAATCCCTGACATCGTTGCAGCGGTATCATCATAGGCATAGCCATAGCCATACTCATTGAGCTGAAGAGGAAACATCAGGTGGAGGAGGATGGAGACCCCGGCACAAACGGCCATCCAAATAACCAGGACGCGTGAGGCGAAGCGTTGCCCGAGCTCATCCATCATTGCATCCTGGTTTTTATACAACCACATCAGCGGGTAAATCCCATACGTGGCGGCAGACAGCAAGACAAAATGCCAAGTCGGTGTTTTCAGTGTTTCTTTTAATGTTGAAATAGTGCGTGCGTGCATAAACGGTTCCCTTGTTATAAATGAACGTGGTGTGATTAATGTGTTGTGAAATACTCGCCCATCTTTTCACTATCGAGATGGCTATCGCTGGACAGAGAGGCCGTATCCAGATTTAAGGGGGTGGTGCACTCATGTGATGAAATCAGGTCGCCATTTTTATAGACCTGTACCCCATAGAACTCCACATGCCCCGTGTCTTTACTCAGCAATACATAGTCATATACGCCCTTATTGAATCGAATATAACGCGCCGCCCCCACGCCCAGCTGGGTGTAATAGTGGAAGGCTTTCACGCCGAACAGCCCCTCTTTAAGCTCAAGTTCGGTTTTGTCATTCTTGTCGGTATAGCGATAACGGTAATCCTGACCATCGGCGGCATAGACACTGACGTGCTTGCCATTATCGAGCGTGCAGAAGGCGTTAATGGGATAGGCCGTTGTCGACGGTGGTGGTGGTACCTGAACCGGCGTCGAGGGTGTTGATGAAGGTACGGATGGCGTTGGTGAAGCTCTATCCTTACTGAGGGCATAACCCACGCTGCCGTCTGGGCTAATCTCAACATCCACATCGGAAATCACCCCCGTATCGGGTTGTGTCGTGGTATAGCGGATAACGCGCACGACCTCGCCGTTAAGGGTTTTATCCGGTTGGCGTATGCGCTCCCAGACCTGTTCGTCTGCTTTGCCTTTGGGGTATGAAATCAGCCACGTGGACTTTGCCCTTGCCAGCGCTTGTGCATAGATATCAGCGGTCAGTGCCACCGCCTCTGGCGCTAATGGTGCTACACCGGGCACACGTTCAGGTCGTGTCGTTGGCTTGGCCGTCACGGGCTCAGGCGGATGTGATGCTTTATACTGCTGATTGAGGTCATCAAGGGTCAGTGAAGGTTTATTGTCAGCCACAGCAGAGGCTGTGGGGCGTTGTTCTGTGCGATGAGGAAGAAAAGCCCGGCAGGCTTGGGTAAAGTTTCCTTTGCTGAAATGAGAGGACTGGCCCTCAATCGTCACCTTAGCCCCCATAAACCCCGTGAACGCTTTTATGGCTTTAACTGACAGCGCCTGTGCACTCTGCTCCCCTTGCCCCATCGGTGTCCCCACGATAGTAAACGTGTGGTTATTCGTCGCACGGTTACACAAAAGGGTCGCTGGATAGCGATGCCCATCGATATCAATATCTGTAAAGCGCGTGCCGAACTCATCAAGGCGAGGGGCGCATCCACTTTCCATGTTCATAAACACGACGTTCTCACGGGCTACTACCGCCGTAGCGTTTTCTTCACTGCTGAGGGCCTGGCACTTATTACCTGTCACCTCCCAGTTATCCGCAAAATAACCACAACCGGTCAGCGCAGCCATGCCGATGGTTATCATTAAAAACTGCCGACCTCTTTTTATTGTCAGCGCCCGGGTTACACACATACCAGTACCTCCCTCATAGCGTGTCCTTCTGTTGGGTAGATGAAATGTCATGACGTGTGAAAGACGTGCATCAGCGGCCTATTCCAGCCACCGTGATAGCCGTCTTCTTTTTTGCTGCTTTTAGACGCCCACAATCACGCCAAAAGCCCTTACTTTTTTGATTGGTTAAAGCAATGAATGGCGCATTATCAAATGGCACATTGATAGATAATAACGATCGATTTTATGTTATCGATCGTTATTATAGATCGATAAAGTATTTTCTGATACCCATAGCACACAAAGCGTGAGGACTCTTACTCGCGCACGGAGTATAGGAAGACGAAAAAATGCGGAGAGGTATCAACCCTGTTCGTTCTCAACCAAAGTAACGGTCCCACAGTTGCATGGCGAACCGAACCAACTTTCTACGTAGCCGCCGGAGCACCACTGCCCAACCAAGAGGATAATGGCTGGGATAAATCACCGTATCGAATGCGATACCGGCCATATCACCAAAGGCTTGGCGTACCATAGCCTCCGCCTCCTTGGTTTTGTTTTCGGGTTTTAGCTGACGGTAAACCGCACTGCTGGCCTGAGGGGGAAGCGCATGTACCATCAGCGCCACAAACGCCGGTAGGTTGTAGCCGGTATGTGCCGACACCGCCATGACCGGGAATGAGGAGGGAAACAGGCTTGCGGCCTGCGCGCTGACCACCGCCAACGACAATAACTGTGTGGGTGAGGGCACCGCCTGTGTTTCGTCCCATTCATGGGCTGGCGAAATACGGTCAGCCTGCGTGAGCACAAACAGAAAGCGTGCCGAGTCAGCACCGTATTCGAGCAACCGACGATGTGTGGCAATATCCACTGAACGCGCACGGTCATCAGCGCGTAATACCCAGATAATCAGGTCAAGCTCAGCCAATAGTTCGCGGTAAAGGGCCTGATACTCTTCATCATATTCCGGTGTTTCACCGATACCGGGTAAATCAACCAACGTCATACTGCGTTCACCGACAGTGAATACAAGACGCTGGGGAACACGTGTGCAGGCGGTTAAATCATGAGTCAGGCAGACAGGTTGCTGAAATAACGCATTACACAGGCTACTTTTGCCTGCCCCTGAGCTCCCCATGATGCCAATCACGGGCTTATAGTGAATAGTCTGCTTAAGGTGAGCAAGAATGTGTTCAATACTGTTTTGCGGTAATAGCGTAAGGCTGGACTCTAGCGTATCGATGGGATATGGCTGAGACTCAGGGGGATGATACATAGATAACTCCTGTGAAAAGCGATGCCGGAAGAGAGTCAATCGGCGATTCACATGAGTAATATGGTCGTGAGATTTTCTGGAGTTCCCTGAGGCGTTGATTGTGTCCTCCCAGAAGCAGACATTGATCACACACAAGAAAAATAGTCATTAGAAGGCAGACTACTTCTATTGAGAATTTTCATGACACCCCATATATCGATATCGAGGGCTTCCCTCTTAAACCTTTAAAGGATAACTATTATGGGTCTTAAACCTGGTCCTAAACCAATTGCTAAATCGACAGGAAAACCTGATCAACGTCGACGTGACAATAAAGATACTCCCGGTAATACTCCGGCATTAAAACCAAGCAAATCCACTGGGAAATAAAAAACTCAGGGTATATATAAGTTATCTGTATACCCTGATAATGAAGCTAGATTACTTCTCGCAATCAAAGACTTTGGTTAATAGCTACGTGTTAGCGGTGCCCATCGGCGTAATTTCATTTCGCCTTAACGTCGGTCACTCATAGGAGATCGACATCAACGATGTGAAGGGGTCTATGGCGATGTATCAACTGCTCTACGTTGGCGAATTGACTAAAGGGCTGTTCTCATCACATAACCTCAGCGACACACAGCGGATCTTCCATGTTGTATGTTGAGCGAAGTTCCAGCCATAGAGTAGTAGACGGATACTGCTTCCCTCTGAACCAGGAATAACAGAGGACTTCACCAGGGTTTCCCATAGCGATAACGGGGACCGAGAAGAATCGGTTGTAAAACTCGATGATGGCATCTGGATCATGAGTATCCACAGCGAAAAACTTAAACAAGTACGTGTTAAGCATCAGAACAAGGATCCGTTCAAAGCGTTCTACTCCCCCTCGTCTAAAAGGATGAAGTGCCGATGAATGTTCAGACAAAAACCAATCATTAAATCGGCGTAAACGAGCCAGAAAGCGATCCCTATCGCCCGTTAAAACGGCATAAAAACTTAATGCGGCAAGCAGCTCCAGCAGGAAAGGCAAAAGGCGTTCATAGTGACATTTTAACGCCATAAAAAGTGCCCTCCATTCATCGAGCTCCAAACGATATAATTCTTCAAGTAGCAACGTGAACAAAGGCAGGTCTTTATCCATTCCCTTGAAGCTCATTGGACGAGGTTCATTACCATAAAACCTATTCAGCTTAATTCCCCCCAATGCTTCATTAACCTCCTGTAAACCAAAACGCCCAACCAGGCCATCATACAAACTGCCATTGAATAGGATCATCTTACCCATGGCTTTAATACCCGCAAAACCGCGGTCTTGAGCAGGAATACGATGTCCAATCATTCGGTTAATTAGACTAGGGCCTATCAGGATATTCGTCGCTGTATTCATGCCGCCTTTACTGACAGGATAACGATGGCACAATTCGAGTTTAAAGAGTGGTATGGGCTTACTTCCCCCACTCATCGACAACAGGTAACTACGCTGATGCTTCGCTTTGTATTGCTGCAATTTAATAATGTCAGCAACATCAGTAATACGGAGCAACGAGTTCAATTTAAACGGACTGCGAGCAACCATGTCCTCAATACGATACCAGTATGAGTGGGAGAGTAAGTTATTTAACAACTTCCGTGAAGCAAGTTGGCGATGAAGCACGCAACAGTATTTACTGTTTCGGCTATCTGCCAGAGATACACCGCAATAAAGACAGACATAGGTGGCTCTCAATATCTTATTTTCCCGATGATGGCAGAGCGTTTGATAATGCTTTTCACAAAGCCTCTCTCTCCCCGCAGGGGTGAATCGATAAATAGTTCCATTACAATGACTGCGTATACATCTTGCCATGACGTTATTAATCTACTTGGTAATATATTGATAAGAATAACAGTGAGTGTTTATCACTAATAAGATAGTGTTAAATGTATTAAATGATGTAGAGAACACCTAGCTTCTTGACCATTAAACTCAGGTATTTCCAAACTGCTTTTCATTGAACCTGTGCGCTGTATTTGACCGCATTCCTCTTACCTCCCCCCCCACAGATATTAATAATTTAAAACTCGCCCATGTTATTAACATTTATGATGCGCTAACGATATAGATATGATGACCAAGTAATGGGTGAAATATGAGCAACTCTCATTCCTTTACGTTGAAAAGTGCCGCTAAACTGCTAAATTAGCAACTTTGCGGCACATACCAGATGTCCATAAACCTAAATGGCTCACTAAACGAGCTATGTTATTTTATCGCTTGGTACAGTATGAACTTATACTCAACACAACAGTGATAACAATATTACAACAACCCAATCATACGGGGTAATGCGGCATTACCCCCGCAGGAAGTAAAACGCTAGCCTGTACAGGGATGAACTCACTGACTGACTTAGATTTAACACCATGAGGAAATAAATAATTGAGTCTGCAAGGCATTACTTCCATGATATTATTATTAGGTAAAATATACGTCGGCCCACCTCTTACATCACAGAACAAAAATATACTCTTCTGATGGATAAGTTGAGCCAATATGGACTCTAGTACTTCCCGTTTTCTTAAACGATTCGGTCCTCTCTGCATAATGTCACTTAACCTAATGGGTTCATTGAGTTGATCCATTTTTTGAATTAATGCATTTGCAATCCATGAGTGAAGTTCAAGAACATCCCTCTCAAACTGGCAACGTTCAGACATCGGATAAAATAACTCACTGGCTTGCTCAGTATACCAATCCATGATATCTAATGCGTCTTGCATACATTGCTTATCGATAATGTTATACCCTAGCACATTACTAAGAAACGTCTTAGTAGGTAATATAATCACATTTTGACATATGGCTGCTATCCTGACAGCATTATCAGAGAACTTTGAAATAAAGTCGCTGATGTGAGCCAACTCACCTCCGGGTATGATTTTTCTCTCCAGTTCCGTTCGCTTAGCCTGAAGTAATTCTTTTGCCTCCTCCGAAAGGTTGATAACTTCTCTAGGAATATTTTTACCATAGAAGCGTTTTTTCAGTATTTCCAATAATTCTTTCAGATAATCATGAAACGGCGCCAACACGTGTTCCAGATCTTCAATATCAACCTGCCGAGTACGATTTCCTATATTACTCTCTACCTGAGTAATAAGAAAACGAGCAAGAAATCCACTGGATTTTGCTGTTTCGCCATGGGTATGAAGATATTTATGAAACACACTAGGTTGGATCATCAATGAGATCATTAAACAAAGTTCAAGCTCATAGCTCTCACCCTCTGCGCGTTGGAAATCGTACGTTCCGCCATCCCAGCCTTTATTGAGCAAGGCAAGGTGGTTTTTCAGCATCCCTTTGAAGAACGAAATGCCTTCATCCGTAATGATCCCCGCTTCAGCCTGAAGGCTTAATCCCTGTATTAGCGCTTTGTAAGATACGTCTTCATAGATGAACTTCGGTTTAACGGGTTTCTGTGGCTCCTTGCTACAGTACTCTTCCAGTACCCGTGTTTCATTTTCGCCGTCATAACCGTGCTTTATCGCCTGTCTCAAAACGGCCTCCAACGCTTGCTGACCCGTTTTCCAAATGCGATGCTTGCCTTTGTACTCTCTTAGACGTGATTGATATTCTTCATTCATACCGGATATACACTCAAGTACCGGCTTCATTAACAATTTTAAAATAAATGACTTCCCCTCGCCAGACTCAGCGGCTGTCAATAGGTAGAGTGACACGGGTTTTGCTGCGCCACTATGTGGGAGTTTGACGGCGGTAATATACTGGCAGACCAACGACAGCACCGTG
Source organism: Hafnia alvei (assembly GCF_964063325.1). Classification (NCBI taxonomy): domain Bacteria; kingdom Pseudomonadati; phylum Pseudomonadota; class Gammaproteobacteria; order Enterobacterales; family Hafniaceae; genus Hafnia; species Hafnia alvei. Next base: position 4,231,814 of record NZ_OZ061315.1, read on the forward strand.
AGAAAAACGCTGACAATCAGTTCAACGGGGATTTGTGTATAGTCATGGAGTATCTCAGTCGCTTCTCGAATAAGTTTAGGAAGGCTTTTCACAGGAAAATGCGACCGTTTTCGTTGAGGCTGGGAAGTGGGCAACTGTTTAGACTGCGCGTTATAAGGTTCTGGGTAATGCATTTTTATTGTTCCCTTTACATAAAGAATATACGTCAGTCCATACATGACCGACGTAGATATCCCTCACGATATGAATATGATAATTCGGTATAAATAGTTTATTTGTTAAATAGAATATTTAGATTCAGTTCAACTATTTACTCCTTCCGGTAATATTATTATTTAATGCGAATAACGTTATCTGCTGGTTAAAATGCGATTGGTATCACGCTCATTTAACCATGCTTCATAGTCACTCTTACGCCAACGGCTCGAACGACCTAACTTCAGTGGACGGGGGAATAACCCGCGCTTAATAAGGCAGTAAAAATGCTTATCGCTAAGGTTACTGTGGGCCGTTATATCTTTCATACTGAGCAAAATGTTCGCACCCATAGCAAACTGGGCTCGCCCTTCAATGTCTGCTAGCCGTGGTGTTCCAATTTGTATATTCTCATGCCGATCTGTGTAAACCGGGTATTCTGTTTGTGGAGGGTTGGTCATCGTTGGTTCCTCTCTGTAGATGACAGGAGCTCTCTGCTCCCAACAGAAGAGAAATCTACAGACTGTCTGAACGCACCACGATACCGTCAGCAAAAAAATATTTAAATTTTACTTGATGCCTTGATTTTTCGTTTTTTTTATTGGGTCTGACATTGATGTGTTCTGGTCGAATTTTTGTAAACCCGCCTTAATGTGATCAATCACATAGAAACGGACGACGAGTTCAACAGAACATAGATTAAGATGAGAAAGTTTAGTCGTGATGATGAGGAGAAATTCGGTGGGAAGATCCAGGAAGGCAAGACGTTTTGTGGATGTGCATGGCGATACGCCGGGGAATTATTACTGGCAACGGTTTATGTCTCTGTACTATGTGGAAGAGCCATCATCATTGGGTAAGTATGCTTACAGTATGTTCAGTTCTCTTGAACCGCTGGAGCAGGTATATATCGGCGAATTAAAAAACGCTTTTGATGTATGGCTTGACGTGCTTCATGCAGCCCCGCCAGCCGAACCAACAAGTTTACAGAGTATGTTCCTTGATGAGCATATGCAAAGCTTGGCAAAAATAGATAAGGCACTGGTATACGATGCCTTCTTCCGTACTATATTTGAGGGAGAGATTAATCGAGAGGATATCTCAAATAAGCTGGACTCACTTCTTATCGACGAAGCAGTGCCGTACCCTGATTACTTTGAAGTCTCATGCTATTTTTATATCCTTGCCACCCGACATTTTTCCAATGGTGATACTGATACATGGGTAGTTCAGTTTTTCCGGGCAATGTTTGAAGCTGTGAATGCTTTAAGCCTGTTTACCTGTAAGCATGAGGCCTCTTTGCAGCAGGAAAGGAAAATAAACCATAAGAAAGCCTCTAGTAAAGGAGGAGAAAACAAATGGTCAAAGATCCGGGCAGAGGTCTTACGCTTATTGAAAGAAGAAATTGGCTCAGGCCAATGTCTAGGGACGTTTGAGAGTAATGCTGATTTGACTGAGCATTTACTTCCTAACGTAGAAAAGTATATTCGTACATGCGATTTAAAATCGCCTGACGACTTATTTTATACTATCGAAAATTGGTCAATAAGTCCTAAATCAGATATTTCTGCACTGTATGGATTACTGGTTATACAATCAGTTAAGTGAGGCAACTTAATAAACTATTCAACAAGGTATTAAAACACGGAGGGCTGGATGAAACTCGCTGATACGGAATTATTCGGAGTTGTTATAGTACCAGAGGATTTTAGTGAAATAATAAACTTGGCTACTTTAGATATTAATAATGATCGAAATATTTATATGTGGCGAGGGCAAGGTGATATTGCATGGCCAATACATAGCTCGGCATACAGACGCCTCATGAAGGATAGAGATTATCCATTAGGAGAACATGTAATGCGAGATTATGAGCGAGAGCTATTACTCAATGGTCAACATCAAGGATACCATTTCGAAAATGGCAGAACATTAAGTGATTTTGAGTTGCTAGCAAAGCTTCAGCACCATGGTGCAGCAACCAGAATGATCGACGTATCAAGAAATATCCTAGTTGCATTGTGGTTTGCATGCGATTCAGTGCGCGATAAAACGGGTCTTGTATTTGGACTACATTATTCAGCGATTAATGGATTTGAAGGACGACCTGACTCTCGATCTTATAATCAGGTATTCAAACGAGAAAGCGACTTATCGACAGATGAAGATGATTTCAATCACGATCCAAGATTATGGCAACCTCCTGTTGTAACAAAACGGATTGCTGCTCAAAGTGCACAATTTCTCTATAGCCGGGTCAGTTATGATACATCAGGAAGCCTGAGTTTCAGGAAAGATGAAAACCTGGTCAGAGTAATCGCCATAACACCGGAAATGAAATCAAAGTGTCTAAAAATACTGGAGAATACCTTTGATATTAGGAGATTGACATTGTTTCCTGACATTGATGGTTTTTGTTTTTCCAATAGTGTGAATTTTGGAAGTCACAGCAATGAAAGATGGTGAATAATCTAATCGGCAATCTACGAATGACCGTGGCAAGTGGCGTTAATTTTTTAATTTAAAACAGTTAGTTAAGATAAAATGACGGTTTAGACTATATCCTTACATTTACACTGAATGGACAACTGCTGATATTGCTGTAGATGGCACTAATAAATCACATTCCATTTTGCCTCATGCTCGAAGAGCATACTCTCGTCGATGTTGCAGATGTACCTAAAAGCAGGCAACGGTAAGCGTCTTCCCAGCACCGTCTGGCAGAACCTGAAATTCCTGGCAGGATAGCGGCTTGAGATTTCCACCAGTTCAACGCGTTAATAGACAAACTGTAATCTCATCCATGTTATAGCGAGTGTAATGGGCATTGGTACTTGAGAGTAGAATGCCAAACTTGATGAAATCGGCATGCATTCGTGGAATATGAAAGAAATGAGTTTGCATGACGTTCATGTTGCGTAGGCTTAACCGTCGGGTTCTCTATTGCTGAACAAAAACTATGAATATGCCAAACAGCCTGCGGAGAGAAAATTTGTCTGAAAATAACACAGGGTTATTGTATGGATTAACTGCTGTGAGTATTATCCGGCAGCTGTAGGGATATGCGACGTGTGAATAGCCCCTAGTTTCCTAGACAGTTCCGTGCCTCATGAACCAGGCTCTTTCATAAACTGCAGGCGGCTGATCCTCACAGGCACTGTGGCGGCGTTTAGCATTATAAAACATCTCTCTTTTACGAGTCCCCATCTTGCTATTGAATCCACCCTCGTCATCCTCCTTTTATTTCAAATTTAAGATATTTTTTTATATTTCATCCTCAGATACACCCTGATTTTTAATTACCCTTTCCGTGTTCTACAGCAGAAAGTGCCCTCTTCCCAAACAGCCAAGAAAGGTCTTAAGGACAGTCAATAAAGCAGTCTTATTATCAGGGATCACAAGTTGGTACGTTTTACCCTCACTTTCAGACTTAACCCCTTTCATTAGTAAGGCTAATCGTTTATATAAGGAACGTTAACCGATCCGACATCAACGTTAGCTTATCGCGGAGCGGTATTGGCATTAAATAAGGAGATTTATTTTGGCCAGCCATTCCCCCGAAGCAACGCTAAACCGTTATTTGCTTGAGATATTACATAGCAATGTGATGACTGATGTTGAGTCATTCATCGGTCATGAAGCACTCAGTACGCCCTATCGCTATACCATCCGATTTACCTCCCCCATAAAAGACATATCACCCAAAGATATCCTAAATCAACAGGCCACATTGTTGATGCGTGCGCCGAATACCGCATGGTCGAGCTATCTTGAAAGCAGTGAAAAGTGGCTGGAGACACGGCGAATTGAAGGTGTTTTCACGGCTTTTGAGCGCATTAGCACCTCGGCTGATGAGTCACTTTATGAGGTTGAACTCTCACACCCTTTAGCGCTGTTGGAAAGAACACGGCGCCACGCGATTTATCTCGATACAACCGTTCCAGAGTTAGTGAAACAAATCCTCAAAAGCCATAATTTTGAAGGGTATGAAATTGATTTTGATAACCTGTCATGTCGCTACCCGCATCGGGAAATGATTACCCAGTGGGGCGAAACCGACCTGCAGTTTATTCGACGCCTGCTCTCCGAGGTCGGTATTTGGTTCCGCTTTGAGGCTCACCCTGAACACGCGTTTATCATTGTGATGGTCTTCGCGGATAGCCAGCAGCGCTATATCTTCGATCATAAAATCAACCACATCGATACGAGTGGCTTATCGAGTAACAGCTACGCGGTTCACAGTTTAAAAGCGCGTCATTGTATTGTACCGGCTGAAGTCGTCGTCAGAAATTATGATTACCGACTGGGTGGCGCGCAAACGCTGGAAACACAGGCAGATATTGCGCGTCAAGACACGACAACCTACGGCAGTGAATACCACTACACCGATATTCACCATGCCCCCGGCGATCGGTGGCAGCAAGATCAAGATGCAGAAACAACCTGGTTCTATGCCCGTATTCGCCATGAATATTTACTCAACCAACAGACTCAACTTTCAGCAACGGCTGATAGCCCGGATATCACGCCAGGGATGGAATTAACGATTGCCGGAGACATCCCTGAGGCCTTTGCATCAGGATTTATTGTGACCACCATGGTCGCTAAAGCGTCCCGAAAAAATGCATATTGTGTTGAACTCAGCGGTATTCCCTACAGCGAAGACATCTGTTTCCGTCCAGAGCGACTTCCCCGACCTTGCATCAGCGGTACCGTTCCTGCACGCGTGTCATCATTAACGGCAAACGATCGCTATGCGCATCTCGATGCGAAAGGACGTTACTGGGTTAAATTTGATTTTGACCGACAGGATGAAGAAAAGGGCCACGAAAGTATGTTGGTTCGTCTGGCTCGCCCTTATGCCGGTGATACCTACGGTCATCACTTTCCGCTATTAGACAATACGGAAGTGGGCATTGCCTTTGAAGGCGGCGATCCAGAACGCCCCTACATTGCCTACGCCATGCACGATGAGCACAACCCTGATGTGGTTACTCATCGAAATAATACGCGCAATGTCATCCGTACCCCCGCAAATAACAAAATTCGCCTTGAGGATAAGCGCGGAGAAGAGCATATCAAGGTCGCCACCGAGCTGGGGAAAACCCAGCTCAATATGGGGCATTTAGTCAACGCGGAGCATGCGCTGCGAGGAGAAGGGTTTGAGGTCAGAACCGATAAAAAGGGAACGCTGCGCGCCGCCGAAGGGATCTTAGTTACCACAGAGCCTCAAACTCGCGCCCAAGGTAAGCAACTGGATATGTCTGCGACCATACGCCAGCTCGAGCAGGCGCTAACGCTGGCAAAAACTTTGCAGCAGAGCGCCAGTATCGCACAGGCAACGCCGGTTGATGCCACCAAACAGCAACAGCTGCAACAAGCACTCAATGGTCTCTCTCAACCGGGGATGTTGCACTACGCCGATGCGGGGATAGCACAGGTGACCCCCGCTTCTCTCCAGCTTTCGGCGGGCGAAGATATGGTGTTAACCGCAGGGAACAGCAGCAGCATTAACATCCTCAAAAATCTATCCGTGGCCGTAGGGCAAGGGATCTCAGCCTTTGCGCGCAAATTAGGCATTAAGCTTATTGCCGCTTCCGGCGATGTCACGATGCAGGCGCAAAAAGGGGCCATCGGCATTCTTGCTGACCAACAGTTTAGTATGACCAGTGTTAATGGGCAGATGGTTTTGAGTGCCAAAAAAGGTCTACAGCTGGTATGCGGCGGCGGTGGATTACGCGTGAATACGGATGGTTCTGTAGAGATATTCTCGCCCACCAAGATTTCACAAAAAGCGCCGGTGCTCGTGTACCAAGATGGTGAAAGTGTCAAAACCATGGTTCCCGCCTTTGAATCAGGGACGTTCGCCCGTCGTTTTGCTTTACATGCCGATGGCGATCCTAAACAGGTGATTGCCCACCAGAAGTTCCGCTTAACGAAATCCAACGGTGAAGCCGTGGAGGGGATCACGGATGCTCAAGGATGCTCTCCTCTACTCGACATGACTGACTTAGAACAGGTGACAATGGAACTGCTCCATGGAGAAACCGCATGAATACCCCGTCGTCAAAAAATAGCAAACCCAGTCCTTACAATCCCACTATCGTGGCCAAAAATGAACTTGGGGTAGATGCTAAAACCGGTGGCGCAATGACCACCTGCTATGTCGGTCTCAAACGCCCGATGCCCTGTATCGTTATTCTGGTGCATGGCGTAAATGACGTGGGCGAGGCGTACCAAAACCAAGAGTCCGGTATGATTGCGGGCCTCAACCAGCGGTTGGGCAGAGACGATTTGTATCCGCATGAGTGGAAGGATTACGCCCTTGAGGAGGAGACGCCGCAAATGCGCGTTTGTGGTCCGGGCCGTTCACCGGTGATCCCATTTTATTGGGGGTACAAACCGGTCGATCACGCGACATGGGAAGCTGACCAACGCGAATATCGTGCGGCGATGAAAAAGAGCAAGAACAGCGCAGAGACCCCGCTGCCGTATGATGCTTATCAGGAAAATAATCCTGATAAATTAAAAAAATACGGTAACGACAATAACAGCCGATTCGCTAATGACTGTTTTGGTAATGTGCTGGACTCCACCGCGGCGAAAGGCGGCGGCACGTTTGCTAATGCCACCACGTCATTACCCGATATGCTTGGGCCCGGTGCCGGAGGGGTGGTCATGGCGGCCATTGGCTTTATGTCGAGGACCAACTGGATAAACGACGGTGATTTTACGCATCCCATCTATGACAATCCCCATCGTATCTACCAGTTCTTTGCCGCTCAGCGACTAGCTGATTTGATACTGACGATTAGACAAAATAAGCCCACCGAGCACGATACGATTAATATCGTGGCACACAGTCAAGGCACGCTGATCACCATGCTGGCCAATATGTTGGTTAAACAGGAAGGTGCCGATCCCGCCGACTGCGTGATCCTCAACCACTCTCCCTACGCGCTAGCCAATACGGTGATGGAAGGCGTGCAAGATGGCCATCACCAAACAGACAAAGCACGTCAGGAGACATTCAAGCACTTCTGCCAGCTGATGGCGACCAACCCGCACGCCAGTGTCGATGGGCAACACTCGGCTGCCGATACCCAAAGATTAAAAGACCGTGTGTGTTTACCGCGAGAATCTCATTGGGATACCGATCCTTGCTACAGCCGAAATAACTTTGGCAAGGTTTACAACTACTTTTGCCCAAACGATGGCACCGTATCTCTCAGAAGCGTGCAAGGCTTTGGCTGGCGAGGCATTCCTGATGCAATAGCAAACAGCATTCCGAATCTGCGCCAGCGGGTGTTTTATCAAAATTATCCGGTTGGGGGAGCGCCAGCGTCCACGCCGTTCAGAAAACCACCCGCTGGCAGCGGTGACTACGCTTATTCCGGCAAAACTAACCAGCCCTACAGCTATTCCGATGTCACCCCCAACGGCGAGGCTTTGCCAAAGGTATTCACCTTCAGCTTACAAGGCCAATATAACGACGAGAAGGTAAATAAAAAGTATCAACACAGCATCGAAAAGGGCAGTCAGGACGAGAATATATCCTATTCCGCCCGCGCCAATGCGCTAAAACGCGCGGCCCCGCCTAAAGTGGTGAATTTACCTTACAGCCTGCGTTATCAAACTATCGGACATGTACTTACCCCCAGTGAACTGGCCGTAGTGAGTGTTGATCAGCTAACGCCGGTGATCAGTGGGCGTGTAGTGGGCACTAACGACGCGAATAAAATGCTGGAGCTACGCTGTGAAAAAACCAAACGGCAGCTTGAGGATGAATGGCGAAAAAGCGATCCGATCACCTACAGCCAGCACTCTTCCATTGTCGCCAACCCCGAGGTGCCTAAATTGGCGATGGCCTACGATTTAGCCATCGGACAATGTCTGGCGTTTGAATTGCAGGGCGGGCAGTTTTGGAACAGCCTGCTATGGCGCGCGGATTGGCGAAATAAGAACAACCCCAATATACCGGCTAAAAAGTATTATCAAACAGGGATATTACCATTTGGTGTTACAAAAGTGTTTATGAGCAAAGCAGACGAAATTTTACCCACTGGTGAATTTGGTGTCGTGAATGCATTTTACAATGCCAGTAAAGTTATTCCTGCTCGATACCCTGAAATTGAGAATAAAGAGGTAGCTCGGCTGCAATGGGATATGCCTAAACCCGCAGGCTATGGCGAAGTTCCTTATCAATACGGCGAGGATGCCTAATGAACACCAATATCGCTCTGATAGGCGTTCTGCTCTCGACAGTATTAACGGCGGGCTGTCAGGCAAAAAAAGTGAAATTCCAACGCAGGTTATTTACCGTTTTGATGACCATCGCTATCTGGAACTTAAAGGCTATAACTGTCAAGGTGCTGTCTATTATGTTGATACAAAACGAGGTATTCGCTCTGAGCCCTATAGTCAATTTTATCGAGCATTTGCCGGTAAGTTTATACATCCCTCGGAACGTTATATCGCCCTGACCTCATGGGAAGCTGATGGATTTGCTGTTTCTAAAGACTATGGGAAAACATGGCGTGCGATTACCTACGCCTCGGTCCCCTATGGCGTTGAGTCCGGAGGAGGAACCAGTCCCGATCGTGAAAACGTGGTGTCTTTCACCGTGGTGAATGACCAAGGTTTTTTACTCACCAAACAAGGCCACCTCTATCTCAGTTCTAAACCCTTCGATGACCCAAGAGTCCTCCCTGGAGGTCCGGGTATCGATTACACCTTCACCTACGATGGCAAAATAGGCACAGGACGGATCGATCCCCACTCACCAGGACAAAAATGGGGAATGTCATACATTGAACTGAGCACGCTGAAAGGCCAGACGAATGAAGAAAAAGCCGAATGGCAAGGGCTACCCACCAAAGTCCCTGAGGTAAAAAACTATACCGGTTGGGATCATATGCAATGCGATCCAGATAAGGAGTAAAACAGAATGAATGGAAATATTAGATTACTAACACTTATGGCTACGGTAATGCTTTTTGCAGGATGCGGAAATAGCCAGCATGATGCATTACAAAAAGCGTCAACCACGACTTCAGCAAACACATCAGAAACTGAAACTACGTCTGAATGCCCAGATTTTTCAGGAACCTATAAAGTTGAAGGCGGAAAATCACGTTTCTACGTTGAAAAAACGACCTCCTCAACGTATCTCTTTACGATTGAAACTCCCTATGACCCACCAATAACGCAATCAGCGTCGGTGAAACGTTCTAATAAAGAACAATCCACATTCTGTACTCTAGACATTGATGGATTTGGAACAATATCACCATGGGAAAAGGGGAGTATTTATCATATTACGTTTGACTCGAGAGATTTCGAGAAAGTTATCAATACGGATTACATATTAAAACTCAAAAACCTTCGCCCAGTGCAATATGGCGTTGATTTTGGTGTATATGGACTCACTAAAAAATAAGTTATAGCGAATGAATAGCCTGAATACAGACAGCTAATTATTTAATTAATACTCCTTCAATAAAGGTTAATGAATGAAAGGTGTTATTCGCTTGGGTGATCCACTCAGCAATGGCGGAACAGTGATCAGTGCATCCGGGCCAGACTTTATGGGAAAAAATGTGATGTTACTCGGGGACATGGTGAGTTGTTCGCTACATGGACAAAAAACAGCGGCGCAATGTCATCCAACTTGGATGATAAATGGTAAAGGGGTGGTCGTTGACGGGTGTAAAGCTCAATGTGGGTGCTCCATAAACACAACCTTACCCAATGCAGGAGTGGAATAATGCGCTGGAATATTCCCCCCGCCAACCCCATGCCTAGGCCAACGCGCTATCCTTGGCTGGTGGTTTCTCTGATATTTATTGCCCTCGTTATTATTTTTTTTGTGGCTACCCTACTCAATTGGCCAACAGGAAAACTTGTTGATAACAGTTTCATCCATCGAGCATTCTTACTTCCCGCATCAGTGGGTTTTCTCATCGCAGGAATCGTTCTCTTCGTCAAAGTCTCGGAAAACTTCGCATGGCATACACGGAATTACCTCTATGGCTGCCTGAAACAACGATGGAAATATTGGGGACGGAGCCATCTCCTACTCCATGAACATGCTTCACTGTCTTCTCTTGACGATCTTGCTTTAAAAATACTGCGCCTAGAAGGTGAATTCCCTACCGCACCGGCCACGCCACTTGAAATCGATAATGACAGTGGCGAGCAATTTGAGTCAACGAGACTACAGCTAATTCTCACATCAATACTGAAACCGCTTGAGAAAACGCTCTCGTTCCAAGGCAGCGACTTGAGCCTATGGCTTTATGTTCATGGCGGAAGTGAGGATAGCGTTGATGAATTAAAAACAGTACTCAAAGAGCTATCAATTCCAACCATAGAGAAACATAAGATCCATTGGCTGGCAGAGTGCCCTGACCTTGCGCTATTAAATACATGGATAGATACGCCATTCTCTGAGCGCCGACTTTTGATCATTGTTGACCTTCACACCGAAGATAAAACGTCCTTTTATGAAAATGCGCAGGCATTCCTTTTTACACACCCTGATGCACATAACAAAGGGTTTTATTCCGTACAAAAGCCCAGTGAAACGCCTCTCTATTGGTTTCGTACTCTAGAGAGCTCAGCCTATAAACTGGCTGAAGATAGCCGTACCTATCTCGCTGTCGAGCATATTGCAGATGGAATAGGACAACACTTATGGCACAGCGGCTTAGATAAGCAGGAAAAATACGGTTTATATGCGGCATTGGATTGTATCGAGAACAGTGCATCAGGACAAAACCGCCATGATGTCAACTTTAGCCTAGGCGACCACTCTGATGGACAAATTTGGCTAGCATCGGCTCTGGCCGCAGACGCCGCGCGCTACGGACAAGGTAGCCAACTCGTATCTGGCACCAAAGCAGATAATTTTCAGCTTGGCTTGTTATCGATTCGTCCGCCAAAGGAAACCTTTACGCCTGAAAATCACAGCCCAATACTTGATTCAGTCCTATGCAGCAGTGTGGCCTATTTACCTCTTATGGGGCTTATTTTCGAGGTAGGATATATAGCCAACAATAACAACGCCAACCTAGACAGCATCTATATCTGGCTCATTATTGGGGGGTTCATTTCATTTTTTGTTATGGGCATTATAACTCGATTCATCATCGAACGTGGAATTGAAGAAGAGATAGGTATGTATTTATAGTAGATGGAAAGTCGGCTATCACTGATAGCTTAAGCGCTATTATACTGCAAAAAAACTCACACCATCATGCTATTTATGCCCATTGAAAAATATGGGTAATATACTTAAAAATGATGATTACAGAATGAAAAGCATAATTCCTTTGTTAGTTATCAGTTTATTACTCACTACACAAACAACTGATGCTGCTCGTGGGCGACAACCCTGCTCCGGCTCCAAAGGGGGTATATCTCATTGTACATCGGGCGGTGCATTTGTCTGTAATGACGGAAGTTTAAGTCAGTCAAAACGATTCTGTTCGGGCTACAGCGCCGAGCCGAATCTACAGACATCTAATGCTGTATCCACTGCAACGGTAACCAAGAAAATCCAGCGAAAGAAGTCGACTTTATCGGCGAAAAAACAAGGTTCACCACATAATGTTGAAAATGAAGATTCGCTATCCCTGCAACCTAAAAAACCAACCTGTGCACCTATCTACATGGCGGATAAGCCTGGTTTTACCCATTTACCCATTTACCCATTTGTTCTGGGGATCAATTTTAACTAGCGTAAACCATACACTAGTAAGGTAAAAATAATCTGTGACTCTGTATAAGAGCATTTATGTAGGCAGAGGTTTATCGCCGAAAAACGCATAGATAGTTCTATGGTCTGCTATGAGCGAGAAGCAGAAGTTCGCAACTCCAACAGCTACATGACTAACTTACGGTCCAGATTATCGTTGACACACAAGTCTACCAGAATAATATCAATAAATACTTAATCGCCCGTTGAGTATCCTGATGCCGAGGAGGCAATATACAGGTACCAAGTGGATAAACGCTGTAAACCAGTTGTTTAGCCTTATAAGCCACACAGCACAAACACTTACGCCTGATTTACACATAATCGTCATGGATCATACTGACCTCAAGGATGACGGGTTCCAGATCGTGGTCTCAGAACGCTGGCGTAATGGTGTGAAGCTCATACCACCAAGGTGGATAGCGGCGCGGAAGCAGTAATAAAAAAATAATAAATATCGTTTTCTGCGGGGGCTAGAGTCTGAGCAGTGATGGGCAATTCGGCATTTGATAAGGTTTATAGTACCGGTCTGCTCTTGGTTAAGCTGTAAGACGTAACTGAAATGTGTATGTGCTAAAAGCGCCAGCCCAAATAATTCACCATGTGCCAGCCGGGAACTTATCAGGACTGTTCAACAATGCGTCCTGAACTAGGCGCTAGCAATAGTGTGAAGAGAAATTGCACGAGTACCTTACTTGCTGAAAAAAAGGATAATGGTGCATCTGTCTAATTTAAGGATAGCCAACTTCCGAAATTTCGAGACAGTAGACATTCCACTGAGTGGTAACATTGTTTTGCTGGGCGAAAACCGCATAGGTAAGAGCAATCTGCTGTTCGCTAGCAAGAAGCTCTTATCAAACGTACAATCAAAACCTTAAAATAGCCCTTTCCAAAAAAGAATTGCTTTTAACAGGACTCATTGTGAATAAACAACAGCTTGCGGCAAAAATCTGGGAATCTGCCAACCAGATGCGTTCTAAAATTGAAGCTAACGAATACAAAGACTACATACTCGGCTTTATCTTCTACAAGTACCTAAGCGACCAGCTGGTGCAGTTTGTCACCAAACAGGGGATGACCTCTGAAGATATCAAATCCCTCAATGAAGAAGACGCTGACACCGTTAAATTCGTGCAAGACAGCCTGGGCTACTTTATTGCCTACGATAATCTGTTTTCGACATGGGTTGATCCAAAATCCGAATTTGATGAATCAAACGTACGTGATGCGCTCTCTGCCTTTAGCCGTTTGATTTCACCCACTTACAAAAAGCTGTTTGAAGGCATTTTTACCACTTTAGAAACCGGTTTAAGCAAACTGGGTGAAAGCGCAGGCAAACGCACTAAAGCCATCAGCGACTTACTGCACCTGATCAAAAGCATCCCGATGAATAGCAATCAAGGGTATGACGTACTGGGCTACATTTACGAATACCTGATTGAAAAATTTGCCGCCAACGCAGGTAAAAAAGCCGGTGAGTTTTACACGCCTCATGAAGTTTCAGTACTGATGTCAAACATCATCGCCCATGAGTTAAAACACAAAGATACCATCAAAATTTACGACCCGACTTCTGGCTCAGGTTCATTGCTGATCAATATCGGTGAAGCATTCGAGAAATACGCTAAAAACAAAGACAGCATCACCTATTACGCTCAAGAGTTAAAAGCTAATACCTACAACCTTACCCGTATGAACCTCATCATGCGCGGTATTAAAGCCAGCAACATTAAAACCCGCAATGGCGATACCTTGGAAGAGGATTGGCCGTATTTTGATGAAAGCGATCCGCAAGATTCCTACTACGCCTTGTATGTGGATGCCGTGGTGTCCAACCCGCCCTACTCGCAAAACTGGGATCCTAGCTTTAAAGACAGCGATCCGCGCTATTCACGTTTTGGCCTAGCACCTAAAACCAAAGCCGATTTTGCTTTTTTACTGCACGATCTCTACCACCTAAAACCCGATGGCATTATGGCCATCGTACTCCCTCATGGTGTCTTGTTCCGTGGCGGTGAAGAAGGTGAAATTCGTAAGCAACTTATTGAACAGAATCACATTGATACTGTTATCGGTTTACCGGCCAATATCTTTTTTGGCACCAGCATTCCCACGGTAATTTTGATACTCAAGCAAAAACGCCAAAACACCGATGTGTTGGTGGTCGATGCCTCTAAGCATTTTATGAAAGAAGGCAAAAATAACAAACTGCAAGCCAGTGATATCAAGCGCATTACTGATGCGGTGATTAACCGTGAAAGTATCGATAAATTCTCACAGCTGGTAAGTAAACAGACCCTGCGCGACAATGGCTACAATCTCAACATACCGCGCTATGTCGATTCCTCTGCGCCAGCACCAAGCTGGGATTTACACGCCACCATGCTCGGCGGCATTCCCAACGGCGAAATTGCCGAACTGCACCATTTTTGGCAAGCCTTCCCGCAATTGCACGGTGCCCTGTTTACGCCAAAATCCGCCGCTTACTGTGAGCTGGCCATTGCCAAGAAAGAGGTTAACGCCAGCATTAGCGCGCACCAGCAAGTATTAGCGTTTATCAGCGCCTACAGCCAAGCCTTCGATGGCTTTGATGAACAGCTAAACACCCAGCTAATACAAAACTGGCAAAGCGTACAGCGTAACCAACAAGAGGCTGCATTAAGTGCTGAGCTATTCGCTCGTTTAGCCCCGATTGCCTTAATCGATAAATACCAAGCTTACCAATTTCTAAATAACCAATGGCAAGTCATTAGCGCTGATTTAGAGATGATGCAAACCGAAGGCTTTGCCGCCACCAAACAAGTTGACCCGAATATCATCATCAAGAAGAAAGACGGTAAAGACACCGAAGTACAAGACGGCTGGAAAGGTCACATACTGCCCTTTGATTTAGTGCAACAAACTTATTTAAGTCATGACTTAAAAGCTTTGGCAGATAAAGAAACCCTCCTAGCAGAAATCGCTAGCGCGCTGGAAGAAATTTTAGAATCTCTCACCGAAGAAGAAAAAGAACAAGATACGGTCAAAGAAAGCAAAGACGGTTTTGCCAATGCCGAAGTCGGCAAAGCCGCCAAGGCTTTCTTGAAAGAACAAAAAGACAACAAAGTTAAATTCGCAGAAGAAAGCTATGAAGCCAAAATCATTCGCGCAAGTAAATTAATTGATGAAGAAAAAACCCTGAAAAAAACGGTCAAAGATGCGGCCGCGGCCCTGCACTCAAAAACCAAAACAACCATCGAAGAATTAACCGATGAACAGGTGAACAACCTGCTGCACCTTAAATGGATTGCACCATTAAGCACAGAACTCGCCACCATGCCAAACGCCGTGATTAGCCAACTGACTAGCCAAGTGCAAGCCCTTGCTGATAAATACGCCGTCACCTATTCGCAGGTGGCCCATGAGATTAAAACCACCGAGCAAGAACTGGCGGAGATGATGAGCGAACTCACCGGGAATAATTTTGATATGCAGGGCTTGGCTGAACTCACCAACTTATTGAAGGGTGAATAAGATGAATATGGACAATATGTTACCGGAGATTAGGTTTAAAGGGTTTAGTGGGGGGTGGAATTACCTGACTTTAGGAGAAAACGCAAAATTCACCAAAGGGCAAGGTTATTCAAAAGGTGATTTAGTTACGAGTGGAACGCCCATCATTTTATATGGCCGACTTTATACGAAGTATCAAACAGTCATTTCTAGCGTTGACACATTTGTAACTGAAAAAGATACGTCTATTAAAAGCATTGGCGGAGAAGTTATCGTTCCTGCTTCAGGTGAATCACCTGATGATATATCAAGGGCGTCAGTTGTTAGTGAGCCGAATGTTATACTTGGTGGTGATCTGAACATTTTATTACCTAACAAAAAGATTCACTCAACCTTTCTCGCTTTAGCAATATCTAATGGCCGTTTAAAAAAGAAGCTATCTTCTAAGGCGCAAGGAAAATCTGTTGTTCATATAAGAAATTCAGACCTGGCAGATTTAGACCTGATTTTACCGACTGAATATATAGAACAAACTACCATCGGCAACTACTTCCAAAAGCTTGACGCGCTGATCAACCAACATCAACAAAAGCATGACAAACTCAGCAGCATTAAAAAAGCCATGCTGGAAAAAATGTTTCCCAAACAAGGCGAAACCATGCCAGAAATCCGCTTTAAAGGGTTTAGTGGGGAGTGGGAGGAGAAGGAGTTAGGTGAATTAGCTGAAATTGTTCGCGGCGCAAGCCCTCGCCCGATTGAAGATCCTAAATGGTTCGATAGTCAATCAAGTGTTGGTTGGTTACGTATTAGAGATGTGACCGAGCAAGATGGCAGAATTCACTATTTAGAGCAGAGAATTTCAAAGCTTGGCCAAGAAAAAACTCGTGTATTGCATGAGAAACATCTGCTGTTAAGCATAGCCGCGAGCGTTGGTAAACCTGTAGTTAACTATGTTGAAACTGGGGTTCACGATGGTTTCCTCATATTCAAAAAGCCACTTTTTGAGCTTGAGTTTATGTATCAATGGTTAAAATCCTTTGAAACAAAGTGGCAACAATTTGGCCAACCAGGAAGCCAAGTTAACCTTAACTCCGATATTGTTAAAAACCTGACCATAACTATTCCTACTAATGAAGAACAAACGGCCATCGGCAACTACTTCCAAAAACTCGACGCGCTGATCAACCAACACCAACAACAAATAATCAAACTTAACAACATCAAGCAGGCCTGCTTAAGTAAAATGTTTGTCTAACAGGGAGCGCCATCATGATCACCTTTAAAACTGAAGCGCAATTTGAGCAGGCCTTTATTGAGGTTCTCACCAACAAAGGTTGGGAGCCGGAGATACTCAAAAACAAAACTGAAGCCGATTTGCTGCAAAACTGGGCAAACATTTTGTTTGAAAACAATCGCCAGCGGGATCGCTTAAACGATGTTCCGCTTACCTCGACTGAAATGCAGCAAATTATTGAGCAAATAAAAGAACTTAAAACTCCGCTCAAGCTCAACGGCTTAATTAACGGTAAAACAGTAGCCATTAAGCGCGATAACCCAGCCGATAGCTTGCATATGGGCAAAGAAGTCAGCTTAAAAATATACGATCGCCAAGAAATTGCCGCCGGCCAAAGCCGTTACCAAATTGTGCAGCAGCCCAAATTTGAACGAGGCAGCCCCTTGCGTAACGACCGACGCGGCGATGTGCTGCTACTGATTAATGGTATGCCAGTAATCCATGTAGAGCTAAAGCGCAGCGGCATACCGGTTAGCCAAGCCGTAAACCAAATAGAAAAGTACAGCAAAGAGGGCGTATTTAGCGGCCTGTTTTCGCTCATCCAAGTGTTTGTGGCCATGGAGCCCAACGAGGCCAAATACTTTGCTAACCCTGGGCTAGACGGTAAGTTTAACCCCGACTATCAATTTAACTGGGCCGATTTTAATAACGAGCCCATGAACCACTGGAAAGACATTGCCTCTACCCTGCTTTCCATCCCTATGGCGCACCAGTTGATTGGCTTTTATACCGTTGCCGACGATACCGACGGCGTGCTTAAGGTCATGCGCAGTTATCAGTATTATGCCGCTAATGCAATATCTGACAAAGTCGCCAAAACCAACTGGCAGCAACTGGGAAGCGCGGCCAATAACCCCGATCGCCTCGGGGGATATGTGTGGCATACCACAGGTTCGGGTAAAACCATGACCAGCTTTAAATCGGCGCAGTTGATCGCACAATCCAAAGATGCCGATAAAGTCATTTTTTTAATGGACAGGATTGAGTTGGGCACCCAGTCGCTCGCGGAATATCGCAATTTTGCCGGCGATGGCGAAGACGTTCAAGCCACCGAAAACACTCACGTGCTCATTACCAAATTAAAAAGTACCGCTCCCGCCGATACGTTAATTGTTAGCTCGATTCAAAAAATGAGTAATATTTTTGAAGCGGTAGATGATGAAGGCGTGGCCACAAACTCTGCGGATATTGAAAAAATTCGCGCTAAACGTTTGGTGTTTATTGTCGATGAGGCGCATCGTTCAACCATGAGCGGCGGCAAAGATAATAAGGACGGAATGTTAATTACGGTCAAAAAGACGTTTCCTGCCGCGTTGTTTTTTGGTTTTACGGGTACACCTATCCATGATGAAAACCATGTTAACAACAACACGACCGCCGATGTTTTCGGAAATGAGTTACACCGCTACAGCATTGCCGACGGTATTCGCGACGGTAATGTTTTGGGCTTTGATCCTTACAAAATCTGTACCTTTAAAGATAAGGATCTACGTCAAGCCATCGCCCTCGAACAGGCCAAAGCCGATTCGGTGTCGGATGCAATGTCTACGCCTGCTAAAAAGAAAAAATTTAATTATTTTATGAAC
Source organism: Hafnia alvei (assembly GCF_964063325.1). NCBI lineage: Bacteria > Pseudomonadati > Pseudomonadota > Gammaproteobacteria > Enterobacterales > Hafniaceae > Hafnia > Hafnia alvei. The sequence goes on from NZ_OZ061315.1 coordinate 4,250,139, forward strand.
GATGTATCGATGGCTGGCCATAAAGATGCAACAGGCAAGAATATCAAAGGCATAGAAGACTATGTGCCAAAAGAACAATATCTCACTGTAGACCATCAAGAAAAAGTGGTAGCTGATATTCTGGCCGAATGGGATGTGCTCAGTCAGGCCAATAAATTTCACGCTATTTTAGCCACTAGCAGCATTGCTGAAGCCATTGACTATTACCGCCGTTTAAAAGCTGCCAAGCCTGAACTTAAAATATCAGCCCTATTTGACCCGCACATTGATAACGATGGTAGTAGCGGCCGAGGTCCTACGTTTAAAGGCGATGGTCTGGAAGAAGTTATGGCCGACTATAACGAGCGTTACGGCCAAGATTTTGATTTTGCTCGCCATGCGGCCTTTAAAAAAGATTTAGCAGCACGCCTTGCTCATAAAAAGCCCTACGAGCGCATTCACACCGAGCCTTCAAAGCAATTAGATTTACTGATTGTTGTGGATCAAATGCTCACTGGCTTTGACTCTAAATGGCTTAATACCTTGTATTTAGACAAGGTGATTAAATACCAAAATATTATTCAAGCGTTCTCGCGCACCAATCGCTTGTTTGGCCCCGACAAACCTCACGGCATCATCCGTTACTACCGCTATCCACACACCATGGAGCAACATATTAATGATGCGGTAAAACTCTATTCTGGCGACAAACCTATCGGCCTCTTCGTAGATAAGTTAGAAAGTAATATTAAAGCCATGAATGAATTAGTAGCGGACATTACCGAGCTGTTCGTCAATGCAGACGTTGAGAATTTTGAAAAACTGCCAGACGATACGGAAACCTGTGCCCAATTCGCCAAATTATTTAACACCTTTAACCAGCACCTAGAAGCGGCTAAGGTTCAAGGTTTGCATTGGGAACAATCGGTCTATTCCTGTACTGAAAATGATGTAGAACATGAGGTAACGCGGGTCATAGACGAACAAACTTACCTGAGCCTAGCGCTGCGCTATAAAGAGTTGGTCAGCAAAAGTAATGGTGGTGGCGGCGGCAATGTGCCTTTTGATATCAGTGGTTATTTAACTGAAATAGATACCGGCAAAATCGATGCCGACTATATGAACAGCCGCTTTGATAAATTTTTAAAAGAGCTGAACCAGCACCAAGACTCTGCGAGCATTGAAACCACATTAAATGAGCTGCATAAGTCGTTTGCATCACTCACTCAAAGCGAGCAAAAGTACGCCAAGCTCTTCTTGCACGACTTGCAGCGCGGCGATGCGCAGTTAGTAGAAGGCCATACTTTTAGAGACTACATCAACACCTACAAAGATAACGCTGAAAATGCGCAATTAAACGCAGTGGTTGATGCTCTTGGTTTAGATAAAGGACTACTCATAGCATTAATGGCTGATAGCGTTAATGATAAGAATCTCAACGAATTTGGTCGCTTCGATGCATTAAAAGAATCGGTAGATAAAGCGAAAGCCAAGGCCTTTTTTGAAAAACAAGACGGCGTAACCATGCCTCTATTCAAGCTGAATATTCGCATCGATCAGTTTTTAAAGCAGTTTATTTTCACACAAACGGATGATTTCTTAAGTGACAACGATGTTGTTAGCCTAGTGCTGTGATGGACATCCCTCAGCGTAAGTTCTGTCACACTTATGCTGAGGACTCCTTTCAGAGGAGCTGCATCACAAACTCGATACAAGTCATTGGTATCGTTTAGGTTAAATGTGGCTTGCAGGTCTGCGTCTATATGGCACTCACTTAACGCTTACTTTTCGGTTGATTAAAAACAAAAACACCTGTTTTTTAACTGAGGTCTTAGTGATATATAAAAAATTGAATAAGGCTTATTACAACAAAAGACTGTTAATGATTATTTGAATGGATTATTTACTTTTGCATAATCAAAAGGTGAAATAGTTTGCTGCCTGTTTGCATCCAGATAATCAGCCCACCACTGCAGCATTAGCCTGCGTTCCCCTAGGTGCTCGGCCTTATGAATATAAGCCGCGCGCACAGAGTTACGTTCCTGGTGACTCATCTGCCGTTCTACCGCATCCTTCGACCACAATCCCGACTCAATCAAAGAACTACAGGCCATAGTTCTGAAACCATGGCCACAAACCTCAACTTTTGTATCATAGCCCATCACCCTCAGCGCCTTGTTCACCGTATTTTCACTCATCGGCTTACGAGGATCGTGATCACCAACGAAGATCAGCTCACGATTTCCGCTCATGTTTTTGATCTTTTCCAGAATGGTCAGAGCTTGGCTGGATAAAGGAACCAGATGCGGAGTCCGCATTTTCGATCCTCGATGTGAATGCTTCACACCTTCCAAAGGCGCACGTTCTCCCGGAATCGTCCACATAGAGTTATCAAAATCTACCTCTGACCAGCGTGCAAAACGCAGTTCACTAGATCGAATAAATACCAATAACGTCAGCTCCACAGCTAAGCGTGTTAATGGTCTACCGGTATATGTGTCGATACGATGAAGTAGTTCAGGTATACAATTAAGTTCTAGCGCAGCACGATGCTGTCGTTTAGCGGTAGCGACCGCGCCAGCGATCTCTTGTGCGGGGTTGTAGTCAATTAATCCACTCTGCACGGCAAAGCGCATAATTGCTGTTGTGCGTTGCTGTAGACGAGCAGCAACCTCAAGACGTCCAGACATCTCTACGGCTTTGATGGGAATAAGTAAATCTCTGGTTTTTAGCTCGGCAATATTCCGCTTACCAATCGCATCGAACAGATTATCTTCCAGACTTTTAAGAACACGGCCACTATGTGACTCAGACCATTTTTGATTGCTTGCGTGCCAGTCTCTGGCTACAGATTCAAAAGTGATGATCTCTTTAGCCTGTTCTTCTTTCACTGCACGCTTATGCTCACGAGGATCAACACCGGCAGCAACAAGCCTCCTGGCCTCTTCCCTCTTTTGGCGGGCATCAGCCAGTGACGTTTCGGGGTAAACACCAAATGCCATCAGATGTTGCTTGCCGCCAAAGCGAAAGCGGAAACGCCAGTATTTGGAGCCGTTAGGGTGTATCAACAAAAACATTCCATCGCCGTCTACTAGCGAGTATTCCTTTGCCTCAGGTTTTGCAGAGCGCACCTTTGTATCTGTCAGGGCCATGATGGTATTCCTTCCATATGCTGCCGTGAGTATATAAGCATTATCGAACCAGCATATATACTCGGTTCTATACTCACAAGCATGTTGATGTGGGGTAACTCAGATTGACGTCGGTAGACTGAAAAGCTGGGAAAAGCCTTGCGGAGACTGGATTTCAGGCATAAAAAAAGACCTCAATTGAGGTCTATTTACATACTATTGGTGCCGAAGGCCGGACTCGAACCGGCACACCTTGCGGCGGTTGATTTTGAATCAACTGCGTCTACCGATTTCGCCACTTCGGCACAGAAGTAGTATGCGGAAAACGAGTGCATTATACCTAGCCACGACCCCCACGCAATACTTATCCTGCATTCAATTGTTTAAGTGCCTAAAAAAACGACGAAGGTACAATAAAAAACGCCTATGCGGATATTTTATCAGCAATTATTACTCACCATCTGCGGTTTGGCGGCTCTTTTGCCGCCGTTTATACCTCGCGTAATTTCATTTGCCTACGCATCGAGGAGGAATTGGGGCGTTTGCTCACGTCTATCAGGGTTGCTGTTAACGAGTTCCATCATTACATTGCGGTATACGCTTCTCTCTAGGAAACCTCATGTCCGCAAATAACCCGTTTTTTGTTGAAGTTGTCGAATCACATGAACTCATTCAGCAGTGGTTTGCCAATGCGTCTACCGGCGAAGCGCTTTGTGAACAGCTGCTATCGCACTTTAGCCCTGCATTCAGCATGGTGGGAATGAGCGGCATGCTGCTGAATTATCCTGCGGTGTGTGGATTTTTCCGTGCGAATGGAGGCGCCAAAGCGGGGCTGAACATCGAGGTCTCAGAGATGGCTATCATCGCTGAGTGGGAAAATGGCGCGGTCGTTAGCTATAAGGAAACACAGACACAACCAGAACAGCCGAAAACCGTTCGCTTCTCAACGGCGGTCTTTGAAAAAGATAGTCAGGGGAAAGTGTTATGGCGTCATCTGCATGAAACTGCAGCGCATATCTGAGCGTGAGACGTAAAAAAGGCGGGATATATCCCGCCTTTCGGTAACTCACATCAAGTGATTATGCAATCAGTTGATTTTAATTGGCATACCTGAACGTGCTGCTACTGCATTATCAACGGCGCTGGTCTGAACGCTTGGATCAGAAACAATTTTGTTGATGGCGTCGGTCAGCACAACAGGTACTGGCGCGTCAGAGTTGAACTGCTGCTCAGTGGTAGACAGCGGATTGTGAACCTCGATATAGCGAGATCCATCTGGCTCTACGGTCGCTTTTACAGGTTCATTGATGAACTGTAAGCGAGTGCCTACTGGAACGTTATCAAACAGGTATTTGATGTCGTCATCGCGCAGACGCACGCAACCGTGGCTTACGCGCAGGCCAATACCGAAGTTGGCGTTAGTACCGTGAACCGCATATAAACGGCCGATATACAGCGCGTACAGGCCCATTGGGTTGTCGGGACCAGCAGGGAATACCTGTGGCAGAGTCTCACCGTTAGCGGCGTACTCTTCGTGCATTTTTTTAGTTGGCGTCCATGTTGGGCCCGCTTTTTTACGCTGAACCGAAGTCACCCAGTTCATTGGCGTATCGCGACCTAGCTCACCAATACCAATCGGCAGAACCACGACGGTTTTAGAGCCTTTTGGATAGTAGTACAAACGCATCTCTGCACTGTTGATGATAATGCCTTCACGTGGAGTATTAGGCAGAATCAACTGGTGCGGGATAGTCAGCGTCATACCCGGCTTTGGCAGGTACGCATCTACGCCCGGATTCGCTTCCAACATGTTACTCAGGCCCATTTGGTACTGAGCAGCAAAATGTTCCAGAGGCTGTTTGTTATCTTCTGGCACTTTTACCTGAATGTTTTCACCAATCAGACGGCTGTTATTCGCCGGTAAAGGGTATACCACGGCAAATGCAGACTGCATAAAAGCAGTCGTTGCCAGAAGCACCGTGAAGAGCGCACGGATACTCATTTTCATGTTTATATTCCTGTTGGGTGCTAGTACCGCGCACAGGCGGTTGTCGATTTTAGCCAGTGAAGACTGGATGCGCATTATATGTGCACAAACGCAAAAGAGGAAAACATTAGTGCTCATCTTCCTAACGTATTTTTGGTGTTCACCAAACCAAACTGGGTTCTATTCTAAGATTAGCTCTGCGTGTGAGCTACGTCACAATCATTTTTGTTTCCACATGTACCGTTTGGTTTTATTTACAAAAAACTGATGAATTCCGCTCTGCCAGCGCATACGGTTGGCATTAAGATGTTCCCACTAAAAAATCTGACCTGTCTCTTGCCTGAAAAAATGGATAAACGCGTGTTGAAATTTTTCCCTGCGACGCTACTGGGCGTCGCCTGTGCGGTACTGCCACTTACAAGTTCTGCTCAACCACCTGAGCCTTTAGCTTCACAGGTAGTTGATGGCTACGCTGAACATATTTTTTACAATAGTGGTGCCGCTGCAATGGCCATGGTTGCTATCGATAACAACCAGCAGGTGTTTAGAAGTTTTGGCGAAACTCGCCCCGGCAATGATACCCGCCCGCGCAAAGACTCCTTAATCCGTATCGCCTCCCTTACCAAGCTCATGACCAGTGAAGTGTTGGTTAAGCTCGCCGATGAAAGAAAAGTCAGCCTTTATGACCCATTGAGAAAGTACGCGCCTAGCGGAATGCGAGTTCCGTCCTATAGCGCCAACCAGCCGATCGTGCTGATGAACCTCGCCTCTCATACCAGTGGTTTGCCGCGCGAACAGCCGGGCGGAGTTGCACATCGAGACGTCTTTACCTGGCCAACAAAATACGATCGCTGGCAATGGATGAAAAGCGCGAAAGTCGCGGTGCCACCCGGCGTGCGAGCATCTTATTCGAATCTGGCGTTTGACCTGCTGGCCGATGCGCTTGCTCAGGCAACGGGCAAAGCTTATCCGAGCCTGCTCAAAGAGAAGGTGACTCTGCCGTTGGGCATGAAAGACACCACATATACCCCCTCCCCCGAGCAATGCTCACGTATGATCGTACCCGCACGCGGTGCGAGCCCATGCCAAAGCAGCCTAGCGGCTATCGGTAGCGGCGGTGTGTATTCCACACCGGAAGACATGCAGCGCTGGATGCAACAGTTCTTATCTTCATCAACCCAGCCTCGTAGCCCTTACGCCGATAAGCTGCTGAAAATGTATTATCAGCGCGAAAAACTTACGCTGGTTAAAGGAATGGATGTTCCAGGTAAAGCATCAGCGCTTGGCTTGGGGTGGGTATATATGGCGCCACAAAACGGCTTGCCAGGCATCATGCAAAAAACCGGCGGCGGCGGTGGCTTCATTACCTATATGGCGATGATCCCAGACAAAAACGTTGGCGTGTTTGCGGTTGTTGCCCGCACTGAACTAACCAAATTTACTAATATGAGCGACGGTGTTAATCAGTTAGTCAGCGAGCTAGCACAGCAGCAGCACTAACTGTGGCTTGAGTTTAATTAAGGGACATTTTTATGTCCCTTTTTTATTTCAAAATTAAACTAAATAAATTCATTCAATATATTTATTTAATGGATTTATTTGCATTTATTATTGTTAATTTGCATGTATTTTAAACCTAAATAAATTTGGCTTATCTCCGATAACACAAAGACCCACGGAAAAAACCTTTCCAAAGATGTGGTTTATTATTGGAGCTACACCTATGTTTAAAAATATTAAAATCGCCAGCGGCATGCTGCTAGTGCTGTATTTATTTGGTTTGATACAAATAGGCTCTAACCTGATTGGGTTCTACTTCATCAAAAAAAATAGCGATAGCATTAGCGCAATGAGCGTCATCGCCGATGAGCAAAACGCGCTCAGCAGCAGTGGTGCCTATCTTCAACAAGCTCAATCAGCCATCAATAACATTGTTCTTGAGTATGCAGTCAATCCACAAGGCGCTGTTAATAAAGATTCTATACAGGCGGCTCGTGAAAACATGGCGCTTGCCAATAAATCCTTTGATCTATTTTGGAAGATCCCAGGGCTAACAAATCATGATGTTAAATTGGGTGAACAAATTAAAAATGCATTCCAAAACAATGCCGATAACATAGAAAAGCAGATCAGCATTGCTTTATCCGAACCATCTCCAAGCGTATTAGTTGATAAGCTTTTTCAATTGAAAACTGAAAAGGTAAAAACGCGAGCCTTATTTCAAGGATGGGTAAAAAAATATATTAGCATTTCCCTTAAGAACAACGATGACGCCAGAGACATAGCCAAACAAGCGTATTCCGAATTTATACGCTTACTCATCACCGTACTAATTTTATGCGTTTTCATGTGCTTAGCCGTGCATTTTTGGATTAAAAGAGTGCTCGTTCATCCACTGCAAGAAGCGACTGACTATTTCGAGCTTATTGGACAGGGTGACTTACGTAGCATCATTTCCATACAAAATAGCAACGAGGTTGGGCTATTGATGGCTGGATTACAGAAAATGCAGAGCGGATTACAGACCACCGTTGCTACCGTGCGGCAAGGCGTTGAGTCTATCAACATAGGCACCCACGAAATCTCTGCGGGTAATACCGACCTTTCAAGCCGAACCGAAGAACAGGCGGCTGCGCTGGCTCAAACCGCGGCCAGCATGGAGCAAATCACCGCCACCGTGCAGCAAAATGCCGAAAATGCTCAGCAAGCCGCTCAAATGATCAATAGCACCGCCAATATTGCCCATAACGGTGAACAGGTCATGGAGTCGGTCATCGCTAAAATGCGCACCATCAATCATAGCGCACAAAAAATGAGTGACATCATCAGCGTAATCGACGGTATCGCCTTCCAGACCAATATCTTAGCCCTAAATGCTGCGGTTGAGGCCGCTCGCGCAGGAGAGCAAGGGCGTGGTTTTGCCGTTGTGGCTGGTGAGGTGCGTAATTTGGCACAACGATGCTCGCTTTCAGCAAAAGAGATCAACGATCTCATTGCGACATCGAGCAACGATATCAAAGAAGGCATGTTACTCGTTGAGCACGCAGGAGAAACCATGGCCGACATCGTGCTTAACGTTAATAAAGCCACCAGCATCGTCGATAGCATCTCTTATGCGTCCGACGAACAAAGTCGCGGCGTTGCTCAGGTCAGTATTGCTATCAACCAGATGGATCAGGTGACTCAGCAGAACGCTGCGTTAGTGGAGCAAGTTGCTACCACCGCGTCGAATGTAGAAGAACAGTCCGATATGCTAGCTAAGGCAGTATCGATTTTTCGGCTAACCGATCAGCTATGGCAAGAGCCCAAAAAGGATCTTGAGCTAACCCAGAGGCCCGATCCACACAGTGCACATTGGATTTAAGCGTAAAAAAACGGGCCATAACAATGGCCCGTTTTATATTCAATAACTGCGCGATGCCGCTACGATTTTCTCAGCAGCATATAAACACTGATCAATAAGAACAGCAGGCTTGGCAGTAGAGCACCTAACACTGGAGGTACGCTGTACACCAAACTTAGCGGCCCAAAAATCTGATCAAGCACGTAGAACAAGAAGCCGAAGCTGATACCCGTCAACACCCTCACGCCCATTGGAACGCTGCGTAATGGACCAAAAATAAAGGATAGCGCCATCAACATCATGACCGCGACAGACAGCGGCGCGAAAATTTTGCTCCACATATTGAGCTGATAACGGCTAGATTCTTGCCCGCTTTGTTTCAGGTATTTCACATAGTGGTAGAGACCGCTAATCGACAGGGAGTCAGGGCTCATGGCAACCACGCCCAATTTATCTGGCGTTAGGTTGGTTTTCCACATACCGCTTATCGTTTGTGAACCGGTGATCCTTTTGCTGTCGGTGAGATTTGATTCTTCCACCTGTGAAAGCTTCCACTGATTGCCCTCAAACGTTGCTGAGTTGGCATAGCGCAGCTTTTGCAAATGACGTTCTTTATCAAAGGTATAAATGCTTATGCCTTGAATAGTTTTCTCACCGGTCACGCGCTGAATAAAGATAAAGTCGCTGCCGTCTTTTGCCCACAGCCCGTTTTGCGTGGATAGCAGCGAACCGCCGTACATCTGTTGAGCACGATAGTTACGCGCAGCCTGATCGCCCTGAGGCGCAACCCACTCACCAATGGCCATCGTGAGGATCACCAGCGGTATCGCGGTTTTCATCACCGAAGAGGCTATCTGCATGCGGGTATAACCTGCCGCCTGCATCACCACCAACTCACTGCGTTGGGCCAGCATACCGAGGCCTAATAACGCACCAAGCAGTGCAGCCATTGGGAAGAAGACTTCAATATCCTTTGGCACGCTGAGCAAGGTGAAAAGGCCAGCGCCTGCCGCAGAATAATCGCCCTGACCCACTTTACGCAGCTGATCAACGAATTTGATAATCCCAGACAGCGACACCAGCATAAACAGCGTTGCCATGATGGTGCTGAAAATCGTGCGCCCAATGTAACGGTCTAATACTCCAAGCATCAGGCGACTCCTTTACCGGTGATTCGTGCGCGGATCCGACGCATCGGTAGCGTATCCCAAATATTCAACGCAACAGCGAGCAACAGATAGAACCCGTTCACGGTCCAAACCCAGATAAACGGATCAATTTTGCCCTTCGCCGCATTAGAACGCAGCGAGCTTTGCAGCAGGAAGAAGATCAGATAGAGCAACATGGCTGGCAACATACTCAGCACACGCCCTTGACGTGGGTTAACCACGCTCAAAGGAACCACCATCAACGCCATCACGAAGACAGAGAACACCAGCGTAATACGCCAGTTCAATTCTGCGCGGAAGTCGTTTTCTTTGGATTCCCACAGCGCTGTCATCGGTGCCTGATCGGCATTGCTTGGATTAAGCACCACCGCCTGATGGCCGATAACCGCTTCGTAATTCACAAAGTCGGTGATACGGAAATCACGCAGCATCGCGGTACCTTCATAGCGAGTACCGGTATCCAATACCACTTGCTGAGAACCATCGGGACGCCCTTCCATATGGCCGGTATCCGCCACAACCACCGATGGGCGCTGGGTGCCGTTAGGACGTAGCTGAGCTAAAAAGATGTTTTCAAACTTTTTGCCCTTCACGTCACCCACAAACAGCACATAGTTGCCATCTTTCGACGGCTGGAATTGCCCTTCCACCATCGAGGCTAAACCTGGGTTAGCCTTGGCTTCTGCCATCACTTCATCAGAGTGAAACGACGACCACGGACTCACCCAAAACGCGTTGACCAATGCAAACGCGCCGGTAATGAAGGCAAGGATCATCGCAGTTTTTATCAACACGCCTTTGCCTAGGCCGCAAGCGTGCATAACTACGATTTCACTTTCGGTATACAGTTTACCCAGCGTCATCAATAGCCCAAGGAACAGGCTAAGAGGCAGAATAAGCTGAGCCATCTCGGGCACACCTAGCCCAAGGAGAGATAACACTAAGTTTGTCGGAATTTCGCCGTCAACCGCCGCTCCCAGTATCCGCACCATCTTTTGACAAAAAAAGATCAGCAGCAGGATAAATAGAATAGCAATCTGACTCTTAAACGTTTCCCGTACCAGATATCTAATGATGATCACGCTTATTACGCCTGTGAAAACTTGTCTTTTTGCAGGAAAATAGATAATTTCTACGCTAACCCGCCATTTTTATGATGATTATGGCGGCGGTTACAATCAGAATAGCATTACAGCATGTGTCTCAAGTGTAACCTATAGGAACACACTTATAACTGACACATCGTAGAAGGCTAATCACCCACTACGAGTGATGTATACCCAAACTTGTTGTCGTTGCAGCAAACAACGCACACCGCAGCAACATCGCGATAAGCAGGGTAAACTGATTGTACAGTAAAACAATTGTACCGTAATCGTTAGCAACGAAAACGAGAAAATAACTACCGATTATATAACGTCCCTCTGCACAGCCCCTAAAAAGCCTTGCAGAATGAGAGAAAATTGCGCGATTTCCTATGAAAAAGTGGGTAAAAACCACCATCATCAGAGAAAACCGTGAATGAGTGTTCCAGTCAGTTCAACGGCAAGGGCCGAGATAATAGTCACTCTGGCAACGTTTCTGGCTTCAAGAAACGAGTATAGCTGAGTCATCGCCCCGCGCCGCTGTCTTTAAGATTCAGGAGAGTGCATGGAGTTCAGTGTAAAAAGCGGTAGCCCGGAAAAACAGCGTAGCGCCTGTATCGTCGTCGGTGTTTTCGAACCGCGCCGACTGTCCCCAATCGCAGAACAGCTCGATAAAATCAGCGATGGCTACATCAGTGCCCTACTGCGCCGTGGCGAACTGGAAGGTAAAGTGGGTCAGACACTCTTGCTGCACCACGTACCTAACGTACTCTCAGAACGCATTTTGCTGATTGGCTGTGGCAAAGAGCGTGAGTTGGACGAACGTCAGTATAAACAAGTCATTCAAAAAACGATTAATACGCTAAATGACACCGGTTCTATGGAAGCGGTTTGCTTCCTGACTGAGCTGCACGTCAAAGGCCGTAATACCTACTGGAAAGTGCGTCAGGCGGTCGAAACGGCAAAAGAAACGCTTTATACCTTCGATCAGTTGAAAAGTAATAAAGCGGAACCGCGCCGCCCACTGCGTAAAATGGTGTTCAACGTCCCAACCCGTCGTGAACTCACTAGCGGCGAGCGCGCGATCCAGCACGGCTTAGCCATTGCTGCCGGTATTAAGGCCGCGAAAGATCTTGGCAACATGCCGCCAAACATCTGTAACGCAGGCTATTTGGCTTCACAGGCTCGTCAGCTTGCCGACAGCTTCAGCCCGAACGTTAGCACCCGCGTTATCGGTGAACAGCAGATGAAAGAGCTAGGCATGAATGCCTATCTTGCCGTGGGTCAAGGTTCACAAAATGAATCGTTGATGTCCGTGATTGAATATAAGGGCAACAAAAACCCAGATGCTAAACCTATCGTATTGGTTGGTAAGGGTTTAACCTTTGACTCTGGCGGTATTTCAATCAAACCCGCTGACAGCATGGACGAGATGAAATACGACATGTGCGGTGCCGCTTCGGTCTACGGCGTGATGCGCATGGCTGCTGAGCTTCAGCTTCCGTTGAATATCGTTGGCGTACTGGCTGGTTGCGAAAACATGCCTGGCGGCCGCGCTTATCGTCCCGGTGATGTTTTGACCACGATGAACGGCCAAACCGTTGAAGTGCTCAATACTGATGCCGAAGGACGTTTAGTTCTGTGTGACGTGTTAACCTACGTTGAGCGTTTCGAACCCGATGTGGTTATCGATGTGGCTACGTTGACCGGTGCCTGCGTTATCGCGCTGGGTCATCATTTGACGGGCTTAATGGCAAACCATAACCCATTAGCCTCCGAGCTTATCAGCGCATCAGAACAAGCCGGTGACCGTGCATGGCGTCTGCCAATGATGGATGAGTTCCAAGATCAGCTGGATTCCAATTTTGCCGACATGGCAAACATCGGTGGCCGTCCTGGCGGAGCGATTACCGCAGCGTGCTTCCTGTCTCGATTCACCCGCAAATATAGCTGGGCGCATCTGGATATCGCAGGCACCGCGTGGCGTTCAGGGAAAGCAAAAGGTGCAACGGGTCGCCCCGTCGCCATGCTTTCTCAGTTCTTGCTCAATCGTGCAGGCCTGAACGGCGACGATTAAGAAAATTGAGTTAAAATAAATAGAACCCCCACCCCAGACCTCTGTTTTTAAGAGACGACTGGGAGGGGGTCTTTCGTTGTTGTATTTCATTACTTCATAAGTGCTGCACAAGCGTAAGGCTATATCACATCATGAAACAGGCAACCTTCTATCTCATGGAGCATCATCAACCTGATGGTGAACTGGATGCCGTTGAGGCTTTGGCCTGTGATCTCGCCGCCCAACACTGGCGCTCCGGTAAACGAATTTTATTGGCTTGCCAAAGTCAGGAACAGGCTCAAAAATTAGATGAAGCCCTTTGGGCGCGTGATCCGCACCAGTTTGTGCCACATAATCTGGCCGGTGAAGGCCCACATTATGGCGCGCCTGTCGAACTTTCATGGCCGGGAAAACGGGGTAATTCACCGCGTGAACTGATGATCTGCTTGCAGACCGAGTTCGCAGATTTTGCTACTGCTTTCCATGAAGTGATAGACTTCGTTCCTTATGAAGACGCTTTAAAACAGTTGGCGCGTGAGCGCTATAAAATCTACCGCAGCGTCGGCTTTCAATTGACCACGGCTACGCCGCCAACTCACTGATCGATCAAATCAAAGAACAGACGAACCATGGAAAAGACATATAACCCGCAAGACATTGAGCAGCCGCTCTACGAGCACTGGGAACAGCAGGGCTACTTCAAGCCGAATGGCGACACCAGTAAAGAAAGCTTCTGTATTATGATCCCGCCGCCGAACGTCACCGGCAGCCTGCATATGGGTCATGCTTTCCAGCAGACCATCATGGACACCATGATCCGCTATCAGCGCATGCAGGGTAAAAACACCCTGTGGCAGGTCGGTACCGACCACGCGGGTATCGCCACCCAGATGGTCGTCGAGCGCAAAATTGCCGCCGAAGAAGGCAAAACTCGTCACGACTATGGTCGTGATGCCTTTATCGACAAAATCTGGCAGTGGAAAGAAGAATCCGGCGGCACCATTACTCGCCAGATGCGCCGTTTGGGCAACTCCGTCGACTGGGAGCGCGAGCGCTTCACAATGGACGATGGCCTGTCTAATGCGGTGAAAGAAGTTTTCGTTCGTCTGTATAAAGAAGACCTGATTTATCGCGGTAAGCGTCTGGTTAACTGGGATCCAAAACTGCGCACGGCTATCTCCGATCTGGAAGTAGAAAACCGTGAAACCAAAGGCTCCATGTGGCACCTGCGTTATCCGCTGGCCGATGGCGCTAAAACCGCCGACGGTAAAGACTATCTGGTGGTTGCCACTACGCGCCCTGAAACCCTGTTGGGCGATACCGGTGTTGCCGTTAACCCAGAAGATCCACGCTACAAAGATTTGATCGGTAAATTCGTGGTTCTGCCGCTGGTTGGCCGTCGCATTCCTATCGTCGGTGATGAACACGCCGATATGGAAAAAGGTACCGGCTGCGTGAAAATCACCCCTGCGCACGACTTCAATGACTATGAAGTTGGCCGCCGCCACGCACTGCCAATGATCAACATTCTGACCTTCGACGGTGACATTCGCGACGAAGCAGAAGTTTTGGATACCAACGGCGAAGAAACCGACGTTTACAGCAACGAAATCCCAGAACAGTTCCGTGGCATGGAGCGTTTTGCCGCTCGCCGTGCCGTGGTGAAAGCCTGTGATGAAGCCGGCCTGCTGGTTGAAATCAAACCTCACGATCTTACCGTTCCATACGGCGACCGTGGCGGCGTGGTTATCGAACCGATGCTGACCGACCAATGGTACGTTCGCACTGCGCCGCTGGCGAAAGTGGCGATTGAAGCCGTTGAGCAAGGTGAAATCCAGTTCGTACCTAAGCAGTACGAAAACATGTACTACTCTTGGATGCGCGACATTCAAGACTGGTGTATTTCTCGTCAGCTGTGGTGGGGTCATCGCATTCCTGCTTGGTACGACAACGAAGGCAACGTATTCGTTGGCCGTGACGAAGACGAAGTACGCCGTGAAAATAACTTAGGCGCAGACGTTGAACTGAAACAGGACGACGACGTTCTGGATACATGGTTCTCTTCTGGTCTGTGGACTTTCTCAACGCTGGGCTGGCCTGAACAGACCGAAGCGCTGAAAACCTTCCACCCAACGAACGTGTTAACCAGCGGTTTCGACATCATCTTCTTCTGGATCGCGCGCATGATCATGCTGACCATGCACTTCGTGAAAGATGAAAATGGCAAACCACAGGTTCCATTCAAAACCGTCTATGTGACCGGTCTTATCCGTGACGACGAAGGACAAAAAATGTCTAAGTCTAAGGGTAACGTCATCGACCCGCTGGATATGATCGACGGTATTTCTCTGCCAGAACTGTTAGAGAAACGTACCGGCAATATGATGCAGCCACAGCTGGCTGAAAAAATTGCTAAACGCACCGAAAAACAGTTCCCAGAAGGCATTGAGCCACACGGTACTGATGCTCTGCGCTTCACCTTGGCAGCGCTGGCTTCTACCGGCCGTGATATCAACTGGGATATGAAGCGTTTGGAAGGTTATCGTAACTTCTGTAACAAGCTGTGGAATGCTAGCCGCTTCGTACTGATGAATACGGAAGAGCAGGATTGTGGCCTAAACGGCGGCGAAATGGTTCTGTCCTTAGCAGACCGTTGGATCCTGTCCGAATTCAACCAGACGGTAAAAGCTTACCGCGAAGCACTGGATAACTTCCGCTTCGATCTGGCTGCCAATATTCTGTATGAGTTCACATGGAACCAGTTCTGCGACTGGTATCTGGAACTGGCCAAGCCGGTCATGACTGGTGGTTCAGAAGCTGAACTGCGCGGTACCCGCAATACGCTGGTCACCGTGCTGGAAGCCCTGCTGCGCTTGGCGCATCCGGTGATCCCATACATCACCGAAACCATCTGGCAGCGCGTGAAAGGCCTGAAAGGGATTACTGCAGACACCATCATGTTGCAGCCATTCCCTGAGTACGACGCATCTCAGGTTGATGAGAAAGCGCTGGCCGATCTGGAATGGATCAAGCAAACCATTATCGCCGTGCGTAACATTCGTGCCGAGATGAATATTGCGCCAAGCAAGCCACTGGAACTGCTGCTGCGTGAATGCAGCGCGGATGCTCAGCGTCGCGTACAGGAGAACCTAAGCTTCATTCAGGCTCTGGCGCGTTTGGAAAGCATCACCGTACTGGCTGCGGGCGATAAAGGCCCAGTTTCTGTCACCAAGCTGGTTGACGGTGCTGAATTGCTGATCCCAATGGCTGGCCTTATCGACAAAGACGCAGAGCTCGATCGCTTAGCCAAAGAAGTGGCTAAGATCGAAGCTGAAATTGGCCGTATCGAAGCGAAACTGTCTAACGAAGGTTTCGTGGCCCGCGCACCTGAGGCCGTTGTTGCCAAAGAGCGTGAGAAGATGAACGGCTACGCCGATGCCAAAGCGAAGCTCATCGAACAGCAAGCGGTGATTGCAGCGCTGTAACTAGCGCGGTAAGCAAAACACCTATCAGCGGGGAACATTGTTCCCCGCTTTTTTTTACCTCGCACGCAGAACGCTTGCATCCTCACTATCAGCGGTGGTATTAAGGAATTTCGTGCGCCATCACGCGGGGTACAACGCTCCGTGACAACAGCCTAAAATAGCGATGTGCGTCAGAACGTTTACACAACGGAACAACCGGGTAATGACTATGACAACAGAAACGCCTTTACGACTTCAGGTGCGCCAGATGACGGCAAACGACAACGCAGCCATTGCGCAGGTTATTCGTGAAGTTTCAGCTGAGTGCGGCCTCACCGCAGACAAAGGCTATACCGTATCTGACCCAAACCTTGACCATCTATTCGACGTTTATAGCCAGCCACGCTGCGCCTATTGGGTGGTTGAGCTCGATGGGCAAGTGGTTGGCGGCGGCGGCGTTGCTCCGCTTGAAGGCGCAGACGTCAGCCTGTGTGAGCTGCAAAAGATGTATTTTCTGCCGGTATTGCGCGGAAAAGGTTTAGCCAAACAATTGGCTATTCAAGCCATGGATTTTGCTCGTGAGAACGGTTTTAGCCAATGTTATCTAGAAACCACTGCCTCCCTCACCGCGGCCATAGCGCTCTATGAGAAGCTCGGATTTAACCATATTACCGAAGCTCTCGGCAGCACACGTCATGTGGACTGCGAAGTCAGGATGCTGAGAGAGCTGTAAGGTCTAACTATTCTAAATAGCGCTAATCCTAAAAACGCCCGCGAAGTGTGATTAAATCGCCTTTTTGCACATAAAAAAATCCGGTGCCATCGCTGACACCGGATTCACTATTCTCACTATGACGTTAACTATGCGACGTTAAAGATGAGCATCTTAAAATCTAATGGCGAACGCCATTGTCATCCTCATCAACGCCTTCTGCGTCGTCATCTTCGTCGTCGTCACCTTCTTCACCGTTAGGATCTTCGAAGTAGGTGCCCCAGCCGTCGTAGTTCACATTCATTTTTTCAGCGAGGTTTACCAGCTGTTCAACCTGAGTATCGATCACTTCCGCATTCAGGCCAACTTCGCTGATAACATCGCAGCACATTAGCAGCGTACCGTCTTCAACTTCCAGCTCTTCAGCATCGGTGACTTCATAGCCGAGTTTAAAAGCTTCAACCGCCGCTTTTTCTAACAGCTCAAAGTTATCCGCCGAAAGATGATGCTCAATGGTGTATAACGCGTCCGGATCGCTGCCGTCGTCCAGCAGTTCTTCAATGATCAGGCGAGTTTCTTCACGTTGTTCTTCTAATAGCTCAGGATTTGCCATGCCGTTGTCCTCAATCTGTATGCAATCACGCTACTTTCATTCTCCCACAGCCGCGCCCATGCCTCCATAAGAAACGTGAATATTTATCTCTCAGGGGTTGATTTTGAATTTTAATACACATAATGTGAATATTAATTCATTCAGCACAATAAAAACACAACTGAGGATGAGCACTATGAGTCAGCTATATCAGCATCATTTTCTTAGATTACTGGATTTCACGCCTGCAGATATCGCATATCTACTCACTTTAGCCGCCGAGCTTAAACAGGCTAAGAAAGCAGGTAATGAACCACAAACGCTGAAAGGTAAAAATATCGCGCTCATCTTCGAAAAAGACTCCACCCGAACCCGCTGCTCTTTCGAAGTTGCCGCTTACGACCAAGGTGCTAACGTGACCTACTTAGGCTCAAACGGCAGCCAAATCGGCCACAAAGAATCCATCAAAGACAGCGCCCGCGTGCTGGGCAGAATGTACGACGCCATCCAGTATCGCGGCTGGGGGCAGGACGTGGTTGAAACATTGGCGCAGTATGCCGGCGTGCCTATTTGGAATGGATTAACCAATGAATTTCACCCAACCCAAATCTTAGCCGATCTGCTGACCATTCAAGAACATATGCCAAATAAGCCGCTGTCACAGGTGAAGCTGGCATACCTTGGCGATGCGCGTAATAACATGGGCAACTCATTGCTGGAAGGCGCTGCGCTGATGGGGATGGAGCTGCGTCTCGTTGCACCAAAAGCCTGCTGGCCCGAAGCTGAACTGGTGGCTCAATGTCAGACGATCGCCGACAAAACCGGCGCGAAGCTGGTTTTAACCGAAGGTCTGGCGGAAGGCGTGAAAGACGCCGATTTCCTTTACACCGACGTTTGGGTCTCCATGGGCGAACCGAAAGAGGTGTGGAAAGAGCGTATCGCCCAGCTATTGCCTTATCAAATCAACATGAATGTGATCAAGCTGACCGGTAACCCACAGGTAAAATTCCTGCACTGTTTACCGGCTTTCCATGACGATCAAACCGCCTTAGGCAAACAGATGGCAGAGCAATACGGGCTGCATGGCGGAATGGAAGTAACCGATGAAGTGTTTGAATCCGAGCACAGCATCGTGTTTGACGAAGCGGAAAACCGTCTGCACACCATTAAAGCCGTGATGGTGGCAACATTAGGCAAATTGTAATTACTGCACTCATCATCAATAAATCAGCGCGCCCGACATTCACGGCGCGCTGATTTTATTTTATACAACAGCCGCAGTTTCTGGCGTAATACAGGTGCCCTTCTCTCGGCGTAAAATGGCTTCGGCGTCTGCTAACGCACCGATAAAGGCCGTTCCGCCCGTTTGTTCAACAAACTCAAGTTTCACTGTTTAAACATGGGGATGAGCGGATCCGTGGTTTTCTAACCAATATCGACAAATACACGCTGCGGTGACAATTTCAGCAAAACTTAATCATCGCAGTCGCGCAAACTGCGATGAATCAAAGATCTATTTATGCAAAATCACTTAACCAAAATCTTCACGACCGCTTTTTTAACCGGCGCATTCTCACCCACCGCGCACATGGGCTTATGTAATTCGCCGGGATAGAAAACCACGAAATCGCCTGCGTTCATGATAAAACTTTTCTCTTCTAAACCCTGCTGACCCAGAGATAAAAAGGCAATATCCTTACCTTCAAGCCATTCAGCGCTGCCTTGCGGCGCAGCAAGATTGCTGAAGACCATTTTTTCCTGCCCGGCTAAGACAATTTGGATATCCAAATATTTGCCGTGCAATTCCTGACGGCGCTCTTCCGCTGGAGAAGTTGAGTCGTTAAAAATCATCACGAACTGATTTTCGCCATCAACATCAAACTTGCCTAGCGCAGAATCTGCATTGAAATTCGCCATCACATGTTGAATCGCCTGCTTGAGCTGAGCAGATAAATAAGGCAACAGTTCTAGATGGTTAACATTTCCAGTGATCATACATTCCTCGATATTTCGCTTAAATTATTTTGAAACATCGTTTTAGTATAAAGAAACAGGAACCTCTGAAACGAGGTGCCAACCACAATTTGGTGAGGATTGCCGCCAACAAAAATCCCCCAGCTCAGGGGGATTCACGTCAGACAATTATGCGTCTACAAGCCAATAAATACTTTCATATGGCCGCAGTGACTGAGGAACTTCGCCTTGCTGAGGGTAATTGCTCATCAGCACACGCCCCTGTTTCGGCAACTCGCCGCTTATCTCCAGCGTCTGCGTTTGCGCGCTCAGGTTGGCCAATACATATAGGCTTTTCCCCTGATAACTACGACGGTAACACCACTGCGCCGGATGGCTCGGCAGCAAATCCTCATAGTCGCCGTGGGTCAGCAACGGCAATTGCTGGCGCAGCTTAATCAGCGCTTGATAGCAGTAATAAACCGACGTTTCATCGGCGACCGCCGCCTGAGCGTTAATCTCGGTATAATTACTCGCAGGTTCTATCCACGGCGTTCCCTGCGTAAAGCCCGCATTTGGGCTGGCATTCCACTGCATTGGGGTGCGGCTGTTATCACGTGATTTAGTCGCCAGAATCGCTAACAGTTCTGCGCTGTCTCGCCCCTGCTCGCTAAGCTCTCGGAACATATTCAGGCTTTCAACATCGCGGTACTGTTCGATATCGGTAAAGCCCGGGTTAGTCATACCCAGCTCTTCGCCCTGATAAATATACGGCGTGCCTTGCATGCCATGCAGCACCATCGCCAGCATTTTTGCCGACAGGCTGCGTGATTCACCTTCATCACCAAAACGCGACACAATACGCGGCTGATCGTGGTTACACCAGAACAGCGCGTTCCACGCTCGGTTATGCATTCCCTGCTGCCAATAGGCAAAAATCTTTTTCAACTCAACGTAGTCTGGCTTCGCCAGCGTCCATTTTTCACCACCGGGGTAATCCACCTTCAGATGATGAAAATTAAACGTCATCGAAAGCTCACTGCCGTCTAGCGCCGCATAGCGCTGACAATGCTCAAGCTGCGTCGATGACATTTCGCCAACGGTCATTAAGCCCCGAGGCTTAAACACATCACGGCCAAACTCGCTGAGAAACTCATGAATACGTGGGCCGTCAGTATAAAAACGACGCCCGTCACCTTGCAGATCGTCTGGGAAATCCTGCTGCTTAGACACCAGATTGATCACGTCTAAACGCAAACCATCAACGCCTTTGTCCGCCCAGAAATGACACACGGCTTTCAGTGCTTCACGCACCGGCGGATGCTCCCAGTTGAGATCTGCCTGCTGCGGCGCGAATAAGTGCAGATAATATTTCTCTGCGCTTTCAGACCATTGCCACGCGTTGCCGCCAAATTTAGACCGCCAATTATTCGGCAACGCCTGCGCTTCACCGTCACGCCAAATATAAAAATTATGCTTCTCGTGGCTAGGATCCTGCGCCGCAACAAACCATGGATGCTGAGTCGAGGTATGGTTAAATACCATGTCCATCACGATACGCATTCCACGCTGATGGGCTTCATCAACCAAGCGCTCAAAATCTGCCATCGTTCCATAATCAGGATTGATGGCACAGTAATCAGCAACGTCATAGCCATTATCAATCTGCGGCGATGGATAAACCGGCGTCAGCCACAGTGCGCTCACGCCAAGGTTTTGCAGATAATCCAGACGCTGAATAATCCCGTTGAGATCGCCCGTGCCGCTGCCGGTACTGTCTTGAAAACTTTTCGGGTAGATTTGATAAATCACACCGTTTTGCCACCACGGCACTGTTTCGCTCATCGTCATATTCCTATATTCACTCTACGGCCACGAGACTCGCAGCCGTATTCATTCGTTATACTGGCAACTCGCCGCGTTTCTGTTTGCGCTTATAAATCAAAATAGTAAGGGCAAGAGGCACCACAATCGCAACCACCATCGCCACGGCATAAATTCCCCAGAATTTCGGTTGGATAGAGAGGATACCCGGCAATCCACCCACGCCGATGCCGTTAGCCATCACGCCAAACAAACCGCAAATCAATCCGGCGCAGGCACCGCCAATCATGGCGCACAGCATCGGGAAGCGATATTTAAGGTTGATGCCGTACATCGCAGGCTCGGTAACGCCGAGGTAGGCAGAAATCGCCGCAGGCACCGAAATTTCACGTTCGTTAGCTTTCCGGCTAATGAAAATAATCGCCAACACGGCAGAGGCTTGAGCAATATTCGACAGCGCGATAATCGGCCATACCGGCGTTCCGCCCATGCTTTGCACCATCTGCATATCGATCGCCAGCGTTGTCTGATGCACGCCGGTGACCACCAACGGCGCGTACAGGAAGCCAAACAGCGCCGCGCCAATCGGAGCAAAACTGCCGGTCATCACCGCTTTCACACCCCAAGCAACGCCGTCGCCGATCATGCGGCCAAACGGGCCAATCAGGGTATGCGCCAAGAACACCGCCAGAAGCAACGACGTCACCGGCACGACCACCAGATACAGATAATCTGGGATTAGGCGCTTCAAGCGGGTCTCAATCCAACCCAAGGCCAAACCCGCCATCACGGATGGAATCACCTGCGCTTGGTAGCCAACTTTTTCAATCGTGAACCAGCCAAAATTCCATACTTCAGGCAGCTGCTGGCCCAGCATGTATGAATTCATCAACTGTGGAGAAACCAACGTAATCCCCAGCACAATACCGAGGATCGGCGTACCGCCCATCTTCTTCACCGTTGACCAGCAAATTCCCACCGGCAGATAGAAGAATATCGCTTCGCCCAGCAGCCACAGGAAGTCATAAACCGTTTTCCACGCCGGGTGTAATGCCGTCAGCGGTTGCCCATCTACCAACGGGATGTCGCCGATCACATTACGGAAACCAAGGATCAAACCGCCGCTGATTAACGCAGGCAGTAACGGGAAGAAGATCTCGGCAAAATGCGAAATCGCAATTTCCCACCAGCTCATATTCTGGCGAGCGGCTTTTTTAGCCTGCTCTTTGTTACTGGCATCGACGTGTGCCGTGTTAATCAACGCCTGATACCAATCACCTACGTCCGTGCCAATAACGACCTGAAATTGCCCTGCATTGGTGAAACAGCCCTTCACCATCGGCAATTCTTCAATCTTTTTAGGCGCAGCCAGCGCCGGATCGTTCAGTACAAACCGCAGTCGGGTAAGGCAATGACTGACGGTAGCAATATTTTCACGCCCGCCCACCAGTGCGATCAGCCGATCAACCTGATCTTGTTTTACCTTGCTCATATTGAGTACCTGTAGAGTCGTTCTGATTTCAGAGTAACGTGGATCGGCGCCATACATTCGATCCATAAAAACTGAGTTGCATAAAGCGTAGTCACAATGACTCTTTTATGAAACGGGAACGTTCCCGAAACTAGGTGTTGATCACAAGAATTGTGGTGGGGGAGGAGGGAGGGGGAGGAGAATAAAGGGCAAGAAATTGCGGATTTATCTTCTATGGTGAAAGATTTCGTACGCCAGTCTCTCTTAGAACAGTTAAAGGTTTCGTACGCCGAATATACCGAGTTTCACATAGACATAGTGCTGGCGTCCGAGCAAGGCGGCTCAATCGCCGCCGCCTTGCATCCGGGCTTGGCACCGTTCCTCAGCCTGCTTCGCAGGTTCCCTCATCTCGTCATTCCGGCTTTAACGGAACGAACGACAATCGGCATCCATGCCTCCGTCGTTCTTTTGCCGACGTCCAGTCGGCGAATCCTAGCCTGCATTCCTCGATTCGGCTGAAGAACAACGTGCCGGAAAAGACAAAAGACAAAACCCTATCTGGTTTCTTGTTTAATTTTAGGTGGTTAGAGCAGTGGAAACAGGATGTTTTCACTAGGGGAGGAGGCGCCAGGGATGGCGCATGCCGACCCGGCGCGGAGATGGCATCTCGGATAAAAGCGCGCGAGTTGAGAGCCCCCGCGCAACGGGGCTCTCATCGGACGCCTACGCCATTGGTCTCATGGGAGCACATTTGCTCACTGGCGGACGAAATCTTTCACTGATCCAACATATACAGCACTAGCGACTGGCGGGCGAAACCTTACCCCAACGCCCGCGCCAGCAACGAAATCGGATGCTCGCATTTCTTACTCGTCGACATCTCAATCTGCCACTTGCAGGTTTCGCAATCCGTTACCACCAGATCCACCCCGCTCTCTTCGATCTGGCGGAATAACCCAGCGCCAATTCCCTGCGATGTTTCATAGTTCTCTTTCTTGAAACCATAAGTTCCTGCAATACCACAGCATTGGGAATCTAGAACCGTCAGCTCCACGCCGGGGATCATTTGCAGCAGCGCCAGCGTATACGGCGTCCAGCCCATTTTTTCCATATGACACGGCGTGTGGTAAGCGATCTTCATCGGCGTCGATTTCAGCTTTAACTCACGCCCACCGTCTAATAATCGATAGAGATAGCGCGTTGCCAGCTCAACGTGTTCACGCACCTGTGTGGTATCCACATCCAGCACGTGCGGATATTCATCACGGATGGTAAATGCACAGGTTGAGGAGGTTGCAACCACCGGAATACCTTTGCCAATCACGGCATCGGTCAAAGACTCTGCGTTAACGCGAGCCTGCTTTTTCGCCTGTTCGATAAATCCATTCGCAATCAGTGGTACGCCGCAGCATTTCTCACGCTTCAACAGCTGCACGCCGATACCCATGGCGTTAAACACGCTGACCAAATCTTTGCCGAGCTGCGGATGGTTATAGTTAACGAAACAACCGTGGAAGAACGCCACCTGTTCGGCGAACTTAGCCTGTTCTGCGGCCTGTTTTTTGTACCAGTGACGGAATGTCCCCAGCGAATATTTCGGCAACTCGCGGCGATGGTCGATCTTCAGTGCTTTGTCTAACAGCTTGCGCACCGGTTTAAGACCGGTGGTCATATTCACAATCGGCGCGAACGGCGTTGATAGCGTCCCCATCAGATCGGTATGGCTGAGAATCGCATCACGCAGCGTTGGTTTATGCTGGCTATAATTCGCTTTAGCTCGTTGAATAATATCGCCAATTTTTACGTCTGACGGACAAGCAACCTCACAGCGTTTGCAGTTGGTACAGTATTTCAATGCATCATCATAAAGCAGAGGATCTTTCAAACGCAGGCGTTCACCGTCTGGCCCCGCCTGCTTTGGCCCTGGATAATTCGGGTTAACCTTCGCCACCGGACAATAAGTAGTGCACACCGTGCACTTAATGCAGTTTTCGAAGCTGTTATCTGCGAGCAGGTTCATAGCGCACCCTCCGCTTTTGCCAAAATATGTTCTGCCGCATGCAGCGCCGTTAGCATTGATACTCCTGCACCACAGCCTTGCTGAATAGGGTCGTATCCCCCTAGAACGGCACCAATCACCCGTAGATTACTCACTGCTTTACCACCTATCGTTGGGCGCAACTGCTCATCGGTACTCACACCAAACTGCAAATACGGCTGAGGCGCGAACATATTTTCAGTGCTCCAGCTAGCACGTTCGTTTTCACTAATAACGTCTAAGCCGAACACGGGCTCAGTAACACCGTTGAAATCAGCCTTGAGTCCATTGCTGAAGAAACTGCCGCTCGCCAGAACCACATTTTTTGCCCGTAAAGGAATATCGGTGTGATTACGCGTGTAAATTCTCGCCTCTTTACCCTCGTCCAGATCGGCTCTTAACACCGCATCACCGGGCATAATCACCCCGCCCAACGCCTGAAAACGACGGCGTAGCAGATGATGCAAACGCATTCCCAGCACCGATGGCGGCAGCGTTGGCAGTAGCAATAGCGGCACCCTTACCCGCGAACGTAAATGTTCTAATGCATCAGCTTGTTCCATACCCACGCAGGCAGGCATGATGATGGCATCCACCTGCTGGGCAAGGCGGTTAAGTTCGTCAATCAACAGCTGTTGGTTTTCAGGCAAATCCAGCACTCGCGCTATATTCACCGCGCGGAATTCACTTGGGTTATTGCGTAAACGATCTAACGCGGGCAGCGTGAGCTCCGCAATTTTGGTTTCCACGCCCTGCTCGGCTAACGAATTCGCTACCAAATGCGGCTGAAAATCGAGGAACCCTTCAATACCGGCAACCAGCACGCGTTCCCACGGCAGCGGCTGCTCCAATGCGCTCACCGGCACTTCGTTTGGGCTCAGCCACGTTGCTCTGCGCGTTCCCAACGGCGTAACACGTAAATGGTTTTGTTGGCAGCTTCCAACCAATGCCAGCCCGCTGCGCTCCAGTAAACGTTCAGATTCAGCCGCATAACGCACCACCGCATCATGGCCCATTAAGCTATAAGGATGCTGCGGCGCCTGAGCCGCCAGAGAGGCCAACGCGGCTAGCGGTTGCTCAACTGCGCTGCCGTCGGGCAGATGGCATAACAAATCCAGCGAACCAGAAGAAAAATGCAGCGCGCTTTGACCCGAACTTACAATGGCGCATTTTTGCCCAGCCTCGGCTAATCGAATACCGCACAATAGCCCTGCTAAACCGCCGCCAATCATTACCGTGTCAAATTTCATTGTCATTCTCCTGAACGTCCTGATTCAGCGCGGGTGCTTCCATGCCGCATAAACCTTGATAAACCCAAGCCGTAAATTCGCTTTCGCGCAGCGCGTCGCCCCACGCTATTGGACGCACGCCTTTCCAACGTTCATTAAGGAAATGAGAGAGCTGATCGATAGATTGCTTCGGCGTGGTAACTTTAAAACGATTAAGCAGACCCGCGGCGCGGCAGGCGCAAAGCTCGCCCTGACAGGTGCCCATGCCGACACGGGTACGTCGGCGTAAATCCACCAGATTATTCACCGTCAGAGAATCAACCGCATAGCGCACTTCCCCAGCGGTTACGGCTTCACATTCACATACCAAACTGTTGCTAAGACGATCGCCGGCCAGCATACGATCGGCGCGATCGCCATGGCGATAAACCGCCGAACCTCGGATCGTGGCAGGTAACGAAATCACCTTACGCAGCGTCTCTTCAGCTGAATGTTGCGATCCCGGCAGTGCTTCAGTCGCCGTGGTACACGCAGTTGTAATACCGAGTTTCTCGCAGACTTTATCCGTGGCCCACTCCGCCATCAGGCGATAGGTCATCAGCTTGCCGCCGGTGATCGTGATAAAACCTTCTAGACCATCACGAACCGCATGATCCAGCAGCACAATGCCACGGCTCACGTTACGTCCGCTTGGGTCGTCATCGCTGGCAACCAACGGGCGCACGCCCGCATAGGCGCGCAAAATTCGCGTTCTCGCCAATTTAGGCGAAAGCTTCTCGCCCTCGCGGATCAAGATATCGACTTCTTCCGGCGTCACGATCATGTTGTCGATCTGATCGTAATCAATGTGCGTTGAGGTGGTGCCAATAAGCGAAATGGTATCGCCCGGAACCAAAATATCGGCATCGGCTGGCTTGCGGCAGCGGTTGATCACCATATTGTTGATGCGATGACCAAGGATCAACAGCGCGCCTTTGGCTGGGAACATACGTACCCGCAAATCGGCATACTCAGCAATATGCTGGCCCCAGATCCCTGCGGCATTCACCACGATTTGCGCATGAATCTCATAACTTTCACGCGATTTATGGTCGATTACGCGCACGCCGGTAATGCGATCGCCATGGCGTAATAATCCGCTCACTTCATGATAGGTCAGCACCTGTGCGCCATGCTCGCGCGCATCCAACATATTGGCGGCGGTGAGGCGGAATGGGTCGACGGTACCATCGGGCACGCGTACCGCGCCAATCAGAGCGGGGTTGGCCGCTGGCTCAAGGCGCAGCGCCTCTTTAGGATCAATGGCCTGAGCATCAATGCCCGCCTTCTGGCAGGCTTCGATAAAACCAGATTGAAAACCCAAATCATCTTCAGGAAGCGTGATAAACAGGCCATCTGAGCGTTCAACGCAGTGACGGGCAATGCGCTTAAGAATTTTGTTTTCTTCAATACATTCACGCGCGGATTCGCCGTCGGTTACCGCATAACGCGCACCGCTGTGCAAAAGGCCGTGATTGCGTCCCGTTGCGCCAGTCGCAATGTCGTGACGCTCTAATAAAATACAACGCAGGCCGCGGCGTGCGCAGTCACGTGCAATCCCTGCACCGGTCGCACCGCCCCCGATGATGATGACATCAGTTTCTTGTGTCGCTGGGCTTTGTAGCATGTGTGGCTCCCGACCTTATTCACAACAATGAATGTACTGATAAATAATTGTGCTTATTAAGACATAACCCACACAGAAATTGTTTGATAAGGAGCAAATACGCGCACAAAACGAAAGTGATTAGCGCGTATTTCACCATTTTTGTGATCATTATCACTAGATACATATGATTTTTGGTTTCAAAAAATTAACTAACCGCTCAAAATCAGCATCGCATTCATAAAACTGTAACAATTTGCGCGATCTCTCACAGTAACGAAATGCGCGTTTGAATACTCTACGCTCGAAAAAGAAAATGGAATGACCACCACTAAACGGAAAATAGCGTAAGAAAACACCATTGCTGTTCTATTTTTTTGTTGGCACACAGCAAACCTTAACCGGGCTCACTGGGGAATCGGTTCAGGATACATATAAAGAAGAGAAAGCCATCGGAGGCATATCTACATGTTAAGTATTTTTAAACCCGCGGCGCACGCGAAGCGCTTGCCAGACGCACAGGTCGATCCGACCTATCGTCGTTTACGTTGGCAGATCTTCATGGGGATCTTCTTCGGATACGCCGCCTACTATCTGGTGCGTAAAAACTTTACGCTAGCAATGCCGTACCTTATCGAACAAGGTTTCTCTCGTGGCGATCTAGGCTTTGCCCTTTCAGGGATTTCAATCGCGTACGGCTTCTCGAAGTTCATTATGGGTTCCGTCTCTGACCGTTCGAACCCACGCGTGTTCTTACCTGCCGGCCTGATTCTGGCCGCCGCCGTGATGCTCTTTATGGGCTTTGTGCCATGGGCAACCTCCAGCATTGCAGTGATGTTCGTTCTGCTGTTCCTGTGTGGTTGGTTCCAAGGAATGGGATGGCCTCCATGTGGCCGTACCATGGTTCACTGGTGGTCACAGAAAGAGCGTGGCAGCATCGTTTCCGTGTGGAACTGTGCGCATAACGTCGGCGGCGGCCTGCCTCCACTGCTGTTCCTGTTGGGGATGGCGTGGTTTAACGACTGGCACGCTGCGCTGTATATGCCAGCCATCGCAGCCATTGTTGTTGCTCTGATTGCCTTCGGCCTGATGCGCGATACTCCGCAGTCTTGTGGTTTGCCACCGATTGAAGAGTACAAAAACGACTACCCGGATGATTACTCTGAGAAAGCCGAAGAAGAGCTGACCGCTAAGCAAATCTTCATGCAGTACGTGCTGCCGAACAAACTGCTGTGGTACATCGCTATCGCTAACGTGTTTGTTTATCTGCTGCGCTACGGCATTCTGGATTGGTCTCCAACCTATCTGAAAGAAGTGAAACACTTCGCGCTGGATAAATCCTCTTGGGCTTACTTCCTGTATGAATATGCGGGTATCCCAGGCACGCTGCTGTGTGGCTGGATGTCGGATAAAGTGTTCCGCGGAAACCGTGGTGCCACCGGCGTGTTCTTCATGGTTCTGGTCACCATCGCCACCATCGTTTACTGGATGAACCCAGCGGGCAATCCAGGCGTCGATATGGCTTGTATGATTATCATCGGCTTCCTGATTTACGGCCCAGTGATGCTCATCGGCCTGCACGCCTTAGAGCTGGCACCGAAAAAAGCAGCGGGTACCGCAGCGGGCTTTACCGGTCTGTTCGGTTATCTGGGTGGTTCGGTTGCAGCGAGCGCCATCGTGGGTTACACCGTTGACTTCTTCGGCTGGGACGGCGGCTTTATGGTGATGATTGGCGGTAGCATCCTCGCCGTTATCCTGCTGTTAGTCGTGATGATCAACGAGAAAAAACATCACGAAGAAATCGCGGCAAACCGCGGAAACTAATCTTTAAAAAGTTTCACTAGGCCGTGTCGTTGCTTCCTGCGCCACGGCCTTTTTTATAAAAATAAGGAAAACCTCTATGACCCTACGACTAAACACCATCATGGCAGGATTGCTATTAAGCGGCACGCTGGCGATGAGCGCACAGGCCGCCGATAAAGTGGTTATTGCGCACCGTGGCGCGAGCGGCTATTTGCCTGAACATTCCCTGCCTTCTAAGGCCATGGCTTATGCCCAAGGCGCAGATTTTCTCGAGCAGGATTTGGTGATGACCAAGGACGACAAATTAGTCGTTCTCCATGACCACTATTTGGATCGCGTGACCGATGTTGCCGACCGCTTCCCCGACCGCGCACGTAAAGATGGGCGTTACTACGCGATTGATTTCACTCTTGATGAAATCAAATCGCTGAAATTCACCGAAGGTTTTGACATCAAAGACGGCAAGCGCGTGCAAAGCTATCCAGGCCGTTTCCCGATGGGCAAGTCTGATTTCCGCATCCACACCTTTGAAGAAGAGATCGAATTTGTCCAAGGGCTTAACCATTCAACGGGCAAAAATATCGGGATTTACCCAGAGATAAAAGCGCCTTGGTTCCACCAGCAAGAAGGCAAAGACATCTCCACCAAAGTGCTGCAGGTGCTGAAGCAATACGGCTACACCGGCAAGAACGACAATGTTTATCTGCAATGTTTCGATCCAAACGAGCTTAAGCGCATCAAAACCGAGTTAGAACCTAAGATGGGTATGGATCTCAAACTGGTTCAGCTGATTGCCTATACCGACTGGAATGAAACCTATGAGAAAAAACCAGACGGCACATGGGTGAACTACGACTACGACTGGATGTTTAAACCGGGTGCGATGAAGCAGATTGCGCAATATGCTGACGGCATTGGACCGGATTACCATATGCTGGTGGGTAAAGATGCCACCCAAGCTAATCCAAAGCTCACGGCGATGGTGACCGATGCTCACGCCGCGAAAATGGTGGTGCATCCTTATACCATTCGCGTTGACGCCTTGCCGAGTTACGTTAGCAACGGCGATCAGCTTTACGATCTGATCTACAACAAAGCGGGCGTTGACGGCGTATTCACTGACTTCCCAGACAAGGGCGTTCAGTTCCTTGAGAAACAGGGACAACATAAATAATATTTACCTTTCACAGGGGGCTTTCGCCCCCTGCATAAACATCGTTTTCCTTTTATCACTATCAATCCTGAAAATATCCACTAAGCTTGAAGGGCAATTAAAAACCATCAGATTAATTTTTTTAATCATCGCCTTTAGGGTTTTCAAAAACTGAGTTCAGGATTGAAGCGGTTACCCTACGCCCACGTCCCTATATTCCATGCTGTAATACGTCGTAGATCCATCGTTTGAAGGATGAACCACTGGCTTTGTCGTTAAAGCTGGTAACTCACAAATAAAATCGAGGATAAAGATATGAACAAATACCTACTTGCTATTGCCGGTGCCTCTCTGCTCTCTTTCTCTGCATTTTCTAACGCGGCTGATGAAATCAAACATTCCGATATGGAGAAGTACACCAAAATCGGCGACGTCAGCGCAGAAGTGCGTGACGGCACCATGGATGACATCGTGAAAAAGCTGGAGAAAAAAGCCGAAGAGAAAGACGCTGACGCTTATCGCATTACCTCCGTTGGCACCGAAGGCATGGGGGATATTGCCCGCGGCACCGCCGAAATTTACAAGAAGAAGTAAATTATTCGCACCACCGGCCACTATTCCGTGGTCGGTTCTCACTTCCCTACCGTAACGTTTCTGCCATACTCATCCCAGTATCCTTTTATAAACTCGTTAGTGGATAAGGACAGGGACTATGAAACTCATTGGCAGCTATACCAGCCCCTACGTGCGCAAAATATTTGTTATGTTGTTGGAAAAAGGGCTGACATTTGAATTTGTTAACGACATTCCATGGGAAAGCACCAGCCATGTCCCACACTATAACCCACTAGGGAAAATTCCCGCGCTCGTCGCCGCCGACGGTGAAATCTTTTATGACTCCCCCATCGTTGCCGAATACATCGATCTGTTAGACGCCACGCCAAAATTCGTACCAGAAGATCGCCAACAGGCGCTGCGTGTACGCCAGTTAGAAGCGCTTTCTGACGGCATCTGCGACGCCGCAGTTCTGCTGGTTCAGGAAATGATGCGCCCAGCCGACAAACAGAATAGCGATTGGATTGTGCGCCAGCGCGGCAAAATCGATCGCGGCTTAGACGCTTTAGAACAACACGCGAAAGAAGGTAAGTGGCTCAACGGTGCACAGATGACGCTGGCAGATATTGCCACCGGGTGCTGTCTTGGCTATCTCAACTTTCGTCGGGTCGCGCCGAACTGGAGTTTGGAGCGCCCTGAGCTGGTTAAACTGGCGGAACGTTTGTTCCAACGTGAGAGCTTTACCCGCACAGAACCACCGGTAACCTGATACTCGCTGTATTCTTGGGCTCTCAGCCTTTATCATATTCATTATTACGATGATAAAGGCGTGAGATCACCATGTCCGCAGACAGCCAGACTCTTTATAGCCAGCTCCCCTCCGTCGATACGCTGTTACGCGACGAAACCTTTCAACCTTTGTTGGAAAACTATGGCGCACAGCTTGTCACCCAAACCTTGCGCAGTCTGCAACAGCAGGCGCGAGACAGTATTCGCGTGCAGAAACAGCTTCCCGCATGGTGTGAAAACTGGGCTCTTGCAGTCGATCATCAGCTTTCGCTCAGCCAAAAAGACGCACTCCAGCAGGTCTTTAATCTGACGGGAACCGTATTACATACCAACTTAGGCCGTGCCCTGCTAGCAGAGCAGGCTATCGACGCCAGCGTCATGGCAATGCGTCACTCCGTAACGCTGGAATACGATCTCGACGGCGCAGGCCGTGGCCATCGCGATCGCGCGATCGCTGACCGCCTGTGCGAATTAACCGGCGCGGAAGATGCCTGTATCGTTAACAACAATGCGGCTGCGGTGCTGCTAATGCTGGCCGCGCTGGCGAGCCAGAAGCAGGTTATCGTTTCACGCGGCGAGCTGGTTGAGATTGGCGGCGCATTTCGTATTCCCGACGTCATGCTGCAGGCCGGATGCGAACTCACCGAAGTAGGTACCACCAACCGAACTCACCTCAAAGACTATCGTCAGGCCATCAACGAAAACACCGCGTTGCTGATGAAAGTACACACCAGCAATTATGCAATTCAAGGATTTACCTCCGCCGTAGAGGAAGCCGAGTTGGTGACGTTAGGCCGTGAAACGGGAGTCCCCGTTATTACCGATTTGGGCAGTGGTTCGCTGATTGACATGACCGCCTATGGCCTTCCCGCCGAGCCGATGCCGCAAAAGCTGATTGCCGACGGCGTAGACTTAGTCAGTTTTTCTGGCGATAAATTATTAGGTGGGCCGCAGGCCGGCATTATCGTGGGCAAACGTGAGCTGATTGAACAGTTGCAAAACCATCCGCTTAAGCGCGCGCTGCGCTGCGGTAAAATGACGCTGGCAGCGCTTGATGCCACGCTTCAGCTCTATCAACAACCCGATAAGCTCGCTCAGGCTTTGCCGACGCTGCGTCATATGACCCGCACCGAAGCTGAGATCCGCGCCTGCGCCGAACGCCTGTTACCGCCATTACAGCAGCGCTTCGCCAAACAGTTTAACGTGGGCATCACGCCTTGCCAGTCGCAAATCGGCAGCGGATCGTTGCCGGTTGATCGCCTGCCAAGCATCGCAATCACCCTGATGCCGCACAGCGGTAAGGGCGGCGAACTGGAAGCACTGTCTCAGCAATGCCGCTCGCTATCATGCCCGGTGATTGGTCGCATCAGTGAAGGAAAACTGTGGCTCGATCTGCGCTGCTTGGAAGATGAAGAAGGACTTTTACACGCGTTATTACAGGAGTTACGTCCATGATTATTGCTACCGCTGGGCACGTTGACCACGGTAAGACCACGCTGTTACAGGCGCTGACGGGCGTGGATGCCGACCGTTTACCGGAAGAAAAACGCCGCGGTATGACCATCGATCTCGGCTACGCCTATCTGCCATTAGACGATGGCAACGTGCTGGGTTTTATCGACGTTCCCGGCCATGAAAAATTCCTCGCTAACATGTTGGCCGGCATTGGCGGCATCCCGCACGCCTTGCTAGTTGTAGCCTGCGACGATGGCGTTATGGCGCAAACACGCGAACACCTAACGCTGCTGCGATTAGCGGGCAAACCGGCATTAACCGTGGCGTTAACCAAAGCCGACCGCGCCGATAGCGCGCGTGTGGATGAAGTTCACCAGCAAGTCACTGACGTACTGCATGAAATGGGATGGTCAGATACGCCGATTTTTACCACGTCAGCCGCTCAGGGTGAGGGAATCGATGAGCTGCGCGCCCATCTTATTGCCTTAACCGAAACACCAGCGCATCTCGATCAACGCTTTCGTTTAGCGATCGACCGCGCTTTTAGCGTGAAAGGCGCCGGTTTAGTAGTTACCGGAACGGCGCTCGCAGGTCGCGTAAAAGTGGGTGAAAACCTCTGGCTAACCGGTTGTGATAGACCCGTGCGCGTGCGCGGCATTCATGCCCAGAACCAACCGTCTGAACATGCCCATGCGGGTCAGCGTATTGCGCTAAACCTCAGCGGCGACGTCAGCAAAGAACAGATCGGGCGCGGTGATTGGCTGTTGGCACAGCGCCCTTCAGAAACGGCCAGCACGCGTATTTTAGTCGCGCTGGATCTCATCGCGCCCATCCAACATTGGCAGCCATTACATCTGCATCATGCCGCGAGCCACATTACGGGCCGTATCTCGTTATTGGATGAACAGGCTCCGATGGAAGGCGTTCAGCTAGCTGAGCTGGTGCTCGATAGCCCATTGTGGCTGGTGGAAAACGATACCCTGATCATGCGTGATATTTCAGCACGCAGCACGCTGGGCTCAGCTCGAGTATTGCAAACCACCTCACCGCGCCGTGGTAAACGTCTACCTGCATTTTTAGATTGGCTCAAGCAGCTCGCCAATGCCCAAAGTGATGCCGATGTATTGGCATTACGTCTGCCTAAAGGCACGCTTTCCATTCCTCAGTTCGCCTGGGAGCGCCAGCTCACGGCAGAACGTTGCAGCGAACTTTTCCATGCCGATAATCTGCTGGTGGTGGGCGACTACGCGTTATCACGCGAAATAGCGGAGCGCTTCCAACAGCGCTTGTTAGACACCTTGGCACTGTTCCACGAGCAGCATAACGATCAGATGGGCGTTGGTCGCGCGCGCCTGCGCCGTATGGCATTGCCCGTCGAACCCGAATCACTGGTGTTTGCCCTCATCAATCATCTGCTGGCGAATCAGCAAATCGTCAACAGCCGCGGCTGGCTGCATCTGCCACAGCATGGTTTAAGCATGAGCGACGCCCAGCAGGCGTTATGGGAGCGTACGCAGCCATTGATTCAGGATGCACCGTGGTGGGTGCGCGATCTAGCCAATGAAGTGAAAGCCGAAGAAAATGAAATGCGGCAGTTATTGCGTCAGGCGGCATTGCTTGGCTACATCACCGCCGTGGTCAAAGATCGTTACTATCGTACCGAGCGTATGCACCAGTTTGCCGATTTGATCCGCGCCATGGATGCCACACAGGGCAGCACTTCCGCCGCGGACTTCCGCGATCGTCTAGGGGTGGGGCGCAAGCTAGCGATCCAAATTCTGGAGTTTTTTGATCGCAGCGGCTTCACTCGCCGCCGTGGAAACGATCATCTGCTGCGAGATAGCGCGCTGTTCAAAGACGATTAACGATCTATCACGGCTTTTTGGTGCGCATTTGCGCACCAAACTGTGATCCCTTCCGAATAAATACGCCCTCTTTGTCCCTGATATATTCAGCCACGCTACGCTTATAGAGCAATACAAATACCCGCCATACTTCAAGCAGCTTGGAGTATGGCGGGTATAGACGTTTCACTGTATCTGACATCATGGACTCAAGGAGACAGTAATGACGAATCACGCTCTTGATATTCTCACTCCCGGTAGCGGCAACTCTCCCCTCAAACTCAAATCACGTTATGACAACTTTATCGGCGGAAAATGGGTGCCACCCGTTGAAGGAGAATATTTTTCTAACCTGACCCCGGTTACCGGACAAGCACTTTGTGAAGTGGCAAGCTCCAGTAAAAAAGACGTGGATTTAGCGCTCGACGCCGCCCACGCAGCCAAAGATGCCTGGGGGAAAACATCGGTACAGCAACGCGCCAGCGTGCTGTTTAAGATTGCTGACCGCATGGAGCAAAATCTAGAACTGCTGGCTCACGCTGAAACATGGGATAACGGCAAACCGATCCGTGAAACCCTGAACGCCGACGTTCCGCTTGCTATCGACCACTTCCGTTACTTTGCCTCCTGCATTCGCGCTCAGGAAGGGGGTATCAGCGAAATTGACAGTGAAACGGTGGCCTATCATTTTCATGAGCCGCTTGGCGTCGTAGGGCAAATCATTCCGTGGAACTTCCCCCTGCTGATGGCCTGCTGGAAAATGGCGCCAGCGCTGGCGGCAGGCAACTGCATCGTGCTCAAACCCGCTAAGCTAACGCCGATGTCTGTGCTGATCATGATGGAGCTGATCGGCGATTTGCTGCCAGAAGGCGTGCTCAACGTGGTAAACGGTGCCGGTGGAGAAATTGGCGAATACCTCGCCACCTCACCGCGCATTGCCAAAGTGGCGTTTACCGGCTCCACGGAAGTGGGTCAGCAAATCATGGGCTACGCGGCGAAAAACGTGATCCCCGTTACGCTTGAACTGGGCGGAAAATCACCCAATATTTTCTTCGCCGACGTGATGGACAAAGAAGACTCCTTCTTTGATAAAGCGCTGGAAGGATTTGCCATGTTTGCCTTTAACCAAGGCGAAGTCTGTACCTGCCCAAGCCGCGCGCTGGTGCAGGAATCGATCTACGAACGCTTTATGGAGCGCGCGATTAAACGAGTGGAATCCATTCGCTCGGGTAACCCGCTTGATAGCAATACCCAGATGGGCGCTCAGGTTTCTGCGGGTCAAATGGATACCATTTTAAAATACATCGAGATTGGTAAAAAAGAGGGCGCTCGCGTACTGACCGGCGGCGGCAAACGCCTCTTAGAGGGCGGACTAGGCAGCGGATATTATTTAGAGCCCACCATTCTGTTTGGCAAAAACAGCATGCGCGTTTTCCAAGAAGAGATTTTTGGCCCAGTACTGGCCGTCACAACGTTCAAAAATCAGGCGGAAGCGCTTGAGCTGGCTAACGATACCGACTACGGCCTCGGCGCTGGCGTATGGACGCGTAACGGTACCGTCGCTTATCAGATGGGCCGCGGAATTCAGGCTGGCCGCGTGTGGACAAACTGCTACCACGCCTATCCGGCACATGCCGCATTCGGTGGCTATAAACAGTCTGGCATCGGGCGTGAAACCCACAAAATGATGTTGGAGCATTATCAGCAAACGAAATGCATGCTGGTTAGCTACAGCGAAAAACCACAAGGGTTCTTCTGATACGAAAAGGTATTAGGTTAATAAGCCTTATTTTCCCTCTCCCCTTTATCGGGGAGAGTTAAACTGGCAAGCAACGCGCCCAGACTCAAACTGTTCATCACCGGCGTTTCGCGCTACACTTTTTTTATTTGAATCAGTCCCTTTGCCGTGAAAAAACTATTCCACAGATTCATATCTTTGTTTAAACCGCACTGGTGTCTGGCCGTGTTGGTGGCCGCGTATGGCTATCTCTTCATGCGTCCGGTGATGCTGAGAGCGTTTGACTATGTGCCAAACGCCATCAGTTCGTTCAGCTCATGGAAAGAGACGCTTTCTGTTACTGGCCTACTTGAAATCCCACAGTTTGTGCTTGGATTTGGCTTAATACTCATGGCGTTCGGGCTGCTGCTGCGCGCGCGTGTGGCATGGGCATTCTCGTTACTATTGTTATTCGTTACCGGCCTACTCAGCTTTCTTTCACCTCAGGAAATGCTGAATCTATTTCTCTACGCTGTCATATTGCTGGTTTTACTCATCGCCTATTGGCGGCGCTTTGACCACGCCAGCTTGGCCGCCGGTGGTCTATTTGCGTTAGTCAGCTTTGCGTCTTTACTGCTGTATGCCGTTTTTGGTTCGCTCTATTTAGGTGGCGAATTTGTTCCACCTATTTTAGATATGCCAACGGCGTTCTATTTCTCGGTAGTCAGTATGTCAACGGTAGGCTTTGGCGATATTGTTCCTCATACGGCAACCGCTCGGCTATTTACCGTCTCCGTTATCGTTATGGGGATTACCGTATTTGCGACGTCAATCAGTGCCATTATTGGGCCGGTGATTGGCGGTAATTTAAAACGATTGGTGAAAGGCAGGATTTCTCACGTGATGCGTAAAAATCACTTTATTATCGCGGGTGCCACTCCGCTAGCATTGAGCGTTTATCTCGGGCTTAAACAGCGCGGAGACGCACTAACCGTCATCGTGCCACCCAATGTTTCCCATGAATATCCACCGGACACAGACCTGATCATCGGCGATCCGTCTAATGCCCAAGTGCTGATCGAAGCCGGTGCGGCGAAGGCAAAATTCATTCTGGCGCTGCGTGACGATGATGCAGAAAACGCGTTTATCGTGCTGGCGGCAAAAGAAGTCGCCAATGCCAACACCAAAACTATTTCGGTAGTTAATGCCAGCAAACACCTGCAGAAAATTAAGCGCGTGCAGCCTGATATGGTGTTCTCGCTTCAGCTACTCGGCAGTGAATTACTGGTTCGCACGCTGAGCGGTGAGCCCATCGATGATAAATTAATTACCGAACTCTTCTTCGGCAATACGTCGTCAGTGAAAGACGCCTAAGCGTAATTTTTTACAGCGCGAAAAACAAAACAGGCCAGCAAATGCTGGCCTGTATAACATTGATAACCGAACGATTAGCGACGCACTGCGATCGCTTCGATTTCAATTTTCACGTCTTTAGGCAGACGCGCAACTTCAACGCATGAACGCGCTGGGAACGGCGCATTATGCTCAGTGAAGAATGCTTCGTAGATCGCGTTAACGGTCGCAAAGTCGTTCAAATCTTTAACGAAAACGGTTGTTTTCACAATATCTGATACTTTCAGACCAGCAGCTTCAACGATAGCCTGCACGTTTTCCAGAGACTGGCGCGCCTGCGCGGAAATGTCTTCAGCAACCTGGCCATTCTTCGGGTTCACTGGGATCTGACCAGAAGTGATGATCATGCTACCCAGATCAACGCCCTGAACATAAGGGCCGATTGCGGCAGGTGCGTTCTCTGTACTGATGATGCGTGACATATCTGCTCCTATAGGATTTCGGATGTATGATGAACATTAAGCATAAATTCGCCACCATTATAGGGAAGCGGCCTACTAAAACCCACCCGCCGCCTCGCAATCCCGAGTTAAATCTGGAAATTAGTATTGAGCTTTAATCTAAAACCCCTGCATCACGGCATGATGTTCAAACTCTTTTTCACAGTACTTACACTTCAATAACACTTCATCTTGGCGCACGCGAACTTTAA
Source organism: Hafnia alvei (assembly GCF_964063325.1). NCBI lineage: Bacteria > Pseudomonadati > Pseudomonadota > Gammaproteobacteria > Enterobacterales > Hafniaceae > Hafnia > Hafnia alvei. Next base: position 4,289,198 of record NZ_OZ061315.1, read on the forward strand.
AGCTGGAAGACACCGGTTCGCTACGGCTAATGCAGTTGCTGTTTGGGCAGTCCAGCACGTGGTCAATCTGCTCTGGCAGCGTTGGCGTGAGTTTGAGAACCACTTCGTAGTTATCGATACGGTTTACCGTCGCTTTAGGCGCATAAATCGAAAGTTGGTTGACCTGTTCTTCGGTCAAAAAGACGTTTTCGATTTTAATCAGGTCTTTACGCCCCTGCGCATTTGAAGGCAGGTTTAAGCCGATAGTAATGCGCTGATCTGTCTCGGTGAGTTTGAACAACGTTAAGAGTTTGAAGCCGACCTGCGCTGGGATATGGTCAATCACCGTGCCACGTTTAATCGCTTCTACCTGTAATTTATTATCGTGTGTCATTTTAGCGTCCTCGATTAAAAGTTCAGTTCAGCATTCAAAACCAGAGCCAACAAAGCCTGACGAGCAAAGATGCCGTTTCCTGCCTGCTGGAAATAATAGGCATACGGAGTTTTATCTACGTCGTTGGTGATTTCATCAATACGCGGCAGAGGATGCAGCACTTTCATGTTGTCACGAGCGCCTTCTAAGGAAGCGGCGCGCAGCACAAACTGAGACTTCACGTTGGCGTATTCAGACGGGTCCAAGCGCTCTTTCTGTACACGGGTCATGTACAGAATATCCAGTTCCGGTATCACCTCTTCGATACTGGTATGCAGGCTGTATTGAATGCCTTTTTCATCCAGCATCTTCAAGATATACGCCGGCATCGCCAAGGCATCTGGCGCGATGAAATAGAAGCGATTTCCTTCAAACTTCGCCAGCGCCTGAGTTAATGAGTGCACGGTGCGGCCATATTTCAAGTCACCAACCATCGCAATATTGATGTTATTCAAACGTCCCTGCGTTTCCTGAATCGTAAACAGGTCGAGCAGCGTTTGGGTTGGGTGTTGGTTCGAACCATCGCCCGCGTTAACGACCGGAATCGAACCACAAAACTCAGTGGCTAATCGCGCAGCGCCTTCCTGCGGATGGCGCATCACAATGGCGTCCACGTAGGTGCTGATTACCGAGATGGTATCCGCCAGCGTCTCACCCTTCTTACCCAGCGACGTATTGCTGCTGTCGGAGAAACCGACGACCGAAGCGCCAAGGCGATGCATCGAGGTTTCGAAAGAGAGACGGGTACGCGTTGAGGCCTCGAAAAACAGGCTGGCAATCACTTTGTGTTTCAACAATTCTGGCTGCGGATTGGCCTTCAGGCTTGCAGCAGTACGTAATACCAGCTCCAGTTCTTCACGATTCAGATCGTTTATGGAGATGATATCTTTGTTATACAACGGATTAGCCATTTGTTGTTCTCCTGTTTTTCGCGCCCGCGGACCGGGGCGACGGGATGTTTAAAATGTAATCAACCCGATCGCTGGACAAAAAAAAGCCCCTCATTGAGGGGCGATTAACGATCGTTTTAGCAACGGAAGAAAAAAACGGTGGCAGCCGCCTTGTTCAGGCAGGGCGTCTAGTCGACAAGCGACCCAAACAGCACTGATAGCCACAACGTTTTTCATGCAGTCTCCCGGCAAATTGTCGGGCATTATACTCACCCGCAGCGATGCTGCAAGCGCTAAATCACGATTTTTATGATCCTACGCAAACGATTTCTTTTCCTAAGCCCCATTCATCACATGGATAGGATTTAATCAATTAGCGCATGCTGGTATTTCTCCAACATGGTCGATAGCCGTTTGACCGGGATCGTAACGGTATACGGTGCCTGATAGTGTACCAAGCGTGCTTGATACTGATTCAGTTCATCTAACAAGCGGAAGAAGTAGCCTCTACGCTTACTGTCGCCGCCTGCTGAAATCACCTTATTGGCGGTGGCTCGTATCTGTTTATGGAAGTCTGACAGCTCTTGGTTGACCGGAATCTGCGCATTGCGTAAACGCTGGTGGGCGATGATTAACGTCAGCGCCAAACGGTATTTAGCGATGTCATTCGGGAACAGATTCAACAGCTGAAAGAGCTGTTGATACAGCGCCGGTAAATGGTTTTCATTGCGCCGAGCCTGATTGGTGGTTAACGCGGATACCGCGCTGTACACAAAGCCATTGAGTAATGCGCGCCCTGTACGAGCTTTAGAACGGTCGCGGATCAAGAACAGCACAATCATCGCCACAAAGCAGCCGATGATCTGGCCAATCGCGTTGTCCAAAAAGCTGCTGACCGGAAACGTCATCGGGTTGCTTAACACCATAATGTTAATCGTCGAAGCCAAGGTCCCCAGCGATCCCAAACGGCGTTTTTGCACTTCCAAACCGATAACAAACGCCATCAGCCCCAAACTGATACACAGCAACAGCATGCTTTGCTGCGTGGCGGGAAGGATCAGCATGTAAAACAACGCACCGATCGGCAGCGCCATAATCGTGCCTAACAGGAAATCAATCGATGCCATGCGTGGGTTCGGCGTGCGCATCGCCAGCGCGGTCACCACGGCAATCATAACCATGCAGCCACTGCCGGATGTCCAACCTGTCCACAGCCAGAACAGCGCACCAATGGACGTGGCTGCCCACGTACGTAAACCGTTGATCATCGCGTGATGACGCTCTGCGGAGGCGGGTTTCACCACATACTCGCCTTCGAGAATATTTTCTTCAACCGAACTAATACTGCTGTTGGTATGCACCCCTTTCGCCAATAACAGGTAGCGCGTAGCGGCGCCAATCCAGCTGCTGATGGTTAGCGGCACCGAGTCCGTGGGCTGCATCGATAATAGCTGACGCAGCTGTTTCATTCGCTTGTGAACATCACCGATAGTTTCTACCGGCTCAAGGATCAGAACCTGCATTTCACTGGGAATACGTTCTGGCGCATTTGAGCTGATAAAGAAGGTTTCACAGGCCTGCGTGATCAGCGTTAAAGAAACGGTGTTCAACGCCTTCAGGCGGCGGTTTACGCGTACCCAACGGGTGGATTCCAACATCAGATTGCTGCGCATCCCATTGAGCGCATTGGTGCCTTTTACTAAATCGTTCCACGATTTATCCAGCACTTCTCGCTCGTCAGGGCGAACGCACATTTGCAGTAGCCGGAATTGATCGACGATCAGCGAACTCACCACGCGGTCAATATCACTTTTAATTGAGCGTGGCGAAAAGATAATGTCAGCCAGTACCGCACACACGATACCTAATACGATTTCACTACAGCGCTCAACCGCATACAGCGGGCTCAACAAGGGTTCGGTTGCCGTTGTCACCACGATAATAAGCGCGGTATAGCCTGCTAAGCCAAAGGCATAAGAGTTCTCCACGCGCACCAGCGAAGAGATCCAGGTACAAAAGCCTGCCCATGCGCAGCACAGGAGCATCATCACCAGCGGCGCACGGATGAACAGCATCATGATCAGCAAACCGCCAATCGAGCCAATAAATGTTCCGATAATACGTAGCCAACCACGGTGGCGAATGGCCCCAGAGAAAGGCTCGCCCCCAGCTGCAAACGCCGGACCTGCGGCTACAATAGCCGCGGTTAAAACCGACCAGCGCGGAGTTTCAAGTTGCAAATGAAAGCCAAGAAACAGCGCCAGCACGATAGCAAATGCTAACTTACAGGCAAAACGTAAGCGCAAAAACATGCCACCATTATTCATCATTGCCTCTGTCTGCGCTAAAAAGTGATAGGAATTTGCACGTTAACGTGCGTGCAAACCCCAAGTGAAAGTCAGTGAAAATATCGTTGAAAGGGCTTAACCAAATTCACGCAGACGATGTAGCAACTGCACAATCGGCGATGACGATTTACGCTCAACGTCTTGCTGGTTGCTCACCACCACGGTGGCGGTTGTCCCAGCCGGATAAGGCGTCTCTTGCTCTTTGTTATCAAGCAGGATTTTTACCGGAACGCGCTGTGCCAAACGAACCCATTCAAGGTTAGAGTCAACGGTCGCCAAGCCTTTGCTATCCGCCGTAGAGCTTTTGTTGTTCACCCCTGCGGATACGCTATCTACGGTGCCATACAGAATACGGTTACTGCCCAGCGGCGTAATCTCCACGCGATCGCCGCGCTGGATGCCGTCGAGTTTGGTTTCTTCCATGTAGGCCAGAATGTAGAAGGTGCCTTTTTTCACCAGCGCAACCGCCGTAGCGCCACGGTTAATAAACTCCCCCTGATGCACGTTCAGGTTGGTTACCCAGCCATCGGCCGGAGCACGCACCACGGTACGTTCTAGATCCAGTTTTGCCAGATCGCGCGTCGACTGCGCTTTTGCCAGCTGCTGACGCACCGTTGCCAGTACGTTGCTTGACTGATCAATCTCTTCTTGGGACATCGCCTGAACGCCTAAACGGACACGACGCCCAGCCTCTTTCGCTTTTTCACTGACCAGAGTTTGGTAGTAGCGCACATCGGCCTCAGCCTGATTTAGCGCTTCTTGATAACGCGGCTGATCGATAACAAACAGAATCTGCCCTTTCTTCACCAGTTGGTTATCGCGAATAGGAACGTCCGATAGCAGGCCGCTGACGTCTGGCGCAATGGCAACCACGTCGGCGGTAAATTTGGCATCACGCGTCCAAGGGGATTCGGTATAAAAGGCCCATGCTTTAAACACGGCAATTGCCGCGACTATCACGATGATCACGGTGATAGCGATGCGGGTCATTTTTATCATAATTTGATTCACAGTGACCTCAGACAAATAAGCAGGTAATCAAGTAGAACAAACAGCAGTACAACGCGGTATTAAACAACGCCGGATGCCAAACAAAATCGTAGATCCCCGTCGGCTGTAATACCCGCCGGAACAGTAAAAACAGCAGCAAAGCCACCAGCAGTTCAAAAAACACCGGTGGAAAGGACAGGCCAAAAACGACCATTACCGGTAGCAGCCCCATAATTCTCTCCACTCAAATAATATTTAGCCTAGCTCAACGCGGCGTTCTTCGTTGGCTGCATAGCGCCACGAACGATAACTTTTGCCTTACGCGATCCACTAACCGCCCTCACCCTAAAATGCTGGCTGATGGCGTTTAACTCAGAAGAAGGATGTCTGTCAGAGGATGTGAACTACAGGATCTGATGGCAGAAGGACATTTCGTCGTTTCGATACACAGAGGATTATTTCCGCATCGTCAATGACAATATCTTAGCGCAATAATAATCACCATGTATAGAATATGTGAGCTAAATCACTTTTTATTTAAAATAAACAATCAGTCGTTTTTTTAAGCTATCATCGTTACCTAAAAGGCTGATTGTATGGCGGTTTTTCCCATCTAGCCTCACTTCCCTATTAAGGTAGATTGAACAATGGAACGACTTAAGCGAATGGCCGTATTTGCCAAAGTAGTTGAATGCGGCTCCTTTACCAGCGCAGGACGCCAGCTTGAGATGAGCGTTTCGTCCATAAGCCAAACTATTTCCAAGCTGGAAAATGAGCTGAATATTAAGCTGCTCAACCGCAGTACGCGCAGCATTGGTTTAACCGAGGCGGGGAAAATTTATTATCAGGGCTGTCGGAAAATGCTGCTTGAAGCGCAGGAAGTCCACGAACAGATTTACGCCTTCAACAATACGCCAACGGGCACCTTACGTATCGGTAGTTCATCCACCATGGCACAAAATGTCTTGGCGCCGATGACGGCACGCATGCTGCGCGAGTATCCGGGATTATCGATTGATTTAGTCACCGGCGTTCCTGCGCCAGACCTTATCGCTGACGGACTCGATCTGGTGGTACGGGTGGGTGCATTACAAGACTCCAGCCTTTTTTCTAAGCGCTTAGGTTCCATGCCAATGGTGGTATGCGCGGCGAAAAGCTATCTCCAGCAGCACGGCACACCAGAGAAACCCGCCGATATCACCAGCTTTAGCTGGCTAACCTATAGCGTTCGCCCCGACAGTGAATTTGAGCTGATAGCGCCAGAAGGGCAAACCCTGCGCCTCTCGCCTCAGGGCCGCTTCGTTACCAATGACTCACAAACGCTCATCCGCTGGCTCAGCGAAGGCGTGGGCATTGCCTACGTGCCGCTGATGTGGGTCATCGAAGAGATAAAACGCGGTGAAGTTGAAATTCTCTTCAGCCGTTATCAATCCGATCCAAGACCGGTTTACGCCTTACATACCCAAAAAGATAAGCTTCCGCTCAAAGTGCAGGTTTGTATTAACTACCTCAGTGAATATTTCACTAAGGTTGGGGAGATTTATCAGGATTATCGGCAGGAGGAGTGAGCTAGCTTTTCGTTTGGGGCTCACTATACAAACTCCGTGTAATATTTCGTCCGCCTGTTTAAAAAGCATTTCCATGAAAACTAATTAGAAGGCGTCCGATGAGAGCCCCATTGCGCGGGGCTCTCAACTCGCGCGCTTCTATCCGAGATGCCATTTCCGCTCCGGTTTGGTATCGCCCGTCCTGGGCGCCCCAAACTCCAGCATGACATCCATGTCATGCTGGCTCGTCCAACCAAAACCTAAACAATGAAAAGACAAATACGGACAGCGCTTTTGTTTTATTGAATGGCATGCATTTTAGAGTCACCAGCAGGGATGCTGGTGACGGGTTGAGGGCGCACAGGATGTGCGCTCCGAGACCGGTCGGTCAAATAACTCGGTAAAAAGCGCGAGAGTCGAGAGGTTGCGCGCTAGCAACCTTTCGTCGGACGCCTACGCCAGTAACAGCATAGAAAAACCAGAAACTGACTGGCGGACGAAACCCTTCACCGTTCAAGTATAGAAATACCGAAATGTAAGGCGACAGCTTACGCCGTTCCCCCTACTGTCATTGAATCCAGCTTCAACGTTGGCTGACCAACGCCAACCGGCACGCTTTGCCCTTCTTTGCCGCATACGCCAACGCCTTTATCCAGCGCCAGATCGTTACCAACCATAGAAATTTGCTGCATAGCTTCAATGCCAGAACCAATCAGCGTTGCGCCTTTCACCGGTTTGGTAATTTTGCCATTCTCAATCAGATAAGCCTCTGACGTTGAGAAGACAAATTTGCCCGACGTAATATCGACCTGACCACCGGCAAAATTCGGCGCATACAGGCCATATTCAACGCTGGCGATAATATCCTGCGGCGAAGATTTGCCTGCCAGCATATAGGTGTTAGTCATACGTGGCATTGGCAGATGCGCATAGGATTCACGGCGACCGTTACCGGTTGGCGCAAGCCCCATCAGGCGCGCATTCATTTTATCCTGCATAAAGCCTTTCAGAATGCCTTTTTCGATCAGTACGTTGTATTGACCTGGAACGCCTTCATCGTCGATTGCCAGAGAGCCACGACGCCCGCTGATTGTGCCATCATCAACAACGGTACACAGTTCAGAAGCCACCAACTGCCCCATTTGCCCGCTGAAGACAGACGTACCGCGACGATTAAAATCACCTTCTAAGCCATGACCAACCGCTTCATGCAACAGCACGCCCGGCCAGCCTGCGCCAAGCACGACCGGCATTGAACCGGCAGGAGCCGCCACCGCAGACAGATTTACCAGCGCCATGCGTACCGCTTCTTTGGCAAAAGCATCAGCACGCACATCGCCATCGACGAGCTCGAGGAAGTATTCGTAACCAGAACGACCACCGCCGCCGCTCGAACCACGTTCACGGCGACCATCCTCTTCTACCAGCACGCTGACAGAAAGACGAACCAGTGGGCGAACATCTGCTGCCAAGGTGCCATCGGTTGCTGCGACCAGAATTAACTCATACACACCAGTAATGCTGGCAGAAACTTCCTGCACTCGGGGATCTTCCGCACGCGCAGCGTTATCAACGCGATGCAGCAGAGCAATTTTCTCTTCACGCGGCAGGCTTTGCAGCGGATCAATGGCGGGGTACAGCAAGCTATAAGGCACATTGCCTAAAGTATGAACTTTGCCATTGCCCTGTTCACGTACGATGCTACGGGCCGCCTGTGCGCTTTGATTCAGCGCATTAAGGGTAATCTGGTCAGCGTAGGCGAAGCCGGTCTTCTCACCGCTAATAGCGCGCACGCCAACGCCCTGATCGATATTGTAAGAACCGTCTTTAATGATACGGTCTTCAATCACCCAAGATTCATGGTAACTGGACTGGAAATAGAGATCGGCGTAGTCAAGCTGACGTTCAGCCAGTGTACCCAATACTGAAAACAGATCTTGATGACTCAGGTTGTTAGCAGCCAATAGCTGCTCACTAACGAACGTCAGACTCATAGCGTTTTACTCTTCTTGATCCAAAGGATTAACCAGCGTCGGCTGGAATCTGTTGTGTTGCGCGACCGGCATCTGGGTGCGGATATTCTCAAGTGAGTTAGTATTCACTTTAACTTTAATCGGCATCACCAAATCGGCATTCTGTTCAATAATATTGCCCCAACCATCTACCGCCATGGTATGTCCCCACGTGCGGCGCGTTGCGCCATGACGGCCAACCTGTGCCGGAGCCAAAATATAGCATTGGGTTTCAATCGCGCGAGCACGCAGCAAAATTTCCCAATGGGATTCCCCAGTTACGCGGGTAAACGCCGCAGGAACGGAAATAATTTCGGCACCTTTATCGCGCAGCGCTTGGAATAAACCAGGGAAACGCAGATCGTAGCAGATAGTCATACCCAATTTTCCCACTGGGGTATCGACCACGGTCAGGTGCTCACCGTGCTGATAGGTATCCGATTCACGGTAGTGTCCGTGCGTATCTTTAATATCCACGTCAAACATATGCAGCTTATCGTAACGCGCTTTCAGCTCGCCTTGATCGTCAAATAACAGGCTGCTGGCGGTAATTTGCTTGCTGTTTTCACGGCTAATCAATGGCATTGAGCCAATCAGGATCCACACGCCGTAGCGGCGCGCCATATCGCGGATAGCGTCCTGCAACGGGCCTTTGCCTTCTTGCTCGGCCTGCTCGTGATAGGCTTTCGAATCAGCAAACAACAGTGCGTTTTCTGGCGTCATCACCAGCTTGATGTTGTTATTCAACTGTTTGATTTGCTGTTCTATTTGCGCCAGATTCGAACGGGTGTTATCTCCGCTGCACAGTTGCAATAAAGCAATATTTGCATTCCTCATCGTGCTATTTCTCCTTTGGCTGGCGTAAAACTTCGTTAATGGTTGGGTGATCCAAACTGCCTGTAATGTTGTAGCGTATCAGCGATATTTTATTCCACAACGGTGCCAATACTCTTGATGCAGCAAATACGGCAGCACCGACGACAGGGTTAATGGCAAATGCCGTTGCAACGCCGACGGTAGCTGAAATCTCTGGCGCGATGACCGCCTGCATGTCGATACGACGAGTCACAAGGTTCACGTTACCGTCCATCGCAATATCAGCAGCTAAGCCGTCTACCAGTAAGTCATTGGTGGATAGAATACCATCCTTAAACTTACCATTGCCGCGAATGCTGTCATAGTAGAACCCTTGACCGAAAGTATCGCTAAAATCGAGCTTTAGTTTACGCAGCAAGGCGTCGAAACTCACCAACCGCAGCAGCTGTCCAGCACGACCACCGCCCGCATTATCAATTTCACCTTTCCCCAGCTTACTGCTTAGCGTGCCATTAAGCGAGTTCACCTGTGGCCGCCACGGTTCACCTATCCAGTTCAAATCAAGATGAACATCAAACGGCGAGTTTTTCAGCGGCGAGCTAAAGCCAAAATAGTCACTGCTGGTGGTAATGTTGGCACCTTTAACCCGCACTTTCAGCCAAGTATGATCCTTGCTGTTGCTTTGGTTCCACATTCCGCTGAGCGTAACTTTGGTATTTCCAGTATCAACTAAACCATTTTTCAACATCAGCTGATCGCCGTTCGGTGTTAAATCCGCATTAACCTGACGTAGGCGCTGTCCCATCATCCAGCAGTCTTGGCAACGCAGAATCATGCTTGGCCACTGACTAAAGGAGACTCGTTCAACGGCCGGCGGCGTTGCTGGCGCATCGCTGCTAGCTGGAGAGCCAGAACTTGGAGAGTCAGTGTCCCATTGTGGGTTGTAATATAGATAGGCCACGTTGGCACGTAACACGTTGTTATTATCTAAATCAGCTTCACCGTTAATTTCACGCCCTTTCGCACTGATATGCGTGCCATTCGCCAGCTTTGAAGCCGAAACGGTCAACTGATGCCACGCTTGCCCCGCTAAAATTAATTGTGGCGTGGTGAGGTTAACCTGCTGCGGATAGCTGAAGTTTGAAGCTGCGGTTCCTGCCTTCTCACCCAGTGCAGGAGCCAGCGCCGCGAGCCACTCTTCGCCATCAAGAGCCGGCAGATTCAGCGTTAGTGATTCGCTTTCAGGCAACGCAGGTATTTTACGACTGTCGTCGCTCCATGCCGCGCGTGCCAGCTTCACTCCGTGTTTCTGCAGGATGAATTGGCTATTAAAGTGGTTTTTCGGCCCCAAATTCCCGGTCAGCATGAAACCATTTAAATCGCCTTTGGCATTAATCACCAACGGCAATGTCTGACCATTTGGTTTATCTAGCGGTGACGGTAAGTGACTGCTTACATTTTTTAGATCGGCATTAACTTGAATGTCATACGATGGATGGCCTTTATGCGGCAACTTAATCGCCACTTTTGTATTCCAAGGCGCTGAACCGGCAACGTCTTTCGCTAACGCGGACGGCATCCACGGCAGCTTCGCAGGCTGCCAATCAGCGTTCAGCGCAACATCTACGCCAAAGTCCTGCACGCCTTCCGCCGTTGAGAAGGTAAAGTTTACCGGTTGACCAAACCAAGCGGCATTCATCGGGCTACTGGTTAAGTTGCCATTATCGAAATGCAGCGAACCATTGAGCTGGGTAAAGGTGCTATCCAGCGGTTTGATCAGCAAGGAGTTATTCTTAAAAGCAACGTCACCGGTGGCTCGGGTTTCTTTACCATCCAACGGGATATCAAGATGTAAGCGCCCACTGACATCGCCGCCCACTTCCAATTCGTCCAAGGCTGCGCCCACAGAATCAGCTAATGGCGATGTTTTAAAGTATTCATGAACGGCCTTGCCAGAACCTGCCACCTTCGCGTCAACGAGCAGCTTTTCTTTCTGGTAAACAGGAATTACGGCGGTGATATCCGTTCCATCAACGGCACCTAACTTAGTGTGCGGCGCATTCATCCACAGGCCATCGTTGAGAAAATTCAAATCGATAGCGAGATTACTCAGTGGCTCCCAGTTTGGCTGGAAGCGGAAAGTCGCATCACGAAGGGGAACAAAGACTTGGAACTGCCCTTCATTATGCTGATAAGGGAAATAATGCGGATTTCCAGCGTAGACCAGCGTGGCATTGTCCACCTTGCCGCCTTCCAATGCACCGGTGAGATAGTCAACCAAATGCGTGCCCATCAAAGGTTCAGGGAAATAGCGCCACGCCTGTGCCGCGTCATACAGGCGGATCCCCGATAAGATGCTCAGCCACGGCTGACCTTCTTTAGGGTGCTGGTAATTAAACTCACCGGTCGCCCACAAAGACTTCGCCTGTACGTCAAGATTGTCACCCGACAGCGACCAGCCTTTGTCATTGTTAATAAACGTGGCGAAGCCGCTGGCGTGACTCACTTCGAGCGGCGCTCGGAACATATCACCATATGGCAGCAAGCTGTCTTTCAACCTGAATTGCAGGCCCGCATTCATCGCACTGCCTGATACACTGCCGTTGAAATGATTGACGCCAGGCAGCAATTTCCACGGCTGCCAGCTGACGTCTTGCCATGCCCCGATAAACCGTGCTCGCTCAGGCTGTTGCAACGGAATATCAACACCCGCGTACTCGATATGGCCCTTGGGGCGAATATCGTCCCAGCGCCCTAAGGCATCAGGCGTAAGAAACGCCAGAGTAGGCAAAATAGGTCCAATGCGTTCTAACTGTAAATCTGTCGCGCGCAGGCGCAGTTCTTCAGGCTGGTCGGGGCCGATAAAATGGGTATTTTCAGGGCGGTACATGGCGCTCAACGAGCCTTTCGGCCATGCAACGCCATCGGTGCTCAAATTAAGCTGCGGGATATCAAACGTCCAACCGCCGGCAATACGCCCAACCTGTAGCGTAAGATTATCCACCGTCAGTTCATGTTGCTTATCTGCCGTGCTCCAATTGGCCTCACCCTGTTTTAATAACAGATGCCCGCCTTGGATTTCGCCATCGGTCACGGTTAGCCAAGATGCTAAGCTGAATCGCGCGCTATGCAAACCGGTATTGCGGTTTACCCAGCGGCTCAGCCACGGCTTCATCTCTATCTCATCGGCCTGCAAATAAACGGTGCCATCGCTGAGCAAGCCGTTTTTGTCATGCAGATCCATTCTGACCTGCATATTGCCGTGCTGACCTTCCGGCGTGGAGAACATGACCTGGCCTTCAGCGCGGTGGCGCGTCGCGGTGTTTAACCATGTCAGATTAGGGATTTCAAGCTGGATGCGCGGGCCCGACGGGCTTGGAAAGGTGATCTTGCTGTCACGCAGGATAAAGTGGTCAAACTGGTAAAGGAAGATATCCGTAATACCATCACTTTCGATGCCCTTTGAATCGGACGAAGAACCGCTTAAAGGCTCATTGCTATCGGCCTGTAAGTGGTAAAAAGTGAGATCGCGAAACTGCCAACGCCAATGTAATAGAGACTGCCAAACATCCAGCGCAACGGTCACGCGCTGAATGCTGATATTGCCTTTTGGCTGCACCACGGAAATATTACGCGCTTCCAGCGTAGGGCCAAAGGACTGCCAGTTTGCATCCAGCGCGCCGATTTTTACCGGTACACCAGTATACTGTTCAACCTTTTCAACAATCTGCGGGCGAAATGTTTCAAGATGAGGCAGAGCCAAGCGCAGGCCACTCACTATCAGCGCCACCAGAACAATCAATGCCACCAGTGTCGCTAGTAAGTATCCAGACAGTCGCCTCACGCTCTTCTCCTTGAAATCATAATCGTAAGCTGAGCGTTCAAATCACATCATAACCACGTCGAATTGCTCTTGGTTGTAAAGCGGCTCAATTTGTACTTTGACCTGTTTACCCACAAAAATCTCCACCTCAGCCAAAGAATGAGATTCTTCGCTTTTCAGCGCTTCGCCAACGGCAGGTGACGCATAAACCAAGAATCGGTCGCTATCGTAAGCATGATGCACACGCACGATCTCACGCAAAATCTCGTAGCATACGGTTTCGACGGTTTTCACCGTTCCACGCCCGCGACAGGTTGGACAGTCGCTGCACAGTACATGCTCTATGCTTTCGCGCGTTCTTTTGCGCGTCATTTCCACTAATCCTAGCTGGGAAAAACCGTTTATGCTGGTTTTCGCGCGATCTTTGCTCAGCGCCTGCTCTAACGAATGCAACACGCGGCGGCGGTGATCTTCACTGCTCATATCAATGAAATCAATGATGATAATGCCACCTAAATTGCGCAACCGCAGCTGACGAGCAATCGCCTGAGTCGCCTCAACGTTGGTGTTGAAAATGGTTTCATCCAGATTGCGATGCCCCACAAACGCACCGGTATTTATATCCACCGTCGTCATGGCTTCAGTTTGATCGATGATCAAATAGCCACCCGATTTTAGCTCAACGCGGCGATCGAGCGAGCGCTGGATCTCGTTCTCAACGTCATAGAGATCGAAAATAGGCTGCTTGCCCGTATACAACTCGAGCTTAGACGTCATCTCCGGAATGTACTCACGGGTAAATTCGGTCAATGAATCAAAATTCAGGCGTGAATCAACACGGATGCGATCTAACGCGGCACCAGCAAAATCACGCAATACGCGATGCGCTAAGGCCAATTCGCCATACAGCTTACATTTGGTTTTATTACGACGCTTGCGTTCCATCACTTTGGTCCACAAACGTTTTAAAAATGCGGCATCTTGTGCCAATTCTTCGTCATCAATACCTTCCGCCGCCGTGCGGATAATAAAACCGCCCTGCTCATCACAGTATTCAGAAACGATGGACTTCAAACGATTACGTTCTGCTTCACCTTCAATACGCTGAGAGACGCCAACGTGGCTCGCACCTGGCATAAAGACCAGATAACGAGAAGGCAGCGTAATATCCGTGGTCAGGCGTGCGCCTTTCGTACCGAGGGGATCTTTGACAACTTGAACCATCAGGTCTTGTCCCTGACGAACCAGTTCAGCAATATCACGTACGTGGAAGTTTTTTTGCTCATCACCCGCCACGCATTCGGTGTGCGGCATGATGTCCGAGGCATGTAGAAATGCCGCTTTATCTAATCCAATGTCGACAAAAGCCGCCTGCATGCCGGGAAGTACACGGCTGACGCGCCCTTTGTAAATATTACCCACGATGCCACGCTTAGATTCGCGCTCAATATGGATTTCTTGCAGGATCCCACCGTCAATATAGGCGACCCGTGTTTCTGAAGGTGTAACGTTAACTAGCAATTCAGCTGTCATGGTCTCTCCTCACGTCCCGTAACGCCATAAACTGTTTAAGTAGCTCTTGTGTTTCTACTAACGGTAGTCCCATTACGGCATGATAACTACCGGTAATAGATCTTACGAAGCAGCCACCTTTTCCTTGTATCCCGTATGCACCCGCTTTATCCATGGGTTCGCCGCTGGCGATATAGTCGTGAATATCTTGTTCGCTGAGAGATCGAAATGTCACGTCTGTTACCACATGACAATATAACTGATGCTGCTTATCCGCCAATGAAACCGCGGTAATCACCTGATGAGTTTGCCCTGATAGCTGGCGCAGCATTTGTGCCGCATGAGCCTCATTTTTAGGTTTTTCTAGTACGGCACCCTCTAACACAACGATAGTGTCGGCACCCAGCACCGGCTTATCTTCTGGCGCGGCGGCAACGCCAGCACGCGCTTTATCCTGTGCCAAACGGCAAACGTATTCCAATGGCGCTTCTTCTGGCTGGCGCTGTTCTTCCACATCGATAATCAGGCGCTCGAAGGGAATATCCATTAACGCTAATAATTCACGACGGCGCGGCGATCCAGATCCCAGATAGATAGAGTCCATTGATAATTCTCGTTGTATCTCGTTATAAATAAATGAGCTTTACCCTAAGGTAAATTATTGCACCGCAAAACGACGACGAACTTTGCGCATCAGCAAGAACAGCCACGGCCACAGCACGCCGTTAACCACACTACTCCAGAACACCTCTGGACGGAAAGAGGCATTTGCCACAACAAATTCGCCCCAGAAAACAACAACGTCCATGGCTGCCGTGAGTAATACCACCATCAGGGCCTGCTGCCAGAGTGCCATATTGCGGAATAGTTGGAACTTGAATGCAACTAAATACGCCAACAGGCTGAACGCTAAAGCGCGAACGCCAAGCGTGGAGCCTAAAATGAGATCCCAGATCAGGCCCAGCACAAACCCAGTGCCAACGTTAACCCGGTGTGGCAACGCCATCACCCAGTAAATCAGGAACAAGGCTAACCAATTAGGCCGGAACATCATCAGTTCGTCCGGCCACGGCATTATTTGCAATACGAATGCCAGCAGAAAGAATAACCAAATAACCCACCGTCCTTGGCTACGATATCCAGACATTAACGACCTCCTTGCGTGCGAGCAGGAAGCGTTGTTGCAGAAGGCGAAACCGCAGGAGTGGCTGAGCGGGTAGCGTTATTGGCAGAGGCTGCTGGCGCTACGGGAGTCGTGCCCGGCGGCGTGATACCTGCGGCTGGCGCGGGTTGTTGAGGCCCCATTTCTGACGGCGTCGGTAATACCTGCGGCATCATCTGCATTAAACGTTCATTGGCAACGCGATGCACTTCATCTGGCGGCAGCGGCATAGTGCCATTGCGATCGGCGCCCCACAGCAGCAGCAGATAGCGCAAACGCTGGAGTCCCGCGGTTGGACGCGCCTTAATCACGGTATAAGCACGTTGGTTATCCACTTTAACCGAGGAAACAACGGCAACCGGGTAGCCTTCGGGGAAGCGTCCACCCAAACCGGATGTCACTAAGACATCACCGACGCGAATGTCAGTATTGGCAGGAAGATGCTCAAGCTGGAGATCGTCAGTACAACCGTTACCCGCGGCTAGCACGCGAATGTCATTGCGTAACACCTGAATAGGCAAAGCATGTGAAGCATTACAGATTAGCAATACCCGGCTAGACAGTTTGCCGACGGCAACAACCTGACCGACTACGCCTTTATCACTGATGATAGGCTGACCAAAATAAACGCCGCTGTTGCTGCCTTTATCTATCACCACCTGATCGCTATACGGATCGGGTAATGTGGAAATGACCTGCGTCACCATTTTGTGCTCATCCTGACGCAGCGGCGATCCCAACAGCTCACGCAGACGGGCATTTTCTTGTTTGAACTGACCGAGTAACAGGGTATCGCTATTTTTTAATAGGAGTTCTTGGCGTAATGCCCTGTTTTCCAGTTCCAATTGTTCGCGGGTGGCCAACGTGCTTGAAACGTTGTCCAGGATCTGACGAGGTCCATTTGACAGATAATAAAAAGGACTAACGGCGGTATCAAGGTAGCTACGAATCTGCAGAAAAGTGCCAAAACGGCTATCTGCAATTACTAATCCAATAGCAACAACCACCGCCAGAAAAAGTCGGAGTTGCAGAGAAGGGCCTCTGCTAAATATGGGCTTCATAAAATTGCGTTATCCTCGACAGCAGGGAAACAGGCAAGCGTTTCCCGAGCGGTTTTAGCGATTCCACGATGCACAACCACCGGCTTGGGAATTCCCAATCCGGTGGCAAACACGTGGCATCACCGGCAAGCAGGAGCCAAGCTCCTACCTACAGGCCGATTATTCTTCGCTGAACAAATCACCGCCATGCATATCGATCATTTCCAACGCTTTACCACCACCACGCGCCACACAGGTCAGCGGGTCTTCGGCAACAACAACTGGAATACCGGTTTCTTCCATCAGCAGACGGTCTAAGTTGCGCAGCAGTGCGCCACCGCCGGTCAGAACCATACCGCGTTCGGAAATATCAGAAGCCAATTCTGGTGGACACTGTTCCAGAGCAACCATCACCGCGCTTACGATGCCGGTCAGAGGCTCTTGCAGAGCTTCCAGGATTTCGTTGGAATTCAGCGTGAAGCCACGAGGAACACCTTCAGCCAGGTTACGACCACGAACTTCGATTTCGTGAACTTCATCACCTGGGTAAGCAGAACCGATGCCGTGTTTGATGCGTTCGGCGGTTGCTTCACCAATCAGTGAGCCATAGTTACGACGCACATAATTAATGATAGCTTCATCGAAGCGGTCACCACCGATACGTACAGAAGAAGAGTAAACCACGCCATTAAGGGAGATAACGGCCACTTCAGTGGTACCACCACCGATATCCACCACCATTGAGCCGGTAGCTTCAGAAACTGGCAAGCCTGCGCCAATTGCCGCCGCCATGGGTTCTTCAATCAAGAAGACCTCACGAGCACCTGCGCCCTGCGCAGATTCACGGATTGCACGACGTTCAACCTGCGTGGCGCCAACCGGCACACACACCAAGACACGCGGACTTGGACGCATAAAGCTGTTGCTATGCACCTGTTTGATAAAGTGCTGAAGCATTTTTTCAGTCACGAAGAAATCGGCAATAACACCGTCTTTCATTGGACGAATCGCGGCAATATTACCTGGCGTACGGCCCAGCATTTGCTTAGCTTCATGCCCTACCGCAGCAACGCTTTTTGGAGAGCCTGCGCGGTCCTGACGAATCGCCACTACGGACGGTTCGTTCAATACAATGCCTTGTCCTTTCACATAAATCAGGGTATTGGCTGTACCCAAGTCGATGGACAAGTCATTTGAAAACATGCCACGAAATTTCTTAAACATAACTGAAGGATAATCCTGAAAGCTGGGGGCGAAAAATAAAATCCGCCTACTTTACCAACCACGCGAAGCAGCGACAAGGCGCAAAAACGTCCTACTTCGGTGAAAATTTACACCATGTTTGAGATTCAATGAATTAGGCCTACAGGTCAGAGAAATAACAGCACAATCTCACCTTCAGCGGCCACAGAAACACCACGCCGGTAATTCGTTGAACGGTAAAACACAGCACACATGAGCTTTGAATCTGACCGACAGACAATATTTGACCAATAGACAACCTATTGCATTTGACCAATAGACAACCTATTGCTGAACAGTTTCGATGCATTAATGCACCGAATACTGCGGACGGTCTTTTGTATCAATCGGCAGGTGGTCACTAACGTTAGCACCTACCAACTATGAATGACTTGGTCGCGCGCTATTCTACGTGAATTTCACGCGACAAAAAGGCCAATTTATTGCCGATGTGAATATTTTTTTTACACACGACTAACAGGCCTTGGTTTTGCAAAAAAATCTCCTTGGCCACCGGCGATCCCTTTGTCTTTTAGTACCTGCCATTCTTCTTTAGTTCGCACTCCTGCGGCAAAAACCTGTGCCGACGTGCCTTCACACGCGCCCGTCAAGCTCTGAACAAACAGCTGATTTTCTACGCGCTTATGGATATTACGAACCAAGCCAGGATGAAGTTTTACCAACGTCACCTGCAATTGCTTGATATAAGAAGTGCTAACCACTTTGAGTCCCGCTTGAGAAATAACAATGTGGCAACCCAAACCTTGCAGCAAGCGCACGACAGGACGCAAACGGTCAATATGCTGGCTTACATCTGCTTCAATCAGTTCAAAGAAAATACGCTGGCGAAGCGATTTTTCACTCTGAAGCAGCGTGTCGCGCAGCCAACGTTGAAAACTGCGCTGTAATAATGAGTCAATACTAACCGGAAAGGCCAGTTTCTCAGCAGAAAAATGACGCAATAAAGGAATAATCTGAAGCAGCATCTGCCGGTCATAGCTTTCAGCCATGCCAAGCTGTTGAACAAGCGGATAATATTCAGCGCTGGGTAGTGCCTGGCTACCGTCGTAAATATAAGGAAGAATATCGTGATGATGCACTTCTCCACTCACGCTGATCGCTTCTTTTTGCAATAACGTTGGGCCACCTCGCGCAAGCGTTTGTTCTAACAACGTCCGCCACTTCACGCTGCCTCGCACCACTTCCGGCACGGGATTACTATCAATAAACCAGCCATTGCTGCCCTGCAGCACTGCGTTGCGTGCGGCTTGCTCGGCCTGATCCATAACCTGCTCGGTGCTTTGCCCATAATGATAAAGGCTAATCCCGATATGCAGCACTTCCTCACTATCGATACCATTGGCAGGAGGAATGGCACTTACCGAACTAATTAGCTGTGATGCAAATCCCTCGGCTTCTTTTAGCGATCGATGAGGAAGCAAAACGGCAAAATTATTTTGGAAATAGCGGGCTAATAGCCCAGATGGATAACGCATGACCGACGTCGATAACATATTCACCAGCGAATAGCGGTATTCTTCACGCTCGCGTTTACCTTGTAGACCCGCCATCGATTCCCAATCCGGCACGCGGATCACCATCACCACCCCGTGTGCTCCTTCATCTTCCAGCTGCGTCGTTAGCTGATTATCAAAAAAGAGACGGTTATTGAGCCCGGTACGAGAGTCCTGCGCCGCAAAGGCGCGGATCAAGGTATCCACACGGCCGCGCTCTTCTCGAGCATCGGCAAGGTCTGAAAGCAGACGATCGATGGCGCTGCTGGCGTTAGGCGGAAACTCATGCACGTCGCCACGCACCGCATTTTCACGTTCACCACCCAAGATTTTACGCGCTCGCCGTTCTAGCTTTTCAAGTCCCAGCGTTTGTTCACGTAGCCAGCGATAGCTAAATAGCAGCACCAAAACCATCAGACCAATAGAAACCGTCACGGGGAACATGGTTTCCAGTGAACGCGTATAGCTAGCCGTGGGATCGATATACGCCATTTTTAGGCTATAACCTGGATGGTGCATTAAAGGCGCTTCAACATAGCGCTGATTAATCAGAGTATCCCACGCGTTGTAGGTGGTCGGTAATTTAAGCTGATAGACCTGATGAGAATTATTCTGAATGATGATTTCATTCACGCCAGATGAGCGCATCACCACCGGCAGCCATTTTTTGATAATGCTGCGTTGCTCGGTCAACAAAAGCTGATCAATAGTCGTGGCGAGTGCATTAAGCTGGTTTTCAGCTCGATGATGGCTTTGATTGAAAAAACTGTATGTACTTCCCAGCAACATAAGCAACATCGCCAATGCAACTAAGACCGTAATAAATGCAAACAACTTGGTTGTGATACGCATCCCTGTCAGTACCCACCTATATAATGTAACTTAGCCGTAAATTTGGCTCCCAAGCGCCTTTCCATTGCGCACATCAACATCCTAAGAGCTTCATTGCTCTATATCAAAGACAACTTTTGAAATTATTCACACACTGATTAATCTATTAGCATAGCGAATTCCTAATTAATCTGAGACGACTTTTGTCAATGAATGAGGCGTCTCACGGTATTTTCTCGATCTTTTGGCAATTTAATGACCTCAACGAGGGCTCCCGAATGAAAGCTTTAGTGCTTGAACAAATTGATGGCAAAACCGTTGCCAATATTCAGACTCTGAAAACTGACGATCTCCCCGCGGGAGATGTTCTCGTTGATGTCCAGTGGTCCAGCCTTAACTATAAAGACGCACTGGCGATCACCGGTAAAGGCAAAATTATCCGTAATTTCCCGATGGTTCCCGGCATTGATTTTGCGGGTACCGTCCATCATAGCGAAGATCCGCGTTTCCATATTGGTCAATCCGTGATCCTCACAGGATGGGGCGTGGGAGAAAATCATTGGGGCGGCTTATCTGAACAGGCTCGTGTCAACAGTGAGTGGCTCGTTGCATTACCTCAAGGATTGGATGCACGTAAGGCCATGATTATTGGTACCGCTGGTTTTACCGCCATGCTGTGCGTTATGGCTCTGGAAGAGGGTGGTGTGACACCGGAAAGCGGTGAAATTCTGGTTACAGGCGCCAGCGGTGGCGTGGGCAGTACCGCCATTGCGTTGCTGACTCGCTTGGGCTATCACGTTGTTGCCGTGAGCGGTCGTGATAGTAATGAAGAATATTTAAAATCGCTGGGCGCAGAGCGTGTTCTGCCGCGCAGTGAGTTCACCGCCGACAGTCGACCATTAGAGAAACAAATTTGGGCTGGTGCGATTGATACCGTTGGCGACAAAGTGCTGGCGAAAGTCTTAGCTCAAATGGATTACAACAGTACGGTTGCTGCCTGTGGGTTAGCCGGTGGTTATCAGTTACCCACAACCGTGATGCCATTCATTTTGCGTAATGTACGTTTGCAAGGTGTTGATTCCGTCATGACGCCACACCAGCGCCGCACCCAAGCATGGGAACGTTTGGCTGATTTACTGCCAGAAAGTTTCTATGAACACGCATCGACGGAAGTCGCACTGGAAAAAGCCGCAGAAGCCGCCGCTGCATTGATTGATAACAAAGTAACAGGCCGAACCTTAGTGAAAGTTCGCTAAGCACCTCTTTTTCTATCTAACGCCAAACAGTTCCCTCTCCAGCCAAAGAGAGGGAACAATCACTATTTATAACAATTTCGTGATATTCCTCCATTACGCGCAATTCCTGCCATCATGTTTTTCAACAGCGACGATAATTAAGAAAAACAAGAGGCATCGATCATGACTAAATTTCCAAGATTCACTGAATCAGATGTCACGCCGGAGAGCGTGTTTCAGCAACGCCGCAGCGTGCTCAAGGCATTAGGCATTACCGCTGCATCTTTAGCACTTCCTCATGCCGCTCAAGCCGACCTTCTCTCGTGGTTTAAAGGCCACGATCGCCCAGCGGCTCCGGCTGGCAAAGCGTTGAAATTTACCCAACCGGCTGAGTACCAAGCAAAGCTCGCACTCACGCCGGAAGACAAGGTGACTGGCTATAACAATTTTTATGAGTTCGGCCTAGATAAAGCCGATCCCGCCGCCAATGCCGGAACATTAAAAACCGAAGGCTGGAAAATTCGCATCGACGGCGAAGTCGCCAAGCCGCTCACGCTCGATATGGACGACATTTATAAGCACTTCGCCTTAGAAGAACGAATTTATCGGATGCGCTGCGTTGAGGCTTGGTCGATGGTGGTGCCGTGGGTAGGGTTTGAGCTGGGAAAATTGCTAAAAATGGCGGAACCCACCAGCAAAGCTCGCTACGTGGCGTTTCAAACCATTTATGACCCTGACAACATGCCGGGGCAAAAAGATCGTTTTATCGGCGGTGGGCTTAAATATCCCTACATTGAAGGTCTGCGTTTAGATGAAGCAATGCATCCACTCACCATGATCACCACGGGCGTTTACGGTAAAGCGCTACCGCCACAAAACGGTGCCCCTCTGCGCCTTACCGTGCCGTGGAAATATGGATTCAAAGGGATTAAGTCGATTGTCAGTATCCGCTTAACTCACGATGAGCCGCCGACAACCTGGAATGCCAGCGCACCGGACGAATATGGCTTCTATGCCAACGTGAATCCACACGTCGATCATCCGCGCTGGTCACAGGCCAGCGAACGTTTTATTGGCTCAGGCGGCATTTTGGACGTTAAACGCCAGCCAACACTGCTTTTTAATGGCTATGCCGATCAGGTCGCATCGCTCTATCAAGGTATGGATCTCAGGAAATTTTTCTAACCCAATGTGCCCAAGATGATTCATTAGGGGTCAATAGTTCGAGGTCAAAAGCCCAAACATGAAAAGACTCACGCTCAAACAGATAAAGATAGTCAAAGTGCTGATCTGGCTAGCGGCGAGCCTGCCGCTGCTCTGGTTAATATTCGCGACCACACAGGGGCTACTGAGTGCCGATCCCGCTAAAGATATTCAGCATTTCACCGGCAGAATGGCGCTAAAACTGCTGCTGGCCACCCTGCTTATTTCTCCGCTGGCGCGCTACGGAAAACAACCGTTGCTGATTCGCTGCCGCCGTTTGCTCGGAGTTTGGTGTTTTGTTTGGGCATCAATTCACTTAGCCAGCTATACAATTCTGGAACTTGGGTTAGACTTCACCCTGCTGGGCAGTGAGTTGATCAAGCGACCTTATCTCACCTTAGGTATCATCAGTTGGCTGATTTTATTTGCTTTAACGGTGACATCCACCCAGTGGGCAATGCGAAAAATGGGTTCTGGCTGGCAGAAATTACATAATTTTGTCTATATTGTGGCCATCCTAGCGCCGATTCACTACCTGTGGTCGGTGAAAACGCTCTCACCATTGCCTATTTTTTATGCGATTGGAGCGATTATATTGTTAGCATTCCGTTATCAGAAAATTCGCCAATGGTGGCGGTAACGGTTGGAACTTATTAGTATTTTTCTATCCAAATTCATTCAACGTGTTTCTATCTAGCGAAGTTGGTAGTTGAATATCTTCGCTGATTCGACCAGTATTTAGCTGCTAATTGCCACGAAATCATTATAATGCCCGACCTTATACGCAGATCTGTGCCACAAATTGACACAGAAAAGGTGACAAGTCGGTGACATAGGGTTATTTTGACGATGATCGTCTGATTGCCGGAGATAGCAGCACAATGGCAGATAAGTTCAACATTTTGCTTTTAAACGGTCCTAACCTGAATTTGTTAGGAACACGTGAGCCAGACAAATACGGCAGCACCACGTTGCCAGAAATTGTCAGCCATTTAGAACAGGCCGCCGATGCGCTGAACGTTTCACTCAGTCATTTGCAGTCTAATGCTGAATTTGAGCTTATCGATCGTATTCATGCTGCCCGAGGCAACACGGACTTCATTCTGATCAACCCTGCGGCATTTACGCATACCAGCGTAGCACTCCGCGATGCACTATTGGCAGTTCAAATCCCGTTTATCGAGATCCATCTGTCAAACGTGCACGCACGCGAGCCTTTTCGTCATCACTCCTATCTGTCCGATATCGCTATTGGTGTTATCTGCGGCTTGGGTGCAGATGGATACGAATTCGCCCTGCAGGCGGCAGTTAACCGCCTGAAAAAATTTAACTAAGGATGTCATCCCGGTCGATCCGAACCTAGGGTTTAGATTCAGACGGATGAGCATCTATATTCTACGTAACAACAAAGAGTACGGAATCACACATGGATATTCGTAAAATCAAAAAACTGATCGAACTGGTTGAAGAATCTGGCATTTCTGAGCTGGAAATCTCTGAAGGTGAAGAATCAGTACGCATTAGTCGTGCCCCAGCAGCAGGCAGCATGCCTATGATGCAGCCTTACTATGCAGCACCTGCGCAAGCGGCAGCTCCAGTAGCAGCAGCGCCTGCAGCAGCACCTGTAGCAGAAGCTCCGGCAGCGATTAGCGGTCACATTGTACGTTCTCCGATGGTCGGTACTTTCTACCGTACTCCAAGCCCAGATGCGAAAGCGTTTGTTGAAGTGGGCCAAAAAGTAAATGTTGGCGATCCACTGTGCATCGTAGAAGCAATGAAAATGATGAACCAGATTGAAGCCGACAAATCCGGTGTGGTGAAAGCCATCCTGCTGGAAAACGGCCAACCGGTTGAATTTGACGAGCCTCTGGTCGTCATCGAATAACGAGGCGAGTCATGCTAGATAAAATTGTTATCGCCAACCGTGGTGAAATTGCCCTGCGTATCCTGCGCGCTTGTAAAGAGCTGGGAATTAAAACCGTAGCAGTTCACTCCACGGCTGACCGCGATCTAAAACACGTGCTGCTGGCAGACGAAACCGTCTGTATCGGCCCTGCACAGTCAGTCAAAAGCTATTTAAATATCCCTGCAATTATCTCTGCGGCTGAAATTACTGGCGCAGTGGCGATTCACCCGGGTTATGGCTTCCTGTCTGAAAACGCCGACTTTGCTGAGCAAATCGAGCGTTCTGGCTTTATCTTTATCGGCCCACGCGCTGAAACTATCCGCCTGATGGGTGACAAAGTTTCCGCGATTAGCGCGATGAAAAAAGCAGGTGTTCCGTGCGTACCGGGTTCTGACGGCCCATTGGGCGACGATATGGTGAAGAACAAAGCCATCGCCAAACGCATCGGTTACCCAGTGATCATCAAAGCCTCTGGCGGCGGCGGCGGACGCGGTATGCGTGTTGTTCGCGGTGATAAAGATCTGGAACAATCCATTATCATGACGAAAGCGGAAGCCAAAGCGGCTTTCAACAACGACATGGTTTACATGGAGAAGTATCTGGAAAACCCACGCCACATCGAAATTCAGGTGCTGGCAGACGGTCAAGGCAACGCGATCTATCTGGCTGAACGTGACTGCTCGATGCAGCGTCGTCACCAGAAAGTGGTCGAAGAAGCACCAGCACCAGGCATCACGCCTGAACTACGTCGCTACATCGGCGAACGTTGTTCTAAAGCTTGTGTAGATATCAACTACCGCGGCGCAGGTACTTTCGAGTTCCTGTTCGAAAACGGCGAGTTCTATTTCATCGAAATGAACACCCGTATTCAGGTTGAACATCCAGTGACCGAAATGATCACCGGCGTCGATCTGATTAAAGAACAGCTGCGCATCGCTGCAGGACAGCCTCTGTCTATCAAACAGCACGAAGTTCAGGTTCGCGGTCATGCGGTAGAATGCCGTATCAACGCCGAAGACTCTGATACCTTCCTGCCAAGCCCGGGTAAAATTACGCGCTTCCACGCACCGGGTGGCTTTGGCGTTCGTTGGGAATCCCATATCTACGCGGGCTACACTGTACCTCCGTACTATGATTCCATGATTGGTAAGCTTATCTGCTACGGTGAAAACCGTGACGTGGCTATCGCTCGCATGAAGAATGCGTTAGCGGAACTGATCATCGACGGCATCAAAACCAACGTTGAGCTGCAACAAAAGATTATGAGTGACGAGAACTTCCAACACGGCGGTACCAACATTCATTATCTGGAGAAAAAACTCGGTTTGCAGGAAAAATAACTGCACGTGAGTTTTAGCTCCCTAAAAAGGCCGGGTAACCGGCCTTTTTGCTTTTTAGCTGCCGAATCGTCCGGAGAAACGATAACGCTGCATAAAAATTGGGGTTGCCGTAAAATCCCGTACCTTCTGACTTTTATTCAAACAGGGGAGATCCCCATGGATGCACGCTTTTCGCAGGCGAACCGTGAAGCACGCTGGGCTTTGTGGCTAACCATTGCTTATATGGTGCTATGGATCGCTGCCGCATATATCCCAAACAACTTACAGGGCATAACAGGATTACCACACTGGTTTGAAATGGCCTGTTTACTGTTGCCGCTGGTGTTTATTTTGCTGTGCTGGGCGATGGTTCGCCTGATTTTTAAAGACATACCTTTAGGGAACAATGATGCAGACTGATGTCATTTTACCGCTGGTAGGCTACCTATTATTGGTATTTGGTTTATCGGTATATGCCTATCGTCGTCGCCAAAAGGGCAACTTCCTCAACGATTACTTCATTGGCGATCGTTCAATGGGCGGCTTCGTGCTCGCGATGACGCTAACCGCCACCTATATCAGCGCCAGCTCGTTTATCGGTGGGCCCGGTGCAGCCTATAAATATGGGCTAGGATGGGTGCTGTTGGCGATGATACAGCTGCCTGCCGTTTGGCTGTCGCTTGGCATTCTCGGCAAAAAATTCGCTATCCTGGCACGCAAATATGATGCCGTTACGCTCAATGACATGCTTTATGCCCGCTATAAAAGCCGCTTATTAGTTTGGGTGGCGAGCCTTAGCCTGCTGGTCGCTTTCATCGGCGCCATGACCGTGCAATTCATTGGTGGTGCACGCCTGCTGGAAACCGCAGCGGGTATTCCGTACGACACCGGTCTGCTAATTTTTGGCGTCAGTATTGCGCTTTATACTTCAGTGGGCGGCTTCCGTGCTAGCGTGCTTAACGACGCCATGCAGGGCCTAGTCATGCTGCTCGGCACCATCATTCTGCTTGCCGGTGTTATTCACGCCGCAGGGGGTTTGCACGCCGCCGTAGATACCCTGAAAAATATCGACCCTAAACTGGTTTCACCGGAAGGGGCCGACGATATTCTGAGTGCGCCGTTTATGGCGTCGTTCTGGGTATTAGTTTGCTTTGGCGTGATTGGCCTGCCACACACCGCCGTGCGCTGTATTTCATATAAAGACAGCAAAGCGGTACACCGCGCCATTATTATTGGCACCATCGTGGTTGCCATTCTGATGTTTGGCATGCACTTAGCCGGTGCGCTTGGCCGTGCGGTTCTGCCCGATCTCAAAGTGCCCGATCTGGTTATTCCAACGCTGATGGTGAAGGTCCTGCCGCCGTTTGCTGCGGGTATCTTCTTGGCCGCGCCGATGGCTGCGATCATGTCCACCATTAATGCTCAGCTGTTACAATCATCGGCGACCATCGTCAAAGACTTGTACTTGGGAATGCAGCCTCACGCGCTCAAAAATGAAAAGCGTTTGGCAAGAATGTCCAGTCTGTCTACGCTGATTTTAGGTCTGCTATTGCTGCTGGCCGCGTGGCGTCCACCTGAGATGATCATCTGGCTGAACCTGCTGGCGTTTGGTGGTCTCGAAGCGGTATTCCTATGGCCACTGGTTCTGGGCCTGTACTGGGAGCGCGCTAATGCGCACGGTGCGCTTAGCTCTATGATTGCCGGTGCCGCGTGCTATACCGTTCTCGCCACCGCCGACTGGCACATATTCGGCTTACATCCGATCATTCCGTCACTGTTAATCAGCTTGGCGGCATTCTGGATCGGAAACTTTTTTGGCGAACGTGGTGCGTCCACGTCCGCTGTCACTGAATTAAATTCAAAATAGAGACTTCGAGATGCCTTGGATTCAAATCAAAATCAATACGACCGGCAATCAGGCTGAATCACTAAGTGACGCGCTAATAGAAAGCGGCGCAGTATCCGTTACATTCCAAGATACTCATGACAATCCGGTGTTTGAGCCGCTGCCGGGTGAAACCCTGCTGTGGGGCGATACCGACGTTATCGGCCTGTATGATGCTGAAACCGATATGAAAGAGATTGTTGCGATTCTGGAAAACGATCCCGCGCTAGGTAAAGGCTTCCACCACAAAATCGAACAGATCGAAGACAAAGACTGGGAACGCGAGTGGATGGATAACTTCCATCCCATGCAGTTTGGTCGTCGCCTGTGGATCTGCCCAAGCTGGCGCGATGTTCCCGATCCAACCGCGGTGAACGTAATGCTGGATCCGGGTCTGGCGTTCGGTACGGGTACACATCCAACCACCGCTCTTTGCCTACAATGGCTGGATGGTTTGGATCTGGAAGGCAAAACCGTGATCGACTTCGGCTGTGGCTCAGGTATTTTGGCTATCGCCGCGCTGAAATTGGGTGCAGCACGCGCCATTGGGATCGACATCGATCCGCAGGCGATTCAAGCCAGCCGCGATAACGCCCAGCGTAACGGCGTTTCTGAACGTTTAGAGCTTTATCTGCCAAAAGATCAGCCAGCCGATCTGAGTGCCGATGTGGTCGTCGCTAATATCCTCGCAGGCCCGCTGCGTGAACTGGCGCCGTTAATCAGCGATCTGCCAACATCAGGCGGCCATTTGGGCCTGTCTGGCGTATTGGCGACTCAGGCGCCAAGCGTTGCAGAAGCGTACGAAGATAAATTCATTATCGATCCGGTCGCGGAGCGCGAAGAGTGGTGCCGCATTACCGGTGTTCGCCGCTAAGCGATATTCCCACGTTCACAACGAACCACCGTTAAAAACAGCGCCTATTCAGGCGCTGTTTTTGTTTCAGCAATACCTAGTAACCGGAAATACTCGCAGACCAGCCACATATCCTCAGTGAAGTTTTTACCTATTGCCTCGAGGGACGTTTCAAAAAATGTCTGGTGAGCCTGCCGCCAATAAGCCAAAGACTTATCCCCTTCCCCCTCTGCCGCAGCTATTACAGCATCTACATCACGAAAGCGACGCAAAGATACCTGCGTGGTTTCTATCGCTGCCACGGGCTTTTCACGCCCATCTAACACAATCGTCAGGTAACCCACGTGAGGAATGGTGCCTCCTTGGTGCTGATACTCGACTAAAGCACCGCAGGTAGCATATTTTTCGCCGCTGACGATAAGGTCTGCAAGCTGCTGCGCTAACTCACCCGGCGAACCAAACTGTTCAACGTGATAAGGACGGCCAGCTAAATCTGGGTGTACTTGTACTATTTTCGACCAAAATAATGCAATTTCACTGTCCATATCATCCTCTAAAATGCGATACGCATCCCATTTATAGCGCCATTATTGCTGCTTTAATCAGCAATTTGTTTAGCTAGCGCAGCCAAAAACACGTTAAAACAACGAATACTAAAGGTAAAAAACAAAAGAGCATTTTTTAACCATTGCAATATAACCATATGTTAAACAACAAAAATAATCAAACACCAGCCCTCAGCCCGCGATTTCATTGATCTACAACAGAGGATTGTTCAAAGTTTGGCCTTTCATATCCAAGCAAAAATGCGTAATATACGCGCCCTTGCGGACACAGTATGGTCAGTCTTTGTCTATGCGCATTGGACACATTGAACTTAAAAATTGCCTTATTGCTGCGCCTATGGCCGGCATAACCGATCGCCCTTTTCGAACGCTTTGCTATGAAATGGGTGCAGGGATGGCTGTCTCTGAAATGCTCTCTTCCAATCCGGAAGTGTGGCAGACAGATAAGTCGCGTCTGCGTATGGTGCATTTAGACGAACCTGGGATCCGAGCCGTGCAAATTGCCGGGTGTGACCCTGATGACATGGCTGCTGCGGCCAAAATCAACGCTGATAGCGGCGCGCAGATCATTGATATCAATATGGGTTGCCCAGCGAAAAAAGTGAACCGCAAACTCGCGGGTTCTGCGCTTTTGCAGTATCCCGACTTGGTTGAAAAAATCCTCAGCGCGGTGGTTAACGCTGTGGATGTACCGGTAACGCTAAAAATTCGCACGGGCTGGAGCCCAGAACACCGTAACTGTGTTGAGATTGCCCAATTGGCTGAACGCTGCGGAATTCAGGCCCTGACTATTCATGGCCGAACACGTGCTTGCTTATTCAACGGCGAGGCGGAGTACGACAGTATTCGGACAGTTAAGCAGAGTGTTTCCATCCCGATTATCGCGAATGGAGACATAACTGACCCGCATAAAGCCAGAGAGGTACTCAACTACACCGGAGCCGATGCTCTGATGATAGGACGTGCCGCTCAGGGGAGACCCTGGATCTTCCGGGAAATCCAGCATTATCTGGACACAGGGGAGCTGCTTCCGCCCATGCCGTTGGAGGAAGTTAAGCACTTGTTATTAGGGCATGTACAAGAACTGCATAATTTTTACGGTTCTGGTAAGGGATTTCGCATTGCCCGCAAGCACGTATCTTGGTATCTCCAAGAGCACGCCCCATGTGACCAGTTTCGGCGCACATTCAACGCCATAGAGGATGCCAGCGAACAGCTGGAGGCGTTGGAGGCATATTTCGAAAATCTTAGCGTAAAAAAAGAGCTGACAGAACTATGTTCGAACAACGCGTAAATTCTGACGTACTGACCGTTTCTACCGTAAACTCCCAGGACCAGGTGACTCAAAAGCCACTGCGTGACTCGGTTAAACAAGCCCTGAAAGGCTACTTTGCTCAACTGAATGGTCAGGACGTTAATGATCTGTATGAGCTGGTACTGGCTGAAGTAGAACAGCCACTGTTAGACATGGTGATGCAGTACACTCGCGGTAACCAAACCCGCGCTGCGCTGATGATGGGAATTAACCGCGGAACTCTGCGTAAGAAATTGAAAAAATACGGCATGAACTGATACTAATCAGTTAACGTATTGAAAAAAGGCGCTTTTCCTTGATTGGATTAGCGCCTTTTTTATTAGGAGTACCCCGCCAGGTGCTTCACGGGAAAATGTGAGTGTTTTATGGCGTGATCTGAATTTTTAATTTCGCGGGTATAAAAATTTGACGTGATAGGCCGTTCTGTTACATCAGCGATTAGCCCCCCTAGCACTAGTATGATTTCTATACAGGACTACGCAATTTTTCTGTTAGTTTTCTATCCCAATGTCTGAGGCATAAATATGTGATTGGTAGTTTTCAATGCACATCTGCCAGCGCCAAAAGAAATAAGTAATTAATGATAAAAATGACATGCACTTACCATATTCATAAAATTTTTATTCATTATTAAGTACTCATAATAAGTTACAAAGATTATTTTTTTATTTCGATAGCATAAATTTTTCACATCTATTGGAGTTCATAAAATGTCTGTTCCCGCTCATTTATGGCTATACGATAACAACGGCGCTCTAATCACGGGCGGCTCTGAGGTTGTCGGTCGTGAGGGTAGTATTGAAATTCAAAGTTTCAACCACGGCCTGACCGTTCCGACCGATGGCAACACAGGGCGGTTAACCTCTGCTCGCGTTCACAATGTGATGAGTATAGAAAAGGATTTTGATAAATCCACGCCTTACCTATACCGCGCAGTATCCACCGGACAAAACATCCAGAAGGCGATCATTAAATGGTATCGAATTAACGGCGCAGGGCTGGAGGAAGAATTCTTAAACATGACCATGGAGAATGTGAGAATAACCAGCATTCACCCAACCATGCATAATTTCAAATCACCAGAAGGGCAGCTGTCCACACCTCGAGAATCGTTAGGTATGAGATACGCTAAAATCACATGGAAATATTTAGATGGCAATATCACTTATACCGATGAATGGAACTCAAACGCAGTAGCGTGAGGCGATTTATGATTTATTGCCAAATGGATCTAGATAAGGTTTCACCCGATGGGAAAACAATCTTGTTGTACTGTGCCGGTGTTGGCATCTTTCCTATATTTACTGGGTTAGCCCCTTATACCAATAAAGCGGGCTGTGCTAGCAGAGAGAACGGCGCAATACCTACGGGTAAGTATTGGATTGTAGACCGGCCAAGGGGAGGCATTCGTACAAGGGTTAGAAATGAGTTTCAGACGCTATGGACTGGAAATAATTATGATGAATGGTTTGCGCTATATCGACAAGATGGTGTTTTAGATGATGGTACATGGTTAGACTATACCCATAGAGGAAATTTTCGCCTGCATCCATTGAGGCCGGATAGCTCTGGATATTCTGACGGCTGCATAACCTTTTTTAATCAGCATGATTTTCAGACCCTAAGACATGCTTTATTAGCTGCCCATATGCAGCCAATATCAGGTAGCAGCTTGCGAGCTTATGGAGAAGTGACGGTACTAGGAGATATGAATGTGCCGTGTGTTTAACAGGATTGCTCTTTATCTCATGCGATTTGTGGCTTATCTGGTTTTCGTCAATGCAGTGGGAATGTCTGAAGTGGTCAACAAAAACTGGCCACAGTTTTAGAGTTTTTCCAGAACAATCGCTCTGATTCATTGGGTGTTAAGCCACCGTTATATTGGTGGGGTCTGAGCTGGCTGTAATAACCAATGATGTAATTCGTTATTGATCTATTTGCTTCGCTAAAATTAGCGTATCCACAGTTCGGGACCCATTCTGATTTCAGGCTGCGGAAAAATCGTTCCATTGGGCTGTTGTCCCAGCAGTTCCCTCGTCGACTCATGCTTTGCTTTATACGATAACGCCACAATAACCGTCTGAATTCCCTGCTGGTATAGTGACTTCCCTGGTCAGAATGATACATAACGTCAGCCGGTTTTCCCCTGGTTTCCCAGGCCATCGTTAATGCTTTTCCTGTCAGAACTGAGTCCGGAGAAAACGACATCGCCCAGCCTATTGGCTTGCGAGAAAATAAATCCAGAACAACCGCCAGATAAGCCCAGCGTTTGCCCGTCCAGATGTAGGTCACGTCGCCGCACCAGGTCTGATTAGGTTCCGTTACTGCAAACTGGCGATCCAGATGATTAGGGATATCCACATGCTCTTTTGTGGCTTTTTTGTAGCGATGCTCCGGTTGCTGGCAACTAATAATATTCAGCTCTTTCATTATCTTACTGGCCCGCCAGCGACTCAACGGAACACCTTTTGCGCTGACCATATCGGCAATGCTCCGGGCCCCCGCAGAGCCATTACTGGCATGATGAACTTCACGAACCAAGGCTAAGTATAACGATGTGTTTTGCATCAGGTTTCTGCGGTCGGCTTAGCCAGTACCGATAGCTACTGCGATGGATCCCGAACACATTGCAAATAAAGGCAACAGGAAACCGCGTCCTGAGTTTCTCAACTAACGAGAATTGTTCAGGGAGTCTGACATCAAGAGCGCGGTAGCCTTTTTTAATATATCGTTTTCCATTTCAACACGTTGTAGTCGTTTTTCTAATTCACGAATGCGAAGTTGCTCAGGCGTCATCGGAGAGGCCTTTGGGGATTTCCCTGCGCGTTCTTCTTTAAGCTGGCGAACCCATTTATCCATCGTGGATTTACCGACATTCATTGCTGTTGCAGCGGCGGCAACGCTGTAGTGCTGATCGAGTACAAGCTGGGCAGCTTCGAGGCGAAACTCGGGGCTAAAATTGCGTCTGTTACGTCCGGTCATAATGTCACCTGTTTTGACTATGAGGCGATGATATCACCTCTATTCAGGTGGCCAGATTTAGTATTCCACTTCAGTCACACGTGTTCAATCACTGGGTAGATTCTCATTGGGTTACCATTGGTAATTTACCCTATATCTCTTCAATAAATAATGCAGAAGATAATGCCTACTTTTTGGTGCTGATTCTTGTGTCCTCTGTATTGGCGATACCTGCAGTTTTCATTTCTGAATTTCTGCTTAGGAAGCTCATTGCGTTAAAATCTCAGCGTCAGGAGAGATAGTGCATTGTATTTTTTCTAGGTTTGCGGTGTATTTTTCTCGGTTTACTGCCTACCTATTGGCTGAATTCATATTTGGTAGCTTTCGCATTTTTAATTCATGGGTAGATGCTCATTGGCCTACCATAGGAAACTTGCCTTACATCTCGTCTATCAATAGCTCTGAAGATGAGGCTTATGTGCTGGTACTTTTGGTTATGGATTCTATAATTCTGATCCCACTCATCATCGTGGCTGAATGCCTGATTAGAAAAGTAATAAGAAAACATACAATACGACACCAAAATTATAGACGCCCGTATGCGTAAATTAATTTAACTTGTAACCAATAAAAAACATGGCAGCGGCGAACGAAGAAAAACATAATTTTTCAAGATACGGCATGAACTGATACTAATCAGTTAACGTATTGAAAAAAGGCGCTTTTATCGCAAGATAAAGCGCCTTTTTGCTATCTGTTCATCTGTAACATCTTCATTTCTCACTAATGTCCCCCAGAAGTAACAATGCTAAGATAGCCCGAGCATGATGTTTATCCCGTTCAATCTGAACCCTATTTTCTACTTACAGTGACCACCGAGAAAGTCA
This sequence comes from Hafnia alvei, assembly GCF_964063325.1. Lineage (NCBI taxonomy): Bacteria > Pseudomonadati > Pseudomonadota > Gammaproteobacteria > Enterobacterales > Hafniaceae > Hafnia > Hafnia alvei. Next base: position 4,323,467 of record NZ_OZ061315.1, read on the forward strand.
TGAGCAAACCAACGTCCTCTGTTTCTGAATCAATCACTCGTGATCTGGCTATTCGCATCATTCGTGGCGAACTGGCTGAAGGCATGGCGATCCCAGGTGAACATGAGCTGGCACAGCAATACGACGCATCGAGAACCTCGGTAAGAAATGCGCTTCAGGTATTGGGGGCCAAAGGAATGCTGCTGATTCAGGCCAAACGCCGTAGCACGGTCACACCACGTGAGCAGTGGAGCTTTCTGGATGCCGAAGTGCTCTCATGGCTAGAAGACGTTGGCATTGAATCCGAACTGGTTGAACAACTGATGCTCACGCGTCTCATTTTCGAACCCGACGTTGCAGCAATGGCGGCGCTGAATGCCAACGGACATGATTTAGCCGCCATCGAAGATGCTTGGAGCACCATGCAGGCGGGGCAAAAAAATAACTCCGCAGAACAGTTTGAACGCGGCGATTTGGCCTTCCATACTGCGGTGCTGCGCGCCTGCCATAACCCTTTTCTCGCCTCCGTGGGCAACGCTCTTTCTGCCGCCATGTTGCTGTCATTCAAGCAGACGCTGGAAGACGATCTTCAGTTAACCCAAGATGCCGTCCAACAACATCGCGATTTGTTTGAAGCAATCCGCTTAAAACAGGCCAATACAGCCCGTGAATGTATGCGTCACATCCTATTGAGCGCAGCCCATAAGCATATTTGGCGTGAAATCCCAGAAAAATATCAGCACTTTTTCTAAGCTTTTTTCATCGTTCTTCCTCACTCGTAACTAACTTTCGATCTCCCTCACAGATCTAAGGTTATTTATTCGCCATTATTCTTGTCATACAAGAATTGGCATTTTGTGAGTCAAGAATGAATAACCACTGGATTGCTATCGATTGGGGAACCTCGAATTTTCGTGCGTTCCTGATGAACAATAACCAATGCATTGATTCCGTCAGCGCGCACTGCGGGCTACTTAGCATACCCAATAGGCAATTTGACGCGACGCTTTTATCTCTGATTGCACCGTGGTTGGCGCAACGCCCTAAACTTCCGTTGTTGATGGCTGGGATGGTTGGTTCACAGCAGGGCTGGCAAGAAGTGCCCTATGTTGAATTGCCCGCCAGCGGCCAACGCTTTGCTCAGCAAACCGCGCAGGTTGTTACCTCATGGGGAAGCCCCTGTCGAATTGTCGCCGGAGCCTGTGGTTTCAACGCCTTCGGTTTACCGGATGTCATGCGTGGTGAAGAAATTCAGCTGATTGGATTGGCAGCGCAATACCCGCAGGAACACCATCTGGTTATTCTGCCGGGCACGCACAGCAAGCATGCCACGCTTGAGCGCGACCATATTCTGCACTTCAACACCTTTATGACCGGCGAAATCTACGCCGTCATGCTGAATCATTCACTACTAGGCAAGGATGTACCTGAATCTGGTGCAGATAACTCCGCCTTTACCCTTGGAGTGAAGAATGCACAAACCGCCCCTTATCTCAGCAACGCCCTCTTCTCTGCACGCACGTTAAAACTCGGCGGTGCAATCAGCGCGGCTCAGGTTGCTAGCTATCTATCAGGATTGCTCATTGGCTCTGAGCTGGCAGCGCTGCCTGAAACCCAAGCATGGATCGTCGGTTCACCCGCACTTTCTGAGCGCTATACGCGCGCAGCCAACCTGATGGGTATCACGTTGACCTCTGTCGATGGTGATAGCTGCTTTATCCACGGCATGAACAAAATCTATCAATCCTTAGACGGAGCATTTGCATGAACTATCTCAGCTTTGCATCTCGCTGGCAGCAGTGTTCATTGCCGCTAATCGCTATTCTGCGTGGGGTTACGCCCAAAGAAGCACAGGGCGTGGCGGAAACGCTGCTTGAATGCGGTTTTACCTATTTGGAAGTGCCGCTTAATAGCCCTCAGCCATTCGAGTCTATTGAGATTATGGCGAAGACCGTCGGTAGCCGTGGGTTCGTTGGTGCAGGAACGGTGCTAACCGAGCATCAGGTTCATCAGGTCGCTGACGCCGGTGGGCAGCTAATTATTTCACCGAACATGGATCCTTCGGTCATCCGCGCCACCTGTGAGTTAGGGCTTACCAGTCTGCCCGGCATTGCAACGCCGAGTGAAGCGTTTACTGCGCTGCGTGCCGGTGCCAGTGCGCTGAAACTCTTCCCCGCGGAATTGATAACGCCAGCCATCGTCAAAGCGATGCGAGCCGTTTTACCCGCAGAAGCCGTTTGTCTTCCTGTGGGCGGCATTAATCCTGACGCCGAGCAAATGCGTAGCTACAGGCAGTCTGGCGCGCGTGGTTTTGGCTTAGGTGGCGGCTTATATCAGCCAGGCATTTCGCTAACCACGCTACGTGAACGAGCGCTGGCCTATCACGGCGCTTGGCATCAGGCAGATAAAAAATGACCTCAAACGCGCTGCAAAACCCGTCTATCGTCGGCAATTACCGCGCCATGCTCGGGGAGTCTCCGGTGTGGTGTTTCCGCTCTCAGTCACTCATCTGGGTGGATATTTTGCAGCACCGCCTGCTGCGGTTTTGGCCGCAGCAGGATGAACGTATTGAGATCCACAAATTACCTTTTCTCTGTAGCGCCGCGTTGCTCACCACCGAGCCTGAGCAATTTCTATTGGTCACCACGCAGGGCGTCATGCTGTACGACTATCGCCAACAAAGCCATCGCGCATTGTGTGCTTGGCCTGAAGATAATCAAACACGGCCGAATGAAGCAGCCATTGCGCCCGATGGATCGCTGTGGTTCAGCACCATGGACAAAAACGCTCAGGTAGCCATCGGCAGTTGGTATCGATTTGCCTACGGCAGCACCCAGCCGGAAATAATGCTCAGCGGACAGCATGTTCCCAATACGTTGGTCTGGCACGGCGAACACGCTTAGTTTGCCGATACTTTTCGCCATCGTTTTTGCCGCTGCGATGCTCAACGTATGAGCAAAACCACGCTCCACGAATGGCCGATTTCCTCATTGATGGCCGACGGTTCAGCGCTGACGCATAACGGAATATTGCTCAATGCCTGCTGGGGAAGTTCCTGTATTACGGCTTACCACTTGGGCGATGCCGCACCTGAATGGTTGGCCACTCATTCACTCCCCGTCACTCAACCGACAAGCGGCGCCTTTGGCGGGCCGGATTTACGCGATCTCTACATCACTTCAGCGTTTGATGGGCTCGTCGAGCCTGCAAACATTGAAGGTGCACTTTTACGTTATCAAACCTCCTACACCGGACAACGAGCCACGCTGTTCACCCTAAATACTCATTAAAACAATTAATTATTTTAGAGGCTTACCATGACTACGCATTCAATTCCGCAGTCTGTACCCCACACCAATCGGCAAACATTGCTGATCTGTTTTTTAGCCGCATTGGCTGGCCTGCTCTTTGGCCTCGATATGGGCGTGATTGCCGGAGCGCTCCCGTTCTTAGCCAAAGAATTCGCCCTTAGCAGCCACCAGCAGGAGATGGTTGTCAGCATCATGATGTTAGGCGCGGCACTCGGCGCACTATGCAGTGGCCCGCTGTGTAGCCGAATTGGACGTAAAAAAACGCTGCTCATCGGCTCTGTTTTATTTGTCGTCGGTTCGATTGGCTGTGCGCTGGCGGGGGATTTGCAGACGCTGATTATTTCGCGCTTTTTACTCGGCGCGGCGGTTGGCGTGGCCTCATTTGTGGCCCCGCTCTATCTCTCTGAAATTGCGCCAGAACACATCCGCGGCAGCATGATCTCCCTGTATCAGCTGATGATCACTATTGGGATTTTGGCCGCTTTTTTATCCGATACGGCGCTCAGCGCCAGCGGCAACTGGCGTTGGATGCTTGGGGTTATCACCATCCCCGCACTGATCCTGTTTCTCGGCGTACTGACGCTGCCGGAAAGTCCTCGCTGGCTGATGATGAAAGACAAACATGCGCTAGCTGAAAAAGTTCTGTTATTGCTTCGCTCCACCCGCACGGAAGCCCATACCGAACTCGAAGCTATTCGCCAAAGCGTGCAGGTAAAGCAGCGCGGTTGGCAGCTATTTCGCGCCAATAGCCATTTCCGCCGCTCCACCTACCTTGGCATTTTGTTGCAGTTTATGCAGCAGTTCACCGGCATGACCGTGATCATGTATTACGCACCGAAGATCTTTGCCATTGCTGGATTTGCCTCTACCGAGCAGCAAATGTGGGGAACTGTTATTGCCGGACTCACCAACGTACTCGCCACCTTTATTGCGATTGGCTTGGTGGATCGCTGGGGACGTAAACCGATCCTCAAACTCGGCTTTAGCGTGATGGCGATCTGCATGGCATCTATGGGCTATATGTTCTTTGTCGGCATCACCAGCGCCACAGAGCAATATACCGCCGTGACGCTATTACTGATCTTTATCGTCGGCTTCGCCATGAGCGCAGGCCCGCTTATCTGGGTACTCTGCTCCGAGATCCAACCGCTGGCAGGCCGTGATTTTGGTGTCACCTGCTCCACCATGGCCAACTGGATCGCCAATATGATCATTGGCGCCACTTTCCTCACCCTCATCGACACCATCGGTAGCGCGGGCACGTTTTGGCTCTATGCCGGACTCAACGTGGTCTGCATCGTACTTACCCTGCTCTTTGTCCCTGAAACTAAAAATATCTCGTTGGAAAACATCGAGAAAAAACTGATGTCTGGCTCACCGCTGAGAAGCATCGGCAGCGCGCTCTAACTCACGATTATTTTTTAATTCACGATTATTTTTGTTTCGTCGAGGTCACCCATGACAGCTTTGGACATCAGTAATACCTCTGAAAATGAAAAAAGGATCGCCGCGGTATATAACAAAATAACCCGCCGCCTCATCCCCTTTTTAATCCTGTGCTACTTCTTCGCTTATTTAGATCGCGTGAACGTCGGCTTTGCCAAACTGCATATGCAGGACGCACTCAACTTCAGCGATACCGTGTACGGCGTTGGCGCGGGGATCTTCTTTATCGGCTACTTTCTGTTTGAGCTACCGAGCAATCTGCTGATGCAGCGTTTTGGCCCGCGTTTTTGGATCGCGCGGATCATGATCAGTTGGGCCATTCTCTCTGCATTGATGATCTTCGTAAAAACCCCCACTCAGTTCTACGTGCTTCGCTTTTTGCTCGGCGTGGCAGAAGCAGGATTCTTCCCCGGCATCGTGTTTTATCTCACGCTATGGTTTCCGTCATGGCGCTCAGCTCGCACGCTGGGGCTGTTTATTCTCGTCACACCGCTATCCACCATCATCGGTAGCCCGCTGTCTGGTTTTATTCTAAAAGCGTTTGAAGGCGTTGAAGGCCTGCATAACTGGCAATGGCTGTTTGTGGTCGAAGCAATCCCCTCATTTTTGCTGGCCTTCGTGGTATTACGCTATCTCGACAACGACGTGAAATCGGCCAGTTGGCTTAGCGATGACGAAAAACAGGTCGTCAGCGACGATCTTGAAACCGACCGTCAACGCAATCTGAAAGCGAACGCCGGCAAGCCACCACAAAGCCTGAAAATGATGTTTCGTAATGGCTATGTCTGGCTACTGGCGCTGATTTTTTTCAGCTTCAATATTGGCTACTACGGCATCAATTTCTGGCTCCCTTCGATCATTAAAAGCTCCGGTGTGAGTGACGATTTCCATATCGGCTTACTCGCCGCGCTACCTTATGTTTTCGGTGCCATTTTCATGGTGTGGAACAGCCGTCACTCCGATCTGCACTGCGAGCGGCGCTGGCATATTGCCATTCCTGCGGTACTGGGCGCAGTGGGGCTTACGCTCAGCGCATATTGCAGCGGCTCAACCGTATGGATGATGGCGTGGATATGTCTGGCGATGTCCGGCACGTTAGCGCTGATCCCAACCTATATCAGCCTTCCCGGTACGTTGCTGTCTGGCACCGCTGCCGCTGCGGGCATCGCATTAGTTAACTCGGTGGGTAATCTGGCCGGATTCTTTGGCCCAACGGTTCTTGGTTGGCTTAAAGACAACACCGGCAGCACCAACGTTGGGCTGTATATCCTCGCCGCATTTCTATTGCTGTGCGCCCCCCTAATGTTTTTGTTACCAGCCAAGCTGGTTAATCCTCGCCGTGATGCAGGCAGATCCTGAATGCAGAGCACGGTGGGCGTTGTATCGTTATTGAAAAGAGGCAGTTTATGAGTGGATGTAAAAACTGTGGCACCTGTGGTGATGGTCATTTTAACCCAGTACTAAGCGGTGATGACGGTGCGCTTAAGCGCGCGCTGTACAAATCAATGGGGCATACGGATGAGCAGTTACGGCGTCCGGTGATTGCGGTCGTGAACAGCTATACCAACGCCACGGCTGGTCATGCGAATCTCAATGATCTTACCGCCGAAGTGCTAAAGGGGATTGATGAAGCCGGCGGCGTTGGCATGGTCTTTGGCACCATCGCGCCCTGCGACGGTATCGCCGAAGGTCATTTGGGCATGCGTTATATTCTTGCGGCCCGCGAAGTCATTACCAGCTCAATCGAAGTGATGATGCGCGCCCACCGTTTTGACGGCATGGTGCTGCTCGGTTCCTGTGACAAAATTGTCCCCGCGATGCTCATGGCAGCAGCGCGCCTAGATATTCCGGCTATTTTGGTTAACGGCGGTCCAATGTATCCAGCGGAATATCACGGCAAGCATTGGGACGGCAATATCGTTACCGAGGCCATTGGCTGGAAAAAACGTGGCGAAATTGACGCAGCCGAATTCCGACATATCGAAGACATCGCTGAACCCGGTCCGGGCTCCTGCACCATGTATGGCACCGCCAATACCATGTGCAGTATCTCAGAGGTTTTGGGAATGAGTTTGCCGGGCAGCGCCATGCTTCCTGCCATATCTCAAGCGCGCCGCGAATGCGCTTTCCGCACGGGGCAAACCGCCGTTGACTTAGTCAAGCGCGGTGTCAATGCACGGCAAATTATCACGCCGCAGTCAATCCGCAACGCCATGATTTATCTGCTGGCAACCGGCGGTTCAACCAACGCGATCCTGCATTTGCAGGCCATCCACTACGAGGGGGAATACGGCCATCTCCCCCTCTCCGACTTCGATAAGTTAAGCCATCAGGTTCCTCTCGTCGCGTCGCTCTACCCAGCATCAGAATACGACATGATCGATTTCTGGGAGGCGGGCGGCGTCGCTGCGGTTGAAAAAGAGATCGCGTCGCTGATGGATCTCAACGCGCTCACCGTAAATGGACAAACCAAAGGCGAATGGCTGGCTCAGGTTTCCGCCAGTCATCGCCCCGAAGTCATTCACACATTGGCCATTCCGGTACGTAATGAGGCTGGCGTGGCAGTCTTGCATGGCAACTTATCGCCGCTCGGCTGCGTCGTCAAACCAGCCGCCGTGCCTGAACACCTGATGACCTTCACCGGCCCTGCGGTGGTGTTCAACAGCGAACAGGAATCGGTTGATGCCATTCTTTCCGGCGAGATCGCTTCTGGCAGCGTGCTAGTTCTGCGCTATGAAGGGCCTAAAGGCGGGCCAGGTATGCCAGAAATGTATAAGCCTATGAAATATCTAGAGGGCATAGGGCTTTCTGACAGCTGCGCGCTGATCACCGATGGCCGATTCTCAGGTTCCAACCGTGGGCTGTTTGTCGGCCACATTTCACCTGAGGCCAGTGACGGTGGCGATCTGGCGCTGGTGGAGAATGGTGACAGCATCACCATCGATATTCCGACCCGCGAGCTCACGTTGAACGTTGACCAAGCCACGTTGGCAAAACGCCGTCAACATTGGATACCGATTGAAAAACAGGTACCACGCGGATTCCTGCGTTTATACCGCCGCTGGGCGCTACCTGCGGCACAAGGTGCCGTGCTTGCAGACCGAGATGAGGAGTAAGTAATCATGTATCAACCAACTGATATCTATGGCGTCAATCCAATTGCAGCCATGCCTTTCACGCCACAGGGCGAGCCTGATTACTCAAGCTTTAGCCGCATGTTAGAACATCTGGCAGCAACGGGAATTCAAGGATTAACCCTATTTGGCATCGCCAGTGAGTTTCCTAAACTGGATGACAACGAGCGCTTGCTGCTTTCCAATCAGTTTTTATCTGACCTTCGTGGCAGCGGCATTTTTCGCGCTATTTCGGTCACCGACCACAGCACTGAGGTTGCCGTAAAGCGAGCTCGCGACTATCAAAAGCGGGGGGCAGACGCCTTAATGTTGTTGCCGCCATTCTTTCTACAACCGAGCCCTGAAGCGATTTCACATCATATTTTCTCAGTGCTAGAAGCGGTCAACATTCCGGTTATGGTGCAATACGCGCCGGGCGAAACCGGGCTGGCTATCACGCCCGAACAATTAGCCGACGTCGCCACTCGCTATCCACACGCGGTATTTAAAATTGAATGCAATCCGCCGGTGGATTACACACGCGAATTTTTACAACAGGCACCGCAGGCCTGCGTTCTCAACGGTTATGCAGGGCTTTATATGCTGCAAATGCTCGAGGCAGGAGGCAAAGGCGTGATGCCGGGTTGCTCCTTTAGTGAAATTTATGTGCAGATTTATCAACGCTGGCAGCAAGGGGAAAAAGCCGCCGCGCAGGAATTACATCAGCAACTATTGCCGTGGATCCAGCGCTGGATGACGCACTGCGAATACATCATTCAGGTGGAGAAAACGATCCTACAGCGCCGGGGGATCATCGCCAGTGATTACTGTCGCCACCCTGGTTGGTCACTGACAGAGCAAGATCGTCTGATGATCGACAGTTTCATTTCAACATTTGCTCTTTAAGCTTACGGAGTATTTATGTCTACACCAGCCCAGCAGCCGCGCGTTGTCATCGTGACCGGAGCCAGCCAAGGCATCGGCCACGCCATCGCGCAATCATTCTTAAAAAACGGCGATATCGTCATTGGCTGTGCTTTTTCTTCATTGGAAAAAGCCCCTCATGCCAAAGCGCTCTTAGAGCACTATCCCGAGCATTTTTGTTACTACTCGGTTGATATCACCCGCACCGAAAGTATCAGCGAATTTGTTGCCGCCGTTGAGCTTCGTTTTGGTCGTCTTGACGTACTGGTTTCCAACGCGGGTAAAAACGTCTTCAAAGGCATTGATTGTGAACTGGAAGATTGGCACCACAATCTCGATCTTAACCTACGTTCACACTGGTATATGGCGAAGTGCTGCCGTGGGATGTTAGAGAAATCACGGGGCGTTATTCTGGTGATGACCTCGAACCATGCCTTTTCAACCATGCCGGGCTGTGCGCCTTACAACATCACTAAGCGCGCGTTACTCTCGCTGGTACAAAGCCTCACCATTGAATGGGGCCCGGCCATTCGCAGCGTAGGGATCGCGCCAGGCTTTATTGATACTGCGGGAAATCAGGTTTGGTTTGACTCACACGGCGACGGAGAAAAAGCGCGGCAGGAAACGATCGCCAAACATCCTGTTGGCCGTATTGGAACGTCTGAAGAAGTGGGCGAACTATGCCTGTTCTTATCCAGCCCCGCCGCTGGGTTTATCGCAGGCACCACCATTGTGATGGACGGCGGTCGGAGTGCTCTGATGCAGGACTAATTGCCGGATAAAGCAATCGAAAAGACGCATTACCTTAATTGGGAAGCGTTTTTTCGCTACTGAGCGCAATACTGAACGTCATTGATTCCTAAAAAGTGTTGCTGATGTTTTCAATTTGAAATATTCAGACAATAACACTCATCACAGCATCTATTTGAATTATAGATTATTTATATATCTTTACCTTTAAAATTACGAGAAAAGCTTCCCAATCCCCGGCCTCTAGACATAAATTCTTGCAGTGCAAATTGGACAGATATCGAAGATTTTATAGAATCTGTTGTCCAAGTTACTGCTGTCCAAATACTGACCAAATAAAAGCGAATTAGCTTAACACGCTGAATAGTTTAATTTTTAACCATTGAGAACAATTTCATGAAGAAAACACTGTTAGCCTTATTCGTTCTCTCACCGTTCGCCAGCTTGGCTGCAACGCCAGCGCAGCCGATGATCGGCAACTATCATGCGGTAGGCTATACCACCTGCGGCGGGTTTAAAGTGCTCTCCAGCGCCATCAGCAACGAGAATGTGATGGTGTTGCAAATTACCGATCCTATCAGCAAGGCATCGCAGATTTATTACGGGAATCGTACTGACGACGAGAGCGAGAAAGTGCAGTATGTGCTGTCTAATTACGATGAGAAAACCAAACAGTTCACGCCAGATCCATCGAATACCACCATCAATTTCGGCATCAAAATGGGCTATCCGGGCACACCGGGCAATGACTTATACAATCTGACAATGGGTGGTCAAACCTATGTGTGCAAGCAGTTCACCATCTTCAATTCACTCAGCAAAAAATAAAATCGTCTGATTTGAAGACATAAAAAAGCCATCGGCTATTTGCAGATGGCTTTTTTGTTTTTTTATTTAAATCAATCCGCTACAGCGTCTCACCATTGCTCTTAATCACTTGCTTATACCAATCGAAACTTTGCTTTTTAGCACGCTCTTGTGTGCCGGTGCCGTCATCATGTTTATCAACGTAGATAAAGCCATAGCGCTTACTGTATTGGCCGGTCGTGAAAGAAACACAATCGATGCAACCCCATGGGGTATATCCCATCAGCTCAACGCCGTCGTCGATTACCGCTTTTTTCATCTGTTCGATGTGGGATTTTAAATACGCGATACGATAATCATCGTGAATTTGCCCATCGGCACCAGCTTTGTCTACCGCACCAAACCCGTTCTCAACGATAAACAGCGGTTTCTGGTAGCGCTCATACAAAATGTTCAGCGTGTAACGCAGGCCAACAGGATCGATCTGCCATCCCCACTCTGACGCTTTCACATGCGGATTCGGCACCGAGCCCTCAAAACCCGCCAGCGCCGTTCCTGTTCCCGCCGAGTTTGCCTGCACCGCATTGCTCATGTAGTAACTCAGGCCGATGTAATCCGCGCATCCATCTAACAGAATCTGTTTGTCATTCGGTTGCATTTCAATGTGATACCCTTTGCGTTCCCACTCTTTAAGAATGTACGAAGGGTAATAGCCACGCATATGCACATCGCCAAACAGGAAACGCTCACGCATCGCTTCCTGCGCATACATCACATCATCAGGATGGCACGAGTACGGATAGAGCGGCACCATGGCAATCATACAGCCGATTTGTAGCGCAGGATTAATATCATGCCCTAACTTCACCACCTGTGCGCTGGCAACGAACTGGTGATGTAGTACCTGATACATGCACTCTTCGGGGTTAGGCTCATTGGTGTAAATCACACCAGAGCAGCAATAACCAAACAGCGGTGTTTTCCAGTTACGCTGGTTATTGATCTCGTTGAACGTCATCCAGTATTTCACTTTATGCTGGTAACGCTTGATCACTACTTCGCTAAAGTGGACAAAGAAATCAACGACTTTGCGATTTTTCCAACCGCCGTACTCTTTAACTAAATGCCACGGCATTTCGAAATGCGACAGCGTAATTACTGGCTCAATACCATATTTCAACAGCTCATCGAACATGTCATCGTAAAACTGTAGCCCCGCTTCATTCGGTTCTACTTCATCCCCGTTGGGGAAGATTCGCGACCACGCAATTGAGGTACGAAAACATTTAAAGCCCATCTCAGCAAACAGCGCGATATCACCTTTGTAGCGATGATAAAAATCAACCGCGTCGTGGTTGGCATAAAGGTAACCGTCTTGGATGCCATCGGTGATCACGCGATCGACGCCATGCGATCCGCTGGATAAGACATCAACGATGCTTGGCCCTTTGCCGCCCTGATCCCAGCCGCCTTCAACCTGATGAGCCGCGACCGCGCCGCCCCACAGAAAATCATCCGGTAACCGTTGTTGTTTCATGCTGTTGCTCTCTTCTTTAATGAATTTTGTTACGTAATCAAGCGACTTCAGGCTGCGCCGCTGCTTTGGTATCTGTCACTGCTGCTGGAATTTCCTCTTTAAATCCGGCAAACCAGGTAAATACGGCACCAAGGACAAAGGCCACGCTTATCGACAGGACGAAACCGAGGAACTGAGGCAGATGCCCTTCTTTGAAGAACACCGGCAGCACCGCGATCCCAGGAATACAGTAGCTCCACGATACCGCATTGAAGGAACCGGCAATGGCGCCTCCGACCGCACCCGCCATGCAAGCACACACCATGGGACGTTTTAAACGCAGTGCCACACCATAAATTGCAGGCTCAGTAATCCCGAACAGACCCGTCATCCCCGCAGATAGCGCAACGCGCTTCATCTCGGCATCTTTAGATTTCAGGTAAACGCCTAGAACTGCGCCCGCCATGGCAAACACGGCTGAGGCTTGCAGACCGGTAAAGGTGTCGTAGCCCAAGGTAGCGTAGTTGCCGACGGTGACCGGAGTAATCCCCCAATGCACGCCTAAGGTGACTAACGGTGTCCACAGTGCGCCAACCACAAAACCGGCGACCACAGGACTGAGATGATAAAGCGTGTTGTAAACCCCGCCGATGGCGCCGCCAATCATGTTGCCAATCGGGCCAAATACCAGCAGTGTCAGAGGAACAATAATCGCCAAACAGAACATCGGCGTGAACAGATTGCGGATCACCAGCGGCAGAATACGTTCAAAGAAACGCTGCACGTACGACATCATCCACACCATCAAAATGATCGGAATAACCGCCGAGGTGTAACTCAAATACTGCACCGGCATGCCTAAAAACGTCAGTGGATCTGCGCTAAGCGGAATACCTACGACTTCGGTTAAAACACGGGCAATCTGTGGATTACTCACCGCTTCTTTCATCAGTTCCTGCATTGCCGGATCGGCAGAATTCACCAGCAGGATCTTGTTGGCTGTCAGCATGCTCATGTAGTCAGGACAAACCAGCGCACAGGCGGCAATAACGGCAGTAAATGGGTTAACGTTAAATTTCTTCGCGGCGGTAAAAGCCACCATCACAGGCAGGAAAGTAAACCCGGTCCATGAAACGAAGTTCAAGATGCGATAGGTTCCGCTGGCAGGATCCATCCAGCCTAAAACGGCAAACAGCGAAATCAGCCCCTGCAGAACACCACATGCGGCAAGCGGGTAGAGAAAAGGCGCAAAAATGCTGGAAATGATATCCATCAGACGGCTAACAATACCGACGTTAGGTGCGCTGACGGCGGCATTTTCATCCACCTGAATCAGCTTTAGCACTTCTCGGTAGGCATCACCCACATGGTTACCAATCACTACCTGTAATTGCCCGCTAGACTCAATAACCGTAATAACGCCTTTAACACGCTTAAGGGTTTCTTTATCTACTTGAGAATTATCTTTTAATACAAATCGTAAACGCGTTGCACAATGTGTGACATTAATCACATTATTATCGCTACCAATTAATTTTACAATTTCCTTGGCCGAGTCCGCATAATTAATTGCCATAGAATGAGTCCTTCTGTAGGAACAGAAACCCCTTTTAATAAACGGCAGGGGAATATTCATGATTTATAATTCGGATAGTAGCAAAGAATTAAGTAATGTCACGATATAACAAAAAAACACAAATGTGATTTGTCACGTTAAAGAAACACGTTGTTTTTTAATAGATCAATGTCTCAATTATTAACTAGAGATATTCTTTGCTAATTTCTTTCCTATTGCCTCTAGCATATAAATAACAGGAACCTGAGTGGTGATATTATATTCACTGGCGATCAGGATTTGTGGCATGTGATAGGAAAGATTGAAGTCCGCCATGCGCGCTAAAGAAGAGGTTTCGCTGTTGGTAATGCTGATAATTTTACAGTGATGCAGGCTAAACTGACTTGCCAACTTTAATATTTCCGGCGTTTCACCAGAAACAGATAAAATAATCGCAATCGCATTTTTATACATATCCGTGCTAATAGGATAATAGGGATCGTCAATATAATTACTAAACTTACCGACGTTAGAGAAAAAACGTGCGCCATATTTCCCTAACGTGCCCGACGTGCCGGCACCGACAAATATTATTCTTTCCGCCTCAGCAATTTGTTCCGCCGTGCGCGTAATAAGTGCTTCAAACTCATCATTGTGAATACTTTTAAAGAAGCTCATTATTTCACTCGCCCCGGAGGTCAATAATAATTTCTCTTCTTGTTCAAGATAAAGCTTAAAACGAATACGAAACTCAGAATAACCGCTGCAATTCATTTTCTTGCAAAAGCGTAATATGGTGGTGGTGGAAACATCCGCTTCATCCGCTAACTCACGGATAGTCATATACATCACCTTATCTTTATTTTTGATGACATAGTTATATACCATCAATTCCAAGCCATTCAGCGTCGATAAGGCGATATGGGTAAACATACGAGTATCCAGTAACAAGTTATCGTGACAAAGTATCAGAACATCATAGAGATGACAAAGTATCTCAGATTCGAGAGCATAAATGCGCTCCTAAACAAGCTTAATGCCTGAGCACGAAAAATATGCACGGTGCTCAGGCAGATTATCTTTACTGTCCTTGAATATCTTTCGCTATCGCGGTTTTAAAATCATCCATTGGGCAGAAACCGTTAGCATCAATTTTACAGCCATCGATTTGTAAAATCACACGCTGGGCCGGTGATGATAATGATAACGGCGTAGCATTGCGGATTTGATCGGTTGACTGATATACGTATTCAATCTTCATCAAATCCCGATTGTGGTTTTTATCATGCCAACGTTGGAAAACAATTTTCCCGCTGATCGGGGTTTTCTCATACTGCTTAGGCAGTTCATAATCGGCTGTTTTCATGGCGGCTAGCAAAGACGCGATGTTGGAATCATGCCCCACCAGCACCGCAACCTTCGCTTTATGGGCGTCTGCCGCCAGCACATTGTTATCTGGCGTTCCCACCAGCGTTGCGCTAACGAAACGCATCAAAGGTGCCGCCGCATTTTGGGCTACCGCCGAGGAACCAAACAGGGTTTCATGATAAAGATTCTTTATCTCCTCCAACTGCTGCCACTGTTTTTCATCGGTAATTTGTCCCCAAGCCACCTCTTTCAGCGGATATCCTTCGTAATACTGCAGCATAAATCCATCAGATGCGCCGGTTCCTACGCGTAGCGGACCCGTAATACCGGGCTCTTTATCCTGAACGATATTGATCGTATTTGGCTGTTCAGCCAACGAGCAGGTTTTCTTCTCGGTGCAGACCTTCGATTGTCCGTAGTCCATTACCTGCTGAAGTACCGCATAGTTAGGTTTCAGGCGTTCGTTAAGGCCTTCTATCCCGCCCTGTCCCGCATGTTGGTTAATCGACTCGATAGCTTTTTGTTTAAACTCATCCGTGACTTTAGCAGTGATTATTGGGTTAAACGTCGGGTCCATAGTGCCAATTTTGGCCTGATGATTCACTTTGAGTGAACACTCGGGAAATGCCCCGCTAACAAAGCTTTTCGCGGTATCAATGGTGCGAGGCAGGCTATTAGCATAAACAAATACGGCACCGTCGGTTGGGCAAGCGCCCGCAGGCAAAATACCGGTTTGGGCGAGCCAATCACGCATATATTGGCCAAAGAGTGTTTCCACTTCGGCCCCTTTAGGCGTCAGCAATCCTCCTTCCGTTTTCCATACTGGCCATTGATGTGGCGTCGATTCTGCCAAAATATCGCCATATCCCACCAGCGGCGCACGGATACCATGACGGCTGAAAATCAGAACCTGTTCTAGCTGGTAACCTTCAGGCGCAGCGGAAGAAACATCCGCAGACTGAGCCGCCAGCGGAATAAATAACGCCAATGCGCTCAATGAGAAAAAGCCCTTAGTTGTTTTTTTCATTTGCCCGTTTCCTTATACAAATTGAAGGGTTACCGAATGGAATTTACGAGGCTTAGTGTAGATAGGTATCAGACTTATGTTCTTGCCACGCTTCACATAACAGGGCTAATCATTCTCATTGCGCAGAGCGCCATGCGGGATCTCTCTTCCAGAAAAGTCCGGTTGTCCCACATTTTCAATCCGCTATGGTCTGTGCCTATAAGAGAGAACAATGGGAGAGTCAGCATGTATTTACGCCCTGACGAAGTCGCACAGGTACTTGAACGAACTGGGTTTATTAGAGATTACGTGACCGATAAAGCTTATGGTTTTCATAAAGGCGATCACTATGTCTATGTTAACCGTGAGGCCAGAATGGGCCGAACCGCACTGGTTATCCACCCTGCGCTCGGGCAGAAAAGTCTGAAATTTGCGCATCCCGCAGAGCCACTACGCAGCAGCGTAGCCTATACGCGTTTCCCTCAGGATCCCCATGCGGTAGATACCGCATTCGTTGGTATTCCACACGGATTCACTTCACGCGCGCGTCTCAGCCAGTATTTGGAAAAAATGTTCCAATAGCAGCGCTGAAAATAGGGCAAAAAAAACCTCTGCCGTGCGGGTGCTAGGCAGAGGCAAACTCTTGCAGCTATAGCGCTGTTTTATACAGGCTTATTATTAAAATTCATGACCACATCACATGGCCGATCAGCGGGGCCAAAACCACGGTAACCACCCCCGCTAACATCATAACCAAACTTGAAACCACGCCTTCGGTCTGTCCTATCTCATAGGCTTTCGCGGTTCCTGCGCCATGCGACGAGGCCCCCAATCCTGCCCCTTTCGCCATACCGCTGCGCACCGCCAAACGTAGGAATAAAATATCGCCAACGCCCATGCCGAAAACGCCGGTGATCACCACAAACAGCGCGACCAAATCAGGTTGCCCGCCCAGTTGCTTAGCCGCTTCCAACGCAAATGGCGTGGTGATTGAACGCACAGCCAAGCTGCGCTGTACTTCCTCTGGCAACGTTAACAGCCGAGCCAACCAAACTGAACTACTCACCGCCACGACCGTTGCCGTAATAACGCCTGCGCTTAACGACATCCAGTGGCGGCGAATCACAGCCATGTTTTCATAAACCGGTACCGCAAACGCGATAGTGGCAGGGCCCAATAGCCAAAGCAGCCAATGGCTCTCTCCCATATAATCCTGATAGGAAACATGTGTGACTACCAAAAACAGCACTAAAATCAGCGGTGTCAAAACCAGCGGCATCATCCAAATGGTATGAATACGACGGTATATTTTCTTATTGGCAAAATAGAGCGCTAGCGTCATCAACAGACAAAGCACACTGATACTTAAACTACTCATGCGCGATCTCGCTTATAGGCGGCCGATTGCTTTTTACGCTGTAGGTAAATTTCAAAACGATAAACCCGATCTACCACCAGCGCCGTCAAACCGAGCGTCAATGAGGTACTGACTGCAATCACGGCAAAAATCCGCCAACCTTCTACCATTAATAACGAAGCGTAATTCACCACCGCAACCACGGCAGGAACAAAAAACAGCAACATTTCAGCCAATAACCAACGCGAACCCGCCTTTACCCACTTGATGGGCAAAACGCGTAAAACGATCATCGCCAGCAGCATCAACATACCCACGATATTGGCGGGAAGAGGAAGGTGGAATTGAACCACCACCCATTGTGCAGCTAAAAACAATGCAGCATACAAAGCGACCTGAACAGGCACCTGTAAACGGCTTAGGACGAACGGTGCGCAAGAGCGCAACGCCAGAGACATGGTAACCTCAGAATGAGAAAAGTGTGAATGAGCGCACAGTATAGGCAGTAAACAATACCTGCATAAAATGAATTAATATTATTGCCATTATGCCAAATTGGCATACTTTGTTATCCCATCAACAAAATGCTCTTATGGAGACACCATGGATGTCAGAACGCTGCGCTATTTTGTAGAAGTGGTACGCCAACAAAGCTTTACCCGCGCGGCGGAAAAACTGTTTGTTACCCAGCCAACCATCAGCAAAATGCTCCGCCATCTGGAAGATGAGCTGGGATGCACGCTGCTCATCCGTGAAGGACGCCGTTTACATCTTACCGACAGTGGGCAAGCAGTTTATCAACGCGGCCTAACCATACTGGATCAATTTAGCCAATTAAGATCAGAGCTAGAAGATATCAGCACGGTGAAACGCGGCCAGCTTAAGTTAGGTATTCCACCGATGGTCGGTACCCAAATGGCCGGATTAATTAATGAATTTCGCCATAACTATCCAGGAATCGAGCTGATTATTTCCGAATTTGGCGGGCTTACCGTTGAACAGGCCGTGTTATCGGGTGAACTCGATCTCGCCTTAACGGCGCTTTCAGGAGATACCGATGCCGCCATCGCATCGCTACCGCTGTTCAGCCATCCGCTGTGCGTTTTAGTCCCTCGCACCGAAGAGTGGCTATCGCGCACCAGCATCGCTATGCCCGAACTCGCTGAGCAGAATATCCTGATCTACAACGAGGATTTCGCGCTCTATAAACAGCTAATGCAGGCCTTTGCGGTTCATAACGTGACGCCACAGATTGCGGTTCGCAGCGGGCAGTGGGACTTTCTCGCCGCCATGGTTCAGGCTGGCGTAGGCATCGCAATTTTGCCAGAGCCTATCTGCCAACGGCTCGATCCAAAGACCCTACTTTGGCTGCCATTAGAGCCAAAACTGATGTGGGAGCTGGGTTTGATTTGGTGTGAGGGGCGATATTTGTCGCACAGCGCTCAAGCGTGGATCGCGCGCTGCCGTGAATATTGGCCGAACGGGGAAATGCATCCCGAGTGGATAACGTTGAAGTAAGGTTTTTATCTAAAAATAATATGTAAGATCAGGTGTAAGGTTCGCCAGACTTATGTTGGATGAGAATCAAATTTAGCTCGCCCACTAGCAGCAGTGTTTCCATGTAACCACTGAGGTCGGCGATCGATGAGGGGCGCCAGCGCGCGCCCCTTCAATCCTCGCGCTTTTATCCGAGACGCCATCTCCGCTCCGGTTTGGTATCGCCCATCCAGGGCGCCCCAAACTCCGCCGGTACATCCCTGTACCGGCGGCTCTCTCTACCAAGACAAAAATACCTTTTGTCTTTCTCTGTAAGATGAAATGAATTTTAGAGCCACCAGCAGGGATGCTGGTGGCAGGCTGAGGGCGTACAGGATGTACGCTCCGAAACCGGTCGGCTAAACGACTCGGTAAAAAGAGCGCGGGTCAAGGGAGTACGCTCTGGTACTCCCTTGTCGGACACCAACATCAATGATTACATAGGAGTTTTAATACTTACCGGTGGCCGAAACATTACACCGCCCCCACATACATAAAGATACCTTACCCACTCTTCTCCACCAGCAACGCTTCCAGCAAATCAAGGTCGTGCAGCAGTTTCTGCAACGTTTCATTGCTGATTTTTTGTGTGGCACGCAGGTGGTAAAGCTCACCGCGCTCAGCGCGTAGCGCGGTTAAACGGAAGCGACGTTCAAGGTTTTCAACCTTACGCATCTCTTCGGCGTTTTCCTTGGTGCTAATGCGCCGACGCAAACTCCCGATCACGCGCGAGCTCACCTCTGTCAGCAACTGAGGATCGATGTTTTCTTCGGTATCGACTTCCAAGCGTTCCTGCATTTTCTTCAGGCTTTCAATCGCGACTTCTGCCGTAACCGATTTCGCCATCGTCTCTTCTTCTCGGTAGGTATTCGTGTCGTTGACCTCCATGCCTTTCAGCAGCAATGGCAGCACGACAACCCCGACGATAAGCGAGAATAAAATCACCCCGGTGGCGATAAACACCAGCTGATATCGACCAGGGAATGGCGTGCCATCGGTCAAAAACAACGGAATGGAGAGCACACCAGCTAAGGTAATGGCACCGCGTACCCCCGCGAACGACGCAATCCACAGATCACGCAGGCTATAGCTGGCAAACTGCAGCGGGTTACGTTTCATGAAGCGTAAACTTAAGCGACGCATGCACCATAGCCACAGGAAGCGTAATACCAGCAGCACGCCGTACACTAACGCAACATCGGTGAACAAGAACCATGTCTGGATGGTAGGATCGCGCTCCGCCTGAATAATGGAGCTTTCCAAAATTCCCGGCAGTTGTAGCCCCAACATGATAAACACCATGCCGTTAAACACGAATTCGAGCATTGCCCAAACGCTGTTAGCGCGCAGGCGCATCGTCAACGGAGCATTACGAATCACGCCCGATTGGCTGATGGTCATCCCCGCGGCAACCGCGGCCAAAATACCGGAAACACCTACGTGTTCAGCAATCAGATAGCTGGCAAACGGCAGCAGCATCAAGAATACAATTTGCGTGGCAGGATCATCACCGGACCAGCGACTCATGATACGCAGCGATTTGCTGTATAACCATGTCACAGCAACACCGGCGAACAGACCACCAATAGCGACCTTAAGGAACTCAAGAGTCGCACCGCCTACGGTGAAGACCATCGTTCCCATTGCAACGGCGATAGCAAACTTCAGCGCAACCAGACCAGACGCATCGTTCATCAGGGCTTCGCCTTCCAGCACGCCCATAATGGTTTTTGGAATGCGACCTTTGCCCACAATCCCCCCCAACGCCACGGCGTCAGTAGGAGAGAGCACAGCAGCCAGAGCAAACGCAGCCACCAAAGGAACTTCAGGCAGTAGGATGTGCAGGAAATATCCGACGCCAACCACCGTAATTAATACCAGCACCAGCGCCAGACCTAAAATCTCACGCCCGTGGTGTAAAAACTCTCGCGTTGGCGTTTTCCACCCGTCAGCGAATAACAACGGAGGAATAAACAGTACGAGGAAAAGTTCAGGGTCAAAATCGACGTGCAGGCCAAAATGCGGCCATGCCAGCAGAGCCCCGATAGCAATCTGCATCAGCGGCAACGGTATTTGGAACGGCAACATACGCGTTACCACCCCAGATAAGGACACCACTAGGATCAGGATCAGAATAGTAAAGAAGATTTCCATGCTTTCCTTAGTCTCACTACAAAATACAACCGCGTTTTGCTTATAAATACCCTTTCAAACATATCACCTTATGATTTTTGTCCTAAAGGAGAAAGTGTGCAAATAGGCTGAGAATTACCTGAAAGTAACCAATGGTATTATTTCTGTTGAAGATAGCGACCGCAAGCGCTCATCACTTAAAAAAAAGAGCGCCCTAAGGCGCTCTTCTAAACGTTATCGGTTTTCACGCAGCAAACTTAAATTGCCCAGCCACCTGCATAAAATGCCACTAACGCAATCGCAATAATTACCGTGCCCACATTCAGCTTGCGCCACTCATTAGAGAAAATACGACCAATCACTAAGGTGGTAAAGCCCAGCATAATACCGGTAACGATGTTACAGGTCAGTACGATAAACACCGCACATACCAGACCCGACATCGCATCAACGAAGTCATTGAAGTCTAGCTTGGAAACGTTACTCAACATCAGCAAACCAACATACATCAGCGCCGGTGCCGTTGCGTATCCCGGAACCAAATAGGACAACGGGGACAGGAATAAAATCAGCAGGAACAACACGCCAACAACGGTAGCCGTGAGTCCGGTTTTACCGCCTGCTGCCGTACCCGCCGCCGATTCGATATACACCGCAGCAGGGGACGCGCCAACAAAACTAGAGACAATGCTGCTCACTGAGTCAGCGGTTAACGCCTTGCCACCGCTGATGATCTGGCCGTCTTTATCCAGCAGGTTTGCCTGACCAGCCACCGCACGGATGGTACCGGTCGCATCAAAAACCGCCGTCATCACCAACGCCAACACGCTTGGCAACACCACCGGCTTCAATGCCCCCATGATATCGAGGCTAAAGATCAGCGATGAACCATCGGCAGCAGATAGGCTTGGCAATGCGAACAGCCCCTGATACTTCACGCTTGGGTCAAAAATCAGTCCGATGATTGAAATACCAATAATCACCAGCAGAATGCCGCCTGGGACTTTCAGTTTTTCCAAACCGAAAATAATGGCCAGCCCCAGCAGGGACATCATCACAGGGAAAGAAGTGAATGCCCCCAGTGCCACCGGCAGCCCTTCAAGTGGGTTTTTAATCACTAAACCCACGCCGTTCGCGGCAATCAACAGCAGGAATAGGCCAATACCAATTCCCGTTCCGTGGGCAATCCCCATTGGCAGGTTATGCAATATCCACGAACGTATCCCCGTGACCGAAATCAGGGTAAACAGAACACCCATCAAGAATACGGCGCCCAAAGCCACTGGAATACTGATGTGCTGCCCGAGTACTAAACTAAACGCGGTAAACGCCGTCAGGGAAATCGCACACCCGATGGCCATTGGCAGATTCGCCCACAGCCCCATCAGTAAGGAACCAAAAGCCGCCACTAAGCATGTTGCAACGAACACGGCTCCTGGGGGAAATCCAGCCTTACCCAACATGCTCGGCACGACGATAACGGAATACACCATGGCAAGGAAAGTGGTAACCCCCGCCAGCACTTCTTGGCGAACGCTGCTTCCACGAGCAGAAATTTTAAAGTAAGCGTCAAGCGAACCGCCCGATTTACCCGCTGACCCTTCTTGAGATGAATTGCTAGACATATTGATGTCCTCTGAGTGTTTTAACATTGCGCATGATGACAATAATGTTGTTCAAGATTGCTAACGCCTGAACCTGCGTTTTTCTTATTACCGTAACTTTGCAATATCCATTTGCGGTATCTATAGCTTGCTACAAAACCACAAAGCAAACGATTACCCCATCAAGCACATCAGTTATAAAAATGGGACGGTTATTTAAGGCAAACGATTATCTGGCCTATAAACCGTCATTTCAACTAAAGATATCGACATTTTAGGTGCGTTCGTACACTAATTGTCCATCGACGTAGGTTCTGTAGATCGAACGGTCATCGCCAAGCGTCATCATCACGAATAATTTGTCCATGAGAGTCACAGAGTTATCGTAACGAAGCTGCTGTAACGGCGTTGCCGTTGGCTCTAAAACCACAAAATCAGCCTCTTTGCCTATATTGAAGTTACCGATAATGTCATCAAGCCCCAATGCTTTGGCACCGCCTAAGGTCGCCAGATAAAACGCCTCATAGGCAGACATTCGCCAGCCCTGAAGCTGCATCACCTTGTACGCTTCATTCAGCGTTTGCAGCATATTGAAAGTGGTTCCGGCGCCAATATCCGTACCCATGCCGACTTTAATCTGTTTATGCCACGCTTTTTTCAAGTTGAACAAGCCGCTGCCGAGATACAAATTCGACGTAGGACAAAACGCGATAGACGATCCGGTATCGCGCAAACAGTCCCATTCTGGCTCTTCTAAATGTACGCAGTGCGCAAAAACGCTATTTTTACCGGTTAGCCCATAGTGATGGTAAACGTCTAAATAGCCCTTCCGTTCTGGATACAGAGCTTTTACCCACTCAATTTCGTCTTTATTTTCACAAAGGTGGGTATGGAGATACGTATCGGGATACTCTTCACGCAGTCGCTGCGCCATTGCCAGCTGTTCTGGCGTCGACGTTGGAGCAAAACGCGGCGTAATGGCATAGAGCAAACGCCCATTGTGGTGCCAGCGTTCAATCAGCGCTTTGCTTTGGCTATAACTGGTTTCAGCGGTATCGAGCAAATAATCAGGAGCATTGCGATCCATCATCACTTTGCCCGCGATCATTCGCATATTGATGTTATGCGCGGCCTCAAACAGCGCATCAACCGATTCGGGGTGAACCGTGCCAAATACCAGCGCCGTGGTGGTGCCGTTGCGCAATAGCTGCTTGATAAAGAAAGCTGACATTTCGCGGGCGTATTCAATGTCGTTATAACGTCGCTCGGCGGGGAACGTATGTTTATTCAACCATTCCAGCAACTGCTCACCATAAGCGCCCACCATTTCGCTTTGCGGATAGTGAATATGGGTATCCACAAAGCCGGGCACGATCATTTTTCCGCTGTAGTCACGCACGCGGATGCCCTCTGGAATCAGATGCTTTCCTTCCTGCCATGTGCCAAACCACTCAACTTTCCCGCGGCGGAGCAACATTAAGCCGTCTTCAATAAAGCGCAGATGAGATTCAATTTCCTCAGGCTGCTCTACTGTTTTGACGATATCTAAAAAATTACCGCGTATCGCTTTCAAAGCATGTTGTTCAGACATGATGTTTTCTCCATTAGCATGTCAGAGTGACAAACCGCTATTTCGCTTGAGTAAAATTCTCAGTCACCGGCTTAATCAGTTCTTCCAACTCATCTTCTTGACCACGCTTATTCACTCTTGGGATCAGCAGGTTAAGAATGATGGCGGTCACGCCGCCCGCACAGATAGGATTTTCAAACAGCACATAGATAGAATCAGGAAGGATACGAAAGATTTGCGGATCGTAGGAAACGCCCAGCCCAATCCCCAAAGCTGTCGCCACAATCAGGGTTTCACGCCGATCCATACCGCCGCACAGAATAATTTTTATCCCTGCGAGGGCAATCATCGAAAACATCAGTGTCATTGCGCCGCCTAAAATAGGCGCGGGGATGGTGGTAAAGAAACGCCCAATAACCGGAAACAGGCCCAGAATCACTAATATCGCCGCGATGTATTTCCCCACATGTCGTGAAGCTACGCCGGTCATTTGGATCACGCCGTTGTTTTGCGCAAACGTGGTCAGCGGTAAAGAACCCAGAGCACAGGCGATCACCGAAACCAAACCATCCGCCAGCACACCGCCGGATAATCGCCGATCATATTCTTCCCCCACAATGGGACGTTCAGAAATAATCGCCGTTGCCGTGATGCTGCCCACCGCCTCCAAAATACTTAAAAGATAGATGGTAGCGGCAACCAAAAAGGCATGAAAATCAAACGAGAAACCATATTTAAACGGTTGAGGGATAGTGATAATCGGCAGATCTTTTAGGGTCGAGAAATCGACAATACCCATAAACAACGCACAGACATACCCCACGATTAAACCGATGGCGATCCCCCCCATCCGCAACAGCGCGTTCTGGCAGCAGTTAAAACCGATCACCACGCAAAGCACCAGAAAACCCAGACCGAGATTTTGATAGCTACCAAAGGAGCCATCGCCTTTGGCGGGTAAACCGCCGCCAAAATCAATAATGCCGACTTTGATCAGGCTAAGGCCAATCATCAGAACCACAACGCCGCTAACGGTCGGTGTGATCACGCGTTTGAGATAGGGAAGAACCTGCGACGAGGCAACAACGAGGAAAGCACCGACAAAGGCCACGCCAAGTAAGGCGGAGATAATCGCCTGTTCGTCGAGCCCGTCTTTTTTCATCGAGCCCCCCAGCGCAATCATGACGGTCACGAACGAAAAATTGACCGATTGAATGGAGAGTAATCCTGACCCTACACGACCAAATCGATTTACCTGGATGAAAGTACCAATTCCCGAGGCAATCATCGCCATAGAAACTAAATAGGCGGTGACCTCTGGAGATAACCCTAGCGCGGTGCCGACAATAAGCGCAGGAGCAACCATGGGGACAAAAATGGCGAGGAGATGCGTCACCGCACCGATCAACATTTCATGCAACGGCGGCTTATCATCAAGATGATAAATAA
Source organism: Hafnia alvei (assembly GCF_964063325.1). Taxonomy (NCBI): domain Bacteria; kingdom Pseudomonadati; phylum Pseudomonadota; class Gammaproteobacteria; order Enterobacterales; family Hafniaceae; genus Hafnia; species Hafnia alvei. The sequence continues at coordinate 4,348,891 of NZ_OZ061315.1, forward strand.
GCTCTGAATCCCCAGAAGATAAGGACTCATTTTTAACGGTTTTATCTGCAACTTGCTGTACATCAGACATTTTCTACTCCACTGAGAAATTGAATATCTGATTCAATAAATGCGGGAAAAACCATGCAGAAACCCTGCCCAGATTAAATTGAATCCAGACTAAAGCTCATGCTTAGTTAACTATTGAATCGTAGAGGTGCGGAGATGATTTCCCCGCACCTTATTACGCTTACGCCTCGAGTTTATTCAGTCCTCGGAGGATTTTTTCCGGTGTAAAGTGCCATTCTCGCAACCAAACACCACAGGCATCGTGGATCGCCGTCGCTATCGCTGGCGCTGCGCCGTTCACGCCGATTTCAGAAATGGATTTAGCGCCGAATGGGCCAACCTTATCGTCGCTGGGCACGAGAAATGCGCGGAAATCGCGTGGGATATCACCAATTTTTGGAGCCCCGTAGGTCTGTAGATCGCGCGTTATAGGGCTACCGTTTTCATCATAAAACAGCTTTTCTGTCAGGCTGTGTCCGATGGCACGCATAGAAGCGCCGTAGATTTGCCCTAACGCCAGTTCTGGGTTAACCGGCGTACCACAGTCGAGCAATGCATAGAACTTATCGAGCCGAATCTCACCGGTTCGCACATTGACCGCAACCTCAGCAAAGTTTGCGCCAAACGGGAAAGCAAAATCTGGCGTGATATAACACGCGGTGGCAACCAGCGTACCAAAGCCCGTTCCCGTTTCCGCTTTATGTGCAATCTCAGCGAAGCTCACTTCACCCTGCTTGCCCCGCACGATGCTTGGGCTGACGATCACCACATCGTCGATAGGCTCACCCAACATTTGGGCCCCGTGGAAGCGAATTTTTTCTTTCAGATTTTCAGCCGCTTTCTTGGCAGCGTTGCCGGAGAAACACGTACCCGAGGACGCATAAGCCCCCTTATCAAAGAGCGCATGATCGGTATCACCCGAAATAACATGCACATCAGCCAGAGAACAACACAACACTTCTGCGGTAAGTTTAGTGACAACCGTATCCAATCCGGTGCCGATGTCTGCGCCGCCTGAATGAACGATAATCGTGCCATCAGACTCCAGTTTCACCATGCAGTTCGCTTGGTCGATATCTGGAATACCGGATTTCTGCATGATAATCGCCACACCTTGACCGATTCGCCAATCCCCCTGTGGAGCCTTATTTTCTCCCCAGTTCATCAGCTCACGTCCTTTACGCAAAATCGGTTCTAACGCACAGCTCGCCGCCGTTGGCACCGACGTTGGCATTTTACCCTCGCCAATCGCGCCTAATATTTTCAGCTCTTGTCCTTCGATTACACGGTTGAGTTCGATCATATCCAGCAAATCGATATCGAGCTGTTCAGCTAACTCCGCCAGCGCCATGGTTAGCGCAAAGTTTCCTTTTGGCGCGCCGTAGCCTTGGTAGGCACCGGTTGGGCAGATATTGCTGTAGTAGGTCGTCACTTGGAAATTGACGTTGTCGCAAGGATAGAGAGGCAATGAAAGCGCGGGGCCATTGCTGGGAACCGTTAACGAATGGTTGCCATAAGGGCCAGTGTTGGCGCGGAAATCCATATCAATGGCGGTAAGCTTACCTTCTTTCGTTGCCCCAATTTTCACTTTCACTTTGGCAACGTGTCGCGTGGTGTTACTGATAAATTCTTCTTCGCGAGTGTAATGGAAATAGACCGGACGCCCCGTCACACAGGTCGCCCATGCACAGACCTCCTCTAACAGAATGTCCTGCTTGGAGCCAAATCCCCCACCCACACGCTCTTTGATAACGTGGACTTTATTTTGTTTCAGCCCAACTAAACGCGCCACCTGACGACGAACATGCCACGGAACTTGTGTAGACGCGTGGATCACCAGCCGCTCACCGTCCATATAGGTGAAGCAGACATGGGTTTCTGTCGGGCATTGCTGGGCTTGGGTCGATTCATACGTGCGTTCAATCACGACATCCGCCTGAGCGAATCCCTTTTCAACATCCCCAATACGGCCGTGAACGCCTGCGGCAATATTGCTATGTGGTTTTGCGCCAATCGGGAAGTTGATAATCATGTGCTCGCCCCGCGTCGCCGAGCCCCGATTCTGCACCTCAAGGTCAGCCGGTGCGCCGTTCACATAAACAATAGGTTCATCGTGAACAAGCGGTGCACCGTCGGCCATTGCCTCATCAATCGACATGACCGGTTTCAACACCTCAAAGCTGACGTCTATCAACGCTAATGCCGCCAGCGCAATCTCTTCGCTTTCGGCCACGACCGCAGCCACACGATCGCCCACATGACGCATCTTCTTACCAAACATACGACGATCGAGCGGAGAAGGTTCAGGCGCGCTTTGTCCCCCCGGCGTGTAATAAATATCGGGGCAGTTCAAATGCGTAATCACATGTACCACACCCGGCAATGCTTCTGCCTTACTCACGTCTAAATGCGTAATCAGCGCGTGCGGATGCGGGCTGCGCAGCATCTTGATAATGCAGGCATTGGCAGGAACACGATCTTCAACGTAACAAGGTTTAGCCTGCACCATTTTGGCAGAATCGACCTTTGGGCAGAGCTTGCCCACCACCTGCAAATCATCGCGAAACTCCGGTGCGATCTCCTGCTGGCAGAAAGGATCGGCCATGCGTGCCTGTGCTAATTCAACCACCTGATAAAACTGCTGATAGCCCGCATCGCGGCTAAATAATCCCGATAATGCATCATCAATCTGAGTTCGCGTTGGTGACGGGATGCGCTCAAGCAGCTCGGTAAGAATTAACGCAGCCGCGGGATCGTTATAGCCTGATTGCACAATCCCCACATCAACCATCGCCTGTTGTACCGGGCTAAGTTGATTCCACGTGCCCAGTGATTCTGCGGTGCGGACCACTGTTCCCTCAAGTTGGGCGGCGATCAGCAGTGAAGCGTTAACCACCACACCGTCAAAAATAATGGCATCGGAACCCGCAAACCCAAACCCATCGTCACTGTTACGTACAGAATGTAGGCCTAGATTGAACAAGACTTTCTGCACGTTATCCCCCGCCTCACATGACAACGTGCGAGGGGTACCATTTAGCGTAAAGCGAATATTCATATCACTTTTCCTCACTCATCTGCTGACAGTCAGCCAACAGTTCTGCAACGACAACACCCGCGATATAGCGCTTGTATGCTTCGCTGCCTCCGATATCAGCACGTGGGGAAATGGCATCGCTCACGGCCTTCTCTAATGCATCATCACTCAGGCCGCGAGACTCTACGTCACGCAGTCGTATTGCTCGTTCAGACACGCCATCAAGGGCAATTTTCATTTCACCATTGGAGCCGGTAGCTACCGCCGCGGTTATCACGGCTAAGCCAGCGGCAGAACGTGCGATCTTACGCGTTGAACAGTTTTGATAAGGATCGGGAAGGATCACCTCCAGCAGAAGATCGTCACGATCGTTATCCAGATATTCTTCTAGACGGAGAGTTTCGCCTGCTGCCGCCACCACTAGCGCATCAAGCGCTAACAACACGGGGAGTAGAACGCGTTCTTTCTGCTTGGCGATAATTTCGCCTGCTAGGGTGGCTTGATTACGGAGATGGCGAGAGTAGATAAATCCCAGAGCATCACGCAGCGCATCGGGGACCAACGGGGTATCAATCAGCTTCTGTAGCGTGACTTGAGAACCAATGTGTAGTTTTTCCTGCTGCAAACTCACCTTATCAAGCCCGAGTTTTGATAAAGCGATGCCGAACTTCTTTGTCGTTTTGGTCGGCGTCGCGTTTAACTTGCTACCTCCGCCAAAATAGACCGCCTCATCCTGAAACTGGTGCTTGAGTTCAAGCGCCTGCTTAATGGATTCTGGCCAGAAAAATTGCTCAATCATTTTTCATCCTCTTGTTATTTGCCCTTAGAAGGACAAACCGCCCCTAATAAGGGGCGGTATAACAGTTATGCTAACTCATCCATCCGCTTCCATAACCGTGCCGCCACCTTGCTGGCTTCGGCATAGATTGGCGTTACATCAAACGGGAACTGACCGTTTTCATAAACGAAGCGTCCTTCAACCATCACACTGCGGACGCTGCCCGATCCCATACCAAATGCCAGATGTCCGCCAATATTTTGGGCTGCTAGCGGCGTTGGCTCTGGATAATCACACACGGTAAGATCGGCTTTGTAGCCCGCAGCTAAGCAACCGAAGTGAGCACCGAAGTTACGTTCCAGTAAGCGATTACCATTCCATAAGAAACGCGTGAAACTGTCTGGCCACATTGGGCCTCCGGCATCACGATGTTTAAAGAAGGCAAATTTCAGCTCTTCAAACATATCGGAGCCTATGCCGTCCGTTCCCAAAGCCACATTTTTATATTCGCCAATGCGCTGGTTATAGCCAACGTGATTGTTCATATTGGAACGGGCGTTGTGCACCAAAAACGCATCCTGCTGGTTGATGATCTGAATGTCTGCCTCAGAGAGATACAGACCGTGCGCCACCAGCGTTTTGGCGTCGATCAGATCGTGCTCCGCCAAGCGTACAATCAGATCTTTGCCATACTTATCGTGGCTGTGGGATACGTCATAGCTGTCTTCCGCCGCGTGAATATGTAGGCCACGCCCCGTGGCTTTAGTCGCTTCACGCAGCATATCTAGCCCCGCATCCGACACGGTGAAGGGCGCATGAGCACCGATATGAGCCTCCACGAGGTAGGGTTCATTCCCCTGTTTCTTCGCACTATCGATCAACTGAGCAAAGGCAATGTTCTCTTCTACTCCCGCCTGAAGCTCTTTATTGCCGCCGTTACGATCGGTGGTTTCAAAGCAGGTCATACCGCGCAGCCCTGCTTTAATAAACCCCTTACGCAGCGTATTTAATGACCCCGCAATGTAGTTGGGCGAAGCATGGTGATCGATAACGGCGGTGCAGCCGCTTTTGATGGCTTCCAGCGAGCAAATTAGCCCACTGTAATAAAGCGACTCCTCATCCAAAGCGCGGTCTAAGCGCCACCACAGGTTTTTCAAGGTGGAGATGAAATCAGGGCTAGGAGCGATATTGGCCATAATTCCGCGCGATAATCCGGAGTAAAAATGGTTATGCGCACACACAATGCCCGGCATAACCCATTTACCCTGCATATCTTTCACGTCCGCCTGCGGATATTTGGCAACCAGCTGGCTGCCCACCTCTTTAATAAGCGAGCCTTCAATCGCAATATCAATACCGTGTTGTACCGAAGCAGGTTCGAACTGAACCGCCGTAACATTTTTTAGGATCAGCATAATTAAACCTCCACTCGGCCAAGCAGATAGTGATGATGATTGTGAACATGGCTAATGATGCGGCACATGTCTTCCAACTCAGGTGGAACATCATCAAGCTGGCCTTGTTTATCAATATGCAGATGCCAGATTTGCTTACCTTGTCGTACGCTGACGTTATCGTTATCGACAAAGAATCCTGGGTTGGTGCTGTTGGTAAAATCTTCTGGCAGGCTGTAGATGGTAATTTTGTCTTTGTAGGGTTTCCCCTGCCACGGGCAGAACTGCGCGCAGTTACCGCACTCGTTGCAATAAGCATCTAAGTGTAGGGTTTGGAAACGATCGTGGAACCCTGGAACGGCAATAGACACGTTGGCGCGGTTTGGACACACATCAACGCACTTGCTACAGATATAGTTACACTCCAAACAGCGCTGCGCTTCCTGAGCTACAAAGGCTTCGCGCTCTTCTTTATCCACCATCAACACGCTGATCGCGCCTTTACGTTGATAAATCTCGGCCGGATCGACATTAGACCACTGCTTATCACCGTGATGAGTCTGGATATTTTCACGCTTGAGCACTTCGTCAGTCGCGCGGCGAGCAGTACTGATAGCCGCTACGATGGAAGAAGGGCCACTTTGCACATCACCAATTAAGAACACGTTAGGGCGCGGAGTTTCGCCGGTCTCGGTGTTTACCGCAGGCCAACCATCGGCATTTAATGGCACGCCCATCGCACTGAGCGCCGCGCAGTCGGCCTGTTCACCAATGGCGGTAATCAGCGCATCCATGCGTAGCTTGATGGTTTTATCCGTTGCCACTGGGCGGCGGCGGCCTTTCTCATCGGGTTCGCCGAGCTCCATCACCCGCGCGGTTAGCGTGCCATCGGCATCAAACTGCTCTGGATTAGTCAGGAACATAAACTTCACGCCGTCTTCAACCGCTTCTTCATACTCTTCGCGGTAGGCTGGCATTTCATTCAAGGTACGACGATAGATAACGGTCACGTCTTCTACGCCGGGGACCTTCAGCGCCGCACGCGCGCAGTCCATGGCGGTATTCCCCGCACCGACAACGGCAACGTGACGTCCTAAAGAGAGTTTATCGCCACGGTTATAGCTACGCAGGAACGGCAGTGATTTATAAACGTTGCGGTTGTCACCCGCCAGTTTCACGCCGCTATTTTTGTCGGTTCCGACCCCAATAAAGACGTAGCGGAAACCTTGCTGAGTCAGCTTATCCATGGTTAATGCAGGATCACAGCCGAACTCAAATTTCACCCCGTGTGCGGCAACAAAATCGATATCATGCTGGATAGTTTCAGCCGGAATACGGAACTGAGGAATAATGTTTTTTACCACCCCGCCCGCGTTGGCTTCACGCTCGAACAAAGTGACCTGATAGCCCGCCCGCGCCAAGAAATATCCCGCAGAAAGCCCTGCTGGCCCTGCGCCTAGCACCGCAACCGGATGCTTAGAGCCAGAGCCCGCAGGTTTATGCCAGCGTTTCTGATATTCATCCCAGCCTTTTTCCAAGGCCACCTTTTTCAGCTCGCGAATGTTTAGCGCACTGTCATAGTCCATACGGGTACAGTTGTACTGACACTGGTGATCGCAGATGTGTCCGGTAATGGCAGGCAGCGCATTGCGCTGATAAATCAGTTCTAATGCATCGGCGTAGCGTTGTTCGCCAAGCAAACGGATATACTCGGGAATATCCTGTTTGATCGCACAGGCGGTCACGCACGGTGCCACATAACAATCGGTCATCGGCAGTGGGCCACCCGCATCAATCCGATCCTGCGCTTTCCAATGTTTCTGGGTGTATTCCATGCTAACGGCTTTCTTCGCCAGAGCTTCTAAGCGCTCAACGTCGACTTTGGTCATGCCCCACGTATCAGACTGATCCAGCTCACGCATGCACTCTAGCTGGCGTAGATATCCTCCCGGCTTGAGCAAATCCGTTGCCATCGTGATAGGCCGGATACCAGTATCAAAAATATCGCGAATATTAAATTTACTCGCACCGCCGGAATACGAGATCGGCAGTTCACCGTTAAACGCTCGCGATAAGACGGCAGCCACGTTGATGGACAGAGGGAACAGCGCGCGTCCAGACATATACATCTCTTCACCCGGCAGCGCGCCTTTGTGATTGATGGTGCCGAGCGTGTTAGTCAGTTTCACCCCAAAGCAAAGTTGCTTTTGCTGACCTAAGGCAGTCAATCTTTGCAGCATCGAAATGGCCTGCTCTAGCTTCAAATCATGCTCAAAGGACTCTTCTTTCAGGCCAATATAATCAAAGCCACAGGTGTCGAGAATTTCACGTACGCGAGGGTAGCCAAGCAGCGTAGGGTTCAACTTAACAAAGGTATTGAGCCCTTTCTCCTCCAGCATGTAGCGGCAAATAGCCTCAATTTCATTCGGCGGGCAACCGTGCATGGTTGAGAGCGTGACCCCATGAACCATTTGCGCGGGAATTTGCTGCGGCAGTTGGCTGAGCTGCGCTGAACGCGATTCAAGTTGTGTGCGGATGAAATGAGACAGAACGGACTGATATTCGGCATATTTCGGATGTTGGGTAGAATCCATCATGCTGTGGATAAAGTTCTGCATGGCGGGTTGCTTGATGCCTTCAAGGTTATAGCCAACGCTCATATTAAAGATAAATGACTTGGCTTCGCCCTGCGTGCGAGGGTCAAAAAGAGCTTCGAGTAAATGCAAAACAAACCAGGCTTTCAAGTATTCGTCATGGGCTTTTTGCAGCGTGAATTCCGTTGACCATTCGGTGTTAAAGCATTCGTCTTCAGCATCGATACACGGTTTGTCTAACTCTAAGCGGTCAAGAATTTGCACCGTTTTCAACTCAATAAAGCGCCCACCGGTCAACCAAGACACAATGATATTTTGCGCAAGCTGTGTATGTGGCCCAGCGGCTGGTCCCATAGGGGTTTCACAGGTTTCGCCAAATACCTTGATGAGTCGGTCATTGTCTTTGCGATAAAACTGCTGTTCCGGTATCCCGAAGATTGAGTGGCTTTCGTTATACTCGTCGAAAACACGCGTCAAAAGTTCCTCGAAAGGAACGGGGCGCATAATATCTCCCATGACTATCTCCTTGCTGCGACATGCTCAAATGTAAAATGGCAGAGGATTATCAATCCTCTACGGATAGGAGATATGGGAGCAACAATCGAGCCAAAGGTTTTCTAGCCATAAGAAAAAAGCTAATTTCGTGAGCCAACTCGAATAGTGTTTTTTATTTGTGAAATCGCTCACTAAACAAATGAGAATATAAATCAATGCGGCAGCAACAAATAATTAGCAAATTATCTAACCCAAGAATAAATTATCAAATTAGAATAATACAATATCAGTTTGATAAAAAATAATGAGCGCTACTTTTAAAAGTGAGAGCGCAATCGATAAACAGAATTAAAACATCTATTCCTTACTAAACATCCAGCAAGAAATAAAATAACCCACGGCCGTATACATTATATTTTTAGTAATCGTTGATATGCCTCTGGTGTATCTATATCCATAATCGTTTGCGGCTGCGGCATATTAAGATAGCGATACTCTCCCGCGAGCAAAAACTCGCGCATTGATGATACAGACACATCATTTTGGCAAGCTCGTTTTATGATGCTTTGAGGCAGCAATACGGGGTGTCCCGGCGTTCCTTGGTGACAGGGCAACAGCGCGTATGGCCCACGTTTAAGCCAAACCTGATGGAAAATCTCACGGTTCAAACAAGGAATATCACCGTGAGTGATAAAGCAATAATCTGTTTTAACGATCGGACCTGCCGCCTGTATAGAAGAAAATAATCCGCTGACGTAATTATTATTTGCAACAACTGTGATATCACTCTCAGTATTATAACGCTCATACAGTTCATCACCGCGATACCCAACAACTAATATAATACGGTTACAAAACTGCCTCGCATTTTCTATACTTGAATCAAGAATTGTTCCTTGTTTATAAGGTAGCATCATTTTCCATTGCCCCATTCGAGAGGAAAGGCCCGCAGCGGTAATGATACAGTCAACATTTTCACGCGGTTTCAAATTCTCAACCGGAGATATATTCGCGTACGGATGTTTTCCTCTTTTCTGATTCATCATTCCCTCTCTGCATAACCTTTAATGAATGCTTATGAATTCTGATAAAGACGTACTATTTAATGATGTGCTTTTCAGCGTAAAAAATAATAAGTCATATTTGATCAGCCTCATTGGCGCCGGCGGTAAAACCAGTACGCTATTTTGGCTTGCCCAGCGATTTTCTCAGCAAGGCCTCAGCGTATTAATCACCACCACCACGCATATGTTTCTTCCAGAAGCCTCACAGGCCCACACTATCATTGAAAAAGAATATTGGCACACTCTCGTTGGGTTGAAAGAAACATCGCCTTGCGCCTCCAAGATCGTAGCACTATTCACTGAATATAACGCGGCCACCCACAAAGTTTCAGGTATTACCACTGAGCAAGCTGACATGCTACAAGCCGCTCAGCTCTTTGATGTCATCTTAGTTGAAGCAGACGGCGCCCATCAGCGATTACTCAAAGCACCAGCAGGGCATGAACCTTGCATCCCCCAAAGCAGTAGATGTGTCATTGCACTGACTGGAGGCCTTGTCATTAATAATCCCGCTGACCCTGAACAGATCCATCGTTGGCCGATTTTTGCCGATCTTTGCGATATAAAAGCCGGAGATAGGTTAAATATTTCGGTATTTGAGCGATTCATTGCTCACCCCGATGGAATGTTCAAAGGCTCACCGCCGCGAGCGCTACGGGTTTGGTTTATTAATCGACTTTATCAGATTGATAATGCGCTATTGGGCCTACTGACCGCTCTGCTAGATGCACGGCCCGAGCTCGACACCATTTGGATTGGCGCAGTTCAAGAATCACCTCCAATTACACACCAGTTATGTCAGTCGCATACCACACAAAGGAATTGACGAATAATTACGGGGATCTTGAGGTTGCTATGAACATTTTTGCACAAGCAGCACGACTGGAAGCAGAAAACAAACCCTTTGCTTTAGCGCAGATTATTGAAAGTCGAGGTTCAACACCGCGCCACTCAGGCCAAATGCTGGTATTGGCCGATGGCAGCATCGTTGGCACTATCGGTGGCGGCATGGTCGAGCGTCTGGTCATTGATCAGGCACTCGAAGCCTTATCTGAACGCAAAGCACGTGTTTTTCATGGACGCATGGCGCGTAATGGTCAAGATGCCGTCGGCTCTGACTGCGGCGGGGCTATGTCGGTTTATATTGACGTTCATGGGCTCCGCCCCCGCTTAGTTTTAATTGGTGCGGGGCATGTTAACCGGGCGATTGCTCAGGCCGCAGCTCTGCTCGGTTTCGATTTGCACGTTGCTGACACCTACGCTTCCAGTCTTGATCCGGCGCTGTTTCCCGCGGGCACTACGCTGATTCATGCAGAGACCTTCAGCGCAGCTATTGAAAAGCTAAATATCGAAAAAGAAAACTTCGTCATCATTGCAACCAACAGCCAAGACAAAGAAGCCCTTGATGTCTTAATCGAAAAGCCGGTGAGCTATCTCGGCCTGCTTGCGAGCCGCAGAAAAGTGCAAACGTTCACACAAGCATTGCGTCAGCAGGGCATCACGCAAGAGCATCTTGAACGGCTGCATGCCCCGATTGGCTACAACATCGGAGCAGAAACGCCAGAAGAGATTGCCGTCAGCATCATGGCTGAAGTATTACAGATAAAAAATCATGCCGCTGGCGGGTTAAAGCAGGATGATGTGAGATTGAAACGCGACAAACTCGTCGTCATTCGAGGGTCTGGCGATATCGCCACCGGCGTCGCGTTACGGCTTTATCATGCCGGTTTCCATGTCATCATGTTAGACATTGCCAAGCCTACCGTCATCCGCCGAACCGTCGCGTTTGCTCAGGCTATTTTCGATAACGAAATGACGGTTGAAAGCGTAACGGCGAGAAAAGCAGGCAGCGTCGACGAGGCCTTTAGCATACTTGATCGCGCTGAAATCCCCGTGCTTGTTGATGAGCAAGCCAGCTATCTCAGCGAACTCAAACCACGTTTTTTAGTTGATGCTATTTTGGCGAAACAAAACTTAGGCACCCACAAAGATATGGCACCGATAACTGTCGCTCTGGGCCCCGGATTTAATGCTGGGCATGACTGTGGCGCCGTCATTGAAACCAACCGTGGACACTATCTTGGCCGCGTCATCTATCAAGGTTATACCCAACCAAATACCGGAGTCCCCGGCAATATTGCCGGTCACACCACGCGCCGTGTTATTCGTGCTCCCGCTTCAGGCATCATGCATTGCTGCGTTGCGCTGGGTGATTTAGTTAAAGAAGGCGATGTGATGGGGCATATCGGAGAAACACCGGTGTTTGCTCCGCTGTCAGGGATGGTGCGAGGTTTATTAAGCGAAGGGTTAGAAGTGAGCGCCGGATTTAAAATTGGCGATATCGATCCGCGCGGCGCTGAGGCTGACTACACTACCGTTTCGGATAAGGCGCGTGCTATTGGTGGTGCGGTTCTGGAAGCCATGATGAAACTGGATCGCAAACACTAATTTGTTCTTTCTCAATCGCTCCATCTTTTTTCTTTATTCAGGCATGGAATCAAGAAAAGAGATGGAGCGAACTTACTGCCTCACAATTTAATGAGAAATCACCGTTCCGGTTTTTCCCTCAATGCCCTGTTGGGCTTTACTCAACACGGTAATCAGAGCTTGGCGACCAGGCCGAGACTCCGCAAATGAAACCGCCGCTTCAACCTTAGGCAACATCGAACCTTTGGCGAAATGTCCCTCTTCAATGAAGCGCTGAGCATCTGCGATACTCAATTGATCGAGCCATTGCTCATTAGGCTTACCAAAGTTAATCGCCACTTTTTCTACCGCGGTTAAGATAATCAGCATATCTGCGTCGATCATTTCAGCCAGTTTGGCACTCGCCCAGTCTTTATCGATAACCGCTCCCGCTCCACGTAAGTGGTTGCCTTCACGCAGAACAGGAATGCCGCCACCGCCGACCGTGATCACGACCTGTCCCGCATTCAGCATCGCGGCCACTGTTTCTTTCTCCACGATATCAACCGGTTTTGGCGAAGCCACAACGCGACGATAGCCACGGCCTGAATCCTCTTTCATGATGTAGCCATTTTGCGTCAGCACTTTCGCCTCTTCTTGCGAGAAGAAAGAGCCTATTGGCTTAGTTGGGTTAGCGAAAGCCGGATCTTTGGCATCAACGATGACCTGCGTAATAATCGTGGCAACCGGTGTATGTAACCCACGATCTAGCAGTTCTTCACGCAGCGCGTTTTGCAGATCGTAACCAATGTAGCCCTGACTGAGCGCGACACAAACAGACATGGGTAACATTGGCGTATGTGCCTCCGTTTTCGCCGCTGCTTCAAACGCCTGATTGATCATTCCCACCTGTGGGCCATTGCCGTGCGTCACCACCACTTGATGACCATGAGCAATCAAATCCACAATCGCTTTCGCCGTCGATTTTACCGCCTGCATTTGCTCGGCGAGTCCTTCACCTAACGCATTGCCGCCCAGCGCAAGCACAATTTTCTTTTTCATCCTATCCCTCGCAAATATTGGTGACGTAAGTTAAACGATTAAATAATGGTGGATTGAGCAAAAGGTTGGCGGTGAATAAAGCGACCAAAGCCAGCCTGCCCGGTAAATTTTTTGTCTTGGTATACGCATTCACCCCGGCAAAGCGTGGCAATGATTTCACCTTGGCAGCGATAGCCTTCATAGGGTGAATAATCAGCATTATCATGGAGATGAGCGTGTTCAATGGTAACGTTTTTCAGTGGGTCAATAATGATGACATCAGCATCAGCCCCCACAGAGAGATTGCCTTTCTGAGGCCACAAGCCAAACAAGCGAGCAGGATTGGTACTGGTTAGCTGCACAAAACGCGCAGGCGAAATCCGGCCTGTCATCACACCCTCAGAGAACAACAGTTGCATACGATTTTCGACGCCGGGCAAGCCGTTTGGGCAGCGGGTAAAATTCCCGTCCGACATCGTAATGCGCTGTTGATAAGGGAAAGTGCAGTGGTCGGTCGCAACTGTATCAATAGCGCCGTCAGCAATACCGCACCACAATTTGTCTTGCTCTCGATGATTACGTAGCGGAGGACTGAGAATAAACTTCAACGCATCTTCTCGTTGATAGCTACGTTCATCCAACAGCAAATATTGCGGGCAAGTTTCCACCCAAACAGGCTGGTGCCGTTCTCGCGCTAATCGTAAATAGTCCAGTCCCAATCCGTTGGAGAGATGAACGATATACAACGGTGCATTTCCTGCGAGCTGGGCTAGATTAATCATCCGGCTAATGGCCTCAGCCTCGCACTCGAGCGGACGGCTCAATGCATGGTACATCGCCGACGTTTTGCCTTCGGAGATAAACTGCTCGCGCCGTAGCGCAATCGCGGCATCATTTTCAGGGTGCACCGTCGCCAACGCGCCAACCTTATGTAGTTGCTGCAAAGCGCGCAGCACATCAGCATCGCCAAGCTTGTAGTTGTACGTCAGATAGAGCTTAAAACTGCTAATCCCTTCGTCATGCACCATGGATGACATTTCATTGAGAATGTCGTCGTCAATATGCTGGATCACCCCGTGAAAACTGTAATCCACCACGGCTTTGCCCGCCGCATATTGATGGTAAGCGTTTAGCTGGTGATGCAAATTGCATCCCGCTGGCCCAAATCCCATATGGTCAATAATGGTTGTTGTACCGCCGCAGGCCGCTGCGCGTGTGCCGGTAAAAAAATCATCACAGCTACGGGCTATTCCAACATCGATATTAAAATGCGTATGGACATCAATTCCTCCGGGCATCACGTAGCACCCATTGGCATCGATGATGTCTTCAGCCTCATCGTCGGAGATGTGTGCTGCCACACGTGCAATCACTCCGTTCTCGATAAGCAGATCCTGACGAACCTCACCGTCTGCGCTAACCACTACGCCATTCTTAATCAGCTTTTTCATTGGTTCGGTTTCCTTGAATGCCATACTGAAAAAACCACTCCAGCCAAATTTCGGCGGGAGTGGGTTACGCAATAAACGCTAATTATTTTTTCAGTTCATCAAGGTAAGACAGAGGGATGGCGGCGTACATGGCAGCACAGGTCACTAAATGGTCTTTCCAGGTTTTTTCATTTGGTGCATGCGCTTCTGGCTCTTTGCCTGGGCCAAAACCGATAACCGGAATGCCATGACGACCCATGATAGAAACGCCATTTGTCGAGAAGGTCCACTTATCTACAACCGGCTTTTTGTTAAACAGCCCTTCGTAGGCTTTGCTCAGGGTTTTCACCGTGATGTGGTCTTCTTCCACTTTCCATGTTGGGAAGTAGCACTCGGTTGGATATACCAAACCGGTGTAAGAAGGTCGTTCATAGTTGTACATTGATACCACGCCGTTTGCCGCTTTCACTGCTGGCAGCGCACGGATCTCGTCCAGTGCCCCTTCCCATGTTTCACCCCAGGTTAAACGGCGGTCGATGGAGACTGCGCAGCTATCAGCAACGGCGCAACGGCTTGGCGAGGTGAAGAAAATTTCAGATACGGTTAACGTCCCTTTGCCCAAGAAATCATCGTTGCCTAAATGGTTCGACAGTTCTTTTAATTCGTTAAGGATCGGGCCCATTTTGAAAATGGCGTTGTCACCGCGTTCTGGCGCAGAGCCGTGGCAGCTGATGCCCTGCACGTCCACGCGAATTTCCATGCGTCCACGCTGGCCGCGATAGATTTGGCAATCTGTAGGTTCAGTACTAACAACAAACTCAGGACGGATTTTAGATTGCTCAATAATGTACTGCCAGCACAGGCCGTCACAGTCTTCTTCTTGAACAGTACCGGTCACCAGCAGCGTGTATTGATCTTCCAGCCCCAGATCCTTAATGATCTTACCGGCATAAACCATCGATGCCATGCCGCCTTCCTGATCCGATGCACCACGCCCACCAATCAGCTCATCATCTTCCATTCCCTGATAGGGATCGAAGCTCCAGTTTTTAATATTGCCGATCCCAACGGTATCGATATGGGCATCCATTGCAATCAGATGCGGTCCGTGACCGATATAACCCAGAATATTGCCCATTGGGTCAATTTCGACTTTATCGAAACCGACTTTTTCCATCTCTTTTTTAATGCACTGCACCACTAACTTTTCATCACAGCTTTCACTTGGGATAGCGATCATATCGCGCAGAAAGCGGGTCATTTCATCTTTGTACTGATACGCTTTTTCCAACACCATTTCGAAAGGAACTTGCTTAGCCATTTTCTTAAACTCCAATGTGTTAGCTCGCTTACGGCGAGAAAATAAAGGTCAAAAAGTCGTTAATTTCATCGCTTTCAGCTACAGGCGGGATGTTTCCCTTCCCAAACGACTTCTCGGTAATGTTTAACGTCGGTATCGCCTTCCGTGCTAATCAGCAACACAACAGAATCATGATTTAAACCCAGCTGTTGCATCAGCTCTTCACGTTTTGGATGGTGATGAACAGCGGCCAAGACGCCCAGCCCAACGGCACCGGATTCACCAGAAACAATGCGCGGATCGCTTCCCAATGGATTACCGAGAACGCGCATACCTAGCGCAGCCACTTTGTCTTGGCAGGAGATAAACTGAGTGGCGCAGTTGCGCAGCAGTGGCCATCCGAGCGGATTTGGCTCACCGCAGGCTAAACCAGCCATAATGGTCGCCATATCGCCGCCCACGTTGACGATTTCACCTTTTAAACCTGAACGGAAAACACAGTCGGCAAGATCGGGTTCAACAATCACGGAATGCAGTTTTTCGGCGCCGAAGACATCAACCAGATAGCCCAAAACGCCACCAGCCATTGCGCCTACGCCCGCCTGTAAAAAGACATGTGTTGGGCGCTGAATGCCCATCGACTGCATTTGCTCGACCGCTTCATCGGCCAGCGTGGAATAACCCTGCATAATCCACGTAGGGATCTTGGTATACCCTTCCCACGCGGTGTCTTGCACGATTTCCCAGCCGCGTTCTTGGGCGGTTTTCATGGTTAAACGCACCGTGTCGTCGTAGTTCATATCGGTCACGATGCATTCCGCACCCAGATTGCGGATATGATCTACGCGCTCACGTGCGGAGCCTTTCGGCATATAAATAACGGCGTTTTGGCCAAGTTGCTGAGCGGCCCATGCCACACCGCGCCCATGGTTGCCATCGGTAGTGGTGGCGAATGTCATTTTTTCTGTCAGCGTCGACTTCAGCTTTTCGAAAGAAAACGTATTGATGTCAATTTGGTATTTTTCACACAGCAAACGTGCAATCGCGTAAGCCCCACCCAACATTTTGAAAGCGTTCAAACCGAAACGCTGAGACTCATCTTTGACTAAAATTTTATTAACGCCAAAAAGCTGAGCCAATTCATCTAAAGAACAGAGCGGCGTAGGTTGATAACCCGTTATTTTTTTGTGGAAGGCGCGGGCCTTTTGCGCTTCTGCGCGTGAGAAAAGTGGAGACGTTTCACCGTTGAAAAAACGGTTTTGCGCAATATCCACTTTCATAGAGAAAACAGACATAACCCATCCTCATCAGGAGAGTATCCGCCAGAGGCGGAGATACCGACGCATCGACAGATGCGCCGGTGCAGACAGTATTACTTGATACGCTTTTGTGCTTCTTTCAGCAGCTGCTCTAGCACCAGACCCGGTTTCGAGAACTTACGCGCAACGATCATGGCGGCGATGATATAAGGCTTCCAGCTGGCTTCTTTGTAAGTAGCAATACGGTATTTTTCAAAGACGCCTTCGGTGACTTCGCCTTCCTTACAAGACACGCCGGAGATATCCGCTGGCAGGCAGTGCATATAGAGCGCCTCGCCGTCTTTGGTGTGCTTCATCATCTCTTCGGTGCAGTGCCAATCTTTATGTTTGGCATTCTCTGCTAGACACTGTTTTTCCAGCGCTTTCAGACCGTCATGATCGTTCGCACGCAGCAGTTCGGTACGCTCTTCCATGACTTTGTAAGGAGCCCAAGATTTCGGATAAACGATATCCGCGTCTTTGAAGGCTTCAGCCATGGAGTTCACCTGACGGAAGCTACCACCAGAGGATTCAGCGTTTTGTTTCGCCACCGCCACCACGTCTGGAATGAGGTCATAGCCTTCTGGGTGAGCCAGCGTGACATCCATACCAAAGCGGGTCATCAGACCGATGATGCCCTGCGGAACAGAAAGTGGTTTGCCATAGCTTGGTGAATACGCCCACGTCATGGCAATTTTTTTGCCTTTTAAGTTTTCTAAGCTGCCGAAATGCTCTTGGAGCCAAGCCAGATCGGCCATCGACTGCGTTGGGTGGTCAATGTCACATTGCAGGTTTACCAATGCCGGACGCTGTGGCAGAACCCCTTGTTCATAGCCTTCATCCAGCGCGGCACCCACTTCGCGCATATAAGCGTTACCTGCGCCAAGATACATGTCATCACGGATACCAATGGCATCGGCACAGAAAGAGATCATGTTCGCGGTTTCACGCACGGTTTCACCATGCGCAATCTGTGATTTGCCTTCATCCAGATCTTGTTGGGTTAATCCCAGCAAATTCAGGGCGGAAGCATAAGAAAAACGGGTTCTTGTGGAGTTATCGCGGAAAACGGAGATGCCTAAACCACTATTGAAAATCTTGGTCGCAATGTTTTCTGCGCGCATGGTTTTTAATGCTTCGGCCAGATCCAGAACCTGTTTCAGCTCATCTGGGCTTTGCTCCCAGGTCAGCAGAAAATCTTTTTCATGCAGATTCGACTTAAGCGCGTTGATATCCTTGATTAATTCGTTAACTGTTCTCATCTTATGGCCCTACAAAGTAAGTGATTGGCGTTTGATTTAATCTGCTATGGCGCACGTATGGCGGGTGGTTCAACGCTCGCCGTGAATAGCGACTGTTAACTCTTAAACAATAACTATGCCAAGCTGTGATTAATGGAGAGATAACGTATGAAATAGGAGGGATAATGTGAGCTAAGCCTCATTATTTATTCAAAATCAGCATGTGAAGTTATGAATATTAGTAATAGTTACATTATTAACTCACTAAGAAAGCTATTTCACTTTGCAAGCACCGCAAAGAAAAACGTTATTCTCAGCTTAGTGACAACCCAGAATGATAACAAAAACCATATCCTTATCAGTTTGATAATAAAGTGTGATGCCAACAACAGAAACTCATCCTAGTTAAGAAAAGGCAATTGATGTTTATCAAACCACACTTTCTATTCATGTATTATCGTAGGGTGAAAAGGACATAATTCCCGCTAACCATAAACGCGAATAATTTAGCGTTAGAGAAAGGTTCTGATTATGACACCCATAAATGCTCAGTCCATATTGATGCAAATTCAGCCGACGATCTTACGCTTCACAAAAATGCTCGCCAGCGTCTTACAATTGGAAGTCGAAATCGTTGATGCCAATATGACGCGAGTATCGGGCACTGGCCCCTACGGGAAATTTTTTGGCCGAAAACTCAATAGCAACTCAAGATTGCTTAGATATGTTCTTGATACAAAGCAGGAAAAAGTTGTTATCCATTCGCGATTCGATCCGGTTTGTGACGGCTGTACCAGCAAAGACAGCTGCAAAGAGAAGGCTTTTCTTGGGATCCCTATTATTTTTCAAAACGCCTGCATCGGAGTGATCAGCTTGGTGGCATTTACGCCTGAACAACAAGAGAGAATAAAAGATAATATTCATGAATTCTCTGACTACGTACGCCATATATCCAATCTTTTTGTCTCTAAGCTCCTAGAAAACCAAGGAGGTAGCGACGGAATAAATAAAATACTCATGAGCCTAATTGAGAATATGGACCAAGGCGTACTGGTTATTGATAATGAGAATAGAGCTAAATTTGCTAATCCCACGGCATTAAAACAGCTTAATGCGTCTCAAGATCAAATTATGGGTAAAACCTTTAATATCAGGCCACTTACTTTTCAACAAAATTATACCAGCGGCCATCTGCAACATATTATTTCCTTTGATGAACAACAGGAACTTATTATTGGTCAGCTGCATGATATTCAAGACCACCAGCTTTTTTTAATGGCATTTCATCAATCTCATTCACCGATGAACGTTGATTTTAATCCTGACGACCCACGTATTGAACATTTGGTTGGGGAATGTCGCCCAATTCGTACCTTAAAGCGTCTGATCACCCGCGTTGCCCCCAGCCCATCCAGCATTCTCGTGGTTGGTGAAAGCGGAACCGGTAAAGAAGTGGTGGCGCGTGCTATACATCAACTGAGCGATCGTAATAACAAACCATTTATTGCCATCAACTGCGCAGCTATTCCAGACCAACTGCTAGAAAGTGAATTATTTGGCTATGTTAAAGGCGCATTCACCGGTGCTTCGGCGAATGGGAAAATAGGCCTGATTCAGGCGGCCAATAATGGAACACTTTTTTTAGATGAAATTGGGGATATGCCTCTGACGCTGCAGGCTAAGTTACTGCGTGCGATTGAATCGCGTGAGGTTCAACCGATTGGTTCCAGTAAACCGATCCCCGTGGATATCAGAATTATTTCCGCTACTAACCAAAATCTTGAGCAATACATTGCCGACGGAAAATTCCGCGAAGATCTCTATTATCGTCTAAACGTTATTCCCATGACGCTGCCGCCGCTGCGTGAGCGCCAAGGTGATATTGAACTACTGGTGCATTACTTTTTAAATCTACACACCAAACGTATCGGTATTGTTTATCCGGGCATGGCGCCAGAAGTGATGTCTTTGCTCAAGCTTTACCGCTGGCCGGGCAACGTGCGCGAACTCAGCAACCTGATGGAATATTTGATTAACGTGGTTCCAAGCGGAGAAGTGATTGATATCTCGCTGCTCCCTCCAAATTTGGTCAATGGGCAGGTAATACGCAGCTACCGAGAGGATGTCCCCTATCAAAGCGCGGCGGCATGTGAAGAGCACGGCGCAACAGGGCTTGAAGATATGGAGCGGCAGATGATCCGTGAAGCGCTGAGCCGCCACAATAATAAAAAACAGGCCGCAGACGAACTTGGTATTGGTATTGCGACGCTATATCGGAAAATCAAAAAATACGAACTTACGTCACTTTAGGCACTGAGCCCCTTGCGCTAATGCTGTGCAGGGGCTTGCCCACATCCCACATTTAGCACGATAGCCAATGCGCAGATCGTGTTAACCGTGAACCAACAACATCCCCATAATGAACAGGCAGAGCATCATCGGCAGAGCTAAAACCAGTAATTCCAGCATGCGCTTGCCCGGATGCAAAACCTCATCCTCTTTCGTTTTAGCTAGCGCCATAGCCCCCAGCAACACTGCCAGCAAAGACAGAGCACCTGCAAAGCTAAAATCGGCAAACAGCACTGACATCTTCCATGCGTTATAAGCTTCTGGCGATACCGTTGCCTGATGCTGCCCTTCTGTCAGCCACTGCCACAGTAGCAATACCAGCGGTAGCAGCCATGAGCCTGCACCGGCGATCCATGAAATACGTCTAATCATTGCCTTCTCCCTAAAACCAAACCCGAGATATATTTCATTCTCGATTTCCACTCAAAAAAAAGCCCCGCAATGCAGGGCTATGAGCTGATTTCTTTAACAGAAATCAGAATGGAATATCGTCATCGAAATCCATTGGAGGTTCATTGCTTTGTGGCTGAGCTGCCGGCGCATTCTGTGGGCGAGCCGCTGGCTGAGAACCGCCGCTAAACTGATTGCCCTGTGGCTGCTGAGGCTGACCCCAACCGCCCTGCTGCCCTTGTGCCTGACCGCCGCCCATAGGAGCGCCGCCGCCTTGACGTCCACCCAGCATTTGCATGGTGCCGCCAACGTTTACGACGATTTCAGTGGTGTATTTTTCAACGCCAGCCTGATCGGTCCACTTACGGGTCTGCAAAGCACCTTCGATGTAAACCTGAGAACCTTTGCGCAGATATTCACCTGCAACCTCTGCCAGCTTGCCAAACAACACTACACGGTGCCATTCGGTTTTTTCTTTCTGTTCGCCGGTTTGCTTGTCGCGCCAAGTCTCGGAGGTGGCCAGAGTAATATTGGCTACAGCACCACCATTCGGCATATAACGGACTTCTGGATCTTGACCCAGATTCCCGACAAGAATCACTTTGTTAACGCCTCTGCTGGCCATTTCGATTCTCCTGATGAAGTAAATTTGTACACACTAAAAATAATTATAGCGCGTAGTCTAAACCGTTAATTCTATCACGCCAGAGCCCTAACAGCATCACTGTTCGCTTCTGTGAAGTGGATTCCTTAATTGTTTAAGCATAGAACAATTTTGCATTCATATACTGGATATTCATTCAGGTTTTATTGTGCCATAATTGATCGTTTCAAGCATCGTTGTGTACTACTAAACTCGCCAAATATCGCAGCAGGCCGCGCCGTTACTGGTCTTAGCGTATTTTAAGCGACCGAGTACGCTACGCAGACCAAGATTATCCAGAGCCTATCCCAATAGGTACTCCGCTGTTGCCCGCTGTGTACGATTTATCAGCAAACAGCGGTAGGTAAGCCTAATGAGATGGGTTCTTCATCCGGGAAGTCGTTAATGGATAAAATAGAAATACGGGGTGCTCGCACCCACAACCTGAAAAATATTAATCTGATCATTCCTCGCGACAAGCTGATTGTTGTGACCGGGCTATCAGGCTCAGGCAAGTCCTCTCTGGCGTTTGATACGCTGTACGCTGAAGGCCAGCGCCGGTATGTCGAATCGTTGTCTGCCTATGCGCGTCAGTTTCTTTCTTTGATGGAAAAGCCAGACGTTGACCACATTGAGGGTCTGTCTCCGGCAATTTCCATTGAGCAGAAATCTACCTCACATAACCCGCGTTCAACCGTGGGGACAATCACTGAAATCCATGACTATCTGCGTCTGCTGTTTGCCCGCGTTGGTGAGCCACGCTGCCCGGATCATGATGTTCCCTTAGCCGCACAAACCGTCAGCCAAATGGTTGATAACGTGCTGACGCAGCCGGAAGGTAAGCGTCTGATGTTGCTGGCACCGATCGTCAAAGATCGCAAAGGTGAGCATACTAAAACGCTGGAAAATCTGGCGGCACAAGGCTATATCCGCGCTCGCATCGACGGCGAGGTGTGCGATCTTTCCGATCCTCCCAAGCTGGAGCTTCAGAAGAAACACAGCATCGAAGTGGTGGTCGATCGTTTCAAAGTACGCGATGACATGGCACAACGCTTAGCGGAATCCTTTGAAACAGCGCTAGAGCTGTCTGGCGGCAGCGCGATTGTTGCCGATATGGATGACGCTAAAGCGCCTGAGCTGTTGTTCTCTGCAAACTTTGCCTGCCCAATTTGTGGCTACAGCATGCGTGAGCTTGAACCACGTTTGTTCTCATTCAACAATCCAGCAGGGGCTTGCCCAACCTGTGATGGCTTGGGCGTACAACAATATTTCGATCCCGATCGCGTGGTGCAAAACGCCGAGCTATCACTGGCCGGCGGCGCAATTCGCGGCTGGGATCGTCGTAACTTCTACTATTTCCAAATGCTGAAATCGTTAGCAGACCATTATCATTTTGATGTGGAAGCGCCGTTCGGTAGTTTGGATGCTAAAACGCAGAAAGCCGTGCTGTATGGCTCCGGCAAAGAGTCGATTGAGTTTAAATATATCAACGACCGTGGCGACATTACGGTGCGCAACCATCCGTTCGAAGGCGTGTTGCACAATATGGAGCGCCGCTACAAAGAAACAGAATCTTCTGCGGTACGCGAAGAGCTATCGAAATTCATCAGCAACCGTTCATGCGCATCGTGCCACGGCACTCGTCTACGTGAAGAAGCACGTCATGTGTTTGTTGAGAACACCACGCTGCCTGTGATTTCAGATCTTAGCATTGGTGATGCTCTGACGTTCTTCCGCGATCTGAAACTGCAGGGCCAGCGTGCGCAGATTGCCGAAAAAATCCTGAAGGAAATCGGCGACCGACTGAAGTTCTTGGTTAACGTAGGCCTGAACTACTTGAGCTTGTCCCGTTCTGCCGAAACGCTTTCCGGCGGTGAGGCGCAGCGTATTCGCTTGGCAAGTCAGATCGGCGCAGGTCTGGTTGGGGTGATGTACGTGCTGGATGAGCCTTCAATCGGCTTACATCAGCGTGATAACGAGCGACTTCTGGAAACCTTGATCCACCTGCGCAATCTGGGTAACACCGTGATTGTGGTGGAGCACGATGAAGACGCCATTCGCGCAGCCGATTACGTGATTGATATCGGCCCAGGTGCGGGCGTGCACGGCGGCGAAGTCGTTGCTCAAGGCTCGGTGGATGAGATCATGGCGGTGCCTGAGTCCCTCACCGGCCAGTTCCTTAGCGGTAAACGTGAAATCGCGGTGCCTGCGGAACGCGTTCCTGCCGATGCCACCAAAGTACTTAAGCTGATTGGTGCCAGCGGAAATAACCTGAAGGACGTTACGCTAACGCTGCCTGTGGGGCTTTTCACCTGTATCACCGGTGTTTCTGGCTCAGGTAAATCCACGCTGATTAATGACACCCTGTTCCCGATTGCGCAAACCCAGCTAAACGGTGCAACGCTCGCGGAACCTGCGCCTTATCGCGCGGTGGAAGGAATGGAACATTTCGATAAAGTTATCGATATTGACCAAAGCCCAATCGGCCGTACGCCACGCTCAAACCCTGCAACCTATACCGGCATTTTCACACCAGTACGCGAGCTGTTTGCAGGTGTTCCTGAATCACGCGCTCGCGGCTATAACCCTGGGCGTTTTAGCTTTAACGTTAAAGGCGGACGCTGTGAAGCCTGTCAGGGCGATGGGGTTATCAAGGTTGAAATGCATTTCTTGCCGGATATCTACGTACCTTGCGATCAATGCAAAGGTAAGCGTTATAACCGTGAAACGCTGGAGATTAAATACAAAGGCAAGAGCATCCACGAAGTGCTGGATATGACGATCGAAGAGGCGCGTGAGTTCTTCGATGCAGTCCCTGCGCTGGCGCGTAAGCTGCAAACGCTGATCGATGTTGGTCTATCCTATATTCGCTTAGGTCAGTCAGCAACCACGCTATCTGGCGGCGAAGCGCAGCGCGTGAAGCTGTCTCGCGAGCTCTCCAAGCGCGGGACCGGCCAAACCCTGTATATTCTGGATGAACCAACCACCGGCCTGCATTTCGCTGATATTCAGCAACTGCTGGCGGTATTGCATCAATTGCGCGATCAGGGCAACACCATCGTGGTAATTGAGCATAACTTGGACGTGATAAAAACAGCTGACTGGATCGTCGACTTAGGACCAGAAGGCGGCGGTGGCGGTGGTCAGATTCTGGTATCAGGGACACCGGAAACGGTGGCTGAGTGTGAGCAATCACATACTGCTAGATTCTTGAAACCGTTACTTATTAAAAAATAGAGTATCGTTACAAGCCGAAAATTAATGCGCCCCGATGAGAACGATCATCGGGGCGTTTTATATTTTGGCATTCGCTATCTGCTTACATATTAAAGAGAGATTACAGCCCTTGGCGGGTTTGCTCACCGACATGGTTAAGCGCTAAAGAATAAGAGCCATCAACCAGTTTATAGAGCAAAGAATCATTGAGGGTACCGTCGAGGAAAATCGTACTCCAATGCGCTTTATTCAGGTTAGGACTTGGAACAATATCTTTATGTTCGCTGCGCAGTTGCGCTGCCTGCTCACAGCTCATTTTAAGCGCTACGGCAGGACGACCTTCTACATGGTCGACCATCGCAAACATCACGCCGCCTACTTTAACCTGATTTGCTCGCCAACGATTTTGGACGCTTTGCTCTGCCCCCGGTTTAGCCATGCAGTATTGCAAAAATGCCGAATTATTCATGAACAATATCCCCTTGTATAGTTGCGACGATCCGGCGCGTACCGCCGTGCACGCGGTGTTCACCAAACCATATCCCCTGCCAGGTTCCCAACTGTAGCTTTCCCCGACATATCGGTAACGTTAAGGAAGCCCCTAACAGCGAAGACTTAATATGCGCAGGCATATCATCATCGCCTTCATAGTCGTGCTCATAGGGAGCATCTTCGGGGACCGTTCGCATGAAGTGTTGCTCCATATCGTAACGGACAGTGGGATCACAGTTTTCGTTGAGGGTTAACGACGCGGAGGTGTGCAGCAGCAGCAGATGCAATATCCCTACCTCGACAGAGGCTAACTGTGGGAGTTTCTCGATAATTTCATCGGTGACCAGATGGAAACCACGCGGCTTTGCATGCAAAACAATAGTGTGCTGATACCACATCTTCAGACGTCCTTAACTAGTATATTCTTTGTACAATAGTCGGCAACTTTTGAGCATCAAAAGTTATGTAAAGACCTCGTTAGCCTACGCCCCAGACAGATAGTTTGCAGCAGTCAATTTTCCTCGGCATGAAAACTCGCGCAAAAAAGCCCATGTATTTTTGATACATGGGCTAAAAAATTAATTAACTTGTTTAATATTAATTAGTTATATTTATCTTCCATTGGTTTGCCATCCATGCTCCGCTGCTTTGCATCAGGAAACCGAATATTCCTCCTAGGCACAGCGCCAAAACCACCGATAACCACTCGGACTGCGAGCCAAATAGCGCACAGGCACCGATAAAACTGCCGGGCACAAAGCAAAGCACGCGCAGTCGGGATTGAGCACACATCATGAAGGATATCGCCCCCGTCGTCGCTGCTGCGTAACTAACACCTGTCGAGGCCGTCAGAGCCATTGCAATGGCAGCCCAGCTTGCCCCACTCACATTAGCCGCTAGGCCACGACATAAACCCAGCAGCCCTTTGCTGGGAATAGCAAAATAGGTTGTGCAGCCTAAAAAGCCAATCCAGCTCATGAGCACCAACTGTTCGGCTAGCCATGCCCAAACACCGGATAAAATACCGGTGCTTAGCGCAAGACAAAGCAGTAACCGTGTGTCTTTTTTCATTATGAAACTATCGCTAATGCCCCAAGCCCGATGAACAAACCTGCAATCGTTGCGCTCATCAAGTTGGAAAGAGTTGCCGCAAGCAAAGCGCGTAATCCTAGGCGTGCAATGTCCGATGCACGCTCTGGAGCAACAGCGCTAAAGGCACCCACTACCACCGCAATTGATCCAAAGTTGGCGAAACCACAGAGAGCAAAAGAGATAACGGCAATGGTTTTTGGATCTAAAGCACCCGCAGCATCCTTGAGATAGGGAGAGAAATTCACGTACGCGACAAACTCGTTAATCGCCAGTTTCTGTCCTATTAAACCACCAGCCAGTGCAGAGTTATCCCAGCTCACGCCCATGATGTATGCCAACGGAGAGAAGATATAACCCAACAGGCTTTCCAAGCTGACACCTGACCAACCAAACAACCCACCGACGCCACCAATGATGCCGTTGATCAACGCAATTAACGCAACAAACGCCATCACCACCGTCGCCACGCCAACGGCGATCTTCAGACCTAGCATTGCACCGCTCGCCGCCGCTTCAATAACACTCGCGGGGCGCTTATCGCTGAATGACATCTGGCTAAACTCAACCTGAGACTCCTCTGTGGCGGGGCTGAGCATACGCGCAAATAAGATCCCACCGGGGATCGCCATCAACGACGCAGCTAGCAAGTACTCGATGGGCACACCTAACCCCGCATAGCCAACCAGCATGGAACCCGCAATTGACGCCATTCCGCTGCAAATTACCGTAAAAAGTTCGTTTCGGTTCATTTTGCTAATAAATGGTTTGAGCACCGCCGGAAGTTCGTTTTGCCCGAGAAATATCGTGGTGACCGCTGCAAACGCCTCTACTTTGCTCACTCGCATCATTTTCTGGAACACATAACCAAGAATATTAATAACCCAGCCCATCACGCCGATATAATAAAGAATCGAGATCAGCGAGGTAATAAAAATAATTGCCGGCAATACATGAAATGCGAAAACAAAACCAGCACCGTCAAATAACACATTCATTTTTGGGCCAACTAGGCCACCAAAAATAAATGAACTACCCGCATCGCTGTATGAAATAACCTTATTAACGCCACTCGCAATAGCGTTGATCAACCATTTGCCAGCAGGGACATAAAGCATCACTGCACCCAAAATAACCTGTAATAAAAGTGCCGCACCAACCGTTCTTATTTTAATTTTTCTTCGATTATTAGAAAATACAAAAGCGATTAAAAGGAGTATACCAATACCCAACAAGCTGCGTAATAAGTCCATAAATCCGTCCTTTCGATATATGCAGCCATACCCAAAATAATTCGAATTGCATTGAGGCGGCAAGTGAATAAATCCCGATGAGCTTACTCAAGTAAGTAATTCGGGTGCACGAGCTGGCCAACAAAAATGCAGCTTGAAGTATGATGGATATATACCTGAAAGAGGATAAGCGTAAAAGCCCATCCACCTTTCAGGTTGGCGTTTTATTTAGTTGTTAATATCAGGATAAAACTTAAGGAGTAACGCTATTTTTATGCTGCGGTCTCCTGGTAGCAACATGCAATCTGAGCGGCTAGTTTTGCATTATTAAATACCAATTGGATATTGGAATGCAGGCTATCCCCTCCTGTGAGTTCCGCGACTCTTGCCAGCAGGAATGGTGTGCTATCTTTCCCATGAACCCCCTGTTCAATCGACTCCTGAACCGCTTGCTCAATCGCCGCGTTGATTTTAGCTTCAGGCATCGCGAATTGTTCAGGGATCGGGTTAGCAATCACCATTCCACCGTCCAAACCAGACTGCCACTTGGTCGCCATCGCCTTCGCTATCTGCTCTGGTTCATCCAATTGAATGCTGACGGAGAATGGGCTAGTACGGCAGAAAAATGCGGGTAAAACCTGAGTTTGATAGCCAATCAACGGTACACCGTGCGTCTCAAGATATTCCGTGGTCAATCCCAAATCCAGAATCGATTTGGCCCCGGCACAAATCACGGCCACGTTGGTTTTTGCCAATTCTTGTAAATCAGCTGAAATATCAAATGTTTGTTCAGCACCGCGGTGAACACCACCAATACCGCCTGTGGCAAAGACATGAATACCGGCCATTTCGGCAATAATCATGGTCGAGGCCACGGTAGTAGCACCGTTTTTGCCTGCTGCAACGATGAACGGCAAGTCACGACGGCTCACTTTCGCCACGTTGTGACCTTCTTTGCCGAGCAGCTCAATCTCTTCGCGGGATAAGCCTGCTTTCATACGGCCATTAATAATCGCAATCGTCGCAGGTACTGCGCCATTTTCACGGATTTGCTGCTCAACCGCCAACGCCGTTTCGGCATTTTGTGGGTAAGGCATACCATGAGAAATAATGGTAGATTCTAAAGCCACAACAGGGCGATTATTGGCTAATGCCTCAGCAACTTCCGGCGAAATATCCAGATACTCATTGGTCATAACGTTATTTTTCATGATTGTAGTTCCAACAGTTTTTGAACACTGCCATTCGACAGATTAGGGTTATTAGTAAATTCAGAGGAAAGGGTTAATGCGGAACATCCCTGCGCAAAACGGATACTTTCGGCAAGCGTCATGTCTTCAAGCCAACAGCTAGCCAGCCCAGCCATCATGGCATCACCAGCCCCGGTCACATTGACGATGTTCACCGGCAGAGGACTCGACCACCCGCTTTGCCCATCAATTTCACTGTAAAAAACACCGGCCGCTCCCATGCTAAGCGCAATTCGCTGCACGCCTTGGTCATGGAACCATTTAGCCGCCTTAGGCGCATCTTTAGGGCTAGTAATCGTCATCCCGCTGAGGATCTCGGCCTCAAGACGATTAGGTTTCAACGTATGAATATGTGATAGCCAATTTCGGATCTTGGGTGCTTTAAATGCAGATACGGTATCAACAAATATTGGAACACTGCCAGCGTGGCTAAATAGCCATGCCAAAGCATCTTCGGTAAGGTTGCAGTCAACAATTAATACACCGGCATGCTGAATAAGATCTTTTGACGTTGCCAATAATGCGGGCGTCAGTTTTTCTAAAATTCGCATATCATTAATAGCGACCAGCATTTCACCACTTTCATCTAATAAAGAGACATAGGTTGACGTGCTTTCACCATGCAGTTTATGGAAACTATCAATATGAACACCGGCTAACTTTGCCTGCTCTAATAAAGTATCACCGTAAAAATCATCTCCTACTACGGAAATCAGATGGCACTCCCGCCCTAATAAGGCAATATTTTGCGCTATATTTCTCCCGACACCGCCTGGAGTACATTTTATTTTCCCTGGGTTGGAATCTTCATAAACTAATTTAGAGGCTGAGTATCCGCATACATCCATATTCGTAGAGCCTACGGTGACAACATAGCTGTGCTCAGACAATATGTATCCTTTTCCTTTTATATATCCTTTCTTCATTAAGTTCATAATATGTCCTGCTACACCAGAGCGGCTAATACCTAAAACATCGGCAATTTCCTGCTGTGGGATCAAAGGATCACGTCTCAGAAGCTGCAATATCTGCTTTTCTCGGCTAGTCATATTGGACACTTGTTTGTTTTTAAACATGCGTTTGTTTTAAGCCGCCATTGAAAAACAGTAAAGTGGGATTTAGAAGTTTAAGAAGGAATTGGGAAGGCGATCGTAATTAAGATGAATGTGTTTTCATTCATTATTTTGTGAGCAATATCAAGCTATCAATCTCTCGATTTAAACCTAATAACCACAAAAACAAATCATTAAAAATAATGCAGAATTTAATTCTTTTAATAAATATTAAAAATCATAGAGATAGGAATTTTCCCGTAATGCGCTAACTTTTGTTTGCATAGACACTCATTATCGATTTTGAGTGATTCATCAGCATGTGCCCTTTCAGTTCCAACGAGATCTGTCTCACAGTTGGCGTAGCTGTTTTCAGTGGAAAACTATTGGAGATGAGAAATAAAAAAAGCTCCCGAGAATATCGAGAGCTTCATTAACGATAAGGATTAAACGGCAGCGAATGACTGAGCAACGCGCTGCGCATTGGCGTGATTCATTCCCGCTACGCACATGCGGCCGCTGGCGATCAGATATACGCCAAACTCTTCACGCAGCCGTTCAACCTGCTGAGCACTGAGGCCGGTATAACTAAACATGCCGCGCTGCGACATCAGATAGTCAAAGTTGCGCTGTGGCAACACGGTTTTTAAGCCGTCCACCAGCGTGCGGCGCATTTCAATGATACGCAGACGCATACTTTCAACTTCTTCCAGCCATAAGGCTTTAAGCTTCGGATCGTTTAGCACCGTTGCCACAACCTGAGCCCCAAAGTTAGGTGGGCTGGAGTAAATGCGGCGCACGGTCGCTTTTAACTGGCCTAATACTCGGCTTGCTGCTTCTTCGCTTTCACACACCACGGATAACCCGCCAACGCGTTCACCATAGAGAGAGAAAATTTTCGAAAACGAATTACTCACGAGGCATGGCAACTCT
Source organism: Hafnia alvei (assembly GCF_964063325.1). NCBI lineage: Bacteria > Pseudomonadati > Pseudomonadota > Gammaproteobacteria > Enterobacterales > Hafniaceae > Hafnia > Hafnia alvei. Next base: position 4,379,663 of record NZ_OZ061315.1, read on the forward strand.
GCCTGAGCCATAGCGCGGATAGCATAGGCGTCCTCTTCCATTCCCGCCCCAAAGCCTTGATAAGCGATATCGAGGAATGGAATAAGCTCACGCGCTTTCGCGATTTCAATCACGCGATCCCATTGCGCATTGGTGAGATCTGAGCCCGTTGGGTTGTGACAGCAAGGGTGCATTAACACGATGCTGCGTGCAGGCAGCTGATTTAGCGTGTTAAGCATCGCATCAAAATTCACACCCAGCGTTTCAGGGTCGAAATAGGGATACTGATGCACTTTGAAGCCCGCACCCGAGAAGATCGCAATATGGTTTTCCCACGTTGGATCGCTGACCCACACCTCAGAATCAGGGAAATAATGCTTTAAAAAGTCGGCCCCAACTTTCAGCGCACCGGAACCACCGATAGTTTGCACCGTAGCAATACGCTTTTGAGCAACCATTGGATGTGTATCACCAAACAATAGGCTCTGGATCGCGCTACGGTATGTCGCTAATCCTTCCATCGGCAGATACAACGACGCAGCACCCTCGCGAGCATTTAGGATCTCTTCCGCAGCAGCAACGGCTTTCAACTGAGGAATAGTTCCCTTTTCGTCATAGTACAGACCGATACTGAGGTTAACTTTATCGGCTCGAGGATCCTGTTTGTAGGTATCCATCAGCGAGAGAATCGGATCGCCTGCATAGGCGTCTACATGCTGAAACACGGGTGCTCTCCTTGAAATCACGGGGGTGTAAAAATATCTTTAACAACACAATAACCTTGTCGCAGACCATAAAGCTATAGCCAATTACTTCGTCCATACCGATCTTTTTGGACTAGGCTTAAAGGATATGTTTCATCATAGCCAAAATAATTTGAGCTGCATTGAGGCGGCAAGTTGAGCGCAGCCAACAAAAATGCTGCTTGAAATATGGCGGGTATGGATCGGATGGAGCTTCTGTTTAGCCTATCCAACTGAAGGAGAAAACGATGTCCACACAACCTATTATCAAACTGAGCGACGGGAATACCATGCCACAGCTCGGTTTAGGCGTATGGCAGGCTTCGAATGAGCAGGTCATCACCGCTATCGAAACGGCGTTAGAGACAGGGTATCGCTCAATCGATACTGCGGCCATTTATGCTAACGAAGAAGGCGTCGGCAAAGCGTTAGCAAACTCGTCAATTGCTCGCGATGAGCTTTTCATCACCACTAAATTATGGAACACAGACCAAGATAATGCGGCTAAGGCGCTGGAAGAAAGCCTAAAAAAGCTGCGGTTAGATTACATAGACCTGTATCTGATCCATTGGCCCGCTCCCGCACAGGATAAATACGTTACCGCGTGGAAATCGCTGATTGAATTGAAAAAACAGGGACTGATTAAAAGCATTGGCGTATGTAATTTTAACATCCCGCACCTACAGCGCCTAATCGATGAAACGGGCGTTTCACCCACCGTGAACCAAATTGAGCTCCATCCTTTGATGCAGCAAAAAACCATGCACGCGTGGAATGCCACCCATCACATTGCCACTGAGTCTTGGAGCCCGCTAGCGCAGGGTGGTGAAGGCGTTTTTGATACTGAAATCATTCATAAGCTGGCGAAAAAGTATGAGAAAACCCCTGCTCAGATTGTTATTCGCTGGCACTTGGATTCAGGATTAATTGTGATCCCTAAATCCGTCACGCCAAAACGTATTCAAGAAAACTTTGGGGTGTTTGATTTTAGATTGGATAAAGATGAGCTGAGCCTGATTGCTAAGCTCGATAGCGGAAAACGTCTGGGTCCCGATCCTGATACGTTTGAAAAGCTTTGATTAATCGCTAAAAAATCCCCGCGGTGTGGTAGCGCCGTTCACCGAAGCTCGATTTTAGGGGGAGCACACCGATGGGGTCGTAGCGGCGTAAGCCGCCGAAGCGCCCCACGGTGTGGTAGACCCGTGTATCTCGATCTTTTAAACGAGCGGCGTAACACCGCACGGGGATTTTTTATCGTTATTTACCTTTGGTCACTCGAGGTGCCTTACGCCCTGATGGCTTCGCAGCGGGTTTTCCTGCTGGCGTATGCGCCGCTGGTTTAGCCGCTTGCGGTTTGCCTTTAACAGGCTTGCCAGTCGGAGAAGCCTTATCATGTACTTTTCCATTGCGCTCCGCTGATGGCGCTTCACCACGAATCGTTTTAGGTTTCGCACCACGCTGTTCAGGCTTCGCCGGCGCACCGGTATGCTTAGTCATCGCTGGACGCATATTTTTCTGGTATCCACGACGCGCTTCGCGCTGTTCTTCCAGCGTTGGGGCCGGTACTAAACATTCACGACGTGAACCGATTAAATGCTTCATACCCATCTCTTCCAGCGCACCACGGATCAGCGGCCAGTTAGCTGGATCGTGATAGCGCAGCAGCGCTTTGTGTAAACGACGCTGGCGATCGCCTTTCGGCACCACAACGTCTTCGCTCTTATAATCGACTTTGCCCAGCGGGTTTTTACCCGTGTGATACATCGTGGTGGAATTCGCCAACGGCGACGGATAGAAGTTTTGTACCTGATCCAAACGGAAACGGTTTTTCTTCAGCCATAGCGCTAGGTTGACCATATCCTCATCTCGCGTCCCCGGATGCGCTGAAATGAAATACGGGATCAAATACTGTTCTTTGCCAGCCTGCTTGGAATAAGTATCAAACAGCTCTTTAAAGCGCTGATAACTCCCCATGCCCGGCTTCATCATCTTAGACAGCGGCCCTTCTTCAGTATGCTCTGGCGCAATCTTCAGGTAGCCACCCACATGATGGGTTGCCAGCTCTTTGATATAGCGTGGATCTTCAACCGCCAGATCATAACGAACCCCCGAGGCAATAAGGATTTTCTTCACGCCGTCTAGATCGCGCGCACGGCGATACAGCTTGATGGTCGGCTCATGGTTGGTATCCATGTGCTGGCAAATTTCAGGATAAACACAGGATGCACGGCGGCAGGTTTGCTCGGCACGCGGTGACTGGCAGCGCAACATATACATGTTAGCCGTTGGGCCACCCAAATCGGAAATCACGCCGGTAAAGCCGGGGACTTTGTCGCGGATCTCTTCGATTTCTCGAATGATTGAATCTTCTGAACGGCTCTGGATGATGCGGCCTTCGTGTTCGGTAATCGAACAGAATGAGCAGCCGCCGTAGCAACCGCGCATGATGTTGATGGAGAAACGGATCATCTCATAGGCAGGAATACGAGCGCTGCCGTAGGCTGGATGAGGAACACGCTGGTAAGGCAGCGCAAATACGCTGTCCATTTCTTCCGTGCTCAATGGGATCGCCGGAGGGTTAATCCAAATATAGCGATCGCCATGTTTTTGCATCAAAGCACGCGCACAGCCGGGGTTGGTTTCATGATGCAAAATACGCGATGTGTGTGCATACAGCACTTTGTCATTTTTAACTTTTTCATAAGACGGCAGCAGCACGTAGGTTTTTTCCCACGGCTTAGGCTTCGGTGCACGCACCGTAATAGCTTGTACGCTATCGTCTTTTTTCTTATCGGCATCTGGCGCACAGGCCAAATCATCACCGTAAGGATTTGGAATCGGTTCGATACGACCCGGTTTGTCTAAGCGCGTGGAGTCCACGCCGCTCCAGCCCGGCAGCGCCTCTTTGCGCATGACCGCGGTATTGCGCACGTCGATAATGCTAGCAATCGGCTCACCTGAAGCTAAACGATGTGCAACTTCCACCAGTGGGCGTTCGCCGTTGCCATACATCAGCATGTCGGCTTTAGAATCCACCAGCACCGAACGGCGCACGGTGTCAGACCAATAGTCGTAATGAGCAATACGGCGCAGGCTGGCTTCAATTCCACCTAAAATCACCGGAACATCGCTGAAGGCTTCTTTGCAGCGTTGGGTATAAACCAACGTTGCGCGATCTGGACGTTTGCCGCTTTCGTTGTTAGGCGTGTAAGCATCGTCGTGGCGCAGTTTGCGATCGGCGGTATAGCGGTTAATCATCGAATCCATATTGCCAGCGGTGACGCCGTAAAACAGGTTCGGTTTCCCCAAACGCATAAAGTCAGCTTTGCTCGTCCAGTCCGGCTGCGCAATGATCCCCACGCGAAAACCCTGAGCTTCCAGCATACGGCCAACAATTGCCATCCCAAAACTTGGATGGTCAACGTAGGCATCACCGGTAACTAGAATGACGTCACAGCTATCCCAGCCGAGAGTATCCATTTCCTCACGCGACATCGGTAAGAATGGGGCCGTGCCGTAGCACTCTGCCCAATAGGGCGTGTAGGAGAACAAATCACGTTCTGGCTGGATCAGGCTGATACTACTCATGACATCACTCTTTTCTATTTATCTGGGGAAGTTTGCGCTGAAGCGGAACTGCAATACGTTGTGCCGTTAACGATTCGGGTGGTTAACAAAGCATCAATATCAGGGCGGCGATTATACGCATTTGCACACGTAAAAGAGAGGGATATTTGAGATTGGCCTGTTATCACTCTTATCGTTCCCTGAATGAGCTGCGGTAAAGTTCATGACAGGGGCTTGCCTTAGCGGCTTTTACCCACAACAATAGCATTCTTATCACTGACTCTGCGTGGCGTTACGTTATGTCCGAACGATTGACGATTAAAGATATTGCTCGCCTCAGCGGCGTGGGTAAATCCACAGTCTCCCGCGTGATCAATAAAGAATCTGGCGTTAAGCCAGAAACGCGTGCGCGGATTGAAGAAATCATTAATCAACATAACTTTGCCCCATCTAAATCGGCTCGGGCTATGCGCGGCCAAACAGATAAAGTCGTCGCCATCATTGTTTCTCGTTTAGATTCTAACGCTGAAAATCAGGCCGTGCGTGCGATGCTGCCCCTGTTGTATGCCCAAGGCTACGATCCTATTTTGTTGGAAAGCCAGTTTGAGCCTGAACGAGTGCAAGAACATTTAACTGTTCTGTCGCGCCGTCACGTGGATGGCATTTTGCTGTTTGGTTTTACCGGTCTCGATGAGTCAATGCTGCTGCCATGGCGAGATAAAATGGTTGTTCTGGCATGGGAGTATGAACAACTAACCTCGGTACGTTATGACGATAGCGGCGCAGTCACCTTACTGATGAACGCGCTACTCGCCAAAAAACATCGGCACATCGCTTTTGTTGGGGTAAAACTTTCGGATGCCACAACGGGCGGACGTCGCTACGACACCTATCATGCACTCTGCCAAAAACACCAGATTGCGCCTTGCGCCGCGCTCGGAGAGCTTACCTTTCAGAGTGGCTATCAATTGGCTCATCAGGTTATCTCTGAGGACACCACCGCTATCATCTGCGCTTCAGATACCATTGCCCTCGGTGTAAGTAAGTACTTACAGGAGCGGTCACAAAACGATGTAATCGTCTGCGGTATGGGGAATAATTCGCTGCTGGAATTCTTGTATCCCAAGACCTTTTCAGTCGACTTAGGCTATGCCGAAGGCGGACGAATGGCGGTACAGCAGTTACTCTCCCTGCAAAACGCGCCACAGCCCGGCAAGCACATTACGGTGCCTTGTACATTGCGCAGCCCAAACTGATTAACGCTGTGCAAATCGGCGCTTGCGTCGATAGGCAAACACATCATCAACCACACCATTGCTGATCCGCTGCTGCAAACTACGCCAATAGTTTGCGGTAAATAAATCACCGTGCATTTCGGCAAACAACGTTCTGATACGCACATCACCGCATAAAAAATGCTGAAATTCTTCAGGGAAGACATCGTTAGGCGACACGCTATACCAGGGCTCGCTGGCCATTTCGTCTTCAGGGTAGCGCGGCGGTGGAATATCACGGAAATTAACCTCGGTCATGTAGCAAATTTCGTCATAATCATAAAACACCACTCGCCCATGTCGGGTCACGCCAAAGTTTTTAAACAGCATATCGCCGGGGAAAATGTTCGCCGCTGCCAGCTGCTTGATCGCATTACCATATTCTTCAATCGCGTCATGTAACTGGCGCTCATCGGCCTGCTCCAGATAAATATTGAGCGGAATCATGCGACGCTCAATATACAGATGACGGATCACGATACGATCGCCTAAATCCTCAAGTTTTTCGGGAACTTCCCTTTGTAATTCAGCCATCAGCTCAGGGCTGACTCGCCACTTTTCAATCACAAAGTTTTCATATTCTTGGGTATCTGCCATGCGCCCAACGCGATCGTGTTCCTTAACCAGTTGGTAGCAGGCTTGAACTCGTGCAGGATCGACCTCTTTTTGCGGCGCAAACTTGTCTTTAATGATCTTAAATACGCGGTCAAAAGAAGGCAGTGTGAAAACCAGCATCACCATCCCACGAATGCCAGGAGCAATAATGAATTGCTCTTTGGATTCTGCAAGATGTTTTAAATACTCGCGATAATATTCCGTTTTCCCATGCTTTTGACAGCCAATCGCCATATATAGCTCGGCGGTTGTTTTTCCCGGTAAAATCTCGCGCAGCCAGTCAACCAACGCGGCGGGCAAAGGTGCATACACCATGAAGTACGAACGAGCGAAGCCAAAAACAATGCTGGCCTCGTCTAAACGCGTTAAGCAGGTATCGACAAACAGCGCGCCTTGTTCGTTATGATGAATCGGCAATAGAAACGGATAAATACCCGCTGGCGTGTGCAGTTTCCCCACCAGCCAAGCCGCCTTATTGCGATAAAACAGCTCATTTGCCACCTGTAAGCAGCTGTGATGTAAGGTTTCTTCACCGAAGGTATTTTCTAAATGGCTGACGATATAGTCCACATCGCGGGCACGATCTTCCCATGGTAATCGAAGTGGGAGTTCACCGAGTAAATCATTAATTAACGCTGACCAACCCGCCTCCGATTTAAACGTTCTGGCTAATGGACGGGGAAATTCGCGCCAATGACGTTCTGGCTGTGAACTAAAAACAAATAACTTATCCGGCGTTAGCTCTCGGTGATTGAACAAACGGCAGTACACAGAGTTAAAAAAGCTTTCGGCAATTTCAAAACGTGGGTATTCAGGCAGCATGTCGGTGTAGACCGTTTTCACTCGCGCCAAGAATTCAGCGTCATGACATAAAGGGCCCGTCATCCTGCGTAGCTGCTCCACCACCAGCCCCACATGGTGATCGTAGAGGTGGATACGTTTTTTCATCGCCAGTTGAACAGCGCCCCAGTTGGCTTTCTCAAAACGCTGCTGGGCTCCAGCGGTCACTTCGAGAAAACGACCGTACTGAGCATCAAAACCCTGCAAGATCGTCTGCGCAATAAGTTGTTCCATGCCTATAGCCATCTCGGTCACCTCGCCGACTCTCAGACAAAACGGGCAGAGCGCATTGCCCTGCCCGTTCTAGCGTTCATACTTACCCGCGTTTTTAGAACTGCTGCTCTTCGGTAGATCCGGTCAAAGCCGTTACCGATGACGCGCCGCCCTGAATCACATTCGTCACTTTGTCAAAGTATCCGGTGCCCACTTCCTGTTGATGAGAGGCAAAGGTATAGCCCTGTTTTTGTGCCGCAAACTCGCGCTCCTGCACTTTCTCAACGTAGTGTTTCATGCCCTCTCCGTTGGCATACGCATGCGCCAGATCGAACATGTTGAACCACATGCTGTGGATGCCCGCCAAGGTGATGAACTGGTATTTATAGCCCATCGCAGAAAGCTCATCTTGGAAGCGCGCGATAGTTTGATCGTCGAGGTTCTTTTTCCAGTTGAAGGAAGGTGAACAGTTATAGGCTAGCAGCTTGCCCGGATACTGGGCATGAATCGCATCCGCAAAACGCTTCGCGGCGTCTAAGTCTGGCGTAGATGTTTCGCACCAGACTAAATCGGCATAAGGGGCGTAGGCGAGGCCGCGGCTGATAGCCTGCTCGATACCGGCATGAGTACGGAAAAAGCCTTCAACGGTACGCTCACCGGTGACAAACGCGCTGTCGTAGCTATCACAATCTGACGTGATCAGATCGGCGGCATCAGCATCGGTACGGGCAATCACCAAGGTTGGAACACCCAAAACGTCTGCAGCCAACCGCGCTGCGACTAATTTTTGAATCGCTTCCTGTGTTGGAACCAGTACTTTGCCACCCATATGGCCGCATTTTTTCACTGATGCCAATTGGTCTTCGAAGTGAACTCCACCGGCACCGGCTTCAATCATCGATTTCATTAATTCAAACGCATTCAGTACGCCACCAAAACCGGCTTCAGCGTCGGCAACAATCGGCAAAAAGTAATCGGTGAATTTGCTATCATCCGGCTCTACGCCGTTCGACCATTGGATTTGGTCTGCGCGACGGAATGTATTATTGATACGTTCAACCACCGCTGGCACCGAATTAACCGGATACAATGATTGATCCGGATACATGCTGGATGCCAAGTTGGCATCCGCGGCCACCTGCCAGCCAGAGAGGTAAATGGCTTCGACACCGGCTTTTGCCTGCTGTAACGCCTGACCACCGGTTAATGCACCGAGACAGTTAACATAGCCTTTGCGTGAACCGCCATGCAGCAACTCCCAAAGTTTAGCTGCGCCCTTTTGCGCCAAAGTGCATTCTGGATTCACCGAACCACGCAGATTAACCACGTCATTTGCGCTGTAAGGACGGGTAATGCCCTCCCAACGCGGGTTAGTTTTCCAATCCTGTTCCAACTGCTGAATTTGCTGATTACGTGAGGTAGACATGGCAAGCGCTCCTTGGCTTTTTTCTCTATTTTATGGTTTCGGTATAGGGTTAGTTTTCGTGCTTAATTCAACAGTTCATAACCGGGTAGTGTCAGGAAATCGATCAGCTCACTGCTGGTTGTAATACGTTCCATCAGACCGGCAGCCTCAATAAAACGACCGCTGTCGAAACGTGTATCACCTAGCTCTTGACGAATAACCTGCATCTCTTCTTTCAGTAACTGACGGAAAAGATCTGGGGTAACCTTCTGGCCATTGCTCAGCGTTTTCCCATGGTGGATCCACTGCCAGATTGACGTACGAGAGATCTCCGCCGTCGCCGCATCCTCCATCAAACCGTAGATGGGCACGCAGCCATTACCTGAAATCCATGCTTCAATGTATTGAACGGCAACGCGAATATTGGCACGCATTCCCTCTTCGGTACGCTCGCCAGGGCAAGGCTCCAGCAGTTGTGCTGCGGTAATAAGTTCATCCTTCGAACGCGTTACCTCAAGCTGATTACTGCGCTCACCCAACACGCGGCCAAAAACCTGCATCACTTCATCTGCTAAGCCAGGGTGTGCAACCCAAGTACCGTCATGGCCGTTGTTTGCTTCGAGCTCTTTATCAGCACGAACTTTATCCATCACCCATGCATTGCGCTCAGCGTCTTTGCTAGGAATAAATGCCGCCATTCCGCCCATCGCAAAAGCGCCGCGTCTGTGGCAGGTTTTGATCAGCAAACGTGAATAAGCACTTAAGAACGGTTTTTCCATCGTCACGGACTGACGATCGGGTAAAACACGATCGCTATGGTTTTTCAGCGTTTTGATATAGCTAAAGATGTAATCCCAGCGACCGCAGTTCAAACCCACGATGTGATCGCGCAGACTATGAATGATCTCATCCATCTGGAATACCGCTGGTAGGGTTTCGATCAATACGGTGGCCTTAATTGTTCCACGCGGTAGATCGAAACGATCTTCGGTAAAGCTGAAGATCTCACTCCACCATGCAGTCTCATGGTAAGACTCTGTTTTAGGCAGATAGAAATAAGGACCGCTACCTTTTTTCAATAGTGCTTGGTAATTGTGGAAGAAGTAGAGTGCGAAATCGAACAGCCCACCGGGGATAGGCTCACCCTGCCACGTCACATGCTTTTCAGGCAGATGAAGACCACGCACACGAGCGATTAGCACCGCAGGATTAGGTTTTAGCTGATAGATTTTTCCTGCTTCATTAGTGAAGCTGATGGTGCCATTCACGGCGTCACGCAGGTTGATTTGGCCCTCAATCACTTTGTCCCAGTTTGGGGCGAGTGAATCCTCAAAGTCAGCCATAAAAACTTTAACGTTCGCATTGAGCGCGTTAATCACCATTTTGCGTTCGACCGGCCCTGTGATTTCAACGCGGCGGTCTTGGAGATCGCGAGGTATACCGCGGATTTTCCAATCGGAATTTTTAATGGAATTAGTTTCCGAAATAAAATTTGGCAGTTCACCACGATCTATATTTTGCTGTTGCACCTGACGAGCCGCAAGTAGCTGCTTGCGCTGAGGTGAAAATCGAGCGACTAAGTCAGTTAAAAACTCAATAGCCTCTTCGGTAAGAACTTGCTGCTCCTGACTGCCAAATTGCTGGGTAAATGCCAGCTCAGTATCAACCATCTGTTGTGTCATACTTTATCTCCGCCCTCTGCTAGGGGTACAACCAGAACCCCACTCCTGTCATTTAGCTCACTTTTATACTTCTCATCAGCGACTAAATTTCGTACCAACAGATTAAAGCGTAGACAGTGATTCACCAAAATCAAAAACAATTTCCATTTTTATTATAATTATTTTTATATTCTTTAAATTTCATATAGATAGATGAATATATTAATAACAACAAGAAGAAAACCGGTTCCATTAGATTGTTTAAACACAATAGGCTGTTAATTAAGAAAAAGAATTGGGGGGGGGGATAATTTCTGAGGATGCTGCTAAACGGATATTCAGCAGCATAGGGGAGGTTGGAAATATATAGTGAGCTAGATTTATTCCAGCGTAGGGTTCATGTAACGCAGGTCAAACGGCGTTATCTGGTAAACATAGTAGTTGAGCCAGTTAGTAAACAGTAAGTGCCCATGGCTACGCCATGACGCTTTAGGACTATGTTCCGGGTTATCATCGGGGAAGTAATTAACAGGAACATCTGGAGATAAGCCCGCAGCAACATCGCGGAAATACTCTCCCGACAAAGTATGCGCATCATACTCAGGATGCCCCGTCACAAAAGCCATCCGCTTATCTTTAGTCGCAAATAGGTAAGCACCTGCCTGCTCAGACTCAGCCAAAATATCGAGATCGCTATATTCTCGCAGCACATCCGTTGGGAAATCAGCATAGCGAGAATGCGGAGCCAAGAAGGTTTCATCAAAACCGCGGGTCAAAAGCGCTAACGGCTGCAGCGTTTGATGATGATAAACCCCTGATAGCTTGGTTTCACGCGTCAGCTTAGGAATGCCATAGAGAACATTCAATGCAGCCTGAACCGCCCAGCATACAAACAGCGTAGAGGTTACGTGCTCTTTAGCCCAGTGAACGATCTGTTCAATCTGCGGCCAATACGCTACGTCACAAAAATCGACCAACCCGAGAGGTGCACCGGTGACTATCAGCCCATCAAAATTTTGGTCTTTAATGTCTTCAAAATTACAGTAGAAATTATCCAGATGCTCGGCTGGCGTATTTTTTGACTCACGGCTATCAATGCGCAGCAGCTGTATGTCAATTTGCAGAGGCGAATTGGAAAGCAATCGAAGAAATTGGTTTTCCGTCTCGATCTTTTTAGGCATCAGATTGAGTACCAAAACTTTAAGCGGGCGGATCTCCTGTGTTGCCGCTCGTGAAGAGGGCATGACAAAGACATTTTCATTCCGCAAAAAGCTTACGGCAGGTAATTCATCTGGCACCCTGATTGGCATAATCGCTAGCTCCTAGACTCTGTTAAGAAAGCATCCATATAAACGTTTAGACTTCTAGATGCCTGACGATAACGAGTTTTTACCAGCTTGTACAGCATGCAGGATGAAGTTGAAAATCTTTCATCCTGCATTTTACTAGCAACAATGCTTACATTCTGATTTCTTGGCCTTTTTTATGTAATAGCAATGAAACCAGCATCGCCACAAAGCACATACCTGAAACATACCAGAAGAAGGCAGTTTCAATGCCAGCCGCTTTCATCGACAAGGCGACATATTCAGCAGAACCACCAAACAAAGCATTACCAACGGCATAGGAAAGGCCAACGCCTAACGCACGAACTTCTGGCGGGAACATTTCCGCCTTCAGCAGCCCACCGATTGAGGTGTACAAGCTTACAATCGTTAGCGCTACAACGATGAGGATAAAGGCGAGGTAAGGATTAGTGACATCTTGTAGCGTCGTGAGTATCGGCACCGTCAGCAATGAAGCCAAGGCGCCAAAAGCGATCATTGAGTTTCGACGCCCAACTTTATCTGACAACCCGCCAAAAATAGGCTGCAACAGCATAAAGACGAACAAAGCAGCCGTCATTATCCCGCTCGCCATTTTGGCATCCATACCCGCGGTGTTGACCAAGTATTTCTGCATATAGGTTGTAAACGTATAGAAGCTCAACGAACCTCCAGCGGTAAAACCCAGCACCATCAGGAAAGCTTTCTTGTTATTCCATAAGCCAGACAACGTTCCCGCATCCTTACGCGTTCTGGTTTCTTTGGTTGAAGTCTCATGCAGGGAACGGCGCAGATAAAGTGCAACCACCGCTAATAATGCACCAAGCACAAACGGGACTCGCCAGCCCCATGAGCGTAGCTCTTCGGTGCTCAGCGTCTGCTGTAAAACCACCAAAACCAATAGTGCTAGTAGTTGTCCACCGATCAACGTGACATATTGAAACGATGCATAAAATCCGCGCTTACCCTCTACCGCAACTTCACTCATATAGGTGGCACTGGTTCCATACTCACCGCCAACGGAGAGCCCCTGAAATAATCTAGCAAGCAAGAGGAGCGCGGGCGCCCAATTTCCTATCGCTGCATAGGTTGGAAGGCAAGCGATCACTAGCGATCCGCAACACATCATGCAGACCGAAATCATCATTGATGTTCGGCGGCCATGTTTGTCTGCAATATAGCCGAACATCCACCCACCGATTGGGCGCATAAGAAAACCTGCCGCGAACACGCCAGCGGTTTGTAGGAGTTGAGTCGTGGAGTCCCCACTGGGGAAAAATACGGGAGCAAAATACAATGCACAGAACGAGTATACGTAAAAATCGAACCATTCGACGAGGTTGCCTGATGATGCGCCAACAATCGCCAAAATACGCTTACGCGTGTCATGATCGTCAGGTTGTTGCTCCGTCAGCGACGGGGTGGTATCTGCCATAACAATATCCCTACAGAGGTAAAAGTGTGCGGTGGTCATGTCGCCACGCGCTTCAATGTAAGTTAATTGTTATATATTGGTTAAATAAAGACTTCAATAGCCAACTAACCAATGAAAAAATCATCGGTCACTTGCAGAGTTTTTTGTGATATTGGAGGGGAAATAGCCGTGTTAGCGGTTATTTATTTGATAAAATTTTCAAAATTCCCATAGCAAAAAACCCCAGTCTTTCGACTGAGGTTCTTTACTTGATTTAAAGCCTGGCAGTTCCCTACTCTCGCATGGGGAGACCCCACACTACCATCGGCGCTACGGCGTTTCACTTCTGAGTTCGGCATGGGGTCAGGTGGGACCACCGCGCTATCGCCGCCAGGCATATTCTGTTATTTGTACCGCTCTCTGTATTTCTACAGCTAGCCATACAAACCAATCTGTTCACAAGCCTACTCTTTGTGTTTTCGCGTCTCTGCGTCTTAAAACACCTTCGGTGTTGTAAGGTTAAGCCTCACGGATCATTAGTACTGGTTAGCTCAACGTATCGCTACGCTTACACACCCAGCCTATCAACGTCTTAGTCTTAAACGTTCCTTTAGGAGACTCAAGGTCTCAGGGAAGACTCATCTCGAGGCAAGTTTCGCGCTTAGATGCTTTCAGCGCTTATCTTTTCCGCATTTAGCTACCGGGCAATGCCATTGGCATGACAACCCGAACACCAGTGATGCGTCCACTCCGGTCCTCTCGTACTAGGAGCAGCCCCTCTCAATCTTCCAACGCCCACGGCAGATAGGGACCGAACTGTCTCACGACGTTCTAAACCCAGCTCGCGTACCACTTTAAATGGCGAACAGCCATACCCTTGGGACCTACTTCAGCCCCAGGATGTGATGAGCCGACATCGAGGTGCCAAACACCGCCGTCGATATGAACTCTTGGGCGGTATCAGCCTGTTATCCCCGGAGTACCTTTTATCCGTTGAGCGATGGCCCTTCCATTCAGAACCACCGGATCACTATGACCTACTTTCGTACCTGCTCGAGCCGTCACTCTCGCAGTCAAGCTAGCTTATGCCATTGCACTAACCTCACGATGTCCGACCGTGATTAGCTAACCTTCGTGCTCCTCCGTTACTCTTTAGGAGGAGACCGCCCCAGTCAAACTACCCACCAGACACTGTCCTCAATCCCGATTAGGGACCGGAGTTAGAACATCAAACATTAAAGGGTGGTATTTCAAGGTTGGCTCCACGCAGACTGGCGTCCACGCTTCAAAGCCTCCCACCTATCCTACACATCAAGGCTCAATGTTCAGTGTCAAGCTATAGTAAAGGTTCACGGGGTCTTTCCGTCTTGCCGCGGGTACACTGCATCTTCACAGCGAGTTCAATTTCACTGAGTCTCGGGTGGAGACAGCCTGGCCATCATTACGCCATTCGTGCAGGTCGGAACTTACCCGACAAGGAATTTCGCTACCTTAGGACCGTTATAGTTACGGCCGCCGTTTACTGGGGCTTCGATCAAGAGCTTCGCCTTGCGGCTGACCCCATCAATTAACCTTCCAGCACCGGGCAGGCGTCACACCGTATACGTCCACTTTCGTGTTTGCACAGTGCTGTGTTTTTATTAAACAGTTGCAGCCAGCTGGTATCTTCGACTGGCTTCAGCTCCATCCGCAAGGGACTTCACCTACGCGCCAGCGTGCCTTCTCCCGAAGTTACGGCACCATTTTGCCTAGTTCCTTCACCCGAGTTCTCTCAAGCGCCTTGGTATTCTCTACCTGACCACCTGTGTCGGTTTGGGGTACGATTCAATGTTACCTAGAGCTTAGAGGCTTTTCCTGGAAGCTTGGCATCAACTACTTCATCACCGTAGTGACTCGTCATCACGCCTCAGGGTTGATAAAAGCACGGATTTACCAATGCTTTCCCCCTACACGCTTAAACCGGGACAACCGTCGCCCGGATAGCCTAGCCTTCTCCGTCCCCCCTTCGCAGTAACACCGAGTACAGGAATATTAACCTGTTTCCCATCGACTACGCCTTTCGGCCTCGCCTTAGGGGTCGACTCACCCTGCCCCGATTAACGTTGGACAGGAACCCTTGGTCTTCCGGCGAGCGGGTTTTTCACCCGCTTTATCGTTACTTATGTCAGCATTCGCACTTCTGATACCTCCAGCAACCCTCACAGGCCACCTTCAACGGCTTACAGAACGCTCCCCTACCCAACAACACCTAAGTGTCGCTGCCGCAGCTTCGGTGCATAGTTTAGCCCCGTTACATCTTCCGCGCAGGCCGACTCGACCAGTGAGCTATTACGCTTTCTTTAAATGATGGCTGCTTCTAAGCCAACATCCTGGCTGTCTATGCCTTCCCACATCGTTTCCCACTTAACTATGACTTTGGGACCTTAGCTGGCGGTCTGGGTTGTTTCCCTCTTCACGACGGACGTTAGCACCCGCCGTGTGTCTCCCGTGATAACATTCTTCGGTATTCGTAGTTTGCATCGAGTTGGTAAGTCGGGATGACCCCCTAGTCGAAACAGTGCTCTACCCCCGAAGATGAGTTCACGAGGCGCTACCTAAATAGCTTTCGGGGAGAACCAGCTATCTCCCGGTTTGATTGGCCTTTCACCCCCAGCCACAAGTCATCCGCTAATTTTTCAACATTAGTCGGTTCGGTCCTCCAGTTAGTGTTACCCAACCTTCAACCTGCCCATGGCTAGATCACCGGGTTTCGGGTCTATACCTTGCAACTTGACGCCCAGTTAAGACTCGGTTTCCCTACGGCTCCCCTATTCGGTTAACCTTGCTACAAAATATAAGTCGCTGACCCATTATACAAAAGGTACGCAGTCACCCCATAAAAGAGGCTCCCACTGCTTGTACGTACACGGTTTCAGGTTCTATTTCACTCCCCTCGCCGGGGTTCTTTTCGCCTTTCCCTCACGGTACTGGTTCACTATCGGTCAGTCAGGAGTATTTAGCCTTGGAGGATGGTCCCCCCATATTCAGACAGGATGTCACGTGTCCCGCCCTACTCATCGAACTCACAACATATGCATTTTCAAGTACGGGGCTATCACCCTGTATCGCCGGACTTTCCAGACCGTTCCTCTGACACATACGCTGATTAAGGTTCTGGGCTGTTCCCCGTTCGCTCGCCGCTACTAGGGGAATCTCGGTTGATTTCTTTTCCTCAGGGTACTTAGATGTTTCAGTTCCCCTGGTTCGCTTCGTTAAGCTATGTATTCACTTAACGATAGTGTGACGAATCACACTGGGTTTCCCCATTCGGAAATCGTCGGTTATAACGCTTCATATCAGCTTACCGACGCTTATCGCAGATTAGCACGTCCTTCATCGCCTCTGACTGCCTAGGCATCCACCGTGTACGCTTAGTCACTTAACCTCACAACCCGAAGGTGTCTTTTTAGTGAACACGGTTACGAACCGGTTCAAGACAGCATTCAAGATTGCAAAAAATTGAGAGACTGCTTAATGCAAACTGTGTCAGTGTGTCTCACAGTTGCTTAAGCTTTCAAATTTCAGCTTGTTCCAGATTGTTAAAGAGCAATATCTTAAACACGACTTAATAAAGTCATCTTTAAGATATTCAGGTGATAATGTCTTTCACTCATTATCGGAATGGCGTCCCCAAGGGGATTCGAACCCCTGTTACAGCCGTGAAAGGGCAGTGTCCTAGGCCTCTAGACGATGGGGACACGAAAATACCGACAAAGCTTGCGCTTTCTCGTTTCGTATCAGCATGAGTCTTAAAACTCACAACATCAACAGGTGCTCTTGCTCATTAATTTCATCAGACAATCTGTGTGGACACTGCACTTAACGCTATCTTTAGGTAAGGAGGTGATCCAACCGCAGGTTCCCCTACGGTTACCTTGTTACGACTTCACCCCAGTCATGAATCACAAAGTGGTAAGCGCCCTCCCGAAGGTTAAGCTACCTACTTCTTTTGCAACCCACTCCCATGGTGTGACGGGCGGTGTGTACAAGGCCCGGGAACGTATTCACCGTAGCATTCTGATCTACGATTACTAGCGATTCCGACTTCATGGAGTCGAGTTGCAGACTCCAATCCGGACTACGACATACTTTATGAGGTCCGCTTGCTCTCGCGAGTTCGCTTCTCTTTGTATATGCCATTGTAGCACGTGTGTAGCCCTACTCGTAAGGGCCATGATGACTTGACGTCATCCCCACCTTCCTCCGGTTTATCACCGGCAGTCTCCTTTGAGTTCCCACCATTACGTGCTGGCAACAAAGGATAAGGGTTGCGCTCGTTGCGGGACTTAACCCAACATTTCACAACACGAGCTGACGACAGCCATGCAGCACCTGTCTCAGAGTTCCCGAAGGCACCAAAGCATCTCTGCTAAGTTCTCTGGATGTCAAGAGTAGGTAAGGTTCTTCGCGTTGCATCGAATTAAACCACATGCTCCACCGCTTGTGCGGGCCCCCGTCAATTCATTTGAGTTTTAACCTTGCGGCCGTACTCCCCAGGCGGTCGACTTAACGCGTTAGCTCCGGAAGCCACGCCTCAAGGGCACAACCTCCAAGTCGACATCGTTTACAGCGTGGACTACCAGGGTATCTAATCCTGTTTGCTCCCCACGCTTTCGCACCTGAGCGTCAGTCTTTGTCCAGGGGGCCGCCTTCGCCACCGGTATTCCTCCAGATCTCTACGCATTTCACCGCTACACCTGGAATTCTACCCCCCTCTACAAGACTCTAGCTGACCAGTTTCAAATGCAGTTCCCAAGTTAAGCTCGGGGATTTCACATCTGACTTAATCAACCGCCTGCGTGCGCTTTACGCCCAGTAATTCCGATTAACGCTTGCACCCTCCGTATTACCGCGGCTGCTGGCACGGAGTTAGCCGGTGCTTCTTCTGCGAGTAACGTCAATCACTGCGGTTATTAACCACAATGCCTTCCTCCTCGCTGAAAGTACTTTACAACCCGAAGGCCTTCTTCATACACGCGGCATGGCTGCATCAGGCTTGCGCCCATTGTGCAATATTCCCCACTGCTGCCTCCCGTAGGAGTCTGGACCGTGTCTCAGTTCCAGTGTGGCTGGTCATCCTCTCAGACCAGCTAGAGATCGTCGCCTAGGTGAGCCATTACCCCACCTACTAGCTAATCCCATCTGGGCACATCTGATGGCGTGAGGCCCGAAGGTCCCCCACTTTGGTCCGAAGACGTCATGCGGTATTAGCTACCGTTTCCAGTAGTTATCCCCCTCCATCAGGCAGTTTCCCAGACATTACTCACCCGTCCGCCGCTCGTCACCCAGAGAGCAAGCTCTCTTGTGCTACCGCTCGACTTGCATGTGTTAGGCCTGCCGCCAGCGTTCAATCTGAGCCATGATCAAACTCTTCAATTAAAAGCTTGATTTGCTTAAACAAGTTAAGCGATGCTCGAAAATTAACTTTCGTAATAATTCAACTAAATGAATTACTGCTTGGTCACTCTTCAAGACTTTAATATTTTATCGTCCGAGGACGTTAGATATTGTCTTGTGAGTGCCCACACAGATTGTCTGATAAATTGTTAAAGAGCAGTGAGTTAGGAGACTAAGCTTGCTAACTCGAGGTGGCGTATAATACGCTTTCCTCTTTCAGAGTCAACCCTAAATTTCAGGATTTTTTCTCTTGCGATTTCTTATCGAAACCGCCGATACGGTGTGAAGTAATTCACATGTTCCGTGTCGATGGAGGCGCATTATAGGGAGTTCTCGCGGGCTGACAACCCTTAATTTCCATTAAATTGATCGTTTGCTGCATTCCACAGCAAAACCCCGCTTTATACCCATTTGTGCACAAGTTTATCCACAGATATAAGGATCCATCAGTTGAGTTTTCACTTGTGCGCGATAGTATTGGCTATATCCATTCTTCTTTTGGCGTCCTTTTTATGTCTTTTTCTATCCGTCCCTATCTCTCTTTACACCCAAAGATCGAAAATCGTGTATTTATTGATCCCACCAGCACAATAATTGGTGCAGTAGATCTGGCAGATGACGTAAGTATCTGGCCCCTAGTCGCGATCCGAGGAGATGTTAACTATGTTTCCATTGGAGCTCGCTCCAATATTCAGGATGGGACGGTTATTCACGTCACCCATAAATCGGCGAGCAACCCTGAAGGCCTACCTACGATCATCGGAGAGGATGTCACCGTAGGTCATAAAGCCATGCTTCACGGCTGTACCATCGGCGATAGAGTACTTATTGGTATGGGGAGCATCATTTTGGATGGTGCAATAGTAGAAGACGATGTGATCATTGGGGCAGGTAGTTTAGTTTCGCCAGGCAAACGCTTAGAGAGTGGGTATATGTATTTTGGCAGCCCTGCCCGGCAAGTTCGCCTATTAACAGAAGAAGAAAAAGCAGGGTTGCTGTATTCAGCGAATAACTATGTCCGTTGGAAAGACGACTATCTCTCTCAACCAGAGATCCATACCCAACCATCTTCGCTATAGTCTTCATTCAGGATCTTGTGTTCTGCTATATCTTCAAGATCCCAACGCAGCGATCTAAAAAGAATCAAAGGATCAACATTCTGTCGATCCTTTGACATGCGCTTAAGCTCTTCTATATAGATAGCACAACATATTTGAAAGCCGTTTATTGTTGCAGGGAATAATACGGCTCTCTTATTCGCATCCCATTCTTCTTGATCGGGAAACTGTATCGCTTGATTCATAACGCCGATTCATCACGCATGATTTGCAGCACCGGTGAGATTTCAGGCATCACATCATTCCACAATAAGAATGCATGAGCAGCCTGCCCCACCAACATGCCAAACCCATCGGCTAGCTGATGCGCACCTTGTGCTTTCGCCCAAGCTAAGAAAGGTGTAAGCCCTTTCTGATAGAACATGTCATAACAGGCCGTGTTCTCATCAATAACCTCTGCGGGTATTTGCGGGATTTCGCCATGAATACCCGAAGCTGTTGCATTGATAATCAGATCAAAGCGTCTTGTTGATAGCGCACCAAACTCTACGGCATCAATATTTCCCAAATGGCTAAACACGTTTGCCAACTCTTGAGCACGGCTATCGGTTCTATTAGCTATCGTGAGGTCACAGTCTAAAGAGAGAATCGGTTGGATAACTCCTCGAGCTGCGCCACCAGCCCCTAACAGCAAAACTTTTGCCTGAGGAGCAATCATGCCTAAACGTTCAAGATCGCTAAGCAAACCTATACCGTCAGTGTTATCCCCCAACAATCGGCCATCGTCTAATAACTTAAGCGTGTTAACCGCCCCCGCCAATGAGGCTCTTTCCGTTAGCTCATCTGCGAGTTCATAAGCTTGCTCTTTGAAAGGGGTAGTAATGTTTGCCCCAATAGCGCCACCAGCAAAGAACAACTGGATACTTTTCTGAAAGTCATCAAGTGGAGCAAGCCGAGTTTCATAATTAAGCTCAATCCCAGTCTGCTGGCTAAACAGATGATGGATGCGTGGCGACTTACTGTGTTTAATCGGATTACCGAAGACGGCAAACTGCTTCATCACCATTATCCTTGTCTGAACAATTCGCCGGTCAACGCATCACGGATTTCGGATGGGTTCAAGCGCCCACCAACACCAGCGTCAACAACAGGGAAGGAGTTACCAAACTGCATACGAACCTCTTGGGCCGTGCGACAAGGTTCTAGGCCACTGAGGTTGGCGCTTGTCGATACCAGCGGTTTACCAAACTGCGTACATAAGGTTTGCACCAATGGATGGTCGCTAACTCGAACGGCTATCGTTGAGAAGCGGCCAGTAAGCCACTTTGGTGTAGAGCTTTTGGCAGGCATCACCCACGTTACAGGCCCTGGCCAATAAGAAAAGACCTCTGCGCGTCTTTCACCCGACAATTTGGCATCATCGACATACGACAATAGCTGCTCATAATTAGCGGCAATCAGGATCAGACCTTTTTCCCATGTCCGTTGTTTTAGGTCGAGTAATGCATGCACGGCGCGTTCACTATCAGGATCGCAGCCCAAGCCAAAAACAGCCTCGGTAGGGTACGCCACAACTTTTTTATTTTTTAGCGCATTCAGTACATTTTCTAGCGATGTATTTTGTTCTTTATTCATTATCTTCTATTCGTTTACCACGGCTTTGCCGCAGAGTTTGCTTGCACAAAATAGTTTAACGCCCTGTGCAGTTCGCTTTTCTACTAACAGCGGATAGTGACAATAGCCACATACCCCCTCAATAGGTTTTAGATTTATCGCGAACTGACACTCTGGATATCGATCGCAGGCATGAAAAATTTTGCCATAACGGGATTTTCGTTGAAGTAGCTGCCCTTGTTGACACTGAGGACAAGTAATAGAGGTGTTATCCGGTTTATCGATAACCTCAGTATGGTCACAATCAGGATAGGCACCGCAGCCAATGAACATCCCGTAACGTCCCTGCCGCAATACCAGCGTTGTACCACATTTAGGACACAGTTGGCCGTCCAGAACTTTAACGACGTGTCCATCCGACTGTGGTTTAAGCGGGCGGATAAACTGGCATTCTGGATAGCGTGAACAGCCGAGAAACGGCCCATGTTTGCCGCTGCGCATAACTAACTCAGCGCCGCACTCGGGACAATTTTCTGTATTTTTAACCGCAAGCAATGTTGCCTGACTCATAAATAGTTTCTTAATTCTTAGGGCATCCCTTTAGTGCAGATTTAGTGCAGGTAACCCTCGTTAACTTCAAACAGCAGTTCTTCCATCTGTTCATAGGCGTGCTCATGGCCGGGTACATTAAACAAAACCATCAGCACTACCCATTTCAAGTCTTCAAGATCGAACTGATCCGCATCCAGCGCCATCACACGATCAATGACCATTTCTCTTGTTTCTGGAGTTAACACCTGTATTTGTTCAAGAAAAAGCAGAAACCCTCGGCAAGCACAATCAAGGCGCATGGCCTCATCATCCGTATAAATGCGCATGACATGGGGGTCTGCGCATGAAATATACGGCATAGCGTCAGCCTCTTGCATCATAGCAAGTTTTTCTAACCAACCGAGGGCGCTATATATATCTTCCCGCTCAAACCCCGCACGCGTTAAATCATCGGTTAACTTATCTTGATCAACCTGCATCCCAGATGCTGTGTGTATATAGGTTTCAAACAGGTACATTAATACGTCGAACATGGCTAGCCCTCTTCAGTCGGACATAGCCGCCGGACACAGCTTTAATCCATCCTGCTAACTCCAGATCGAGCAAAGCCACCGCGATCTCTGGCACAGGTTGGCCGACACGTTCGGCGACGACGTCAACAGATGTCACCTCATATTCTACGTTAGCCAACACCTCGGCAAATGGCAATTCCGCAACGTCTTGCTCAGGATAAATAATTTCTGGGCTAGGGCTTGGTAACCAATGCAGGCCACCAATTTGTTCAATAATATCCTTAGGATGCGCCACTAAATAAGCACCCTGCTGAATCAGCCAATTGGAACCTGCGCTTTGCAGGTTATCAATAGAACCAGGGATAGCAAATACATCCTTTCCCTGCTCGAGGGCACAACGAGCAGTTATCAGCGTGCCACTTTTCTCTGCGGCCTCAACAATCAGCACTCCCTCACTCAACCCACTAATAATACGGTTCCGACGCGGGAAATACTCCGCTCTGGCTTTGGTGCTGGGAGGAAATTCAGAAACAATTGCACCGTGGTTTGCCACAATGCGTGACGCAAGATGTTCGTGACAGGCAGGATAAAGCCGCGCTATTCCACAACCCAGTACAGCAATGGTTGTTCCCTGAGTTTCCAGGCATGCGCGATGCGCAATGCCATCAATACCTAATGCAAGACCGCTGGTTATTACTAGCCCCGCAGCTGAAAGCTCACTGGAAAAATAGGTCGCGCATGTTTCGCCATAGTCGCTATAACGCCGACTACCTACGATAGCAATTTGGGTCTGAGAGAGACACTCTGCGTTTCCCTTCACAAATAAAACCGGCGGTGGGCTCGCAATATTTTTCAGTTTTTCTGGATACCGAAGATCATCACAGCTAATGAGCTCGTTTTCCTGCTGGCTAAGCCAGTTCAGGTCGGCCTCAATATGTTCAGCTGCTAGAAATTTCTGCGCTTGGTTCTCAGTCAACCCCAGTTTTCGCAGCAAGAGAACGTTTGGTTTGCCTTCAGAACAATGCTGCACAATAGCAAAACACTGCGGCAAAGAAACTTTTTGCAGTCGACTCAGCCGGAGCCATATTTCCTGAACATCCATGTTTGCCCCTTGTGCAGCCTGCACCTATGTGTTCAATAGGTGAACAATACTGTCAATCAGGGCCGGAAATGTCTAGAATAGTGAGTGACAATCATTCCACTACTCAGAGACAGATCGAATAATTTATGGCGGTATTGCAGGTATTACATTTCCCCGATGAGCGGCTCCGCACAGTGGCGCAGCCGGTAAAAGAAGTCACACCAGAAATTCAGCGTATCGTTGATGACATGTTTGACACCATGTACGCAGAAGAAGGTATTGGTCTGGCTGCCACCCAGGTAGACGTTCACCAGCGTATTATCGTCATTGATGTGTCTGAAAACCACGATCAGCGCTTAGTTCTGATCAATCCAGAATTACTCTCCAGCGAAGGTGAAACGGGTATTGAAGAGGGTTGCCTCTCTGTTCCTGAGCATCGTGCATTAGTTCCACGCGCTGAGCGAGTCAAAATTCGTGCTCTCGATCGTGAAGGTAAACCTTTCGAGCTTGAAGCAGACGATCTGCTCGCTATCTGTATTCAGCATGAAATGGATCATTTGATCGGAAAATTATTTGTCGATTACCTCTCGCCTCTGAAGCGTCAGCGTATCCGTCAGAAACTGGAGAAGCTGTATAAACAGCAAACCAGAGGCTAATTAGTCCATCATTAGCAGGAAACAACATTGTCTGATTCTTTGCGTATTATTTTTGCGGGAACTCCCGATTTTGCAGCGCGTCATCTTGACGCGCTTTTGTCTTCCCAGCATCAAATCGTTGGTGTATTTACTCAGCCCGATCGCCCTGCTGGACGCGGCAATAAACTCACACCAAGCCCAGTCAAGGTATTAGCACAACAGCATGATCTGCCTGTGTTTCAGCCCGCATCACTACGTCCTGAAGAAAACCAGAAGCTGGTTTCTGACCTTAACGCGGATGTTATGGTCGTGGTTGCCTATGGTTTGATCCTGCCTAAAGCCGTGCTAGACATGCCTCGCCTCGGCTGCATTAACGTACATGGTTCTCTACTTCCACGCTGGCGTGGCGCAGCGCCTATCCAGCGCGCGCTCTGGGCGGGTGATGCAGAAACCGGTGTCACCATTATGCAAATGGACGTAGGTCTAGATACCGGCGACATGCTGCATAAAGTCTCTTGCCCAATTACCTCTCAAGATACCAGCGCAACGTTGTACGATAAGTTGGCAGATCTAGGCCCACAGGGCCTCATCACCACGCTGACTCAATTAGCCAATGGAACTGCTGTACCTGAGAAACAGGATGAAGCATTAGTTACCTATGCTGAAAAACTCAGCAAGGACGAAGCCCGTCTGAATTGGACTCTTTCAGCCGTTCAGCTTGAACGTTGCGTCCGCTCTTTCAATCCATGGCCTGTCAGTTTCTTTATGATTGATGAGCAACCGGTAAAAGTGTGGCAGTCTCAAGCATTAGACGCGGAGCATAACCAAGCGCCGGGAACCATCATCAGTGCAGATAAACAGGGCATCGCCGTGGCTACCGCGGAGGGTATCTTACTGATGACTCAGCTACAGCCTTCTGGCAAAAAAAGCATGTCCGCGCAGGATTTATTGAATTCTCGTCGCGAATGGTTCACTCCGGGCAATTGTCTCGAGTAAGCAATTTACGATTGCGTAAAGGGCCCACTTGGACCCTTTTTGTTTGAAATTGACGCAAAACAGTCTCTAAACTTCAAACCAGCCCCCTATTCGCGGTAAACTTCGCGTAATAATTCAAATTCTTAATTTATGCTGCAATGGTCAGCCTTACGCTATGAAAAACACTCCTTATAATTTGCGTGCTATTGCTGCTAAAGCTCTCAGTTCGGTACTCGATCAAGGGCAATCCCTTAGCACGGTTCTTCCAGCACTGAGCAAAGAAGTCAGTGAAAAAGATCGCGCACTGCTGCAGGAACTTTGCTTCGGGGTGCTGCGCGTTCTACCTCAGCTTGAATGGTATATTCAGCAATTGATGGCTAAGGTTCTTACCGGCAAGCAGCGCTCATTGCATTACCTCATCATGGTGGGCATTTACCAGCTGGTTTATACTCGCATCCCACCTCACGCCGCATTAGCGGAAACGGTAAATGGTGCGGTAGCTTTAAAACGGCCGCAGCTGAAAGGATTGATCAACGGCGTACTACGTCAGTTTCAACGCCAAGAAGATCAGCTCAAAGAACGTTCCCAAAATAACGAATGTCGCTTCCTCCATCCTTCTTGGTTACTGAAACGCTTGCAGCAAGCTTATCCAGAGCAGTGGGAATCTATCGTTGATGCCAATAATCAGCGCCCGCCAATGTGGCTACGCGTTAATCGCCTTCACCACACCCGTGATGAATATCTGGCATTGCTGGCAAACGCTGAAATTAATGCTTTTGCCCACCCGCAGTTCCCTGATGCTATTTGCCTTGAAGAAGCCTCGCCCGTCGGACGCCTGCCAGGGTTTGAACAAGGATGGGTCACCGTACAAGACGCTAGTGCCCAGCACTGCGTCGATCTCCTTGATCCGCAAAACGGCGAACAGATCCTCGATCTATGCTGTGCGCCTGGGGGAAAAACGACACATATTCTCGAAGCGGCACCAAAAGCACATGTGCTTGCCGTTGACGTTGATGAAAATCGCCTGAAACGCGTAAAAGAAAACCTGCAACGCTTGCAACAGCAGGCCGAAGTGAAATGCGGCGATGGGCGCTACCCAGAGAGCTGGTGTGGCGACAAACAGTTTGATCGCATCTTACTTGATGCCCCTTGCTCCGCGACCGGTGTGATCCGTCGTCATCCTGATATCAAGTGGTTACGCCGCGATCGTGATATCGCTGAACTAGCTGCGTTGCAGAAAGAGATCATTGAAGCTATTTGGCCACGCTTAAAATCAGGCGGAGTAATGGTGTATGCCACCTGCTCTGTTTTACCTGAAGAAAATGCTCAACAGATGCGCGAGTTCCTTACCCGCCATCCTGAAGCGAAACTTGTAGCCACCGGAGACAACGAGAACCCAGGGCTACAACATCTTCCCCATACACAGGATGGTGATGGGTTCTTTTACGCTAAGCTGATTAAAGCATGACAGTGTCTGCCTGCGGACGACACAGGCTTATCAATAGCGCAAAACAGAGAGCACAATGAAGATAATTATTCTTGGCGCCGGACAAGTGGGCGGCACACTGGCAGAAAACTTGGTCGGTGAAAACAACGACATAACTATTGTCGATACAAATAGCGATCGCCTTCGCCAATTGCAGGATAAATTCGATCTTAGAGTGGTTCAAGGCCACGGTTCTCACCCGCGCGTATTACGAGAAGCAGGCGCAGATGATGCCGATATGCTTGTGGCAGTCACAAGTTCTGATGAAACCAACATGGTTGCCTGTCAGGTGGCATATTCTCTATTTAATACACCAAACCGTATCGCGCGTATTCGTTCGACAGAATACATACGCGAAAATGAGCGTCTGTTTAATGCCGAAGCTGTTCCTATAGATCATCTCATATCACCTGAGCAGTTGGTGACTGATTATGTCTATCGCTTGATCGAGTATCCTGGCGCATTGCAGGTTGTGAACTTTGCTGAAGGAAAAGTCAGTCTTGCGGTGGTAAAAGCCTATTATGGTGGCCCACTGGTGGGCAACGCATTAGCTTCCCTAAAAGAACATATGCCACACATTGATACGCGCGTTGCTGCTATTTTCCGTCAAGATCGCCCGATCAGGCCTCAGGGTTCTACAATCATTGAAGCTGGTGATGAAGTCTTTTTTGTTGCCGCATCACAGCATATCCGCGCCGTTATGAGCGAACTTCAGCGCCTAGAGAAACCTTATAAGCGCATCATGATTGTTGGCGGTGGGAACGTCGGCGCAGGTTTAGCTCATCGCTTAGAAAAAGACTACAGCGTGAAGCTGATTGAACGCAATCAACAGCGTGCTGCTGAATTAGCCGAAATTTTGCATGACACCATCGTGTTCTACGGCGATGCCTCCGATCAAGAATTGCTGATGGAAGAGCACATTGATCAGGTTGATGTATTTATTGCCCTGACTAACGATGATGAAGCCAATATCATGTCTGCAATGTTAGCTAAGCGCTTAGGTGCCAAAAAAGTCATGGTACTGATTCAAAGAAGTGCCTATGTAGATTTGGTTCAGGGCAGCGTTATCGACATCGCTATCTCACCACAGCAAGCTACTATTTCTGCTCTGCTCGGGCACGTTCGAAAGGCAGATATCGTCAGCGTTTCCTCGCTGCGCCGTGGTGTTGCTGAAGCTATCGAGGCCATCGCGCACGGTGATGAAAGCACGTCAAAAGTCGTCGGGCGTAGAGTCGAGGAAATCAAGCTGCCGCCGGGTACAACTATCGGGGCTATCGTTCGTGGTGACGATGTGATCATCGCTAATAGTGAGTCTAAAATTGAACAAGGCGACCATGTCATCATGTTCTTAACGGACAAAAAATTTATTACCGACGTTGAGCGCCTGTTCCAGCCAAGCCCATTCTTCTTATAGCCGTGCAAATGAGTGGCAGCATTGTATTCATGTTTGGACGCGTTGATGACTGTTAATTTTGCATCTGAGTTTTGTCAATTAATGCTATGTTTGTTAAGCTTGTGTTATTGATTTTATAAGGGGTGGTCTATGAGTTTATTAAAAGAGTTTCGTGAATTTGCCATGCGTGGCAACGTGGTTGATTTAGCTGTCGGTGTTATCATCGGTGCTGCTTTCGGCAAAATTGTCTCATCTTTAGTTGCCGATATTATTATGCCCCCACTAGGCCTGCTCATTGGCGGTGTTGATTTCAAGCAATTCCATTGGGTTATGCGTGCCGCAGAAGGTGCAACACCGGCGGTCATCATGAACTATGGCCAATTTATCCAAAACATCTTTGATTTTGTGATCGTCGCTTTCGCTATTTTCTTGGCAATTAAGCTGATGAACAGAATGCGTCGTCAGGAAGCAGACGTTCCAGCAGCTCCACCTGCACCAACAACAGAAGAAAAGCTGTTAACAGAAATTCGCGATCTGCTAAAACAGCAGCAAAAATAATTTGTTGGTGTTAATAAAAAAGCCGCTTAATAAAGCGGCTTTTTTATTTCTGATAGAAAACAGAAGGCTGTAGGTAAAATACATCATCATTAATGCAGTTTGCCTACAGCCTCCCAGCTGCCTTTTTTGCCATGTTTAGCTTTACGGCTATAGCTACCTTTGCCTTTGTTATTTTTCTCTACGCGCTGCTTGAACAATGGATCATGTAAAAGAGCCTGAATAGCATTATCAGCAATTACGCCTTTGGTATGTTGATATTTAGTCGTCATAATAACTTCCTCATTAACAATATGATGGCTTAGGGTAAACCCCTCGTAAATCTATACGCGTCAATCGCTCTGCCGCGCCCTGCTCCAAGGCTTCAAGAATAGAACAGTAGGTACTCGTATGCGCTTTTCCACAGCACGCATCACTTAGGCGCTTTAGAGAACCACGCATAAGTTCCAACTCACTAATCTTACTTTCTACCTCAGCCAATCTGGCGTCAACGATCGATTTCGATTCTTGGCAAGTATGGTGCATAGGATCAACTCGGATCGAGAGTAACTCGCGAATCGACTCTAGCGTAAAACCAAGTTGCTTAGCATAGCGGATAAAACGTAATCGTTGAAGATCATGATCGGTGTAGAGCCGGTACCCGCCTTCTGTCCGCACTTCATGATCCATCATCTTCTGCTTTTCGTAATAACGAACGGTGTCTGGAGTTACGCCAGCAAGCTTCGCCAATTGTCCGATACGATACATAGTTTGTCTCTACTCAGGGTCAAAATGCTGGGTAAATTTATCCGCATACTCAGTATGTAAAAAATCCGTGCTCATACCCGCTTGCCGTAAACGAAATTCTAATACAGCCAATTTTTTATTGAGCTCTATAAAATCAGGATGCTCACGAGAAAGACCACGAAGCAGTGACGCTAGCGTTGCGGCTTCCTTTCTTTGCTCGATCTCAGGTGGCAAACATCCCGCATTTTTTAAAAGACGGTAACCAACACGTAAGTCTGCTGGAACATGAGAGTCATCATCCAGCAATAGAGGCTTACCCTCACCAGATAGATTATCAAGCTCACCGCGCTTCAACGCTGAACTAATATGGCGCTCGGCCCATTCATCGACTAAAAACATAGCACTCAATCCAAATGAATATCTCTATAGCTTATAGCAGGATGACAGAAAAAATGAAGGAATACGCAGAAGGTGAAGTAAAGGCGATAAATTTTAGATATAAAAAAGCCGGGCCTAAGCCCGGCATTTTCATGCTCCTACAGATTACTCTGCAGTCGCTTCTGCATCAGATACAGAACGATCAACGAGTTCGATGTAAGCCATCGGCGCGTTGTCGCCTGCACGGAAGCCACACTTCAGAATGCGAGTGTAACCACCGGCGCGGCTCGCGAAACGCGGGCCTAGCTCGTTAAACAGTTTTGCCACGATCTCGTTATCACGAGTACGGGCGAATGCCAGACGACGATTAGCAACGCTGTCGGTCTTGGCAAGAGTAATCAGCGGCTCAACCACGCGACGCAGCTCTTTCGCTTTCGGCAGGGTCGTCTTGATGATTTCATGACGAACCAAAGAGCCGGCCATATTGCGGAACATAGCTTGGCGATGGCTGCTGTTACGGTTCAGTTGACGACCACTCTTACGATGGCGCATGACCTTATCCTTCTCAGTAAAACCTTAACCTGTGACCTAGTTACTCGTCAGCAATGCTAGCTGGCGGCCAGTTTTCGAGGCGCATGCCCAGAGACAGACCACGTGAAGCCAGCACGTCTTTAATCTCAGTAAGAGATTTTTTACCCAAGTTCGGCGTTTTCAGCAACTCAACTTCGGTACGCTGTACTAGATCACCGATGTAGTGGATAGCTTCTGCCTTGAGGCAGTTAGCAGAGCGGACAGTCAATTCCAGATCGTCAACAGGGCGCAGCAGGATCGGATCGAACTCCGGCTTCTCTTCTTTAACTTCCGGCTGACGCACATCACGTAGGTCAACGAAAGCTTCAAGTTGTTCAGCCAAGATAGTTGCCGCACGGCGGATTGATTCTTCCGGATCAATCGTACCATTGGTTTCCATCTCGATAACCAGCTTGTCCAGGTCGGTACGCTGTTCAACACGAGCCGCTTCAACATTGTAAGCAATACGCTCTACAGGGCTGTAGCAAGCATCGACTAACAGACGGCCGATCGGGCGCTCATCTTCTTCCGAATGAATTCGGGCAGAAGCCGGCACATAACCACGACCACGCTGAATTTTGATACGCATACTAATTGATGCATTTTCATCAGTCAGATGGCAGATCACATGCTGCGGCTTGACGATTTCGACATCACCATCATGGGTGATATCGGCTGCAGTCACAGGGCCAATGCCAGACTTATTCAGGGTAAGAATAACTTCATCTTTGCCTTGAACTTTCACCGCCAGCCCTTTCAGGTTGAGCAGGATTTCCAGGATATCTTCCTGTACACCTTCTTTGGTGCTGTACTCATGTAGTACACCATCAATCTCAACCTCGGTCACCGCGCAACCCGGCATAGATGAAAGCAGAATACGGCGCAGTGCGTTACCAAGAGTATGGCCAAAGCCACGCTCTAACGGCTCAAGGGTCACCTTGGCGTGCGTCGAACTCAGTTGCTCGATATCTACCAGGCGCGGTTTTAGAAACTCTGTCACAGAACCCTGCATTGTGTCCTCTCTTTGGTACTAAGCTTTACTTAGAGTAAAGCTCGACGATCAGGTGTTCGTTAATGTCCGCAGACAGGTCGGAACGTTCAGGATTACGTTTGAACACACCTTCCATCTTAGCAGCATCAACTTCCAGCCAAGTCGGCTTTTCACGCTGCTCAGCCAGCTCCAGAGCGGCCTTCACACGAGATTGCTTTTTAGCTTTCTCACGTACGCTGACTACGTCATTAGGAGATACCTGATAAGAAGCGATGTTAACAACGCGACCATTTACTACGACTGCTTTATGGCTAACCAACTGACGTGCTTCTGCACGAGTGGCGCCGAAGCCCATACGGTAAACGACGTTGTCCAGACGACCTTCCAGCAGTTGCAACAGGTTTGCACCAGTGTTGCCTTTCAGGCGGGCTGCTTCTTTATAATAGTTACGGAACTGACGCTCCAGAACGCCGTAGATACGACGAACTTTTTGCTTCTCACGTAACTGAACACCATAGTCAGACAGACGCGGTTTACGCGCACCGTGCTGGCCAGGTGCCTGCTCAATTTTACACTTGGTATCGATCGCACGAACGCCAGACTTAAGGAATAAGTCTGTGCCCTCACGACGGCTCAGCTTGAGCTTAGGACCCAAATATCTTGCCATTTTCTTTCTCCAACAATCCGAGGAACGACGTTATACGCGACGTTTCTTCGGCGGACGACAACCGTTATGAGGGATCGGAGTCACATCAGTAATATTAGTGATGCGGAAACCAGCCGCGTTCAACGCGCGGATAGTAGACTCACGGCCAGGACCAGGTCCTTTAACCATAACTTCCAGATTCTTAATTCCGTACTCTTTTACTGCTTCGGCGCAACGTTCTGCTGCTACCTGTGCGGCAAACGGAGTGGATTTACGAGAACCACGGAAACCGGAACCACCGGCTGTTGCCCAACCCAGTGCGTTACCCTGACGATCAGTAATGGTAACAATGGTGTTGTTGAAAGAAGCATGGACGTGAGCCACACCGTCAGAGACTTGCTTTCTTACACGCTTACGTGCACGAATAGGTGCCTTTGCCATTATTCAATCACCCCGATTATTTCTTGATCGGTTTACGCGGACCCTTACGGGTACGTGCGTTGGTCTTAGTACGCTGACCGCGAACCGGTAGACCACGACGATGACGCAAACCACGATAGGTACCAAGATCCATCAGACGCTTGATGCTCAGGGTTACTTCACGACGCAGGTCACCTTCTACAGTGTACTTGGCAACTTCGTCACGCAGCTTATCGATTTGCTCTTCAGACAGCTCACTGATCTTAACATTTTCAGCAATGCCCGTTGCTTCACAGATAGCCTGTGAACGGGTTTTGCCGATACCGAAGATCGCAGTTAATGCGATTACAGTATGTTTTTGATCAGGAATGTTAATGCCTGCTATACGGGCCACTATGCACTCCTAAATTTTTATACAACAGTACCACTCTGAAAAGCCCGTTTTCAGGATACTCAAATGATACTGTAGCAACATACAAAAGATTGGCTGGCTAATCTAGCCAGCTCAACCCAACTTTGCAAGAAAAATATGCGAGATAATCAGCCTTGACGCTGTTTATGCTTCGGTTCTACGCTGCAAATCACACGCACAACACCGTTGCGCTTAACAATTTTACAGTTACGACATAATTTCTTGACGGAAGCACGAACTTTCATTTTACTCTCCGTAACTTCTCAAACTCACCAAGATTAGCGGTTATAGCCTTTCAGGTTCGCTTTCTTCAATGCAGACTCATACTGACTTGACATCATTAGAGTTTGCACTTGAGCCATAAAGTCCATGATGACCACAACTACGATGAGTAGTGATGTACCACCAAAGTAGAATGGTACTTTCATTGCATCACGCATGAACTCCGGGATCAGGCAGATAAAGGTAATATACAACGCACCAATTAAGGTTAAACGAGTCATTACTTTATCGATATACTTCGCCGTTTGCTCTCCCGGACGAATTCCTGGTACGAATGCACCGGACTTCTTCAGGTTATCAGCTGTTTCTCTTGGGTTGAAAACCAACGCCGTATAGAAGAAACAGAAGAAGATGATTGCAGACGCATAGAGTAACACATAAAGCGGTTGCCCAGGCTGCAAATACAGCGAAATTGTAGTCAGCCAGTTCCAACCGGTGCCGCCCCCGAACCAAGATGCAATCGTGGCTGGGAACAGAATAATGCTGGAAGCAAAGATAGCAGGGATTACACCAGCCATATTCACTTTCAACGGTAAATGTGTGCTCTGTGCTGCATAAACACGACGACCTTGCTGACGCTTAGCATAGTTAACGACGATACGACGCTGACCACGTTCTACGAAAACAACGAAGAAGGTTACTGCAAATACTAACACTGCAACCAACAGCAACAGGAGGAAGTGCAGGTCGCCCTGCCGCGCTTGCTCGATAGTATGGCCAATTGCCGGCGGTAAACCCGCTACAATCCCCGCAAAGATAATGATTGAGATACCGTTGCCGATACCACGTTCAGTTATCTGCTCACCCAGCCACATTAGGAACATAGTCCCTGTAACCAAGCTCACCACCGCGGTGAAGTAGAACGCAAAGCCAGGGTTTATAACCAAGCCTTGCATTCCTGGCATATTCGGAAGACCGGTAGCAATACCGATCGACTGGAATATGGCTAAAACCAGCGTACCGTAACGGGTGTACTGACTAATCTTACGACGGCCAGCCTCCCCTTCTTTCTTAATTTCCGCTAACGCTGGGTGAACCACCGTTAACAACTGGATAATAATGGACGCAGAAATATACGGCATAATACCCAGAGCAAAGATAGAAGCACGGCTGAGAGCACCACCAGAGAACATGTTAAACATTTCAATGATGGTGCCTCTCTGCTGTTCGAGCAGTTTGGCAAGTACAGCGGCATCAATACCAGGGATCGGAATGAAAGAGCCAATACGGAAAACTATGAGCGCCCCAATTACAAACAGCAGTCTGCGCTTGAGTTCGCCAAGTCCACCCTTGGCACTTTGATAATCTAATCCTGGTTGCTTAGCCATCTGCTACTTATTCCTCAATTTTACCGCCAGCAGCTTCGATAGCAGCACGAGCGCCTTTGGTGACACGAAGGCCACGCAAAGTCACAGCACGATTGATTTCACCAGAAAGCATAACTTTCGCGAATTCAATCTGTGGGCCAACTACGTTAGCGGCTTTCAGAGTGTTCAGGTCGATAACATCGCCTTCAACTAAAGCGATCTCTGACAGACGAACTTCTGCAGTGATCATTGCTTTACGAGAAGTAAAGCCGAATTTCGGCAGACGACGGTACAGAGGCATCTGACCACCTTCGAAACCACGACGTACGCCACCGCCAGAACGAGACTTCTGACCTTTGTGACCACGACCGCCGGTTTTACCCAGGCCAGAACCGATACCACGACCCAGACGCTTGGAAGCGTGCTTGGACCCTTCGGCCGGAGACAGAGTATTTAAACGCATCTCTTACTCCTCAACTTTAACCATGTAGGAAACCGCGTTGACCATACCACGTACAGCAGGAGTATCCTCGCGCTCTACGGTGTGGCCAATACGACGCAGACCCAGGCCAAGCAGCGTTGCCTTGTGTTTCGGCAGACGACCGATTGCACTGCGGGTTTGAGTTATTTTAATAGTCTTTGCCATGGTCAATTACCCCAGAATTTCTTCAACGGATTTACCACGCTTGGCAGCGACCATTTCTGGGGACTTCATGCTAGCCAGACCATCGATAGTTGCACGAACCACATTAATTGGGTTGGTGGAACCATAGGCCTTAGCTAGAACGTTGTGAACCCCAGCGACTTCCAGAACGGCGCGCATTGCACCACCGGCAATAATACCGGTACCTTCGGAAGCCGGCTGCATGAACACACGAGAACCCGTGTGAGCACCTTTAACAGGGTGCTGCAGGGTGCCGCTGTTCAGCGCGACATTCATCATGTTGCGACGGGCTTTTTCCATCGCTTTCTGGATCGCTGCTGGAACTTCACGCGCTTTACCGTAACCAAAACCTACGCGACCATTGCCATCACCCACTACAGTTAGTGCGGTGAAGCTAAAAATACGGCCACCTTTTACAGTTTTAGATACGCGATTTACCGCGATCAGCTTTTCCTGCAGTTCGCCAGCTTGTTTTTCGATGTGAGCCATCTTACACCTCTACCTTAGAACTGAAGGCCAGCTTCACGGGCAGCATCTGCCAGTGCCTGGACACGACCATGATATTGGAAACCAGAGCGGTCAAAAGATACGCCTTTGATGCCCTTCTCCAACGCGCGCTCAGCAATAGTTTTACCTACAGCGATTGCAGCATCTTTGTTCCCAGTATATTTCAGTTGTTCACTGATTGCTTTTTCTACAGTAGAAGCAGCGACCAGAACTTCAGAACCATTCGGAGCAATTACCTGTGCGTAAATATGACGCGGGGTACGATGTACCACCAGGCGAGTTGCACCCAGCTCTTTGAGCTTGCGGCGTGCGCGGGTCGCACGACGGATACGAGCAGATTTCTTATCCATAGTGTTACCTTACTTCTTCTTAGCCTCTTTGGTACGCACGACTTCGTCGGCGTAACGGACACCCTTGCCTTTATAAGGCTCAGGACGACGGTAAGCGCGCAGATCTGCTGCCACTTGTCCGATTAACTGCTTATCAGCGCCTTTCAGCACGATTTCAGTCTGGGACGGGCATTCAGCAGTAATACCTGCTGGCAGAGCATGTTCAACTGGGTGAGAAAAGCCTAAAGCTAAATTCACAGAGTTGCCCTTGACTGCTGCACGGTAACCGACACCTACCAACTGAAGCTTCTTAGTGAAGCCATCGGTAACACCAACAACCATTGCGTTAAGCAGCGCACGAGTGGTACCCGCTTGGGCCCACGCATTTGCAAAACCTTCGCGTGGTGCGAAAGTCAGTGCGTTATCAGCATGCTTAACTTCAACGGCGTCGTGGACTGTACGAGTCAGCTCGCCGTTTTTACCCTTAATCGAAATTACCTGACCGTTGAGTTTGACCTCTACGCCGGCAGGAATGACGACGGGTGCTTTTGCAACACGAGACATTCTTTCCTCCCGATTAAGCTACGTAGCAGAGAATCTCGCCACCAAGACCAGCCTGGCGAGCTGCACGATCAGTCATAACACCTTTAGAGGTAGAAATAACAGCGATACCCAAACCGGCCATAACTTTTGGCAGCTCATCTTTTTTCTTATAGATGCGCAGACCTGGACGGCTGATACGTTGAATGCTTTCTACCACTGCCTTGCCCTGGAAGTACTTAAGTACTAATTCCAGTACAGGCTTGGTGTCGCCTTCGATTTTGAAATCTTCAATAAAACCTTCTTCCTTCAGCACGTTGGCAATTGCCACTTTCAGCTTGGAGGAAGGCATGGTGACCGCAACTTTGTTCGCGGCTTGACCGTTACGGATACGGGTCAGCATATCCGCGATCGGATCTTGCATGCTCATCTGTCTTTACTCCCGTGATTCAATTGGTGACAATTACCAGCTAGCCTTTTTCAGACCCGGGATTTCACCGCGCATAGCGGCTTCACGGACCTTAATACGGCTCAACCCGAACTTACGCAGGAAAGCGTGCGGACGGCCAGTTTGACGGCAGCGGTTACGCTGACGGGACGGGCTGGAATCACGCGGCAGAGTCTGCAGCTTAAGAACAGCATCCCAACGATCTTCGTCAGAAGCGTTCACGTTAGAGATGATCGCTTTCAGTTCAACGCGTTTGGCAAAGAACTTATCAGCTAATTTCACGCGCTTGACTTCGCGTGCTTTCATGGATTGCTTAGCCATTAGTAACCCTACCTTACTTGCGGAACGGGAAGTTGAAAGCAGTCAGCAGCGCACGGCCTTCATCATCGGATTTCGCAGTAGTGGTAATGGTAATATCCAAACCACGAACGCGATCGACTTTATCATAATCGATTTCCGGGAAGATGATCTGTTCACGCACGCCCATGCTGTAGTTACCACGACCATCGAATGACTTAGCAGACAAGCCACGGAAGTCACGGATACGAGGTACAGCAATGGAAATCAGACGCTCAAAGAACTCCCACATGCGTTCGCCACGCAGAGTTACTTTACAGCCGATCGGATAGCCCTGGCGGATTTTGAAGCCTGCAACTGATTTGCGTGCTTTAGTGATCAACGGCTTTTGACCGGAGATTGCTGCTAAGTCAGCTGCTGCATTATCCAGCAGTTTCTTATCAGCGATCGCTTCACCAACACCCATATTCAGGGTAATCTTCTCGACCCGTGGGACTTGCATGACAGAATTGTAGCCGAACTCAGACATGAGTTGCTTGACTACTTCGTCTTTGTAGTAATCATGCAGTTTCGCCATCGTACTACTCCAAATTACTTGATAGTTTCGCTGTTAGATTTGAAGAAACGGACTTTTTTGCCGTCTTCGAATCTAAAGCCTACACGGTCAGCCTTACCGGTTGCCGCATTGAAGAGAGCAATGTTAGAAACCTGAATAGCAGCTTCTTTTTCAACAATGCCACCTGGTTGGTTCAGGGCCGGAACCGGCTTCTGATGTTTCTTAACCAGATTAATTCCTTCAACGATGACCTTGCCAGAAGACAGGACATTTTTTACTTTACCGCGCTTACCTTTATCTTTACCGGTTAGCACGATAACTTCGTCATCACGACGGATTTTCGCTGCCATGGTTCGCTCCTTAGAGTACTTCTGGTGCCAGAGAGATAATTTTCATGAACTTTTCATTACGCAGTTCACGAGTTACCGGCCCAAAAATACGCGTACCGATAGGCTGCTCAGAGTTATTGTTTAAAATAACACAAGCATTGCCATCGAAGCGAATGACAGAACCGTCCGGGCGACGAACACCCTTCTTGGTGCGCACCACTACCGCCTTCAGCACATCGCCTTTCTTGACCTTGCCACGAGGAATTGCTTCCTTGATGGTGATCTTGATGATGTCGCCGACGCCTGCGTAGCGACGGTGCGAGCCACCTAGAACCTTGATACACATTACGCGACGTGCACCGGAGTTGTCGGCCACGTTCAGCATAGTCTGTTCTTGGATCATGTTAGTGCTCCGCTAATGTCAACTACAACTTTGGACCCAGAATGGGTCGTTTGAAATCCCCACAATTGAGGGCGCAGCATTATAACACCGCTTCCAGAATATGGGTAGAAAAAATAAACGGCTCAGTTTTTGAGCCGTTTATAGTACTCGAGATGCGTACTGTATTACAGAACGGCTTTCTCTACAACGCGAACAAGTGTCCAAGACTTAGTCTTAGACAGTGGACGGCATTCGCGGATTTCTACCACGTCACCGATACCACATTCATTGTTCTCGTCGTGTACGTGCAGCTTGGTCGTACGTTTGATGAATTTACCATACATTGGGTGCTTCACCATACGCTCGATCGTAACAACAACGGATTTCTCCATTTTGTCACTAACTACTCGACCTTGCAGAGTACGGATTTGATCAGTCATTACGCACCCGCCTTCTCAGTCAGTAAAGTCTTAACGCGTGCGACATCACGACGCACTTGCTTCAACAGGTGAGATTGTTGCAGCTGACCGCTTGCCGCTTGCATGCGCAGGTTAAATTGCTCACGCAGCAGGCTCAGCAGTTCAGTGTTCAGCTCTTCAACACTTTTCTCACGCAGCTCTTGTGCTTTCATTACATCACCGTCTTAGTTACAAAGGTGGTTTTGATAGGCAGTTTCGCTGCTGCCAGCTTGAAGGCCTCACGGGCCAGCTCTTCAGGCACGCCGTCCATTTCGTACAGGACTTTACCCGGCTGGATCAAGGCAACCCAATACTCTACGTTACCTTTACCTTTACCCATACGAACTTCAAGCGGCTTTTCAGTGATCGGCTTGTCTGGGAACACACGGATCCAGATTTTACCCTGACGCTTAACTGCACGAGTCATCGCACGACGAGCTGCTTCGATTTGACGAGCAGTCAGACGGCCACGGCCAACAGCTTTCAGACCGAAAGTGCCGAAGCTAACATCCGTACCTTGCGCCAGACCACGGTTGCGGCCTTTGTGCACCTTACGGAATTTTGTACGCTTTGGTTGTAACATTCAGCGACTCTCCTTACTTGCGGCCTTTACGCTGCTGCTTTTTAGGTTGAGCAGCCGGTTTTTCCGGTTGTTCAACTGCAGCCATACCACCCAGGATCTCACCTTTGAAGATCCATACCTTAACGCCGATTACACCATAAGTGGTGTGCGCTTCAGAGGTGTTGTAATCGATATCCGCACGCAGAGTATGCAACGGAACACGACCTTCACGGTACCATTCGGTACGCGCGATTTCAGCACCGCCAAGGCGGCCGCTTACTTCAACTTTAATACCTTTAGCGCCCAGACGCATTGCGTTCTGTACAGCACGCTTCATAGCACGACGGAACATAACACGACGTTCCAGCTGTGAAGTGATGCTATCAGCAACCAATTTTGCGTCCAGTTCTGGTTTACGAACTTCGGCGATATTGATTTGCGCAGGAACGCCAGCGATATCCGCTACGACCTTACGCAGTTTTTCGACATCTTCACCTTTCTTGCCGATAACGATGCCTGGACGAGCAGTGTGAATAGTCACACGGATGCTCTTCGCAGGACGCTCGATAACGATGCGAGAAACGGAAGCTTTCGCCAGTTCCTTAGTCAGGAATTGACGAACTTTAAAGTCGCTGTCCAGGTTGTCAGCGAACTCTTTGGTATTCGCGAACCAAGTAGAGTTCCAAGGTTTGACAATACCCAGGCGAATACCATTAGGATGTACTTTCTGACCCATTGCTAGTCTCCAGAGTCTCAGCGATCGGACACAACCACTGTAATGTGGCTGGTGCGCTTCAGGATACGATCTGCACGACCTTTAGCACGCGGCATAATGCGCTTCATGCTTGGGCCTTCGTCGACGAAGATTTTCGTCACTTTCAGATCATCGATGTCAGCGCCATCGTTGTGTTCTGCGTTAGCAATAGCAGACTCAAGTACTTTCTTAACCAGACCAGCAGCTTTCTTGTTGGTGTAGGCTAAAGTTTCCAGAGCTTGCGACACTTTCTTACCGCGGATCAGGTCAGCAACGAGGCGAACCTTCTGAGCAGAAGAACGAGCGTGGCGATGTTTAGCGATAGTTTCCATCTCTTCCTCCTACCTTAGCGCTTTTTAGCTTTTTTATCAGCCGCATGGCCGCGATAAGTACGAGTCGGCGCGAATTCACCTAACTTGTGACCGACCATTTCATCGGCTACAAATACTGGAACGTGCTGACGACCATTATGGACAGCGATGGTCAAACCGATCATGTTTGGAAAGACCGTTGAACGACGGGACCAAGTCTTAATAGGCTTTTTGTCTCCGCTTTCCACCGCTTTCTCTACCTTCTTCAGCAAGTGCAGGTCAATGAAAGGACCTTTCTTGAGAGAACGTGGCATGGCTTATCCTCTAATTATTTTTTACTACGGCGACGTACGATGAATTTATCAGTACGCTTGTTGCTGCGGGTCTTCTTACCTTTGGTCTGCAGGCCCCATGGGGAAACAGGGTGCTTACCAAAGTTACGACCTTCACCACCACCGTGTGGATGGTCGACTGGGTTCATCGCAGTACCGCGAACGGTAGGACGAACACCACGCCAGCGGCTTGCACCTGCTTTACCCAGAACGCGCAGCATATGCTCAGCGTTACCAACTTCGCCTAAGGTAGCACGGCAGTCGGATGGGATTTTACGCATTTCACCAGAACGCAGACGCAGGGTGACATATGCACCATCGCGAGCAACGATCTGAACGTATGCGCCAGCAGAACGAGCTAGCTGACCACCTTTGCCTGGTTTCATTTCTACGTTATGAACGGTAGAACCAACCGGGATGTTACGCATCGGCAAGGTGTTGCCAGGTTTGATAGCAGCATC
The DNA here is from genome assembly GCF_964063325.1 of Hafnia alvei. NCBI lineage: Bacteria > Pseudomonadati > Pseudomonadota > Gammaproteobacteria > Enterobacterales > Hafniaceae > Hafnia > Hafnia alvei. The sequence goes on from NZ_OZ061315.1 coordinate 4,420,658, forward strand.
AACACCAGACTGAATCTGGTCACCCGCTTTCAGGCCTTTAGGCGCCAGGATATAACGGCGTTCGCCGTCTTTGTACAGAACCAGTGCGATATTCGCAGAACGGTTCGGATCATATTCCAGACGCTCAACAACAGCAGGAATACCATCTTTGTTGCGTTTGAAGTCAACCAGACGATAATGCTGTTTGTGACCACCACCGATGTGACGAGTGGTGATGCGGCCATTGTTGTTACGGCCACCGGATTTGCTCAGTTTTTCAAGCAACGGGGCATACGGTTTGCCCTTGTGCAGCTCAGGGTTAACCACTTTAACAACGTGGCGACGACCCGGAGATGTCGGTTTACATTTAACAATTGCCATTGTTCGCTACTCCTCCGACTTACTCTGCGCCGCCGATGAAGTCCAGATTCTGGCCTTCTTTCAGGGTGACGTAAGCTTTTTTCCAGTCGCTACGACGACCAACACGCTGACCGTGACGCTTCACTTTACCTTTAACTACCAGGGTGTGAACTGCATCAACTTCAACTTCGAACAGTTTCTTAACTGCGGCTTTGATTTCTGCTTTAGTTGCATCTTTAGCAACTTTGAGAACGATGGTGTTGGTTTTTTCCATCACCATAGACGCTTTTTCAGAAACGTGCGGCGCGCGCAGTACTTTCAGCAGACGTTCTTCACGGATCATGCCAGCATCTCCTCAACTTGCTTCACAGCGTCAGCAGTCATAACCACTTTGTCGAAGGCGATCAAGCTAACTGGGTCGATACCTGTAACGTCACGCACATCAACCTTGTACAGGTTGCGAGCGGCCAGGAACAGATTTTCGTCGACTTCGCCGGTTACAATCAGCACGTCTTCCAGCGCCATGTCTTTCAGTTTCTGTGCCAGCAGCTTAGTTTTAGGCGCTTCTACAGAGAACTTCTCGACGACGATCAGACGATCTTGACGTACCAGTTCGGACAGAATGCTTTTCAGCGCGCCGCGGTACATCTTTTTGTTAACTTTTTGACTGTGATCCTGAGGCTTCGCAGCGAATGAAACGCCACCGGAACGCCAGATCGGGCTCTTAACAGAACCAGAACGAGCGCGACCAGTACCTTTCTGACGCCACGGTTTTTTGCCTGAACCAGTTACTTCAGCACGGGTCTTCTGAGCACGAGTACCTTGACGGGCACCAGCTGCATAAGCAACTACAACCTGGTGTACCAGCGCTTCGTTGAAATCACGACCGAAGGTAGTTTCGGAAACAGTCAGCGCGCTTTGCGCGTCTTTCAATACTAATTCCATTCCTATCTCCTCACGCCTTAACAGCTGGTTTAACGATCAGGTCGCCACCGGTTGCACCCGGAACAGCACCCTTAACCAGCAGCAGGTTGCGCTCAGCGTCAACACGTACTACATCCAGGCTCTGAACGGTTACGCGTTCGTTACCCAGTTGGCCTGCCATTTTCTTGCCTTTGAACACTTTGCCCGGAGTCTGGTTCTGACCGATAGAACCCGGAACGCGGTGAGACAAGGAGTTACCATGGGTAGCATCTTGGGTACGGAAGTTCCAGCGCTTAACTGTGCCAGCAAAACCTTTACCTTTAGAAGTACCGGTAACGTCAACTTTTTTAACGTCAGCAAAAATTTCAACGCTAATGCTCTGACCTACGGTGAACTCTTCGCCTTCGTTCAGACGGAATTCGCGCAGGGTGCGGCCAGCTTCTACGCCAGCTTTAGCGAAGTGACCAGCTTCTGGCTTAGATACACGGTTTGCTTTTTTAGCACCCGTAGTTACCTGTACAGCGCAGTAGCCGTCGTTATCCAGGCTTTTCACCTGAGTAACACGGTTTGCTTCGATTTCGATAACGGTTACTGGGATAGATACGCCATCTTCAGTGAAGATGCGGGTCATACCCACTTTTTTACCGACTAAACCAATCATTGTTTCAACCTCTCAATCGTTCAATGACCTGATTAACCCAGGCTGATCTGCACGTCTACACCAGCAGCCAGATCCAGACGCATCAGAGCATCAACGGTTTTCTCGGTTGGCTCAACGATGTCAACCAGACGCTTGTGAGTGCGAATTTCGTACTGATCGCGCGCGTCTTTGTTGACGTGCGGAGAAATCAGAACGGTAAAGCGCTCTTTGCGGGTCGGCAGCGGGATCGGACCACGGACTTGCGCACCAGTGCGCTTAGCAGTCTCGACGATTTCCGCGGTTGATTGATCGATCAGACGATGATCAAACGCTTTCAGGCGGATACGGATTCTTTGGTTCTGCATGAGACCAGAGCTCCAATTATTTTATAAACGTAAAAAATTACTCCTCACACCCATTTCGATTGATGGGGGAGTGTAATCGTTCAACATATAACCCCCATATCGGGAGTATTGTTCGATAGTCTAGGACTATCTCTGATTCAGAATCAGACTTACCAAGATTAGGTAAGCCCGCGCATTATACGTAAACCAGCTCAGGAAGCAACCTAAATGCGCAAAAATAGTGGAAAGCCTTCCGCCCTATCCTAACTGTGTAGCGCAATTTTTATCACATATACGCAGTAAGAGTACGTGTTTAGGTCCTGAATTGCATAAAATTCATACAGCGGTGTGACATAGACTCCAATTAAATACCCTCTATTGCTCAATACGCTTAGATATGATGATGCACATATCGAATGGAGGTGATACAGATGGAATTGCTTGCGGAAATCTATTCATGCGTCATTTCAGACAATGGAGTGCGTGTAGAACTAAGCGTCGTATTTGCCTTTTGTGCTAGTTGCGCTACTTATGTCACAAGACGTGCCATACCTAAGCAATTTCTTTCTCCAGATGCTGCTTCCACTTTTGACACTCCGCCTCTGCCTTCTATCTGCAGAGGTAACCTAATGATGCAAATCGGGTATGGTATATTTTTTCTCGCTATTTCTATCTGGCCTCATATCAGCCTATCAATCTTGCCTATTATTTGGCTAGTTAGCTGGTTTCTCATCACCTTGTCACTTTTGGATATTCAGCATTACCTCTTGCCAGATATACTTACATTACCCCTACTCTGGCTAGGTCTTGGTTTTAATGCCTGCACTCATGCTATTCCAATAGAACACGCTGTGGCTGGTGCAATCACGGGTTATACCTTTATTTGGCTTCTAGGCTGGATCACTAAACATTTGGCTGGAAAGATGGGTATCGGATTAGGTGACGCCAAACTGTTAGCCGCGCTTGGTGCATGGGCTGGGTATGAAAACTTGGCATTGATATCTGCAAGTGCTTCGCTTGGCGGGATTATTTGGTGGGTTACAAGACAGTTTTGTTCAATGAAAAAGAACCACCCTCTACCTTTTGGTCCTTGCTTGTCCATCGCCGGCTGGGTGGTTATTTTCGATATATTGCAATCATGGAAATTAAGCTTCTTCTTTCACCTGAGCTAGTAGGTAATTTTGGATACCCAAACGTTGGATAAGCTCCAACTCAGTTTCCAGCCAGTCGATATGCTTTTCTTCGTCAGACAGGACTTCAATCATGAGATCACGGCTAACATAGTCATGGACTGAGTCTGCATAAGCTATGCCTTCGCGTAAGTTTTTTGCACCATCGAGTTCTAACTTAAGATCGGATCTCAACATTTCTTCCACGTCTTCTCCAATATTAAGTTTCCCTAAATCTTGAAGATTTGGCAGCCCTTCTAAAAAAAGAATCCTTTCGATGTAACGATCGGCATGTTTCATCTCATCGATCGACTCGTGGTACTCAATATCATTGAGCCTTGTGAGGCCCCAATTTTTGAACATGCGTGCATGAAGGAAATACTGATTGATGGCTACAAGTTCATTTCCAAGTAGCTTATTGAGGTGGCCAATAACCTTTTTATCGCCTTTCATAAACAAAACCCTCCGCTTCCAGTTCTTTTAGTGTAGAACCAGAGACTGAAGAGTCAAAAAATAACCCTATTTTTATGCCACGTTTATGAAGTTACTTTGAAGTACCGTGGTTTCCTCATCGAAAATCTCTCGAGCCTGACGAATACATTTGCCGCATTCAGATCCGAATGGAACTATTTTGCGTAAATGATGAAGAGTGCTCGGCTGATATTTGCGGATTGCATGACGTATCGTTTTGTCCGAAATCCCATTACATAAGCAAACGTACATATTCTACTCTTTATTGATTTGATAATAATAGTCTAAATAATAAACGTTATCATTTCAATAAAGGCATCTTGTTTTCTTGCTTATAATATGTACTAACTTGAAACAACACATGTTTTTCTTGTAATAAAAAAGGGCGCCTAAGCGCCCTTTTATTGCATTCAGTTCAGAAGCTAAATATTAGCTCATTACCTTAGCAACAACACCAGCACCAACGGTACGGCCGCCTTCGCGGATTGCGAAACGCAGACCATCGTCCATTGCGATTGGGTGGATCAGGGTAACGATCATTTTGATGTTATCGCCTGGCATTACCATTTCCACGCCTTCTGGCAGTTCGATGGTACCGGTCACGTCAGTTGTACGGAAGTAGAACTGTGGACGGTAGCCTTTGAAGAACGGAGTATGACGGCCGCCTTCATCTTTGCTCAGAATATAAACTTCTGACTCGAACTTGGTGTGTGGTTTGATAGAGCCTGGTTTAGCCAGAACCTGACCACGTTCGATGTCTTCACGCTTGATACCACGCAGCAGAACACCAACGTTCTCGCCTGCACGACCTTCGTCCAGCAGTTTACGGAACATTTCAACGCCGGTACAAGTTGATTTAACGGTATCTTTGATACCAACGATCTCAACTTCTTCACCAACTTTAACGATACCGCGCTCTACACGACCGGTAACAACAGTACCACGGCCAGAGATAGAGAATACGTCTTCGATTGGCAACAGGAATGGCTTGTCGATAGCACGTTCTGGTTCTGGGATGTAAGAATCCAGAGTTTCAGCCAGTTCTACGATCTTAGCTTCCCACTCAGCTTCGCCTTCCAGCGCTTTCAGAGCAGAACCACGGATGATTGGAGTATCATCGCCTGGGAAGTCGTACTGAGACAGAAGTTCACGAACTTCCATTTCTACCAGTTCCAGCAGCTCTTCATCATCAACCATGTCGCATTTGTTCAGGAATACGATGATGAAAGGAACGCCAACCTGACGACCCAGCAGGATGTGCTCACGAGTCTGAGGCATAGGGCCGTCAGTCGCAGCAACAACCAAGATAGCGCCGTCCATCTGCGCAGCACCGGTGATCATGTTTTTAACGTAGTCAGCATGCCCTGGGCAGTCAACGTGCGCGTAGTGACGTGACGGGGTGTCATATTCAACGTGAGAAGTGTTGATGGTGATACCACGTGCTTTTTCTTCTGGCGCGTTATCGATCTGGTCGAATGCACGTGCAGAACCACCGTAGGTTTTAGCCAGAACGGTAGTGATTGCAGCAGTCAGGGTAGTTTTACCGTGGTCAACGTGGCCGATTGTACCAACGTTAACGTGCGGTTTTGTACGTTCAAATTTTTCTTTAGACACGGCTTTATTCCTTACTCTTGTGCTCTCCCTTCATAGAGAGAGCACGGGATCAATGTTTTAAACTAGTAGCTTATTTGCCACGAGCTTCAATAACGGCCTGAGCAACGTTGTTCGGCGCATCATCATACTTCAGGAATTCCATGGAGTAAGATGCACGACCTTTGGTCAGAGAACGCAGCTGAGTTGCGTATCCGAACATTTCAGACAACGGCACTTCAGCGTGAATCTGAACGCCAGTAGCGTTAGATTCCTGACCTTTCAGCTGGCCACGACGACGGCTAAGGTCACCGATAACGTCACCAGTGTTCTCTTCTGGAGTTTCAACTTCAACCTTCATGATAGGTTCAAGCAGAACTGGTTTCGCTTTCTTAAAGCCATCTTTGAAGGCGAGAGAAGCGGCCAGTTTAAACGCCAGCTCAGAGGAGTCAACGTCATGGTAAGAACCGAAGTGCAGACGCACGCCGAGGTCAACTACCGGATAACCAGCCAGTGGACCAGATTTCAGCTGCTCCTGGATACCTTTATCAACGGCAGGGATGTATTCGCCAGGAATTACACCACCTTTGATGTCGTTGATGAACTCGTAACCTTTCGGATTTGAGCCCGGCTCCAGTGGGTACATGTCGATAACAACATGACCATACTGACCACGACCACCAGACTGCTTGGCGTGTTTACCTTCGATATCAGTAACTTTCGTGCGAATCGCTTCACGATAAGCAACCTGAGGTTTACCGACGTTCGCTTCAACGTTGAATTCACGCTTCATGCGGTCAACGATGATGTCGAGGTGCAGCTCACCCATACCTGCGATGATGGTCTGGTTAGATTCTTCATCAGTCCATACGCGGAATGATGGGTCTTCTTTAGCCAGACGGCCCAGAGCCAGACCCATTTTTTCTTGGTCAGCTTTGGTTTTCGGTTCTACTGCGATGGAGATTACCGGTTCAGGGAATTCCATACGCTCCAGAATGATCACGTTATCCGGATCACAAATGGTGTCACCAGTAGTCACGTCTTTCAGGCCGATTGCCGCAGCAATGTCGCCTGCGCGAACTTCTTTGATCTCTTCACGCTTGTTAGCGTGCATCTGAACGATACGACCAAAACGCTCACGTGCCGATTTTACCGGGTTAAAGACGGTATCACCTGAGTTAACAACACCAGAGTACACGCGGAAGAACGTCAGGTTACCAACAAACGGGTCGGTAGCAATTTTGAACGCCAGAGCAGCAAATGGCTCTTCATCGCTCGCGTGACGCTCAGCCGGAGTATCTTTACCGTCGTCCAGCATACCGTTGATTGCAGGTACGTCAGTCGGTGATGGCAGGTAATCAATTACCGCATCCAGCATCGCCTGAACACCTTTGTTCTTAAATGCAGAACCACAAGTAACAAGAATAATCTCGTTACGCAGTACGCGTGAACGCAGGGCAGTTTTGATTTCTTCCTCGGTCAGCTCTTCGCCGCCCAAGTATTTATCCATCAGCTCTTCAGAAGCTTCTGCTGCAGATTCAACCAGATTCTGGTGCCATTCGGCCGCCAGCTCAACCATATCAGCAGGGATTTCTTCGTATTCGAAGGTCACGCCCTGATCGGCATCGTTCCAGTTGATCGCTTTCATTTTCACCAGGTCAACAACACCGGTGAAACCTTCTTCAGCGCCAATTGCCAACTGAAGCGGAACAGCGTTCGCGCCCAGACGGGATTTAATCTGGCCTACAACTTTCAGGAAGTTAGCACCCATGCGGTCCATTTTGTTAACGAACGCAATGCGTGGAACTTTGTATTTGTTAGCCTGACGCCATACGGTTTCAGACTGTGGCTGAACACCACCAACCGCGCAGTAAACCATTACCGCACCGTCAAGAACACGCATAGAACGTTCAACTTCGATGGTGAAGTCAACGTGCCCTGGGGTGTCGATGATGTTTACGCGATGCGGTTCATACTGCTTAGCCATACCTGACCAGAACGCAGTAGTTGCAGCGGAAGTGATGGTGATACCACGTTCTTGTTCCTGTTCCATCCAGTCCATGGTGGCAGCGCCGTCATGAACTTCACCGATTTTATGGTTTACACCGGTGTAGAAAAGGATACGTTCGGTAGTAGTAGTCTTACCGGCGTCGATGTGTGCGCTGATACCGATATTACGGTAGCGGGCAATGGGTGTTGTACGAGCCATTTGATTCCTCTATTCCTAGGACGTTCAAGTTAAGTTACCCATAGCGGGCGGCTTGCTTGAAGCGCCCGCTTGGTGACTAACACTATGAAGGGATTACCAACGATAGTGAGCGAACGCCTTGTTGGCTTCGGCCATACGGTGAACGTCTTCACGTTTCTTAACTGCAGTACCTTTGTTTTCTGCAGCATCAGAAAGTTCGTTCGCCAGGCGCAGAGCCATGGATTTATCACCGCGTTTACGAGCAGCTTCAACGATCCAACGCATTGCCAGAGCATTACGACGAACCGGACGGACTTCTACTGGTACCTGATAAGTAGAACCACCAACGCGACGGGATTTAACTTCGACGGTTGGGCGGACGTTGTCCAGGGCTACTTCAAAAGCTTCCAGTTCGTTTTTACCAGAACGCTGAGCCAGGGTCTCCAGCGCGGTATATACGATTGCTTCTGCGGTAGATTTTTTACCATCTACCATCAGGATGTTTACAAATTTAGCCAGCAGTTCTGATCCGAACTTAGGATCCGGCAGAATTTTACGCTGACCAATGACGCGACGACGTGGCATGGAAATACTCCGTTGTTAATTCAGGGTTGTCCAAAACTCTATAGTTCGAGTTTGACATTAAAGTTAAAACGTTTGGCCTTACTTAACGGAGAACCATTAAGCCTTTGGCTTCTTCACGCCGTATTTGGAACGTGATTGCTTACGGTCTTTAACGCCGGAGCAGTCAAGCGCACCACGAACGGTGTGGTAACGAACACCTGGCAAGTCTTTTACACGACCGCCACGGATCAGGATCACGCTGTGTTCCTGCAGGTTATGACCTTCACCACCGATGTAGGAGGTAACTTCAAAACCGTTAGTCAAACGCACACGGCAAACTTTACGCAGTGCGGAGTTTGGTTTTTTAGGAGTGGTGGTATATACGCGAGTACATACGCCACGTTTCTGCGGGCAAGCTTCCAGCGCAGGAACGTTGCTTTTAGCAACCTTCATGGAGCGTGGTTTGCGTACCAGCTGATTAATTGTTGCCATTAATAGCTCCTGGTATTTGCTTCGTTTTTTGCTTCGTAAACAAGTGTGATAAATCTCCCCATAAAGCCATGGGCAAAATATGAGGACGCAGAATTTTATGGCTGCCCAGTATAGGTGTCAAGAAATATACAAGATCGCATTCTCACCAAGATACTTGCTGAGGGTGTTTGGCACTCAGTTCAACGAACTGATTATAGTCTAACAACACGATATTGGATGAAATTTGAGCACTCAAACCTCGAGCAATAACATCGACATTCAGCGCATATAGGGATGTGGAGGCAGAAATGAGTTTTTCAAGGGCATGGGTATTTGCTAGCCCACACAGAACACCATCCTGCAGAAGCACGATAGCGTCATTATTGCCCACAATAGCACAAAGAGTTGTCAGATCTGCTGAGGTTGGAGACTTTGTCAGCGTATGTAACATGTAAAGTATCACCAAAGCCTAAAAGGTTAGCACAACATCGCGTTGTTCAAGGTTTTGTCGAATCTGTGCCGCAGTTCGCAGTTGAACGTCGATAATCCACTGTTCATTGTCATGTAAACCTCTTTCATGCAGCGACTCAGAACAGATATAGACGTCTTCAATATCGTAAAGCGGCATCACGCCAAAAGTTGAAACATAGTCTCGACAAAGAATTTCAGCCGGTTTTTGATTGGGCAAAAGTTGAAAAACGCCATCCCCAACAAAAAACACCTGAATATCCTCGCAGAAGGCAGAAGCAGCTAATAATGCATCCAGCCCTTCACGCCCAGCGCTTGATGTATGCGGAGGCTGAGTAAAAATAAAAGCTAAACGTTTCATCCCATCCCCTTAGAATTGCATGATGCGATCGCAGGTCAGTGCAGCTTCAGCCAGTGAGCCTAGCCCACTTAAGACAAAACCATCCTGCAAATTGGCAGCAGGCAAGCCTAGCTGTACGGCTTCGTCTTTTGAAACTACGCCGCGGCGCAGCGCTGCCGCGACACACACATTTAGCACTACACCATGCTCCCGCGCTAATTTCTGCCACGCACGAACAAGATCGAATTCATCACTCGCCGGGGATGTCAGCTGATTAGCATTGCTCACGCCCTCTCGGTAGAAGAATACGCTAACCAATTGATGTTCGCTGGCCACCAGTGCCTGAGCAAATTGGTAGGCGCTACTCGCCGCCTGCGTGCCATAAGCTGGGCCTGTCACAAACAAGGAGTAGCTCAGCATTAGCGATCGCTGCCCTGCAGGTCGCCACTTTTGAACTGGCGAATATACAGATACACCGTGTGCTTAGAGATATTCAGCCGATCGGCAACCTGATTAATAGCGTCTTTAATATCAAAAATGCCCTTTTCATGCAGATTCAGCACAATTTGGCGATTCTTCGCATTGTTCGATACCGAACGGTCGGCATTCACTTCTTCGATCGTAAACTCCAACGTCTGCGCCACTAAGTCGTCTACGGAAGAGGCAAAGTTCACTGATGAAGCAACGTCTTGCGAAGCCTTAGGGATGAAGGTCTCCATGATCTGTGAGAAAGGCACATCGAGATTCATGTTGATACATAGCAAACCAATAACACGCTGCTCTTTGTTACGAATAGCAATCGTGACGGACTTCATCAACACGCCGCTTTTTGCACGTGTGAAGTACGCTTTTGACACGCTGCTATCTTCACCGGCCATATCGTGCAGCATGCGCAGGGCTAAATCGGTAATCGGCGAACCAATCTTTCGCCCCGTATGCTCGCCGTTAGCAATGCGTACCGCTGAACATTTCAAGTCCTCAAGCGAATGCAAAACGATTTCGCAATGAGAACCAATGAGCATAGCAAGACCATCAACAACGGCTTCATATGATTTCAAAATTTCATGATCGGTCTGGCTGAACGGACGCTCATCCAGTAAATCGAGCTCACTGGTGTCACCAGGCATAAGCGTATTGGACATTGAAGACAACCCCCACGGAGGATTTAGCTACGCATCCGTCGATGGATGCAGATTCAAGAAAACGTGCTAGTTAGCAAATAAAGTTTAGCAAAGCTGCCCTATTAAAATCCTTGAGGCCAGCGGGGTAAAAGTTTTTTTTACCTTCAAACGATAAAAAACAAAAAAGCCGTGGAATATTCCACGGCTTTTTTTAAACATTCAAGTTAATTACTTGCCTGCTTTCGCTGCGTCAGCTTTTGCTGGAGCTTCAACTTTCGCGTCAGCTTTTGGTGCAGCTTTAACATCCAGCAGTTCTACATCAAATACCAGCGTAGAGTTTGCAGGGATGCCTGGGACGCCAGTTTTGCCATATGCCAATTCTGGTGGGATGACCAGCTTGATTTTGCCGCCTTTTTTGATGTGTTTCAGGCCTTCGGTCCAGCCAGGGATAACACCATCAAGGCGGAAAGACAATGGCTCACCACGGCTGTATGAGTTATCAAACTCAGTACCATCGGTCAGCGTACCTTTGTAGTTAACCACTACGGTATCGCTGTCTTTTGGCTCAGCACCGGTACCTTCTTTATCAACTTGATACATCAGGCCGGTTTTGGTGGTTTTAACATTTTTCTCTTTAGCGAACGCATCACGGAATTTTTTACCCGCATCTGCGTTAGCTTTTGCATCTTGTTCCATCTTAGCCTGTGCAGATGCTTTTACGCGTGCTTCAAAGCCCTGCAGAGTGCCTTCGATTTCTTGGTCGGTCAGCTTGCTTTTACCTGCGAAAGCATCTTGAACGCCGGAAATCAGCTGGTCTTTATCCAACTTGATACCCAGTTTTTCCTGCTCTTTCAGGGAGTTTTCCATATAACGTCCCAGAGAAGCACCTAATGCGTATGCTGCCTGCTGATCGTCATTCTTGAATTTGCTGTTAGTTGCTGTCGGCGCAGCATCTGCAGCTTTAGCTGCGTCAGCGGCGAACGCTGATGCATTCAGAGCCAGAGCCATTGTGGTTGCCAGCACAGTAACTTTAAAAAAAGATTTCATCCATTTCTCCAAACTTTAAGGCAAATTACCTTAAATAACGATGAGCTAAATGTAGTTGGCTACTATAGCGGTCTGTTGACGCATAAAACAATCACTAAGCGTGCCAGTCTGATAAATTCAGACTACAACATGCTCAAAAAGTTTCACTCGCTTAGCCAATCAACAAGCGTAACGCGCAATTCGCCTGCTTTATGGGTAAAATAGCGATTATGAGGTGAAATTTCACCTATGAAATTGTGAACAGAAACTACACCGTTTTCAGAGGAAAGATTATGCAACCATCGGCTTGGGATCGCGAAGAGCTTGAATCTCGATTTGAAATGCTCGAAAGCCGACTGGCTTTTCAGGAAATAACGATTGAGGAGCTCAACCAAACGGTTATTGCCCTTCAGCTAGAAATGAATAAATACCGCGAACAAATGCATTTACTGGTGGATAAGCTTAAAGCAGCTCAGCCGTCGATGATGGCTCACCCATCAGAAGAAACACCGCCTCCCCACTATTGAGCGATGATGCAACAACAAAAAAGCGGCCAAGGCCGCTTTTTTCATTCTGCTTATCAATCACAGAATTAATGACAGCCGCAACCACCGTTGCCTTTGCCATTACCACCACAGCATCCGCCTTCTTCACCATGGTCGTGACCGTGTTCGTGGCCATGACCACCACAGCAGCCTTCGCCGTGTTCGTGGTGATGATCGTGCTCGCCGTGTACGTGACCATGCTCCAGCTCTTCAGCTGTTGCTTCACGGATTGCGATAACTTCAACGTGGAAGTTCAGGTTCTGGCCAGCCAGCATGTGGTTACCATCAACAACAACATGGTCGTCGTCAACTTCGGTAATTTCTACTGGAACTGGACCCTGATCGGTTTCAGCCAAGAAACGCATGCCAACCTGCAGTTCGTCAACGCCCATGAAAACGTCTTTAGGAACGCGCTGAACCAGATTTTCATCGTAGTTGCCGTAAGCGTCATTGGCGCCCACGTGAACGTCAAAGCTATCGCCTTCAGCGTGACCTTCCAGAGCTGTTTCCAGCCCAGAAATCAGGGAGCCATGTCCGTGCAGATAATCCAACGGTGCACTCACCGGAGATTCATCAACTAAAACACCGTCTTCTGTACGTACCTGATAGGCCAAGCTGACCACCAGGTCTTTTGCTACTTTCATGATATCTCCTAGCGTTGGAAACTAAATTGGCGCAGATTGTAGCGGAATTTTGCGCCACTGTACCCACAAGGATAAAAAATCCCTCGCTGAAACGCCACCCTTGCCGCTTATTCTGGCTTAAAAATACCGATCATTTGGTTGTTATGCTGTACATGGTCGCTGACATCCGCCTCTGGCTGGCTGAGCTGATGTCCACACTTAACACATTCAGCATGCTCAATATTATTCTCTCGCCACACCACCAACGTATCCTGCGCCTTACAGACGGGGCAGGTTGCTCCTGCAATAAATCTCTTTTTCATTTTGTTACCTTATTCGTAGACCTTTTCACAGGTCTTCTTCGTCCCAGTCATTCATCTGCCGCCGCTCATGCTGCATCTCACGCTGGAAAATGTCCTCCAGCTCGCGCCTAGCCTCTTTGACACGCGAAATCTGCGTCACGTCGCCCTGATGATGGGGCATCAACTCACGCAGCATGCGCATATCCAAACGACGGAAATGCTGCTGTGCCCGATGCGCCTGATGAGGATGCATACCCAGTTCCATCAACGCCTTGCGGCCTAGCTCCAGCGCACTAGAAAACGTTTCACGGCTAAATTGATTCACACCAGCCATCAACAATTCATGCGCTTCAACGCGGCCACGCGCACGCGCCAGAATTTTTAAATGTGGGAAATGCTGCTGGCACAAATGCACCACGGCGAGGGTATCTTCTGGCTCATTACAGGTCACAACAATCGCCTCCGCCTTTTCAGCCCCAGCTGCGCGCAGCAGTTCAAGCTCGGTGGCATCACCGTAATAAACTTTATACCCATAACGACGCATCATACTGACGGCACTCACATCACGTTCCAAAACCGTGATCCGCATTTTGTTGGCCATCAGCAGGCGCCCAATAACCTGACCAAAACGCCCGAAGCCAACGATAATCACCTGAGGATCGTCATCCTCTACAAACGGAGCTTCCTCGTCCTCGTCCGGCGGGTTGTAGCGTTTCTCCAAAATACGATCGACCAGCTGCATTAACAGCGGCGTAGTCACCATTGAAAGCGTAACAATCACCAGCAGCAGCGCCATTTGATCGCCCTGCAATAGTTTTTGTGTACTGGCCGCAGAGAACAGCACAAAGGCAAACTCCCCTCCTTGACTCAGCACCGCGGCAAACTGCATACGCACCGAACGGCGAATTCCGGCAATGCGAGCGAGCAGGTATAACACACCGCCTTTTACCGCGACTAAGATAGCGACGCCAGCCAATACCTCTGGCAAATGGGTGTATAGAATGCCCAAATTCAGCGCCATACCTACGGAGATGAAAAACAGCCCCAGCAGTAGGCCCTTAAACGGTTCAATCGCAATTTCTAGCTCATGCTGGAACTCACTCTCGGCCAGGAGTACGCCCGCGATAAACGTCCCCATCGCCATCGAAACGCCCAATGCATCCATGAACATGGCTGAGCCAAGCACCACTAACAATGCGGCGGCGGTGAAAATCTCACGCACGCCGGTTGCTGCGATATAGCGGAAAATGGGCCGCAGTAAGAAACGCCCACCAATCAGCATGCCCAACAAAGCACCCACTTTGATGGCAATAAATGTCCAATCAGTATCTTTGTTGCTGGAGCCAACTAAAACAGGAATTAACGCCAGCGCAGGAATAACGGCCATATCTTGAAACAGCAATACCGAGAAGCCGAGCTGACCGCCTTCGTTGCGGTTCATGCCCTTCTCTCGCATCGTCTGCAAAGCCATCGCGGTGGAAGACATCGCCAACCCAATTCCGCCAATAACTGCAGCCTGCCATGAAAAATCTGTTAACAGCAATAAACCACTAAGAATGGCAGCGGTAAGCAAAACCTGCCCAGCTCCGACACCAAAAATGGAGCGTCGAAGCGACCACAGCTTGCTAGGATTAAGCTCTAATCCAATGATAAAAAGCAGGAATACAACACCCAGCTCCGAAAAATGCAGGATCTCATCCACGTCACGAATGAACCCTAACCCCCACGGACCAATCGCGATACCCGCTATCAAAAAGCCAAGCACGGTACCAATACCAATCCGCCGCGCAATCGGCACTGCCACGACGGCTGCAAATAAGAACAGCAGTATCGCTGGTAAGAGTGAGCCTTCTTCGGTCATAAACTGCCGCCTCCAGCCAAAGGTGATTCCAGCCATTGCCCGTAGGCCTTGGCATGCGTTTGCAAAACGTCAGGCTTGAGTCGGCGAGCCCAGTAGACCACCATCGGCGTCATCCAATGCATATGGCACATGGCTGCCGTGAGCTCAAATGGACGCAAAACTTCATCCATAGTGTAACGGTTGTAGCCGCCCATTTGATAAGCACCTTCAGGCTCACCGGTTGTGACGACGCTGCGCCAATATTTTCCCCGCAGAGCATTACCACCAACGCCGCTGGCAAAACCGCGCGACAACACGCGATCCAGCCACTCTTTCAACAAGGCGGGACAGCTATAGGTATAAAGGGGGTGTTGAAAAACAATGATTTGATGTTCACGCAGCAGTTTCTGCTCATGATGAATATCAATAAAAAAATCAGGATAGTGCGCGTAGAGATCGTGCACAGTGACATGTTCCAACTGCTGTGCCGGCTGCAGTAAAACTCGGTTTGCAACCGAGTCCTGTGATTCCGGATGGGCATACAGCAGCAATACTTTCGGTGGCTGCGACATCTATTCCCCTCCCCAAAGCGTCGTCATCGGTGAGCATTTCAGCTACCATGCAGCGCTAAGATTAAAATTAATAGTATGCGTGTTCTGAAAACTTATTATTGTTCACGCAAAAACAACCGTAATTTAACACATTTCTAATAGACGGCGCTTTATGATTGTTTTCTCATCGCTACAAATTCGACGCGGTACCCGCGTTCTGCTAGACAATGCCAGTGCAACGGTTAACCCCGGCCAGAAAGTGGGTCTGGTGGGTAAAAATGGCTGTGGGAAATCAACGCTGCTGTCGCTGTTAAAAGGTGAAATAAGTGCCGATGCCGGCAGTTTCAACTTTCCTGGTAACTGGGCGCTGGCGTGGGTCAACCAAGAAACTCCAGCGCTCAACGTGCCCGCTTTAGAGTATGTACTCGACGGTGACCGCGAATTCCGCCAGCTAGAGTCTGAACTCAACGACGCAAACGAACGCAACGACGGCAACGCCATCGCATTAGTGCATGGAAAACTGGACGCCATCCAAGCGTGGACAATCCGCTCTCGCGCTTCCAGCCTGCTACACGGTTTAGGCTTTAGCCAAAGCCAACTCGAAGAACCGGTAAAATCCTTCTCCGGTGGCTGGCGTATGCGCCTTAACCTTGCTCAAGCGCTGATTTGCCGCTCCGATTTACTGCTTCTCGATGAGCCTACCAACCACCTCGACTTAGATGCGGTGATTTGGCTAGAACGTTGGCTGAAAAGCTATACCGGCACCTTGATCCTTATCTCCCATGACCGTGATTTTCTCGATCCGATCGTGGACAAAATCTTGCATATCGAACAAGAGCAAATGTTCGAATACACCGGCAACTATTCTTCATTCGAGCAACAGCGCGCCACTAAACTTTCGCAACAGCAATCTATGTATGAAAGCCAGCAACAGCGCGTCGCGCATCTGCAAAGCTACATCGATCGCTTCAAAGCCAAGGCCTCTAAAGCTAAGCAGGCACAAAGCCGCGTGAAAATGCTAGAACGAATGGAGCTCATTGCACCAGCTCATGTCGACAATCCATTCCACTTCAGCTTCCGCGAACCAGAGAGCCTGCCTAATCCATTGCTGCGCATGGAAAAAGTGAGCGCCGGCTACGGTGACAAAACTATTCTGGATTCCATCAAGCTGAATCTGGTTCCCGGTTCTCGCATTGGCCTGCTAGGCCGCAACGGCGCAGGTAAATCCACGCTAATCAAGCTGCTGGCCGGTGAATTAGCGCCGCAAAAAGGCGAAATCGGTTTAGCCAAAGGCGTGAAGTTAGGCTACTTCGCTCAGCATCAGTTGGAGTATTTACGCTCAGATGAATCGCCGTTGCAGCATCTTACCCGCTTCGCCCCACGCGAAACGGAACAGCAACTGCGTGACTACCTAGGTGGTTTTGGTTTCCGCGGCGATAAAGTCACCGAGCACACCGCACGTTTTTCCGGCGGCGAAAAAGCGCGTCTGGTATTAGCACTGGTCGTATGGCAGCGCCCTAATCTATTACTGCTCGATGAACCGACTAACCATCTCGATTTAGACATGCGTCAAGCGCTGACCGAAGCCCTCATCGACTTCGAAGGCGCGTTGGTGGTGGTTTCCCATGACCGTCACTTACTACGTTCAACGACCGACGATCTGTACTTGGTACACGATGGTCAAGTTGAGCCATTTGCTGGCGATCTGGAAGATTATCAACAGTGGATGATTGACCTACAACGTCAACAGGCACAGCAAGACTCCAATAAGAGCGAAGGCGAAACTAGCGGAAACAGCGCTCAGGCGCGCAAAGATCAAAAGCGCCGTGCCGCCGAATTCCGCACTCAGACTCAGCCGATCCGTAAGCACATCATGAAGATGGAGCTGCAAATGGAAAAACTGAGCACGCAGTTAGCCGTACTCGAAGAAAAGTTGGCTGATAGCGAACTGTATGACATCAGCCGCAAAGCGGAGCTGACTGAATGCCTACAGCAGCAGAATCAAACCAAAGCCGCGCTAGAAGAAGCTGAGATGGAATGGTTAGATGGGCAGGAAAAGCTGGAAGTCATGACCAAAGCCTTTGAGGCTGAAAGCGAATAAGCCTCGCAAAGAGGCTGTAATCGATTGCCAGCGATGAAATATTCGCTGGAATCCACTTCGCATAATCTCACAAACCCACTGTTAAGCCCCCGAAAGCGCATTTACTCTGCGCTTGGGTGCTTAGGACTGTCTGTCTTAAGCATAGAGTGGTATGGCAGATAGGAAAAAGCCCCACCTGATATTAAATCATCAAGGTGAGGCCAACCCTCATACCCAACAGTGTGAGGTTAGCCTCTTCCCCGTTGCAAAACAAGGAAAAGGAAAACCCAAAAATGCCACAAAAAACTGTTATTTGGTGTCTATTGATCGTCTGTATAACTCTATTGGCGTTCATTGGGATCACACATGGATACCTGTGTGAAATACACATCAAAAACGGTAATAAAGAGGTTGCCGCCGTTTTAGCCTACGCATCTAAACGGTAAGCGACCTTACGTCGAGGTATTCCGCAAGGAATACCTCGTTCGTTGGCTGCTCTCTGTTGTGTATCAGTCTCTAAGCACCCTTCGTTTCACCGCGATAAAACGGCTTATCACCCAGAATAGTCGCTCGATGCATAATTCGGCGCTGAGGCAAATAGTCTGCATTGGCATAATGCTGCGTCACGCGGTTATCCCAAATCGCGATATCGTCCTGCTGCCAACGCCAGCGAACTTGAAATTCAGGCTTAGTCGTATGACGGAAAAGGAACTGTAACAGCGCATCGCCTTCTTGCTGAGGAATGCCCACCAGACGCGTGGTAAATCCTTCGTTCACGAATAGCGCCTGACGCCCACTCACAGGATGCGTTCGCACCACCGGATGCAACAGCGGCGGATGCTGACGTTTTGCCTGCTGCCAGCGCTGGTGCTCCTCTTCCGAGCGCAGATGCTTATATTCAGGGAACGACTTTTCAAAATCATGCTCGGCTTGCAGGCCGCTCAATAATGCCTTGAGCTGAGGTGAAAGCGCCTCGAAGGCGGCAATGCCGCTCGACCACAGCGTATCGCCACCGACTTCTGGCAGGCGTTTAGCGGCTAAAATCGCGCCCATTGGTGGATTCTCGATAAAAGTCACGTCGGTGTGCCAGTTATCGTTATCTGGAGGATTATCGTTATGCGTGTCGAGCTCAATAATTTCTTCCACGCCAACCGCATGAGGATAAACCGGATGTATATGCAAATCACCAAAACGTGATGCCAGCTCACGTTGCAGCAACGGTGTGATAGCCTGCCCGCGCGCAAATAATACCTGATGCTTTAGCAGTGCGTGATAGAGCTGTTCAAACTGTGAATCACTCAGCGGGCGGGTGAGGTCTATATTGCTAACGACGGCACCAATGGCAGGGCTTAAAGGTTGAATAGCGAGGCGTTCATTCATTTTTTCACTCCATGCCACGGGGTTAAGCGGCGCTGCAAGGCTCTCAGGCCCAATTCCAATGCAAAAGCAATCAACGCAATAACGCTAATGCCAGCGATAACAACATCCGTAGCTAAAAACTCACCAGCGGACTGAATCATAAATCCTAAACCGCGCGTCGCGGCAATCAGCTCTGCGGCCACCAGCGTAGACCAACCTACGCCGAGCCCGATGCGCAGGCCTGTTAAAATTTCAGGTAAGGCATTGGGAAGCACCACATACCACAACACCTGCCAGCGATTTGCCCCCAGCGCTTGAGCCGCACGCACACGAACTTGCTCTACGCTCCGCACACCTGCGGCAGCGGCCAGTGTAACAGGCGCAAAAATCGCGAGATAAATCAGCAATATTTTGGATGTTTCACCAATGCCAAACCAGATAACCATCAACGGAAGATAGGCCAGCGGCGGCACCGGACGATAGATTTCAATAATAGGGTCCAAAATACCGCGTACGGTGGGATTGAGCCCCATCGCAATTCCCACAGGAACCCCAATAACCACGGCGGCAAGCAGCGCGACCAGAATACGCCCCAAGCTAGCAGCTAAATGTTGCCCCAACGTCGCATCCATAAAGCCCTGCGTGCTGATGCTCACCAGTTGCTTAAGTACCTGCTGAGGTGCGGGCAGAAACAGCGGGCTAATAAGCTGCATCGCGGTTACAGCCCACCAGACCAATAAAATGGTCAGCAGCGTGAGTGCGCTGATGATCACGTTTGATGGGATAGCTCTTTTCTTCTGGTATATGGCTGCTTTGTGCGTGTTCTCAGCGGTATTACCTTTCAGCGTGGAATGAAGACTCATGACCAAACTCCTTGCGCATGCGGTGTCCGCTGCTCGAAGACGCGGCCAAGCACATATTCGCGACGTTCAATAAACGCGGGATCGGATTTAATCGCTCGGCATGGCTCACCATCGGCATAGCGCTGGCCAAAATTCAGCGCCAAGCGTTCAACAATGCGCCCCGGCCCCGGCGACAACAGGATAAGTTCAGAGGCCAAAAACACCGCTTCTTCAATATCATGAGTAATCAACAAAATCTGTTTACCCGTTTTACGCCAAACGCCCAGCAGCAACTCTTGCATTTGCTCACGCGTGAACGCGTCGAGTGCGCCGAAAGGTTCATCCAATAACAACAGCTGTGGGTTCGCCGCCAAAGCACGGGCGATGCCTACTCGCTGGCGCATTCCGCCCGATAGCTGCCAGATAAAGTGCCGTTCATAGCCTTCTAGCCCAACCAAGCGCAGCATCCGGAGCGCAATAGCGTCTCGCTCATCGCGCGCCACGCCTTGTAACTGCAAACCAAACACTACGTTGGCTAAAACATTTCGCCACGGCAGCAGGCCTTCATTTTGAAATACCACCCCGCGCTCCGCACTTGGTCCTGTGACCTCACGACCAGACAGCGTTATCGAACCCGAATCTGGCTGGCTAAACCCCGCCACCAGATTCAACAACGTGGTTTTTCCACACCCAGACGGCCCGAGCACCACCACCAGTTGTCCACTCGCAATTTGTAATGAGACGTCTTCCAGAACAGATTTTCCATCATAGGAAGCACTGAGATGATTCACTGACAGCATGGGTAGCTCCTTATGACTGAGGTTCAGCCTGCACTTGCTTCACAAACTGGTTATTCACAAAGCTGCGGTAATCTGCGGCCACCTGAGGAATTTTGCCCTGCTGCTGTAAAAATACGGCGGTATCATGAATGGCTTTATCTACCGGTTGGCCCAGCTCGTTAACCTGCTCGGCAACGGGCAGATAACGGTTTCCCTTCACCAATCCCGGAACCTGATCTTGCGGTACTCCGCTCAGCTTAGAGAGCTTGTCGACGTTCTGCCCGTCTTTTAGCCACTGATCGGGCGCGGCCAAATAGGCCTTTTGTGCCGCTAATGTCGTGCGCGCAAATGCGGTCACAACATCGGGATGCTGCTGTGCGAAGTCTTTACGTACGACCCATACATCCAGCGTTGGTGCGCCCCATTTGCCGACCTGTTCTGAGTCAGTTAACACGCTGCCGGTTTTCGCCAATTCGTTAACCGCTGGAGCCCATACATAAGCGCCATCGATATCACCACGCTGCCATGCCGCCGCAATCGCCGGTGGCTGAAGGTTTAGGATGGTGAGCTGATCGGGTTTGATCCCCCAATGCTTAAGCGCCGCAAGCAGGCTGTAATGGGTGGTAGACACGAAAGGAACCGCAATGCGCTTACCGATAAGATCCTGCGGAGATTTAATCTCTTTTTTCACCACCAGCGCTTCTGAGTTACCCAACTGAGAGGCCAGCAGAAAAACCTCAATCGGCAGTCCTTGGCTCACCGCCGCAGCCAGCGGGCTAGAGCCGATATTACCAATCTGCACGTCGCCAGAAGCTAAGGCTTTCACCACGCTTGAGCCGCTGTCGAACTTACGCCAATCCACCTTCGCGCCTGAGGCTTTGGCAAACGCATTATCTGCCTGTGCCACTTTGGCCGGTTCTGCGGAGGTTTGATACGCCACGGTCACATCAAGTGCATATGCACTTGTTGCGGCTAACGAGAGGGTGAGAAACGCAGCCACGCTACGTAAAGAAAAAGTTTTGTTCGTCATCATCTGCTCCGCTTATTTTTCTGTATCAGGAGCACAATGCCCTGCGTTGAACACAGTTTTAGCTGAGCACGATTTAGTTAAGAAGGAATAAAAAAGTATTCTTTATTCCAAATAGAGATAATTGCAGCTTACTGATCCGCTAACTATGGAAACCGTAGCAAGATAGGTCAGTAACTGAAGTAACCGAAAGGCGTTGTGATAAAGACCAAATAAATCTAGCTAAATGAGTACATGATCCGTAAAACATGTACTCATTAACCAACATTAAAGAGCTTCACACTTTTAAGTGTAATTTATTGTCCATAGTGGCTCATCACTTCACGAATGCGTGCTTCATTAACCGCATACCAAGGAGTAGATAGCGTTCTCATCTTAGAATCGTAGGTTGCACGATATTTCCCATTCGGGCAATATTCTGCGCCGCGAAATAAACCGACAACGCCAGCCGTTTGATCTGATGTTGGTATTGCCGTTTCAGGTTTGATCAGACTTGCCCATTTAATATATTTTCTTTGAGTTTCTAAGGTCACATTTGCCGCAGTTGGCTCATTGGCCGTATCACAATTACCGCCATCATCATCATATTCATCGGCAAGATTATAAGCGGAGTGAGCAAACTCATGCAGTGCAATTTCGATAGACTGATCATTAAGCGTTAAAGTCCCAATATGTGCATCGGTATAGCCTGCACCAGCATAATCATAGGTATTAGCTACAACTAATATCTGGTCATAGCCACCAACGCCTAATGCATTATCGGCTGCTGAAGTGGCGGCTGAGGTATCGACACAAAGCAAACGTTCGATACCAGAACAGCCCATTATAGTACCTAGGGCCGTATCATAGAAATCATAATAGTTTGTTATATTACTCACACCTGATTCATTACTGACCACATCGACACGAACAAATTTAAACTTATCTTTTAGTGAATTAATTAATGGATCGGACATAAAACCTTTAATAATGCCATCCGCATCACTCTTCCACTGTCCCATTTCATCTTGAGTATAGCCATCGCCCATTATGGCAATAGTCATAGGCTTCGATACTGCGCTATCTTTAGACGTAACAACTTGAGAATGGAGTTTTTTCTTTGAATCAGAAGAAGATGATAAGTTTTTAGCCACTTTTTCAATCTGCTGTCTCGTCACTTCAAAAGGCTTACTCTCTTTAAGCCCCCCTTTCTGAGCTGTTTTTTGAATATTTACTGGGTAAACATGTACTTTAGCGAGTGCATCAGAGAAGGGGATGATTGCACGTATTTCTGAATCATGGAAAGCAACATATTTTACCTGAGAAACCGTTTTCTTCTGTGGATCGAAGGTTTCGAAACGACGCAGAGAACCGTCCATAATAAAAGTCTGAGATAATACCTTCCCATTGCTATCTAATCCCTCAACTTCCCACCCTCTTTCATTTTTAATCAAACCAGAGGGCTGTGATAATGGCAATTTAAAATCGCCAACTTTTGCATTTTTAATGGCCAATTCATTTCCGCTGTCAGTGCTATTGTTTTTTATATTAATCCACAAGTTTTGTGAATAAGAAAAAGAACAAAAGAAAACTGAAAGGGCAACTGCCAATGTTTTCACCTTACGCATATATCCGCCTTTGCTACTATTGATATTTATTATTTATCCACATGAAAACTCATGCAAACATCTCATCAAGTTATAAAAACACGTCAATTAAATAACTCGAACATCCCCAACAAAAAAACTCTGGAGAACAACTTGAGGTTAAAATAATAAAAAAAGCAGACAAAGAAAAATACATTTAATAAACTTATAAAAACAAACCAATATTATTAAATACAATTAATAATATTGGTTATATCCCGCCCTACTATGCTGTGCAGAAAATAAATAAAAACCACTTAATTCCAAATTAACAGTACACAGGCCGCCGTCAGCAATCCCATAGAGATATTAAACGTAAACCAAGCCCGACGGCTGTTCAGCAAGCGGCCAATCACGGTGCCAAAACCCAGCCAAATAATACCGGATACTAAATTGACCAAAACCATCGCGATGCTGATCGCAATAATGGAATGATTATATTCAGAACCCGCAAGGCTGAAACTGGCTACGGCGCCTAATCCCATCAGCCATGCCTTGGGGTTTAAAAACTGAAGCAGCCAGCCTTGGTACCAGTTAACCGGTTTTTTGACTTTTACCGCGGTGGGGTCAAGTTTTTCATAGCTGGACGTCGCGATTTTCCAAGCGATGTACAGCAGATATAAGCTACCCAATATTTTTAGGGCGGTATGCAGCGTTGGATAAACCAGCAACAGGCTACCAACGCCAAACGCCACTAAAAGCAGCAGCGACTGCATTCCAAGCATAATACCCAACATCAACGGCACCGAACGCATAAAACCAAAGTTCGCCCCCGACGAGGTCAGCAGCATATTATTTGGCCCAGGCGTGATCGCCGCTACCCACAAAAACCCTAGCATTGAAAGAAATAGACCAAGTTCCATTTGTTGGGTACTCCCACCCTTTTATGTTTGTCGTGACCTTGAAGCTATCAGTGTGATATTAATCGCACAAGAACGATGACATGAAAATTAATCACATTATGAATAATCAATTCTCTCCTATGCGCGGGATAAGTAACCCGCACCTGCAAACTATTTTGCCAAGGCTGTTTCGGCGCAAGCCGTTACTGCAGCCACATTGGCAGCGCTTAGCCTTACCCGACGGCGACTTCATTGACTTAGCGTGGAGCGAGCCGCCAGAACAGGCGCAACATAAACCACGGGTGGTGTTGTTCCATGGTTTGGAAGGCAGTTTCTACAGCCCCTATGCACATGGTTTGCTGCATGCGTGGAAAGAAGCCGGATGGCTAGGCGTAGTAATGCATTTTCGGGGCTGCAGCGGAGAACCGAATAAAATGAGCCGTATCTACCATTCCGGTGAAACCGAAGATGCGCGCTTCTTTCTCAACTGGCTGCGCGAAACATACGGCGAGGCACCGACCGCCGCCGTGGGTATTTCACTCGGCGGAAACATGCTGGCTTACTATTTAGGGCAAGAAGGCGCAAATGCTACGCTCAATGCCGCCGTCATTGTTTCCGCTCCATTGATGCTAGAGCCCTGCTCATATCGGCTAGAACAAGGCTTTTCGCGCGTTTATCAAAGCTATCTATTAGGCCAGCTAAAACAGAACGCCCAGCGTAAGCTCGAGCGCTACCCAAACACCTTACCGCTGAACTTAAAAACGCTGAAAGGCTTAAAACGCATTCGCGATTTCGATGATGTGATCACCTCACGCATCCACGGATTCGATAACGCAACGGACTACTACCGTCGCTGTAGCGCCCTACCGCTCCTGCCAAAAATCACCGTGCCGCTGCTCATCATCCACGCGAAAGACGATCCGTTTATGACGCCGGAAGTGATCCCACAGCCGGAAGATTTACCGCCTAATATTGAATATCAGCTTACCGAATTTGGTGGACACGTTGGCTTCATCGGTGGCAGTTTTAGAAAACCTCAGATGTGGTTGGAACAACGCATCCCCTCTTGGTTAACCCCATTTTTGGAGAATACACAGTGATTATCCCTTGGGAGAATTTGGCCGCAGATACGCTGGATAGTTTGATCGAATCCTTCGTTTTACGCGAAGGCACGGACTATGGCATACATGAAAAATCATTGACGCAGAAGGTTGAAGATGTGCGCCGACAGCTAAAAAATGGTGAAGCCGTTTTAGTGTGGTCTGAGCTACATGAAACAGTCAATATCATGCCCAAAGGGCAATTCCGAGATGCACCTGAAGAGTATGAGTAACCTTTGCATATCCGTTGAATAAAACCAATATTAAGTAAAGACATCCAAATATTTTGACTGGTTTGATGTCAAAACAGACGCTTAAACAATCAGGAGAAGCATGGATGTCTCTACTCTCGCAACACACTTCGCAGCATAGCGCCGAACAAAAAATATCGCCTTCCAATGTACCGCTCAATACACGCATAGTGATTATTTTAGTGTGCCTCATACAAGGCGGCCTGCTCTATCTGTGCAACGATTTCAATACTCGTGAATGGATGTTAGCTCACCGCTCTGCACTGCTTTATGTGCAGGCACTATCATTATCTCTGCCCTTACTGTTCGTTTTGTCAGTTAATACACTACGCGACAAAACGCTCTGGAAAGCACTGCTTATCTACACCGTTATTTTTGCCGCCATGATAGCTTGGGTAAATTGGAACGATGTCGGTATCAGGGATTATGGAACCAACATACTAACGACATATTATTTTTCTCTTGCCGCGATTATATTTGTCACCCTGCCATGGCTGCAGGTGCGAATCGAGAACCCTAACTCGCCAACCCACTACCCTGATTTGCACGACTCTATTTGGAAAAATACCATCACCGTAGTATTAACCCTGCTTATTGCGGGATTAATGTGGGCAATTTTGTCGCTGGGTGCAGGCCTCTTCAAATTGATTGGGATTGATTTCTTTTACAATCTTTTCTTTAAACACCAAATATCCGCATATCTTGCCAATAGTGTAGTTCTTGCCATTGGCGTTCTCATCTGTCGAACTAACCCAAAGCTGATCATCACCGTTCGCAAACTACTCTCATTGATGGTTAAAGGTCTGCTTCCGCTATTATCTTTTTTCGCTCTGATTTTTATCTTCAGTCTACCTTTTACAGGGATAAACGCCTTAACCAAGCAGTGGTCGTCAGCAACTACGCTGCTTACCACCATGTCTCTTCTGTTGGCTCTGCTAGTTAATGCGGTACACCTCAGCGCCGACAATATCGAGAAGAAACCCTATCCAAAAGTCATTCGCTATATCATCAACGGTTCGCTGCTTGTTTTGCCCATCTACGCGATATTGTCCACGTACTATTTAGGTCTCAGGATCGTGCAATATGGCTGGACACCAGACCGACTATGGGCCGCTGTCGTTGTTGGGCTCTCGCTTTGTCTGAGCCTTGCCTACGCAGCCGCCGTATTACGCAAACACGCCCTCTGGCTTCACTCTCTGGGTAGCATCAACAAAAAGATGATGTGCCTAATCGCAGCGATTCTGATTCTTTGCAACTCGCCGATCATCGACCCATACCGCATTAGCGTAAATGATCAAATGCAGCGTTATGCCGCTGGAAAGACATCTCCGGATAAGCTGGATCTCGCCATGCTGCGTTTTGATACAGGTCGTAGGGGCAACAATGCGCTTCAGGCGCTACGTCATGATGCCAAATTCGTTAGCGATACTAGCCGAAAATTCAAGCTAGAAAAAATACTGATACAAACTAGTCGCTGGGGTTCTTACCGCGATGAGGACAAACAGAAACCCGCGATATTTACGGTGGAGCTCGCACGTAAAAATATACAGCTGGCGACAGGAGTCACATCTCCTGAATTAAGCTGGTGGGCGTCTTTATCAGAAAATACTTATCGGGGAGAGCGCATAGACGATTGCTATCTGCTTGCACATAGTTGCGTTTTGACAACGTTAGATCTCAATGCCGATGGAATACAAGAGCCAATCTTGTGTAGCTTCAGCGATCCTCAAGACCCATTCTGCCAAGTCTATGCCCAACGCGAGGGGAAATGGACCATGATTAGTAAAATGGACTTTGATGAGTATTTGGATAAAAACAAGCGCGATAGCACTAAGCTCAAAAGCATCATTTTGAATGGTCAGCTAAAAACAAAACCAAAAGAGTGGAGCGATATCCAGATTCAGGATACAACCATAGATATTAATTATTACGGTTTCAGATAAACCGTTTAGCCCCAACCACTGGAGTCGTGTTATCTATGTCAGCCAAACACCCGATTATTGCTGTGACCGGCTCCAGTGGGGCCGGCACCACCACCACCAGCGTTGCCTTTCGTAAAATCTTTCAGCAATTCCATCTGAAAGCCGCTGAATTAGAAGGCGATAGTTTTCATCGTTACACCCGGCCCGAAATGGACGCGGCTATTCGTAAGGCTCGCGAGCAAGGCCGCCACATCAGCTATTTCGGCCCCGAAGCCAATGATTTCTCTTTTCTAGAACAAAGCTTTCTTGAATACGGCCAGCATGGGCGCGGACGTTCCCGTAAATATCTGCATACCTACGATGAAGCAGTTCCCTACAATCAAGTTCCAGGCACGTTTACCCCATGGGAAGCACTGCCAGAACCCACCGATGTACTCTTTTACGAAGGGCTACACGGCGGCGTTGTCACCCAGCAGCACAATGTAGCTCAGCACGTCGATTTACTGGTAGGCGTAGTCCCTATCGTCAATCTGGAATGGATCCAAAAATTAGTACGAGACACCGGCGAACGCGGCCATTCACGTGAAGCCGTGATGGATTCGGTGGTACGTTCAATGGAAGATTACATCACTTACATCACACCGCAGTTCTCTCGCACCCATATTAACTTCCAGCGGGTGCCTACGGTCGATACTTCCAATCCTTTTGCTGCCAAAGCTATTCCTTCATCCGATGAAAGCTTTGTCGTGATCCATTTCCAAGGCTTAGACAACATTGATTTTCCCTATCTTCTGGCAATGCTGCAGGGCTCATTTATTTCACACATCAACACGTTGGTGGTTCCTGGTGGAAAAATGGGGCTGGCTATGGAGCTGATCATGACGCCGCTGGTGCAACGCCTGATCGAAGGGAAAAAAATCGAATAACCGCGCTGATTATTCTGTCATTAATAAATACTGAATAAAGCCCAGATGTAGCTTCAGGCCGATACGCATAGCGTCCTCATCTAATTTAAATTTTGGGTTGTGGACGCCATAAACCGCACCCAAATTTTCATTACCGCTGCCGATAAACAGAAAACAGCCTGGTACTTTTTCCAGATAAAAAGAGAAGTCTTCACCGCCAAACATCGGTGCAGGCATTTCAAGCACGGTCTCTTTGCCGAGCTGCTGTTCAATAACCTCACGCGCAATCCGACTCGCCTCAACGTCGTTATTACCGATGGTGTAGCCTCGCGTCCAGCGAATGTCATAATCCGCGCCGTGCGCCTGCGTAATTCCCGCAACGGTTTGCTCAACAAGCTGCGGCACCTTTTCACGCACGCTAGCCACATGAGTGCGCAAAGTCCCGGCCAAAGAAGCCGTTTGAGGGATCACGTTATAGCCCCCCTCAGATCTAAACGTCGCAACGGTTAATACTGGTGTCTGCAAAGGATCGATTTTACGCGCAACGATATTTTGCATCGCAGTAACCACCTCAGCACCAATAACCACCGGGTCAATGCACAGCTGCGGCATGGAGCCATGGCCACCTTTTCCTTTGATAGTGATATCAAAGTTGTCGCTGGATGCGCAAAATACGCCGGGCTTCCAGCCCACAACCCCTGTTGGGAAATTCGGCATGACGTGTAAACCAAAAATCATCTCCACGCCGTCTAAAACACCCAGCTTAATCAGCTCTTGGGCTCCACCGGGCGGAAGTTCTTCGGCGTGCTGGAATATAAACCGCACCTGACCACGCAGATAACGACGGCATTGTGCTAAAACGCTGACCGCCCCCATCAACATCGCCGCATGTGAATCATGGCCGCACGCGTGCATCACGCCAGCATGAGTTGATGCAAAAGGCTCTTCGCTCTCTTCCTGAATCGGTAATGCATCAATATCAGCACGTAACGCATAACGAGGCCCACTCAATGCCCCCACTAAATCAACAACCACGCTGTTATTGGTCGGGCGCGATATCGAAATGTCCTCTACGCTAGACAGCTCGTCGGCAATATAGTCGGCTGTTTTCTGCTCTTGGAAGGAGAGCTCGGGATGTGCATGGATATGGCGGCGCCAACGAATAACATCCGGCATGACAGATAACAACATGGCATCAAGTTCAAATTTCATCGTACATCTCCCCTACTACGCAGCTTCACGAACTGGACTATAGTTTTTACCTGCCAACGGCAGGATCACTAGCCCTGAGACAATCATGACCACAACCAGAAAAACAAAAGTAGAAAAATAGTCTGGACTCATCTTCACCAGATATCCCATAGCAATCGGAGCAATAAAGCCGCCCAAGGTACCACCGGTGTTAATAATCCCCATCGCGGCTCCCATGACATCAGTCGGTAAACGTTTCATCGGCAAAGTGAAAACGGTGACAAATGACGCCATGAGAAACACATAACCGAAGAATAAAAACAGACTGGCTGAAATAGCCGAAGACGTGGCGTAAACCAACCCAATACACACCGCGCTCAGCAACGAACACGTGCAAACCACTTTGTGCTCTTTTCCCTGCATGAATTTGCCAACAAAATAACCGGTGCACAAAGACGAAATCCATATCCCCAGTCCACCCGCCGCCGCGACTAAGCTAGATACGCTCAGCGGCAGCCCGCGGTTTTGCACCAAGAATTTAGGCAGCCATGCCATCAGGCCGTAAGAAGGTATGTTCAAACAAAAAATGGCGATAAACAGTAAAATTACGATAGGGCTCTTCAACAGTTGGCGATAAGACACGCTCGGCCTTGGGGTTGAAGATATTGACAACGCCCGCTGTGGGTTGGGAACCAACCACAAAATGCAGCCAGATATGATAAATGCCAAAACCCCGAGCGAAACAAAGGATCCACGCCAACCGATATGCTCAAGGCAATACACTGCCACTAACGGGCCTAACGTCATAGCTAGCCCTGCCGAAGACAGCAGAATAGACTGCGCAAAAGTACGCTGTTCTACGGCGAAATTCGCCGTTACCGCTTTCGCACAGGAGGTTGGGTAACCCGCATGCCCCATCCCCGCAAGAAAACGAAACGTCAGCAATAAACCAAAGGTGAGCCCCAACCAGCCAAAACACATGGCAAACCCACCCACCAGAAAAAGTGAGCTACACAAGACTTTTTTGAATCCAAAGCGATCGTTAAGCCAACCGGCCGGGATCTGAAAAATAGAGTAAGCGAGGAAAAAAATGCCGGTGATATAGCCTAATTGTTCAGGCTGGAGAGAAAACTCCCGCTCGATAGGCAACAGAGCAAACCCCACCACGGTTTTATCGATATAAACAACGGCGTAACCGATAAACAGTAAAAAAATCATCAATGAACGGCGCTGAAATTGCATAGCCAAACTCCTCGCTAAACGGCGTCAACCCTGACTGAGGCTCAAAGGTATAAGGGTGCTTATGTGATGTGCATAGCTTTTTTTTATTAACTGCGCGCCAGATGGCATTGATGAAAATATCGTCTTTACCCACACTGTGTAAGATGTCATTTTTTTGGGAGTGATGCTTTTTATTGATAGGGGAAGCGCGGTGAAATATCTGCCAAAGATCCAGCAGCTAAAAACGTTTCAGGAAGTGATTCGCCGTGGAAGTATTCGCGCAGCAGCGCGCGCGTTAAACCAGTCACAGCCGGCAATAAGCAGAGCAATTAAGGAATTGGAACATACGTTAAACACACAGCTTATCGTGCGCGGGGCCAAAGGAATGATGCTAACTGAAACAGGCAGCGCATTTGCGGCACGCTCGCAGCTTATTTTGGAGGAATTACAACGTGCGGCAGACGAAATTGAACAAATTAGCCAATATTCTCAAGGCTCTGTCTCCGTAGGTTTTTCTTCGCTAATTACCTTAACCGTGTTTCCCCAAGCGGCTGATACCTTTAAGTGTCAGTTTCCACAGGCCAACATACATGCCAAAGAGGCTCAGCTCTCGACGCTTCTACCGGCTTTACGTGAAGGCAAATTAGATTTCGCCATCGGCACATTAACCGCTGAAACGACGCCAATGGATCTCGTACGTGAGCCGCTGTTTGAATCGCCCTTTTGCATTATCGCCCACCGAGACAACCCATTTGCTCAGGCAAAATCGTTAGAAGAGTTGAAGCACGCAAAATGGTTGATACCCGAAACTGATATGGGCTACTACCAACAGCTAGAATTAGCGATGGGGAATTTTTACCTCCAGCTTAGCCAATCACCGATCCGAACCGACTCCGTGGTTTGCGCATTAAGCATGGTACAACAGGCACAATACCTTACCATCGTGGCTCGGGCGATGCGGGCGCCACTGGGGCTAGAGAATACACTCTGTTCATTGCCTATCGACGATCTACCCACCGCTCAGTATTGCGTGTTCTATTCACGAAAATCGCCGCTAACCTTAACAGCACGGCGATTCTTGGATTTATTGCGTTGGGAATGCCAGAACTATGCTTGGGAGTAGTCGTTACTCAACCACGATAGCCTCAAAGCTGTGGGTAATATTCACCGCTTGGCCTAACATCAGCGCTACCGAGCAATACTTTTCAGCAGATAATGCAACCGCACGTTCAACGGCTTTATCGGTCAGCCCTTTGCCGGTGACGATAAAATGCAGATTAATGTGAGTAAACAAACGAGGAGCTTCTTCGCGGCGCTCAGAGGTTAATTTCACTTCACAGTCGCGCACGTCCATTCGCCCTTTCTGCAAAATAGACACCACGTCAATCGCACTGCATCCGCCCGCAGACATGAGCACCATTTCCATTGGGCTTGGTGCTTTATCGCCAGCGTTTCCATCCATAAGGATCTGGTGTCCTGAAGCAGATTCACCCAGAAAAGTCATCCCTTCAACCCATTTCACTCGTGCCTGCATGTTTATCACCCCTTTGGTTAAATTTTGGCATCAGACTACGCTTTCTATGAAAAACAGGCAATCCGAGGCCTCACTTCTTGATGCTGAAGCGAGACAACACAAGACACCTGCACAAAGCTGTGCTACAAACTATGCCGAAATGGATCTTTATGGATTGAAACGGGTATAGATCAATAACTATAGGAAATAATTACCTTAGCCTATTACTCTATATCTCGATTATGAAGTGCTATAACAAGTTAATAAGCAAAGCCCCGTGCCACGATAAGCACACTGTCAGGATCAGTATCCCGATATTAGGGCAGCGATAACAACAGAGGATAATAGCGAATGGTTCTCGGCAAACCGCAAACAGACCCGACTCTTGAATGGTTCTTGTCTCATTGCCATATCCACAAGTATCCGTCCAAAAGTACCCTGATCCACCAAGGTGAAAAGGCTGAAACCCTGTACTACATCGTTAAGGGCTCCGTTGCTGTATTGATTAAAGATGAAGAAGGCAAAGAAATGATCCTTTCTTATCTGAATCAGGGCGATTTCATTGGTGAACTAGGCTTATTTGAGGAAGGGCAAGAACGTAGCGCCTGGGTTCGTGCAAAAACCGCCTGTGAAGTGGCTGAAATTTCTTACAAGAAATTCCGCCAGCTCATTCAGGTCAATCCAGATATTCTGATGCGCCTGTCTGCTCAGATGGCTAGCCGTTTACAGGTTACCTCTGAAAAAGTCGGCAACCTTGCGTTCTTGGACGTAACCGGTCGTATCGCTCAGACCCTGCTTAATCTGGCCAAACAGCCGGATGCCATGACTCATCCAGATGGTATGCAGATCAAGATCACTCGTCAGGAAATCGGCCAGATCGTTGGCTGTTCCCGTGAAACCGTTGGTCGTATTCTGAAGATGCTGGAAGATCAAAACCTGATCTCCGCACACGGAAAAACCATCGTCGTTTACGGCACTCGCTGATAAATGATGCCCGTGTAGCCTTGCTGCACGGGTTTCTTTAGCTATGTGGCGGCGGTTCATCTACCACCCGGAAGTCAACTACGCACTGCGTCAAACGCTGGTGCTGTGTCTTCCTGTGCTATTCGGCCTGTTGATAGGTAATCTACAACTCGGGCTGATGTTCTCTTTAGTTCCCGCCTGCTGCAATATCGCTGGGCTCGATACACCTCATAAACGCTTTATCAAACGATTAGTCGTTGGCGGCAGCTTATTTGCCTTCAGCAGTTTTCTGCTACAGCAATGCTTACTCTGGCAAATTCCCCTACCGTTGATCATGCTCGGTTTAGCCTTGTTACTGGGCGTTAACGGTGAGATTAGCCCACTTCACGCGCGGCTCATGCCTGCTGCGCTGGTTGCCTCTATTTTTACCCTGAGTATGGCTGGAAGCGTGCCTATCTGGCACGGGCCACTGCTGTATATTGTCGGCACGATTTGGTATGGCGCCTTCACTTGGTTTTGGTTCCTGTTGTGGAAAGGGCAACCGATCCGCGAAAACCTAAGCCAGCTATACATCCAGCTTGGCGACTACATGGAAGCCAAATACAGCCTACTAACTCAGCATATCGATCCTGAAACCGCGCTGCCTCCGTTGCTGCAACGCCAGCAAAAAGTGATGGATCTCATTACCCAGATCTATCAACAAATGCACATGCTGTCATTGGTGCACAACCCAGAATACAAACGCCTGCTGCGCTATTTTCAGGTCGCGCTAGACTTACAAGAACACATCACCGTTAGCCTGTCTCAGCCTGATGAAGTACAAAAGCTGGTAGAAAAAAGCCAAGCCGAAGCGATAATACGCCGCAATGCTCAGGTCATTACAGAACGGCTCAAAACGGTTGCCGACGATATTCTGTACCACCGCTATCCTCAGCACTTCTCGATGGATATTGAACTATCAGCGCTCGAAAAGCTGGCCAATCAGCATCCAGATAACCCCGTTGGCAAATTCTGTTACTACCATTTTAGCCGCGTGGCTCGCCTGCTAGAACGCCAACGCCCATTATATCAACGCAATCTGATGTCCACCCAGCAGCGGCTTCCTTTCTGGCCTGCGCTGCGTGCTTATCTTTCGTTAAAATCAGTAGCGCTGCGCAACGCCGCCCGTTTAGGCATAACGCTGGCGGCAGGTAGTAGCCTCGGCATGTTATTCCATCTGCCAAAGCCCTATTGGGTTTTACTGACGATCATGCTGGTGATCCAAAATGGCTATAACGCGACGCGAGTCAGGATCCAGCACCGTGCGCTGGGTACCTTCGTTGGGTTAATTGTTGCCGCAGGACTACTTCAACTCAACCTACCGCTGAACGTCACGCTAAGCTGCATGCTGGTGATAACCATCGCAGCTTATTTGGTTCTCAGGAAAAATTACGGGCTGGCCGTGATCGGTTTCACCATCACGGCGGTATATACGCTTCAGCTGTTACAGCTTAATGGAATTCATTTCTTGGTTCCCCGCCTCATCGATACGGTTCTCGGCTGTATCCTTGCCTTTGCCAGCACCATTTGGCTGTGGCCCCAGTGGCAAAGCGGCTTACTGCGCAAAAATGCGCATCAGGCATTGGAAACCTACCAAGACGAACTTCGCCTTTTACTGTCGCCTGAACCTAAAATAACCGCACTGGCCTATGCGCGCATGAAAGTGAATCAGGCACATAACGCCGTCTTTACCTCGCTTAATCAGGCGATGCAGGAACCGGGGTTTGATTCACGTTATTTAACGGATATGCGCCTGTGGATCACCCACAGCCAGTTTATCGTTGAGCATCTCAATGCCATGACGATCCTCGCACGCGATCACTACATGCTCACTGAGAATCTGGCACAGGATTATTTACAGCGGTGTGAAATTGCGTTGCAGCTTTGTCAGCAACGTTTGGAGCACGATGGTCCAACGCTCAATGACAACGCCGCTGTGTTTCAATCTGACGATCAAGAAACTAACGGCATGCCCGTGACCCAAATTGAAGTGCATCTACGACGCATCATTGCGCACTTACGCGCCATGCATACCATTTCGTCGATAGCATGGCGGCAACGACCGCACCACGGAATTTGGATGAGCCGTAAACTCAGGGATTAATTACCACCCACGACTTTAGCAATGGCTTTTTCCAGCCGTGCCATGCCTTCATGGATATCGGCAAACTCGATAACCAACGATGGCGCAAAACGCAGAATATCCGGTCCTGCATTCAGCAGCATAAGTCCTTCGCTCGCGGCGGCATGCAAGATATCTCGCGCCTTGCCGTGATAGGCAGGGCTCAGTTCAGCCCCCAGCAACAGTCCCATTCCACGCACCTGAGTGAAGATATTGTATTGGGTATTGATCTTCTTCAGAGCCTCCACAAACAGGCCGTGACGCTCTTCAATTCCCGCCATCACCTCAGGTGTATTGATGACGTTCAAAGCCGCCTCTGCAACCGCACAGGCCAATGGATTGCCGCCATAGGTGGTACCGTGAGTTCCCACCTGCATCGCGCTGGCAATTTCATTAGTTGTTAACATGGCGCTAATCGGAAAACCGCCCCCCAGCGCTTTGGCGGTGGTGAGAATATCGGGCGTCACACCGTAGTGCATGTAAGTAAATAGTTTACCGGTTCGGCCCATGCCGCTTTGTACTTCATCGAAAACCAACAGCGCCTGATGCCGATCGCAAAGTTCACGTACGCCCTGCAAGAAGCTTTGTGTCGCAGGCATCACGCCGCCTTCCCCCTGAACGGGTTCAAGCACCACCGCACAGGTATGATCGTCGATAACGGCGCGAACGGCGTCTAAATCATTAAATGGCACATGCACAATGTCGGCAGGTTTCGGGCCAAAGCCGTCGGAATATTTTGGCTGACCACCAACGGAAACCGTAAATAACGTACGGCCATGAAAGGCATGGTGGAAGGCAATGATCTTGGATTTATAGGGGCTAATTTTGCTGGAGGCATAGTAGCGAGCCAGTTTAAACGCCGCTTCGTTTGCTTCTGCGCCGGAGTTCGCAAAAAAAACACGTTCGGCAAAGGTGGCATCAATCAGTTTTTGTGCAAGGCGTAGCGCAGGCTCATTGGTGAAAACATTACTCACATGCCACAGCTTTTCGCCTTGCTCATGTAGCGCAGCGACCAACGCGGGATGACAATGCCCTAACGCAGTCACGGCAATACCACCCGCAAAATCCACATACTCTCGCCCTTGCTGATCCCACACTCGGCTTCCTTTACCGCGCACGGGAACGAAATCCGCCGGTGCATAGATAGGCAACATCACCTTTTCAAATGTGTCTCTTGCAACTGCCTGCTGCTTCGCCATCACTTTTCCACCTTATTCGCATCGCCAGCAACGATTTGCCAGCCATCAAATGAAAATATAATCACAAAATATGCATAATAAATCACTTCATGGCAACCGTAATTTGCGTTTGTTTTGTCAAAAACTCCCTGCCCAATTACAGCGGTTAAAGTTGAGACTAAGATTCAGCGTGCTTATACTTTGAACTTGGAAGTTACGTTCCGCCTCTTCACTTAAGGACTGACCATGAGCGCTCCGCTTACCATTGCTAAGAATCAAAAAGTCACGCTGCAACTTCTTCCGGCGCTGGCCAACCGCCACGGACTGATTACCGGCGCTACGGGTACGGGGAAAACCGTGACCCTACAAAAAATGGCAGAGCAGTTCTCTCGTATTGGTGTTCCCGTATTTTTGGCCGACGTAAAAGGCGACTTGTCCGGCATCGCGGCTGCCGGCTCGCCTTCCGATAAATTACAGAAAAGATTAGATGCTTTGCAGGTCACTGACTGGTCGCCGCAGGCGTGTCCGATCATTCCGTGGGATATTTTTGCCGAAAAAGGTCACCCTATTCGTGCCACGGTATCCGATTTGGGCCCGCTGTTGTTGTCTCGCCTGCTGGATTTAAACGATGTGCAGTCCGGCGTATTGCAGCTGGTGTTTAAAATTGCCGATGACAGCAACCTGCTGCTGCTCGATATGAAAGACCTCCGCGCCGTAGTGCAGTTTGTTGGTGATAATGCCAAACAGTTCACCACCCAGTATGGCAATATTTCTACCGCTTCCATTGGCGCTATTCAGCGCGGATTACTGACGCTGGATCAGCAAGGCGGCGATCATTTCTTTGGCGAGCCCATGTTAGATATCAAAGATCTGATGCGCTGCGACGCCAATGGGCAAGGCATTATTAATCTGCTGGCCGCCGACAAGCTTATCAATCAGCCGAAGCTCTACTCGGTATTCCTCCTATGGCTGCTGGCCGAGCTGTTTGAACAGCTGCCTGAGGTCGGTGACGTTGAGCAACCAAAGCTGGTGTTCTTCTTCGATGAGGCTCATTTGCTGTTTAACGACGCGCCTAGCGCCCTACTGGATAAAATAGAGCAGGTAGTACGCCTGATCCGCTCTAAAGGCGTAGGGATCTATTTCGTCACCCAGAACCCACTGGATATCCCGGATAACGTTCTCGGCCAACTGGGCAATCGCGTTCAACATGCGCTACGCGCGTTTACCCCACGCGATCAAAAAGCCGTGAAAGCCGCAGCGCAAACCCTGCGCGCAAATCCCGAATTCAGCACCGAGCAGGCCATTACCGAGCTGGGCGTAGGCGAAGCATTGGTTTCATTCCTGGATGAAAGCGGCCGTCCAACTATCGTTGAGCGCGCGATGGTTATCGCGCCCGAATCCCGTATGGGGCCGTTAACCGCCGATGAATTGAATCACGCCCTAAATCATTCGCCGCTTTATGGTCGCTATGACGAAGCCGTCGATCGCGAATCCGCCTATGAAAAAATAACCCAGCAGGGTTTCAGCACGGTTGAAAGCGGCGATGAAAAGGCCAGCGCTGAGGACGTGAAAAAACCAGAGGCCAACGCGCAAGAAGGTGGTGGATTGATGGGCAGCTTGAATGAAATTCTGTTCGGCACCACCGGTCCTCGCGGCGGCAAGAAAGATGGGGTGGTACAAACCGCCGCAAAAAGCATGGCGCGTCAGGTAGGAAGTTCACTAGGCCGCCAAATTTTGCGCGGCGTTTTAGGCTCGATTATGGGCGGGCGTAAATAACCACCGGCTTTCTTATGCTCTTACTTATGCCTCGCATGATTTATCATCGGGGCATCTGATGTCATTTCCGTACAAAGCGAACCTCTGATGCTGTTGCTGATCGATAACTACGACTCCTTTACCTACAACCTCTATCAATACTTTTGCGAACTCGACGCCGACGTTATCGTTCGCCGCAACGACGATCTCACTCTTGAGCAAATCGAAGCGCTGGCGCCTTCGCATCTGGTGATATCACCGGGACCTTGTACGCCAAATGATGCAGGGATTTCTCTAGCCGCCATCGAACACTTTGCAGGGAAAATACCCTTGTTAGGCGTGTGCTTAGGTCATCAGGCCTTAGGACAGGTTTTCGGTGCCAACGTGGTTCGCGCTCGTCAGGTCATGCATGGCAAAACCAGCGCCATTCGCCATACCAACAGCGGCGTATTTCATGGCTTAAATAACCCGCTAACGGTAACGCGCTACCATTCATTGATTCTGGAAAAAGAGACGCTGCCCAATTGCTTAGAGATTACTGCATGGAGTGAACGCAACGGCGAACCCGACGAGATAATGGGCGTACGGCATCGTACCCTAGACGTTGAGGGCGTGCAGTTTCATCCCGAAAGCATTTTAAGCGAGCAGGGCCACCAGCTATTGAAGAATTTTTTGCAGCGCTAGAAACAAAATTCCCGCCAACAGCGGCGGGAATCTCAGATGATGGCATAAAACTCAATGTCAGAGATTATGGCAGTACTTTTACCGACGTAATCACGATCGGCTTAGAAGGGACATTCTGGTATGGGCCAACGTTCTCAGTGCGTACCTGAGCAATTTTGTCGACGACGTCCATCCCCTTAGTCACTTTACCAAATACCGCGTAACCAAAATCACGCTGGCCATGGTCTAAGAAGGCATTATCGGCAACGTTAATAAAGAATTGGCTAGTTGCACTGTCTTTTTCAGCGGTACGCGCCATGGCGATAGTGCCGCGCAGGTTACGCAAACCGTTATCTGCTTCGTTTTTGATTGGCGCATTAGTCGTTTTCTGCTGCATGTCCGCAGTGAATCCACCGCCCTGCACCATAAAACCTGGGATTACACGATGAAAAATCGTGTTGTTGTAATATCCGCTGTTCACGTAGTCGAGGAAGTTCTTCACCGACACCGGCGCTTTTTGACTATCTAACTCAATTTCAATATTACCAGCGGTCGTCGACAGTAAAACATGGCTGTTCGCAGCCAATGCGGCCGGAGCCATTACCGTCAGCGAAAATAGCGCGGTTAGGGTGACGAATACTCTCTTGAACATGACACATCCTTTCTCAGCGGGCTTTTTCAAAGCAGGTGAACAACAAATTAACTTATCGATTCTAATTAGGCGCTAGCCTATTAGCTACCCATTTACTCACATTTACTTAACGATGGGATAAGTCTGAAAAAATGCCGCCTCTTAACGACGAAAAATGCCTGATTTTGCAATCAAGATCACACTTCATCCTCCACCTAATTATTCAAAAATGAATTTTTGCGAACTGACTCGCAAACCGATTGATGGAAGTTGCTAGTCTTAAACCAAAATGAGAGCGCTCTCATTTTATGATAAATGCAAAAAACACTATCTGATTTATCAGGTTTATGAGGCGGGTGATAAACCCAACGCTATTTGTCTCGCGGCTCCTCTGTTGCCCTGATGATCATCGAAACCCTCATTGCCAGATAAAACGGAGACTCTCGCATGATCCCGATAAAAGTTGCCATCATCGGTGGAGGCAGCAGTTATACACCGGAATTGGTTGAAGGCATTATCCAGCGTGCTCAGCAAATTCCGCTGTCTGAATTGGCGTTGGTTGACGTTGAAGCAGGCCGTCACAAGGTTGAGATCATTGCCGATCTCACGCGTCGAATGCTGGCACGCCATGGCTTTGAGCAGGTGAAGGTCAGCGTCCATTTCACCCCCGATGATGCCATTCGTGGAGCCAGTTTTGTATTAACTCAGCTGCGCGTAGGTCAGTTACCGGCACGTGCGGCTGACGAACACCTCGGCTTAAAGTTTGGATTAATAGGGCAAGAAACCACCGGCGTCGGCGGTTTTGCTAAAGCGCTGCGCACTATTCCTGTCATGTTGAATATCGCTCGCAAAGTTGAACAGCTGGCACCCGATGCTTGGATCATTAACTTCACCAATCCAGCAGGTATCGTTACCGAAGCGGTTTCTCGCTACACCAAAGCCAAAATCATTGGCCTGTGCAACGTTCCCGTCACCATGCATCACATGATTGCCAAAATGCTGCAGCGCCCATATCGAGACGTCCAGCTGCGTTTCGCGGGCCTAAACCATATGGTGTGGGTGCATCAGGTCACCGCCGATGGACAAGACCAGACGCAACGGGTC
Organism: Hafnia alvei; assembly: GCF_964063325.1. Lineage (NCBI taxonomy): Bacteria > Pseudomonadati > Pseudomonadota > Gammaproteobacteria > Enterobacterales > Hafniaceae > Hafnia > Hafnia alvei. The sequence continues at coordinate 4,461,286 of NZ_OZ061315.1, forward strand.
ATCGACATGCTTTGCGATGGCGCGGCGCTCACCATGAATAACATCAAAGAAGAGCCGTGGCCGCCAGAGTTTCTGCGCGCGCTAGGTGCCATACCCTGCCCCTATCACCGCTATTTCTATCGAACCAGCACGATGCTGAAAGATGAAATCGCCGAGGCTAGCGCCGAAGGCACCCGCGCTGAACAGGTGATGGACGTTGAGAAAGCGCTCTTTGCGCTATATGCCGACCCAAATTTAGACCACAAACCAGAACAGTTAAGTTTCCGCGGCGGCTCATTTTATTCAGAGGTTGCGCTAGAGCTCATATGCGCGATCCACAATAATCTCGGCACCCGTTTGGTCGTCAACACGCTAAACCGTGGGGCAATTCACGACCTGCCTGCTGATGCCGTGATCGAAACCGACTGCATCGTAGATGCTCAAGGTGCGCACCCTCTCGCATTCGGTTCTCTCCCCGTGTCCATGGTGGGTCTCACACAGCAGGTGAAATCTTTCGAACGTCTGACGATTGAAGCCGCCGTACACGGCGACAGAAAATCTGCGCTGCTAGCGCTGGTCACTAACCCGTTAATCGGCGACGCGGGACTGGCTTCACCTTTATTGGATGAAGTGCTAGCCGTAAACAAAGCGTATCTGCCACAATTTAATTAACCGCAATACCTTCGTTGCTTCGCCGCAAGGAGGGATTTGGATTCAATTATCATAAGGAATTTGACCATGACGACGCTTGAAGACGTTGCTGCATTTGCAGGTGTTTCTCGCGCCACCGTTTCACGCGTGGTGAATGGCGATAGCAACGTCAAAGAAAAAACGCGTCTCATGGTTGAAGCCGCCATCACCGAGTTAGGTTATAGCCCACACCCAGCCGCGCGGGCGCTGGCGTCGAACCAAAGCCAAACGATCGGCTTAGTCACGACCTCTTATCGCGGTGGTTTTTTTGGTGCGCTGATGGATAACGTACAAAGTGAAGCGGAAAGTCGCCGTAAGCAGCTCTTGGTGACACAGGGAAAAAACAGCGCCGACAACGAATGGCAGGCCATTCAGCGTTTATATAACCTACGCTGTGATGGGCTAATCCTACACGTGAGAGCGCTGAGCGATGAGCAACTCTGCAAGCTGGCGCAAGAAGGCAAAGCCTTTACGATTTTGGATCGTTTAGTGCCAGGCCTTGAAGATCGTTGCATCACCTTCGATCATCACCGCGCCAGCCAAATGGCAACAAAACGGCTTATTGATTTAGGCCACACAAAAATTGCCTGTATCAGCGGCCCTTCCTCTCGCCATTCCAGCCAGCTACGCCGCCAAGGTTTTCTCGATGCCATGGACGCAGACAGACTGCTGCCCGTGGCCTGCTTAGAGGGTGATTATGATATGCAAAGCGGTTATCAGATGGCAGACAAACTCTTACAAAGCCGACGACCTACCGCGATCTATTGTTGTAATGAAGAGATGGCGATTGGCGCACTGCTGGCAATCACCGAGCATCGCTTAACGATCCCAAACGATATCTCACTAATTTGTTATGACAGCGGCGAACGTGCGGCCTTTGTGCGCCCGGCATTAACCAGCATTCATTTCCCTATCACCGACATGGCACGCCATGCTACCGAGCGCCTTATCGATCCCGAATGTACAGCGGAAGTCTTTATCCCTACCATCATCGATCGTAGTTCGGTCATTGCGACAAAAAGGTAATCTGTGACGATCTGAGATCAATAATTTCTACTCAGATCGCTTTTGTAAGAAACTCATTCATATCGTTACAGCAAAAAATCGACATATATCACAAAAATCACCTACAACTATGCTAGGATTCGCCGCCTTGTGGGATCGATTATTCTTAGTTTGATCCTTCGTAAATACTTTCCTATTTCTCAATACTACTGACACGGGCCTTGCTATGACCAACAGCAACCGCATTCGCCTAACATGGATCAGTTTCTTCTCCTATGCACTTACCGGTGCATTGGTGATCGTCACCGGGATGGTGATGGGCAATATCGCAGAATACTTTAATCTGCCGATTTCCAGCATGAGTAACACTTTCACGTTTCTTAATGCCGGTATTTTGGTCTCTATTTTCCTTAACGCATGGTTAATGGAAATTATCCCTCTTAAACGCCAGCTGATTTTTGGCTTTGTGCTGATGATCTTAGCCGTTGCGGGCCTGATGGTCGGCCACAGCTTGGTGATGTTCTCCCTGTGCATGTTTGTACTGGGCGTGGTGAGCGGGATTACCATGTCTATCGGTACCTTCCTTATCACCCATATTTATGAAGGTCGCCAGCGCGGTTCACGCCTGCTGTTCACCGACTCCTTCTTCAGTATGGCAGGGATGGTATTCCCAATCGTTGCCGCTACGCTGCTGGCTAACCACGTTACGTGGTACTGGGTTTACGCCTGCATCGGTGTGCTGTATCTGGCCATTTTCGTCCTGACGCTAATGTCTGACTTCCCTATTTTGGGTCAGAAAAAAGACGACCAGAGCGAGCCAGTGGTTAAAGAGAAATGGGGTATCGGCGTTCTCTTCCTGTCGATTGCCGCACTGTGCTACATCCTCGGCCAGCTGGGCTTTATCCAGTGGGTGCCAGAATACGCCAGCAAACATTTCAATATGAGCATCGAAGAAGCTGGCGCATTAGTCAGTAACTTCTGGACTGCTTATATGGTTGGGATGTGGATCTTCAGCTTCATTCTGCGTTTCTTCGATCTGCAACGCATCGTGACCGTTCTGGCTGCGCTCTCTACCGTGATGATGTATCTGTTCGTCACCACCGAGCAGGTTGGCATGCTCAGCCTGTACATTCTGGGTCTGGGCTTTGTCAGCAGCGCAATTTACACCACGCTGATCACGCTGGGTTCACTGCAAACCAAAGTGTCTTCACCAAAGCTGGTGAACTTCATTCTGACCTGCGGCACCATCGGTACGATGTTGACCTTCATTGTGACTGGCCCAATCGTGGCGAAAAGCGGTGCTCACGCAGCGCTGGCAACCGCCAATGGCTTGTACCTTGTGGTCTTCGTGATGTGTTTACTGTTGGGCTTCGTGACGCGTCACCGCCTGCACGGCCACAGCACTAAATAATTCAGGTTCTTCCTGATAAAAAAAACCGGCCTATAACAGGGCCGGTTTTTTATTGCCGCAATAACTCGATTAACGTTTAAAGTCGACGGTTTCAGACTGCCCTAAATGCAGCGTGGTTTTCGCTGGCTGGGTGCAGGCAATCACGGCGCCGTGACGAACGGAATAGCGAACAGGAACCTGACGACGGACGGCGTCAAAACCACTGTCTGCCGGTAATACGATCAGATTCGCACTGTTCCCCGCCGCAATACCATAATCCGTTAGATTCAACGTTTTCGCACTGTGGTGGGTAATCAAGTTCACGCCATCGTCAATTTGACCATAGCCCATCAGCTGGCAGACATGCAGCCCCATATGCAGCACCTGCAGCATATTTGCCGTACCCAGCGGATACCATGGATCAAACACGTCATCATGGCCGAAGCAAACGTTAATGCCAGATTCCAGCATCTCTTTCACGCGGGTAATACCACGGCGCTTTGGATAGGTATCGAAGCGCCCTTGCAAATGAATATTCACCAGTGGGTTCGCCACAAAGTTAATCCCAGACATCTTCAGCAAGCGGAATAAGCGCGAAGTGTATGCGCCGTTATAGGAGTGCATCGCCGTTGTATGACTCGCGGTTACGCGGGCGCCCATACCTTCTCGATGTGCCAGCGCGGCAACCGTTTCGACAAAACGCGATTGTTCGTCATCAATCTCATCGCAGTGAACGTCGATCAGACGATCATATTTTTGCGCCAACGCAAACGTCTTATGCAGAGACTCCACGCCGTATTCGCGGGTAAATTCAAAGTGTGGAATAGCACCCACCACGTCCGCACCCAGACGCATTGCCTCTTCCAACAGCGCCTCACCGTTGGGATAAGACATAATCCCTTCCTGTGGGAAAGCAACGATTTGCAGATCAACCCACGGAGCCACTTCCTGTTTTACTTCTAACATCGCTTTTAGCGCCGTTAGCGTGGCGTCAGAAACATCCACGTGAGTACGTACATGCTGAATACCGTTGGCAATTTGCCATTTCAGGGTTTGCCATGCGCGCTGTTTCACGTCGTCATGGGTCAATAACGCTTTGCGCTCGGCCCAACGTTCAATACCTTCAAACAGGGTTCCAGACTGGTTCCAGCTTGGCTGCCCCGCCGTTTGGGTGGTATCGAGATGAATATGTGGCTCAACAAAAGGCGGTAACACTAAGCCCTGTTCAGCATCCAAACATTTCGCTGACGCAGGCATCACGCCAGATTGCGCTTCAATTGACGTTATTTTTCCGTCTTGAAGACCGATCTGCCAGAGCCCTTCTTTCCCCGCCAAGCGAGCGTTAATCACCGCCTGTAATGTGTTATTCGGCACCGTTTGCCTCCGCATTTGTTATTGTTGATACTGCTGTCATTGCAGTTTTACGATTTAGAATTGGATTAAGCACCAGATAGCTTAGCGCCCCGCCCAGCACCGCATTCACCGGAACCACACCCGGTAGCCAATGGCCAGCAGCAATCCCCAGCGCGACGGCCAGAATAGCCACCCAGTTTACGTTCATCATACGCGCGGTAGCAAAGTGCTCATAGCGGCGACGGTTCATCAGATAGTCAGCGATGATCACTCCGCCAACAGGTGGAATAGCCGCAGACAAGAACGTCAGCCAGCCAACAAAATTGTTATACAGCCACAGCGCGCAAATAGTGCCGATGATACCGTTAATGATCGACAGCGTTTTACTCGACATACCGGTAATGTTGGCAAAACCCAATCCCGAGGCGTAAAGCGCATTGTCGTTGGTGGTCCAGATATTTAGCCCCAGCACCACAATTGCGGGTAGCAACAGACCTTGAGCAATCATGACGTCAGAGATATCCGCCATGCCCAATGCTGCCGCACCGGCCGCGCCGAAAATAAACATCAATGAGTTCCCAAGGAAAAACGCCACCATCGAAATCAGCACCGCCATTTTGGCATTACGCCCAAAGCGTACAAAGTCAGCGGTTAGCGTTCCTGCGCTGACAAAAGAACCCACCACCAGCGCCAAAGCAACGTTAAAATCTAACGGCTCAGCCGGAACCACAGACCTCAGCGCGTCTAATCCGCCCATGCCATGCACGGCGAGCCATACTGAGTAGCCCCCTAAGCAAGCAATGGCGGGAACCGCAATCACCGAAAGCACCGTCAACGCTGAAATGCCAAAGAACACCGTCACCGTCATCAGCAAGCCGGAGATCGCGATCAGCCAATTAATATCCAGCCCGGTGGCTTTTCCTACCGGAATGGCAAACATCGCCACGCCAACGCCAAACCACCCTACCTGCGTTCCGCCCAGCAGCAGTGATGGCAGCCAAGAGCCTTTAACACCAAAAGAGAATCGCGCAAGAAGATGTGTGGTGAGGCCCGTTTTAGCGCCGATGTAACCAAGAATAGAAGTGTAAATACCGAGAAGAAGATTACCGAGGAGTACTGCGAGGAAGAAATCATGATAACTAAGACCGGTTCCGAGAGCGCCTCCGGTCCACATACTGGCGGAAAAGAAGGTTAATCCCAGCATGACGAACGTCAATGCTAATGCCCCTTTCCGCGCCGACTGCGGTACAGGCCCCTGACTATAGTTGTTATCTTGCGACACGACATTCCTCCTTTCGCTGTTTTCAGGCCAAAAAATCCGCCGCATTCTATTCTTCTGCTCACAAAAAGCAATCGTTTTCGTATAGAGAATGAGAATTTTATTTTTTTCCCATCATTAGCCGATTCGCTTTCAGGATTGCTTAAAAATAAAACAAAATAGCATTTCACTTTTCGTGGCACTGCGTGAGCACTTTTATTATCAAACTGACACGGTTCAGCTTAAGTTGCTAAAAATCCGCAACTTAATAAAATCTCAATAAAATCAGACGACTACCACCTTAGAGGTATATGAGGATCAAATTGATTTACATCAATAAATACAAACTACGGAGGATTATGGTAGGCGTAGAATTCTTTTCATTTGCAGCAAATTTTGAGGCAAAAATGAGCAAAATTAAACTCGCCATTATCGGTAACGGGATGGTCGGTCACCGCTTCATCGAAGAACTATTAGAGAAGGCTGAGCCGAATCAATTTGAGATTACCGTTTTCTGTGAAGAGCCTCGCGTCGCTTACGACCGAGTTCATCTTTCTTCCTACTTCTCACATCACACCGCCGAAGAGCTGTCGCTCGTTCGAGAAGGCTTCTACCAAAAGCATAACGTCACCGTGCTGGTCGGTGAACGCGCCATAACGATCAATCGCAGTGAGAAAATCATCTATTCCAACTCTGGCCGTACTATTCAGTACGACAAGCTGATTATGGCAACTGGATCATATCCGTGGATCCCGCCAATTAAAGGCAGCGAAGGCCAGGATTGCTTTGTTTATCGTACTATCGAAGATCTTAACGCCATTGAATCCTGTGCACGCCGTAGCAAACGCGGTGCCGTGGTCGGCGGCGGCCTCCTCGGCCTAGAAGCCGCCGGTGCGCTGAAAAACTTGGGCGTTGAAACTCACGTTATCGAATTTGCGCCTGTATTAATGGCTGAGCAGCTCGACCCGATGGGCGGCCAGCAACTGCGTGAAAAAATCGAGCGTATGGGCGTGCGCGTTCATACCAGCAAAAATACCCAAGAAATCATCCATTCCGGCAGCGAAGCACGTAAAACCATGCGCTTTGCCGACGGTACCGAGCTTGAAATCGACTTCATCGTTTTCTCAACCGGTATCCGCCCTCAGGATAAGCTGGCGCATCAATGTGGATTAGCCACCGCTCGCCGCGGCGGGATCGTAATTAACGATCAGTGCCAAACCTCCGATCCTGACGTGTACGCTATTGGCGAATGCGCATCATGGAACGACCGCACTTTCGGCTTGGTCGCTCCTGGCTACAAGATGGCTCAGGTCACCGTTGACCATCTGCTCGGCAACGAAAACGGCTTTCACGGCGCAGATATGAGCGCCAAGTTGAAACTGTTGGGCGTGGACGTCGGCGGTATCGGTGATGCACACGGCCGCACCGAAGGCGCTCGCAGCTACGTTTATCTTGATGAAAGCCAAGAAATCTACAAACGCATTATCGTCAGCGCTGACAACAAACGTCTGCTCGGCGCGGTGTTGGTGGGCGATACCAGCGATTATGGCAATCTGCTTCAGCTCACGCTCAACGATATTGAACTGCCAGAACACCCAGACAGCCTGATCCTGCCTGCGCACGCGGGCAAAGGTAAACCGGCTATCGGCGTGGAATCATTGCCAGAAACGGCGCAAATCTGCTCCTGCTTTGACGTCAGCAAAGGCGACATTATCAAGGCGGTCAACGCAGGCTGTCATACCGTTGCGGCGATTAAATCGGCAACGAAAGCGGGTACCGGCTGCGGTGGCTGTATTCCGCTCGTGACTCAGGTGCTCAACGCCGAGTTAGCGAAACAAGGTATTGAAGTCAATAACCACCTATGCGAACACTTTGCCTATTCACGCCAAGAGCTGTATCACCTCATCCGCGTCGAAGAGATTAAATCCTTCAACCAGCTGCTGGAAAAATACGGCAAAGGCTACGGCTGTGAAGTGTGTAAACCAACGGTTGGTTCTCTGCTGGCTTCATGCTGGAACGACTACATTCTGCAACCGGAACTCACTCCGCTGCAGGATACCAATGACAACTTCCTTGCCAACATTCAGAAAGACGGCACCTACTCGGTGATCCCTCGTTCTGCTGGTGGTGAAATCACCCCAGAAGGCCTGCTGGCTATCGGTCAGATCGCACGCGAATACAATCTGTATACCAAAATCACCGGCTCACAGCGTATCGGTATGTTTGGCGCACAGAAAGACGATTTGCCTGCTATCTGGAGCAAATTGATTGAAGCGGGCTTTGAAACCGGTCACGCCTATGCCAAAGCGCTGCGCATGGCAAAAACCTGCGTCGGCAGCACCTGGTGTCGTTACGGCGTAGGCGATAGCGTTGGCTTCGGCGTGGAATTGGAAAACCGCTACAAAGGCATTCGTACACCGCACAAAATGAAATTCGGTGTCTCCGGCTGTACTCGTGAATGTTCAGAAGCACAGGGCAAAGACGTCGGCATTATCGCCACCGAAAATGGTTGGAACCTCTACGTTTGTGGTAACGGCGGGATGAAACCACGCCATGGCGATTTATTGGCTGCCGATCTCGATCGCGAAACGCTAATTAAATACCTCGATCGTTTCATGATGTTCTATATCCGTACCGGCGATAAATTACAGCGTACGTCTGTTTGGTTAGAGAGCTTGGAAGGCGGCATCGACTATCTGCGTTCCGTCATCATCAACGATAAACTCGGGATGAATGCCTTGCTGGAGCAAGAAATTGCCCGCCTGCGCGAAAAAGTGATCTGCGAGTGGACTGAAACCGTAAACACCCCTGAGGCGCAGGTACGCTTCGCTCACTTCATCAACAGCGATCAACGCGACCCTAACGTTCAGATCGTGTCTGAACGCGCTCAGCACCGTCCTGCACGCCCAGACGAGCGTATTCCTGTCACCCTGATCGCAACCGAGGAGGCTAACGCATGAGCCAGTGGATTAATGTTTGCCCGTTAAACGATATTCTACCCGGCACCGGCGTGTGCGCTTTAGTGGGCACTCATCAGGTGGCGGTGTTCCGCCCTTACCAAGATGAGCAGGTTTTTGCCATCTCCAATATCGATCCTTTTGCCGGTTCAAGCGTGCTCTCTCGCGGCCTGATTGCAGAACATCAGGGCGAACTGTGGGTTGCTAGCCCGCTGAAAAAACAGCACTTCCGCTTGGTGGATGGGCTTTGCCTCGAAGATGAAGCCCATTCCGTACCGCACTTTGCAACCCGTCTGGTTGATGGGTTTGTGCAGGTACAGGCGGTAGATTAAAAACGCTAGCAGGACGGACATTATATATTCGGGCAGTGTAGGTTTCGTACGCCTAAAGCACTGAAATCTACATGTGCACTGAGCAGGCGTCCGAGCAAGGCGGCCAATCGCCGCCGCCTTGCATCTGGGCTTGGCACCCTCCTTCAGCCTGCTGCGCAGGTACCCGAATATCGTCATTCAGGCTTTAACGGAACGAACGGCAATCGCCATCCTGGCTCCTCCGTTCTTTCGCCGACGTCCTGTCGGCGAATCCTAGCCTGAATTCCTCCCTTCGGCTGAAGGACAACGTGCCGGAAAAGGTCGAAATCTTACACAGCAATGAAATATCGCGAAGAGAACGAAATATTAAGCCGCCCAGATTTTAGTTTTACCCAAAAATTTTTACTTTTAATCTTTAACAAACATGGAAGCCAGTATGTTTACCGACACCATCAATAAATGCGCAGCCAATGCGGCACGCATTGTTCGCCTGAACAAAGATAACCCGTTTGGATTTTGGATTAGCTCTGCGATGGCGGGGGCTTATGTTGGCCTCGGCATCATCCTGATCTTCACGCTCGGCAATATGGTTGAACCTGCACTGCGTCCTTTGCTCATGGGCGCAACGTTTGGCATCGCCTTAACGCTGGTGATCATTGCTGGTTCTGAGCTGTTTACCGGCCACACCATGTTCCTCACGCTGGGTGTTAAAGCAGGCACCATTAGCAGAGGCCAGTGGTTAGCCATTCTGCCGCAAACGTGGTTGGGCAATCTGATCGGTTCAATCTTCGTTGCCGTTTTATATTATTACGGCGGCGGAAATTTACTGCCTGTCGATAGCAGCTTAGTGCACACCGCCGCGTTGGCGAAAACTACTGCGCCTGCTGCCGTGCTGTTCTTCAAAGGCGCGCTGTGTAACTGGCTGGTCTGTTTAGCGATTTGGATGGCGCTGCGCACTGAAGGTGCAGGCAAATTCTTGGCCATTTGGTGGTGCTTGCTCGCATTTATCGCCTCCGGTTACGAGCACTCGGTTGCCAACATGACCCTTTTTGCCCTATCTTGGCTCGGCAACCACGGCGAATCCTTTACCCTGAGCGGTATCGGCCATAATCTGCTGTGGGTAACTCTGGGTAATACATTATCCGGTGCGGTCTTTATGGGCCTAGGCTACTGGTATGCAACGCCGCGCGCGCAGCGTCCGGTCACGGAAGCCGCGGCACAACAAAATCAGACTGCTTAATGATTTTATGGCGCATCGCTCAGGCGGTGCGCTATTTTTTGCCGAAGCAAATTTCCGTAGTGAGGATTGTTGGATGGACTATTTACCGATTTTTTGTCAACTGCAGCAAAAAGCCTGCCTGCTCGTCGGCGGTGGCGAAGTCGCTGAACGCAAAGCACGGCTGCTGATGGATGCAGGGGCAGATATTATGGTTAACGCCAAAGAGTTCACCCCACAATTTGATCTATGGGCTCAAGATGGCAAGCTAAAACAGGCACATGGCGAATTTTCTCCCGCGCTATTGGAAGGCGTTTGGCTGGTTATTGCTGCAACCGATGATGAGAACGTTAACGATCTTGTTTATCAGCAAGCCAGCGAACGTCAGATCTTCTGCAACGTGGTTGATGCGCCTAAGCGTGCTAGTTTTATCATGCCTTCTATCATCGACCGCTCCCCGCTGATGGTGGCGGTTTCTTCAGGCGGTAAATCGCCGGTACTTGCTCGCCTGCTGCGTGAAAAACTCGAGGCTATTTTACCTCAGCATTTAGGCCAACTAGCCCGCCTTGCCGGTGACTTACGCCAGCAGGTGAAAGACAAGTTCTCAACGATTACGCTACGCAGGCGTTTTTGGGAACGCCTATTCGCCCACGATCGTCTCGCTCAGTCTTTAGCAAACCAAGACGCCGAAATGGTTGATAAGCATCTCACCGATCTGTTCGAGCAGCCATTGGAACAGCGCGGCGAAGTGGTTCTGGTCGGTGCGGGGCCGGGTGATGCGGGCCTATTGACACTGAAAGGCTTGCAGCAGATCCAACAGGCTGACGTCGTGGTTTATGACCGTCTGGTTTCTGACGACATAATGAATTTAGTCCGCCGTGACGCTGAACGCATTTTCGTGGGCAAACGTGCAGGCTTCCATTGCGTGCCTCAGGATGAAATCAACCAAATCCTGCTGCGCAATGCCCGCAATGGCAAACGCGTGGTGCGATTAAAAGGTGGCGATCCCTTTATTTTTGGTCGCGGAGGCGAAGAGCTGGAAGTTTTAGCGGATGACAGCATTGCTTTCTCCGTCGTCCCTGGGATTACCGCAGCCTCCGGCTGTTCAGCCTACAGCGGCATTCCACTCACCCACCGTGATTACGCTCAAAGCGTACGCTTGGTCACGGGTCATGCCAAAAAAGATACCTCGCTCGATTGGGCAAATTTAGCGGCTGAAAAGCAAACCTTAGTATTTTATATGGGATTGAACCAAGCGACTGAAATACAGACACAGTTAATCAAGCACGGGATGAGTGAATCCATGCCTGTTGCCTTGGTGGAAAACGGCACGTCGGTGCAGCAAAAAGTGGTCACCGGAGAACTTGCTGCTTTGGGTGAACTGGCACAGCAGGTCGAAAGCCCGAGCCTGATTATCGTTGGTGCCGTCGTTTCACTACGAGACAAACTGAATTGGTTCAGTGGGATAGCTAAACAGTAAATTCCAAACAGCTCTAGAGAGCTTATGGACTGATAAGAAACAAAAAAACCCGCTATCGATAAGCGGGTTTATTCATTATAGCTTAGCGGTCAAAAATTACGGCTGAGCGACAAAGCCAATGGCATCATAGACTTTTTTCACCGTTTCCTGCGCACGCGCACGCGCTTTCTGAGCACCATCACGCATAACCTGCTGCAAGAAAGCCTCATCATTACGGAAGCGGTTATAACGCTCCTGCAGTTCAGTCAGCATTCCAGAAACCGCGTCGGCAACGGCACCTTTTAAATGGCCATACATCTTGCCTTCAAACTCTTGTTCCAGTTCCGGAATAGTTTTGCCCGTTACGCCAGACAAAATATCCAGCAGGTTGGAAACACCGGCCTTATTCACAACATCATAACGCACCACCGCTGGCTCGTCAGAGTCGGTTACCGCACGTTTAATCTTCTTAATAACAGACTTAGGATCTTCCAATAAACCGATAACGTTATTGCGGTTATCATCAGATTTGGACATCTTTTTGGTCGGCTCAAGCAAAGACATCACGCGAGCACCAGACTTAGGAATAAACGGCTCTGGCACTTTAAAGATATCACCATAGAGCGCATTGAAACGTGCTGCCACATCACGGCTGAGTTCCAGATGCTGTTTCTGATCTTCCCCCACCGGTACCTGAGTGGTTTGATACAGCAAGATATCCGCCGCCATCAGCACAGGGTAATCAAACAAGCCCGCATTGATATTTTCAGCATAACGCGCTGATTTATCTTTGAACTGCGTCATACGGCTCAGTTCACCGAAATAGGTGTAACAGTTAAGCACCCAGCCAAGCTGAGCATGTTCAGGAACATGAGACTGAACAAAGATAGTGCTTTTCTCGGGATCAATACCGCAGGCCAGATACAGCGCCAGCGTATCCAAGGTCGCCTTACGCAGCTGCTGAGCATCCTGACGCACGGTAATCGCGTGCTGATCAACGATGCAATAAATACAGTCGTATTCATCTTGCATCTGCACCCACTGGCGCAAAGCACCCATGTAGTTACCAATGGTCAGTTCACCAGATGGCTGTGCGCCACTGAAAACGATGGGCTTACTCATGTCACAGTTCCTATACGTCTTAGCTTAAAGGGGGCAGCCCGATCAGGGGCAACAAGTCAGAAAATTGGTTTAATACACAGCTTGGTTCGCTACGTTCGATGGGTTCACCGTAGTTATAACCATAGGTCATCCCCACAGAAGGACACCCAGCGGCATGCGCGGCCTGAATATCGTTACGAGAATCGCCAACAAACAACAATTCACTCGCCAATACGCCAGCTTTAGCCAGTACTAAGTATAACGGAGCGGGATGGGGCTTTTTCTGCACCACGTCGTCACCACCCACGATATGAGTAAAATAACCATCGATGCCGAGGGAAACCAATAATGGTCGAACAAACGGCGTAGGTTTATTGGTAATCAGCGCGAGTAAATAGCCATGATGGGACAACGAAGCGAGCGTTTGCGCCACTTTAGGGTAAAGCTGACTGCCCGTTTCAACCGTGCTGGCATAATAAAAATCAAATGCTGCGCGGGTTCGCAGGCACAATGCATCGGTCGGCTCTTTATCCGCCCAGACTAAGGCACGGTTCACCAGCATATCTGCGCCATTTCCGATCCAGTTCTTTACACGCTCCAAGCCAGGAATAGGCAGCCCTAATTCCTTCATGGCTTTGTCCATCGCAGCCGCTAGGCCCGAAGCACTATCCACCAGCGTGCCATCCAAATCGAAGGCAATTGCCTGAATGCCTTCAAAACGTTTGGATATGAACTGGGTAGAGCCGGAGCTACTCATTACACGCCTTGGCGATTTCGCCACGCATCTGAGTGATAATCTTTTCGTAGTCTGGGTGACCAAAGATTGCAGAGCCGGCAACAAACATATCTGCACCAGCGGCAGCAATAGCCCCAATGTTATCGACCTTCACGCCGCCATCAACTTCTAAACGAATATCACGGCCGCTGGCATCGATAAGCTTGCGTACCTGACGCAGTTTATCCAACGTCGTAGGGATAAACGACTGACCACCGAAGCCGGGGTTTACCGACATCAGCAAGATCACATCAACTTTATCCATCACGTATTCAAGATAGCTCAGCGATGTCGCAGGATTGAACACCAGACCGGCTTTGCAGCCCAAGGATTTAATCAGCTGTAAAGAACGATCGACGTGCTCGGAGGCTTCAGGATGAAAAGTGATAATGCTGGCACCTGCCTCGGCGAAGTCAGGAATGATGCGGTCGACGGGCTTCACCATCAAGTGAACATCAATAGGCGCAGTGATTCCATAGTCGCGCAGTGCCTTACACACCATCGGGCCGATGGTTAAATTCGGGACATAATGATTATCCATTACGTCAAAATGAACAACGTCAGCGCCTGACGCCAATACTTTGGCAGTATCTTCTCCCAAACGGGCAAAGTCTGCAGACAAAATCGACGGGGCAATTAAATACTGTTTCATCCGTTTCTCCATGTGCTCGGTTCAGACACTGTGCAAATTTCAGGAATACAGCGCCAGCAATTCGTCTACTTTGTTACGTCCACCGACTTTGCTGCTAATCGTTCGACGTGCGCTTACAACAAACAGATCGGCCTGTGCGTACCAGCGGCGAGTCAGCTCGGTATCATGATTAGAGATCAGTACCGGGATCTTATGCTGTAACGATAAGTTTGATGCCACTTCAGCGAGTTTTAATTGATCTGTCATACTGAAGCTGCTGGTGTGATAAGCCGTAAAGTTCGCGGTTGCAGACAGTGGCGCATAAGGCGGATCGCAATACACCACCGTTCCATCCACCGCTTGGCTCATCGACTGAGTGTAATGCTCGCAGACAAAAGTCGCTTTCTGCGCTTTCTGTGCAAACCAATACAATTCAGCCTCAGGAAAATAGGGTTTCTTGTAGCGACCAAAGGGTACATTGAACTCACCACGAGAGTTATAGCGGCATAATCCGTTATAACAATGTCGATTCAAGTACAGGAACAACACCGCTCTACGGTATGGATCGTTGCTCTGATTAAACTCAGACCGCAGGGCATAAAACATCTCAGATTGATTAAACTCTCCGCTAAACATCACTTTAGCGTCACGAACGAAGTTATCAGGCTGAGTTTTAACGATGTTGTACAGATTGATCAGGTCAGCGTTAATGTCCGCTAACAGGTATTCCTCATAATCCGTATTCAAAAATACGGAACCGGCCCCAACAAAGGGCTCGATCAACCGCTTTCCGGCAGGCAAATATCGACGAATTTCGTCTACCAGTGGATACTTTCCACCAGCCCATTTTAAAAAAGCGCGGTTTTTCTTCATGCCGTCAGTAAGCTACTTTTACAATTCAAATCGGCGGATCAAACACTGTTCTAGACAGCACATCAGCGCGCATTTTATACCGTTATTATTCGCAGCTGCGATGACCAAAAGCGGCCTCGCAGCTGTAATAACTTAGGTATACCACTGTTTATTTTTTAACGTCTTTTTGTACTTGGCTCATCGGACGTACCCAAGGGTTCTTCGCCTGAACATCAGCAGGCAGCGTAGACACCGCCCGTTTTGCTTCAGCCGAGCTTGAGTAACTTCCGCTCACCAGTACATACCAAGGTTTACCGTTACGGGTAGTTTCATAAACCCAATAATGAGCCAAATTCTGTTTTTTCGCATAGGCGTTCAAGGAGTCTGAACGCGATGCACTGCTCAGCTGCAACGTATAGTGGTTAGAAGGCGCACCTTTCAGTGACGCATTGGCACCGCTCGCGGCAGAGCTGACCGCATGTGTTGCAGGTTTAGTTACCGTCGTTGCTGGCGTCTTGGTGTTTGTTGGTTTCGCAACGTTTGCCGTATGCGTAGGCGTTTTGCTAACCGTTGCTTTGCCTGACTGCGGCTTGGTTACATTATTGTTCGCCGTAGACGCAGGTTTGGTTTGGATCGGGCGAATATTTTGCGCAGTACCACTGTTGGTAATAGGCTTAGAAACAGCAGCACCCGAGCCCAACGTAGCCGGAGCCGTTGGCAATGTTGAAGCGTTAGCCCCTCCATCAACGCCCTGTACCGCAGAGTCAACCTGCCCTTGCTGTTGAGTCAGCGCATCGGACATGTTGTTACCAGCCAGATCAATACGCTGTTGCCCTTGCTCACCTTGAATAGGTGCTGCCTGAGTTGGCGTATTGGAAATCGGCGGAACAGACACGTCTTGCGGCTGCGCGGCTGGCACGTTCCCAGCGTCAGCGGAATGATCAATCATACCGGAGTTGTTCACACCGCTACCATCGTGGGCATCAGTGGTATTACTCGCCGTATTATTGGATAAGGAAGAAGATCCCGACAGGCTGATATCTTTGGTTCCACCGCTGTTAGCCTGCTGACCTGCCTCACCTTTCGAGGGTGATTTCAACGCGGAACCAATGCCGATGATCAACACCAGCAGCACTAAAATACCGATCCCCATCATCATATGCTGACGAGATACCGCTAGTTTCGGCGCTGAAGGACGAGCCTTGCGTGCGCGCGTCGGGCGACGATCGCTTGCATCAGGCTTTAGATCTTCATCAGGTTTGAACTCTTCTTCTTCCATATCCACCCTCCAGTCAGAGGCAAAACCGGTGGGGCGTTTTGATTCTCACCGGTCAATTCAATATTCAATGATTCAACAACATCATCAACCGCGGCAATCCGCAATCGCAGCCAAGACAATCTCATGGGCTACGCCTGAACGTACTTCTGACTGACCAATCGCTGTTGGCAGCACCAGACGCAGTTCACCCGCCAGTACCTTCTTATCACGCATCATGTGCGGTAAATAAGATTCTGGAGTCATACTTTTTGGCCCGGTAACCGGCAGTCCCGCACGCGCAATTAACGTTCTTACACGAGCGACATCTGCCTCACTGAATTGGCCAAGGCGACGCGCCGTTTCAGCGGCCATCATCATCCCTGCTGCAACGGCTTCCCCGTGCAACCAATTACCGTAGCCCATTTCTGCTTCAATCGCATGGCCATAAGTATGGCCAAGATTCAGCAAGGCACGTACACCCTGTTCTTTCTCATCCGCAGCAACGACCTCAGCTTTTAGCTCGCAGCAGCGACGAATGCAGTACGCCATTGCTTTATTATCAAGCGCTAACAGCTCATCCAAATGCTCTTCTAGCCATACGAAGAATTCACCATCAAGAATGATGCCGTACTTGATAACCTCGGCTAAGCCTGAAGCAAGTTCGCGCGCTGGCAGCGTTTTCAAACAGTCAATATCCACCACGACAGACACAGGCTGGTAAAAAGCCCCGATCATGTTCTTACCCAGTGGATGATTAACGGCTGTTTTTCCGCCAACGGAAGAGTCGACCTGAGACAACAATGTTGTTGGCACCTGAATAAAACGAACTCCGCGCTGATAGCACGCAGCCGCAAAACCGGTTAGATCGCCAATAACACCGCCGCCCAAAGCGATAAGCGTGGTATCACGCCCGTGGGGCTTTTGCAGCAATGCAGTAAATACTTGCTCCATCACAGACAACGTTTTGTATTGTTCGCCGTCCGGCAAGATCACATGATCTACCCGAACACCGGTCTGCTCAAGCGCATGTTTGACACGTTCAAGATATATCGGCGCCAGCGTTTCATTGGTCACTAACATAACCTGATCGCCTGCCTTTAAAGGCAGAAATGAAGCAGGCTCCTCAAACAAACCAGAGGCTATCGTTATCGGGTAGCTACGCTCCCCAAGAGTGACGGTAATCCTTTCCATGGTGTGCTCAGAACCTTTTTCAGATTAAGAATTCAGTATATAACCAAATCAGCAGGGATAGCTGAAAGCCAGCAAGTGAACGAACCCCGACAAACCTACATCAGTAAGTTATTCCGGCGAACGCACACAGCCAACGTCGCGGCAACCCCAGTAACAAGGGTATTATTAGTTGCTTTCCAGCATATGAATAATCTGGTTAGCAACAACTTTAGCACTTTGATCATCCGTACGGATGGTCACATCAGCAATTTCTTCGTACAGCGGATTGCGTTCTTTTGCCAATTCTTCCAGCACTTCACGCGGTGTATCTACCTGCAACAGCGGACGTTTTTTATCACGCTGTGTACGAGCCAATTGCTTCTCGATGGTGGTTTCAAGATAAACAACCACGCCGCGAGCTGACAAGCGGTTACGGGTCTCGCGAGATTTCACGGAACCACCACCAGTTGCCAGAACAATGCCTTGTTTTTCAGTCAGTTCATTGATGACTTTTTCTTCACGATCGCGGAACCCTTCTTCACCTTCCACGTCGAATACCCAGCTAACATCAGCTCCGGTGCGTCGCTCAATTTCTTGATCGGAATCGAAGAACTCCATATTCAGTTGCTGAGCTAACTGACGACCAATAGTACTTTTGCCGGCACCCATAGGCCCAACCAGAAAGATATTGCGTTTCTCTGCCATGTTTTTCGGTACTACTAAGACAATTCGTTAATGATAACCCGCCCCGCCAATCAAATTAGCGACGGGACCTAAACTGAAACCTCATGAGCGATAGTGTGAGATCAGACGAAAAATTATCTCAACACTCTAGGTAGTTTGGCAACCGAATAAATCACAGCGCACGCCAAAGGTTACTTCACGGCGATAACGCTTTGGCCGGGGTACGGAAAAGCTCGGTGCTTAATTCGCTACCCTTGTAAGCTAAATCAAGCGCAGCGTCAAACGCGGAAACCATTCATGTGATAAAAATTTTTACCTTTTGAGCAAAAAAGTATTGAATGCTTATTTCCTGAGTAATGCAGTGGGCATTTCCGTTTTCACCAATCTTGGCGTGATAAAAATCACCAGTTCACGCCGTTTTGCCTCTTCCGTTGAGTCGCGAAACAGCGCACCAAGCAAGGGAACATCGCCCAATTTCGGCACCTGTGTTTTTCCATGCACAGTTTGCCGTTGAAAAATCCCGCCTAGGATAACAGTTTCGCCATCATTCAGGGTGACCTGTGTTTTAATCTCCTGCTTATCGATGGCCAGCGCCTCACCGTCACCCTGCTTAATACTCCTGCCCGGCATATTTTGCGTAATCTGCAGCATCAGCGTGATTTTTCCATTACGCATCACACGAGGCGTTACCTCCATCCCCAACACCGCCTCTTTAAACTCTATCGAGGTCGATCCACTGGCGCCACTAGAAACCTCATAAGGAATTTCAGTTCCCTGTTTGATACTTGCCGTCTGTAGATTTGTCGCCATCAGATGAGGACTGGCAATAATTTCCACATTATCTTCTTTTTCTAGAGCCGAAAGCTCCAGCTCTAATAAGCGACCACCGATGCGCGCAACTTGAAAACCAGCGTTAAACGCCCGCCCTTCCACCGGCAATCCCATGTTGAATTGGTTCAGCCGAAAGCCGCTTGAGTCAGACGCAGTACTATCATCAGACCCCGTGGTACCCCAGCGAATTCCCAACTCATTCAGGCTTTCACGATTGATCGTCACGATATGCGCGGTTAACTGCACCTGTGATACGGGTTGATCGAGCTCTGCAATCCAAGCCTGAGCCGCTCGGGTATTTTCGGGAAAGTCCCGCACCAAAATCGTGTTGGTGCGCGGGTCGGCACTGATACTACCTTGCGGGCTTAACAACCCGCTTTTTTGCTGCGTTAGGCTTTTGACCACGGCGTCCACATCCGCCTGCTGCAGTGCAATGGAGATGGACGTTTTCTCCTGTTCCTTCTCTTGCTGCTGTTTTTTATGCACCAACTCTTGCTGCCTATCAACGCTCTCAGCGGTCTGCACAAAGAGAATATTGCCCGTTTGTTCAATCGATAACTGATTCATACGTGCTATTGCCTGCAATGCCCGCCGCCAAGGCACGTCAACCAATTTCACTGAGGTATTGCCTTTAACCTCTTCACTCACCATTAAATTAAGGTGACGATTATCCGCTAACGCCTGCAGCACGTTAACCAAAGGTGCGTCAAAGAAGGCAAGGGTTATCGGTGCACTATCTCGCGGCGGCGTTGCAAGCGTCGAAAAAGCACTAAGCCAGAGCAAACAACCACAGCAAAATTCCTTTTTGAGCATTTTCATTCCATGAGTTCCTTTTCAGTTTTTATCGTCGGACAACTAAACGGATAAACAGCTGGCTTTTCGAACACCGAGAACGCCTTGGTTTTCGATATATCTTCCATATCGCTACGCGGCGAGAACAGCGGTACAGCAACAATCGCGTTTCCATTCATTGACGCCACCCACACTCGCCAACAGCGGCCATCGCCAATCACGCCCAAAACCCGCCCCGAACCTGGCCCAACGGATACTGATTGCGATATCAAAGGATGAAAAGGATCTCTTTCCGCCTGAGAGGTAGTGATCGACATAACGCCTAGGCATACAAAAAAAGGAACTTGCCAGCTAGGGCAAAAGGATTCGGTTTTCATATTCCATCCCCCTCGAGCAAGATCTGTCCTGAGATCGTTTCAGATTTCGACTCCAGTTCTAGCCGTGTGATTAGCCGAGCACAGCCAGCCAATTCACTCAGTAACTGCACGAGCTGAGGAAAGCTTAGCGAGCCTTTCATTCTCCAGCTCTCCACCTTTTCGCCATTAACTCGCGAGCCTTTCTGCCAAGCCATGTGTTGAGCAAAACGTTCACCAACGGGCAAATCAGTGCACTGCGCCGCCAACGGCTTCATCGATATGACGCTAATTGAAAGCTGCAGGAGGGAAGCTTTCTGGTTTAAGACACGAGTACTCAATCGTTCCCACGCGGCTTGCGCATCTTGCTGGCGCTGCCAAGAAGGTGATTCAGTCCGCTGAGCCAACGCGAGCGCGCCAAACCCACCTAGCGCACTGCAAAATAGAAAGATGGCGCAGATAAACGCATAAAAACGGCGCGGGCTTAACTCACATAGCCAGCCAATCACGTGCTCAACAGCGCTATTCATGCTGACCACCTTCGAGCAAAAACTTTTGCAAATCTGGCTCAGCAACGCTCATTTTCATGAGTTGCAACTTGGGTAAATCACCGCTTTGATTCAGGTGTTGTGTAAAGGTAGATATTGCGGCTGGCGCTGATGTCATCCCTTCAACTTCTAAGCGATTTGAGTGCCATGAAAGGCGTGTCAGCCACACTGGTGCCGGAATATGCCGTTGTAGCGCTAAAATAAAGGTAAGGACCTGCCGATTACTTTCACGGTTGCCCTCGTATTGTTGGTTCTGGCGCAGCTGATTTTTGGCCTGCTGTACCCACGCAGCTAGTTGCACCTGCTGGTGCTGTAGCAGCTGGCTCTGTCGTTGCGATACGGCTGTTACAGCCTCCCAACGTTGAATTCGACGCTGCGTCTGATAGACGGAGTAACTGGCTATCAATATCAGCAGAATCACCACGGCAGCCAAACACAGCATACAAAGCCGCAGTCGCTGAGTGCGTAAAGTCGAAAACCAAGGACAAAGGTTTATCTGCTCCATGAGGTTCTCTCCTTACACAGCGCCAGCCCGACGGCCAAAGCAAACAACTCCGGCTGCGAAGGCAAAGGCGGTTGTAGGTAGGTCAGCGCGCGAAATGGCGACCATCCTGAGGCGTTGTCAGCACCACAGGTTAGTATCTCTGCGCCGCCGATCCCTTGGAGCGCGGCGTTCGAAACGGCTCGTTCGATAAGTTCAGGCATCGACTCATGGCTCTGGCGCGCGATAAACCCAAACGCCAGCGGCTGAGAGAGGGGCGCAGCCCACGTCAGCACATATTCCCCAACATGGAGTAATAATGCGGTTGGCGACTGCCCGCTAAGGGCTGCCGCTCGGCGTAGCGCGCAAGGGGTGATATCCGCGACGCTCGGCGTCAGACCGGCAGCCTTCAACGGCATTTGCCAATCCTGCATATCTTGCTGGCGCACAGCGGTCATCAGCCATGCTTTCGGTTGGGAGGGCAAACGAGTGTAGTCGCAAACAAACTCCGAGCGAGGCAGCATAAGGCTTCGCTCTGCGGCTAAATCAAGAATGTTGCGCTGTAAATTAACAGGCAAATTCATCTCTGGCGTCGAAATGCTTTGCTGCATAATAATTTCCGGCGATAGACCGATACGCACCGAAGTTTTGCTAGGAAGCTGGCGACGTAGGTCAGAAAGTCGATTATTCAGCCATTCTGATTGGCATAATCGTCCACTTTCGACCACATTTATGTGTGATGAAAACTGCCACCAACGCCTGAGCTGCCAGCCTTTGCGTTGATAACTTACCGCCACGGCGCAAAATGTCCGAGGCTGAATATCTATCCCTAACTGCCAAGTCCGTGCGAACATATGCAGCGATCTCCGTATCGTCAATGAAAGAAAAGAACGTATCCTCCGTGCTGGGTTGCCTTTATACTACTGCGCGTTTGTTTATAAACTGCCCAATTGACAAGTGATGGGAAATTCTAGGTGAAGTTCGTAAAGTATCTAATCATTCTTGCAGTCTGTTGCATTCTGCTGGGAGCGGCCGCAGTATTTGGTCTGTACAAATACGTTGAGCCACAGCTGCCCGATGTCGCGACGCTCAAAGACGTCCGCCTGCAAACACCGATGCAAGTCTATAGCGCCGATGGGTATCTCATCGCGCAATACGGTGAAAAACGCCGTGTACCTCTGCCGCTGAAACAAGTTCCGCCGCAGATGGTGAATGCCTTTATTGCGACTGAGGACAGTCGCTTCTTCGAACATCACGGTGTTGACCCGGTGGGGATTTTCCGCGCCGCTTCTGTGGCGTTATTCACAGGTCATGCCTCGCAAGGTGCGAGTACCATCACCCAACAGCTGGCGAGAAACTTCTTCCTGAGTCCAGAGCGTACGCTGATGCGTAAAATCAAAGAGGCCTTCCTTGCGATCCGCATTGAGCAGTTGCTGACTAAAGATGAAATTCTCGATCTGTATCTCAATAAAATTTATCTGGGTTATCGTGCCTACGGCGTTGGCGCAGCGGCACAGGTCTATTTTGGCAAAACCGTCGATCAGCTAACGCTGAGCGAAATTGCCATGATCGCTGGTCTGCCAAAAGCACCGTCAACGTTTAACCCGCTGTATTCTCACGATCGTGCCCTCGCCCGCCGTAACGTGGTACTGAGCCGTATGCTGGATGAGAAATACATCACCCGCGCTGAATATGACCAAGCACGTAGCGAACCGTTAGAAGCGCGCTACCACGGGCCAGAAATCGACTTCTCTGCACCTTACCTATCTGAAATGGTGCGTCAGGAGATGCTGAAACAGTACGGTGAAAACGCCTATACCGATGGCTATAAGGTTTACACCACCGTCACCAAGCGCCTGCAGTTAGCCGCTCAAAGCGCATTGCGTAACAACGTTATCGCCTATGACATGCGCCACGGCTACCGTGGGCCGTCTAATGTGCTGTGGAAAGTAGGTCAGCCAACATGGTCGCGTGAGCAAATCATGAACTCGCTAAAAACATTGCCAACCTATGGGCCATTGCTGCCTGCGGTTGTCACTGAATCCAGCGCAGATGAAGCCACCGTCATGCTAGCCAACGGCGATAATGTCACGCTGCCAATGGCGACAGTTCGCTGGGCGCGCCCGTTCAAAACCGATCGCGTTCAAGGCCCTACGCCGCGTCGCGTCAACGATGTGATTCAGCCGGGCCAACAAATTTGGGTTCGTCAGGATGAAGATCAAAAATGGTGGTTGGCTCAGGTTCCAGATGTGAACTCGGCGCTGGTTTCCCTTAACCCGCAAGACGGTGCAGTTAAAGCACTGGTGGGTGGTTTTGACTTCAACCAAAGTAAATTTAACCGCGTCACTCAGGCTCTGCGCCAAGCCGGCTCTAACATCAAGCCATTCTTGTATACGGCGGCGATGGATAAAGGCTTAACGCTGGCATCGATTCTGAACGACTTACCGATTTCTCGCTGGGATGCGGGTGCAGGCACCGATTGGCGTCCTAAGAACTCGCCGCCAACGTACGCTGGCCCAATTCGCCTGCGTCAGGGCTTAGGTGAATCGAAGAACGTGGTGATGGTGCGTGCGATGCGTGCGATGGGAGTAGATTACGCAGCGGAATATCTACAACGCTTCGGCTTCCCTGCGCAAAATATCGTGCATACCGAATCCTTAGCGTTAGGCTCTGCGTCATTTACCCCAATGCAGCTGGTTCGCGGCTATGCCGTGTTTGCTAACGGCGGTTATTTGATTGACCCTTATTTCATCACCAAAATTATCGACGGTGAAGATAAAGTGGTCTTCGAAGCTAAACCGAAGGTTGTTTGTGAAAGCTGTAATCTGCCCGTGATCTACGGACAAACGCCAAAATCCGTTGCGCTTACCGATGATAGCGTCGAAAACGTCGCGATTTCTCAGGATAGCAACGCCAACGCGGCAGTACCGATGCCTCAGCTTGAGCAAGTCACTCCGGCACAGATGAATCAGGATTCGGATCAACAATACGCACCGCATGTGATCAACACGCCGTTGGCGTTCCTGATGCATGACGCGCTCAACAGCAACATCTGGGGTGAGCCAGGTGGCGGCTGGATGGGTACCGGATGGCGTGCAGGGCGTGATCTGAAACGTCATGATATCGGTGGTAAAACCGGTACGACCAACAGTTCAAAAGATGCATGGTTCTCTGGCTATGGTCCCGATATCGTGACCAGCGTGTGGATTGGCTTTGACGATCATCGCCGCGATTTAGGTCGCAGTACCGCTTCTGGTGCCATTAAAGATCAAATCTCCGGCGGCGAAGGCGGTGCGAAAAGCGCCCAGCCAGCGTGGGATGACTTTATGAAAGCCGCATTAGAAGGCGTTCCTGAGCAGAAAATGGCTCCACCACCGGGTATTGTTAGCGTCACTATCGACAAATACACCGGCAAACTCTCAGGCGGAGGGGCTGGCAGCAAGTCTGAATACTTCATAGATGGCACTCAGCCAACGGAGTATTCGGTGCATGAAGCTGGCACCACGGTGACCGACAGCGGTGGCGAAAGCCACGAACTGTTCTAGAGCAGAACCACTGAAATGACAAAGGGGCCAATTGGCCCCTTTTTTATATTTAGCGTTTGCGTTAATCAGCCAACGTTAACGGCTCGTGCAGCCAAAAGCTCTCGCACTAAGAACAACGCGCTTACGCTGCGCGCTTCACGGAAATCAGGATCGTCAAGCAGCTCCATCATGCGCGCGATCGGCCAGCGCACAACCGGCATCTGTTCGGGCTCATCCCCTTCCAAACGCTCTGGGAAGAGATCTTCCGCCAAAACAATATTCATCCGACTAGAAAAATAGGAAGGCGCCATCGTCAGCTTATGCATAAAAGTAAACTGCTCGGCACCAAAACCCGCCTCTTCCATTAACTCTCGGTTTGCCGCCTGAAAAATGTCTTCTCCAGGATCAATCAGCCCTTTAGGAAAACCAAGCTCATAGCTCTCAATCCCTACAGCATATTCACGTATCAGCAGCAGATCGTCGCCGAGAATAGGCACAATCATCACGGCTTCACGCTCAGAGGGACGCATTCGCTCATACACGCGGCGCACACCATTGCTAAACTCTAAGTCCACAGACTCCACATTAAACAGGCGTGAGCGTGCAATGGTTTCCACGCTGAGAATTTTTGGCTTTTGTGGGAGTTTTTCCATGATGGCCCCGAATTAATGGTTTCCCGTCGATTATCGTAATACTGCAATATCCAAATCATGGGAATGGCGACTGACAGGCGACATATTTTGATTCGATATTTTAGTTTATAGATGCAGATCACAGTATTTGGTTACTCTGCATTGTGCGCAGAAGGTGTGAGATTCGCAACAATTGTTGAGTATATTTTGCAGTGTTGTTTCCAGCCAGCTTGAGCCAAAAAATTCTACTCAATATGCCGCTATTACTTGCCACATATGAGAAAAATCGGATAATGCCGATATAATCAGCAGACTCCGACTGCTAACCTTTTTACTTGAATATGCGACAATCTTTGCAAAATTATAAATAAAATCATTTCATAACATATATTTATATTCGCTTTATAATTCATCCGTATAATGTCCTTTTGGACAAGGTGGAAAGGTGATGATTACCAAACGGGGTCGGCATGAGCGCACCAGTTATCGCATCAATCCTACTGATCCTTTGCCTGCTGATTGCCGGATGTGCCTATTGGTCTAAGATGAAAAAATCTGCCTTATTAACAACATCTTTCCCATTTCTTAAAACTAAACTGCGCAAACTGCAAAAAGACGAACTTCAGGCCATTGAGCAATATCTCAATAAGCTAGATTCTCCTTCAGGTTCCTCTCATGCACCCATGCCCGTAGCTCAACATCGCCTGATGCCTCAGGGGGATCGCGTTTACCCGCTCGTCCACGCGATAACCCGCTACGAACTCACCACAGACGATCCCAATAAAAGACGCTATTACCTTGATAATATTGAGGTTCACCTGCCTGTTTTTTGGGAGCAATATATCGCCGACGATAACCAGCTTGAGGTGATCAAAACTCATAGCATCCCTTTGGTTATCTCGATCAACGGCCACTCGTTGGTTGACGCAGCGCAAGAGGATTTGCTTCCTCCTCCCGATAGCACCAGCAGCGCTTCCATTCGCCAGACCGAAAGTGAAAAAGTCGAGCTGCAAGGCGTTCGCAAAGAAACCCAGCTGGAGTATCAGCTCAGCCAGCAAGGTGGTATCCGCGAATCTATCGTAATCGTGGTGGCATTGCTCATGCTGTATGCCAGCCTGATGAGTCCTAACGCCTTGATGCCGTGGCTGCTTACCGTCGCAACTGGGCTTATTGCATGGGGTATCTGGCGCTTGTACAGCCGCCCTTCCGAACGCGATCTGAAAGAAATCCACTGCATTCGTGGGATCCCCAAGCGTTGGGGGTTATTTGGTGAGTCTAACGTTGGGCAAATCAACAACGTCTCGTTAGGCACCTTAGATCTCATTTATCCCGCACATTGGCAGAACTACATTCAAAAAGATCTCGGGCACAAAACCGATATCGAGATGTATCTTAGCCGGCACGTGGTGCGTCAGGGGCGCTTCCTCTCGCTGCACGATGAGGTTAAAAACTTTCCCCTGCAGCGCTGGGGACGCAATATCGTGCTGTTAGGCGGAGCGCTTCTTACACTCACGTTGCTGCTCACCACGCAGCCTCTCAGCATCCCGTTCAAACTCAGCTCTGCGTGGTTACATGGAACACACAGCGTTGATGTGAATAGCGTGAAATCGCTGGCCGCGCTGCCGCTGCACGTTGGGGATACCTTAAATATTCAAGGTACCGGCATGTGCCGCGTTCCCGCATCCTATCAAGACGGGGTACGTTATCCTTTCATGCCTTTCGATTGCTCGGCGATTTACTGGAGCAATGCGACCCCCATGTCTGCACCTGCGTCTGATATCGTTGATAATGCAGCGGCATTACTTGCGACGGTGAATCGCCAACTAAACGCGAACAATGAAGACCAGAAAGTTAATCCAGGACTGGCTAGTGCAATTCAAAAATCTGGCATGATCTTACTGGATGACTTTGCCGATATCGTCCTGCGTACCGACGACCTGTGTGCACAACAGTCAGAATGCACAAGGCTAAAAAACTCGCTGGTGAATCTTGGCAACAGCAAATCATGGAACGCCCTGCTGAAAAAAGCGCAAAACGGAGGGTTGGACGGCGTGAACGTACTGCTACGTCCGGCCAGCGCCCAGCTATTATCAAACATCGTCAATAGCGCCGTCTCTTCGTTCTATTATCGCGAGACGCATCAGGCCGCGCAGTCACTCACCGCAACGCCGCCGGGCGGTTTTTTGATTATTAGCGATGAAGGCAAGCAGTTGGTTAACCATCCACAGCCTGCCATTTCACTCTACGATTACACGGCTATCGATCAGTGGCGTGAACTGGAGTCGCTCTCACAGCAGCTGCTGACGACGCCATTTAAAGCCAGCGGGGTGATCACCGAACTCAGCACTGATGCCAACGGTACTCGGCATATTATGTTGCACAGCGAGCCTGATGGCCTGACGCTGTGGCGATACATTTTAACCTGTGCGCTGCTGCTCGCCGTGACGCTAATTATTATCGTTAACGCCCTGATGTTTATGTTTAGAATACAAAAATCGATGAATCGTATTCCTGAAATACAGCGCTACTACGACCAGTGCATTAACCACAGCATCATGCCTTTTGATACTGCCCCACGCCGTTAATTTCATCGGCTGGCATGACAAGCCGATAGAGTAAAAATATAATTCTTTAAGGCCAGCATCCGCTGGCCTTTTCGCCTATCTAGCAGGAGCATCCATGTCCCCTACCCTAAACCACCAGCCTAATTTTAATTGGCAAGAAATCGAAACCGTATTGCTAGATATGGATGGAACACTGCTCGATCTGGAGTTTGACAGCTATTTTTGGCTTAATCTGGTACCACAGACCCTGAGCGAGCGCCGCGGCATTACGCTTGATGAAGCAAAAAAACTCATCCGCCATGAATATAACGCGGTGCAGCACACGCTGAATTGGTACTGTTTTGACTATTGGAGCGATCGTCTAGACTTAGATATCTATCAAATGACCTCCGAAGTCGGCGCTCGTGCGCGTTTACGCCAAGATACCCAACCATTTTTAGAGGCACTGCGTGCCAGCGGCAAAAAAACTATTTTGCTAACTAACGCCCATCCACACGGGCTTGCGGTGAAGTTGCAGCACACCGGACTCGATCAGCATCTTGATTTATTATTTTCCACCCACACATTTGGTTATCCGAAGGAAGATCAGCGACTGTGGCAGGCGGTACAAAAACGTACTGGTTTTAATCCTGCAACAACGCTGTTTGTCGATGATGCCGAACCCATTCTGGATGCAGCCCAAAGCTATGGTATTCGCTACTGCCTTGGTGTTCGCAACCCGGACTCAAGCATGGCCGAGAAACAATTCTCACGCCATCCGTCCATGAATGATTACCGCACATTATTGCCAGCCTTTCAGCCGCAGTAGTTCGCTGCGGCAGCAAAAGCTCGGCACCTTGGGCGAACTCATACAGGTAGGAGCCGACATGAAAGGTAAGAACGAACAGGAAGACAGCGCCATTCGTTTGGATAAATGGCTCTGGGCCGCACGATTCTATAAAACCCGCGCTATTGCTCGCGACATGGTCGACGGCGGTAAAGTCCATTACAACGGACAGCGCGGTAAGCCCAGCAAAGCCGTGGAGATCGGTGCTGAAATCAAGCTACGCCAAGGCAATGACGATCGTACCGTTATCGTCACCGCGCTCACGGCACAGCGACGCGGTGCCGCCGATGCTCAACAGCTTTATGAAGAAACAGCGGCCAGCATCGAAAACCGCGAAAAGGTGGCACTCGCACGCAAGATGAATGCGCTAACCATGCCGCACCCCGATCGACGTCCTGACAAAAAAGAGCGTCGCACGTTGCTGAAATTTAAAAGCGAACAAGCTTCAAACGAATAAATTTAAAAACGGCTAGCTGGATAAACCGGCAGTCCTAAGAGAGAAAACCATGTCTAATCACGACCAATTACATCGCTATCTGTTTGAAAATATGGCCGTTCGCGGCGAGCTGGTCACTGCCAGCCACACTTTCCAACAGATGCTCGAAAACCACAGCTATCCGGCACCGGTACAAACGCTGCTGGGCGAACTGTTGGTTGCCACTAGCCTTCTAACCGCTACGCTGAAATTTGACGGTGACATTACCGTTCAGCTTCAGGGCGATGGTCCATTGAAAATGGCCGTCATCAACGGTAACAACCAGCAGGAAATGCGCGGCGTTGCACGTTTGCAGGGCGATATTGCCGAAGGCAGCAGCATGCGTGAAATGTTAGGCAATGCGGTGATGGTTATCACCATCACACCAAGCGAAGGTGAACGTTATCAGGGCGTTGTGGGTCTGGAAGATGAAACGCTGGCAGAATGCTTAGAAGCCTATTTCATGCAGTCGGAACAGTTGCCAACCCGTTTGTTCATCCGTACCGGTGAGCATGATGGCAATGCATGTGCGGCGGGTATGCTGCTGCAAATCATGCCAGCACAGCCTAATAACGTGGAAGATTTGTCGCATCTGGCTCAGCTGACCGCGACGGTAAAATCTGAAGAGCTGTTCGGTCTTCCAGCGA
This sequence comes from Hafnia alvei, assembly GCF_964063325.1. NCBI lineage: Bacteria > Pseudomonadati > Pseudomonadota > Gammaproteobacteria > Enterobacterales > Hafniaceae > Hafnia > Hafnia alvei. Next base: position 4,491,048 of record NZ_OZ061315.1, read on the forward strand.
ACGAAGTGCTTTATCGCCTCTATCATCAGGAAGAAGTCACGCTGTATGAGCCACAAGACGTCACTTTCCGCTGCACCTGTTCACGTGAACGCAGCGCCAGCGCACTGCTGACCGTTCCTGTGGAAGAACTGAACCACATGTTAGAAGAAGATGGCAACATCGACATGCACTGTGATTACTGCGGTAACCACTATGTATTTGATAAAATTGATATCGAATCATTACTGGCCGGTGGACAAAACCACAACGACGAGTGCGTTCATTAAGCATACATTAAGCATAAATATCGTCATGCCAAAGACTAAGCCCGCCATTGCGCGGGCTTTTTCATTGATCCTGCTCAGCATATATAGATTATCTACTCGCAAATTCCGTGGCATCCATCTCATAACTGAATGAAAGCCGGATGAAAATTGTTTTTTTTGATGGTTATCTCGGTTAAACAGGCCCCGATCTTTGACACTAGACCTAGTAAAAAATCTAATCTTACAAGGAAAGGAGTAGTGTCATGCATACGAAAGGCTTAACCCCACAGGATTTAGCAGAATATGGAATTACTGACGCAGCTGAGATCATCTACAACCCTAGCTATGACCTGCTCTTCCAAGAAGAAACCGCTCCTAATCTAAAGGGATATGAACGCGGGACAGTGACAACGCTTGGCGCAGTAGCCGTTGATACTGGGATTTTCACCGGTCGTTCACCGAAAGATAAGTACATTGTGCGCGACGATGTGACCCGCGATACCGTTTGGTGGTCAGATCAAGGGAAAGGCAAAAACGATAACCATCCTCTTTCCGTCGAAACTTGGCAGCATCTGAAATCGCTCGTCACCAAAGAGCTTTCCGGTAAGCGTTTATTCATTGTCGACGCATTCTGCGGAGCAAACAGCGACACTCGCCTGAGCGTTCGTTTCATTACCGAAGTAGCCTGGCAGGCTCATTTCGTTAAGAACATGTTTATCCGTCCAACTGACGAAGAATTGCAAAGCTTCAAGCCTGATTTCATCGTGATGAACGGCGCCAAATGCACCAATCCGCAGTGGAAGGAGCAGGGGTTAAATTCTGAAAACTTTGTCGCATTTAACCTCACTGAACGCATCCAGCTAATCGGGGGTACTTGGTACGGTGGCGAAATGAAAAAAGGGATGTTCTCCATCATGAACTACCTGCTGCCGCTGAAAAATATCGCGTCTATGCACTGTTCTGCCAACGTGGGCGAAAAAGGCGACGTGGCGGTTTTCTTTGGTCTATCTGGCACCGGAAAAACAACGCTCTCAACCGATCCAAAGCGCCAACTCATCGGCGATGATGAGCACGGCTGGGACGATGACGGCGTGTTTAACTTCGAAGGTGGTTGCTACGCGAAAACCATCAAGCTGTCTGAAGAGGCAGAACCCGACATCTACCACGCGATTACCCGCGATGCACTGCTGGAAAACGTGGTCGTTCTGGAAGATGGTACGGTCGATTTTAACGACGGCTCAAAAACCGAAAACACCCGCGTTTCTTACCCGATTTATCATATCCAGAACATCGTTAAGCCAGTTTCAAAAGCAGGCCACGCGAAGAAGGTTATTTTCTTAACCGCCGACGCATTTGGCGTGCTACCACCGGTTTCTCGCTTAACCGCAGATCAAACCCAATATCACTTCCTGTCTGGCTTTACCGCTAAACTTGCAGGTACCGAGCGCGGCGTAACAGAGCCAACGCCAACCTTCTCCGCCTGTTTCGGTGCCGCGTTCCTATCGCTGCATCCAACTAAATACGCCGAAGTGCTGGTTAAACGCATGCAGGCTGCGGGCGCTCAGGCCTATCTGGTGAATACGGGTTGGAACGGAACCGGTAAACGTATTTCCATCAAAGATACGCGTGCCATTATCGATGCCATCCTGAGCGGCGAGATTGATAACGCTGAAACCTTCACGCTGCCAATATTCGATCTGGCAGTACCAACCGCGTTACCTGGTGTAAATCCTGACATTCTGGATCCACGCGATACCTACGCCAGCAAAGAGCAGTGGCAGGAAAAAGCGCAAGATCTGGCACAGCGTTTTGTCACTAACTTTGATAAATACACCGACACGCCAGCGGGTGCTGCACTGGTGAAAGTAGGCCCTAAGATTTGATTTAGCGGTAAAAATACAAAAGGAGCCATTTGGCTCCTTTTGTTTATCCAACGTGCTTATCTCGACTTATTTATATCGGCAACGACGAAGAATCATCAGTGATGAGGCTCTTTGTCTTTCTTCTTATGACCCGATTTTGTCTCAGACGATGTAAGAGGGTCTGACTCAGGCATCAATAACAACGCGCGGATACGCAGCCCACCACGTTCGCTGGTGCCGATATCCAAGCTACCAGAGTGGCCATCGATAATACGTTGCAGGATCGCCAGTCCCAGCCCGGTTCCGCTGGTTGTTCGAGCACTTTCACCCCGGACAAAAGGTTGGAAAAGATGCGCTAACTGTTCAGGAGCGATACCTGGACCGTCATCTTCCACTTGGAACCATGCCCTTTTATCTTCGATGCCGCTGCTAACTTTGATCCAACCGTTACCGTAACGAGTGGCGTTAACCACCATATTCACCGCGGCGCGCTTAATCGACAGAGGATGTACATCAACCAGTAGTTCGCCCTCGGCAAGATCGGTGTCGATCACCCTTTCATAACCACTCTCAGCGGCCACGACTTCGGCTAAAATACCGTTCAGATCGCAAACTTCGGTTTGCATCTCCTGCCCAGTGCGCAGGTAGTCAATAAACTGCTCAATAATGGCGTTACACTCTTCGGTATCTTTGTTAATCGACTCCGCCAGATAGCCATCTTCGCTGCTCATCATCTCTGTCGCTAAACGAATGCGCGTAAGCGGCGTACGTAGATCGTGGCTCACGCCCGCCATCAGCAGGGTACGATCGTCGGCAAGCTGCTTAACCCCTGCCGCCATTTGGTTAAATGCCCGCGTCACGGAGCGAACTTCAGACGCACCATATTCACGCAGCGGCGGGGGTATATGCCCTTTCCCCACCTGAATAGCGGCATGCTCCAGTTCCACCAAGGGTCGGTTCTGAATACGAATAAACAGCCACGCACCGCCAATCGCCAGCAGCATAATTGCCAGGGTATATCTGAACAACGGAGAGAAGTCGCCCTGATGGATTTCCGTCAGCGGAACGCGTACCCAGATATCAGGTGATAACCATGTTTTGAGCCACACCACCGGTGTGTTCTTACTTATTTCAACGCGAACATCAGTTGGGCCGCCCAACTGCTGTGCCATCTGCTGGCTGAGGAATTGATAGTGTTGCGCCCAGCGCAGGCCACTCTCCTCCGCCGCAGAATTGGTGTACAGAGAAATGCCCAGCTCACGATAAATTTCGCGCCGAAACGCCGGAGGAACCTCCAGCTGTGTACCATCCTCAAGCTGTAGCTTGTCCGTCATCAACATACGGACTTCATACGCCAACACCTTATTGAATTGCTGTAGGCTGGGCAGAATCGCAAAATTCAGCACCACCAAATAGGTTGTCACCAAACTGACAAACAGTAAGGTGACAATCAGCAACAACGTGCGGGCAAACGAGCTACGCGGCGAGAAGCGCAGTCGCCTCATGCTTTACTGCCGTCCGGCACAAAGACGTAGCCCAAACCCCAAACGGTTTGGATATAGCGAGGGTGTGCAGGATCTTCTTCAACCATGCGGCGCAAACGTGAGATTTGCACGTCAATAGAACGCTCCATCGCGCTGTATTCACGGCCACGCGCCAGATTCATCAGCTTGTCGCGCGACAGTGGCTCACGTGGATGGCTAACTAACGCTTTGAGTACCGCAAATTCACCGCTGGTTAATGGCATAGGCTCATCTTCACGGAACATTTCACGCGTACCAAGGTTCAGTTTGAACTTGCCGAAGGAGATCACCGCATCTTCTTGTGATGGCGCACCCGGCAGTTCATTTGCCTGACGGCGCAACACCGCACGAATACGAGCCAACAGCTCACGCGGGTTAAACGGTTTAGGAATATAGTCGTCGGCGCCAATTTCCAGCCCAACGATACGGTCGACCTCTTCACCTTTTGCCGTCACCATAATGATCGGCATTGGGTTGCTTTGGCTGCGTAGACGGCGGCAGATAGATAAACCATCTTCGCCCGGTAGCATTAAATCCAGCACCATCAGGTGGAAAGATTCACGGGTTAGCAAGCGATCCATTTGCTCGGCGTTGGCGACACTGCGCACCTGAAAACCCTGTTCGGTCAGGTAACGCTCTAACAACGCACGTAGGCGCATGTCGTCATCAACAACTAAAATCTTGTAGTTCTCTTGCATGGTGTACTCCCAAAGGCGCCAAAGGCAGTATGCCCGACACGCTGAGCCAAAATAATTAAAGCGATCTTTTTAAGGATCCCTATTGTTCAGAAACTGTGGCAATTGAGACAGCAGATAATGGTTTATATTCTAGTCTAAATTGTTACAAAGGTTATTTATCTTATGCTTACGGGCAGTTATTACACTTTTTATCGCAAAAATGCGATCAAATCAGCATCGCAAGATGAAGCTTCTCCCCGCGAATTGTAATCTTACGGCTCGTGATATAACGTTCCATCCCCGCATCATGCAGGCAGAAATGAATACCTCAACTTCTTTTTCATGTGTTTTACAGGGCAGCAAAGAATGAAAACGCAACTGATTACACGCGGCGGCTACGAAAAGCTCAAGCAAGAGCTAGATTATTTGTGGCGCGAAGAGCGCCCTGAAGTGACGAAGAAAGTGACATGGGCAGCCAGCCTCGGTGACCGCAGCGAAAACGCAGACTATCAATATAACAAAAAGCGCCTACGCGAAATCGACCGTCGAGTCCGCTATCTAACCAAATGCCTTGAACAGCTGCGTATCGTTGATTATTCACCGCAGCAAGATGGGAAGGTGTTCTTCGGCGCATGGGTAGAGGTCGAAAATGATGAAGGCGTTATCAAGCGTTTTCGCATCGTGGGCTACGATGAAATTTTCGGCCAAAAAGACTATATCTCTATCGACTCACCGATGGCGCGCGCGTTGCTAAAAAAAGAGGTTGGCGATGCGGTTACCGTAACCACGCCACTAGGTGAAGCAGTGTGGTACATCAATGAGATTGAATATCCGAAAGCATAATTCGGTATTATCCGAGCGCTGAGCGGCCCCTTGAGCTGGCATGTTTATGCATCAAAAAGTATATACTTGCCCATAATTTTTAAACTTACGGACATACTGATTCTATGAATGATTCATTGAGCCGCATTATTGCGAGTGAACTGCAAGCGCGACCAGAGCAGGTTGATTCAGCCATTCGCCTCTTGGACGAAGGGAATACCGTTCCCTTTATTGCTCGCTATCGTAAAGAAGTCACCGGCGGTTTAGATGATACCCAGCTACGCCAGTTAGAAACCCGTTTGGGGTATCTGCGCGAGCTGGAAGAACGTCGAGCTACCATTCTGAAATCTATCGACGATCAGGGCAAACTGACCGAACAGCTTGCCAGTGCCATTAACGGCACTATGAGCAAAACCGAGCTGGAAGATTTATATCTTCCCTACAAACCTAAACGCCGCACTCGTGGGCAAATTGCGATTGAAGCAGGCCTTGAGCCGCTGGCCGATTCGCTGTGGCAAGACCCACAGCAAGATCCTGAAACGCTGGCCGCCAGCTATGTTGATGCCGATAAAGGCGTTGCCGACACCAAAGCCGCGCTCGATGGCGCTCGCTATATTCTGATGGAGCGTTTCTCTGAGGATGCCGCGCTGCTGGCTAAAGTGCGTAACTATCTCTGGAAAAATGCTCATCTGGTTGCCAAAGTGGTCGAAGGCAAAGAGGACGAAGGTGCGAAATTCCGTGACTACTTCGACCATCACGAGCCGATTGCTAATGTGCCTTCCCACCGCGCACTGGCGATGTTCCGCGGCCGTAATGAAGGTGTTTTACAACTCTCCCTAAACGCCGATCCTCAGTTTGAGCAAGCCCCGCGTGAAAGCTATTGCGAACAAATCATTATCGACCATTTAGGTTTACGTCTAAACGATGCACCGGCTGATGCCTGGCGCAAAGCGGTTGTGAACTGGACTTGGCGTATCAAAGTGTTGCTGCACCTTGAAACCGAGCTAATGGGCACCTTGCGTGAACGTGCTGAAGATGAAGCGATTAACGTTTTTGCACGCAACATGCACGATTTACTTATGGCTGCGCCGGCAGGTATGCGAGCAACCATGGGCCTCGATCCTGGTCTACGTACCGGCGTTAAAGTCGCCGTGGTTGACGGCACGGGGAAACTCGTCGCAACCGATACCATTTATCCACACACCGGGCAGGCCGCAAAGGCCGCCGCCTCAGTAGCAGCGCTGTGTATCAAACACAACGTGGAACTGGTGGCGATTGGTAATGGCACCGCATCTCGTGAAACTGAGCGCTTCTATTTAGATGTTCAGCGCCAGTTCCCCGAAGTTAAAGGCCAAAAAGTTATCGTCAGCGAAGCTGGCGCTTCCGTTTATTCAGCGTCAGAGCTCGCGGCACTAGAATTCCCCGATTTGGATGTGTCGATTCGCGGAGCGGTATCTATCGCACGCCGTCTGCAAGATCCACTGGCTGAACTGGTGAAGATCGATCCAAAATCAATCGGGGTCGGCCAGTATCAGCACGACGTGAGCCAAACTCAACTGGCACGAAAACTTGATGCCGTCGTCGAAGACTGCGTGAACGCCGTTGGTGTCGATCTCAACACCGCCTCGGTTCCGCTGCTGGCTCGCGTTGCAGGGCTCACACGTTTGATGGCGCAAAATATCGTCGGATGGCGTGACGAAAATGGTCGATTCAGCAATCGTGAGCAGCTGTTAAAAGTCAGCCGCTTAGGCCCTAAAGCGTTCGAGCAGTGTGCTGGCTTCCTGCGTATTAACCACGGCGATAATCCGCTGGATGCATCAACCGTTCACCCAGAAGCCTATCCTATCGTTGAGCGTATTTTGGCAGCCACACGCCAAAGCCTACAGGAATTGATGGGCAATCCAACGGAGCTGCGCGGCCTGAAAGCCAGCGAATTTACCGATGAGCGTTTTGGTATGCCAACGGTCACCGATATCATCAAGGAGCTGGAAAAACCCGGACGCGACCCACGCCCTGAGTTCAAAACTGCGACCTTTGCCGACGGCGTTGAAACCATGAACGACCTGCAACTGGGAATGATTCTGGAAGGCTCTGTCACCAACGTCACTAACTTTGGTGCCTTCGTTGATATCGGCGTTCACCAAGATGGCTTGGTGCATATTTCTTCACTGGCGGATAAATTTGTCGATGACCCGCATAAAGTCGTGAAAGCTGGCGACATCGTTAAAGTCAAAGTGATGGAAGTCGACCTGCAGCGCAAACGTATCGCGTTGACGATGCGTTTGGACGAGCAACCGGGCGAAAGTGGTTCTCGTCGTAGCAGCACAGAACGAACACCCGATCGCCAACGTCCGGTGAATAATCAGGCTCGCCCTGCGAGAAATGACAAAAAACCAGACAGCGGTAATAACAGCGCAATGGGCGACGCACTCGCCGCGGCCTTTGGCAAAATAAAACGCTAATCGCGCGATAAGCCAATCTCCTTTCCCTCGCCAATACCGCGAGGGAAAGTGAGATACATCACAATTTACAAATCTAAATGAGTATTCATTGCAATTACACACGCAAAGCCCAAATGCATATGTGTATGCATTGAAAATAAATAGTTAATGGATTTATTTTTACAGCGTAATTTTTAACACCTTTAATATTTCGAAACTCAGTTTTATTAACGCACAAATATTTCCGCTACGCAGTCAAACCGCCGTTGTTAATTATCAAACCGCCGCTTACCCCTACATTTGCTATTGATTCCATCAAATATATTGAATATATGGTCTGGATACCGTCTTATTTAAAACGCATAAATCATGAAAATAAGAACAAATCCTTAACCGTTTTAACCAATGATTCTCATTTGCGATAGCTGAAAAATAGTGCTAAAACGGCATAATAAGGACCGAATCATAGTTGAAACGCCGAGAGAACTGGAAACACACTTCAGTATGAACTCGGCGGTTTTTGTTCTGTGATTACAATAATAATTCTCAATATTATTATTTTACGCATTCTCCGTTGCCAACTTGCATCACCTATCTAGAATGCACGGCGCTATCGCCAAGGATAAAGATAATCCGGTTCTCCTGTCTGACCTATAAGCTTCAGACCCGAGTGTTTCCTCGTAGCAAATTACCGAATGTAAGAAGGTTTTTTATGCATCAGCTTCTTCCGGGCCACCAATATAAAATCATTGGCTTCTCGCCTTTAATTAGCCCTGCCTATCGTCAGAAATTACTTTCTCTGGGTTTTTTGCCTGGTTCTCCATTTAGCGTGGTACGTATTGCACCGTTAGGCGATCCCATTGAGGTGAAGTCTCGTCGCGTGAGCCTTGTGCTGCGCAAGAAAGATCTGGAGCTATTGATGATTGAGCCAATCGCTCAGGCAGACGCCAGTCAGGCTAACGTCGTAATCTCACAGATCACCGCCAACGGCGCATAAACAAACGGCTCGCTTTGCTGCTGACCTTTTACCAGCAGCCATTTTTAGGGATGGCGACAATACGGCCTGCGGCCCTGTCGTCGACTGCAAACTCTTCTTATACAATGTTGGATTATGAAACAGCTCACCATCGGGTTAATCGGTAACCCCAACTCGGGAAAAACCACGTTATTCAACCAGCTTACAGGCGCTCGGCAGCGCGTAGGTAACTGGGCTGGCGTCACCGTGGAGCGTAAGGAAGGTCATTTTTCTACTCAGGAAAATCAGGTCAAACTTGTAGACCTACCCGGCACCTACTCCCTGACCACGATTTCTGAGCAAACGTCGTTGGACGAGCAAATCGCTTGCCACTATATCCTGAGCGGCGACGCTGATTTAATTATCAACGTGGTTGATGCATCCAATCTAGAGCGCAACCTCTATCTGACTTTGCAACTGCTTGAGCTGGGTATTCCGTGCATCATCGCACTGAACATGCTGGATATTGCTCGCAGCCAGAAAATTGATATTGATATCGATGCGCTGTCCAAGCGCCTTGGTTGCCCTGTCATTCCTTTAGTATCGACGCGTGCCAACGGTATTGCTGAGCTGAAAAAAGCCATTGATTTACCTCCAACCTGCGCCGTTGAAGCATTGGTTGAATACCCACCGCTGCTGTTGGGTCAGGTCGATCGCCTGTCTCAGGCCATGCCGGATACGCTTGCCGTTCAGCAACGCCGCTGGTTAGCGCTGCAGCTGCTCGAAGGGGATATCTATAGCTCCACTCGCGCCAGCAATGCGTTGAAAATCCTGCCTGAAGTTCAGGAAACGCTCAAACGCACCCTCAATGAAGATCCAGCGCTTATCATTGCTGACTCACGCTATAAAAGCATCACCGACATCTGTGACTCTGTGAGCAACACGGCCACTGCACTACCGAATATTTTGACGGAAAAACTGGACCGCATCATTCTTAACCGCTGGTTGGGAATACCTATTTTTCTACTGGTGATGTATGTGATGTTCGTTTTGGCCATCAACATCGGTGGCGCACTTCAGCCGCTGTTTGATGTGGGTTCATCAACCATCTTTATTCAGGGTTTGCAATGGGTTGGCTACACCCTGCACTTCCCAGAATGGCTCACCATTTTCCTTGCTCAAGGGATCGGTGGCGGTATCAACACCGTGCTGCCGCTAGTGCCACAAATCGGCATGATGTACCTGTTCCTCTCCTTCCTTGAGGATTCCGGTTACATGGCGCGCGCCGCCTTCGTGGTTGACCGCATGATGCAGGCATTAGGTTTACCAGGTAAATCATTCGTTCCTTTAATCGTTGGCTTTGGCTGCAACGTGCCTTCCGTTATGGGTGCACGTACTTTGGACGCACCTCGTGAACGTTTAATCACCGTATTGATGGCGCCGTTCATGTCCTGCGGCGCACGCTTGGCCATCTTTGCCGTCTTCTCTGCCGCGTTCTTTGGCCAAGGCGGCGCACTGGTCGTCTTCTCGCTATACATGCTCGGCATTGTGATGGCGATCCTGACCGGGCTGATGCTCAAACACACAATCATGCGTGGCGAAGCCTCTCCGTTCGTGATGGAACTGCCGGTTTATCACGTACCACACCTGAAAAGCCTGCTATTGCAAACTTGGCAACGCCTGAAAGGCTTCGTGATGCGCGCTGGTAAAGTCATCATCATCGTCAGTATCTTCATTGGCGCACTCAACAGCTTCTCCTTTAGCGGCAAAGCCGTTGATAGCATCAACGACTCGGCGCTAGCGTCAGTGAGTAAAGTGATAACGCCGTTGCTGAAACCAATTGGCGTGCATAGCGACAACTGGCAGGCCACCGTCGGTTTAGTGACCGGTGCGATGGCGAAAGAAGTGGTCGTGGGGACGTTGAATACCCTGTATACCGCTGAGCAAATCCATGAAGAAGAGTTTGACCCTGCTGCATACAGTTTGATTGGTGGGCTTGAAGGTGCCGTTGGTGAAACTTGGCAGAGCCTGAAAGACACCTTCAGCCTGAGCGTGTTTGCTAACCCAATTGAAGCCAGCAAAGGCGACGGCGAAATGGGATCTGGCTCAATGGGTGTGATGGGCAGCAAATTCGGCAGCGCCAGCGCCGCCTATGCTTATCTGATCTTCGTGTTGCTGTATGTGCCTTGCGTATCGGTAATGGGTGCGATTGCGCGTGAAAGCAGCCGTGGCTGGATGACCTTCTCCATTCTGTGGGGTCTCAACGTCGCCTACTCGCTGGCAGCCGTGTTCTATCAGGTGGCTAATTTCGCCTCTCATCCACAGTACAGCTCAATCACAATTGCTGCGGTGGTGATATTCAATGCGCTGGTGTTAGTTGCACTACGCCGCTCACGCGACCGTGTGACCGTACGCCTAGTCAATGATCCCGCCAGTAAATGCTGCTGCGACACCGGCAAAGGCAGCTGCCACTAGTGGCAGCCACGCATCATTGAGCGAAGAGGACGAGATATGGCAAGCCTGTTAAAAGTACGCGATACGGTGGCCTTACATGGCCGTATCGAACTCAACCAGCTCTGCCGCGAAGTCAACGGTTCGCCCGCCATGGTGCTAGCGATGCTGCAACGCTTAGAGCAAATGGGCTGTGTGGAAAAGGTCGAGGATATCGACAACGGCTGTGTCAGCGGCAGCTGCAAAGGCTGCCCTGAAACCAGTAAGAACTGTGAGACGGTGGTGTATAAGGTGAAAAATGTTCACTGAATGTCTATGAGTTCGTGGTGTAAGGTTTCGTTTGCCTATTCTTTATGTGATCACGATGTAAGGTTTCGGTCGCCTATTCTTTATGTGATCACGATGTAAGGTTTCGGTCGCCTATCAACAACGGCATTCATATACAAAATAAGTCGAAGGCGTCCGATGAGGGGCGCCAGCGCGCGCCCCTTCAATCCTCGCGCTTTTTATCCGTGACGCCATCTCCGCGCCGGGTCGGCATGCGCCATCCCTGGCGCCTCCTCCCCTCGTAGAAACATCCTGTTTCTACTGCTCTATCTACCAAAACTTAAACAATTAAAAGAAAAATAGAGAAATAAAATAAAAAGATAAGAAGGCAAAAATGTCTTTTGTCCTTTGTCTTTTTTATGTTGAAAGAATGCATTTTAGAGCCGCCAGCAGGGATGCTGGTGGCAGGTTGAGGGCGTACAGGATGTACGCTCCGAGACCGGTCGGACAAACGGCTCGGTAAAAAGCGCGAGAGTCGAGAGGTTGCGCGCTGGCAACCTCTCGTCGGACGCCTACGCCAGCGGTTTCATAGGTCATATTTGCTAATGGGCGGACGAAAACCTTCACCGCTCTAATAAAGGCACCCGAAATTTTCACCGAAACCTAAATAATTACCTTAATAAACTCTTCCACTACCCCACAAAACTCCCCCGGATGTGACACAAACGGCGCATGCGCCGATTTCTGAATAACAACAGATTCACTATTAGGGCAAGATTCATCAAGCAATTCAGCAACCTTACGCGGTACCAATCCATCCAAATAGCCATAAATACGCAGCAACGGCATTTTCAAGCCAGCAATTTGCTCGCGTAAATCCACGGAGCGCAGAATATCTAGTCCACCGTTTAACACCTCCACAGAAGGCATCGGCTGAGTCAGTACTACGTCTTTTAAAATTCGAGCATCCTGCCGAGCACTCTCAGTACCTAAGGTTTGTAAGGCTAAAAAACGTTCTACGGTACGTTTGAAATCTTCACTCAGTTGGCGCTGAAAACCACTTAATACTTCACTTTTTATACCCGGCCACTCCCCGTGAGCGGTGAAACATGGCGATGACGATACGGTCACCAGCGCGGCAATACGTTCTGGGTAACGCAGCGCAATATCACTAGCGACCAAGCCACCCATTGACCAACCGAGCCAAACCGCATTGTCAGGCGCCTGCTGCACCACGATATCGCTCATTTGCTCTAGCGTTAAAGCACCAAAACCTTGGCTGCGCCCATAGCCCGGTAGGTCGACGAGATGCACACGAAACTGCGTGCTCAATCGCGGCAAAATGCAACGCCACACCTCTGCGTTCAGCCCCCATCCGTGCAACAACACAAGATCGCGATCGCCTTCGCCGCAGGTATGCCAATAAAGCTTATTCATCAGTTATTGTCCGTCTGTTTAGTATCATCTCAGGAGGAGAAATATGTTTAACATCAGCGCTCACTGCTGGATTTGCCAGCTACCGCTCGTTATTCCTACACAAGGAATTTGTAGCTTTTGCTCTGCGGCCTGCCTGCGAAAGCCTCGAGTTTGCCCCTGCTGTGGTCTGCCCAGCGAGCACACCACGCATGCCTGTAGCCGCTGCATACAAAAAAAGCCCTACTGGCAGCAGCTTATATTTGTTAGTGATTATCAGCCGCCGCTCAGCCAGTTAGTGCATCGTCTAAAATATCAGGGCAAATGGCAAATCGCATCGGCACTCTCACGGCTGATGCTGTTGAGTTATCTGTACGCACGTCGTACTCGGCATCTGCCAAAACCAGATCTTATCACCGTGATCCCTTTGCATCATCAACGCCAGTGGCGACGAGGATTCAACCAAAGCGACCGCTTAGCTCGCCCTTTAGCCCGATGGCTACAGTGCGCCTATTTCCCCGATATCATTAAACGCACGCGGAAAACCAAGCCACAGCAGAGCCTCAATGCGATCCAGCGGCGACGTAATTTACGCAACGCATTCAGCTGCCAACAGAATCTAAGCGGAAAACATGTTTTAGTGGTCGATGACGTACTCACCACCGGTAGCACGATTGGAGAAGTTAGCCGCCTTCTCCTCGCCCAAGGCGCTAAATCCATACAAGTTGTATGCCTTTGTAGAACCTTGTGAGCACTTTGCAATCGGCGTATTATAACCAACCAGATAAGTCAACTATTGAGCAAATGCCATGATCCGTATTACCGAAGCTGCCCAAGAGCACTTTGCCAAGCTGCTGGCAAACCAAGAAGCAGGCACCCAAATCCGTGTTTTCGTTATCAATCCAGGCACTCCAACCGCTGAATGCGGCGTGTCTTATTGCCCACCGGATGCGGTAGAAGCGAACGATACCAAGCTCGATTTTGAGAAATTATCGGCCTATGTTGACGACGTGAGTGCGCCGTATCTGGAAGACGCGGAAATCGATTTTGTAACCGACCAGTTGGGCTCTCAGCTAACGCTGAAAGCGCCAAATGCCAAAATGCGCAAAGTGGATGACGATGCACCGTTGATCGAACGCGTTGAGTACGTGCTGCAATCGCAGATCAACCCACAGCTGGCTGGCCACGGCGGCAAAGTGACGCTGATGGAAATTACCGAAGAAGGTATTGCGATTCTGCAATTCGGTGGCGGTTGTAACGGTTGTTCTATGGTCGATTACACGCTGAAAGAAGGCATCGAAAAAGAACTGCTGCAGAAATTCCCTGAACTCAAGGGCGTGCGCGATCTCACTGAACACGAGCGCGGCGAGCACTCTTACTACTAATATTGCCGGTAATATTGCGGCGATTAATACTAAAGCCCTGCTCTCTTTACGAAGAAGCAGGGCTTTTAAAATAGGGTATGACTTAAACCAAAATCACCTCAACGCCCTGCACTTTCAGTTGCTCAATCACTTTCTCATCGGCGTCTTTGCCAGTAATCACAATATCAATCTGCTCCGCGCGACTAAACAGCATACCAGCACGCTGACCGACTTTGCTGCTGTCGACTAACACCACCAGTTTGCCCACGTAGTTCAACATTTTCTGCTCGGCCATCGCCGTTAGCATATCGGTTTTATATAGGCCTTCGGCAGTCAGCCCCTTGCCGCTAGTAAACATCCAATGTCCCGCATAAAGAGAAGACTCCCCCTCCTGTGGTGCCAGAGTAATCGCCTGACTACGGTTATATTGGCCGCCCATAATGACAACGCTATCGTGCTCCTGCTCAATCAAAAAATTGGCCAACGGCAGATAGTTAGTGATCACCTGAGTGTCTTTACCACAGATTTCACGCCCCAGCGTGAAAGCTGTCGACCCACAGTTAATAACGATACTTTCGCCCGGCTGAACCAGCTGTGAAGCCGCACGCGCAATGCGCACCTTTTCCTCATGATTCTGTGCCTGATGAATGTTCATCGGCGTCCAAGCCACACGATTTTGACTCACCGCTTCTGCGCCGTTGCGCACTTTCTTTAACTTTCCACTGTCGCCGAGCTTATTAATGTCACGACGTGCCGTTGCAGGAGAAACCTGAAGACGATCAATCACCTGCTCGACGGTAACAAACCCCGTTTGCTGCAGCATTTCCAGTAAAGTCTGATGTCTTTGCGATTCAGTCATGATTAATTCCAGCGCATAAATGATTATTTGATGATTATATTTGAAAACGATCAAAAATAACACGCTTAAAAATACAAAAGCCGAGCATATTGCCCGGCCTTGTTTACATATAATTTATTGATAATTATAAGAATGATTTAAACGGCAGGTCCGGTTCAATGGTGAAGCAATCATCAAACCCACGTGGATAATGGTACTCAAAATTATCCTTATCCAACGGATAGGTAAATTTGCCACCTACCTGCCAGATAAACGGTTTAAAGCCATATTTTAAGCGGTCTTTCTTCATCTCCCACAGCACGCGAATCTCTTGTGGATCGGCTTGGAAGTTTGACCAGATATCATGGTGGAAAGGAATAACCACCTGAGTTTTTAGCGACTCAGCCATGCGTAAAATATCTGAGCTGGTCATCTTGTCAGTAATACCTCGCGGATTTTCTCCATACGATCCTAATGCCACGTCAATTTTATGCTCATTACCATGTTTGGCATAGTAGTTAGAATAATGAGAATCTCCGCTGTGATACAGATTACCGCCAGGCGTTTTAAACAGATAGTTTACAGCGCGTTTATCCATACCATCTGGCAAGACACCCGCCGCTTTTTCATTCGCTGGCAGCGTAATTAGCGCAGTACGGTCAAAGGCATCAAGCGCATGAATCTCGATATCTTTAATTTTCACAACGTCGCCGGGCTTCATAACGATACAGCGTTCACGTGGCACGCCCCAGCCAATCCATAAATCCACACAGGTCTGCGGGCCAATAAACGGCACGCTGCTATCGCAGTTTTGCATTACCGCCGCGGCAACGTTAACGTCAATGTGGTCGTTATGATCGTGTGTAGAAAGCACCGCGTCAATCTGGCGAATCGCAAAAGGATCTAGCACGAATGGCGTAGTACGCAGGTTAGGCTGCAGTTTTTTCACCCCAGCCATGCGCTGCATTTGATGGCCGTCTTTCATCAATGGGTTGCCGTGGCTCTGCTTTCCAGTACCACACCAAAAATCGACGCAGATATTGGCGCCACCTTCAGATTTCAGCCAAATCCCCGTACAGCCTAGCCACCACATAGCAAAAGTCCCAGGCGCAACGTTCTCTTGTTCGATTTCTTCGTTTAACCAAGAACCCCACTCAGGGAAAGTGCTCAAGATCCAAGACTCACGGCTGATGCTTTCAATCTTACTCATGTAATGCCCCTCATAATATTCACGTCTGCGATAAGTAAATGGAGTTACTCTCGCGCTAATTAATCAATATAAATCACTAAAAGATTAAATATGATTCTTTGTGAGAAATCTAGCACGATTAACGCACTCTATAAAAGCTAATTTTCTATGATACCGTTCACAAAAAAACCATCACCCAAAGCAATCACAAATGAAGGAATCAACCGCATGAATAGATAATATTATGTTTTAAATGGTAAAAATAAATATCATTTTACCTTTCCTCTTTTGTTTTATATCCACACAATTCAAGTTGAGATACAAATCACAAATAATCAAATTAAATCTTTAAGTGATTCTTTGTGATTGCTAGAGTGATTTTGTACAAAACAGAACCTGTCTGTGACACAAGAAAGAAAAACACGGCAGGAATAAAAGCCAAAAGCCGAGCGGAGTGCTTTATGGAAACCCTCTACAACATCTTCACTATATTTTTTAATCAGGTCATGACCAATGCCCCACTACTACTGGGCATCGTGACATGTTTGGGATATTTGCTGTTACGCAAGAGTGCAACTGTCATTATCAAAGGCACCATAAAAACCATCATTGGTTTCATGCTGCTGCAGGCCGGTTCGGGGATCCTGACGGGCACATTTAAACCCGTTGTAGCCAAATTATCCGAAGTTTATGGCATCAACGGTGCTATTTCAGACACTTATGCAGCAATGATGGCGACCGTTGAACGCATGGGGGATGCTTATAGCTGGGTCGGCTATGCCGTTCTTCTCGCTCTGGCACTTAACATTCTCTACGTACTTTTCCGTCGTGTGACCGGCATCCGCACCATTATGCTAACTGGCCACATCATGTTTCAGCAGGCGGGTCTTATTGCCGTATTCTTCTATATTTTTGGCTACCCAATGTGGACGACCATCGTCTGCACCGCAATTCTGGTTTCTCTCTATTGGGGTATCACCTCCAATATGATGTTCAAACCCACGCAGGATGTTACCGAGGGATGTGGGTTTTCAATCGGCCACCAGCAACAGTTTGCCGCATGGATAGCCTGTAAAATCGCACCTTATCTGGGAAAGAAAGAAGAGAGTGTTGAAGATTTAAAACTTCCAGGCTGGCTCAACATCTTCCACGACAATATTGTCTCCACCGCCATCGTTATGACGATTTTCTTCGGCGCGATCCTCTGTTCCTTTGGGATTGATACCGTACAAAAAATGGCGGGTAAAACCCACTGGACGATTTATATCCTACAAACTGGCTTCCAATTTGCCGTTGCCATTTTCATCATCATCCAAGGCGTTCGTATGTTCGTTGCCGAACTGTCTGAAGCCTTTAACGGGATTTCTCAGCGCCTGATCCCCGGCGCCGTACTGGCAATCGACTGTGCGGCCATCTACAGCTTCGCGCCTAACGCCGTAGTTTGGGGATTCATGTGGGGTACCATCGGACAACTCATCGCCGTGGGTGTTTTGGTTGGGCTCGGTTCTTCAATCATGATCATTCCGGGATTCATTCCGATGTTCTTCTCAAACGCAACCATCGGCGTATTTGCTAACCACTATGGTGGCTGGCGAGCAGCGCTGAAAATCTGCCTGCTGATGGGCATGATTGAAATCTTTGGCTGCGTATGGGCGATAAAACTCACTGGGCTTAGCGCATGGATGGGAATGGCTGACTGGTCAATTCTGGCACCACCGATTATGCAAGGATTCACCCTTGGTCTGTGGTTTATGGGCGTCATTATCGTTATTGCACTGATTTATATGTTCTTCGCTGGCCGCACTCTGCGAGCCGAAGAAGACGCCGAAAAAATAGCACTCAACGAATCTTCTACAAATTAATTAACTGGAGCACAAATCATGACAGTACGAATCCTCGCGGTATGCGGTTGTGGGCAAGGCAGTTCCATGATTATGAAAATGAAAGTTGACCAGTTTCTGACGCAGCAAAATATCGACCACAGCGTTAACAGCTGCGCCGTTGGCGAATATAAATCTGAGCTCAGCGGTGCTGACATCATTATTGCATCCACCCATGTCGCCGATGAAATTACCGTTACGGGCAACAAATATGTGGTTGGCGTACGCAACATGCTTTCTGCCGCCGACTTCGGTCCCAAGCTGATGGATGTGATTAAAGCGCACTTCCCTAAAGATATTAAGTAATAGGAGCGGATATGAAACTGCGCGATTCACTGGCACAAAACCACTCCATTCGTTTGCAGGCCGAAGCAAACACTTGGCAGGAAGCGGTAAAAATCGGTGTCGATCTGTTGGTTCAGGCTGACGTCGTCGAGCCCCGTTACTATCAAGCCATTTTGGATGGCGTTGAGCGCTTTGGGCCCTATTTCGTTCTCTGCCCCGGCTTAGCGATGCCGCATGGCAGACCGGAAGAGGGCGTGAAGAAAACAGGATTCTCGCTAGTCACGCTAAAAACGCCGCTTTCGTTTAATCATGAAGATAACGATCCCGTCGATATCCTGATCACCATGGCTGCCGTTGATGCCAACACTCACCAAGAGGTGGGGATCATGCAGATCGTTAACCTATTCGAAGACGAAGCAAACTTTGATCGTCTACGTGCGTGCCGCACCGAGCAGGATGTTTTAGATCTGATCGATCAAACCAACGCCGCCCAGGCCTAACACTTACCTTCCGTCCCTAGCCCTCCCCTGTATTGGGGAGGGAATGCAAAGTACCAATTTGCTCCTCCCTCATAATGGGAGGCTGGGGAGGATCATGCCAAAAACTGACTTTTGGAGTAGAAAAATGTCCCATTCTTTGCCAATGCTGCAAGTTGCTTTAGATAACCAAACCCTAGACGACGCGTACAAAACCACCCGCCTGATTGCCGAAGAAGTCGATATTATCGAAGTCGGCACAATTCTTTGCGTCGGTGAAGGTGTACGCGCCGTTCGCGACCTGAAAGCGCTCTATCCGCACAAAATCGTACTGGCCGATGCCAAAATCGCCGACGCAGGAAAAATCCTCTCGCGCATGTGCTTTGAAGCCAACGCGGATTGGGTCACCGTTATTTGCTGCGCCGACATCAACACCGCCAAAGGCGCACTCGACACAGCGAAAGAATTCAACGGCGACGTGCAAATTGAACTAACCGGTTTTTGGACATGGGAACAAGCCGCAGAGTGGCGTACAGCCGGCATCCAACAGGTGGTTTATCACCGTAGCCGTGATGCGCAGGCTGCAGGCGTTGCATGGAGCGAAGCTGATATCTCCGCTATCCGCCGTCTCGCAGATATGGGCTTTAAAGTCACCGTCACTGGCGGATTGGCGTTAGAAGATTTGCCGCTGTTTAAAGGCATCCCAATTCACGTATTTATCGCAGGCCGTAGCATCCGCGATGCTGCAAGCCCAGTTGAAGCGGCTCGCCAATTCAAACGTTCTATCGCCCAGCTGTGGGGCTAAGGTAAATGTCATGCTCCAGAAAGCCGTTCCTCTCGGAATTTACGAAAAAGCGCTCCCTGCGGGAGAAGACTGGCTGCCTCGATTGCAGTTGGCAGCCGAGCTCGGTTTCGATTTCGTCGAAATGTCAGTCGATGAAAGCGATACACGTCTGGCACGGCTTGACTGGAGTCGTGAACAGCGTTTAGCACTGGTGAATGCCATTGCCCAAACCGGCGTGCGCGTACCCTCGATGTGCCTAAGCGCGCATCGCCGTTTCCCTTTGGGTTCTGAAGACGACAACGTTCGTGCTGAAGGACTAGAAATCATGCGTAAAGCCATTCGCTTCGCGCAAGACGTTGGTATTCGCGTCATCCAACTCGCGGGCTACGACGTTTACTATCAAGAAGCCAACAACGCGACCCGCGAACGCTTTCGCGACGGATTAAAACAGTCGGTCGAGATGGCCAGCCGCGCTCAGGTCACGTTGGCGATGGAAATCATGGACTATCCGCTGATGAATTCAATCAGCAAAGCTATGGGCTATGCCCATTACCTGAATAACCCTTGGTTCCAGCTCTACCCAGACATCGGCAATCTCTCCGCGTGGGATAACGATGTGCAAATGGAACTACAGGCCGGTAGTGGTCACATTGTGGCAGTTCATGTCAAAGATACGCAGCCGGGCGTATTTAAAAACGTGCCATTTGGTAGCGGCGTCGTGGATTTTGAGCGCTGTTTTACCACCCTTAAAGAAACCGGGTATTGCGGCCCTTACCTGATTGAAATGTGGAGTGAAACGGCTGCCGATCCGGTCAAAGAAGTCAAAGCCGCACGTGACTGGGTGAAACAGCGTATGGCCAATGCGGGGCTTATGGTGGAGGAGACTATCTAATGCAACAGCTCAAACAACAGGTTTTTGATGCCAATATGGCACTCCCTCACTATGGTCTGGTCACGTTCACGTGGGGCAACGTCAGCGCGATCGATCTCGAGCGCGGCTTGGTGGTTATCAAGCCGAGCGGTGTACCCTACGAAACCATGCAAGCTGAAGATATGGTGGTGGTCGATCTTCAGGGTAATATTGTCGAAGGTCGCTATCGTCCCTCCTCCGATACGCCTACACACCTTGAACTCTACCGCCGCTACCCACACCTCGGCGGCATTGTGCACACCCATTCAACTCACGCCACCGCGTGGGCGCAGGCGGGGCTCTCCATCCCCGCACTCGGCACCACCCATGCAGACTATTTCTTTGGTGATATTCCCTGCACTCGCGCCCTAACCGCCGCTGAAGTGGCCGGGGAATACGAGCTCAACACCGGCAAAGTGATTGTAGAAACGCTGGGTGATTCCAATCCGCTGCATACGCCTGGGATAGTGGTGTATCAGCATGGGCCGTTCTCATGGGGTAAAGATGCCACAGACGCAGTACATAACGCAGTCGTGATGGAAGAAGTGGCAAAAATGGCGTGGATCGCCTGTGGTATTAACCCACAGCTGCGCCACATTGACGGATATCTGATGGATAAACATTTCAGCCGTAAACATGGCCCGAATGCTTATTACGGACAGAAGTAATTCTTTGATATCTAAGGAAGGCCACCATGGCAGTTAGCGCGTTATTTGTACAAACCAATCCGACACGTCGCCGCTATGGCGTGGCCGCTCTGGTCGGTTTAGCCGCAGGGATTATGTCGGCGTTTGTGAAATGGGGGGCTGAAGTTCCCCTGCCGCCGCGAACCATTACCGATGGCCGCGCTGAGTTTAATCCGCCTTACCTGTTTTTACGTGATTATCTTGGCATCGACCCAACCACCACGGTTTATACGTTCTCTGAACATATTATTAATCCGGTGATGGTGACTCACATTATCTTCTCATTGGTGTTTGCCATCGGCTATTGCATCGTGGCAGAGCGTTTTCCAAAAGTAAAAATGTGGCAAGGGATAATGGCAGGGATTATTTCAACCATTGCTGTTCACGGTATTAGTTTCCCATTGCTGGGGCTCACGCCGCCGCTGTCACAGCTGCCCGCTGACGAATATATCTCTGAAATATTGGGACATCTCTTTTGGTTCTGGTCGATTGAGCTGATTCGCCGCGATCTGCGTAACCGAATTACCCATGAGCCAGATGCAGAAGTGCCTATCACGGCCATGAGCCGGTAAGCCTAGCCTATCTCCTGTAGCCCTCGCTAACCTTCCCTACAAATGGGAAGGTTAGATGGCGTTAACTACACGCCATACCCCATCATCTTCATAATATTTTGTGCCTGTTGAACGGCCTCTTGGCGATGCGCAACGCCCAGTTTTTGATACAAATTACGAATATGAGTTTTAATCGTTGTTGCGGCAACGTCGAGCTCACCGGCAATTTGCTCATTGCTATAGCCAGAATAAATCAGCCCTAGAACCTGCCATTCTCGCTGGGTTAACGGGCTGGTACGAATCAGCTCCGGCACCTGTGGATGATTAAGCAGTCGTTCAACAAAGCCCTCATCAAAATGCGCAAACTTATGCCGATGATGCTGATTGATATCACGCAGAATGCGCTGAGCGCGGTGCTGATCCAGCTCTGGTAGCGTATTGAGCTGCAAGAGCTGACGCAGCTGCTGTGCCATCACCTCGCCCTCAACCACAAAATGACTGACAAAACCGGTACGGTTAGCCAAACTTAGCGCTTCAATCAATACCCGCAGCGCTTCGCTTTTGCGATCGGTGCTCCAATACAGCAAATTGCACAGCAGCAGGTTACGATTGAGATCGCTCACCAAACGCAAACGCCTTGCTTCTTCGTTTAGCTCATCAAGTACTACTTCGGCTTCTTCATAGCGTCCTAGCAGAATTTGCACTCGCGCAATGTTGCGCCACTGACCTTGTAGAAAGTGGTTATCAGCCCGCGACGGTTTTTCTGCCTGCATCAGCCACTGTGTCGCAGCTGCGCGGTCGCCGGTCATCTGCCACGCAATCACCCGCGGCTTATCAGTATTAGTTTGCCAGTCTCGATGGTAGCGGCCAGACTGCAATAAATTCTCACAGCGCCGTAAATACTGGTTAGCATTGTCCAGATCGCCACGCGCTAAAGAGCACTTGGCTAACATCGCCAAGCACTGTAACTGTTGCTGCGGTTCGTAGTTCGCCAGCACCTCGAGACCTTTGCGGGCAGCGTCTTCTGCCTCGTCTAAACGCATCCACGACCACAAAACCTGCGAGCGAATTCGCAGCAGGAACTCATGCATCGGCAATTGCTCTAAATGCTGTTCATGGATCAGCTCAAAAGCTTTGTCCTGAGTCTCATAGGCTGCTTGCAAAAAGCCCTGCGCAATGAGGATTTCACTCTGTTGCAGCATTGCCCACAGCGCGTAATGGTAGGCCTGATGACGGCGCGCAACCTGCTCCGTTTGTTGCATCATCGGCAATGCACGGGCTAAATCGCCTTTGCAATGATGGACTTCGCCCATCACCGAGCTGGTGACAATACGGCTGTAATAGCTGCTGATAGGCAAATGTTTTAACGCTTCAACCGCCAGCCGCTCGGCGTCGTCAGGGCGACCATCGTTGATTGCCACCTGCGCGCGCAGCGCATCAAACTCGGCCAACATCACGCCATCTATTTCAATTTTCTGCACATGCATTTCATGCTCGGCGCGCTCCAGCAGAGTATTCACCTCGCTGTAACGATGTTGGCTCTGTGCCAGCCACGCTTGTAGCAGAGCCAACCGAGGGTTTTGAATCAGTTTTTCATACGGCAGGGCTTTTAAGCACTCTTCCAGCAACGAAAGCTCGCTTTGATGGAACAGCTCCCACGCATGCTGGAGTAGCACATCGCGCAGCATCTCTACGTCGCCTGCGGCTAATGCATGGTGGATTGCCTCAGCAGGAAAGCCCTGATCGAGCCAGCCTTGAGCTGCTCGACGATGAAGATCGGGCAAATCTGCCGCCAGTTCCCAATGGCAACGCTGACGTAAAAAGTTGGCAAATAATGGATGGAAGCAAAACCATTCGCCGTCAGCGTCCATTCGATGAATAAAAAGCCCCTGCCGCTCAAGCTCTTCCAACTGCTGTTGGCCGTTATCTTCACCGGTTAAGCGAGTCAGTAGCACATCATTCATCGAGCGCAGCACTGAGCAGCGCAGCAAAAAGTTACGCGTCGTGGCATCAACGCGATCGAGCACTTCATCCACCAAATAATCAGAAAGATGGCTGGCGTTGATCTTCGCTAAACGCCGCGCCGACTCTTGCGCCGTGGTTGTTGATTGACGCACCGAAAGCGCGATCAGCTGCAACGCCGTTGGCCAGCCTTCCACCTCATCGCACAGCTGATGGCTTTCAATGTCCGCCATCGGCGATTTCAAACGATGATTGAAAAACTGTGACGCTTCTTGATGGGTAAAAGCCAGCTGCTTAGTGCCTACTTCTAAAAGCTGCTCGCGCACGCGTAAATTGGCGATGCCCAGCGGAGGGAGCGTGCGTGACAATAAAATGACGGTGAGATTATCTGGCTGATGACGCAGGAAGAAGCGCATCGCCTCATGGATTTGCGCATTAGCGATCAGATGATAATCATCGATAACCAAATACAACGGTGCCGACCAATCAGAAAGCTCAATAAAAAGCTGAGCAAATAGCGCCGGAAGCGTAGCGTACTGATGCTTTTGGCTCATCGCTTCGCTTTTGCTGCAATGTCCACCGGTGGCTTGCTGCAATGCGGCAATTAAATAGCTGGCAAAGCGCTCGGGTTGGTTGTCGCTTTCATCCAGAGAAAACCAGCCTAAATGCGCATTTTCCTCTGCCCACTGCGCTAATAGCGTGGTTTTACCATAACCCGCCGGCCCGTTAACCAATACCAGACGGTAGTTACCGGCTGACGCAAGCTTGGTTAATAGCCGTTCGCGTACCACCGTATTTTGTAGCCGCACCGGGCGACTTAATTTCGACGGAATGAGCATGGTAAAGTCCCACAAAGAAAGCCCAAAGCAAACCACAGCAATATATAAGTTTTAAATATTGCTTATTTATTTCGCGCTTCGTAATTAATTAGTCCTGTTTAACTTGGGATATCACACCAATTAATGCAACAGAGCATCACGACTAGGTAGCAGGAAATTGCAGTCGATCACACTTCTCACATCTTCTTACATCTTTGCTGGGAAAATGACTCGGTACGGTTTCATTGATTCTTTGTTTAGGTTAGCACCTCATCTTTTCCCCTCGCTGGCATGAGGCCGCATTTCAGCACGGCTACCCTCGACATAGGAACATTTTTGCTCCTATTCTTAATCCTTTAGTTGCAAGTTTATTGCACAAAATTTGTCGGTTTTATGGGCTACATCTTGGTAATCAGAGCTGAATTTACACGCCTGTAACGCGAAAGATAACGGGTTTGGATCACAGTTTTGACTACGCCCCGCCCCTCCTCCCCGCCTCATCCCCCTTCGGGAGGATGTTATAAAACCGGTGGGTCGGCAGGATAACGTCAATTCCTGAACTTTATGCTTTGAGAGAGACTGATATGTCGCACATACCATTTGATAAGGACGTATTCTTGGCGGCGCTTACCCGCCAATGGCAGCACTTCGGACTAACCGCATCGAACCAGATGACGGAGCATCAATGGTGGCAGGCTGTGAGTGCGGCAATCGCCGAGCAGCTGTCTGCGCTACCACAGCCAAAAGCCGTGGCAAAAAGCGAGCTGCGCCATGTTAACTACCTATCCATGGAGTTTCTGATTGGGCGCTTAACCGCAAACAATCTGATTAATCTGGGCTGGTATGACGCCGTAGAAAAAACCCTCGCTGCGCACGACGTTCTGCTCAGCGATTTGTTGGAGCAAGAAACCGATCCAGCGTTGGGCAACGGCGGCTTAGGTCGTTTAGCGGCCTGCTTCTTGGACTCCATGGCAACCGTTGAACAGCCGGCGACAGGCTATGGCTTGTGCTATCAATATGGCCTCTTCCGTCAGTCCTTCAGCGAAGGTCACCAGATGGAGGCACCAGACAACTGGGAGCGCGAAAGCTACCCGTGGTTCCGCCATAACAGCGCCCTGAACGTAGACGTTAACTTTGGCGGTAAGCTTATCAAACAGCCGGACGGTTCGGTGCGATGGCAGCCAGCGCTCACGCTGCGCGGCGAAGCATGGGATTTACCAATTCTTGGCTATCACAACGGCGTGAGCCAACCGCTACGCCTGTGGCAGGCCACTCATGCGCATCCGTTTGATTTAACCAAGTTCAATGATGGCCAGTTCCTCAAAGCAGAAAGCGACGGTATTGAAGCCGCCAAGCTTACCAAAGTGCTTTATCCTAATGACAACCATCAGGCCGGTAAACGCTTACGCCTAATGCAGCAATACTTCCACTGCGCCTGCTCCGTGTCTGACATTCTGCACAAACACCATCTGGCAGGCCGCAAGCTGGCTGACTTACCGAAATATGAGGTGATTCAGCTCAACGACACGCATCCAACGATTGCGATCCCAGAACTGCTGCGCGTACTGCTGGACGAACATCAAATGTCCTGGGATGAAGCGTGGGCCATCACCAGCAACACCTTTGCCTATACCAACCATACGTTGATGCCAGAAGCTCTCGAATGCTGGGACGAGCGCTTGGTACGCAACCTGCTGCCGCGCCACTTTGACATCATCAAACAGATCAACGCGCGCTTCAAAAAACGGGTTCAAAAGCAATGGCCTAACGATGAAGCGGTATGGGCCAAACTGGCCGTTCACTACGATAAACAAGTACGCATGGCAAACCTATGCGTGGTGGGTGGTTTTGCGGTTAACGGCGTCGCCCAGCTGCATTCTGATTTAGTGGTCAAAGACCTGTTCCCTGAATACCACCAGCTCTGGCCCAACAAATTTCATAACGTCACCAACGGCATCACGCCGCGCCGCTGGCTAAAACAGTGCAATCCTGCGCTGGCTAGCCTTATCGACAAGACGCTGAAAAAAGAGTGGGCTAACGATTTAGACGTGCTGAAAGGCCTTGAGTCCTATGCCGACGATGCGAAGTTCCGTCAAAAATATCAGGCCATCAAACGCGACAACAAACTCGCGTTAGCAAAATACGTTAAAAACGTGATGGGTCTGGAGCTCAACGTCGATGCAATCTTTGATGTGCAAATCAAACGCCTGCACGAATACAAACGCCAGCACCTGAATCTCTTGCACATTCTGGCCCTGTATCACGAACTGCGCGATAACCCGCAGGCTGACCGCGTACCACGCGTTTTCCTGTTCGGCGCCAAAGCCGCTCCCGGCTACTATTTGGCTAAGAATATTATCTACGCGATCAACAAAGTCGCTGAGAAGATCAATAACGATCCGCTGATGAAAGGACGCCTTCAGGTCGCATTCATTCCTGACTATCGTGTTTCCGTTGCTGAACTCATGATCCCTGCGGCTGATATCTCTGAGCAGATCTCCACGGCAGGCAAAGAGGCGTCAGGCACCGGCAACATGAAACTCGCCCTCAACGGCGCATTAACCGTGGGGACGCTGGATGGTGCGAACGTCGAAATTGCACAGGAAGTCGGCGAGGAAAACATCTTTATCTTCGGCCAAACCGTAGAACAGGTGAAAGCCACGCTGGCCAAAGGCTACCAGCCTAAGGCGATTTATCGTAAAGATAAGCAGCTGAAATTGATTCTGGATGAATTGGCCAAAGGCCATTACAGCAACGGCGATAAACAAGCGTTCGATCAAATGCTGCATAGCCTGTTAGACGGCGGTGACCCGTACTTGGTCTTGGCCGATTTTGCCGACTACTGCCGTGCGCAAAAAGAAGTGGACGTGTTATATCGCGACCAAGAGCAATGGACTCGCGCCACAATTTTAAATACCGCACGCGTTGGTATGTTCAGCTCTGACCGGTCAATCCGCGATTACCAGAAGAGAATCTGGCAGGCAAAGCGTTAAGGAGCTGTTCCATGCAAGAGAAAACAACGCCACCAATGGAACAAATAACGGAGCATCAGCAGGCCGAGCGTAAGCTACTGGAAAGTTTGGCGGCGGAAGCGGGTATCGCTGCCAGCTACATCAATGCTCACGGCAAACAACAGGCGATCAGCGCGGAAACTAAGCAGCGCCTGTTGGAAGCGATGCATCCATTCACGCCGACTCAGGTCGGCTCGCCGGTTCCGCCGGTGATGGTGTTTACCCAAGGCCGTCCATGTATTCTCAATCTCCATATCACTGGAGAGTACACTTGGGCGCTCGCGCTTGAAGCCCACTCGTCTGACAAACCGGCACATAGCGGCGCTAATCTCCAAGAGAATCTCCAAGGGACTTTCCAAGGAAAAGTACAGCGACGCAAAACGCTGACGCTGCCGCGCGATCTACCGCTGGGCTATCATCAGCTCACGTTAAGTGATGAAACACAGCAGTGGACTTGCCAGATTATCGTTACGCCTCAACGCTGTTATGAACCAGATGCCTTGCTGACTGGCCGTAAACTTTGGGGTGCCTGCGTACAGCTTTATACGCTGCGGTCTGATAATAATTGGGGCATCGGCGACTTCGGCGATCTCAAACAGATGGTGCTAAACGTGGCTAAGCGTGGCGGGGCATTTGTCGGCCTCAATCCGATCCACTCGCTCTACCCTGCTAACCCAGAAAGCGCCAGCCCTTATAGCCCATCCTCACGCCGCTGGTTGAACGTGGCCTACATTGATGTCAACCAAGTAGAAGAGTTTAAACACAGTGAAGAAGCCCAAACGTGGTGGAACAATAGCGAAACGCAGCGATGCCTAAGCGAGGCCCGGGCCAGCGAATGGGTCGATTACTCCAGCGTTATCTCGCTGAAGATCAATGCGCTACAGCGAGCATTCCCCGCGTTTATCCAGCAGAAAAGCAGCAATAAGCGCCTGAAAGCGTTCCGTCAGTTTGTTGAACAAGGTGGTAATAGCCTGTACCAACAGGCAGCGTTCGATGCATTGCATGCACATCTGAATGCCCAAGATCCCACCATGTGGGGTTGGCCAGTATGGCCCGATAATCTGCGCAGCGCAGACAGCAGCGGCGTAGCCGATTTTTGCCGTCAGCACGCGGATAAAGTCGATTTCTACCTCTGGCTGCAATGGCTTGCGTACAGCCAGCTGTCTGAATGTTTCGAAGTTTGCCAGCAACAAAAGATGCCGATTGGGCTGTACCGCGATCTTGCCGTTGGCGTCGCCGAAGGTGGCGCTGAAACCTGGGGTGAAACCGGGCTGTATTGCCTGAAAGCCTCGGTCGGCGCACCGCCGGATATTCTTGGCCCACTGGGGCAAAACTGGGGGCTTCCACCGATGGATCCCCACGTTATAGCTGCGCGTGCCTATCAGCCGTTTATTGATATGCTGCGCGCCAACATGACCTGCTGCGGCGCATTGCGTATCGATCACGTGATGTCGATGCTGCGCCTGTGGTGGATCCCCTATGGTGAAACCGCCGACAAAGGCGCCTATGTGCGCTATCCGGTTGATGATTTGCTGGCCATTTTAGCGCTAGAAAGCCAGCGAAATCAGTGCATGGTTATCGGTGAAGACTTAGGAACGGTACCCGTTGAAATCATCGCTAAACTGCGTGATTGTGGCGTCTACTCCTACAAAGTGCTCTATTTCGAGCACGATCAGGAAAACAGCTTCCGCGCACCGCAGTCATATACCGTACAGGCGATGGCAACCATCACCACCCACGATCTGCCAACGCTGCGCGGCTATTGGCAAGCGGATGATTTGCATTTAGGCAGGGAGTTGGGGCTTTATCCCGATCTTGAGGTGCTGAGAAAACTGCATCAGGATCGCGAGGCGGCTAAACAAGGATTGCTGGATGGCCTACATCAATATGGCTGTATACCGCAAAAGGTTGGACGGCGCGCTGAACGCTTAGCCATGAGCCCGGTTCTCAACCGAGGTTTACAACGCTACGTAGCGGATAGCGCCAGTGCCTTACTGGGCCTACAGCCAGAAGATTGGCTGGATATGGAAAAGCCCGTCAATATTCCGGGCACCAGCGACCAGTATCCCAACTGGCGGCGTAAACTCACTAAAACCCTAGAGCAGATGTTTAACGATCCTGATATTAATTTGCTTATCAGCGATTTAGATAAACACCGCCGTAAGGTTTCTGCGGCTTAACCCAAAGCCTCTCCCAATAGACCGCGAAAACGATTTTCGCGGTCTATTTTTTCACTCATTCTTTTTTCCCATTCGTTATCACGAAAAATAACCCTCCGTTTAGCAAATGTATCTAGAAAAGCTGGCTATGCTTAAAAATGGTTAATTTATAAGTTAGCCATCCAATAAAAAAGCCAGCAGACGGTGATGCTGTAGCGATTTGTGCCTTTGTGTTTTTACTCAAAAATTATCGAGTAACACTCACAAAAAATATTCTGAATGGCGGGCATGATGTCTATTAGCAATTATTCAGAAACGAATGATTGAATGATGGATTCATGCTGTGAATCTAAGGAAGAATGCCATGTCCGTACTTCCCAGCAGTCAAATGCTGCAACAGCTTCTAGCGGGTCATTGTGCTGACCCTTTTTCTATCTTAGGCATGCATCAAACATCCAAAGGTTTGGTGGTACGCGCTCTGCTGCCAGATGCAACGTCCGTACAGGTGCTCGATCGCAAAACCACGCGCATGGTTGCTCAACTTGATCGGATCGATGAGCGTGGTTTCTTTACAGGCCTATTGCCTCGTCGTAAAAACCCGTTTGATTATCTACTCAACGTCACGTGGAACGATCATCAACAAATTATTGAAGATCCCTACCGTTTTGGTCCCCTCCTCGGCGAAATCGATAATTGGCTGCTCACCGAAGGCAAGCACCTACGCCCCTATGAAAGTTTAGGTGCCCATCCCACGCATCTGGCTGATATCAGCGGCGTCAGCTTTGCCGTTTGGGCACCGAATGCGCAGCGGGTTTCCGTGGTCGGCGAATTTAATTTTTGGGACGGCCGTCGCCATCCCATGCGTATCCGACAAGAGAGCGGCATTTGGGAGCTTTTCATTCCCGGTGTGCAGGCGGGTCAGCTGTATAAATTCGAGCTTATCGACGCGCATGGGCACACCGTGCTTAAAGCCGATCCCTATGCCTTTGAAGCGCAAATGCGCCCAGACACCGCTTCGCTGGTAACCCCATTGCCAGACAAAGTCCCGCCAGATGAAAAACGCAGCGCGGCTAATCAGCTCAACGCGCCGGTTTCCATCTATGAAGTGCATCTGGGTTCATGGCGACGCCACAGCGATAACAACTTCTGGCTCAGCTATCGCGAAATGGCGGAACAGCTGGTGCCCTACGTCAAAGATATGGGCTTCACCCATATCGAACTGCTGCCGATCAACGAACACCCGTTCGATGGCTCATGGGGCTATCAGCCGCTAGGCATGTACGCCCCAACGCGCCGTTTCGGTACACCAGAAGACTTCCGCTACTTTATGGATAAAGCGCATGAGGCAGGGATCAACGTGCTGCTGGATTGGGTTCCGGGCCATTTCCCCAGCGATACTTGGGGCTTAGCTGAGTTCGACGGCACCGATTTATATGAATATTCAGATCCGCGTGAAGGCTATCATCAGGATTGGAACACGCTGATTTATAACTATTCCCGCTATGAAGTACGCAACTTCTTAGCCGGAAACGCGCTGTATTGGATGGAGCGTTACGGCATTGACGGCCTGCGCGTAGACGCCGTCGCTTCCATGATCCACCGCGATTACAGCCGCAAAGAGGGAGAATGGATCCCAAACTGCTTCGGCGGAAACCATAACCTCGAAGCCATCGATTTTCTGCGCTATACCAATAAAACCATCGGCGAACAACGCCCCGGCGCCGTCACCATGGCAGAAGAGTCCACCGACTTTCCCGGCGTTACGCTGCCGCCCGATGCCAACGGTCTGGGCTTCCACTACAAGTGGAATATGGGCTGGATGCACGACACGCTGGACTACATGAAGCTCGATCCGGTCCATCGTAAGTATCACCATA
This sequence comes from Hafnia alvei, assembly GCF_964063325.1. Lineage (NCBI taxonomy): Bacteria > Pseudomonadati > Pseudomonadota > Gammaproteobacteria > Enterobacterales > Hafniaceae > Hafnia > Hafnia alvei. The sequence continues at coordinate 4,522,494 of NZ_OZ061315.1, forward strand.
ATTTAATGACGTTTGGCCTGCTGTACGCATGGAGTGAAAACTTCGTGCTGGCGCTGTCGCACGACGAAGTGGTGCACGGCAAACGCTCCATGCTCGACAAAATGCCCGGCGATGCATGGCAAAAATTTGCCAACCTGCGCGCTTATTACGGTTTTATGTGGGCTCATCCGGGCAAAAAACTGCTGTTTATGGGCTGTGAATTTGCCCAAGGCCGCGAGTGGAATTTCGAAACCAGTCTTGACTGGCATTTGCTGGAAGGTGAAGACAACTGGCACAACGGCGTGCAGCGTCTGGTGCGCGACCTCAACCATTGCTATCGCGACTATCCGGCGCTGCATCGCTGGGATTGCGATGCGCGTGGTTTCCGCTGGCGCGTCGTCGACGATCATGAGAACTCGGTGTTTGCCTTCGTTCGCCGCGATGAGGCAGGCAACGAAGTTTTGGTTGTCAGCAACTTCACGCCAGTACCACGCGAGCGTTATCGCGTCGGCGTTGAGCACGCAGGACACTATCAAGAAATCATGAACACCGATTCTTATTATTACCACGGCAGTAATTTTGGCAATCAGGGAGGCATTGATAGCCAAGCCGTAGGTAGCCACGGCTGTCCGTACTCTATCGAGATCGCCGTGCCGCCGCTGGCGACGCTCTATTTACAGCTAGCGCCTCAACCAGCGTCACCCTCGGAGGCTGTGTCTGATGCTAAAACCCGGTAATCCGGGCCCGTTGGGAGCCCACATCACGCCCGAAGGCGTCAATTTTGCGCTCTTCTCGTCTCACGCGACGCGGGTTGAACTGTGCATTTTTGACAAAACCGGACATCAGGAATCCTACGAGCTTCCAGCACGCAGCGGCGACGTTTGGCACGGGCTGTTACCCGGTGCAAAAGCAGGGCTGGAATATGGTTATCGCGTTCATGGCCCTTGGCGTCCTGAAAAGGGCCAACGCTTTAACCCCGCTAAATTGCTAATCGATCCCTACGCTCGCGAGCTCACAGGTACATTGCCATTGGACGATCGCTTGTGTGGCGGCCTACACGAGCCAGACTGGCGTGACGATCGCAATGTCGTTCCACACTGCATCGTGCGCGAAGAGACCTACGATTGGGAAAACGATCGCCCCCCTCATGTTTTATGGGGGGATACCGTGATTTATGAAGCCCATGTACGTGGACTTACCCAGCAGCATCCGGGAATTCCAAAAGAATTACGCGGCAGCTATGCCGCTCTTTCTCATCCGGTGATGATTGAATACTTAAAGCGATTGGGCATTACCGCGTTGGAATTGCTGCCGGTGCAGCTGCATGCCGATGAACCTCGCTTACAGAAAATTGGCCTAACCAACTATTGGGGCTACAACGTTCTCGCCCCGTTTGCCATCGAGCCTAGCTTTCACTCTGGCCGCAGCAAAACTACCGCACTGAGTGAATTTCGCGATGCGGTCAAAGCGCTACACGCCGCCGGAATTGAAGTCATTCTCGATGTTGTTTTTAACCATACCGCCGAGCTGGACGAAACCGGCCCAATGGTGTCGTTACGCGGCATCGATAACCGCAGCTATTACTGGCGCAATGCGCAGGGCGCGTTGGAAAACTGGACTGGCTGTGGCAATGCGCTGAGGTTAACTCAACCACATAGCGTGCAGTGGGTCATGGACTGTCTGCGCTATTGGGTTGAAGAGTGCCATGTGGATGGTTTTCGCTTCGATTTAGGCACCGTGCTTGGGCGCAACGCTGATTTTCATCGGCATGCGCCGTTGTTTATTACCATCGCTCAGGATCCTGTTCTCTCTCGGGTGAAATTCATCGCTGAGCCGTGGGATATCGGCCCCAATGGCTACCAGCTTGGGCATTTTCCTCTCACCTTTTCGGAATGGAACGATCGTTATCGTGATGAAGTTCGCCAGTTTTGGCTACAGGGTTCTCTCAGCGCGGGCGCGTTTGCCGAGCGTTTTGCGGCCTCAAGCCAGCTGTTTCGCCATCACGGACGCGCACCGTCGTCGAGCATTAACCAAATCACCGCTCACGATGGCTTTACCCTGCACGATTTAGTGAGTTTTAACGACAAACATAATCTGGCTAACGGCGAGGAAAACCGCGACGGAACTAACAGCAACTACAGCAACAACCACGGTGTTGAAGGAATAGACGCCGATGAGAACATTCAGCGCCGAAGAAACCGTAGTCAGCGGGCGCTGCTCGCCACGCTGCTGCTCTCACAAGGTGCGCCGATGATCCTGGCCGGTGATGAAATGGGTCACAGCCAGCAAGGCAACAACAACGCCTATTGCCAAGACAATGAAATCGCTTGGCTAGATTGGTCCTGCGCAGATACCGCATTAACGGAGTTCACCGCCTCGCTGATTCAGCTGCGTAAGCGCATTCCTGCGCTCTGCGCCAACCGGTGGTGGGACGAAAACGATGGCAACGTTGTTTGGCTGAACGCCCATGCACAGCCACTCACGCCAGATGAATGGCAGGCTATCGCTCCGTCACTGCTACAGATCCAGCTATCTGGTGACTGGTTAATTATTGTTAATCCAGCGCAAGACGACGTCGAGGTTTGCCTTCCTACGGGTCATTGGCAAGCGTCTGCGCCATTCAACGCATTGGATACCGTAAACAACACTGAACGCGTGGTCATGCCTGCACACAGCATATGCGTACTGATTCGTTCATAGCCCTACAACGCGCAGTCCAAGGCCTAAAGAGCGGACTGCACGCATCAAAACAAGGAGTCAGAAATGGTTAAGTCAGAAAATCAGAACCAGTTGATGTTGGCCCGTCAATTACCTCAGCAGTCTGTGGCCCTGATTCTGGCAGGTGGCCGCGGCTCTCGCTTGAAGGATCTCACCAAAACGCGTGCGAAACCGGCCGTTCACTTTGGCGGTAAATTTCGTATCGTCGATTTTGCGCTATCGAACTGCATCAACTCAGGCATTCGTCGTATTGGGGTGATCACCCAATATCACTCGCATACCTTGGTGCAGCACATTCAGCGTGGTTGGTCGTTCCTGAACGAGTCAATGAATGAGTTTGTCGATCTCCTGCCCGCCCAGCAGCGTGATGCGTCAGAACATTGGTACAAAGGAACCGCCGACGCGGTGTATCAAAATTTGGATATTATTCGACGCTATGACGCTGAATTTGTGGTCATTCTCGCTGGTGACCATATCTACAAAATGGACTATTCGCGCATGCTGATCGACCACGTGGAGAGCGGTGCCGGATGTACCGTGGCCTGTATCCCCGTACCGCGTAGCGAAGCGAGCGAATTTGGCGTGATGGAAGTTGGCGACGATCATCAGATTTTGAAGTTTCTAGAGAAACCACAGAATCCACCCGCTATGCCGGGCAACGAAGATATGTCGCTCGCCAGCATGGGCATTTATGTATTTAACGCAGAATATCTTTATCAGTTGCTGGAAGAAGACATGAGTCTCACGGACTCCTTCCACGATTTTGGTAAAGACCTGATCCCCAAAATTACCGCGCAGGGAAAGGCTTGGGCACATCCCTTCACGCTTTCCTGCGTCACGAGCACCGACGAGCACGACGTTGCCCCGTACTGGCGCGACGTTGGAACCTTAGATGCCTATTGGCGTGCCAATCTCGACTTAGCTTCGGTCACGCCAGAACTCGACATGTACGACAAACGCTGGCCAATTCGCACCTACATGGAATCACTGCCGCCAGCCAAGTTTGTCCAAGACCGTTCAGGCAGCCACGGTATGACCATGAACTCCTTGGTGTCGGGCGGCTGTATTATTTCAGGCTCCGTGGTCGTTCACTCGGTTCTGTTCCCTCGGGTTCGCGTTAATTCGTTCTGCACCATTGATTCATCTGTTTTATTACCTGACGTCAACATTGGCCGCTCGTGCCGCCTACGCCGCTGCATTATCGATCGCGCCTGCGTTCTGCCTGAAGGCATGGTGATTGGGGAGAATGCAGAAGAAGACAGCAAGCGTTTTTACCGCTCTGAAGGCGGGGTTGTCTTGGTCACGCGCGAAATGCTGGCTCGTTTATGAGATGAAGTGTTGGGTGTCGCTCCCGGCAAACAGAAAGGCTGACGGGAGCATCACTCAATTTGACTGAGGATTATCGATGTACGTATTGCACGTCTGTTCCGAACTGTTTCCCCTGCTCAAAACAGGTGGATTAGCCGACGTTGTCGGTGCAATGCCTGCTGCGCAAATTGCTCAGGGAGCTAATGTGCGCGTTCTTCTCCCCGGATTTCCGGCGCTGAAAGAAGGGATCCCTGAAACACATGAAGTCGCCACGCTAGATACCTTTGCCGGTCGCGTTACGCTGCGTTTTGGTCATTATCAAGGCGTTGGTATCTATTTGATTGATGCCCCGCATCTTTATGACCGCCCCGGCAGCCCGTATCACGATCAGGCGATGTATGCCTACTCAGACAACCATCGCCGTTTCGGCTTGCTGGGATGGATAGCCGCCGAACTGGCCAGCGGCTGCGACCACTATTGGCGCCCACAGGTGGTTCATGCTCATGATTGGCATGCAGGCCTCGCCTGCGCGTATCTGGCGGCGCGTGGTCGCCCAGCTCGCTCTGTGTTTACCGTGCACAACCTTGCCTATCAGGGCTTATTTTCAGCTCATCACATGGCTGAGCTGTATCTACCACAGGATTTCTTCCAGATCTATGGACTGGAATTCTATGGCCAAATCTCATTCTTAAAAGCCGGGCTGTTTTACGCCGATCACGTCACAACGGTCAGCCCTACCTATGCGAAAGAAATCACCCGCCCTGAATTCGCCTATGGCATGGAGGGGCTATTACAGCAGCTTGAACGCGAAGGCAAACTCAGCGGCATTCTCAACGGCGTTGATGATGCGATTTGGGATCCCGCGACCGATAAACTCATCGCCAACTGTTATCAGCGAGAAAATCTCAAAGAGAAGGCGCTAAACAAACAGCATCTACAAACGGCCATGGGGTTAGAAGTCGATCCGGAGAAACCGATCTTTGCAGTTGTCAGCCGTTTAACCAGCCAGAAGGGATTGGATTTAGTGCTTGAAGCCCTGCCTACGCTATTAAACGGCGGTGGACAGCTGGCACTTCTCGGTGCGGGAGATGCTCCTTTGCAAGAGGCATTTCTGGCCGCTGCGGCCGCCTATCCCGGTCAGGTTGGCGTGCAAATCGGTTATCACGAAGCGTTCTCGCATCGGATTATTGCGGGCGCCGACGTTATTTTAGTACCGAGTCGTTTTGAGCCCTGCGGGCTAACTCAGCTGTACGGGCTGAAATACGGCACCCTGCCGTTGGTGCGCCATACCGGCGGCTTAGCCGACACGGTGAACGACTGCTCGCTGGAAAATCTCTCCGAAGGCAGCGCCAGCGGCTTTGTCTTTAATGACTGCGATACCAAAGATTTGTCGAATGCGCTCCGCCGCGCCTTTGTTCTCTGGACGCGCCCAACGCTGTGGCGCTACGTGCAGCGCCAAGCCATGGCGCAAAACTTCAGCTGGGAAAAAGCGGCCGTGAGCTATTTGGAGCTCTACCGCCGACTTTAGCCCAATAAAGATTTTATCGGCATTGTTGGCGCAAATTGCATAATTTGCCATCCATGCTGTAACCCATATTTTTCATTACCGGGGTGTACTGATTATGACTTCACCGTTTAGCTATACTTCGCCCGTTGTCAGCGTCGAGGCGCTCAAACACTCGATTGCTTACAAACTGATGTTTGTGGTTGGCAAAGATCCGTCCATTGCCAACCAGCATGACTGGTTAAACGCCACGCTATTCGCGGTGCGAGACAGAATGGTCGAGCGCTGGCTGCGTTCTACCCGCGCTCAGTTCTCGCAGGATGTACGTCAGGTTTACTATCTTTCGATGGAATTTTTGCTCGGCCGTACGCTCTCAAATGCCTTAATGGCGATGGGTGTGTATGACGAAACCAAGCAAGCCTTAGATGAAATGGGGCTCGATCTTGAAGAGCTTATCGATGAAGAAATCGATCCTGGGCTCGGCAACGGCGGTCTTGGTCGGTTAGCGGCCTGTTTTCTCGATTCCATGGCGACGCTCGCCCTACCGGCCCGCGGCTACGGTATTCGCTATGAATACGGTATGTTCAAACAGAACATCGTGAATGGGCAGCAGGCGGAGTCACCTGATAACTGGCTGGAATACGGCAATGCGTGGGAGTTCGTGCGCCATAACACGCGCTACCGGGTTCGATTCGGTGGACGTATTCAGCAGGAAGGCAATCGTGCCCGCTGGTTGGAAACCGAAGAGGTGCTGGCGCTGGCTTTTGACCAAATTATTCCGGGCTTTGACACCGATGCCACCAACACCCTGCGTTTATGGTCCGCGCGCGCCAGTAGCGAAATCAATTTAGGTAAGTTTAATCAGGGCGATTACTTCGCCGCAGTGGAAGATAAAAACCACTCGGAAAACGTGTCCCGCGTGCTTTATCCAGATGATTCCACCTATTCAGGCCGTGAGCTGCGCCTGCGTCAGGAATACTTCCTGGTCTCTGCGACGGTGCAAGATATTCTCCATCACCATTGGCAAACCCATCACACTTTACAGAATCTCGCCGAAAAAATTGCTATCCACCTGAACGACACCCATCCGGTGCTTTCGATTCCCGAATTGATGCGGCTGCTCATTGACGATCACAAATTCACGTGGGAAAGCGCTTGGGCCATCGTGGTACAGGTTTTCTCCTACACCAATCATACGTTAATGAGCGAAGCCCTCGAAACGTGGCCGGTAGACATGTTGGGCAAAATTTTACCGCGCCATCTACAGCTTATTTTCCAGATCAACGACCATTTCCTAAAAGACGTGAAAGAGCAATATCCTAATGATGATGCATTGCTCTCACGCGTTTCCATTATCGATGAAACCAACGGACGTCGCGTGCGCATGGCGTGGCTGGCAGTGATCGCTAGCCATAAAGTAAACGGCGTATCTGAGCTACATTCTGAACTGATGGTGCAATCGCTGTTTGCCGATTTTGCTCGTCTATTCCCGAACCGTTTCTGTAATAAAACTAACGGCGTAACCCCACGTCGCTGGCTGGCGTTGGCTAACCAACCGCTGTCAAAAGTGCTGGATGAAAACATCGGGCAGAGATGGCGCACCGATTTAAGCCAGCTCAATGAGCTATTAACACACATCGACTACCCGACCTTCATTCGCGATGTGCAACAGGCCAAGCTGCACAATAAAAAACAGCTCGCCCTGTATGTCGCGCAGAAGCTTAATGTGGTGCTAGATCCTAATGCGCTGTTCGACGTGCAGATCAAAAGGATCCACGAATATAAACGCCAGCTACTGAACGTGTTGCATGTCATCACCCACTACAATCGTATCCTGCAAGATCCCGAAAACGATTGGACACCACGGGTGAAGATCTTTGCGGGTAAAGCCGCATCAGCGTATTACAACGCCAAGCAAATCATTCATTTGATCAACGATGTAGCTAAAGTGATCAACAACGATGAGCGCATCAAAGGCAAGCTCAAAGTTGTTTTCATCCCCAACTATGGCGTCAGTTTGGCACAGATGATTATCCCAGCCGCCGATCTTTCAGAGCAGATTTCAACGGCAGGCACCGAAGCGTCGGGTACTAGCAACATGAAATTTGCGCTCAACGGCGCATTGACCATCGGCACATTAGACGGCGCAAACGTGGAAATGCTCAAGCATGTAGGTGAAGAGAATATCTTTATCTTCGGCAATACCACCGAGCAGGTTGAAGCGCTGCGTAATAATGGCTATAACCCGCGCCAAATCTACGAACAGGATCCTGAGCTAAACCAAGTGCTCACCCAAATTGCGACGGGCGCATTCAGCCCTGAAGATCCGCGCCGCTATGCAAGTCTCTTTGATTCATTGGTGAACTTCGGCGATCACTATCAGCTACTGGCGGATTACCGTAGCTATATTGATACACAGGATAAAGTGGATGAGCTGTATAAAACGCCTATTGAATGGACACACCGCGCGGTGATGAATATCGCCAATATGGGGTATTTCTCATCCGACCGAACGATTCAGGAATACGCGGATGAGATATGGAATATTAAAGCGGTGAAGTTGTAGAGCGAAAAGCCTCCCCTTCGCAGGGGGAGGAGCAGATCGAGGGTCTTTCAACCATCACTAAACAGTTCCCTCCCCTGCGAAGGGGAGGGTTAGGGTGGGGTCATGTCATGCAGTCGTTATGACTTATGCTCTGCCAGCCACTGCGCGACACGCTGCTTCTGAGCATCATCCAGCCACATACCTAACTTAGTACGGCGCCAGATCGCATCATCAAGCTCAACCACCCACTCTTCGGCAACCAGATAACGCAGCTCAGCTTCATACAGATGATGACCAAAGTGCTCACCCAGCTCTTCCAGCGATTGCGCGGTTCCTATCAGCTGTTCAACGCGAGTACCATAAGTGCGCACGTAGCGACGGGCTAACGCTTCCGGTAACCACGTAAAGCGGCGACGCAGCTGTGCAGCATAGCTATCGCGATCGGTGCCTAAATCGCCTCCCGGCAATACACCGTTTTTAGTCCATGCAGGGCCACAGTTATCGTAATAGCCAGACAGTTTCTCTAGCGCATGTTCAGCCAGTTTGCGATAGGTAGTGAGCTTGCCGCCGAATATGGAAAGCAGCGGTGCTTTGCCATCCTGATCGTGTACGTCGAGCGTATAGTCACGGGTGATCGCCTGCGGAGAATCTGATTCATCGTCACACAGCGGACGCACACCGGAATAGGTCCAGACAACGTCGTCTTTGCTTAACTGTTTCTTGAAGTGATCGTTATAAACCTTCAGCAGGTAATTCACTTCATTATCATCAATCTTCACATCATGCGGGTCGCCGTTATATTCCACATCGGTAGTACCGATGATAGAAAACTCATCCATCCACGGGATCACAAAGACAATGCGGTGATCTTCATTCTGCAGAATGTAAGCCTGCGGCTGATTATGGACACGAGGAACCACAATATGGCTGCCCTTGATCAGACGGATACCGTAAGGAGATTTCAGCTCTAATCCATTATCGAAGAAATGTTTTACCCATGGGCCGGTCGCATTCACCAGACCTTTGGCACGCCAGGTAGAGACTTCACCCGTGTCTGCGTTTTTAGCTTCAACAACCCACAATCCATTTTCACGATAGGCGCGTGTAACCTGAGTACGAGTGCGAACTTCACCACCGCGCACCACAACTTCTTGCGCGTTTAACAGCACCAAACGAGCATCATCAACCCAACAATCTGAATACTCAAATCCACGCGTTAAGCTGGATTTTAAGACCGATTCAGGGCCAAAGCGCAGGCCTTTGCTGCTTGGCAAGCTGGTACGTTTGCCCAAATGATCGTAAAGGAACAGACCCGTACGGATCATCCAAGCCGGGCGCAAATGCGGCTGGTGCGGTAAGCGGAAACGCATCGGGAAGGCTATATGCGGCGCAAGTTTCAGCAATACTTCACGCTCTGCCAAGGCTTCGCTCACCAAACGAAACTCATAGTGCTCCAGATAGCGCAGGCCACCGTGGATTAATTTAGAGCTCGCAGATGACGTGGCACAGGCCAAATCTTTAGCCTCCAGCATCAGAACGGAAAGCCCGCGTCCTGCCGCATCCGCAGCGATACCGGCACCGTTAATGCCACCACCGATAACGATCAAGTCTTTGGTTTCCACTTTCCCCTCCGGATGCTCGAAACAGTTCTAATTTTGTCGTTGATGATAAAAAAACAATCGAATAATGTTCGTTTGCGAGCATTATAATACTCACAAACAAACATTAGCGCCAGAAATTAACCAAACAAAAACATTTCAGCGTGATGAAGATAACAGTTGAGAGATAATAAAATTACATACTGTGTGGGTATTGAGACGCAGAGCCGCCCAAGCTGACGAACTTAGGCGTCGAAAGAGAAAGGCTAGTTACGAATTTCTTCGAGCAATTCTGGATACTTATCAAGCAGTTTTAACAATTTGATGGTTGAAACATGGGGCAGCGCTTTTCCTGTTTCGTAGCGCGAAAATGCGTTCACGCCGCCACCAAAGATCTCACCGGCTTCACTTTGGGAAAGGTTCAGCTTTTTTCGCATTGCCACCACGTACTCAGGATCGATAATGGACGCATTAACCTGTTTGTTGAACTCCGTCAAAATGCTGTCGATACGCAGAGATTCTTCTTTAAAAATCACGCCTTCCCCGCAGTCTAAACACCAATCGGCACCGACAGCTTTAACCACCGTAGACTGCCCTTTATAGGTAAATGGGATGTCACGGTAATCTTTAATCGTATTTTTAGAACCACATTCAGGGCATTGCATGATCTAACTCCTTAAACGAAACGATGAGGACATCATCAACAACCGTTAATTTCAAATAGAGAGACACCTTGTCCAGATGGCAATGGTAGACATCCTGCCAGATGCAATGGTCATCATAAGTTGTCATACTCTTATAGAACTCTTGAGGCGAAAGCTCACAGACAACGCGATACATATCAGCAAGGCCAAAATGCATCAACTCAGCATCGCGATGCGCTGATTTGGTTATCCTAATCATCCCCTTCCCAATCAAGTTCCGTACCTTTTCCAAACTGCAATGCGGCGTTCGCTTCTCCATCTGCTCTCCTTAGCAATATAACCTAATAGGTTAATTTTATCGATTAATAAACCATCAATAACAATTTATTGGAGCTTAAAATTGACTCAAGGACAGCCGCGCGTAACTGCGAAACCGATTCAGAGAAATTCGCGAGACTTACAGCGCTGCAGGCGCTTTTGGAATCTAAGGCACATTAAAAAGCGAAGAGAAAAGGCAAAGCAAAACGCACAGACCAAACTGGCTCTGTGCGTTTAGAAATAGAGAGGAAAAGACTTAGCAGATTTCGAGCTGAACTTCGTGCTGCTCGATGATTTTCTGAATACTGGCCGGTGGCTGTTCATCGGTGAACAGGTAATCAATGAGATCCATGTTGCCCAGATTCACCATCGCATTACGGCCAAATTTGGAGTGATCCGTAACTAAGATTACGCAGCGTGAGTTTTCGATAATAGCGCGCTTGGTGCGTACTTCATGGTAATCAAACTCCAGCAGTGAACCGTCCATATCAATACCGCTGATACCGAGAATGCCGTAGTCCAAACGGAACTGAGAGATAAAATCTAGCGTGGCTTCGCCCATGATGCCGCCGTCACGGGTTCTCACTTCGCCACCCGCCAGTATCAACCGAAAATCTTCTTTGCCCATCAGCAACGTGGCAACATTAAGGTTATTGGTGACGACACGCAGATTACGGTGATTCAGCAATGCATGCGCGACCGCTTCCGGCGTGGTGCCAATATCAATAAACAGCGTGGCGCCATCAGGGATCAGACTAGCAACGTGTTGCGCAATACGCGCTTTTTCCGCCGACCACATGATCTTACGATCGTGATAAGCCGCATTCACAGAGCTGGACGGAAGTGCTGCGCCACCGTGATGACGCTGAATTTTGTTTTGCTCCGCCAAGTCATTCAGATCGCGGCGAATCGTCTGCGGGCTCACCGCAAAGTGCTCGACCAATTCTTCCGTGCTCACATATCCTTGCTGGCGAACGAGATCGATTATCGCGTCATGGCGCTGTGTTTGCTTCACATCAATTCCCCTGAGTTGCCGGATGTCCGGCGGTTAGACGTTGCTCTTACGCTGATGTCTTGCGCTGATGGTGAGCATCCCAAAACGCCATCAGCAATCCAATCACTAAACCTGCAATATGCGCACCGTTTGCGACCGACATTCCAAACCAATCAAAATGTCCTGCCACCAGCCACAGCACTGAAAAAACCATCAGACCACGTGGCATATTGATGCCCATTTGCGGAGCACGTTCACCACACCACCACACATAGCCCATCAATGCATACACGACGCCAGACAGACCACCAAAATTAGAACCACTAAACAATGACTGCGCCCAGCCGCTCATAAAGGCCGCAACCAACGCAATTTGCAGCAGCTTGCCAGCGCCTAAGCGTTTTTCAACCTGCCCGCCAAGATACCACCACCACATGAGATTAAAGATGATATGCACCGCTGAGAAATGCAGAAACGCATGGCTAACCCAGCGCCAAACCTGAAAATATTGGCTTGAATCAGCAGGCCACGCCAGCCAGTTCATGACTGTCTCATCGCCCAACAGCAGCATTAACAAATAGACCACCACGCAGACAGCCGTGATCCCAACCGTTAAGGGGCCGGTCTGTCGGGTAAAGCTTTTCAGGTAGCTAAAGCTGCTATATTTCAGGCCGCTGTGCGTTGACCCCGCATGCCAGCTGGCCGCCTGATAGCGTGGATGCAAAGGTTCTTGAAGAAAGCGCGAGAGCTCCTGTTCAACCTTCGCCTGCTGGGTGCCATCGGCGAGCCAAAGCACAACTTCATCATTGTGCACTTCCAACTCTAAACGAACGCCCTGCGTCGCCATATAATCAATAAACGCCTGCGCCAGCCTTGGGTTAGGCAGGGAAATAATACGAACCATGAATACCTGCTTGTTAAAATGGGCACCATAATGATGCCTAATAGGCGCTACAGGGATGAGCTCTCGACCTGCTGCGGATAAGCACGGTTCCATGCTTCAAATCCGCCATCGATGCTGTATACCTCTTCAAATCCTTGGTGCAGCAAATACTGCGCTGCGCCACGGCTGCTATTACCGTGATAGCACATCACCATCACCGGTGTATCGAATTCATTGTGTTGCATAAAGTTTTGCAGCGTCTCATTGGTTAGATGAAATGCGCCTGCGGCATGCCCAGCGGCATAGCTCTGCGGATCGCGAATATCAACCAACACCGTTTCTGGTTGTTGTAACTTTTGCTGTGCCTGCTCAACGGAAATAACGACAAACTGTTCCATAACACCATTCCATTACTGTATTCAAATTGCCCGTATTGTAACGAACATGTTACTTACAAAAAACCGCATTAAGCATATGGAATTGTTGCTAAAACCGTAGAGTACAACAACCTAAAGACCTTCAAGAGATTGCGGTTTTTAGCCAGAAATGCAAGAACAAAACGAGCGATTACGAAAATTCATGGCATTTATTCGCTCATTTTTCGCTTCAACTGCCACGCAAAGCAAGATGAAATGCCATAGACTTAAGGGAATAGCATCACAGGAGGTCTTATGAAAAACCTAATACGTGTTGTGCTTCCCGCCCTGTTACTTTCGCCATTGTCACTTTTTTGCAGTGTAAATGCCTATGCGCAGTCGGCCGTCATACAGCAGCAACAGCAAATGATCCAACAACAGCAACAAGGTTTTCAGAACCAAAACAACAGCTTCAATCAACAGCAGCTGCGTAATACGCAAACTCAAATCCAGCGAGATAACCAAGCGCAGCAAATACATCAGTTGAATGAAAACATGCGTCTGAATGCCGATCAGCAATGGCAGAATAACAATCAGCAGCGCATGCTCAACAACCAGAATCGCCAGCAGCGCCAACAGCAGCTGCAACTTAATCAGATGGATCAGCAGAAAAAAGTGAATAATCAAAGAATGCTGAACCAGCAAAACACCGTGGATCAGAATAGAAAAAATAACGGTGGGCAGTAGGCCGCATAGCTCGAATACCCCCCTCGCAACCTCCCCCTTTGCAGGGGGAGGAGCAGATCGAGATTCTTACAAACATCGCCGAACGGCTCCCTCCCCTGCGAAGGGGAGGGCTGGGGTGGGTCAGCTCCCCAATTTAAACGGATTCACGGTCTGCGAAATCAGCACCAATCACATCAATTTTATCGGTACAGATGCAGTCAACGCCCCAATCCAGCAGCAACCGAGCGCGTTTCGGGTTATTCACCGTGTACACCAGAATGCGCAATCCCGCAGCTTTGATATCCGCAACGCGTTCCGCAGTCAGCTCATTGTGATCGATATGCAATGAAACGCAGCCTAAGCGCGTGGTTAACGCCAGCCACTCTTCATCCCATGTTTCAAGCAGCAAACCACGTGGTAGTTCAGGAACCGCCTCTTGCGCCGCGGCCAATGACTCAACCGAAAAAGAGGAGAGCAAAGGCGGAACCGGGTGCGTTGCCCACAGCGTTTTTGCAGCCAGCGCAACCACGCGCCCTGTTTCACGTTCAACGCCAGTCGTGGGTTTAATCTCAATATTCGCCGCTAGGCCAAATTCACGACAGCGATCGGCAACCTGCGAGAGCAGCGGCAAAGGTTCGTCGCGAAACGCGCGCCCAAACCAACCTCCGGCATCCAAACTCACCAGTTTTTCCCAAGGCAAATCACCGGCGACGCCCCAACCGTTAGTGGTGCGTTCCAGATTATCGTCGTGCAGCAAAAAAATTTGCCCATCGGCGCTGAGCTTGGCATCAAACTCAATCATTTTATGCCCATACTCTGCGCCAATATCAATGGCCGCTAAGGTGTTCTCTGGTGCTAATTTGCCGCCACCGCGGTGGGCGACGATTTTTGGATAGGGCCAATATGTTGTCATCTTTTACTCCGCCATAAAGGCTTCACTTCTGGTTCACGGCTCGATGCGCAAACCGGTTGTTATATCGAAGAAATGCAGGTTTTCCTGTGGCAAAATCAATCGCAGCTCACTTCCTGACTCAGGCAGAATTTGATGCGGCAAACGCAGGATAACGCCGTGTTTGCCCCACTGCCCGTGCGCTAGATTGTCGGCGCCCAGCAGTTCCAGCGTCATTACCGTAAACGGGTTTCCGGCTTCTGCTTCAGCCGCACGACGCAGATGTTCAGGGCGAATACCCAGCGTCAGCGTTTGCCCTGCCAGCTTGCTCAATGGTTGCTCTAAGCGCAGCTGCGGGCCATTGTTAACCTCGAAAGTCTGTCCGTCTGCACTAATCTGACCATCAAGCAGGTTCATCGCCGGCGATCCCATAAAACCTGCGACAAAACGACTGGCTGGGCGATGATAAATCTCGGTCGGCGTTCCTATCTGCTCAGCGACGCCCTTATTAAGCACGATCACGCGCTGAGCGAGCGTCATGGCCTCAACCTGATCATGCGTCACATACAGGCTGGTCGTTTTTAAGCGGCGGTGCAACTGTTGCAGCTCAAGGCGCATCTGAACGCGCAGTTTTGCATCAAGATTGGATAACGGCTCATCAAACAGGAATACCGCCGGCTCACGCACGATTGCCCGCCCCATCGCGACTCGCTGGCGTTGCCCGCCGGACAACTCGCTTGGCTTGCGGTTTAATAGCGGCTCGAGCTCGAGAATGGCCGCCACTTCTTCTACCTTGGTGCGAATGAGTTCTTTGCCCAAGCCGCGAATTTTCAGGCCGTAGGCCATATTATCGAATACGCTCATGTGCGGATAAAGCGCATAGTTTTGGAACACCATCGCCACGCCGCGATCTTTAGGTTCCTTATGGGTCACGCGGTCGTCATCGATATAGATATCACCACCGGTCGTTTCTTCAAGTCCGGCGACCATCCGCAACAGCGTCGATTTCCCACAGCCAGACGGACCCACCATCACGATGAACTCGCCGTCGGCAACATCCAAATCGATACCTTTGATTATCGCATTCTTGCCGTCATAGCTTTTGCTAACGGTCTGTAATTTTAAACGTGCCATTCAGTTATTTCTCGCTATCAACCAGACCACGGACGAACCAGCGCTGCATACCCAATACCACCAACAGCGGAGGTAATAGCGTCATCAGCAATGCGGCCATCACAAGTTGCCACTGCGTTGCGCTCTCTCCACTCGAGATGGCGCTTTTAATGCCGGCGACCGCCGTTCCCATTGAGGGATCGCTGGTTATCAGCAGCGGCCAAAGATATTGATTCCACCCATAGATAAACGTAATGACAAACAGCGCCGCTAAATTCGTTTTAGAAAGAGGGAACAGCACATCGCGGAAAAAACGCATCGGCCCAGCACCATCGATACGCGCAGCCTCTAGCAGCTCATGCGGCAGCGTCATAAAAAACTGTCGGAATAAAAACGTTGCGGTTGCCGAAGCCATCAGCGGCAGCGTTAATCCCGTGTAGCTATCCATCAGATTTAGGTTTGCCATCACTTCAACCGTGGGAAAAATCCTCACCTCGACCGGCAACATTAACGTGATGAATATCAACCAGAAAAACAGGTTACGCAATGGGAAACGGAAATAGACAATCGCAAATGCGGAAAGCATTGAGACCGTAATTTTCCCCACCGTAATCACGAGCGCCATAATAAAGCTATTCATCAACTGAATACCAAATGGTGCTCCGGCGCTGCCTACCCCCTGATGCCAAACCTGCGAAACGTTATGCCACAGCCGTGAGCCGGGGAGCAGCGTCATTGGCACATCAAACACCTGTTGCTTATCGAGCGTTGCGGCAACAAACGCCACATACAGCGGGAATAAAATCACCATCACGCCCAACACCAGCATAATGTGACAAAACACATCTAAGCCTTTGCGGTTCTCAATCATTGGTAACGTACCTTACGCTCAACGTAGCGGAATTGGATCAGGGTTAACGCAATGACCATCAGCATCAGAACCACCGACTGCGCCGCTGAACTGGAAAGATCGAGCCCCGCAAATCCTTCACGGTAGATTTTATAAATCAGCGTCGTTGTGGATTGCCCTGGCCCACCGCCGGTCGCGGCATCAATAACCGGAAAGGTGTCGAAGAAGGCGTAAACCAGATTAACCACCAGCAAGAAGAAACTCACCGGAGAAATCAAGGGCACTACAATGTGGAAGAAACGGCGAATCGGCCCCGCACCATCGATAGCGGCAGCTTCGAGCAAAGACTTAGGCACCGACTGTAATGCAGCAAGGAAAAACAAGAAGTTATAACTTACCTGTTTCCACACCGAGGCCAGCACCACCAAAAACATGGCCTGACCGCTATTTTGCGCATGGTTCCAGTTATAGCCCATCGCACCAAGAAAATGTGATACCAGCCCCAGCCCCGGATTAAACAAAAACATCCACAGCACGGCGGCGATAGTGGGCGCAACAGCGTAAGGCAAGATAAACAAGGTTTGATAAATACGGCGACCGCGCAACACATGATTCACCAGCGCGGCAAAAAATAGCGACAGCACTAATCCAAAAAAAGTGACCAGACCACTAAACCATAGCGTGGTGCGAAACGCGGCCAAATAGTAGGGGTCATGCCAAAGCGAAACAAAGTTTTGCCAACCGACAAACTCACTGGAAAGGCCGAAAGGATCGAGACTTTGCACCGAATACCACAGCGCTTCACTCGCAGGCCACAGGAAGAAAATCGCGGTGATTAAAAGCTGTGGAGCCATCAGCGCATAGGGCAACCAGCTGCATTTAAACGTGGGAGTTAGGGAACTCATAACACCTCAAAATTTGCTACCAGATACAGACACCAGCCAATCGCCCCATCTCTAAGGCGATTGGCAAGGTAGAACAAAACTACTTCAACTACTTCGCCGATTTTTCAAAGCGCTCTAACAGCTGGTTGCCGCGTAATACCGCTTCATCCAGCGCCTGCTGTGGCGTTTTCTTACCGGTCCAAACGCCCTCAAGCTCTTCATCAACCACGGTACGAATTTGCGGCATATTGCCTAAACGTACGCCCTTGGTGAACGCCAACGGCGGCTTGTTCAGCATTTGTCGCGTGGCAACATCTGCGCCCGGATTTTTATCGTAGAAGCCCTGCTGTTTGGTCAGCTCATAGGCCGCCGTCGTGATCGGCAGATAGCCGGTTTTTTGATGCCATTCGGCGGCAATCTCTGGCTTGGCTAAGAATTGGAAGAACTCCGCTACGCCTTTGTAAGTCTCAGGCTTCTTGCCGTTCATCACCCACAGGCTAGCACCGCCGATAATGGCATTTTGCGGAGCACCTTTTGCATCGGCGTCGTAGGGCATAAAGGCCACGCCGTAGTTAAATTTGGCATACTGTTTAATGTTGGCCAGCGACCCGGAAGAACCGGTCATCATGGCGCAATCACCGTTATAGAATTTAGCCGTTGGCTCATCTTTACGGCCAAAGTAGCTGAAATCGCCTTTTTTGAGCATGTCTGACAGCAACTGAATATGCTTCACCTGCAACGGCTTATTAAATTCCAAGCGTGCCGATGGGCCACCAAATCCGTTGTTTTCAGTGGCAAAAGGAACACCATTCCACGCGCTGAAGTTTTCTAACTGTACCCAGCCCTGCCAGCCAGACGCATATCCGCAGCTCATGCCGCTCGCGCGTAGCTTCGCCGCATCGGCTGCCAGCGCCTGCCACGTTTTTGGCGGCTCATCCGGATTTAACCCGGCTTTTTTAAACGCGTCTTTGTTGTAGTAGAGAACCGGCGTTGAACTGTTGAACGGCTGAGAAAGAAGCTGCCCGCTGGCATTATCAGCGTAGTAACCGGCTACGGTTGGAACAAACTGGGACTCGTCGAACGGAATACCCGCATCTTTGAAGACCTGATAGACCGGCTTAACCGCCTGTTTAGCCTGCATCATGGTGGCCGTGCCGACTTCATAAACCTGTAAGATTGCCGGCGCTTTACCCGCACGGAAAGCGGCGATCCCCGCCGCTAGGCTTTGCTCATAGTCGCCCTTGTAAACTGGCACCACTTTGTATTCATTTTGAGATTGGTTAAAACGCTGAGCAAGGCTATCGACCTCAGTACCGAGCTCCGCCTCCATCGAATGCCAGAAGGGAATTTCAGTGACCGCCAACGCCGGAGCGCTGAGGCAAAACGTGACCGCCAAGCTACAGATGCTGCGTTTTATTGTCTTATTCATCATGCTAAATCCCCGTCGAATGAGTGTTATCACCGTAAATGTTGAGTGATAAAGAACGTCTGATTTTCGGGATGTACCATGACATGCGCGTATGACAGAAAAATAACCGATAGGTGAAGGAAATATGACGGAGGGATGACGGTGAAACGCGCGTTCTATACCCAAAATAATTGGAGTAGCGTCGAAGCTGCTTCAAGTATGGGGGGTATAACTTGGTTTGAATAGTGGAGAACGCTATACTGGCTAAAAGGTCAGCAGTTTTGGAGTTAACATCATGCAGAAAAAACTCTCCCCTATCGTTTCAGAGTTTGAAACTCAGGAACAAGCAGATAGCTACGAGCATTGGTTTAAAGCGAAAGTAGAAGCATCAATGGATAATAATCGTGCCAGATTACCTCATGATGAAGTCATGGCAGGCGCACGTAAAATCATTGCTGAAGCCAAAGCTAAAAGGAAATTAGCCTAATGCTAACCGTCAAATGGACTGACGATGCCATACACGATTTATATACCCTGATAGCTTTCGTTGCCGAGCAAAATCCTTTTGCTGCCGAAGCTTTAATGCAACGAATTGATGACGCGATATTACCTGCTGCCGAACATCCCTATTTGTTTCGATCTGGTCGGGTATTAGGAACCTGAGAAATCGTTGCACATCCCAACTATATTGTGGTTTATCAGATAACCATCGACAGCATTGAAGTATTATCTGTTCTTCATTCTCGACAAGAATATCCTTAAGCTTTACGCAGCGTCCATGCTGCTATGTTCATATCGAGATCCCAGCGCTCTACCCGCCCAAATACGCACTACGTACGGCGCTGTTTGCTAACAGTGCTGAACCGCTGTCTTCCAGCACCACGTGGCCGTTTTCCAGCACATAGCCGCGATCGGCCAGTTTGAGCGCCTGATTGGCATTTTGTTCGACCAGAAATATGGTCATACCCTCTTCGCGCAGCTGCTGAATGGTATCGAAAATTTGCAGAATGATGATAGGCGCAAGGCCCAGCGACGGCTCATCGAGCAGCAACAGCTTAGGCTGACTCATCAACGCTCGCCCTATTGCCAGCATCTGTTGTTCACCGCCGGACATGGTACCTGCGCGCTGTATCCGGCGTTCATGCAAACGGGGGAATAGATCATAAACGCGCGCAATGCGCTCTTGATACTGGTGTCGGTCGGCAAAGAATCCGCCCATCGCCAAGTTCTCTTCAACCGTCATACGCGAGAATACCCGACGACCTTCCGGCACAATCGCTATTGCCTCGCGCATAATACGGGCCGTCTGCCAGTCGGTGATGTCTTGCCCAAGAAAATTGATACGCCCCGAGGTCGCTCGCGGCTCACCGCATAACGTACCCAACAGCGTCGTTTTTCCTGCACCGTTTGCGCCGATGAGCGTAACGATTTCACCTTTCTGGATCTGAATGCTGACGTTGTGCAGCGCCTGAATTTTCCCATAATGGGCTGAGACATTATCTAAAGTCAGCATAGTTACGCCTCTCCCAAATAAGCACGAATCACATCAGGATTATTGCGCACCTCTTCGGGTGAGCCTTGTGCCAGCGGGGTTCCCTGATTCACCACGTAAATTCGGTCTGAAATATCCATCACCAGTTTCATATCATGCTCAATCAACAGCACAGAGACCTGATGATGATTGCGTAAATCGGCGATCAGCTCGTTAAGCTCATCGGTCTCTTTTGGGTTAAGCCCTGCCGCCGGTTCATCCAGCATCAACAGCTCAGGACGCGTCACCATACAGCGGGCTATCTCTAACCGGCGCTGTTGACCATAGGCTAAATTGCCCGCCTGACGGTTAGCAAACTCCAGCAATCCCACGCGATCTAACCATACAGCCGCGCGCTCTAACGCATCGGCTTCAGCGCGGCGAAACGTTGGCGTTTTTAGCAGGCCAGCAAACACCCCGCTTTTCAGGTGCTGATGCTGTGCAACCAGCAGGTTTTCTACCACCGTCATCTCTTTGAACAGACGGACATGCTGGAACGTGCGTACCACGCCCATTCGTGCAATTTGCTGCCCAGCCAGCCCCGCAAGCTCACGGTCGCGCAGTTTAATCGATCCGCTGCTCGGGCGATAAAAACCGGTTAAGCAGTTAAATACCGTGGTTTTCCCTGCCCCGTTCGGCCCAATGAGAGAGACAATTTCACCCTCATTAAGCATCAGCGCAACGTTATTCACCGCCAACAATCCGCCGAAGCGCATGCATAAATTATTCACTAACAGCAAAGGTTTTGCGCTCATGCTTGGCCTCCTTTGCGTGGGGCGAATTTCAGCTGTGGGCGTTTCATTGGCAGTAATCCTTGCGGCCGCCAAATCATCATCAACACCATCAGCGCACCGAGCAACAACATGCTGTATTCATTTAAATCACGCATCAGTTCGCGAGACACCACCAAGATCACCGCAGCCAGAATCACCGCAAACTGCGATCCCATCCCGCCCAATACCACAATCGCCAGTACAAAGGCTGATTCGACGAAGGTGAATGATTCAGGGCTGACAAACCCCTGCCGTGCCGCAAATAAGGTTCCCGCAAAACCGGCAAACGCCGCGCTGATGGTAAACGCCGTTAGCTTAATCCGCGTTGGGCTCAGGCCTAATGAGCGACAGGCAATTTCGTCTTCGCGCAGCGCTTCCCATGCTCGCCCAAGCGGCATTCTTAGCAGTCGGTTGATGACAAACAGCGTTATCACCACCAGCAACAACGCCACGAGATATAAGAAAATAATGCGATCGCTTGGGTCATATTTCAGACCAAAGAATTCATGGAATGATCCCCAGCCACCGTCGCGCACGCTGCGGTTAAATTCCAGCCCGAAGAAGGTCGGTTTTGGGATCTGGCTGATACCGTTTGGGCCCCCGGTAATCTCCGTGTTGTTAAGCAGCAAAATACGTACAATTTCACCGAAGCCTAACGTAACAATCGCCAAATAGTCGCCGCGCAGCCGCAGCACAGGAAATCCTAGCAGCAGGCCAAAAGCCGCGGCCACAATCCCTGCAATCGGCAGGCTTTCCCAAAATCCAATGCCATAATAGTGATTGAGCAGCGCGTAGGTATAAGCGCCGATGGCATAAAACCCACCGTACCCCAACACTAACAAGCCAGACAGCCCGACCACCACATTCAGACCCAGCCCCAGCATGACGTAGATAAGCGTCAGGGTGGCAATATCCACCGTGCCGCGTGATACCACGAACGGCCAAACTACCGCCGCGATGAGGATCAGCGCTAATACCAATTTCTGCTTTGGCGTAGAACCATCCAAGCTTGGCAGCACTAAAGAAGGGCCAGCGACTTTCTTGAAACCCTGCTGGATCATCGGGCGCATCAATTGGAAGAAAAAGACCACCACACAGCCCGCGCCAATCCATTCCCAGCGTACAGAATCCGCCAGATTCACCACCAAATGGGTGCCATCTAGGCCAAGCTGAACACCCATAATAAACGACGCGAGGATAAACATCGTGATGGTCGAAATAATCGCATTAACCAGATTGAGCTGTTTCATACTTTCTCAACCTCCGGGCGCCCCAAGATGCCGGTAGGCATCACCAGCAGCACCACAATCAGCAAGGCAAAAGACACTACGTCTTTATATTCCGTACTCAGATACGCAGAGGTTAGCGCTTCTGCCACGCCGAGGATCAGGCCGCCAATCATCGCGCCAGGAATACTGCCAATGCCTCCCAATACCGCTGCGGTAAAGGCTTTCATGCCCGCCATAAACCCAATATATGGGTTAATAACGCCGTAAAATTGCCCCAGCAATACGCCAGCCACAGCCGCCATAGCGGCGCCAATCACAAAGGTCAGAGAGATAACGCGATCGGTGCTGATACCCAGCAGGCTCGCCATTTTAAGGTCTTCGGCGCAGGCACGGCAGGCGCGCCCCATGCGGGAATAACGGATGAATAACGTCAGCGCCAGCATAGCGAGGAACGTCACCACCCAGATAATGATTTGCATGGTGGAAATACTGGCGGCAAAGCCGTTACTTTCTCCCAGCGTCCATTGGCCGGTCACCAAGCGCGGCAGCGCCAGATCGCGTGAACCCTGTGTAAGGCTGACATAGTTTTGTAAAAAGATGGACATCCCAATCGCGGAGATCAGCGCAATAAGGCGTTTTGACGAGCGAACGGGCTTATAAGCCACGCGCTCAATGCTCCAGCCATAGGCGCTGGTGATGACGATCGCCACAATGAATGCAGCCCCAATCAATAACCAGCTGGCATCGATACCGAGCATCATCAGCGCCGCAATCACAATAAAGGAGACATAGCTGCCGATCATATAAACCTCGCCGTGCGCGAAGTTGATCATGCCGATAATGCCGTAAACCATGGTGTAACCAATGGCGATCAGCGCATAGGTGCTCCCCAGCGTTACGCCGTTGAACATCTGCTGAATGAAATAAAGGAACTGTTCTGACATACCCTATCCTCATACCACACAAGGGCTTAGTGATGATGTCCAGCACGGTATCATGCTTATCTAAAGCATATGTGTAAGATTCCGTCCGCCCATTAATTCCGCATTTTTATGCAACATGCGTGTAGGCGTACGGGCAGAGACCGCCAGTGCGTGGTCTCTGCACTCCCGCACTTTTTCCGAGATGGAATTTTCGCTTCGGTTTGGTATCGCCCATCCAGGGCGCCCCAAACTCCAGCACAACGTCCTTGTTGTGCTGGCTCGTCCTACCAATACATAAAAACACTATCGATCAGAACTTACTTCACCGCGGTTGAAGAACCATCGGCGTGCCATTCGAAGATACCGAACTCAAAGCCTTTCAGGTCGCCTTTGTCATCCCAGCTCAATGGCCCCATCACGGTATCAACCGGTTGAGCTTTGAGGTTTTTGATGATGTCAGCAGGCTCTTCGCTTTTGCTGCGCTCCATGCCGGTGGTCAGCGATTGCAGCGCGGCATAGGTGGTCCACACAAACGGGCCAGTTGGGTCCAGTTTTTTGGCTTTCAGCGAGTCTACGATGGCTTTGTTAGCCGGAACCTGATCGTAGCGCTGTGGCAGCGTGACCAACATGCCTTCGGAAGCATCTCCCGCGATGTTAGATAAAGAAGAGTTACCCACGCCCTCTGGTCCCATAAACTTAGCTTTCAGGCCAGCTTGCTTAGCCTGACGCAAAATCTGCCCCATCTCTGGGTAATAGCCGCCGAAGTAAACAAAATCGACGTTCTCTTTCTTCAGTTTGGCCACTAGCGTGGAGAAATCTTTGTCACCTGCCGTCACACCTTCAAACAGCACGGGCTTCACATTGGCTTTTTCCAACGCATCTTTAACCGAGCGTGCCAAGCCTTCACCATATTGCTGTTTGTCATGCACTACGGCGATGCGCTGCGGTTTAATCGTATTGAGAATATAGTTGGCCGCCGTTGGCCCTTGATCGGAGTCCAACCCGGTGGTACGCATAATCAGCTTATAGCCGCGCGTGGTGAGATCGGCGTTGGTCGCCGCTGGGGTGATCATCAACACGCCTTCATCTTCGTAAATATCCGATGCGGGCTGGGTTGAAGAAGAACACAGATGACCAATAACATAGCGAATGCCATCGTTAATCACCTTGTTTGCCACCGCTACCGCTTGTTTAGGATCGCAGGCATCGTCGTATTCCACGCCGACCAGTTTGTCGCCATTCACGCCGCCTTTCGCGTTGATATCCGCAATCGCCTGCTTAGCACCGGTAAACTCCATATCGCCATATTGCGCCACTGGGCCAGACATCGCGCCCACGATGGCAATTTTAATGTCCTTTGCCATCACGCTGCTGCTCATGGCTAACGCCATACAACCCGCCAGAAAAACTTTACCCTTGTTAATACTCATCCGCTCATCCCCGCCTGTCGTTATGTTTGTTGTATTTGCTTTGAAGCGTTATCACGCAACATATTATTAACATGAAATGCTTTTATGCATAAGAAATAATGAATTATGTGATTTCGCAGCAATATTTTCTAATAACACTTTATTTTTCATATCATTAAACAGGGATTTTCTTCTGTAAATCAAATAAGAACACTAGAAACAAGCGGTGTAAACAGCACAAAAATCGGAGCAATGCGGCAACATTTACCGCGAGATAAGCACGTTCATCTGATAAACAATTCATTTACTAATTTTTTACTCTGAAAATAGCAGATCGATAAAAATAATCCGCTCAGATTTTGTACACCAAAAGTTACACCGTCAATGGATGTAGATCATTTACAATGCTTAGCAATTATTCTTGGCAGAAGATAAAACATGAAACTCACCATTGAACGCTTAGTAGAATTAAATTCAGATGATATCCGTGATTTGGGAAAAGTGTGGCCAGAGCAGCAGCCAGAGGCATGGCAAGCGTGGCTCGAGGCGGGAAATGCCCTATTCGCCGCCCGTTTCAATGACCGACTATTAGGCGCCGTAAAGGTATTTCTCGATAAACCCAAAGGTTTCGCCACGCTACACGACCTGTGTGTGCGAGAAGTAACCCGCCGCCGCGGCGTAGGTTTATATCTGATGGAAGATACTCTGCGTCAGTTGCCCGAT
The DNA here is from genome assembly GCF_964063325.1 of Hafnia alvei. Taxonomy (NCBI): domain Bacteria; kingdom Pseudomonadati; phylum Pseudomonadota; class Gammaproteobacteria; order Enterobacterales; family Hafniaceae; genus Hafnia; species Hafnia alvei. The sequence goes on from NZ_OZ061315.1 coordinate 4,547,799, forward strand.
ATCAACGTTTGGCAGTTAGCCGTGAGCGAGGTTCCTAGTGAAAACCGTGCAGAGATGGATGCTTTCATGAAGGCGTGTGGGTTTAACTTCTGCGAACTGAGCAACGGCGAACAGGGCTGGCAGAGTTAGGGGGTGGGGTAAACAGATCATTAGCTCATATTAATTGAAAGTTATGATCTGTTTATTAATTAAAGAGAATCGAGAAATCATGGCAGGTTTTGTATATCACTCGTTATAAACAATTAACCACTAAACCGCGATTATATAAACATGCATTAATTATTACTCATGATTGTGAAGCATAAAACATTTTTATCTTTAAGCTAATGACCGGAAATACTAAGCCACAGTAATATAAAAACCTGCGTATTAAAATGACATGATGTCAAAACGATTTATTCTAAATAAATAGTAAAAACAAATATAAATAATAAATGTATTTATCGCATGGATGAAAAATAAGGATATATTTAAATGAAAAAAACAGGCTTATATTTTTCCTGCAAAATTGGCGACCTCCCTTCCGAAACATTTGACGTTGCAGAGTTCACCTTAAATGAGGGGTTGTCGCAGCTCTTTACCCTCACTCTTAAAGTTGTCAGCAAGCGAGACGATTTCAATCTTGATGCTCAATTGCTGCAAGAAGCGTCTTTAACCGTCACAGTAAACGGCGATGAGCAGCGAACCATCAGCGGCCTTGTGGCTGGCATAGAGCGCGGAGACTCTGGGTTTAGGCGTACGTTTTACACGCTAACCATTCGGCCAGAGGCTTGGGTCATGACGCTCAATCAAGACAGCCGAATTTACCATCAGCTCACTATCCCCCGCATTTTAGAACAGCTTCTGCACGACAACCATGTTCAGGCCAACTGTACGCTCATTAAAGAGAACCATCTGCAGCGTGAATATGTGACGCAAAAACGAGAGTCCTCAACCCATTTTTTTGACAGGCTCGCCGCCGAAGAGGGTTTTGTATATTGGTTTGACGAGAAAGGCATGTGCTATAGCGATAGCCTGTATGGCATGCTGGTCGACACCACGGTGACATATAACCCGCATCCCCAATCTGCAATCCAAGGCGATATTATCAGCAAGTTGCGCTTTGGCTCATATATGCGCCCCCGAGAAGCCACTCATAAAGACCGTAATTACCTTAATCCGAACAGCCAGCTAAATCACCGCGTGCTCAGTAAACAACAAGGCGTACCCGGTTCTCCACATTCTGTTTTTGACAGCTATGGTCGTTTCCAGTTGGACTCCGAGGCAAGCCCGATGGTGCGCTATCGCGCTGAGCAACTGAGCTCCGATAGTAAGAAAGGGATCGCAACCTCCAACTGCATCAAATTGATGCCGGGCAGGATGTTTGACTTGATTGAACATCCCGTAGAACAAATGAACGATCGTTGGCAGGTGGTAACAGCAACCCACCATGGCTTGATGCCTGAAGCATTGGAAGAAGAAGACAGCGGCGGAGGCACAACGCTAGTTAATGAAATTACGTTTATTTCCGCCCGCGATGAATGGCGAGCCCCATATCATTACAAACCGCTCGCCGACGGCGATGAAATAGCCGAAGTTGTCGGCCCCGTCGGAGAAGAAATATATGTCGATGAATACGGCGCAGTAAAAGTGCATTTTCACTGGAATCGCTATGATAAACCTGATGAAAAGGCCTCATGTTGGGTGCGGGTTGCACAGGGCTGGAACGGTAGCGGATATGGCTTTTTAGCCACTCCGCGCATAGGGCAAGAAGTTATTGTTTCGTATCTGAACGGCGATATCGATCGTCCTATTATTACCGGCTGTACCTATAACGCCGTTAATAGAACACCGCTAAAACTTCCCGCAGAAAAGACACGTACAACGTTTAAAACTAAAACGCACAAAGGTGAAGGATTTAACGAACTGCGTTTTGAAGACGATGCTGGGCGAGAGGAAATTTATATTCATGCCCAAAGAGATCAATTAATTGAAATTAAACACGATAAAACCCAAAAAATAGAGAACGATGAAAGCCATACCGTAATGAATAATCGCAGCCATTACGTGGGCAAAGATGAGTCTCTTCATATTGTTAAAGATAGATATATCCAAATAGATGCGAATCAGTTTGAAACGATCGAAAAAGATCTTATTACGAAGATTAATAACAACTGGGAAGAAAAAATTCACGCCACCCATATCCAAAAGGTAGGGGAAGATAAAGTTTGTGACATCAAGGGCCAATATACCACCAACGCCGTTGACGGAATTCATAGCCACACCAAAACGCACACGCTTCAAGCCAGCGAACAGGTCATGATTAAAGGCAAAGCGGGAACGATTACCATCAATAGCAGCGGCATCACTCTAACAGGGATCGTCACGATAAAAGGCGAGCTAAACGTTATGCCCGGTATGCCCGGCTCGCTCTCATCGCTGTCAGATGCTGCCAATGAAGGACAGCCCACCGCCGAAGATTGTCGTGAAAAAGCACGCCAAGAGCAGGAGGGAAAATAATGCGTCCTATTATCTGCTTAAGCGATAAAACCAGCACCGGCGGCAAAGTGCTGCAGGGCTCTCCGCTCATGAAAATTAAGGGAAAACCCGTCGCGCTGGTCGGCATGCAAGCTACCTGCAATGCCTGTAAAAAAGGGATCGGGACTCTCGTTGCTGCAGGGCCACACCTCGGTAAGGTCAATAATATCGACATTGTGCTTGCCGGGGATTATGTCGCCTGCGGCTGCCCTCCCTTTAGCAATATTGTGATGCCGAGCCAACAGATCGGAACCATTGAATAACACGGCAGAATGGAATCAGCACATGAGCGAAATATTCGATGTCATGACTAACGGTGATGCCTTTTGGGTCACCGAATCTATTTTCGACGATCCTCAAGCCAGGAAAGGCACAACACAGGCTCAGCTCCGAGCACCTACCCTGATTTATGCTCAGGAACGGCGGGATGTAGTCAGCATATTGTTTCGCTATTTTACTCAGCAAGGGCTGAATAACGCCGATTACACCGAAATAATGCCGTTCGATGCGTATCTAGAAAGCAGCCAGCGTTATGAAAAAGAGTTCATTTTAGCGACACAAACATTGAATGACGCTCATCCTGTCTTTATGGATCGCCGCTATTGTTTCGACCGGCTACCTAGCCAGAATGACGATCTTCTCAATAGCGCAATAGCAGTTAAAGCGATAAAAACGCCATTGCTCGATCTAAATGTTAAGCCAAACATCGCCCATAGCCTGCAAAAAATGATCGTCCGACAAGATGCCAGTAAACAATATAGCCTGCATTGCTACGCCATTATTGATGCAGCAATTTATCAGCAAGATGGGCGCTTTCTTGTGCCCGATCTCATCGCTTCCGGGCTTACTTGGCGCTGTCTATTTAAAGGTGAGTCTGAAAGCGTGATGGAAAACATCGCACCTTATCTAGTTGATATAACGCCATATGCGGATAAACAAACTCGGTTCCATCAGCGGTTAATAACGCTATTCACTCAACAACCGCTAGGGATCATTATCCAAAGCAAAGAGAGCTTTGGTGTTGTTTATCATCACCTACGCAAATTCACCTATGTGAAAAATCCAGAGACCCAACGCTGGTGTTATTTACGCTTTTATGACCCAAGAGCTTTGCCCGCGATTATCAGCCTGATGGATTATTCTGGCCTAGCCTCATTTATGCGCCACGCGCTCGCCATTATTTATCTTCAGCCCAATCAAAGCACCGTTATCAATATCATCTCAGTGACCCATAAAGTGAGAGCGATAAAAGGCAGCCGTTTTCGATTAACCCAGCGTATGTGTAACTATTTCTCTCAAAGTACCTATCAGGCATTTATCCAAAAAGTAGATCGGTTCATCGAAGAGCATATAGGCGAAAAATCACAGATCAGTGAAGGTTTTCGCTCTTATTTTATCGTCCAGCATATCAACCAAGCGCTGCGCTGGGGCTTCTCTTTAGAAAAGCCCGTTTTACTCTACGTTGCCGCACGCAGCATGAGCTATCTCCCAGAGATTAAGTGGGGCGAGTTGGTTAAAGCCCACACTTGCCGTTTCCCTCTTAGCCAAGAGATTAGAGCCAAACACCTGTTTGGCCTTGTTTGGCACCTGTCAGAAATTAAGGCTGTTTAATGGACAAAATGGATCAGGCCATGCAGGCCGCAGACGATAGTACTTCAGGCTCAACGGAAGTGGGCGCCTATGAATCTCCTTGTGATAGCGATATTAAGCCGATCTATCCGGTTCGCTATGCCTATGCCAATTTTTTTGAATCAACATTGCAATACGCGTTTCCGCCACAGGATATTCAAACTCTGCTTTCAACAACCACCGTCAGAGATGCGATGGGCTATGTGGTACGCCTGCTGCGCCCCGGCTGGATATATATCAAAGACGAGGATTTTGGCTCTTTCTCTATTTTTAAATATGAGCAGCAAGAAAAAACCATCAATGGTAAAAACCAGTGCGTTGAACGCTACCGAAAATTTATTTTTAAGAACGGCAATGATGCCAGCGGCGGCTTAATACCCGAGTCTGGCCCTCGCGGTGAAGGCTATTACTTTGCTTTTGTGTCTAAAAAAGTCTCCAACATCAGCATTGTTTATAGCGAACATGAATGGCATGCCGACATCATTAACGCCATCAATGGAGATAAATCGCTGCGAGAGAAATCGATGCAGCGTATTAATTTAGATGAAGATAAAAGTCTTTACGCTCTTGAAGCCACACAGGCAAATTTCTCCAGACTCATTGAAGATTATCGGCACAAGCAGCAGCGCGTATTAACCCTGCCGGACAAAAACCATCCCGATGACTTAGGCGATATTGGTATTGATATTCTTACCACCCAAGAATCTTATTGGATGGATGCCGATGGTATTGGAAAAGAAATTCGTAACAAACTTTGCTACGGAGAAAAAGCGCGCATTGTAGTGCTGTTTGACCCTGTCGGACGGCAAAAAGAAATTGTGCAAGCACATCGTATTTTGATTCAGTGGCAGCAACAGTTTCTGGCCGAAAACCACTATCCGCTAACGATCGGTGGATTTGTGGAGCAATTAAAAAATAGCGACAACGAAGATATTCAAAAAGCGGTAAAAAACGGAATAAACCAGGACAACTGGAATCATTATTGGCTCGAAATAAAGCAGGAACAGGACGCCTATCTAGAACGCCAAAGAATGTTCGCCAAGCTGTATGAACAATTCATGATGAGTCCACTGGTGACCAACTGTGTGGGAGGCCTAGATTCTTATTTCAGATATTTTTTCACCCCAACACCAAGCCCCGAAACACAGCAGGATGAATTCAATAAGCTCATCAATATCGCGAGCGAGATCTTTATTGGTGTAACGGACTCCGAGCCGGGTAAAACTGCGCTGGAAAAAGTGATCTCCGACGCTGCTGACAGCCAACGTTCATTTAGCGATGAACATAACGTATGGGGCGTGATTTGGAACACGCTGGTGCCGGTTCTCACTCAGCCACAGGAACAAATCAGCTGGGCGGAGAAAAGCCTAAAAGCAGTTGACCGGCTTTTCCAAGGGCTAGCCCCTATTTTGGGTTCAGCAATGTATGGCGATACTTGGCTAGCGCGAACAACCTCATCATTAAGCAAAGCCGCCATCCAGCAACTCAAAAAGAATATGCCTATGCTGCTGCATATTATGGGGATCGAAATCCTACAGGAAGAAGCCATATTCACCCGCGAGCAACTCAATCAGCTCGTAGAGCGAATCAAACAAAATCACGCCAACTTCGCAAAAGGAGCAGCAGCTGATAGCGATATATATAGCAAAATGGCCCACAACAGAATGCCCGTCGCCAATAAATTATTTGACTGGGAGCACGCGCTCCCCGATGCCAACGACGCTATTCGTTTACGATTGCCGCAGGTAGGTGTGGTTGCCCCTCAGGGGAATAAATTTAGCTTTGAGAATGCTATCGGCCACACCGAAACCGCGCCTCGCGCACTGTTTCTGCTCTTTGATACCGGCTTCTCTGGCCTTTCCGCCGTTGGTAATTTTGCAACATTAAGTTGCCTTGCGGAACAAACCTCAGACTATGAGAAAGCCGACCCGCTAACCCGTGGCAACGTCGCCTATACCCAAATAAAAGCCGCTGCGGCGATCATTTCGTTAACCGTAGATGTGTTCACCATCTCTAAAAACGTTACGCAGCTAAGCTCGCGCGTCATACAGAAAATCCCCATCGCCGTGGCTCGGCAATTAGCCCCCAATTTAGGTGCTATATCTCAGGCACTGGAAGAAGGTGCGATAAAAATAGCGGTTACCGGCGCTTTAGCTGCGGTGAATTTCCTTAACGCCGCCGTTGCCGCGATGGATACCTACGATGCTTATCAGCAGGGGAATACCGGAGCAGCCGTGAGTGAAGGCGTACTCACGCTCGCTTTTACTATTTTTGGCGGAATTGCCGTTGCTGCACTAATGGGTATAACGGCTCCAGTTTGGTTAACCATCTCGGCATTCACACTTCTTATTGGTGGAACTCTTGGGGTCATATTTACATCGCGCTCTGCGTTAGAGAATGTTTTATATAATTGTTTTTGGGGAGCGGGGAAACAGTATGGTTTTTGGGGTAGAGTGCGTGGTTCGATTCAGAGTCAATTGGAGAAAACAAAAGAAGAAAAAATGAAAGATGAGACAAATAAGTTCTTACTTATTGAATCTTATGAGTTCATAAATTTATTTTCAATGCCAAATTTAGAAATAATAGGAAATTCTAAATGGTTTAAAATTGGTTATGATGAAAAAATAGAATATAAATTCACTCTTCCAAATTATGAAGCAGGCATTTCCGATGTTATCTATTGTTTCTATACCAATACCCCATCCCCGGGCGTTTATCAATACAACAGACATCCAGATGAAAAGCTTAACAAAATTTTCGACGAAATAAGAAAATCTAAAAATACAAGTATCGAGACTAAAGACGGCGTTACAACTATCTCAATACCGATGAAAGCTGGGTCTGTTTATTACTCTCAACTTGAGTGGTACTACTCACCATCTCCAGAGTTAATTGTGCCAATGCGAATTTTAAATAGCAAGGGCAAGGTTAGCAGTGAATATAACATTGGCATGATTGACGAAAAGGTAAAATAATATGTACCACAGCCCTAAATGGTTTCACTTAACTAAAAATCTTGAATCATCGCTCTTGGTTGATGAGCAGTCGCAGCTGTTATCATCACCGAGCAAAACTAAGGATAAAGATAGCCTATGTAGCATGATGTCTTTGCAGTATATTAATCACCGTATTTGCAAGTTTAGAAGTGGTTTGCAAATGCTTCGGTGGATTATATTTACCCCTTGGTTTTTAGGGCTATTAGTTAGCGCAACCAATTTCACTAGTGAATTTAATTTAAATTGGGATAAGTGTGAGTATGATATAGTTGATGGTATTAATAAAATAGAACACATAGAATATCTTAATAAACTAAAAGGTTTTATTGGTGCTGATAATAAACTTAGCTTAAAAGAATATCTTTATTATAGATATAATGAATATGCCTATGGTGAAGAGTACTTGGTTAGTGATATTCTTATGGTAATATTCCATGCTATCTGCATCCCCCTTTGTTTCTACGCCGCCTTTCTTAGTAAGCAAAAAGCACCACTAATATTAATACGTGATAGGCAGATTTTTATCACCTGGATAAACGGTAAAGCTTTCGTTGCGCGTTATTCACAGGTTGGCGTAGTGGAAACCCATCAGGCGGTATCTCTAATTTTATATGGATTAGATAAAGATAAGCATATTATCAAAACCGCGTTTGTATTGCCGACAAACCCAACCTTTATCATGAGCTCCAGCCAAGGCCGTAAAGATCTCTTAGCGTTTATCACCAAATATATGGTTTGGGGACTATCCTCAGTTGCCTCTACCGAATACGAACGCAGCATGCCCTATTATTTACGTAAAGATAAGAAGCCGGGTGACTTTGATCAACAGGTTGCTGAGATCCTTGCCGTGCTGGATAAACTCGATTCGCCACGCGAGTTAAATACGCTCACTCATATCAAAGGGAAATGATATGTACCACAGTCCTAAATGGTTTCACTTAACTAAAAATCTTGAATCATCACTCTTGGCTGAGGAGCAGTCGCTGCTGCTATCATCACCGAGCAAAACTAAGGATAAAGATAGCCTATGTAGCATAATGTCTCTGCAATATATTAACAATCGTATTTGCAAGTTTAGAAGTGGTCTGCAAATGCTTCGGTGGATTATATTCACCCCTTGGTTTTTAGGCCTAATAGTTAGTGCTGTTCATTTCAAAAGTGAATTTACAACAAACTGGAACAAATGCGAGATACATATTATCGACTTAGTAGGCAGTATCGGTAATAAAGAGTATTTAAGTGAATTAAAAGGGTTTATAGGACCTGATAACAAACTTAGCTTAAAAGAATATCTTTATTACAGATATAATGAATATGCGTACGGTGAAGAGTACTTAGTCAGTGATATTATTATGGTAATATTCCATGCTATCTGCATCCCCCTTTGTTTCTACGCCGCCTTTCTTAGTAAGCAAAAAGCGCCGCTGACTTTAATACGTGATAAACAGCTTTTTATCACCTGGATAAACGGCAAAGCTTTCGTTGCACGCTATTCACAGGTTGGCGTGGTTGAAACCCATCAGGCGGTATCTCTAATTTTATATGGGTTAGATAAAGATAAGCATATTATCAAAACCGCCTTTGTATTGCCGACCAACCCAACCTTTATCATGAGCTCCAGCCAAGGCCGTAAAGATCTCTTAGCGTTTATCACCAAATATATGGTTTGGGGACTATCCGCAGTTGCTTCTACCGAATACGAACGCAGCATGCCCTACTATTTACGTAAAGATAAAAAGCCGGGTGACTTTGATCAACAGGTTACTGAGATCCTTGCCGTGCTGGATAAACTCGATTCGCCACGCGAGTTAAATACGCTCACTCATATCAAAGGGAAGTGATATGTACCATAGCCCTAAATGGTTTCATCTAACTAAAAATTCGAAGCCATCATTACTAGTGGATGAACAAGATACATTGCTTACTCGTTACATACCTGTAAAAGATATTCATAAACTTCATTATATGATCTCATTGCAGGGGATAGATAGTAGTAGTTGCCTTTTCCGTTCAGGTCTACAACTCTTAAGGTGGATAGTTTTTTTCCCTGCCATCATATTATTATTAATTAATTTCATATTCTTCTTACAAAAATTTCATAATAGCTGGGAGCATGATGAAAAAGAAATATCGTCTACCATAAATGAAATAAACATAAGAGATTACTCTAAGGAAAATATTTTTGGCTATTACTTTAACAAAAAAAATGATGACGTTTTTAAAGAAAAACAAGTTAATTACTTGGGAGGAAACAAAAAAATGAATCTTAATGAGTATCTATATTTCAGGTATAATGTCTATGCATATGGGCATAGGTACTTTTTTACAGATATAATCCATGTTATTTGCTTTGTTATTCTGGTCCCATTCTTTTTTTATCTCTCTTTTTTAATAAAAAATAAAGCACCGCTTATTCTTATACGCGATAAGAAGTTATTTATCACTTGGATAAGAGGCAACGCTTTCGTTGCGCGTTATTCACAGGTTGGCGTGGTTGAAACCCATCAGGCGGTATCTCTAATTTTATATGGATTAAATAAAGATAAGCATATTATCAAAACCGCCTTTGTATTGCCGACCAACCCAACCTTCATCATGAGCTCCAGTCAAGGCCGTAAAGATCTCTTAGCGTTTATCACCAAATATATGGTTTGGGGACTATCCGCCGTTGCCTCTACCGAATACGAACGCAGCATGCCCTACTATTTACGTAAAGATAAAAAGCCGGGTGACTTTGATCAACAGGTTACTGAGATCCTTGCCGTGCTGGATAAACAAGATCCTCAAAAAATTGCGTAGTCGCTTTTTTTACTTCACCACACACAAAAACGAGCACAAAAAAGGCGATGCTAAGCATCGCCTTTTGTCAGACTGTCGTGCGGTTAAAGCTTAGGCTTCAATTGCTGCACGCAGTTTTTTCATTGCGTTCTTTTCAAGCTGACGCACACGTTCTGCAGACACACCGTATTGATCGGCCAGTTCTTGCAGCGTTGCTTTGTTGTCGTCGTCTAACCAGCGGGCACGAATAATGTGCTGGCTACGCTCATCCAAGCCTTCCATCGCTAAGCTCAGTTTGTCGGCGGCGTGGCTATCCCAGTTGTCATCTTCAATATCGTTGGCGAAATCAGAAGATTTATCCTGTAGGAACAGCACTGGCGCAGCAGGTGAACTGTCATCGTCGTCGTTAGACATGTCAAAAGCCATGTCCTGCGCGGCCATACGCGATTCCATTTCCAGCACGTCTTTTTCAGACACGCCCAGCTCGCGAGCAACCAGTTCCACTTCGTCCTGATTGAACCAGCCTAAACGCTGCTTGGTTTTACGCAGGTTGAAGAACAGCTTACGCTGGGCTTTGGTGGTCGCAACCTTCACGATGCGCCAGTTACGCAGCACATATTCGTGAATTTCAGCTTTGATCCAGTGAACCGCAAAGGACACCAGTCGTACGCCCATTTCTGGGTTAAAACGACGCACAGCTTTCATCAGGCCGATGTTACCTTCCTGAATTAGGTCTGCCTGCGGCAACCCGTAGCCGGCATAGTTACGGGCAACATGAACAACAAAGCGCAGGTGCGACAGAATCAGCTGTTTTGCTGCATCCAAGTCACCCTCGTAATGCAGTCGTTCACCCAGTTCTTTCTCTTCCTCTGCTGTCAGCATCGGATAGGTGTTGGCCGCACGTACGTAAGCTTCCAAGCTACCTTGAGGAACTAAGGTTAAAGTTTGCATCTCTTTGGTCATTCAAACCCTCTCAATATTCAATCCAGCCGTACTAGTAACGCCGTAGCAATTCTAACGATATAACAGCGCGGACACTAACACGATTCTGCAAAATTTGACCGTGAGTTATCCCACAAGTTCAATGTTGCGTGCATAAATTTAGCACAATTCTACAACAGACATGAACTCATTGGGAATGTGATGGGGGGAGTATAGGATGGAGAACCGGTATCGGGTTTAACCAAAATGGCTCTTCCCCCGTCAGCAACTCAACGAGGGAAGAGTATAACACTATTTCACTATTGTGGTGTAAATCGGCGTAAATGTTGAACGGTGGCCAGCCACGCGGCAATCCAGCCAATCATGGCGGAGACCAGCACCAACAATAGGCACTCATCCCAGCCTAAGCCATGTAGCACAAACGTGGTGCCAAATACCGAGGCCACTTTGGCAACCGCGGAACCCAGCTGCCATACCATCGCCTGAGACAAAATTAGCGATAGAACTGCGCCACTAAAGCCTAACAGCGCACCGCCATTAAGGAATGGCCGAAGAATAAATCCGTCGGTCGCTCCAATCAGCTTCATCACGTTGATGGTGTCGCGACGGCTGAATATGCTCAGACGCACGCTGTTACCAATCACCAAGAACACGGCCACAATCATCAAAATACCAATCATCGCCGCGACCTGTCCGACCAGCCCGGTTAACGCAGCCAAACGCGCAAACCAGCTGTCGTCCATGCGAACTTCATCAACCCCTTTCACGGCCGCTACGCGATCGCGCAGGGTGTTAAGGGTATCACTACTTTCGAAATTCATTTTTGGCGTAATAATGGCCACTGCAGGAAGCGGGTTCTCTTCCAGCATATCAAGCGCACCGCCAAAGCCTGACCAGTTGCGGAATTCGCCCAGCGCTTCTTCTCGCGAGAGGTAGTTAACTTTATCCACGCCCTCTTCGCCTTTCAGCACCGTCATCACTTGCTCGGCAGCGTCGTCATCCAGCGCCTTATCCAGATAAACCGTTAACTGCGGCGTTGGATACCACTGTGAAGCCGCTTCGCTGACGTTTTTGTAGACCAGATAGCATACGCTGGGCAGGGTCAGTGAAATAGCAATGACCATCACCGTAAGCAGGGTCGCCAATGGCTGGCGCATCATATCAGCCAGCGTGTTAACCCATGCATAGCGCCACTGTTCACGCCAGCCGCCACGCAGCGCCTTAGCTTTATCCGGCATTTTCGCGCGCGAGGCCGAACGATTTGGAGCCTTAGCCATGCGAAATACCTCCGTCCATACGTCCCTGACTGAGCGTCAGCATACGGTAGCGACGGCGCGCAATAAGTCCCATATCATGGGTTGCCATCAGCACCGTAACGCCCACACGGTTGAACTCTTCGAACAGGCGCAAAATACCTTCTGACAGCGCCTCATCCAAGTTACCGGTTGGCTCATCCGCTAATAGCACGGCAGGCTTGTTAACCACCGCACGGGCGATCCCAACGCGCTGCTGTTCACCGCCGGAAAGCTGGATCGGGAAGTTTTTGGCTTTGTCCAATAACCCCACTTTATCCAGCGCCGCAGAAACACGGCGACGGATATCTTCGCTGCTGGCGCCTGAAATAATCAGCGGCATCGACACGTTGTCGTATACCGTTCGATCCATCAACAGATGATGGTCTTGGAAAATCATGCCAATCTGGCGGCGCAGAAACGGAACTTCTGAGTTGCGTAAGCGGCTGATGTCATGACCACCAAAAAGAATATGTCCTGCGCTTGGGCGCTCAATGCCACATATCAGTTTAAGCAGGGTACTTTTCCCTGCGCCTGAGTGACCGGTGAGAAACGCCATCTCGCCCTGACGTAGATGAAAATCTACGCCTTGCAGAGCCTGACGCCCGCCCAGATACGCTTTACTGACCTGTTCGAAGCGAATCATCCGTATTAATCCTCACGGGCAAAAAGTGCCTCAATAAAATCGTCGGCCTTGAATGGCCGTAAATCTTCGATACCTTCACCAACCCCGATATAGCGGATCGGAATGCCAAACTGATCGGCCACGGCGAAGATCACCCCGCCTTTAGCGGTGCCATCCAGCTTGGTTAATGTAATACCGGTCAGGCCGACCGCTTCGTTAAACAATTTTGCCTGACTCACCGCATTTTGTCCGGTGCTGGCATCAATCGTCAGCATAACCTCATGTGGCGCATCTTCGTCCAACTTTTTCATTACGCGAACGATTTTCTTCAGCTCTTCCATCAAGTGCGATTTGTTCTGCAAGCGTCCTGCGGTATCTGCCAGTAACACGTCGATATTACGTGCTTTGGCGGCTTGAATCGCATCAAAGATGACGGAAGCAGAATCGGCACCGGTATGCTGTGCAACCACGGGAATATTGTTTCGCTCACCCCAAACCTGCAGCTGTTCAACCGCCGCCGCACGGAAGGTATCGCCCGCCGCGAGCATCACAGATTTGCCTTCGGCTTGGAACTGGCGAGCCAGCTTACCAATCGTGGTGGTTTTGCCCACGCCGTTAACGCCAACCATCAAGATAACAAACGGCGTATGGCCGCTGACGTCTAGAGGTTTATCAACGGTGCTTAGAATCTCACCCATCTCTTCTTTCAGTTTGCCATACAGCGACTCAGCATCTTTGAGCTCTTTGCGGCTAGCATGTTCAGTCAGAGATTTGATAATTTTATTGGTGGTTTCAACGCCAACGTCGGCAATCAGCAGCTGTTCTTCCAGCTCTTCAAACAGATCGTCGTCGATTTTCTTACCACGGAACAAGCCGAAAAATCCGGAACCCAGATTTTGTTTGGTTTTCAGCAGGCTGCGCTTAAGTCGAGCAAAGAACCCCTCTTTCGTTGGGCGTTCCTGTTCGTGCTGAACCACTGCCGCAGCTTCTGGTTGCGCGTCAGCTTGAGATTCATCCTCATCAGTTTCATCAACGTCTGTTTCGTCAGTATCAGCTTCATCAACGACGTTGGTATCCAGATCGACAACTTCTTCTGAGCGCGCAATCTCAGCGATTACGTCGATGGCTTCAGGCTCAGGCTCGGAAACGGATTCCCCCACCACCGGCTCATGTTTAATCGCATCATCCTCAGCGATTTCCTGCTCAACCAGCTCTTCGATGTACGGCTCATCAATAACCGGTTCTTGATGAACATGCGGATGTGCCGCTTCAGTCAGCGTAATCACTTGTTCGGCAAACACTTCCGCATCATGTTCGAGATGCTCACCGCCGTGGTGATTATCGTGCTTGTTCACCAGCGGTTCACCGATGACTTCCGGCGCCATGACCTCTTCGTGATGCGCCTGAGTAAGCTCTACAATTTGCTCAGCAAAAACCTCAGCACCTTGCGCATCGGGACGATGCTCGTGGCTTGACGCTAAATGCTCCGTCGTTTCAACCAGTTCATCAGCCAATACTTTGGCTGGCGCTTCACGCTGGGCATGCTGCTCCGCCAACGGCAGATTTTCAGCGGCATTTTCTGGTGCAACGGTGGCATCCCATTCGCCGGGAGTCTCCACGGAAGCCGCATAGTCAGATTCACGCTCAGGCAGTTTGTCATCCAGCGATTCTGACGTAGTTGTCTGCTCTGATGGCGCATCAGCTTGATGTTGTTCTGTTTCTTCTACCACTGGTGGCGTTTGTTGTTCGTCTTCTTGCGCCTTTTCCGGCTGCTCTTCCTGACGCCCAAACCCTAACCAGGAGAAAAAACCACGTTTTTTATCTTTTGCCATAGTGCGACGACTCTCCCGCCTGAAATTCAAAATTGTTGATAAACTGCAATTGAACAAGTTTATCACTTAACCCCTTATCGCAACATGCATGCGGATGGGTTTCAAGTGGCATTTCCATCAATAAACGGTTACCTTGCACGGCAACAATGAAGATTGGCCTGTTATGGCACCGTCTAATACAGCAACCCAAACAAAAAATACCGCATTCATGGCAAAAAAACCTGCATCCCAATCCAGCGGACAAATCCGCATCATTGGCGGCCTATGGCGTGGCCGAAAACTTCCCGTCCCAGATAGCCCCGGCCTGCGCCCCACCACGGATCGCGTGCGTGAAACGCTGTTTAACTGGCTGGCTCCCGAGCTGAATGGTGCTCGCTGTCTCGATTGTTTTGCCGGCAGCGGTGCTTTGGGCTTTGAAGCCGTTTCTCGCTATGCCGAGCACGCTACGCTGCTTGAAGCCGACCGCACGGTTGCTGCCCAGCTCAAAAAAAATGTCGCGCTGATTGATACCGATAAAATCACGGTGCAAAACACCGATGCGCTAAAATGGCTATCACAGCCGGGTACACCCTATCAGGTGGTTTTTCTCGATCCTCCCTTTAGAAAAGGGCTATTGTCAGAAACGATTACGCTGCTAGAAGCGCAGGGTTGGCTCGCGGATGAAGCCTTTATTTACGTTGAGGCCGAAGCGGAAAGTGCAGCTGCAGACGTGCCCGCAAACTGGGCATTACACCGCGAAAAAGTCGCGGGTCAGGTCGCTTATCGTTTATATACGCGCAGCGCGTCATAATTCGAGGAAATCATAATGGGAATTAATATTGGCCGCTTACTCATGCTGTGCGTGTGGGGATTTATGCTGGTCAACATCATCCATCCTTACACCCGCCCGCTGAATATCTTTATGAACGTGGCGCTGGTGTTTATGGTGTTGATGCACGGTTTACAGGTCACGATGCTGAAAACTACGTTAACCAAAGACCAGCCGAAGATCGGCAAATGGCAGGAAGTACGGATTTTCCTGTTTGGCGTTTTTGAGCTGCTGGCTTGGCAGAAAAAGAATACTCCGCCGAAGAAATAACGAATGGCTGGAGAGTCCTCCCCAACAGGGGAGGTTTGGCTATTGCGCCTGTTGTTCAAAGCTCACGAAGCGCGTGCCCTGCGTGCTGAGCGTACCACGCGCACCTTTATCTATCTGGTGATAGGTTTTTTCAGGTACGACAAATTTCAGCTCACTTCCCCCCATTATTGGCTGGAAATAAACCTCATAACGCATATCTTCCCCCGCGATCACTTCACGCTGGCGTGAACGCCGATTGGGCGCAGGAAACTCACGCTTAGCGCTCACTTCAACCTGTTGAGTGCTTAACGGTGCGGCATCGTTAATCGCATTTTGACGGCGTTGCTGCATGAAACGTTGGGCCGCAAATACCACGATAACAGCAACGATCACGACAAATATCAGCGGTGGCTTACTCATGGTTTTTTGCCGGGAAGATAAGGGAAAGCGGTGACATTATCGCCTAAATCAGAGATCCGCGCACTGCCGCGTTCGGTAACGGCATCAATGCGAATAACGGCCTGAATAGGGATGTAACTACGCTCTACGCCAGAGAATTCGTTCTTCAACTTTTCCTCTGAGGGATCGACCAGCACGGCGCTTTGGGTATCAAAAATAAAATCGGCGATTTCGAGAAAACCAAACAGATTGCTTTGCACCATTTCACGCACGTAAATCTGATAGTTTTTGCCGTTGTTCATAAACTGAATTCGGTATAAAGGCGCTTGACCAGACATGACGTTCCTCATCACTGCCAATGGGCAATTTTCAATTCAATAACTTTTTCGCTACCACAACGCCTGCTCGGCAGCATATGCGCTATGGATACAGCGGGTTAACATAACATGAAGTTGTTTACACTTCATCCGCACCGATAGCAGGTAAAGTCATTGTCGTCGCCAGCCGTGATCCCCTACACTCAGAAGATAAGTGACTATCTATTTATTCTTATTCTTGATGCAACGTTAGCATCATAAGAATCAGAAAATTAACCTGCTAATTAAAAAAGGATAAATGATGAGTTGGGCTTTTCTTGCAGTCTTATTTTCTGGTTGGCTATTTGTTGATGCCAGCTATCGTGGCCCGCGCTGGCAACGTTGGGTCTTCAAACCCGTCACCATGCTGTTGCTGCTTTTGCTGGCATGGAGCGCACCCAATATTCAGGCCAGCGGCTATCTAATTCTACTTGGCCTGCTCGCCACGCTTGCCGCCGATGCCCTGTTATTATTGCCACGCGAGCGCATGCTGTACGCCATCGGTGCGTTTTTCTTATCACACCTTCTGTACACCATCAGCTTCGCCAGTGCCTTAACGGTATCGTTTTATCTGCCCATGCTGGCTGTGTTAATCGTTATCGGAATTATTCTGATCGCCACCATTTGGACGCGCTTAGAAGATATGCGCTGGCCAGTGGTGACCTATATTGCGATGACGCTGTTGATGGTGTGGATGGCGGGCGATCAATACTTTGCTCGCGGCACCGATTATGGTTTCTCACTGTTGGTGGGGGCATCGCTGTTGCTGCTGTCGAACGTGGTATGGCTGGTCAATCGCTATCGCTTCACTTTCCGCGCTGCTGACGCCATTATCGCCGCCAGCTATTTTGCAGGTCATTTCCTGATTGTGCGTTCGTTGTATCTGTAAGATCCGCTGATAATCGCCAGATAAATATAGAAACGGGGCCATTCGCCCCGTTCGCCTATTTATCACGCGAGAAACTAGACTTTCGCCGCCGCGAGATATTTCGCCATCTCATCTGCTGGCACCATGCCTCCACCCGTTGCCCATACCAAGTGAGTCGCATTTTGCATTTTCTGTGCGTCTAACCCGTGGCTCTGCAGATATTGAGCATTCCCACAAACTCGTGCCGCTCCCGGCATTCCCGCCAGCGCCGAAGGTTCTAGCTGAATACCTTGCTGCTGGTTTAGAAGCCCTAACAGGTTATACATTTCCTGATCGCTTAAGGTATATAAACCATCAAGCAGGCGCTCCATCGCTCGCCCAACAAAGCCGGATGCACGGCCAACGGCTAAACCATCGGCTGCAGTGATATTGTCGATCCCAATATCCTGAACTGAAATTTCATCATGCAGACCCGTATGAATACCCAGAAGCATGCACGGTGAATGAGTGGGCTCCGCAAAGAAGCAATGCACGTTATCGCCAAAGGCTAGTTTCAGACCAAATGCCACTCCGCCGGGGCCACCACCCACGCCGCACGGCAGATAAACAAACAGCGGATGTTCGGCATTAACGTGAATATTCATTTGGCTAAACTGTTGGCGTAAACGCCCACCGGCAACGGCATAACCTAAAAATAGCGTGCGTGAATTTTCGTCATCAATAAAGAAACAATGGGGATCTGATTCCGCCTCTTTGCGTCCTTGAGCAACCGCCACGCCATAATCCTGCGTATACTCCACCACATTCACGCCGTGCTCACGCAGTTTTTGCTTTTTCCACGCCCGCGCATCAGCCGACATATGCACACTAACGCTGAAGCCAAGTTTGGCGCTCATAATGCCGATCGACATGCCTAGATTACCGGTAGAGCCCACCGCAATGCTGTATTGGCTAAAGAATTGGCGAAACTTATCAGAGTACAGAACGCTATAGTCATCTTCTTCTGACAGCATTCCCGCTTCAATGGCCAGTTTTTCAGCGTGGGTAAGCACTTCATAAATCCCACCACGTGCTTTGATCGACCCAGAGATAGGCAAATGACTGTCTTTTTTCAGCATCAGTTGGCCAGCAATTTTTTGCTGATGGCGCTGTTCCAGCGCAGCCTGCATCTCAGGAATCGCAACAACTTCAGACTCAATAATACCGTGCGTTTTTTGCGTTTCTGGGAACGCTAAGCAAAGGTAAGGGGCAAATCGCTGAAGGCGCGCCTCCGCCTGCGTAACGTCATCCTGCGTCAAACCAACGTAAGGAAGCCCCTCCGCCAACGTGGTGGTGTTCGGGTTAAACCACGTAACTTCATCTAAGTTAATCAGCTGTTTAACCAATGGATATTGTTCAACCAAATGTTCAATTTCAAACGTATTCATAAATAGTATCTTCTCGATTAAACGATATAAGAGAGTAGGAAAGTCGTACCTAAAGCGATCAGCGACGCGATGAAAGTCGCCACTGTGTAATATTTAAATGTCTCACTCAGCGTTGCACCACAGTATTGCTTAACCAGCCAAAACAGGGAGTCGGTGACGATGGTGCAACCAATCGCGCCAGAGCCAATGGCTAGCGTGATAATTTCAGGGCTCACGTTGGGATAGAGCGGCAATACCGGCGCAACAATCGCCGTGGCGCCCATCATGGCCACCGTGGCAGAACCCACTGCGGCATGAAGAATGATCGCCACCAGCCAAGCCAGCAAAATCGGATGCATATGCATATTGGAGAGCAGCACGGCCAACGTATCAGCAAGGCCACTGGCTTTAAGAATGCCGTTAAATGCGCCACCTGCACCAATAATCAGCAAAATGTTAGCAATTGAAGAGAAACCATCTTCCGTTTTGCTCAGCAGTTTACCCATGCTCATATGCTGGCGGATGCCTAATACGTAATAGGCAACGAAGGCGGCGATAAACATCGCAGTAATCGGATTGCCAATAAATTCAAAGAAGTTATACAGCGCTGAACCCTTGGTCATATTGAGTTCGGCCGCCGTCTTGATCAGCATCAGCACAATCGGCAGCAACACGGTAAATAACGTGGCACCCAGCGATGGTAGATCCTCTTCTCGGCGCACTTCCAGCTCAGAAAACGCGGCGGGGACTTGTTTAAACGGAAGGCGATGACCGACAAACTTCAAAAATAACGGGCCGCCGATCAGCGAAGCCACCAGCCCCACCAACAGACCATATACAATGACGGTACCAATATCTGCCCCTAACGCATTCGTCACATACAATGCCGCCGGATGCGGAGGGACAACGCAATGTACCGCCATTAGCGCCGTACACAGCGGGATCGCCAACTTCAGCAAAGAAGTATTGGTCTTTTTAGCAATTGAAAATGCCAGAGGGATCAGCAACACCACGCCCACTTCCACAAACAGCGTAATACCACAAACCAAGCCAACTAAAACCATAATGACGTCTGGCGATAGCCAACGGCATTTTTGCAACGTAATGCCGATACGCTCAGCGGCACCGGAAACCTCCATCATTTTGCCCAGAATAGTTCCCAGGCCAATCACGGCGGCTAAAAAGCCTAGCGTTCCACCAATCCCACCTTCAATGGCATTCACCATTTCCAACGGGTTCATTCCCATTAATACGCCAACATAAAAACTAGCCAGCAGTAATGCCAAGAATGGGTGAATCTTAAATTTAACGATGGTTAATATAATTATTATGATGCTTGTTAATAGCGTCCCGACGACCCAAATTTGCGAGCTCATGGCCAACCTCACCCTTTAATAAATCACCTGACTATTGGATAAGAAGCGAGCATCGCTGACAAACGATCAAATTCATCCTTCACATGAGCTAAATTGAATCAAATGGGTGATATTGGTCAAAATAGGTAGAAATTATCGCGATTGAGTCACATTAACTCATCTGTATGGCCGCTAAAATGCTCTGCCGGGATATGCTGATGCTCTGTCCAAACGAGGTCTCATGTTCGAGCATTCAAAATATATCGCACGTAACAAACTGCTAAATGGCTATCAGCTATCAAAGCTCTATACCTTTGAAGTTGCGGCCAGACATGAGTCTTTTGCGCTTGCGGCTGAAGAGTTATCGATAAGCCCTAGCGCCGTTAGCCATCGAATCAATCAGCTTGAAGAAGAGTTGGGGTTTAAGTTATTCCAGCGATTTCATCGCCGAATTGCATTAACCCCTGAAGGCGAGCGGGTATTTTGGGCGCTAAAATCCTCTCTCAGCTATCTCAACCAAGAAATTCTTGAGATAAAAAGCCAAGAGCTGTCGGGAACGCTGACGGTCTATTCTCGCCCATCAATCGCACAATGTTGGCTAGTGCCAAAACTGGCTGATTTTGCTAAACAATATCCGGCGATCAGCTTAAACATTTTAACCGGCAACGAGATGGTTAATTTCAACGGCGCGGGAATCGATCTGGCGATTTATTTTGATGATAAACCTCCCGAAACCTTGTCATGCCAACACCTGATGAATGAATCAATGATACCGGTGTGTAGTCCAGAATATGCCAAACAGCACGATCTAATAGGAAAGCCATTTAATTTACGCCAGAGCACGCTGCTGCACGATCGTCAGGCATGGAGTTACGACTCCAACGAAAGTGAATGGCACTCATGGGCACGCAATTTTAACGTTGATATCGCTGAAGATCAGCGAAGTATGGGGTTTGATCGTTCCGATCTGGCGGTGATCGCTGCCATGAATCATGTAGGGATCGCGATGGGGCGTAAAAATCTGGTGAATAAGCGGCTGGAAAGCAAAGAGTTGATTGCGCCCTTCCCAGAGTTTGAAATGCAGTGCGAGCAACGCTACTACATTTCAACCCTTTCTGAGCGTCAGTGGCCGAAGATCAACGTTTTCATTCAATGGCTTAAAACGATGGCTGGCAATACTGAGGGTTAAATACTAGGGGCTAAACCCCGAGCAATCTTCGATTCATATCTTCAATTTTGCCGTTGAGAACCCGCATTTGAAGCGTTTTGCTCCAGCTGGCTGAGAGCCCGGCCGCGCTCATCAGGCGGCGATACTCTTCTTCATCAAACGGCATGTGGAAGCAGATGGAGATCGCTTCTGCCACGCTGATATCGCTGTTACGTGACACAAGTTCCAGCGGCTGATCTTCGCTTACCATGCCTTCGCCAACAATACGATACAGCCAGCCGCAGCGGCCAGTTTGTTGCATTTGCACAGAGAATTCATCGATATCCATGTGATAGTTGAGTTTATAGCACGGCGAACGCGGTTGAGTAATCTGAATCAGCGCCTCTCCCCAACGGTAGATATCGCCGATAAAAACATTCTCTTCGGTCATCCCTTCAGTGGAAATATTTTCGCCTAAGGCCGGAGCGCAAAATTGCTCAGCCTGCTGCGGATACTGTCGTTGCCAAAACTGATAATGCTCACGTGGATACTGACATAGCGCACGATCGGGGCCACCATGGACTTTCTTCTCTGCCTGTTCATCACCTTCCAACCCAAGGCGGTTAAGCATCACACCCCCGGAAATTTGGCGCTTGCCAATTGCACTCGGCTTGCTGCCTTCATAAGGAATGATGGTACCGGTGTAAATCGTTGGATAGTGCATGCAGGGCTCCCAAAAGCAGATTCATCAAGAAAATGGCAATACCCTTACTATACCGTTCCCATGGAGTTTAAAAACAAAAAAAGCGTGGGTTTCCCCACGCTCCGATCGCAGCTGTCTCACTATGGACGATGACTACAGCCGATTACTTTTTCGCTTCAGTAAAACGTTTTGCCGCTTCGTCCCAGTTCACCACGCTCCAGAACGCTTTGATGTAGTCTGGACGACGGTTCTGATATTTCAGGTAGTAAGCATGTTCCCAAACGTCCAGACCCGCAATTGGGTAACCGGAAGCACCGGAAACTGCTTCGCCCATCAGCGGGCTATCTTGGTTTGCAGTAGAAACCACGGCCAGTTTGCCGTCTGCTTTCAGCACCAGCCACGCCCAGCCGGAGCCAAAGCGCGTTGCAGCTGCTTTTTCAAATTCTTCTTTAAATTTATCGACGCTGCCGAAATCGCGTTCGATAGCCGCTTTCAGATCGCCTTTCAGCTCAGTACCAAGCTTCAAACCTTTCCAGAAGAAGCTATGGTTTGCATGACCGCCTGCGTTGTTACGCAGCACAGTGCGCTTTTCAGCAGGGACTTTATCAAGCTGAGCAATCAGTTCTTCTGCGGTTAATTTAGCTAATTCGGGCAGAGACTCCAGCGCGGCGTTCGCGTTGTTGACGTAGGCCTGATGGTGCTTGCTGTGATGGATTTCCATCGTTTGCTTATCGAAGTGAGGCTCTAATGCGTCGTAGGCATAAGGTAGGGATGGCAGGGTATAGCTCATATTCATCTTCTCCAGATTTCAAAGGAGCAAAACATCCGCTCCGGTTAAGCAGTCTGGTCATTATAGTTAATTAAATGATATTGAAAATGATTATCAATCGCTTATAAGCGGTAAGGATATGATAAAAACTGGCAGAAAAAGAGCTCATATTCAGCCCTAGCAAGGCTCTCAGCCCGATGTTTGCATTTAATTTTGGCACCATCGTTAATATCAATAGCTGCGATTGCCAGTGCCAATGACCCCATGATGTGGTGGTAACGAGTTAAAAGTGAGCAAAAAACTGTGACTTCTTTTGCAACTCTTAACAGCTATCTTAAACATTGTGCATTTGCACAATGTTTACCGGTATCCGCCTCGGTATGCTCGGAAGATTCTACTTAACATACACGGAGCGCAGCATGGCGACCTATCATCTCGATACCCGACTTGCTCAGGATATCGTGGACCGCACCATGAAAATCATCGATAGCAACGTTAACGTCATGGATGCACGAGGCAGAATAATAGGCAGTGGTGCTCAAGAACGCATTGGTGAATTGCACGAAGGTGCATTGTTGGCGATATCGCAGGAAAGAATTGTCGATATTGATGAAAATATGACCCGCCATCTGCACGGCGTTCGCCCCGGCGTGAATCTTCCTTTGCATTTCGATGGTGAAATTGTTGGCGTCATTGGGCTCACCGGCGATCCCTCTGAGCTGAGGCGGTATGGTGAACTGGTGTGTATGACCGCAGAAATGATGCTGGAGCAAGCGCATCTGATGCACATGCTGGCACAAGACACTCGCCTGCGCGAAGAGTTAGTGCTTAACCTTATTCGCGCCGAAAAGCTCTCTCCCGCGCTTCAGGAATGGGCTCAGCGCCTAGGGATAGACCTCAATCAGCCACGCGTGGTGGTAGTGGTGGAAGTGGATAGCGGCCAGCTTGGCGTTGACAGCGCCATCGTCGATCTTCAGCAACTCCAAACATTACTGACGACGGCAGAACACGATAATCTCGCGGCAATTGTGTCACTCAATCAGATGGTGGTTCTCAGACCTGCATTTAGCTCGCTCGGGCGCTGGGAGCCAGAAAGTCAGCGCAACCAAATTAATCTTTTGCTCAAAAAATTAGCCAAAAATAGCCAGTTGAAAATCAGAATCGCATTGGGCAACTACTTCCCAGATGAAAGCGGTATTGCGCGCTCATACCGCACGGCCTACACCACCATGATGGTGGGCAAGCAGCGCACGCCAGAACAGCGCAGCTATTTTTATCAAGACCTGATCCTGCCGGTTTTACTCGACAGCCTGCGTGGCGGATGGCAAGCCAAAGAGCTGATTCGCCCACTGTCACGGCTACGAGCAATCGATAGCAATGGCGTGCTAAGAAAAACGCTTTCCATATGGTTTATGAATAACGTTCAGCCAAGCGCAACCGCCAAGGCCCTGTTTATTCATCGCAACACCCTAGAATATCGCTTACACCGCATCTCTGAGCTTACGGGGCTCGATCTCAATAACTTTGACGATCGCTTGCTGATTTATATCTCATTACAGCTAGATAGCGGCTTCCTTTACCCTGCTGGCGATGCGGATTCAATTAGCCATCTTCCCCAAGCAGGGCAATAAAAAAAGAGCAATACGATCAACGTATTGCTCTTTCATGGGCTTATGTCTCTAAAGCTTATTACACGCGCGCAATCTTCAGCAGCCTGCCGATATTTTCGCAGGTTCTTTCAACATTGGAGCAGCCATTCTTGAGCAACGCATCAATGTTTTCAGCGCCTGGTACGATACCAAAAATGGCATCAATACCTTCGCTATAAAGCTCACTTACGCCTTCACCGATATAGCCAGCCAGTGCAATAACCGGTACTCCCTGTGATTTAGCCGCCTGAGCCACACCATAAGGCGTTTTGCCAAACTTGGTTTGGAAGTCGATGCCACCTTCGCCGGTAAAGCAATAATCGGCGCCCGCAAGCTTTTCACTTAAGCCAGAATATTGAGTCACGATATCAATGCCACGCGCCATTTTGCAGTGGGTAAATGCCATCAAACCGGCACCCAAGCCTCCTGCAGCGCCCGCCCCCGGCACGTCTTTCACTTTACGTCCCAGCTGTGAATCGATCACATCAGCATAGTGCGCCAGCGCGCTATCCAGAATCGCCACGGTTTCTGGCGTGGCGCCTTTTTGTGGGCCAAACGTTTTTGATGCGCCCGTATCGCCACACAGCGGATTTGTCACGTCGCTGGCAACCAAAAACTCGACGTCAGCAAGCCGAGGATCAATACCATCCAGATCGATTTTGCACAGCGAACCTAACGCTCCACCGCCCGCAGGTAGAGGTGAACCGTTTTTATCTAAGAAGCGCACCCCAAGCGCAGCAGCCATGCCCGCCCCGCCGTCATTAGTGGCGCTGCCGCCGATGCCCAGAATGATCTTTTTAATTCCTTTATCGAGACAGGCTTTAATCAGTTCGCCGGTTCCGTAGGTCGTCGCCGCTAGCGGATTTTTGGTTTCTTTGGTGGTGAACTGAATGCCGCTCGCCGACGCCATTTCGATAACCGCCGTTTGCTGGCTCCAAATAATCCCGAACTGTGCATCAACAGGTGAACCGAGCGGCCCCGTCACCCTTTGGTGATAGATTTCACCATCGGTGGCATCGATCAACGATTGAACCGTTCCCTCACCGCCGTCAGCCATCGGAACATGGATGAACTCAGCGTCAGGGAATGCGACTTTGAGCCCTGCTTCCATTGCCTTGCATACTTCTTTGGCGGTCATGCTTTCTTTAAACGAATCTGGAGCCAAAACAAACTTCATTCTTTTCATAGTTATTCCCTTAAATGAATCCATACATAATTGTTGCCACAATCGTCATTGTTCCGCCCACCATCGCCTCATAAGGGATTAACGCCATACGCTGTCTAATCGACATATGCATGCTGTCAGCGGTGACATGGAAATAGTTACCTTGTGGTAAGGAGTCAATGACGGTAGCACCCGTATGAACCATCACCGCAGAGGCCAATGGAGATAGCCCTACCTGCGAAATAGCGGTACCGAAAGTACCTGTTGCTAAAATAACGCCGGTCGACGTTGACGCCGTTGCGGCAGCCATGAGGATCCCTGATATTGGCGCTAAGAAAGTGCCTGAAATGCCTGAAATATCGATTAGTTTAACAACTTCCATTGAAAGGTTTGACGCACCAATTAGCCCGGCAATGGCACCTGCACCAATCAGAATTAATACCGTTGCCGTCATTTTTTCAACGCCGGATGTCGTATAGGAAATAATTTTATTTTTTTGCCCCATCGCTATCATGCCAACAATACCGGCAAACGGCAGAACATATAATGCATCAAGCTTAAAGTGAGATAATGCTTCAATATTAAGAATAGAACCAATCGGGTTAACCATCAGTAATACAATCGCAATCACCGGCGTAATAATGGCTTTACTTAATGGTGGTCTTTTTTGATCGTCATCGTCTGTTTTAGAGGAGATTAAATTAGCTTCTTTATCCGTTACCATCACCCCACGATGTTTAATCATCGAAGCAACAATAACGGTCATCGCGAGACCAAAGAGCGCTGGAATAAAGCCACCAATCATCACGTCACTTAGGCTGAGATGAAAACCATTTGCTGCGGCTATGGTGTTTGGGTTTGGAGAGATAATATTCCCAGCCTTACCGCCGCCGGAGAGCGCCAGCAACAGCGCCAGCTTTGAGATCCCCATTTTATTGCCGACTTCCAATGCAATAGGCGCCACGATAAGCACGGCAACAGGGATAAAGACGCCAACGGCGGTGATTACCATCGTTGCTAGGGCAAGCGCAAGAATCGCTTTCTTCTCCCCCATTTTTTTGACGATAGCCTGCGCAATCGTACCCGCCGCGCCCGACTGCATCATCACGCCCGCTAACACACCCGCAGCTAATACGCGAATAACCGTACCCATCACGCTTTGAGTACCGGTAATAATAATGCTTATAGTTTTACTTAAATCAGCGCCACCAATTAAACAACCAACAATTGCGCCGAAAAATAATGAATATACCGGATTGAATTTCTTTAGAATAAGAAATATTGCAACGAACAGCCCTATTAGGGCGCCATACCAACTCAGTAGGTCTTCCATTTTTATTCCCCAAGATGTTCTATTTTTTACCCTAGATAATTCGAGTTGTAGGAAGGCGGAAAGTGAGCGAATCCTCAGGAGCTTACTCAAGTAAGTGACTGAGGTGAACGAGCGTAGCCAACGCACATACAACTTGAAGTATCACGGGTATATATATGTATTTTATAAGAGTAATATTCACCAATATATTGGTGCTTTAATAGTAAGGGATTAATCAAACCGAAGGTATGTGCTATTGCCTAGAAGATAGAGAGCAAAAGTTTTATTTTTTGGATAAGTGCACAACGCAAAGTGACGGCGATCGTACTTTTGGCCTATTATGAGAAAAAATGCATCCTCAGCGTTTTCTAAACCCACCTAAGCAAGAACTCAAAAGACAGCAAAATAGCGATAGTTAACATACGAGACTACAGTCACACAAATAGCATCGATTAATCTGCCCAATCCTGTAAAAAATAACGATAGCTAAAATCATCAAGCAGGCTTATGTCCTTATCTCGGCGTTGATAGTTTTGCAGTTCGCGCAAACGCCCTCTTTTCTTTCGGGTAGATTTAGCCCGTAGTGCTCGATGGTTACCTGTGCACGTCTCTGATGGTTTGAATCAACTGCCACAGAAGGCTCAATAGCGCCGGTACGGTAATCGAGCATAAAATAGCCATCAAATTGATAGGCAATATCGTCGGCAATGAGCAAGTCAGGATCAAACCGCTCTCGTTTTTGGATCTGGCATTGATCGCAACAAGGGTAAAGATTTTCCCATTTATAGGCCAAATCTGGATAAAGGCTTTTAGGTTTAAAATGTTCAATGGTCTTGCGACTTTGTTCGCCGATTCCACCACCGTCACAAAACGCACAATGGCCGACATTCATTGCAAATAATATGCCTAGTGTCGTGTCATATTTAAAACCCGCATACCAATCAAACTTATGCTTAGGGTTATTTTCTTTGGCTTGACGGTGTTGAACAGTGAGCGATTCCCAACATAAGGCTAAGTAGTCTGGGCACTCACTGCGGATAAATTTATACATATTTTTGCTCTTAACCTTTCTGAGCCAACCGTGTTATTTGACGCAGCTCCATGCTCACGATGGTTGCAACTTCAGACCCTTTGTCGCTTAGTTCCGCCGCCAACGCAACGAGCTGGCTATCATCTTGCAGATCGGATAAATAGGCCTTTTTTAGCTGATAGAATTGTTCAAGCAACGCTTCAGTTTCAACGTCAAACTGCTCTTCAATGCCAAACACCTCATCTAAAATCAGCTGATAGCTTTTACCTGCGGCAGACGGCGTTGGCTTTATCACCTCTGCCGATGCAGGGTCTCTACAAACCGTTCTTTGGGGATCTGGCAGGCGGTAAACAAAGGCATCCTCAACGGAGCCCACTACAAAAGGTGAATGAGTTGAGACAAACACTTGTGCATTCGGTAACAGTTTTTGAATGGCAGGAAGGATTCGGCGCTGCCATTTAGGGTGCAGGTGAATATCAACTTCGTCGAGGAACAAGATAATAGGCTGGGAAAAAATATCGCGATTTTCTTGCCAAGGAATAGATTCGAGGCGGAGAGCTAGATCAGCAACCCAGCCTATAATTGATTTCAGTCCATCAGGAAGAACATCAAAATGTACATTCGTCCCATTAATATTAAGCGAAATCGCAAATGGTTTACGCTCAAGACGAAAACGAATATCTAAATCGCATACATCAAAAATAAATTTGCTAATCCGATCTAAAGACACATCATATAATTTAGCGTCTTCCAGGTCGTTATCTTGCCGTGCAAGAGCTGCATACGTTCTATTATTTGCAATCCATTGAGCTAATACTTTAGGACGAACAGTATTATTAAACGATAAAGCATTTTCAAAAGGATCATTCACTGCCTGCTCTATCCCATTGGAAAGAGATAAAACGAATAAATCCGCAAGCTTACATTGCCCTGAATAAGCAAAAGCAGAAAATTTCGCTGAGTGTGATTTGAATTTAACATATTCCCTTATGCTCTCAGGAATTATATTTCCAATATAAAGATCAGATTTAATTCGCCCGCTTTTTCCTGAAAATTTAAAAGTTATATTGCTCTCACTCTTCGTAAGTCTCGCTGCTATCAGGGGATTATTATCGGGCTCCTCAGCAAACACCGCCGCCAACGCATACAGCAGCGTACTTTTCCCGCAGCCGTTTGGGCCGGTAAAAATATGGATTTCCGCTTTCTCAGCGTCTTTTTCCTCGCTCTTGATCTGCGGAAAATCAAAATGGGTATGCTCAAACACGCCAACATCGCGCAGTGTTATGCTTTCCAATCGGTATTGTTGACGCATCTAATGTTCCTTGCCGTGTTTGAGTGTAAAACGCAGCCTATTTTATACAGCAATTGTTTTCAAAGCACCGCTCTAGCGTGACTTCTGCGCAGCGCTTCGCAAACTACCGCAGCCGCTGCGGATGGGTAAATACCGTCCCACGACCCGGCTTGCTAAAGCCAACCAGCGTGAGATTGCATTTTTCGGCAACATCGATCGCCAGCGTAGTGGCTGCCGAAACGGCAAACAAAATTTCAACGCCGCACATCGCCGCTTTTTGTACCATTTCATAGCTTGCTCGGCTGGAAACCAGTACTGCACCTTGCGTCCACGGCTGTCTGGCGCGCATGCCCAACAATTTATCAAGCGCCACATGGCGGCCAATATCCTCGCAGCCTCCGAGCAATTCACCTTGCGGATCAATCCACGCCGCAGCATGAGTACAGCCGGTGAGATCGCCGATTTGTTGCACGCTACGCAGCTGACGCAATGCCTGATCCAGATTTTGTAGATCAAACGTTTGGGTGAACGGTAACGGCTCTAGCGGACGAACGACGTCGGTGATCTGCTCAACGCCACACACGCCACAGCCAGTGCGCCCAGCCATCGAACGTCGACGCTCTTTGAGCGCCATAAAACAGCGGCTTGAAAGCTCAATTTGCACTTCCACTCCATTACAGGCAGCCACAACGTCCATACCGTAGATATCCTGCGGGGTACGAATAATGCCTTCTGAAAGCGAAAATCCTAGCGCAAAAGCCTCAAAATCCTTCGGCGACGCCATCATCACCACGTGAGAGATGCCGTTGTACACCAGCGCAACAGGGACTTCCTCCGCCACCCAGTCTGGCTGAGAAGTGTGCAGCTGCCCACGTTGTTGCACTATGGTCTGGCGAACGCCATTAACTGGATTATTATTTAAAAAACTCATCTTATTCACGTCTTTGATACCTACCTGTAACAACCACAGGATTCATGTGGTAGTATTTAAGCACAAAGCGACTCCGCTCGCCGCTAAGAGTGAGCAAGTCGGTTAAGTTCTTATGACTCTAAACCTGCCACACCGAAAAAGTCATGCGCGGGTTTAACGATGAATTTGCAAACAAACAAATAAAACACACTTTTTGAAGCAATGTGATAGGAAGGAGATCACCATGCAGGTCAGCAGAAGACAGTTCTTTAAGATCTGCGCTGGCGGTATGGCAGGCACCACGGCGGCGGCGCTGGGCTTTGCTCCAGCGGTAGCGCTCGCGGAAACTCGGCAGTACAAACTGTTGCGAGCACGCGAAACCCGTAATACCTGTACATACTGTTCTGTCGGCTGTGGGTTGTTGATGTACAGCCTCGGCGACGGCGCAAAAAACGCAAAAGAAAGCATTTTCCACATTGAAGGGGATCCGGATCATCCGGTAAACCGTGGCGCTCTGTGCCCGAAAGGCGCAGGTCTGGTGGATTTCATCCACAGTGAATCTCGTCTGAAATACCCTGAATACCGTGCTCCCGGCTCTGACAAATGGCAACGCCTCACTTGGGACGATGCTTTTGAGCGCATCGCCAAGCTGATGAAAGCCGACCGTGACGCCAATTTTATCCCGACCAACGATCAGGGAACCACGGTTAACCGCTGGCTCTCAACCGGTATGCTCTGCGCCTCTGCATCGAGCAACGAAACTGGTTTATTAACCCAAAAATTTAGTCGCGCCCTCGGCATGCTTGCCGTGGATAACCAAGCGCGCGTCTGACACGGACCAACGGTAGCAAGTCTTGCTCCAACATTTGGTCGCGGTGCGATGACAAACCATTGGGTTGATATTAAAAACGCCAACCTGATCGTCGTTATGGGTGGCAACGCCGCCGAAGCGCATCCCGTAGGGTTCCGCTGGGCGATGGAAGCCAAGATCCATAACAAAGCCAAGCTGATCGTTATCGATCCACGCTTTACCCGAACTGCCTCGGTGGCAGACTTTTACACGCCGATCCGCTCCGGTACCGACATTGCCTTCCTGTCGGGCGTATTGCTGTATCTGATAACCAATAACAAAATTAACGCTGAATACGTTAAGAACTACACCAACGCCAGCCTGTTGGTGCGCGAAGACTATGCTTTCGACGACGGTTTATTCAGTGGCTATAACGAAGAAAAACGTACCTACGACAAAACCACCTGGAACTATCAGCTCGACGAAAACGGCTTCGCCAAACGCGATGACACACTGCAAGATCCCCGCTGTGTGTGGAATATGCTGCGTGAACACGTCAGCCGCTATACGCCAGAAGTGGTGGAAAACGTCTGCGGCACGCCAAAAGCCGATTTCCTCACCGTTTGCGAATATATCGCTGAAACCAGCGCCGCTGATAAAACAGCCTCGTTCCTATACGCCTTGGGCTGGACCCAGCACTCCGTTGGTGCGCAAAACATTCGCACCATGGCAATGATTCAGCTGCTGTTGGGCAACATGGGCATGGCCGGCGGTGGCGTTAACGCCCTGCGCGGTCACTCCAATATCCAAGGCCTAACCGACTTAGGATTGCTGTCCACCAGCCTGCCGGGCTATCTCAATTTGCCATCAGAAAAACAGGCCGATCTGCAAACCTATCTCGCAGCGACAACGCCAAAACCAACGTTACCGGGTCAGGTGAACTACTGGGGCAATACGCCTAAGTTCTTCGTTAGCCTGATGAAATCTTTCTACGGTGATAAAGCGCAGAAAGAAAACAACTGGGGCTTTGATTGGCTGCCGAAGTGGGACAAAGGCTACGACGTTCTGCAGTATTTCGAGATGATGTCGCAGGGCAAAGTGAATGGCTATCTATGCCAAGGCTTTAACCCCGTGGCCTCGTTCCCGAACAAAAACAAAGTGGTGAAATCACTCTCCAAGCTAAAATTCTTGGTAACGATTGATCCTCTGAATACGGAAACCTCGACGTTCTGGCAAAACCATGACGAATTCAACGACGTTGATCCGTCACAGATCCAGACCGAAGTCTTCCGCTTGCCTTCAACCTGCTTCGCCGAAGAAAACGGTTCGATCGTGAACTCTGGCCGCTGGCTGCAATGGCACTGGAAAGGAGCTGACGCCCCGGGTGAAGCGTTAAATGACGGTGAAATTTTGGCCGGTATTTTCCTTCGTCTGCGTGAAATGTATGCCAAAGACGGCGGCGCCGTGCCTGAGCAAGTGCTTAACATGACGTGGGATTACCTCACGCCAGAAAATCCTGCGCCGGAAGAAGTGGCAAGGGAGAGCAACGGTAAAGCGCTGGCTGATTTGGTTGACCCAGCCACCGGTGCCGTTCTGGTGAAAAAAGGTCAACAGCTTAGTTCCTTTGCTCAGCTGCGTGACGACGGCACCACCTCAAGCGGCTGCTGGATCTTCGCCGGAAGCTGGACGCCAGAAGGTAACCAGATGGCGCGCCGTGACAATAGCGATCCGTCCGGTTTAGGCAATACTTTAGGTTGGGCATGGGCATGGCCGCTGAACCGCCGCATTCTGTATAACCGCGCTTCAGCCGATCCGTCGGGTAAACCGTGGGATCCAAAACGTCAGTTGCTGGAGTGGGACGGCGCAAAATGGTCAGGCATTGATATTCCTGACTACAGCACCGCCGCGCCAAACAGCGGCGTCGGCCCGTTCATCATGCAGCCGGAAGGCATGGGACGCCTGTTTGCGATTGATAAAATGGCTGAGGGCCCGTTCCCTGAACACTACGAACCGTTTGAAACGCCGCTGGGAACCAACCCACTGCATCCAAACGTGGTGTCTAACCCTGCTGCTCGCGTGTTTAAAGACGATCTGGCTGCCATGGGCAAAGCCGATAAGTTCCCCTACGTGGGTACCACTTATCGCCTGACCGAGCATTTCCACTACTGGACTAAACATGCCCTGCTGAACGCCATTCTTCAGCCTGAGCAGTTTGTCGAAATCGGTGAAACGCTGGCAGAGAAAAAAGGCATCAAGCATGGCGATACCGTGAAAGTCAGCTCCAACCGTGGCTACATCAAAGCCAAAGCGGTGGTGACCAAACGTATCCGCACGCTGAAGGTGGATGGCAAAGATATCGATACCATCGGTATTCCAATCCACTGGGGCTACCAAGGCGTGGCGAAGAAAGGCTTTATCGCCAACACCCTGACACCGTTTGTCGGTGATGCCAACACGCAAACGCCAGAGTTCAAGGCGTTCCTGGTCAATGTGGAAAAGGTGTAACGGAGACGCATTATGGCTTATCAATCTCAGGACATAATCCGGCGCTCTGCCACCAATTCCCTGACGCCGCCTCCCGAGGCGCGTAACCATCAGGAAGAAGTGGCAAAGCTGATCGATGTGACCACCTGTATAGGCTGCAAAGCCTGTCAGGTGGGCTGTTCCGAATGGAACGACATCCGTGATGAAGTCGGTCATAACGTCGGGGTGTACGATAACCCCGCCGATTTAACCGCTAAATCTTGGACGGTGATGCGTTTTTCCGAAGTTGAGGAAAACGGCAAGCTGGAATGGCTTATCCGCAAAGATGGCTGCATGCACTGCGCCGATCCGGGCTGCCTAAAAGCCTGCCCATCGGAAGGCGCAATCATTCAGTATGCTAACGGCATTGTTGATTTCCAGTCAGAGCACTGCATCGGCTGTGGTTACTGCATCGCGGGCTGCCCGTTTGATGTACCGCGCATGAACAAAGAAGATAACCGGGTGTACAAATGCACCCTGTGCGTCGACCGCGTTACCGTGGGACAAGAGCCCGCCTGCGTGAAAACCTGCCCAACCGGCGCCATTCATTTTGGCACCAAGGAAGCGATGAAGAACCTTGCCGCCGAGCGCGTTGCCGAGCTGCAAACCCGCGGCTTTGCCAATGCAGGACTGTACGACCCTGCTGGCGTCGGCGGTACTCACGTGATGTACGTACTGCACCACGCCGACAAGCCAGAGCTTTACCACGGCCTGCCGAAAGATCCAACCATCAGCCCAACCGTGCAGTTTTGGAAAGGCGTTTGGAAACCGCTGGCCGCCATTGGCTTTGCTGCCACCTTTGCCGCCAGTATCTTCCACTACGTTGGCGTTGGCCCTAACCGCGTTCACGACGAGGAAGAAGACGAGGTGGATGGCAAAGTCGACGATATCCCGCCAGATACCGAACCGCACGATAAGGAGGAGCGCAAATGAAGAAGGAAAAGCCGATTCAGCGCTACTCAGCGCCAGAGCGGATTAACCACTGGGTGGTGGCGTTCTGCTTTATTGTGGTGTCCATCAGCGGCTTGGGGTTCTTTTTCCCCTCGTTTAACTGGCTGATGAATGTCTTTGGCACGCCGCAGCTCGCACGCATCCTGCACCCCTTCTTTGGCGTGGTGATGTTCGCTTCGTTCCTGATCATGTTCTTCCGCTATTGGAAACATAACCTGATCAACCGCGAAGACATCACATGGGCAAAAAACATTCATAAGATCGCGATGAATGAAGAAGTGGGTGATACCGGTCGCTATAACTTTGGACAGAAGTGTGTGTTCTGGGCCGCCATCGGCAGCCTGCTCCTTCTTTTGGCCAGCGGCATCGTGATTTGGCGCCCTTATTTCGCCGATGCGTTCTCCATTCCAGTGATCCGTTTGGCGCTGATGGTGCATTCATTCGCCGCAGTACTGCTGATTATTGTTATCATGGTACATATCTATGCGGCACTGTGGGTGAAAGGTACGATCACCGCGATGGTCGAAGGCTGGGTACCTGCTGCATGGGCCAAAAAACATCATCCGCGCTGGTATCGAGAAGTGAAAGCCAAAGAACAAGAGCGGAAGTAACCTTATCTCCTCTATACGCCAGCGTCGTTTTGAGCAGGCATCTCCCCCTGATAAGGGGGAGAGCGAGAGGAGGTCTTAACACTGGATCAATTTCATGAGCATTAAAATCGTCCCGAAAGAACAGCTAGGTGCAGAACGCGAAAAATCAGGTGGTTTAGACAATATTCCTCCCGTGCTTTTTGCTAACCTTAAGAGCCTCTATTCCCGCCGCGCGGAACGTCTGCGTCAACTTGCGGAAAATAATCCTCTGGGCGACTACCTGAATTTTGCAGCGGCGATTGCTG
Source organism: Hafnia alvei (assembly GCF_964063325.1). Classification (NCBI taxonomy): domain Bacteria; kingdom Pseudomonadati; phylum Pseudomonadota; class Gammaproteobacteria; order Enterobacterales; family Hafniaceae; genus Hafnia; species Hafnia alvei. Next base: position 4,582,986 of record NZ_OZ061315.1, read on the forward strand.
ATGCTCAGCAAAAAGCATTGCACGACAATCCATTAACCATCGATTTAACCCAAACGCTAACCAACGCTGCCGCCATGGGCAAACCGCCTCTGGACACGAGTATTTTCCCACGCACTCATCACTGGCATACCCTGTTGCAGGCGCTGATTGCCGAACTGATGCCCGATGCACCAGAGCATGTTCAGCCGGTGCTGGAGAACCTCTCTAAAACATCTGACTCCGAGCTGGAAATCATGGCGAAGGATCTGTTTGCGGGTAACTACGGCGTCGTCGGCAGCGATAAAGCCCCGTTCATCTGGGCCGCGCTGTCTTTATATTGGGCGCAAATGGCAACCCAAATTCCAGGCAAAGCCAAAGCTGAATATGGTGAACATCGCCAATTCTGTCCCGTATGCGGCAGCATGCCAGTAGCCAGCGTCATTCACATGGGCACCACCAACGGCTTACGCTATCTGCACTGCAACCTGTGCGAAAGCGAATGGCACGTGGTACGCGTGAAATGCACCAACTGCGAACAAACGCGCGACCTGAATTACTGGTCACTCGACAGCGAAAATGCCGCCGTTAAAGCAGAAAGCTGTGGGGATTGCGGAACTTACCTGAAAATGGTTTATCAGGAAAAAGATCCGAAAGTTGAGCCTGTGGCCGACGACTTAGCAACGCTAGTGCTCGATGCAAAAATGGAAGAAGAAGGCTTCGGGCGCAGCAGCATCAACCCGTTCCTGTTCCCAGGGGAATAAACCCCACCCGTTCTATTTCTTCATAAAAAAACCCGCCGATCTATGGCGGGTTTTTTGTTGCAGGGGGAGCACTATTGATACTTCCCCAAGTTAAAAATCAGCTCTCTAAATACATCTTCCGCAGATAATGCGGTACCGCATCGTCAACGTTGCTGCCGATCACTTCCAGATTTGGCAACGCGTCTTTCAGGCGCTGATGGGAGTCGCGCATGATGCAGCCTTTGCCCGCCATCGACAGCATTTCCATGTCGTTCATGCCGTCGCCAAATGCGATGCAGTCTTTAAGCGTATAGCCCAAGAGTTTCGCTACATATTCCAGCGCGTGGCCTTTTGATACGCCACCCGCCATCACTTCCAAACAGGTTGGCAGTGAGAAACTGACGTTTACACGGTCGCCCCAGCGCGCATTGATAGCTTCTTCCAACGGCAGCAGTTTTTCATGAGTGTCGCTGGTGAAGTAGACTTTACAGATGCCATCGGTGGGTAAAAATGCCGGCTCAAACAGCTGATAGTGGAAAACAGACTCTTGGAAAAACTCTTTCTGATCGGGGCTCTCACGGTTCATGAACCAGTCATCATTACGATAGACGTTGGTGAGAATATCTGGATCGTTATGCACGATGCTATAAAGATCGCGGGCAATATCTTCATCCACGTTATGGCTGAAAATCAGCTCACCCGCGGTGTTATGTACGCGCGCACCGTTTGACGTGATCATGAAAGCACTGATGCCTAAACTGTCTCTAACCTGTGCAATATCAATATGATGACGACCCGTGGCAAACACAAAATTTACCCCTAGCTGGGTCAGCTGTTGCAAAGTTTCACGGGCAAACGGAGTTAATGTATGAGCAGGTGACAGCAGAGTGCCGTCCATATCAGAAGCAACAATGTGATACATAAAGTTTGTTCTAACCTCAGCTGGGGTTGGCGGCAGTTTCTGCCGACGAATCGGAGTGAAGAGCGTAAAAATGCAAAATGGCATTTAACGCCTCAGTGCGCATTGCGTCCCGCTCAAACAGGATCTCGTGGCGTGCGCCCTTAATAATATGGGGAGCTCCACCGTAAGGTGGATTCCCCGCTTTCGTGAGTGACTGACAAAAAGCAAAATGCGATGCGTTGGCAACGACCCGATCATCACCCGCTTGTAATAACAGCAGCGGCGCGGTGATGTTTTCAGCGCTGGCGATGGCACGCTCTCCCGCCTGAATACTTTCGCGCACCCAGTGGTAAGTCGGCCCGCCGACCTGTAATTCAGGGTAATCAGCGTAATAGCGTAAAAAACGGCGATAGCGAACCCGACTATGGGTGAGTTCATTAACAATGAAAGGCAATGGACGCCAATGGCCGGTGCCTAATGCGTAATTATCCCGCATTTTCGGATAGCGTTCTGCCCAGTCCGCAATTCGCTTGGCAACCCATAACGGCATGGGCAATTTTATCCCCGTCATGGGGGCACACAGCGCGGCGGCGGTAACACCCTGCGGCTTGCGAGCCAAAAATAGTGCGAGAATCGCGCCGCCCATGGAGTGGGCCAACGCAAAACGCTGTTTGTAGGGTTTAGATAAAATTTCTTGCTGCCACAGAATATCTAAGTCATCGACATAATCATCGAAACGGACAACGTGTCCACGGTGATGATCTTCCAGCATTCGCCCTGATTTTCCCTGCCCGCGATGATCAATAATCACTACGTCATAGCCGCTGTGAAACAGATCGTAGGCGAGTTCAGGATATTTCATGTAGCTTTCGATGCGCCCTGGCGAAACCAGTACCACGCGGGAATGCTGTTTTGACGTAAAACGGACAAACCGAATCGAGACATCGTCCACGCCCATAAAAACGTCTTCCTGACGTTGTTGCCAGAAATCGAGTAATGGACCTGTGGTAAATGCCGCGAATTCGTTCTCGCGCTGCAACCAGCTTTGGTTCAGAGGAGGCATAGGAGCCGTTATTGTCCTTTGGTAATTTTGTGAGCAATCGCACAAGAAATAGCTGTTTCGTATTGTGGCATAAAAGCGCTCATTCAGGGAGTGATAACCATATTGTCGACTGAACGCGAACCTAAAAGGTGATTATTAGTTACGCACATGAATACATTCCCCCATATCGAATAAATTCACTTGCGCATCGTCACACATTTTGTAAGTTTGGTTAATGGGGCAAGCCCCCACCGCACAGACAGGCGGCTTCAATTTCTTAATATAAAAACTCCAAGGCAGGACTACATATGAAAAACGTTGGTTTTATCGGTTGGCGCGGGATGGTCGGCTCTGTACTCATGCAACGCATGATTGAAGAACGCGATTTTGACGCCATTCGCCCGGTTTTTTTCTCAACATCTCAGCATGGTGAACCTGCGCCAACCTTTACCGGTCAGCAAGGTACCTTGCAAGATGCGTATGATATCGACGCATTGAAGGCGTTGGACATTATCATCACCTGCCAGGGCGGCGATTACACCAACGAGATTTACCCTAAGCTACGCGCTAGCGGCTGGCAAGGTTACTGGATTGATGCCGCCTCTTCGCTGCGCATGAACGAGGATTCGGTCATTATCCTCGATCCGGTTAACCACGATGTGATTCATGATGCGCTCAACAAAGGTATTAAAACCTTCACGGGCGGTAACTGCACCGTGAGCCTGATGTTGATGTCTCTGGGCGGCCTATTTGCCAACAATCTGGTCGATTGGGTATCCGTGGCGACTTATCAGGCAGCCTCTGGCGGCGGTGCGCGCCATATGCGTGAACTGCTCAGCCAAATGGGCATGTTGCATAACAGCGTTGCCAAAGAGCTACAAAATCCGGCTTCCGCCATTTTAGACATCGAACGTAAAGTCACCGAATTAAGCCGCAGCGGCACGCTGCCAACCGATAATTTCGGCGTACCGCTAGCGGGTAGTCTGATCCCTTGGATCGACAAAGCGCTAGATAACGGTCAAAGCAAAGAAGAGTGGAAAGGTCAGGCTGAAACCAACAAGATTTTGGCCACCAAAGAGATCATTCCCGTCGATGGTTTGTGCGTGCGCGTTGGCGCTCTGCGTTGCCATAGCCAAGCTTTCACAATCAAGCTCAAACAGGATGTCTCTCTGCCTGAAATCGAGCAAATGCTGGCCAGCCACAACGACTGGGTGAAAGTGGTTCCGAATGACCGCGAGCTTAGCATGCGAGAGTTAACGCCTGCCGCCGTCACCGGCACGCTGTCAACGCCGGTCGGTCGCTTACGTAAGCTGAACATGGGACCACAGTATCTTTCTGCATTCACCGTTGGCGATCAGCTGCTGTGGGGCGCTGCGGAGCCTCTGCGTCGCATGCTGAAGTTTGTGTTGTAAATTATTAGCCCTCTCCTTCGCTGGAGAGGGCTCTCATTCAGTCACTATCAAACCTCAGCAACCACCTTCGGCACGCGAATCACAATACGGGTAAATTTGTCAGCCTCGCTTTCCACGCTCACACCAAACCTATCGCCGTAGCGAGCTTTAATCCTACGATCGACCAGGTTCATACCTAGCCCATCGCCACGTGGTTTAGACTGATAAAGACCCGCATTATCTTCAACGCTTATCAGAATATCGTCGCCTTCTCTCCAGCTATGCAAGCGAACCTCACCAACGCCAAACAGCTGCGACGTGCCATGTTTAATTGCATTTTCCACAATCGGCTGCAACGAAAACGCGGGCAAACGTATGTGCATTAAGGACTCATCGATATCAAAATCAATCATCAGATGATCGGAGAAACGCGCTTTTTCAATCTCCAAATAGGCTTTTACATGTTCGATTTCATCACCCAGCGTCACTTCGTCGCTGCTGCGTTTTAAATTCTTTCGGAAAAACGTCGACAGCGAAAGCACTAGCTTACGTGCATGGTCTGGGTCGCGCCGGATCACGGCTGATAAGGTGTTCAGTGCGTTAAATAGAAAATGAGGATTCACCTGCGCATGCAGCAACTTGATCTCAGACTGAGCCAGCAACTGCTTCTGCTGTTCATACTTACCCGCCAATATCTGTGCCGAAAGTAAATGAGCAATACCCTCACCCAGCGTACGGTTAATGCTGGAGAACAACTTATTCTTCGGCTCATACAGTTTGATGCTGCCTACCACGCGATTATCTTCACCGCGCAGCGGGATCACCAGCGTTGAGCCAAGCTTACAGTTCGGCGTGACCGAGCACTGATACGCCACCTCGTTGCCATCGGCGTAGACCACTTGATCAAGCTCAATGGCACGATGCGTGTGATGAGAGGTAATGGGCGACCCCACCAGATGGTGATCGTCACCAATGCCTATAAATGCCAGCAGCTTTTCACGGTCGGTGATCGCCACCGCGCCAACCCCTAATTCTTCATACAGCACTTTGGCAACTTTCATACTGTTCTGCGGGTTAAAACCTTGCCGCATGACACCTTCAGCTCGAGCCGCAATTTGTAGGGCTTTTGAGGAGAACGCCGAGGTGTATTTTTCAAAGATTGCCCGCCTGTCGAGCAAGATCTGCATAAACATAGCTGCACCAACGGTGTTAGTGATCATCATCGGCAAAGCAATATTTTCCACCAGCTCTTCGGCCTCCCAGAACGGACGCGCCACGATCAAAATGATCAGCATCTGGAAACACTCAGCCAAGAAAGTAATCGCAGCAATCACCAGCGGTTGGAACAGCAGATCTAGCCGATTGTTTTTCAGCATATAGCGATGCAATAACCCACCGACTAAGCCTTCCACCACCGTGGAAATCATGCAGGCCATTGCCGTCATGCCGCCCATCGAATAGCGATGTAGACCGCCGGTCAATCCCACCAAAAAGCCCACGGATGGCCCACCAAGAACCCCACCTAAAACGGCACCTATGGCGCGGGTGTTAGCGATAGAATCGTCGATATGCAGGCCAAAATAGGTTCCCATGATGCAAAACATCGAAAAAGTGAGGTAACACACGAGCTTATGCGGCAGACGAATAGTGACCTGCATCAGCGGGATAAACAGCGGGGTTTTACTCAACAAATAGGCGATAACCAGATAAACGCACATCTGTTGCAGCAAGGAGAGAATTAAATCGATCTGGCTGACATCCATGGAAAATATCCTTCATTCACATGGCAGGTTTCACATGGTAAATAGTGTAACTGATCGAGGGGTGACGACAGTGCTTTTCTCCCCAAAAGTCATAGCCGATGCTCGAAGGACAGCCGAATTTAGGCAAAAAAAAAGCCAGCACCCGAGCTGGCTAAAAAAACACTGGAAGCAATGTGAGCAATGTCGTGCCTTCTCGAAAGGACGCCTTGGATAGCGTGAGTCAAATATGAGCTACTTAACTGACGTTTCTCTAAGGTTGTCTTCCCTAGAACGCACGGCAATGATAATCATTATCAATATCACTTGTAAAGCGTTTTTTTAACCATTAATAACCCTACTAAAATAGTTTTTATCCTTTATATTGAATGGGTTATTTGCTAACTCGTTGACAGGAAAAACAAATGGCCGAGATTATAATTCGCGCAGCAACGCCAAAAGATGTCGAAGAATTGCACAAGTTACATACTTATCCGCAGGTCTACGCTCAAACACTACAACTCCCCTATGCCACAACAGAAGTTTGGGAAAAACGCCTGAATCAGACACCGGCTGGCACCTATCATCTCGTGGCTGTACATGAGAATGATATCGTGGGATGTGTGAGTTTAGACGCCTATCAGCGACCACGTATGCGCCACAGTGGAACTTTTGGCATCAGCGTTAAGCATGATTTTCAAGGGCGCGGCGTAGGCAGTAAACTTATGACGGCTATGCTAGAGCTTGCCGATAAATGGCTGGATTTAAGAAGAATTGAGCTTACGGTGTTTACCGATAACATCGGTGCCGTTGCGCTATATAAAAAATTTGGTTTTGAAATAGAAGGCACCAGCCGTAGCTACGCTTTTCGTGATGGTGATTACGTTGATGCATTCCATATGGCAAGATTACGCGCGCTCCTGTAGCAACCCTTCTTTGTGGCTAACCAGATAACGACAGAAATTAGCGTGGTTGGTTAGCCCAAGCTTGCGCATTGCGCTGCGCTTATGGCCACTAATCGTTTTCTCACTCACCTTTAATTTACGCGCAATTTCACCGAGCGTTTGTCCCTGCTGCAAGCAACTCATGACCCTTTCTTCGCTGCGCGTTATCTTAACATCGGCTTGTTTTCCTCGTTTTTCAAGGAAGCCTCTAATCGCATCGCTATGCTCAACCACGCCCGATAATAGACGTGCCATAATAGCTTCCCGCAGCAACGAAATCGGTTCCTGTTTAGACAGTAACGTATAGGTATTGTGTGAAATGACTCTCGATAAAACATAGGGATCTTCGGAGCGTGTCAAGACGATCACCGGAAGCTTAGGAAAAGCCGCTTTCAGAAAATGCAAGGTATCCAACGCTCCTGATAAACCGTATTCAAAAGGAACAATTTCGATAATTAATGCATCAAATGGTTTTAGCGTGTGCTCAAGAACAAACTGAGAACATAAGTCAAATGACTGACATTTCATTTCCATGTCATCCATGCAACTATATATTCCCATCGCATCAACATAGGAGGTTTCAACTAATGCAATTCTTAACATTTTATCCCTAATGATAATTATATGCAGAAGAATATTCAAATTATTCTGCAAATTTGCAATGTAATGTATAAATTCTTAAGGGTGGGAAAATAATCATTCACAAACCTAGGATAAAACTATAACACTCTAGTTTGTTATAAATACATGAACATTTCTGGTATGTTTTGTATATAAAATCATCGCAACCTGCAGAATAATAAACTAAAAAACCACTCAAAATTAGCCTTACGAGCTGCAAAATTAATACAAAACATGTCGAATAAGTCAGTTTATTGCTATGTTTTACTCAATCAAATAATAGGTTATACAATTAACAAATAGCATTGACATCATGACATTGCATTTAATCTAGATATAATGAGACTAGAACACTAACCTAAATTTTCACACACAGAGCAGATACCTCTAACGTGGTAATTGCCTTCAATATAAAAAAGAAAAAAATGCAAAAAAACAATTTAGCAAAAGAACTATTTCTTTATAGTTCAGAGATACAGAAACTGCCTAATTTTAGACAGTCCATCGGAAAGCATTACGATTTAATGTTATCGATGTGTAAAACACATCCTTTATTCTATAAAACGATGTTTAAGGATACGCGTTTCAATATCGCGATAACGATATTATGTTTTTATTTTACACGTAAAGACCCTACATTATCCGATGTTAAAAACCACTGTGTAAGCCACGGCCTAGGAAGCCATAATAGCTTGGAATCATTAATGTTTTTCCTTCGTGTCGGCGGAAGGCTTAATGTCAAAAAAAGCGAAAAAGACAAACGAATTTTATTGTTCAACCCAACCGAAAAAGGTTTGGATGAGACTCGTCGTTATTTAGCAAATTCTCTCGCTATTTTCCCCGATCTTCTGCCGGACTATCGCTTAGAAAAAGATCACCTTGATAACTATGAGGGATTAAAAAGCTTCTTTATCCGCTGCGCTGATCTGATGTTCAATGATGTCATTGTGAGCAATATTCTTCCTGATTCTCAAGTGTTCTTATTAAAAGACGCAGGACATATGATATTTATTCGTCTTTACATAGAGTCATTAAAACAAAAGGAAAATCAAAGTGTCACTGCCAATATATCTTATAGCCAAATAGCGAAAGAAACTTCTGTTTCACGTACTCATTTGCGAAGGATTGTTGATGCCGCAGCCAAGAAAAATCTTATGACGCCTCATGAAAATATGACGCTTACCTTGCATGATTCATTCATTACTTTAGCGGAAGAATACATGGGCTTATATTTTGCTTTTGTTCTATATTGCTTAGATATCGACCCGACAAATTCGACATTAATGTAGCGCCGGTACAGTCACAGATAAATATCACTAGTCACATCTGAAATAGCTGCCATGAAAAATGGTAACTTAAATGATTAGTTGATTATCTGGGTGTAATCCCAGTAGTTCCCTTCATCGTTTATTAGCGAGAAGGATATCTTTTTGCTCGTATTTTCTAAGCCCGAAGGCAACGTAATCTGATGATGGCTTTTGGGCGATAATGTTCCAATATCTAAAGGAATATTACTTATTGTCACACCAATAAAGCTTAAATAATATTCGGTCGGATTTTCAATCATCAGACTCTCTTTTTGCCGCACAAATTTGATCTTTTTACCAACAGATTCCTGTAGCTTATCTAGCCCTTTAGGTCGTAAAAAGAGCTTCATTTGAGTGCGTAATGCAATCGTAATTTTTTGCACGGAATCGCCTGCCAGGCGCGGGGGGATCTCATAAACATTCAACCAAAACATAGACTCTCGATCTTTTGGCAGTTGGTTATCCATCACCATCAAGCGCAAGTTCGTCATCTCTTCAGGTTGCAGCTTAAATACCGCGGGCAATACCAGAACAGGAGAAGCACTTTTATCCGGTGTTGCCTGTGGATCTCCATCATCAGACCATGCCTGAACCACTACGGGATAGGTGTTTTTATTCACAAGCTGCAACGACGCTTCCGTTTCACCATCGTTAAATACCACGCGAGTCGCCTCTGCGTTCACCGCTGCCTGCACATTTGCTACACCTAGCAGAGCAAAAATAATGCAGCCAATATTACTGAATACGGATAAGAATCTGTGCATGCGCCTGATAGCTCCCTGCGGTAAGTTCATCCGAGCCAAATTTCTCTAACTGAGCCATAAAGGTTTCGGTGTAGCTATCAATCCCCTGAGCCGTATTTGAATCCACTTTCGTTTGATCGCCGCCAAGAATCGGTGACCAGCCGGTAGTTTTGGTAGTGTCCGTAGTTAAAAACTGCATCGGCTGGTTATTACGGTAGATCTTTACCCCCACGCCGCGGGCATGGCCCTGTGTACCATACTGTTCATCAAGTAAATAGTTCGCTGCGCCTGACGTTATCAGCCCATATTGAGTTGCGGCCGCAACGCTAGCCGGCGGAGCTAAAAACCCCAGCGCTATCTGACCAGTCTTCAAACCAGAAGTCGCGGCAGACTGACATTGGAAATCCAGCGTAAACGGTGACTGGCTCACCTGTCCTGCCTGTAGCGCACTGATGTTGATCGCTGGCAATGTCACCACCGGTGTGAAATTGCTGACCTTACAGGTCGCCCCACGGCGAAACGTCACATATTTATACAGCCCAATTGATGCAGGCCAAGTGCCATACCAGCCGGGAAAGCTAGTCTGTGAATCAGCACCATCGGCTGGGCCGGTAATCCCCGGACCACGAAATGCGATATACGCATTTGGCTGGGTATAAGCATATAAATAGCTGGCGGCGTTATTGGTACCTGCACGGGCATAGTTCAAACGAAAAACTTCAGTTTGCACCGCGCTAAAATTTTTCGCTTTAATCAGCAAACGGCCTTGGCTATCGGTATCAAGCCCGGTAAGCAGGCGTGATTTCCATATTTTGTCGTAAAATTGGCCGGTCTCCATATTGGTAAACCGAATAGCAACGTTACGTACATAGGTAGCATAAGCCTTCGGAGCGACGCCGGTAATGCTGCCGTCATCATATAGACCGGCATAGGCCGCATCGCCGTTAGTGGCATACATCTCAAATATCTGATTTGCATCCGCCGCATCGCAGCGAAATAACACTCGCTCACTCTCATAGCCCGAGTTAATCGCGTAGGAAGTAAACGGTGCGACGCTAGAGGCTAATAGCGTGCCATCAGGCTGGAAATCATTGCTGGTGCTGATATCCACAACGCTAGGCAATCCTAAAGAGCCGTTGTTGTTATCTAAACTACCGGGCCATGAGCTCGCCACCCCATCACTGGGGCTGCTAAGCTGTGATTGAGCCGTAATTTTTGTGCAATTGGCGATCGCAGATGAGGATATCATCAGCAGGAAAAGCGTTGATATTGCACTGGTGTTGGCTTTCATCCTGAACATTTCTGTCCCCTTAATGTACACATTGCCCAGAAACAGAAACCAACTCCTGCTCTTCAGACGACTCTGGTAAAACGTAGCTCACGCGGCACATCTCTTGCGCACTTTCACCCCAACGCACGGTTAGCGTGCCTTGACGCTCACGCACACGGGCATAAATCAGGCTCGCTTGGCCAGACATCCCTACCACGTGATTTTGGTCATCCACCACGTTGGCCCCCATCGGTAAAGCATCGGTGCCATTGATTTTGGCTTTGATTAGCACACCATAGCCACTCAACGTATCGAAAGATGCTTTCACGGCGGCGCCCGCGTACGGGATCACGCGGCTTTGCGTACTCTTAAGCTCGGTATGCTTATTGATCCCTTTAGGATCAAGGCTGATCGTGTTGTAACGATAAGGCGTCAGCGACGGAATAATAGCGTAGCCATTGCTGTCGATACGGGCACCCTGTCCATTTTTCACCAATGCGCCCTTAGCGCCTTTGGCTTCAACCAACCCAAACGTTTCACTCAAATAAGGCCCAACCGTGACGCCTCCCTGATGAATCACAGCGGCACCGCGTCCCCCTAAGCCCCATTGGGTATATTCACTCGAGGCAGAATAACTGCCGTTAAGCGTACCGAACGCAGAGTTCTTTTGCAGATTCGCACCCCAGTTCTTAGTACTACCCGCTTGGTTCTCGCGATTTTGCTGATATCCGGCATATACCGAATAATTCAGCGTTCCTTGCTCGTCTAACATGCCCGAAAGGGATGTTTGCGCTGAGTTACCTGAGCTACCAGCATGACTGAGCGACGTCGAAACGTAGTTTTCACGTCCGCCAAACGAAAGCGGGATTGAGAACGTTAGCGTAATCAGGTTCTCAGTATTGCCTACGTAGGAAGAGGAATATCTACGCTCAGAGTCATCATCACCACCAATATCCATCTGGTTACGGTATACCGACTGCTGACGGCTAATCGCCAAGTTGTAGCTGATGCTTTTCCAACTGTTGGAATAACCCAGTTGAAGCTGCGTATTACGTGATTGATTATCGTAGTAATCCATCACCGATCCTGACAAATACAAACTGCCATAATCACCCAACGTCTGGTTAATCATCGCGGTAAACTGATTACGCTGGTTCAGCGTATCTGACTTGAAAACATTATTTGAGCCCTGTTTTTTACTGGCTCGTTCGCCTAATACGTCACTCAGCTCACGGTAGCCTTCCGTGGAATAGCGATAGCCCGCCAGCGCAACGTTGGTACCGGTATAGTCGAACGTTCGGCTATACGAAGCCTGCACACGCCACCCAGACTGACTTTGTTCATCATCAATTTTGGCGTGTGACCACGTGGTGTTCACACCGAATGCACCTAGCCAATGACTCCATACACCACCGGCCAAAATAGCCTGATAATCATCAGCAACACGCACGCCGAGGTTGCCGGTAAGGCTATTGGAAATCCCGCGTTCATAGGTGAAATCACCGAACAGGTTCTGTGTACCACCGTAATCACGAGCTTTCCCGATCAGCGCGTTATAACGGCCAACGCCAGGACGCATCGAATCAGGTACCGCAGAAAATGGCACGGTAAACGTTGAGCTACGCCCATTTGCTTCAATGACTTCAACCTTCAAGTCACCTTCATAGTGGGTGCTGCTCAAATCATCAATAACAAAAGGCCCCTGAGGGACGTTGGTTTCGTAGATAGTACGGCCATTTTGGCTCACTACTACCCGCGCGTTGGTTTGCGCTGTTCCTCGGATCTCAGGCGCATATCCACGCCGCGACTGTGGCCACATTCGTTGGTCAGTTTCCAGCTTGATACCGTTGAACGCCATGCTGCCAAACAACGAGCCACCACTGTAGCTTTGGCCAATCATTAAGTTGCTGTTCAATGCTGCAATCGGCCTTTGTAGGTAGGTTTGCAGAGATTGCCACTGATAATGAGTTTGGCTCGGCGACTGGCTATACGTTGCCGATGATTGCTGGCGTAGCTGCCATAAACCTAGGTTAATACCTGATTTCAAACCAAGAAAACCATACTGGCTGGTGCCACCAGAGCCTGAGCGATAGCGGCTTTGATAGTAGTTAGTGCTGTAGTTGAGGAACATTAACGATTCCCCCGCCTCCCAACTCTCCACGGGAACCGCATCACGCGGTGAGCGAGCAAGTAAAGCCTGAGGAATATAGAGATCCAGACGCAGCCGAGGTTGGTCAAAGGCCCAACTGGCTCCTTTTAGCAGCTGCTCAGGCGCCTGACATACCGCTTTCTCTTGTGGATCGGCGGTTTTATCGACGGGCGGCAGCGAACTTTCGTTAACACCCGACTCCAAATAAAAATCGCGGCTGAGGCAAGGTTCGCTCTTTTCTTGAGCGGAGTTGTTAACAAAGTCAACGCTGTCCCGCTGCATAAAACGGCCATTCAGATAAATATCGACTGAATATTTTCCCGCAGCGGTATTATTATCCGTATTAAAACGCTTTAGTCCCTTAGCAAAACCACCACCTAAAAACAATGACTCATCAAAGGTATATTGACTATTATCTGTCGCCCACGAATAAACGCTCATCGGGAATAATGCACAGGTAACCCATGAAGCTAATTTACGATTATTCATCTAAATACCCTCTCATTCCCTGAGATGAATGAGGAATCCATCATAATTGGTAACGGTGCGTTATTTTTGCTCCCTGATCGTTAATATAATTAATCGTTAACTCAGGATTTTTAATTTTGCTTGTCACCGGCCATGCATCAGAACTAAACGGGGCGATCATTTTGTTTCCGAGTTGAATCGCTTTATTTTCTGACAAAATGCTAGCCCCCGAAATAGACAGGTAATAGCCGCTCAAATTTTCTAGTTCCAGCGCGTAAGTATTTCCACGCTGAACTATTTTTGGTTTTACGTGTTGAGCAATCTCAGCAGGCGATGTCGTTATTCCAGCAGGGCGATAAAAAACCTTCACTCGGTTACGCAACATTATCAACATTTGATTACTGCTACTTTTTGCTTCTCTTGGTGGAATTTGCAAAAAATTAAGGTAATAGACGGACTCACGATCCTGAGGTAATTGTGCCCCAGTAAACATTAGCCGTACGGTTTGGCCTGCTTTTGCCGCCATTTTAAAAAATGGCGGTGTAATAATGAATGGCGCTTGACCTGTTTCAGGCGTTGAGTCTTCATTACCGCTGTCCATCCATACCTGAATCACATTAGGAAAATCATCGTGATTAGTCAGTTGGATATTTACCTCTTTGTTTTGCGCAGGATAAACCACACGGTTTCCTGTCATCACCACGCTTGCCTGAGCCGAAGCAACCCAGCAGAGCGCCAAAACACATCCAGTAAAAACATCCCTGACAGATAACATATTGTTGTTCCTAAATAATTTACAGACCGGCATCCCGGTCTGTATGACTTACTGGTAAGAAATTGCGTACTGTAATGAGCCCGCTACGGTGCCTGCTGTTGCTGCTGCAGTCGCATAATACTGGACAGCGAAATCATGCGTAGCCTCGGTATCACCTTGTTTCAGAACCAGACCGTCAACGCTTTGTGGGCTCGTTAAATTAATACCCGCAGTGTCTTGAGTACTTTTCAGGATTTGTAATTCAACGTTTCCTGCACCACCGGTATTACCCAAGTTGCCGCTATTGGTCACGTTATTACCAACGAAAACGGTTTTAATATTGGTGTCTGCCGCATCATTTTTGGTGCAGCCTGTTACGCCCAGAGTAAATATCGTTTGGCCAGCAGTATCACCAGATGCAGCTAAATCTGTAGCAGCTACGGTTGGCAGTAAAACAATCGGGCTAGCGTCATTTCCGTTAATAGAAACAGAGCAAGTCTGAGCGGTAACTTCACCTTGGAAAGTGATAGTATTCGCACTGATTGCCATTGCAGATGCAGAAACAAAACAGCCCGCCATTAATGCGATTGATAAAATAGATTTATTCATTAGGTTCTATCCTTTAATTTATACAGATGACTATCGTTATTTGTTTTAACGATTTTATTAATTTAAAAATCCCTGTTTTTTTAGTCGCTAGAATAAAAACGGGCCGTTTGGTGTTTACTGCAGAGTGAAGCGCGATCACTCTGCAGTAGAAACCTAAAGCAAGTTTTTAGTTATCTAAGGAAAACAAAAACGTCGAATTAAAAGTGCATTTCAAAACAAACAAAAATGTATTCATGATCCCTCACCTTTATATCGGCTAACACCACTTTTCTATGCGTTCACATAGCAGGAAGCGTTCCTCTTATCAGAGAGGAATATGCGTAATTAACCAAGAAATTTGTTATTTATTTTTTAATTCGATTCAGTTCATCCTTATAAACGTTGCTAGATAGAAAGTGAGAAAAAGACTAACAGACTGCTCAGAAGATTCCTATACCCACAAAGTGAATGAGGTGTTAATTAAATGTTATTTCATTCGAAAGTAAGACCTATTTCAGGTGCTAAATCGATAACATTTGTGAATGCAAGGTAAAAAAACACCATGTTTTACATATAATTAGCATGTTTATTATGAATACTCGCTTTTTGGACTACAAAAAATCGCCCCATTTTTGTGCAGGGTGTACATTTTTGGGGTCATATCTAAAAACGTGGTTTTTTACAAAAATACATAGTCGCGTCGCGATCAATTTTCGCAAAAATAAGATAAACCGTGTTTTTGCAGCTCCGTTACAAGTAGATGCAATAAATCACTTACGTTGACTATTGGTTTATCAAATCAACCTTTACATAACCAATAACCGCACTTATAGTTTGCGCAGTTAATCAGCGGAGATCCTTCCTTGGAAAGTCAGAGTAGTAACTTACATAGCAGTGATATATCACTGGCAAGCTGACTATCTCCCCAGATGCTTTGCTTGCCAGACTCGGCGGGCAGCATCACTTCTCATACCAGAACTGTTGCGTACCCATAAAAGACGCTATCAGCCAATAGGCTGATGGATTTGATGCGGACAGTTATCATGCATATTTATACTCGCGCCCTATTCCCTCCGGGTAGAAGTCTATCGATGTGAGTTGTCGGTAACGTTTACGTCACCTACTTTCTCGCGTCCGCTTTTCTTGTTGCTGTTGATTGCACCTAATCAACCTGCGCAGGAAGGCTCTCTCACGCCGGTATTTTGATATACGTCCACTTTGGACACACAGCAAAGACTCTCGCCGCGAGGCGTAAGGAATCAATATGGACGAGCACCCCAGAAGCAACGTTACCCGCGTTGCACGGGCTGACGTGAGCAAACTCCGTCCCTAATCTGCAACGCATACTCTTAGCCCTTGGCTAATTAAGCAATTTGCGAAAGAAAACTCCTCATTTTTGGGGCGGATTTCTGCACGCAAAAAAACAGTGATGAGTACTGTGTTATGACCCAGAGAATCGAACAGGCCGCTGAAAAACGCAGCCGCAAAGACAAGAAAAAAGTCACCTATCTGATTGCAGAAGAATCTGCGGTCAGCTTGGATGCGACCCTCTCTAACCTCTCTTCAAACCTCAGTGGACTTGAGGAAGAAGATGCACGCCAACGCCTGCTGGAAACTGGCCCAAATCAGGTTGCTCATGAAAAAGTGCCGCCTGCTTTGGTGCAGTTAATCAGCGCGTTTAACAATCCCTTCATTTTTGTTCTGATCGTGCTGGCTGCGATCAGTTTCTTCACCGACTACTGGCTACCGCTGCAACGCGGTGAAGAAACCGATCTCATTGGCGTAATCATTATTTTGATCATGGTGTCATTGAGCGGATTACTGCGTTTCTGGCAGGAGTTTCGCACCAATAAAGCCGCTGATGCGCTGAAATCAATGGTGAGAACCACCGCTACGGTGCTGCGTCGTGCGCATCCTGCGGCCAAAAGCGAGTGCAAAGAGATCCCTCTGCAAGAGCTGGTCCCGGGCGATATTATTCTGCTTTCCGCAGGCGATATGGTTCCTGCCGACGTTAAATTGATTGAATCGCGCGATCTGTTTATCAGCCAAGCCGTTCTGACCGGTGAAGCGATTCCGATTGAAAAATATGATGTTACCGCCAGCATTAGCCAAAAATCATGCAGCAGCGATAATAGCGAAAGCGAGCTATTAGAGCTGTCCAACATTTGTCTGATGGGAACCAACGTGGCCAGCGGCACCGCCAAAGCCGTGGTAGTTGCCACCGGTGGCAAAACCTATTTTGGTTCTCTGGCTAAATCCATTGTTGGCACACGCACCCAAACGTCGTTTGACCGTGGTGTTAACAGCGTTAGCTGGCTGCTGATCCGCTTTATGTTAGTGATGGTGCCTGTTGTTCTGTTAATCAACGGCTTCACCAAAGGCGATTGGGCAGATGCCGCGCTGTTTGCTTTGGCGGTTGCCGTGGGTTTAACCCCTGAAATGCTGCCAATGATCGTGAGCTCTAACTTGGCGAAAGGGGCAATTACCATGTCCCGTCGTAAAGTGGTGGTTAAGCGTTTGAATGCCATTCAAAACTTTGGTGCTATGGACGTTCTGTGCACGGATAAAACCGGTACGCTAACCCAAGACCGCATCATTCTTGAGCATCACATCGACATCAATGGGCACGAGAATAAAGAAGTGCTGCAGCTGGCATGGCTAAACAGCTACCACCAGAGCGGCATGAAAAACTTAATGGATAAAGCGGTGATCCGCTTCGGGCGTGCTCGCCCTGAAGTTGAGGCCATGGCGCGGTTTAGCAAAATTGACGAACTGCCATTCGACTTTATTCGCCGCCGCCTGTCGATTGTGGTGAGTGATGAACAACGTCGCCATACGTTGATTTGCAAAGGCGCCGTCGAAGAGATGCTGGCCATTGCCACGCACATTAGCGATGACGGCAACATTTTGCCGCTCGACGATAGCGCACGTGCCGAACTAATGAAATTAGCCACTCACTATAATGAGCAAGGCTTCCGCGTGCTGATGGTCGGTACTCGTGATTTAGGTATTGATGGCTGCGTTTTCCCGCTGAGCAACAGCGATGAGCGCGATTTGGTGATCTGCGGATTGCTGACGTTCCTCGATCCACCAAAAGAGTCTGCGGCAGAAGCGATCACCGCGCTGCGTGAAAACGGCGTAATGGTTAAAGTTTTGACCGGCGATAACCCTATTATCACCAGCAAAATCTGCCGTGACGTGGGATTAGAACCGGGAGAGCCTCTGCTGGGCAGCGAAATTGAAGGCATGAGCAACGAGCACCTTGCCTTGCTGGCCGAGCAACGCACCGTGTTTGCGAAGCTAACGCCGCTGCAAAAATCACGCGTACTGAAAGCGCTACAAAGCAACGATCATACCGTTGGTTTCTTGGGTGATGGTATCAATGATGCCCCAGCCCTGCGCGATGCCGACGTGGGAATCTCCGTAGATACCGGCACCGATATTGCCAAAGAGTCAGCCGATATCATTCTGTTGGAAAAAGATCTGATGGTGCTGGAAGAAGGCGTCATCACCGGTCGTGAAACCTTCGGGAACATCATCAAGTACCTGAACATGACCGCCAGTTCTAACTTTGGCAACGTGTTCTCCGTGTTGGTCGCAAGCGCATTCATTCCGTTCTTGCCAATGCTCGCCATTCAGCTGCTGCTGCAAAACTTGATGTATGACATTTCACAGCTGACTCTGCCATGGGACAAAATGGACAAAGAGTTCCTACGCAAGCCACGTAAATGGGATGCCAAAAACATCGGGCGTTTCATGCTGTGGATTGGGCCGACGTCATCCATTTTTGATATCACGACCTACGCCATTATGTGGTTTGTCTTTGCTGCCAACAGCATTGAGCATCAGGCGTTGTTCCAGTCTGGCTGGTTTATTGAAGGCTTGCTGTCACAAACACTGGTTGTACATATGTTGCGTACCCAGAAGATCCCGTTCATTCAAAGCACGGCGGCGCTGCCGGTTATGCTCACCACGGGTATCATCATGGCACTTGGCATTTATATTCCGTTCTCACCGCTCGGTGCGTGGGTGGGCTTAGAGCCGCTGCCATGGCAGTACTTCCCATGGTTAGTGGGTACGCTGTTCAGCTATTGCGTTGTCACTCAGCTAATGAAACGTTTCTATATTCGTCGTTTCGGACAGTGGTTCTAATCTCGAACTCTGATTAAGCCTAAAAGCCGCGGTCATCATGCCGCGGCTTTTGCTTTTTTATATTAAGAACAGGCTTTAACTAAGGTATCGGTAATCCACTGGTTCACGCTTTTACCTGCAACCTCGGCGGCCACATTGATCTGTGAATGCACATCCGGCGGCACACGCAGGCTAATTTTTCCGCTCGCGGGGCGCTGTGGCTCACGCCCTCGTGAGGCGCAATATTCCAGATAGTCATCAACCGAAATCTCAAACTCTTTACGCAAATCAGCCACGTTGTCGGCATGAAAGCTAATTAAGTCGCGAATACCAGCCAAACGGCCAACTAAACAGTTATCTTCATGGCTATATTCAATACGTGCGGTATAGCCTTTGTAAGTCATTTCATTCATGGAATAACTCCCACCACTTCAAGAAAAGCTCTCAATTCTGTTATTTGATAGATCTTCGCCTCCTTCCTAGGATGCGGACGATGGAGCAATACAACAACACCACCGATTTCAAATTTAACGCGCGAGCCTTGGCCTTCAGAAACCACAGCACCTAGAGCGATTAACAAGTTTTCAATCTTCCGCCACTCTAACGTTCGTATCGGCGGGTTAGTGAAAATGACGTATAGCGTTCGTTGGTGTCTGGCGCTGAGTTTATGAGTCGACATCCTTGCACCTCATCCGTGTCGCTCACGCAATAACGATATCAAAAATTGATATCATAGCAAGCGTTTTGCGATGAAAATTTGAGCGCAATGTAGAGTGAATTGAATGAGATGGCTAACCACTAAACGCCGTTGTTTACCCTGCTTCGCAAACAAAAAATGTATCCCCAGCGGCATGGAATAATCTCTGCGGCACTTCTCGCATAATTAATTTAATCACCAGCAGCCTATACTGATTTTTAGTGCCATTCGTGCGCCAACAACACAATCAGCAACATGCTGCTCATCCTACTTAGAGACATCACATGACAAATTCTTGGGAAGATCGTTTAACCATTGCCGATTTAATGACGGGTTGGATGCACAGGGATCTGGCCGAATGGGACAAAATGCTGGAACTGTTTCACCCAGACGGAACCATCGAGGTGACTTGGTTTGAAGGGTTATTTACCGAGTTCGTGAAAGGCTCCCAGCGCATGGGAAATTCTGCGTTAGTCACTAAACATCTGATCGGCTCACCGATGATCCAGTTTAACGGCGACAAAGCCATCGTTGAAACCAACGCGATGATCGTGATTGAAAATGCGCAAATGAAACTCGGTGCCAGCGTTCATAACCGTTTTTACGACTGGGTCGAAAAACGTAACGGAGTGTGGAAAATCACACGCCGCCAGTCTATCTATGATTTTGGCTCGTTCAACTTCCCACAGGGCATCGTTGAAATCGATAAAGCCACGGCGGAAAAATTCCCTATCGCCTACGCGCCACTGGCATACCTGTTGGAAAAGAGTGGTTTCCCGCTATCGCGCGAATTTGCCAGCAAAGGAAGCTCTCTGGAAACAGAAATGAAAGTCGAAGGGCAAGCGTGGCTGAAAGGGTAACGCTCAAGTCGATCCGCCCCGGTCGGGGCGGAAGAGAGGTTTTATCGTGCTGCCAGCGCCTGCGCGCAGGCCCAAGCAGAGCTCCACGCCCATTGGAAGTTATATCCCCCCAGCCAGCCGGTTACATCTACCACTTCGCCGATAAAGAATAACCCCGGTGCTTTGTGCGCCTGCATAGTTTTTGACGACAGCTCATTGGTGTCAACGCCGCCTAACGTCACCTCTGCGGTACGATAGCCCTCAGTACCGTTCGGGAGCACCTGCCATGCCTGTAATGTTTCCACCACCTGCATCTGCTGCGCAGCATTTAACTGCTTTAACGTTACGTCTGGGATTTGCCCCAAAGTTTGTAAGCACTCAACCAAACGTTTAGGAAGCTGTTTTGCCAGCGTATTTTTCAGGCTCTGATTCGGATGCTCAATGCGCTCTGCATCGAGAAAAGCAGACAGATCGCAATCTGGCAGTAAATTGATAGTGACTTTTTCACCGGCCTGCCAATAGCTGGAAAGCTGTAAAATCGCCGGGCCTGACAAACCACGATGGGTAAACAGAATACTTTCGCGGAAGCTGGTGCCTGATTCAGCGGTCACAACCGAAGGAACGGCCACGCCCGACAGTGTTTGTAGATGATCTAACAGCGGTTTATGCAGCGTAAACGGCACCAACGCAGCGCGCGTCGGCAGTACCTTAAGACCAAACTGCTCGGCGATTTTATAACCGAAAGGCGTCGCACCAAGGCCTGGC
Source organism: Hafnia alvei (assembly GCF_964063325.1). Taxonomy (NCBI): domain Bacteria; kingdom Pseudomonadati; phylum Pseudomonadota; class Gammaproteobacteria; order Enterobacterales; family Hafniaceae; genus Hafnia; species Hafnia alvei. The sequence continues at coordinate 4,604,054 of NZ_OZ061315.1, forward strand.
ATAGAAAGGCCACCGCTGGCAATCACCAGCGATCTGCAGATAACCTGCTCGCCGTTTAGCTGCAGAGAAAACTCACCGTTCTCCATCCGCTCAACGCTCAAAATTTCACTGCGCAAGCGAATAACCACCTGTCCCAGCTCACACTCTTTTAGCAACATATCCACGATCTGCTCAGCGGAATCGTCGCAAAAAAGCTGGCCCAAGGTTTTCTCGTGATAGGCAATTTGGTAGCGACTCACCAGTTCAATAAAATCCCACTGGGTATAACGCGCCAACGCTGATTTGCAGAAGTGTGGATTCTGCGACAAATATGCCGCAGGCTCAGCATACATGTTAGTAAAGTTGCAGCGACCGCCACCCGACATCAGGATTTTGCGTCCTGCTTTTTTGCCGTTATCAACAACCAGCACCCGCAAACCAAGTTGCCCTGCCTGAGCAGCACAAAACAGGCCAGCGGCACCAGCGCCAACGATCACTACATCAAAATTTTCCACACATAACCTCTTATTTCGCGGTTTTGAACACAACCACGAACGTAAATACCGATTTTTCCAATATGAGCTAATCTGGTAATAAATGGCGAAATAATCCCAGACCCGCGGCGGGGGATTGTAAACGGGGTAATTCTTCACCGCCAGCGGAAGAAAAAATTAATCTTAAGATATTCACTCAACACACTGAAATTATAGGACTAATCCGAGATATGTATTCATTTCCAATGTAAACAAATCAAAAAAACGTCATATTTTGCTTTTCCCCAGCACGCGTTCTCGCAGATAATGCGCCGCGTTCATGACCACTAACTGGCGTAACGCTTATGCTACATCTATTTGCAGGGCTGGATTTTCACACTGGCCTTATGTTAGTCCTCGCACTGATGTTTGTTTTGTTTTATGAAGCCATCAATGGTTTCCATGACACAGCAAACGCAGTCGCAACAGTTATCTATACTCGTGCACTACGCTCGCAGATCGCGGTCGTTATGGCGGGTGTTTTCAACTTCTTAGGTGTGATGTTGGGTGGCCTCAGCGTCGCCTACGCAATTGTGCACCTTCTCCCAACAGATTTGCTGTTGAACGTGGGCTCGACTCACGGTCTGGCGATGATGTTCTCTCTGCTTCTAGCTGCGATTATCTGGAACCTCGGCACCTGGTACTTTGGTCTGCCGGCCTCCAGTTCTCACACGCTAATCGGCGCGATTATCGGTATTGCACTGACAAACGCACTGATGACCAACACTTCCGTGGTGGATGCACTCAACATTCCGAAGATGCTGGAAATCTTCCTATCGTTGATTCTCTCGCCACTCATCGGTCTGGTTTTGGCCGGCCTGATGGTATTTGTTCTGCGTCGTTACTGGAGCGGCACAAAAAAACGTCGCCGTATGCATATGACACCTGCTGAGCGTGAAAAGATTGATGGCAAACGTAAGCCACCGTTCTGGACACGTATTGCCCTGATCCTGTCTGCTGTCGGCGTGAGCTTCTCTCACGGTGCTAACGACGGTCAGAAAGGCATTGGTCTGTTGATGCTGGTATTGATTGGTGTGGCTCCGGCCGGCTTTGTGGTTAACATGGACGCCACTGGCTATGACATCACGCGTACCCGCGATGCAATCACGCATCTGGAACAGTATTATCAGAAGCATCAGGAAGCACTGCCGCATATCGTTGGCATTGAAGAACATCAGCCTGTTGCACCAAGCACCAGCAGCAATGATTTCCATTGTGATTCTTCACGCGCACTGATTGCCATCGATCACAGCAAAGCACTGCTGAACAACCTGCAACGCTACGATGAACTGAGCGTTGATCAACGTAATCAGATGCGTCGTTTGCTGATGTGTGTGGCTGATACGGCGGATAAAGTTGCCAAGCTGCCAGAAACAGACGCTCAGGATAAGCGCTTCCTGAACGACCTGCGTAAAGACCTGTTAGAGACCGTTGAGTATGCACCGATGTGGATTATCGTCGCTGTGGCTCTGGCGCTGTCTCTGGGTACCATGGTTGGCTGGCGTCGCGTAGCAACCACCATCGGCGAGAAGATTGGTAAGAAAGGCATGACCTATGCGCAAGGCGTTTCTGCGCAGATGACTGCCGCCATCTCGATCGGCGTGGCAAGCTATACCGGTATGCCCGTTTCCACCACTCAGGTACTCTCTTCTGCGGTTGCAGGTACCATGATTGTGGACGGCGGCGGTGTACAGAGTAAAACGATCAAAAGCATTCTACTGGCATGGGTTCTTACCCTTCCAGTTGCGATTGTGCTTTCTGGTGGTTTGTACTGGCTGGCGCTGACCTTCGTGATTTAACGTATTCCAACTATCAAAAAGCCCGTTCATTGAACGGGCTTTTTTTTACCTTACATCAACCCTCGCACCAAAATCACACCGATAAACAGCGGGCCAATGTAACGCCAGGTGATACGCAGGCTTGCACGCCAGAAAGGAGAAATATCCTCTGGCATCAGCGTTGCTGCACGCGGCGACCAGCCAAATACCAAGCAGATAATAATGCCGAACAACGGCATCATCAGATTCGAGGTTAAGAAGTCCAGCACATCAAACAGCGATTTTCCACCCAGCGTAAGGCCGCTTAATTCACCAAACGATAAGGTCACAGGAATACCCGCCAGCATAATACTTGCAGTGATAATCAGGCTCGCATTGCGGCGCGACCAACCCCAGCGCCCCTGAGTAAAGGCTACGATATTTTCTAACAGAGAAATCGACGATGACAGCGCGGCCACCAGCAACAGCAAGAAGAAAGCCACGGCCAACACGGCACCGCCCGGCAAATGAGCAAAGAACACAGGCATGGTCATAAACGTCAATCCAGGACCTGCGGCAGGGTCCAGACCCGCCGAGCTTAACGCAGGGAAAATCATCAAACCCGCCAGCACACAAACCAGACACGACAGCGTGACAACCCAAACGCTTGAGCGCGCAATGCCTTTGCTATCCGGCAAATAGGCCCCGTAGGTCACATGAATACCTAAACCAATCGACAGCGAGAAGAACGCCAGCCCCAGCGCGTCCAAAACGCTTTTTCCGCTCAGATGGCTAAAATCTGGATACAGGAACAGCTTCAGCCCAGCGCTCGATCCCGGCAGCGTCATACCCACTACAATCAGCACCAGCATAATTAAGAATAACAACGGCATCATGATCTTAACCGCTTTCTCAACGCCGCGCTGCACGCCGCCTAGCACCACATAGCAGGTCAGCGCTGCAAACAGCAGGTGGGTAATTACCGGCAAAAACGGGTTGCTAATAAAATCGGTAAACAGCGAATTCAGCTGGCTTGAATCAGTAATATTCAGCTTGCCCGCAGCAGCCATGAACGTATATCCCACCGTCCAACCGCCCACCACGCTATAGAAACTGAAGATGCACCATGAGCACGTTACGCCCAATACGCCAACCCAGCCCCAGTGACGTCCTGCCAGCTGTTTAAATGCCTTTACTACGCCCTCGCGGGTATGGCTGCCCAGCAGCGTCTCGGCCATAAACACGGCCAGCCCCAGCGTAAAACTGAACACCAGAAACACGATCAGAAATGCGCCGCCGCCGTTGGTTGCTGAAACGTAAGGGAATTTCCAAATAGCACCAATGCCAATTGCAGAACCTGCGGCAGCCAAAATATGCCCAATTCGAGATGACCACTGCTGACTCATGCGAACCTCCGAGGGGAGGTAAAAATGCTGAACTTCATGTTGATGCTCCGGTGTTGAATAAACGCTGCCGGAGGGTGCTAGAAACAACAAGGCCGCCCTTCCGGCGGCCTTGTGAAATTTGAATGCGTGCAGGCCACCTAGATGATAAGGAGAAGGAGGCTGAGTTGGAGGTTAACTGCTTGCACGTTAGGATTTCCTAAAATTGAATACCTTTTCAAACTAATCAATGTGCATCGTGCCTGCAATCATTATTTTTCACTTTTACCTTTCGGCAACATCCTGTTGCGCCGAATACTCCCCTCACAGGTTAATACCAAACGGCCATGGCACACAGGCTAACCACCACCAAACCACATAGACCGCTGGTTAAAATAAACTGACGGCGTAGCCGTTCGCAACGGCGAATAAACTCATCGTCATGGTGATCAAGATAGCGCTGAGCCTGAATATAACGCACCAAACGCACCTGTTTGCTCGGCTGCCCGTGCGAAGTAAAGAAACCACCGCCGTCAACATATTGATAAAGCAGCGGGTCGCAACCACGTAATACCACCAGCAACGCACGCAATGAGGAGTAATAGCGCAGCATGTTAATCACGCACACAAAAAACAGCGCCCAAAAAAGCGCGACGGTATTAATCATGATCTCCTCCAGGCATCTTCTCTAGCCAAACATCAGCGGTGAGATAACGGTGCCTTTCTATTTATTTTCTCGCCAGACAACCTTAGCTCGACAGGCATCATCAGGCTAAACCACGATGGTTATTATCAACGTCGGCAAAATGCAGGAAGCAAGATAACGATTAACGCTCCGCTACACTGCCCATTAATTAGTTTAGGAAAGGAACGGAGAAACGGTATGGGGATCACAGAATTAATTTAGCGGGCTAAGCGATAAAGCGCAGAATACGCTGGCTAATGATTTTACCTCGCGATTAATCCCTATAAGAAATCGGCCCAATAGAGATAAAGCAGATAACAAAAGCAAAAAAAGGTGAAAATCTTTCCTCACAAGATAATCAGCTCTTGCTTTACAGCCACGCTATCCTTATAAAAAACGGGTCTACTATTTTAAGCCACAGGCTAAAGCGCACGATGCTGAGTGTCTAATAAGACGATTTTTTCGCCGCTTACGCAGTTTTAATGTGTAATACCGCGACTTTTGTGACGAAAGTATGTGCAGCCTTGGCTCAAAAGAGTAAAACAATAGATAGAAGCAATATGTTAAGGATTTGAGTGGCGAGTGTGAGCAAAACGACACCCTCGTGATCTACACCCTAAATAATTCGAGTTGCATTGAGTGGGCACAGCCAACAAAAATGCAGCTTGAAGTATGATGGGTATAAACGATGCTAACATGCAGGCATGCAAGAAAAGCCAGGTAGCGACACCTAATGCCTGCTACCCCGTTAACCGGCTTTATGGAAGGAGTAAACTTATGGCTTATAAACACATTCTGGTTGCTGTAGACCTTTCCCCAGAAAGTAACATCTTGGTTGAGAAAGCAGTATCTATGGCGCGCCCTTATGACGCTAAAGTTTCTCTGATTCACGTGGATGTTAACTATTCTGACCTGTACACCGGCCTAATTGACGTGAATCTGGGCGACATGCAGAAACGTATTTCTGACGAAACTCACCACGCCTTGACCGAGCTTTCTCAAAACGCAGGCTATCCAATTACCGAAACCCTAAGCGGCAGCGGTGATTTGGGTCAGGTGTTGGTTGATGCCATCAAGAAATACGATATGGACTTGGTACTGTGCGGACACCATCAGGACTTCTGGAGCAAGCTGATGTCTTCTGCGCGCCAGCTGATCAACACCGTACATATCGACATGCTGATTGTTCCATTGCGTGACGAAGACGAAGACTAACCTTTTCGTTCTTCTGATCAATTAAGCTTTCAACGCCCGCTCTGCGGGCGTTTTTTGTTTTTACCCAGCCAACCCCCTCCCAGCCGCCCCCTTCGCAGGGGGAGGAGCCGATCGAGATTCTTACAAACACCGCAGCACTGTTCCTCCCCTGCCAAGGGGAGGGTTCGGGTGGGGTTATGCTTTAAGCTTCAGCTAAAAACCTCGTGTAGGGCCATTGAATTCTCTACAAAAAAACCACGAATCATCTTTTAAAGAGTGTGATCAACCACTAAGATCGCAATCAGTCCATACAATAATCTACATCATCATCAAAAATTGGCATTAACACGGCATCAGAACATATAAAAACGGAATTCTATTTCATCAGGGATGTATCTTCGGCAGCAGGCTCCGCGCATGCCTACACTTAATTAATCAATATTCGAAGGCGAACTAATATGAATAAGCCCGCCCCAGTCGGTTTATTGCAGCAACCTAAACCGTTTTTCATGATTTTCTTTGTTGAGCTATGGGAACGCTTTGGTTACTACGGCGTGCAAGGCATCCTGGCTGTTTTCTTCGTTAAACAGCTAGGCTTCTCACAGGAACAGGCCTTCATCACCTTCGGTGCCTTTGCTGCTTTGGTTTATGGACTGATCTCCATCGGCGGCTACGTCGGCGACCATCTGCTTGGCACCAAACGTACCATGGTGCTGGGTGCGATTGTCTTGGCGCTCGGTTATTTCATGACCGGCCTGTCATTGCATAATCCCGATATGATTTTTATCGCCCTCGGGACTATCGCCGTCGGTAACGGCCTGTTTAAAGCCAACCCGGCCAGCCTGCTATCAAAATGCTATCCGCCAAAAGATCCACGCTTAGACGGCGCATTCACCCTGTTTTATATGTCTATCAATATCGGATCGCTGTTGTCATTGTCACTGGCTCCGATTATTGCCGATAAATATGGCTACGCCGTTACCTATAACCTATGCGGTATTGGTTTAGTCGTCGCACTGCTGGTTTATTTCTGCTGTCGCGGCATGGTGCGTGACATCGGTTCTGAGCCCGATGCCAAACCGATGAATTTCAAAAACCTGCTGCTGGTGCTCATCGGTACCGTGGTTATGGTGTACGTTTGTGCATGGCTGATGCATAACGTCAAAGTCGCCAATATCGTGCTGATCGTGCTGTCGATCATCGTGATTTTCTTCTTCTTCCGTGAAGCGTTTAAGCAGAACAAAAGCGATCGAAACCGTATGTATGTGGCTTTCGTTTTAATGATTGAAGCCGTGCTGTTTTACATTCTGTATGCCCAGATGCCTACGTCGCTGAACTTCTTTGCAATTAACAACGTTCATCATGAAATCCTTGGCATAGCGATTAACCCGGTCAGCTTCCAGGCACTAAACCCATTCTGGGTGGTGGTTGCCAGCCCGATTTTGGCCTCGCTCTATACGCGTTTCGGCGCTAAAGGCAAAGACCTCACTATGCCGGCTAAATTTACGCTGGGTATGTTCCTGTGCTCGCTGGGCTTCCTGACTGCCGCAGCGGCTGGACTCTGGTTTGCTGATGCACAAGGTCTGACATCTCCGTGGTTTATTGTGCTGGTTTATCTGTTCCAAAGTCTGGGTGAGCTAATGATCAGCGCCTTAGGCTTAGCGATGGTGGCAGCGTTAGTGCCTCAGTATTTGATGGGCTTCATTCTGGGTATGTGGTTCTTGACTCAGGCCGCTGCCTTCCTGCTTGGTGGCTATGTGGCAACCTTTACCGCCGTACCTGAAGGTATTAGCGATCCGCTGCAAACCCTGCCAATTTATACCGGCGTATTCAGCAAAATCGGCATCGCCACCTTTGTTATTGCCATCATTATGGCCGCGATGGTGCCATGGTTAAACCGCATGATGAATACCCAACCGGAAAGCCAAAAAGCCTAATTGCGCTTTTGACATCCTTTTCCTAAAGCCTCCACTTGGAGGCTTTTTTATTATCTCCGTGATAATAAATCGCTTGATTAAAAGCCTATTCCCAGTGATATAGTCGAAAAGCAAACACAAACATAATTGCATTTATAACCATAAAAAACGCATAAAACATCAACCACGCTTCCCCTAAATAATTCAAGTTGCAGAATAACGGGGAAATAAGGAGTACCAAACTATGGAGCAGCTATTGTCTCTGGAAAACTTTCTCGCCAGCGTACAACAACGCGATCCCAACCAACCCGAATTCTTGCAGGCCGTGCGAGAAGTGATGACCACCCTGTGGCCGTTTCTAGAGAAAAACCCGCGCTACCGTGACGCTGCCCTGCTAGAACGCTTGATTGAACCCGAGCGTGTAATTCAGTTCCGCGTCACATGGGTTGACGATCGCGGGCAGGTTCAGGTCAACCGCGCATGGCGCGTACAGTTCAGCTCGGCCATTGGGCCGTTTAAGGGCGGAATGCGCTTCCATCCTTCGGTTAACCTGTCGATCCTGAAATTCCTTGGCTTTGAGCAAACGTTTAAAAACGCGCTCACGACGCTGCCAATGGGCGGGGGTAAAGGCGGTAGCGATTTCAACCCGAAAGGGAAAAGCGACGGCGAAATCATGCGCTTCTGCCAAGCCTTAATGACTGAGCTTTATCGTCATTTAGGCGCCGACACCGACGTTCCAGCCGGTGATATAGGCGTGGGTGGGCGAGAAGTGGGCTTTATGGCGGGCATGATGAAAAAACTGTCGAACAATACGGCATGCGTATTCACCGGAAAAGGGCTGTCATTTGGTGGCAGTTTAATCCGCCCAGAAGCGACGGGCTATGGTCTGGTTTACTTTACTGACGCCATGCTAAAACGCCATGGTTTAGGTTTTGAAGGAATGAAAGTTGCGGTGTCAGGTTCGGGCAACGTGGCTCAATACGCCATCGAAAAAGCGATGGCGCTAGGTGCGCGCGTGGTAACGGCTTCAGACTCCAACGGCACCGTGGTTGATGAAGCTGGCTTTACGCCGGAAAAACTGGCGCGTCTGTGCCAGATAAAGTCTCAGCAGGATGGACGCATTGCCGACTATGCCAAAGAGTTTGGCCTCACCTATCTTGAAGGCCAGCAGCCTTGGGGCATCAGCGTTGATATCGCTCTGCCTTGCGCCACCCAGAATGAGCTGGACGCCCCAGCGGCAAGCACGCTGATCGCCAATGGAGTGAAAGCCGTGGCCGAAGGCGCAAATATGCCAACCACGATTGAAGCCACGGATCTCTTCCTTGAAGCGGGCGTCTTATTTGCGCCGGGTAAAGCAGCTAACGCAGGTGGCGTTGCAACATCTGGCTTAGAGATGGCGCAAAACGCGGCACGCATGGGTTGGAAGGCCGAGAAAGTGGATTTGCGCCTGCACCACATCATGTTAGATATTCACCAAGCCTGCGTGGAATATGGCGGTGAGGATAAACAAACCAACTATGTGCGCGGAGCAAATATTGCAGGATTTGTGAAAGTCGCTGACGCCATGCTGGCGCAGGGCGTTTTATAGGTTTTTACAAGAAGCTCCCCCACCCTAGCCCTCCCCTTCGCTGGGGAGGGAACCGTTCGGTGATCTTTCCCTACCAAGGGGGAGACTGGGAGGGGTCTATACAACCGAACTGATTACTTTCCTTCCAGCTCGCTTAAGATTTTATACGCCACCGTCACACGCTGATCGATAGAGTAATTCTTGTTCGCCAACATCACGATACCCATCTTTTTAGCCGGAACAAACGCGATATAGGCACCAAAACCATTGGTGGAACCGGTCTTGTTAATCCATACCTTTTCCTGTGGTGGCAACGGTGGAACAATCGGCGTAGCAACGCTTTTTGTCATCGCCATATCGTTGCCGGTGAGCAGATCCGGCAGAGAAACCGGATATGGCAGCTGTTCCCACATCAGATCCTGCGTAATTTTGCCTGACTTGAAGTAGCCGGTGTGCGTGTCGGTTAGCGCTTTTTGCAGCGTCGAATTTCCATCAAGTTTTAGCTGCCCCATATTGGCTTGCACATAGCGAATCAGGTCACTCGCGTTGGTTTTTATGCCATACGCTTCATTACCCAACACTTCCATGTTGACGTGGATCGGCTCATTCTTTTTGTTGTAGCCCCAAGCATAATTTTCCGCTTGGTCTGCGGGAACATTAAGGTAGGTATGCGTCATGCCCAACTTAGGAAGTAGCGTCTTCTCAATCGCGTCTTCGTAGGTCATTCCCATACTTTGCGCGGCAATCATGCCCAACAAACCGGTACCTATATTGGAATAAACACGGTGAGTTCCCGCAGGATCGGCAGGTTTCCACGCTTTCAGATAAGCCATCAACTGATCGGTATTTTTCACATCTTCAGGCATGAAAATCCCTAAACCCGTGGTATGCGTTCCCGCATTCAGCACGCTGATGTGATCGAAGCTGCTGCCGCGCAGCTCTGGCACATAGTGGCTAATACGTTGATCCAGCGATAACTTACCACTGACCTGCGCGTAAGACGCCAGCGTCGCTGCAAAGGTTTTGCTTAACGATCCCACTTCAAATAGCGTGTTGTCCGTTACGGGCTGCTGTGGCTGTTTAGAGGCTAATCCATAGTTATAAATATAATTTTTGCCGTTCAGCGTAACTGCCACCGACATGCCCGGAATATTATTCTTCTGCATCAACGGCTGGATCAGACTATCAACGGTATCTTTAATCTTGCTCTGATCCATTTCTGATGCCATGGCGCCCTGAGCCGTTACCGCCAGACAGGTAATCACGGATAACAGCTTCAATGTGTTCTGCATTTTTTTACGCATAATTAAGTGACCTTTTCATCGGATATGTTTTGAATCTTGCACGCCTATCAGCATGCAAAAGAAAAAGTTTAGCGAAATAATCATTCACACGATGAGCCAATGGCACCACTACGCCAAACTCATCGTGGCGGCAGGAATATCCGCTATCACCCGTAGATTGACAAGCGAGATTAAATTCCCTTAGGGTAAAGAAAAACTTATAGCTAGCTTCTTTAAGGGCCATTACCATGCGTTCCTATCTCCCGCTTAACGCGCTGCGCGCCTTTGAAGCCTCTGCTCGTCACCTAAGTTTTACTCGTGCCGGACTGGAGCTCAGCGTGACGCAGGCAGCCGTTAGCCAGCAAGTACGAGCCCTTGAGGCGCGGTTAGGAACGCAGCTATTCAAGCGCCTACCGCGAGGATTAGAACTCACCGATGAAGCTCATGTTCTGATGCCGGTGCTCAGCGAAGCATTTAGCCAGATTGAAGCGGTTCTCAAGCAGTTTGAAGGCGGCCATTTCCATGAAGTTCTGACCGTCGCCGTGGTCGGCACTTTTGCCGTGGGCTGGCTAATGCCTCGTTTGCAAAGCTTTAACGCTGACCATCCCTTTGTTGAGCTTAGACTGCTCACTAATAACAATCTGGTTAATTTAGCCGGGGAAGGCTTAGATTTTGCCATACGTTTTGGTAATGGCATGTGGCCAGCCACCCATAACGTTGCACTGTTTGATGCCCCCCTAAGCGTACTATGTACCCCAAGCGTGGCTCAGCGATTAGAGCAGCCTCAAGATTTAGCCAAAGAAACGCTTATGCGTTCTTATCGAGCAGAAGAGTGGAACAACTGGTTTAGCGCGGCGGGTATTGAGCCAATCAGAGTTAACGGACCTATTTTCGATTCGTCACGCCTGATGGTTGAAGCTGCCATCCAGAATGGGGGCGTTGCGCTAGCCCCGGCCAAAATGTTCGAGCACGAACTGCAAAATGGCATTCTAGTGAGGCCCTTTGATATCAACGTTGAAGTCGGTAGTTACTGGCTAACATGGCTGAAATCCAAACCCCTATCCCCCGCCATGCAGCTGTTCCAGCAATGGCTTGTGGCGCAAGCAAACGAGTAGCGTTATTCAACGATAGCCGAGCCTATCACAACCATAGACGCAACCTTTGCGGCAATAGCGTGAGTAGCGTTACACTCTAAGGCAATTTTCTCACTGGCTATCATCAGCACGATGCTGAATGCCGGGTACACAACTCATGGAACTCCCTGATGACTAAACATTATGACTATCTCGCAATTGGCGGTGGCAGCGGCGGTATTGCTTCCATCAACCGTGCGGCCATGTATGGCCAAAAATGTGCGCTGGTTGAAGCCAAGTATCTGGGCGGCACCTGCGTAAACGTGGGTTGTGTGCCGAAAAAAGTGATGTGGCACGCCGCGCAGATCGCAGAAGCGATCCATTTGTATGGCCCTGACTATGGTTTTGATACCACGGTGAATAAGTTCGATTGGGGCAAACTGATCGAAAGCCGCACCGCCTATATCGACCGTATCCATCAGTCCTATGAACGTGGACTGGGCAACAATAAAGTTGACGTGATCCACGGCTTTGCCAAATTTATTGATGCGCACACCGTTGAAGTGAACGGCGAAACCATCACCGCCGATCATATTCTGATCGCAACCGGTGGCCGACCTTCTCGCCCGAATATTCCAGGGGCAGAATACGGTATTAATTCCGATGGCTTCTTTGAGTTAGACGCGTTGCCAAAACGCGTGGCAGTCGTTGGCGCGGGCTATATCGCCGTTGAAATTGCCGGTGTGCTGAATGGCTTGGGCTCTGAAACCCATCTGTTCGTACGTAAACACGCGCCTCTGCGTACCTTTGACCCAATGATTGTTGAAGCGCTGGTTGAAGTGATGAACGCAGAAGGCCCACAACTGCACACCCAGTCAGTTCCAAAATCCGTGGTTAAAAATAGCGATGGTAGCCTGACGCTGACGCTAGAAAATGGCAAAACGTTTGAAGTTGACTGCCTGATTTGGGCCATTGGCCGTGAACCTGCCAACGACAATATCAACCTGAGCGCCGCTGGTGTTAAAACCAACGATAAAGGCTACATCACCGTTGATAAATATCAGAATACCAACGTAAAAGGCATTTATGCCGTTGGGGATAACACCGGTGCCGTTGAGTTAACACCGGTTGCCGTTGCTGCAGGCCGCCGTTTATCTGAGCGTTTGTTTAACAACAAGCCGGATGAGCATCTCGACTACAGCAATATCCCAACCGTGGTATTCAGCCATCCGCCAATTGGTACCGTTGGTTTGACTGAAGACCAGGCGAAAGAACAGCACGGCGAAGACAACGTGAAGGTGTACAAGTCCTCCTTTACCGCCATGTATACCGCTGTGACTCAGCACCGCCAGCCGTGCCGCATGAAGCTGGTATGTGTGGGTAAAGATGAGAAGATCGTTGGCATCCACGGTATTGGCTACGGCATGGATGAGATGCTACAGGGCTTTGCCGTTGCGCTAAAAATGGGCGCAACCAAGAAAGACTTCGACAACACCGTGGCAATCCATCCAACAGGCTCGGAAGAGTTTGTCACCATGCGTTAATAATTGTGGCGCACTAAAACAAAAGGCCGAAGATCTCTCTTCGGCCTTTTTTATCTTTATCTCGCGTTTGGTTTTATTTCACGATCACGAAATGTCGTGAATAAAGCTCAAAAAGTCGCTTTTACGCAGCAAAGATAGGCGTTCACGGAACTGACGCAGCTTGCTATAAATCGACTTGTCCGCAGTATGCAGCTTGGCGGCGATACACTTCACACGCATGCCGCTCATCATGTCATCTAAAATTGTGAACGTCTCTTCGGTAACGCGGCCCGGGCCATTGGATGTCTGGAACGTATGTTGAACTTCTTGCGTCACAAAACGGCCACCACGCAGGACCTCTTGCACCGCTGACTCTACCGACTCAAGGGACGCTTTCTTGTTAATAAAACTTGCGTTATCAATGAGACGAACAAAATTCAGCGTATGCTCTGCCTGATTAGATGTCCAAAATACGGTGCGATAAGCATCGTAAGAACGTAAACCGGCCAGCGTACGAACAACCTGAAAAATAGATTGATTTAAGCTATCTAAATCAACCATAACAATTTTGGCTCTATCTGAATCAATCACAGCCCCTTGACCTAGAGGTGCAATTTTCTTCAATAGGCTTCTCACTCCCGCAGCAAACATAGGATCGTCAGATAAAATAGCGATCACCGCGTTATCAATATTAATAACTTCAAGCTCAGATGATGATGTGGATAATGAATTCACTTTTTATTACCTTAAATATCATCGGCAACACCACTGCGGGGTCTCTTGCCTAGTAGTACATCCTTGTGATAACTCCAATCCGACGCAATTCAGTTGCAATATAAAATCAAGCAGTCATGAGATAAGAGCACTATAGGATGATTTTCAATATCATCCACAAACACCAAATGAGTGCTTTTCATTTCGCTACGTTTATTCAATCCAACGCAGGCAGATAGAAAGTAAAGTGCATCGTAATTATGGAGGACTAATAACCAAGACATCCTAAATGCAGAATAACAGCAAGCTGAATATGATTCGGTATATCTTGGGTACAAGTTAGGCAGAAAGAAGACTCTTAACAATAACCGGGGGCGGAAATGCCTTTTGCACAAAACGAAATGTAGTCTTTTTGTGTCGCTCATGTAGGCAAACAAAAGCCAAGCCAAGTTCACCAAGAACAAAAAAATCATTAAATTTCATTTTGTTATGTGAAGCATTTAACATATGCTCATTTTTTAATAGTTTTAGTACTAGTCACAACATAACTTCAGTTATGTTATCTAGATCACAAAAAAAGCACTAAATGTTCAGAGTAAAACATTCATAGGTATGCGATATCTTGCTTGCTAAACGCTAATAATTCTTCATTGAAGATATAAAAAGAGATAACACTTTAGTTATTCCTTTTTATCGGCTAACGAATAAATGTAATTTTGATATAAAAAAGAATATATAAAAATTAACTATCAGCTAATTCTTATTGTATTTACTCGAGTAAGGTCCCAGCCTTAATTTTATTAATCAGGTTAACTATATTCACATCTGTTGCTCGGCTCTTATGATAATGAGCATAAATGGTTCCCATCGGCTTAGCATGTGGGAATTCGAGGACCTGTACATCAACCAGCTTTTCAAACTCACGAGCAAAAGGTTGGCCACAAATCAGAATATAGTCTGTGGTAGCTGTCATCATCATCAAATTGAGTACCGAGGTGCTCGAGTAAATGGGCGCTTTGTTATGCGGATTAAGCACAATATTATCTTCAAACAAAGATGGCCACATCGTTGGGCTTAAATATTCTTCCCGTTCAAGCTCCTGTAAGCTAAACCCGGCTTTAATTCGCGGGTGATCTTTACGACACATTACCACCGGTACCAGATCGAAAAGCGGCACATTGGTTATCATCCAATCTGCATATTTCTGCGGCGTAAAACTAATATCGATTTTACGAGTACGTAGTCGCGTGATGTCTTTGGTCAAATCACCATCATGGGTTTCATTGGTCAATGCGACGTCGTCAAAAGGATACCCTTGATGCTGCAATATGCTCGTCAGGTAATATTCAAGCATTGGGGACAAACTCAGCTTTAAACGCGTCTGACGGTTATCACCATTACGCAGAGTGGTCGAAACACTCACCGCGCTCTGAATACTATTCAAAGCCAGCGCTAAATTGGGCGTAATGTTATATGCCAGAGCGGTGGGTTCTAATCCTTTTTTCGTACGAATAAAGAGCGGGTCGTTAAAACTGTCGCGCATTTTCTTGAGAGCACGACTAACCGACGCCGTTGAACTATTCAGTAGCTCTGCCGCTAAGGTGACACTACGTGTATCCATCACCGTGAGAAAAATTCGGATAACGCTAACATCAATATCGAGCATGCCTTTACCTTGAATCGTTAGCTGAGGACGAATATAGGTCAAAACCTATTCGCCTATACCCTAAATAATTTGAGTGGCAAGCAGGTAAATGCTTGTAGGCTTACCCAAGTCTGTGAATTGGTTGATTATGCACAGCCAACGCTCATCTTACAAAAAGTTGAAAAGTGCTAATTGAACGGTCTAATTATGCCATAACATACTGAATTAAACTCATTAAATTAAAAACCTGCCTCACAGATTCTTTGTTTAATTTTTAGCTTAACCACGATATTACTCTCTATTTTTTCGTCATATTATTCAATCTATGTCGTAATTTACTCAGTTCGAGTTAAATTAGCAGAATATTCTTAATACTCACGCCTAAATGATGATAACAATGCCTCAGAGAGCAATCAGAAAATATTTATTAAACTAGATTTTCTCTTCGCCTATTTTGCCTTACAGCTCGACTCTGCTAGGATCTAGATTATTCGCCCACCATGACGTGAGAAATTAAGCGCCTGAAATTGCATATGTTCCTAAATGCAGACAGGTGAAAATGCTTATGCCAAAAGAATTAGACCACAAAAGCAGTAAAGCAACCGTCACCACCCATGTGGCGAAAACGCTGGATAAAGCCAATGGCGTAATGGCCTGGTTCAAAGCCATTCCCAGCGTGGCCCATGTTATCCGTGCAGTTGATCGCTTTAATGACCGACTGGGCAGCCAGTTCGGTGCCGCGATTACCTACTTTTCATTTTTGTCTCTTATCCCCATTTTAATGGTGTCGTTTGCAGCCGTCGGCTTTGTGCTTGCCTCAAATCCCGATTTGCTCACGGAATTGATCAACAAAATAGTCAGCAGTATTAGCGATCCCAATTTAGCGACAACCCTGAAAAATACCGTGAATACCGCCATCCAGCAGCGTACCACCGTGGGGCTAACCGGTTTGGCTATTGCGCTCTATTCAGGCATTAGTTGGATGGGGAATTTACGTGAAGCGATTCGCGCGCAGTCTCGAGAGGTTTGGGAGCGCAATCCACAGGATCAGGAAAAATTCTACTTCCGCTACCTGCGCGATTTTATCTCGCTAACCGGGTTGGTGATTGCGCTAATCGTCTCGCTTTCTTTCACGTCTATCGCAGGCGCCGCGCAGGCATCTATTGTTCGCGCATTAGGTTTAGACGGCATCGAATGGCTACGGCCAGTGATGACAGCGATTGCGCTGTCCATTTCGATCATGGCTAACTATTTGTTGTTTCTTTGGATTTTCTTGGTATTGCCGCGTCATAAACCAAAGAAAAAAGCCTTACTCCGTGGAACCTTAATTGCGGCTATTGGCTTTGAAGTAATTAAATTCGTGATGACGTGGACGCTGCCTAGCCTTGCACGCTCGCCTTCCGGCGCGGCGTTTGGTTCGGTCATTGGTCTGATGGCTTTCTTCTACTTCTTTGCCCGCTTAACGCTCTTTTGCGCCGCATGGATTGCCACCGCCAACTATGACGGCGATACCACCGTAGAACGCAAAAAAACGCAGCCATAAATGATCCCACTCCAAGCTTCCACCTACGAAGTGGCAAGCTTGGAGTCGATATTTATCTCTCAGTCACTGGTGCAGCGGATATCTCTGCGCCAAAAAATCAAGAAAACAGCGAATACGTGCCGAAAGCTGACTATTTCGATAATACACCGCATGAATTGACTGATATGTCTCCAAGGTGTGCTCGGCAAGAACCTGTACCAAACGCCCTTCAGCAATATCCTGATGCGTCATAAAATCGGAAAGACATACAATCCCCCGCCCGCCGATCGCCAAATGACGCAGCGTTTCACCGCTAGACGCAGCAATATTAGGCGTAACGGAAAACGTCGCGCACTGGCTCTGCTTAAGCGGCCACTGGTTAAGTGACTGTGGCTGAGTAAAACCTAACAGCCGATGTTCGCTCAATTCATCTACCCGCTCTGGCGTACCATATTTTTGCAGGTACTCCGGCGCAGCCAGCACCTTCAGCCCCGAACGCCCAATAGGACGCGCGTGCAGACTGGAGTCTTGCAGAGTCCCGATACGAATTGCCACATCGGTGCGCTGCTCCAACAAATCGATAATTTGGTCGCTGGTATTGAGCTCCAGTTCAATCTCTGGAAACTGTGCGGTGAACTCTTCAATCAGAGGAACCACCACATGCAGCATAAACGGCGATGCGGCGTTAATGCGCAGACGACCTGCCGGACGATGCCGCTGTAAGGCCAACTGCTCCTCAGCCTCTTCAATCGCTTCTAGGATCGCGCGAGCGCGATCGAGGAAAATGCGCCCCTCTTCGGTTAAATCAATGCGCCGCGTGGTGCGGTTAAGCAGCGTGGTTTCCAGCTTTTGTTCCAAACGCCCCAGCGCGCGGCTAATACCGCTGGGCGTTTGACCTAACTGCTCTGCGGCGCCGGTCAGGCTTCCCGCATCGACAACGGCGACAAAAGCCACCAGCTCTTCGGTTGTTGTTTTCATTGTTGCTCACTAATCAATTATCTTGTGAGTATAGACCTATTTTTCTGCAAAAATAATCCGTGCAAACTCAGCGCCATCAATTATTCATACCCAAGAGATTTCAAACCCCGCTGTCTGTGGCTTGAAAGATGAAGATAGGAGTTTGCAGTTATGCCATTAGCTCTGTTTGCGCTGACCATCAGCGCGTTTGCCATCGGCACCACGGAGTTTGTTATCGTGGGCCTGATCCCAACTATCGCCGCAGATTTACAGGTGTCCCTGCCGTCTGCTGGCCTGCTTGTCAGCTTATATGCGCTCGGCGTTGCCATTGGCGCACCGGTGCTCACCGCGTTAACCGGCCGTATGCCGCGTAAAACGCTGTTGATTGGCCTGATGGTGCTGTTTACTCTCGGTAACCTGTTAGCGTGGAAAGCGCCCGGCTACATGTCGCTGATGACCGCTCGCGTGCTGACCGGCTTAGCCCATGGGGTCTTTTTCTCTATCGGTTCAACGCTGGCCACCAGCTTAGTGCCGAAAGAGAAAGCCGCCAGCGCCATCGCGATTATGTTCACCGGTTTAACCGTGGCACTCGTCACCGGCGTACCTTTAGGAACCTTTATTGGCCAACACTTTGGCTGGCATGAAACGTTCTTGGCGGTTTCGCTGCTGGGGATTATCGCCCTTATCGGTAGCCTGATTTTCGTCCCTAACGGTTTAAAACACACACCACCGGCGTCCATCGCTCGTCAGTTGACCATTTTGAAACAGCCACGCTTGTTGATGGTCTATGCTAAAACAGCTCTGGGCTACGGCGGTAACTTTGTGGTCTTCACCTTCCTTGCGCCTATTTTGCAGCAGGTCAGTGGGTTTAGCGCCAACGCCGTAACGTGGGTGATGCTGATTTACGGAGTATCCGTGGCTGCGGGTAACTTGTGGGGTGGACGCTTAGCCGACCGCATGGGCCCAATCAAAGCACTACAAATTATTTTCTTACTGCTAGCCGCCGTACTTGCCGTGTTCAGTTTCACCGCGCACAGCCCAGTGTTGGCCTTGATTACCGTGTTGTTCTGGGGTGCAGTCGCCTTTGGTAACGTCCCAGGTTTGCAGGTTTATGTGGTGCAACAGGCAGAACGCTACGCACCTCACGCCGTTGACGTGGCTTCTGGCTTGAACATCGCAGCCTTTAACCTCGGCATCGCCGGTGGGGCATGGGTCGGCGGTATGATCGTTGAGAACTATGGCCTGATGGTGACACCGTGGGTTGGCGCAATTGTGGTTCTGCTCGCATTTGGTATGACACGTTGGAGCGGCGCATTAGACAAACGTGTATGTGCTCAGTAAGGTAAGCGTCCTTTAAACCACTTTATGGGAAGTTTGGTAATGACAAGATTTCAGCGCAAAACAGGATTCATCGTACTGATTGTTATTGTGCTCCTCGTCATTACCAGCTTCTTCTTCCTTCGTCCCTCGCACCCTGATGCGCTGTGGAAAATTGTCAGCCAGCAGTGCGTGCCGCATCAACAACAACGACAAAACCCAAGCCCCTGTGCCAAGGTCAACCTTGCGCAGGGATTTGTGGTATTTAAAGACCGCAACGGCCCTCTGCAATACCTATTGATGCCAACCGCCAAGGTCACAGGCATTGAATCTCCCCTCTTGTTAAACCCACAGCAACCCAACTATTTTGCCGATGCATGGCAACGGCGGGATTGGCTGTCAAAGCGTTATGGCAAACCAGTGCCGGAAAACCTGCTGTCATTTACCATTAATTCTGAATATGGACGAACGCAAAATCAGCTGCATATCCATATGTCCTGCACTAAACCCAAGGTACTTGCGCGGATTACGGCTTTAGCGCCCTCACTGTCATCGCAATGGCAACCGATACAGATTGGGATCAATCACCACAGTTACTGGGCGCGAACGCTCGACAAAAACGCGCTGGGGAAAAATAGCCCATTCATTCTGTTAGCCGAAGGTTTACCGCAGGCGCGGGAAAATATGGGAGCATTTGGGCTGGCATTGCTTCCCACGACGGAAGGCAACTTTGTGCTGCTGGCAACCCAGCGCGAATGGTGGCGATTGAATTTGGCTTCTATCGAGGAAATACAGGATCACAGCTGTGCGGCATTATATGATACGGCGAATACGCTCGCCAAATAGCCGGGGCGGAAACCCGCCCCGAACAAGAGATTAGCTGCGGATTTTTCGGTAGATAAACAGCACCACCAATGCACCAATAACGGCAACGATAAAGCTGCCGAAATTAAATCCATCGACTCTACCGTAGCCAAAGAAGGTACTGATATAACCGCCGACAACGGCACCCACAACCCCAAGGATCACGGTAACAATAAACCCACCGCCGTCTTTCCCCGGCATAATCCATTTAGCCAGAATACCGGCAATAAGACCGAAAATAATCCACGAAAGGATACCCATATACTCCCCCTAAATTTACTGATTAAAAATAATCTTACCCACACCTAAATTATAGTGCGCCTTACGCTACGGGTTGCTATTTGTCTTTGGCGTTTCGTTTGCTGGAGCCGCACCATTCTGAGCCGGCGGGTTTTGCTTCATGCTGTCTTTAATCGCCTGAGTTTTGGTTTGAGCCTCGGCGGAAAGATCGTTTGCACCGCTGATGGCGCTCTCTTTAATGGTCTTCGCCTGATCGATTATTTGATCGCTCTGCTGCTTGGCCTGCTGCTCTATGGATTTGGCCTTAGCTTTCGCATCATCCGTAAGGGCATCGGCACGTTTTTCGGCTTCACTTTTAATCGCTTTAGCTTTATCGCTGAGTTGATCGGCCTGTGCATCCGCTTCTTTCTTCAGCTCATTGGCTTTTTGTTTAGCGGCATCGGTAATTTGATCGGCTTTATTATCCGCTGCGTCTTTGATTTGTTCCGCGTTATCTTTCGCTTTATCAAGATTGGCATCAACTTTAGTGGAATCGTCACAGCCCGCGACAACCAACCCAATAAAAGAAGCTAACAGGACTTTATTCCATACTTTCATCATCCGTTTTCCTTGATATCTGTGTGTATTAAAAATGAACAACACAATCATGTTGTTACACCCAGAAAGCATAGTACAAATTCTCTGCCTCGCCATTTTTGACAAGGCGACTGACTATTTTTTCATCCCTTTTAGCATGCCGCCACACTGGTTAGAGTCCACATCGCTGGGTGAAATCAACGCCAGTAAAGCTGCTGCTGGGGCAACCACTGCGCCAAGCGCCACGGCAGCAACGCCGCGCGCAATCAGCGGTCCGGCTTTAACGCCCGCATCAGGATGCTTAAATGTACCCTTTACATAAAGCGGCGAACGCAGGGTTAGAACCCGCATACCTTTGCTTTCAGGATCGACAGACAAATCCATGCGTTCGGTGGCCAGATTAACGTTACCCGAAATATTGATCACCGCATTTTCGGTGTCGAACACAAACAGGCGAGTCGCGGCTAAACCATTTTTAATGCCGATGTCCGCTGCCGCACAGTTGATCTTCACCTCATCGTCACCAAACAGCTTACCAACCAGATAATTCCCCACGTTCAGGCCCGCAATTTCCATCAGGTTGCGGCTTATCACACCATCGTTGATTAGGAGACGCACATCGCCGTTGCTGGTACCCAGCAAGTCAGCCACCGAGTTGCCCGTGCCGCTGATTTTGGCATCGCCGTTGAGCTGCCCTAAGCTACGGCGCATCGACTCAACGTTAGGCAACAGTTTCTGTAACTGGAAACCACGTGCATGCAAATCCGCCATGCCGCGCATTGGCGTGCGTTGCCCTTCCAAACGAATTGTCGAATTCAAATTACCGCCAGCCACGCCAAAACGCAGCGGATCCATTAACAGCGTGCCGTTGTTGAGCACCAAATGGGTGTAGAGATCGCTCAGCGGCAAGGACTCACCGTGTTCAATCCGCTTGGCGGTAAATTTAACGTCGGCATCCATCGTCGACCACTGCTTGGTATCAAATTTATCAGCAGGTAAAACTTTGTCTGACGGCTGTGTGGCTTTATCGCCTCGGTTCACCTTCTCCTGATTAGAATCAGCCCCGATCAGCGGCGCTAAATCAGCAAAACGCAGCTGGTTAGACACCAGTTCACCGCTCAGTGAAGGACGTGGTTTGCTCACTTGATAGGTCAGGCTGCCGTGAATATCGCTGTCGCCGATTTTGCCGTTGAAGTTTTGATAGCGGTAAATCGCGCCTTTATCGCGTTTAAGCTCTGCGCTTAAATGACCATCGGTGGAATAAGGCGGCGTATCCGGTAATACGATCCCGGTCAGTTTATGCAGCTGACTTAAACTCTGCCCGGAGAATTGTAATCGCAGATCGAGCGCGCCTAAATTCAGCGGATCGCTAAGCGTACCGGCAATCGCAACCCGCGTTTTGCCTGAACGCACATCGGCCTGTAGTGGGAATAAGCCATCAGGATCGCGTAACGCCAGCATCCCACCTATCTTGCCGCTGCCCGAGAGCGATTCACCGTTGTACGACCCATCGACTTTCCAGCCAAAGACATAGTCAGGTGCTTTCTTACCAGTAACCTTCTTCGCCGCACCGCTGTTTCCCATCACCTCACTAAACGGCAACGGTTTTCCCAGCGGATCGACGGTGGCCTTGAGTTTTGCATGGGCGATCGCATCGTCATAAGCGATCACCCCCTGATCAAACACAATGTCGTCGATCTTGAAAGACCATGCAGACTTTTGATCCTTCGCCCGATCGTCCGTTGAGGAATTAGCGAGTTCAAACGTCCAGTTATTCTTACCATTTGCTAGCCTACGCAGCGAAGCATCTGGCTGTTTGAGTTTAATGCGAGGGATATAAACCTGTTTGCCGAGCAGCGCCAACGGGGCGAGGCTGGCATCAACCCGTTCCAGCGTAACCATCGATACCGCAGGGATCTCCGGCGGATTACCGAGCACGATATCTTCAGCGTGAATATGTGGCCAAGGCACCCAAGAGCGCCAGCCTGTTTCATCGGTAGGGCGCGCCCAATCCACGCCAAGATCGCCTCGAATAGCGAATGGCCGATTGAGTTCTGTAGAGACTTTTTGATTGATCGTAGGTTTGAGTCGGTTCCAATCAAAGGTCATCACAAAGACAACGATCCCAACGATCAATACCACTAAGATCCCTGCTAACCAGCTAAATGCTTTTCCTGTTCTGGTCATGGCATATCCTAAATATTTAATCTAATTGATGATGTTTCCCACACATAACCATAGGTTAAATATTAGATATATGCCCGTTTACGGGCAAAACTGGAGGCTTATTACCCGTAAAAATCACTCGCGAAAGAGCGTGGGCAATTGGTGCAGAGAGTCGAATCGATTCGGGCGGGAGAGATAGAAACCCTGCGCAGCGCAGGCCTCTGAGCGTTTTACCAGCATCCATTCCTGAGAGGTTTCAACCCCCTCGACAATAACGCCTTTGGTATAACGACTCATCAACGCCACTAATGCATAAAATAGCCGAACGCCCTCATGGCTTTCGCGTAAAAACGAGAACAGCGCGCGATCAAGTTTGACGAACTCATAGCGGCACTCCATCAGCGAAGAGAAATTTGCTAATCCGCTGCCAAAATCATCGAGCCATAAACGATGTACATCTTCTAGCGACTGAATAGGGATCGTCAGCGCCGCATACGCATGTTCAACCATTTCAAAGCGCAAATAGGGCATACTTTCCAGCAGATTACGGGCTTCTGGTAATAGCTGAATAGACTGCAACGTTTGTCCATCAACGTTCACAGATACCAACAAATCGCGCTGCTGAATAAAGCTATGCCAATGCTGAATCAGCCTAAGCTGTTCCAGCACCACATCTTCACGCAGATCCTGTGAGATTTGCTCGAAGTAATCTTCAGGCGATAAACGGCAATCAGGATTATCAGGGTGGTAAACCGCTGTCAGCAGTTCAATCGCTAACGGCACACCGCTGGTACAGTAAATAGGCTGGAAGGTATAGCTTCTCTGGCACTGGCTCCAGAAATTTAGCTCGCGGGTAGGCTCCAGTGCGGGCAACGTGGGCATAATCCACCCCGCCTCGATTGTCTTGCCAATTTTCATGTATCCACCATCCGCATACATCATGTGAGAACCATTTTCTTTGCCCTTGCGGACAATGAACAAAATCAGTTATCGGCAAGGATCCTTAAATCTTTATAGCCAAAATAATTCAAGTTACTTGAATGCGGCTAACGGATCAGCGGTAACCAAATAGCGGAGCTTGGCAAATGAGCTACGCTATTAATTCGTTTTATGGGAATTTATTAGCCTATTTTTTACACCAATGGAGTATCAAAATGCCTTTCGTTAATATCAAAATCACTCGTGAAGGGGCCACCACCGAGCAAAAAGAAGCGCTGATAGCTGGTGTCACTCAGTTACTGGTCGATACGATGGGAAAAAACCCGGCCACCACCGTGGTTATCATTGAGGAAGTCGAAACCGATAACTGGGGAATTGGCGGAAAAAGCGTGACCGAGCTGCGCAAGAAAAAGTAGCGTGCAGTAGTAAACAGTAACCTAATGCCGCCCACTTAAGCTCAATTTTAGGGGAAGTACACCGATGGGGTCGTAGCGGCGTAAGCCGCCGACAACTTTGCCTGGAGCAAAGTTGAACAACGCTTCGGCGTTGGCCCTTGAGGTGGAACACAAGGATGTGTTCCATAACGGCCCCGCGGGGTACTAGCCCCGTGTATCTCGATCGCCAAAACGACATTACACAAAACACTCATTTTTAGATCCATATCATATAAAAATAGAACACTGTTTTATTTATATTGACGCTGAGTTTTCCAACGGGGAAACTAAGATAACTGCGTTTTTACGACCTCAATAAAACAGGCTTTCCTTCATGACCATTGCTTCCCATTCCAATGCAAAAATTGCCGTCATCGGCGAATGTATGATTGAACTGTCGCAAAAAGGTGCGGATCTTTCCCGTGGCTTTGGTGGCGATACGCTGAATACCTCGGTTTATCTTTCACGTCAGGTGCCTGAAAATGAGCTAGCCGTGCACTATGTCACCGCGTTAGGTACAGATACGTTCAGCAACGAAATGTTGGATGCGTGGCAGCGTGAAGGGGTAAAAACTGAGTTAACCCAGCGCTTGGACAACAAACTTCCCGGCCTCTATTTTATTGAAACCGACGCCAACGGCGAACGCACCTTTTACTACTGGCGCAACGATGCCGCTGCACGCTATTGGCTAGACGGCGAAAAAGCCGATGCGATTTGTGACCAATTAGCTCAATTTGATTATCTGTATCTCAGCGGAATTAGCCTTGCTATCCTCAACGAGGAAAGTCGTGAGCGCTTACTCACTTTATTAAAGCGCTGTCGCGCCAACGGGGGCAAAGTTATTTTTGATAATAACTACCGTCCACGTCTGTGGCAGAGCGTCGAACAAACACAGGCAGCCTATACCGCAATGCTGGCCTGCACCGATATCGCCTTCTTAACGTTGGATGATGAAGATCTGCTGTGGGGGCAAAAAGCCGCTGATGAGGTTATTGCACGCACCCATGCACTAGGCGTGAGTGAGGTGGTGATTAAACGCGGCGCTGATTCTTGTATTGTTTCAGTCGATGGGCAAACCGTAGACGTGCCCGCGGTTAAACTACCAAAAGAAAAGGTGGTTGATACCACCGCAGCGGGTGACTCATTCAGCGCCGGTTACTTAGCTGTTCGTCTGCGTGGCGGAACACCAGCCGCATCGGCACAACGCGGACATCAAACCGCCAGCACCGTCATTCAGTACCGTGGGGCCATCATCCCGCAGGAAGCCATGCCTCGCTAATAACCTTTCTATGCCCCATCCTTCCCCGATCAAGGGAAAGGATGGGAAATCACAGAGTTAACCGCCTTACTGAAATCTACTGAGCTGAAGTTGGCTCTTCTTTTGCCGCCGGATCCGCCTGTGGTGCGGTTGCAGAAGATGAAGCATCTTCCGGCACCGCATCACCTGCCGCCGAGGCATCTTCCATATTTAGTCCCATGGTATTGTTGTAGACATCACGTAACGCTTTCACGTTTTCCTCGGGTTCACCACGCGGCTGGCGCAGAATCAGCGTTGGTTCACGAGAAAGCTGGTTATGCAGCTCCTGATTCAAATCATCCAAAGTCAACGTTGCTAAGAAACTCTGACGCAGCTTTTGGTAGGTTTCAGGAGAAATATCTACCACGCCGCTTTGCTGCGAACGCAAACGCTGGCTCATCAGAACATCGGTGTCCGTGCGCGCATAAGTCGCAAACAGTTTGGTTAGCTGATCTTTCTTCTGCGCAATCATGGTATCAAATTCTTGCTGCGTAACGCCGTCATCATGCACCGCAGACATTTCCGTAGCGATAAAGCTCAGGGCTTTATTCAGATTGGCCTGCGTAGTCGACAGATGGATAGCGCACTGAGAACGCTGATATTGCACCTGACAATCAAACATCAGATTGACCGCCCCTTTCAGATCGCTGTTTGCCAATACCTGCTGTAAATGGCTGAACAGCGCTTCGCGAGCGAAATCACTTTTCCAATAGCGCTGAAGAACCTGAGAATCGCGAATTGGCTGCCAAGGCACATCCCACGTGATCGACAGCGTGTCCTGCTGTGCGTTCTCGGCAATCAGGTTAATCGGCGTAGTCGGCAGCGGAGCCAGCGTTGGTAAGGTTGCTGGCGTTTCACGTTTGCCTTTCAGATCGGCAAAAGCTTTATTGATCTGCTCGCTCAGGGAGCGGGAATCAACGTTACCGACCACGTAAAGCGTCATTGCATCTGGCGTATACCACTGCTGATAAAAGGCCTTCAACGACTGAGTATCTACCGGACGGTTTGGCCCTTGACCAGGCTCATGCCCAAGCATCGTTGAGCCTTTGAGACGAAGGCGCCACAAAGGATCGTTAGCATCGGAAGGCAGCGTCGCCACTAAATTTTCTGGGGATTGCAGAGCGCTAATCACCGTATTGCTATCAATATTCAACTTACCCGCGGTATTCGCCAGCCACAGCAACGCCTCTTTCAGCAGCTCAGGGCGGTTATTCGGCAAGCTTAAATTGTATGCGGTGTAATCATAAGAACTCACCGCCGGAGGTAACGGGCGCTGAGGGTCGATACTTTGTTGCCAGAACGATTGAAGCTGGCTCGCGGTAAAATTATCGCTATGTGTTAATGCTAAACGCGGCAACAGATGGGCAAAGCCCACCTGCTGATTTGATTCTACAAGTGAGCCAGTGCTCACTATCATACGCAACTCAATCCGATCGGATGGACGCTGTGGTGTGGCTAACAATTGCCATGAAAAACCATTATCCAGTTTTCCTTCCTGCCACGCGGGATCGGGCTGTAGTGCTTCAGAATGCACAGAGCTGCTGGCCGCCGCCAACAACAATCCACCAACCATGAGCCGAATTTTGGTGCCTTGCATGTGAACCCCTACTAAATACTGACAAAAATGTGCGAATTCCCCTGAGGAAGATAACCCATCTGGCCTGTAAAAACGGCTAACTCAACGCGATGAGTCAAGCATCGATTTTTAGACCACAAGAGTGGGATTATGTCACCCGACAGAGAGAAAAAAAGTTCTAAACAACAGCGACACTAGACAACAAAAGGCTCAGGAAGGTCGCAAGTCAGGATCGCTGGCGCATCTGAAGCCGAAAGTATGACGAATGAGTTGTTGTAGAAATGAATGGGCACATTATAAAGATGCCCCCGCTCGCATCAAGCGAATGGGGGCAATCCGTCATGTTCGGTAACAAAAACCGAGGAATAGGAGGGTTATAAGGTCTGTGTTTGAGCTGCGTTACGGTCTTTTTTACCTAAAACCGCCTTCATTTGTTTTTCATCTAGCTGGCGAACACGCTTCGCAACCACAATAGTCGCAACGCCGTTACCAATCAGATTCGTCAACGCACGCGCTTCTGACATAAAGCGGTCGATGCCTAAAATCAGCGCCAAACCCGCTACCGGTAGATGCCCTACCGCGGAAATGGTGGCAGCCAGTACGATAAATCCACTTCCGGTTACACCTGCGGCCCCTTTCGATGACAGCAACAGAACCACCAATAAGGTAATTTGATGCCAGATATCCATGTGTGAGTTGGTTGCCTGCGCAATAAACACCGCCGCCATGGTCAGGTAAATCGAGGTGCCATCAAGGTTAAA
This sequence comes from Hafnia alvei, assembly GCF_964063325.1. Taxonomy (NCBI): domain Bacteria; kingdom Pseudomonadati; phylum Pseudomonadota; class Gammaproteobacteria; order Enterobacterales; family Hafniaceae; genus Hafnia; species Hafnia alvei. Next base: position 4,631,954 of record NZ_OZ061315.1, read on the forward strand.
TGAGTATCCTGTTGGTATCACTAACCCCACAACCGATTTCTTACAGCCTACTTTCTCCATCTTATCCAGCATGCGCGGCAGTGCAGATTCAGATGAGGAAGTCCCTAATACAATCAGCAACTCTTCTTTGATGTAGGCAATGAAACGGAAAATACTGAATCCGGTGGCCTTGGCGATGGAGCCCAGCACAAACACCACGAACAGCACACAGGTGATATAGAAGCAGATAATTAACTGTCCCAGTTGCACCAGCGTTCCAACGCCATATTTACCAATGGTAAAGGCCATCGCACCGAATGCACCGATTGGAGCCAGTTTCATAATCATATTAATGATGCCGAAAATGACTTTCGAGAAGCTGTCGATGAAGTTAAACATCATCTGTCCTTTCTCGCCCAGATGATGCAGTGCGAAACCAAACATCACGGCAAACAGCAGAACCTGAAGGATATTCCCACTCGCAAAGGCACCGATGACGCTACCTGGGATAATATCCATGACGAAAGCAACCAAGCCTTGTTGCGCAGCCTGATCGGCATAGACCGCCACCGCTTTGGCATCCAACGCGGCGGGATCGACGTTCATCCCCGCGCCCGGTTGGACGATATTCACAATCACCAAACCAATAATCAGAGCAATGGTGCTCACTACTTCGAAGTAAAGCAAAGCAATCGCGCCGGTACGACCAACGGCCTTCATGCTTTCCATACCAGCAATCCCAGTCACCACCGTACAGAAGATAACTGGAGCAATAATCATTTTGATCAGTTTAACGAATCCGTCGCCCAGAGGTTTCATCTGTGCGCCGAGGTCAGGGTAGAAATGGCCTAGTAATATCCCCAGAGAGATAGCTAATAACACCTGGAAATAGAGGCTTTTAAAGAGGTTTTTTTTCATATTTATACACTTCCTTATCGGGTACGCACGCATCAGATACAACGCACTAAAGGCGGGGGTTACACTCGGTACAACCATCCTTTATGACTCTGTACTGCGTTGGACGCAAAATAACACCGGCGTAACAATATGGAAATGCAATGTTGTAATTAGTAACCAAATTTTATCATTTTTAAGAGCTGAAACGTATCAAACCCGCAACGAAAAAAGGGTTATCACTACAAAGGGAAGGGATTTTTATGGAAGGATGGCCAGCGAACTGGCCATAATCAGTTGTTTACTAAGCGTAATCTTTAGATAAGAAAATACTTTCTCTCAAACTCTTCCTGCGGTAACGCAGGAGAGAACCAGTAACCTTGCGCATAGTAGATACCGTGTGCAAGCAACCACTCGCATTGCGCATGTGATTCTACGCCCTCGGCCACCACGTCTAACGCCAGCACATCGGCAATAGACGCTACAATACGCACTAAAGCGTCATCGGCAGGGATCTGGTCAACAAAGTTTTTGTCGATTTTAATAATATCCACCGGCAGATGCTGCAAGTAGTTCAAGCCAGCGTAGCCCATACCAAAATCATCCAAAGCAATCTTAATACCGATTTTGCGCAAACGCGCCAACATCTCTGCAGCCTGTTCCATATTGCTGATATACGCCGTTTCCGTTACCTCAAGATGCAGCATGTGCGGATCGAGTTGGTACTCTAGCAACATTTTTTCCAGCAGCTCAACGTAGCTGAGATTAGCAATCTGAATACCTGAAACATTCAGCGAAATCGGCACGCCGATATTCTGCTTTTGCCAAGCCGACAATATCTTCATCGACTCGCTAATCACCCACTCATCCAGCGCCTCTATTCCACCGACTTCTTCCGCCAACGGGATAAATTCAGAAGGTAAAGTTAGTTCGCCGTCTTTGCGATTCCAGCGGATCAACGCTTCTGCCCCCGCCAAGCGCCCCGAACGCAAATCAATTTGCGGTTGGAGATAGAGAGAGAAATCACCTTGGGTGAGCGCCTTCATAATCTCTGTTTCTTTGGTCAACCGCTCTTTAGCCTTGCGAGCCAGCATTGGTTCAAAGAATAGGGTTTGATTTTTGCCTTCTCGCATCGCCATATTCATGGCTGAACTTGCCTGACTTAAGAGAAGCTCGGCCTCTTTCTTGGCATCAATCGTCTCCTCTGCGTTTGGCTGGTAAAACGAAATCCCAATGCTTGCCGTGGGCCGTAGCGCCACCGTTTCTAAATCAAGCGGCCGCGTGATGGAGTCCATCAGGTTTTTCGCCAATAGCATCAGCGAGTGTGGCATTTCAACGTTTCGAACCAGCACTACAAAGCGATCCTGATTAACCTGAGCCAACATATCGGCTTCGCTCACGCACTCTTTCAACCGGCAAACTAATGACGTCAGTAACGCATCGCGCTGTGTGGTATCCAACACCCCCATCGCTTCTTGCAATGTGCCGATATTGATCACAACGATGCCTGAATTCTCTTTGCGGCAAACCAATAAATGCTGTTCCAACAAAGGAATAAACAGCGTCATATTCGGCAGATGGGTCAGAGGATTATGCGTAGACATACGGCTCATCGCCTGATGAGCTTTTTCTAACGCCTGCTGATTACGATTATAGTTGCGCACCAATAAGCCCAGTTCATCATCTCCGTGCGACGGCGGCGGCGTAAGCTGATGAAAATTGGGGGTATCGAGCGGCATGCTGCGCAACTCTTGTGCCAGCGCGCGCAACGGGTACACCAGCAGCCGATTCATACACCAGCTAATAGCAACGGTAAGAATCAAAGCCAGCAAAAGATAGGTCGATACCATGGTAGACAGCGTCGACAAAATAAACTGATAAATGCGGAATGAATCGGCCTGTAAAACGAGATAAGACGACGGCTGCCGCGCCGCAATATTGCGTTCAATGCCGTAAAGCGGCATCGAAACCTGGACAGGCAGATCGAAAATCTTCATCACCGCTTCAGGAACGGCTCGCTCTTGAGGAAAACGGCCTTTAAGCGCCTGAAGCTCATTGGGCAACATCACGTCGGCACGGCTTAGAATACCGATGGGGACTAGGCTATCGAGAATTTTTTGGGCTCTCACCGCGTCCATATTCAACATGGCTTCAGAAAGCGGCTCACGTACCGAATGGGCCAAATTCTCCAGTTGCTGGACGTAGTCCTCCTTACGCTGGTCCACAAAATGGAACAGCTGAATCACGACAAAAATACAAATCGTAATGAGCGCCACAACCGACACCATTGCCATTTGTTTGATCGTTAAGGAACGACTGACTCGCAAACTGTCTCTCCGATAACATCTAATTTAAACAATAAGAATCCAATACGTGGGGGGATACTGTTAGCTAAACACCCCATTGACCCAGCCAGAGTATACTTGATCACATCTGTTTTTAACCCTTAAGCCGAATTCTTTCACAAACAATTACACGTATTTAAGCATAATCGGGTGACGTCGATGCATTTTGCACCATTTTTAACGCCAAATTGAACTCAGTTCAACACCGACAAAAAACCAAAAGGCCCGTCATGCAGAGTACATACGGGCCTTTTTAACTTGGTAGAACCGGATTCGATATAGAGTAATTACTTGAAATCAGCGTATGGCGTTAATGGCTGCGGTGGCAGATCCATATCACCTTGCCAGCCCGCCGCTGAATAGCGGACATAAATCAAACCGTGACTCGGGGTATAGTCTTTCGCTTCCTGAATATCTACGCCCGCACCGATAAACCAGTTGGAAGTCACTCGGCGTTCAACAATCGCTCGTAGGGTATAACCTACGCCGCTACTGCTGCTGCCGCTATCCGTGTCATATTTATCAGTGTACTTATTATTGGCTTTGTCCGGGGCAGGGATCAGACCCTTAATCGGATAACGATCGACTGTATCGGTTTTCGAATGCGACCAAGAAACCGAACCACCCAATTCCCAAGACCAATTTTCAGTACGTTGGCGATAGTTCACCGGTACACCAAAGGAAACATACTCCTGCGGGCTATAGTAACCGCCTTGCCCCAGCGTATATCCGCTCAAATCCTTATCGTAGTGCCAAATCATATTGCTCAGGCCTACGGTTACACGGCGATTATTTTCGTTGATAAGCTTGTAATAGTATCCGGCCATCCAACGTATTCTGCTGTTATCAGCAACGTTTTTCCCCGTCAATTGATCGGCGCTCAAATCAGCCCAAACGCCATGTGCTTCACCGCGATCGTAACTACCGCTGATCCCCAAGCCGGTGCGGCGCACACCGCCCCATGTGATACCGGTTTGATCGTCTTTCTGGCCACCGAATGCCAACAAGGAGCTTGAAATCGGACGACGGTGAGCATTTACCGTCCAGCCAATATGGTTCCAGTCATTGCTATAGCTCAGCCCGCCGACCCAGTCCACCACGTCGAAGCCCATTGGGGTGGTGCCGAAATCCCCTTCCCAATGCTCATTTTTCCAACCCGCAGAGAGGCTCGCGCCCGTTGAGTTTTGGCTATTGCCAGACTGACAGCCGTTGACGTAACAGGTGCCGAATTTCTCTTTATAAGGCCCGCCTTTAAAGGAACCCGCCTGCATATTTACCACGTCGGTACGCAGGAACATGCGCCCATCATTAAGTGGCGCATCCATCTGCAGCATGGTGGTATTGGCCGTTAAATCAGAATATCCACCGGTACCACTAGAACGTGCATAGTCATGATCCAACGTGACATTCACATCCTGCTGTCGATATAAATCAGCCGCATCGGAACGTACGCCACGCTTGAGCCAATCGTCTTTTTCATCGTTACGCGTTAGACGAGTGAAAGTATCGTTATCCTGCGGTTTGGTTGGTGCAATGCCAGAAGACACCATCGCATCACGATAATAATCCAGCGCTTTATCAGGGTTCCCTTGCTTTTGTTCAAAGCGAGCGGCATCGCGCATCACCAGCGCACCGTCCTGACCCGGCTCTTTGGCCGCCTGCGGAGTAATACGATCAAAAATCGCCTGCGCTTTGGCCATGTCTCCCACCGATGCCCAAGCTCCCGCCACGCGGCGTTCGGTATTCATGCTTGGCGCTTCGGCTGGTTTAACCTGCTGCAATGCCTGTAGCTGAGTGCGAGCTTGTTCAAGCTCACCTTGCGCAACGAAGGCTTCAATTTCGCCTAGGTGAGCGGAATCATTATCGGGCTCGCGTTTTAGCACATCGCGATAACCCACCAGCGCCGCATCATAATCTTCGCGCTCTAATGCCCAATCGGCGAGCGTTAAATCGATGCGGGTATTGGCTGGCTGTTGACGTAGGTAAGCAATCGCTTCGTCTTCATGTCCCGCGTCACGCAGGTCTTGGGCTTTTTTGAGCGTTTCGCTGAAGTGCAAACGGTCAGAAAGCTCACGAATATTGGCATCCCACTTCGCCTGCGGTAATCCATCAACCTGCGCTAAGGCCGCCCGATCGCGATCGGTGCCTGATAGGTAAAGCGCGTGCGCATAAACCTGCTGAGGATCGCCAGGAAGCTGCTGTGCTAAGGTATTGAAAGCACGGTCGGCTTCATCAGTACGGCCAGCCGCATGCAGATCTTTAGCCAAGCGGTAAGTTAGCCATACGTCATTGGGTGAAAGTTTCAGCGCCTGTTGCAGTTTATCTGCCGCTCCCGCCCACTGTTGCTGCTGTTCAAGAGCCTGCGCCTGCTGCTGCAATACATCGCTTTGAATGCCGTTGATTGCACTCTGCATCGCTTTACGCTGGCTACGCGGCAGCTGATCCAGATAGGCCATCGCCTTCTCTGGCGACTGACGTTGGTAAATGTTCACTAACCCACGCACTGCGCTGCTGTTGGTTGAATCAAGCCGCAACGCCTGTTGATACAATCGCTCCGCGCCCGCATCATCTTTACGCGCAACTGCGACATCACCTAAGCCAAGCACGGCATAGCTATCCGTATTATCAATCCCGCGCGCCTGCTGATATTTCTGCTGCGCAACATCCAACTGATTGGCTTTCAGCGCTTTATCGCCAGATTGGATAGCCAGCCAATACTGATTACTTTTAATTAAGCTGATCCACTTATCGCGGTCATAACCGGTCGGGTCGGCTTTTAACGCACGTTGGAAATACTCTAACGCTTTTGCACGGTTATCCTGTCGCGCATACGCCTGACCCAGCGCGCCTAGCACATCGGAATCATTTGGACTTGATGCCAATGCCTTCTGCAATTCAGGTATCGCCACTGCGCCTTTGCCAGAGTCAACCATCGCCAAACCGCGAGAACGGGCAATGAAAGCCGGGTCGGAGAGTAATTTTTGCTGATCGGCTAACTTCTTGCGCGCTTCAACGGTGGAAGGATCTTGCGCAAAAATCACCAGATAACGCTGTAAGGACGCAACGCTTTGCTCACCGACAGGAGTGCGGTTAATTTCAGCCATCCACAGATCCGCAGCGTCTCCGCGCGTGTTGCTATCTGCTGCCATTTTCTCCAGCACAGCATAGGCTTTCTGAGTTTGGTTGGTATCCAAAAGCATGCCTGCCAGCGCTCGGCGCAACTCACCATTACCCGGATTGGTTTGTCTCAACGCTTCCAATTTGGCAATAACGTTGTTTTCCTGACCCGGCTGACGCGCAACGACACGCAGATATTCCACGGCTAAATCAACGGTTGGAGGGGTACCTTCAAACAATTTATCATAGGCCTGCACCGCCTCAGGAACATGGCCAGCGGTTGCCAGTAAACGAGCCTGCTGCAACTGCTGACGGCCTTCCGGCGTCGTCAGCGCCATGTTCAGTTTGGCCTGCTTATAGACCTCTGAATTCGGCGCCTGCGCTTTCAATTTATCTAACTGCTGTTGCGCAAGCTGCTGATCGCCCTGACGCAACGCTAAACGCATACGCGCCGCCATCACGTCTGGGTTATTTGGATCCATCAGTTCTAAGCGATACAGTGATTGCGTGACTAAGTCATCACGATGGCTGGCTTCGCCCACGCGAATTTGCTCTAGCAACCACTGTTCTGGCGAAACAGCCGCATCCGCGGCAACGCCCGCGCCAGACAGAGAGGCGAGAGATAAGCCGATCGAGAGACTCAATCCGCTTAATGAGAAGTGGCGGTACTTGCGCATGTGCTGCTGTCCCAGTGAGGTAAAAGCTCACCCTTTAAATTAAAACGAAAACGTTGTTGGTCCCATCCTTGGCCAAAGAGCGTTAATACGTAGCTGTAATAAGCATCACCGCCCAGCGGATTATCTTTCACCCGCTGGCGCTGCACCGCTTGCGCGTCCGATCCGGCAAGGAACGGCAGCAACGCCGCAGAGAAACCTGAATTGCCATAACCTGACGCCTTACCCGTAGCAACATCAACTTTTTCCGGTGGATATCCAAGCTCGGCGGTCATCGTCGCCATCGGCTGCCACTGCTTAATCAACACGGCTTTGTTAGGATCGTTATCGGCCATCATGCCCGCCCACAGATAAACACGGATCGCGTCATAACCGCTGACGTTAGGCTTATCCGGCGTGGGTTCCCAGCCTTTGTCTTTGCGCCAGTCTATCCAGTCAGGAATAAACCCTTTTGGTGAACTTTCCAGCAATAACCGCTGATTATTCTTATGCAGCGCGGCCCAAGGCCCATGAAAACCTGCCATACGAGCCATCAACTGCGGCGGTAAATAGCTTGGGTTAACGGTCCATACTGGTGAATGTGCAAAACCGACGCGTCCCGGCAGCAGTATCTCGCCAAACCCCGGCAGAGAAGCCACCTCTTCACGAGCGATACGCTGAAGCAGCAAAACCCCCAGAGACTGATAGCTGCGCACCTTCCATAAACGCCCCGCCTCCATCAGTGAATAAGCAATCCAAAGATCGGAATCGGAAGCCGAATTGGTATCAAGAACGCCCCATTCTTGCTTGCCATTTTCGCCTTTCTCTTTCATTCCCCATAGCCAGGCGGGTAAGCGAGCGCTCAGATCGCCCTGTGCTAAATTGTTCTGCGTCCATTGCAGAATGTTTTCGAACGTAGGCCGATCATTCGCCACTAGAGCGAAAAACAGGCCGTAGCTTTGGCCTTCAGAAGTCGTAATTTTCTGCGGGCTGCTGGTGTCGATCACACGCCCTTGTTCACTGATATAGTGCTGCTTGAATTGCTGCCACTCAGGCCAATCACAGGTAGCGGCGGCTTGAGTACAAAAACTCAGCAGGAGTAGACACAGCGCAACCGCGCTGAATCTCGGCTCATGTCGTCCCCCACAACAGGGGGACTGAGTGAAAAACCTAAACATCATTAGTCACGCTCATCAGGAGACAAACGGCGACGACGTAAGATCCGCAGCAAACGCCATAGCACAATGGCCAGCAGCACCACGCTCACCGCAGACAGCACGGCAACCAGAATCGGGTGAGTCGAGAATACATGCCACAGACGTTCCCACCACGGCAGATGCCCCACGTAGTAAACATCGCCCACGCGCAGACTGTTCACCCCAGACTCACGAATGACCACAACAGAACCCGACATAGAGGCTTTCTTACCGCTGTCGATCATCGCGTTATTAAGCAGGCTATAACCACGTGGGCTATCGGCCAGTAATGCCACAACGCTGCGCTGATCGTGATACGGAGACTGGAAGCCAATCACCGCCGCCATGGCACCGTCAGAGCGAATGGTGGTCTGCGAGTCAGGCTTCATCGCAGAAGCTTCTGGCATGATGGTATCGAGATTAGGCTGACGCATCGGCATCTTGACCCAGCTTTCCGTTGCATCTACCAGCAGGTCGATTTTGTCGTCCTGTTTTAATGCATCAGGAATAGAGCCGATCAATAGCACATCGGTATCTTTATCTTTCACCTGTGCCCAGTCATCGGTCAGCGATACATTCAGCGCTGGGAAACCGGTTTGTGCGCCAATGCTGCCCAAAGCGTTTAGCATGGCCGTTACCTGAGCCGGCGTGGATTGTTTACCCACCACCACTTCAGTTTCTGACAAATCGGCTAACCGACTGAACGGGAATCCGGCATTAGCAAATGAGCGTAAATCCGGCATCGCCATGAAGTGGCGGTAGCCTGAGAAATCGATGGTTGAAGTGCCGTCAATGGCCACCGTGTTAGGGACAGGCTGTGAAGTCACACAGCTATCCATCGAACCACCGGAAATCGGGTTCGCGTAGTCAAAATCAAAGCGTAGCTGATTACTTGCGCCCAGCTTCAAGGCTGGAATGGCCACGTCGGTGTTTTTATCAATCAGCCCTTGGAACAACGGCAGCCGCATTAGCAATGCGCCTTTATCTTGCTCAGGCACCAAATTGAACGATTGAATAAACTGATTGTTCAGGCTGATCCGCATGCGGGAACCGTCTTCTGTCGCAGGCGACGTGTAACGATACTTCATACGCATATCAATGCCGGTACTACGGATCAAGAACAGGTCTGGCGGCAGATTTAACGTTACGCTAATCGGCGACGGTTCTAGGCCTGTCGCTTGCAACTGTTCCGCATAAGTTTGCAGCTCAGAGAACGTCATTGGGCGATCGGTACGCACCCAGTTTGGCGCATCGTATGGCACACGAGGCGTCAGAGTTTTAACGCCCTCAACCTCAACGCTTTCGCCGCGGAACAGAATGTTACCTTGCGCAATACCGCGTACCGCCGTCATCAGATCTTTATCATCACGACCCAGCACCAGCAGCAATTTCACATACGGATTATCTGGACGGCTGATCATCTCAACCACCGGCCCATTCACGGCAGGATAGTCGCGCAGGAAATCAGGGCGCTTATCGTTAGTCGCAAACACTACGCCGTGTTTTTCCGGCAGTTGGTTAAACAGAACCGGGAAGTTTTGCCCACGCCATTGCGCTTTGCTACCAAACCAAGATGCCAGCACGCCCGCAGCGCGTTGTTCTGACAAGTTAGGCTGACCGGCAAAGACGATAGGCAGCGTTAGCGCACTGTAATCACGAGCGTCAAAGAAAGGTTCAGGGAAATGCGACAAATCATTTTTCAGCGGCAAACCTTGGTAAGTCAGGCTGATGGAGCTGTTTTTACCGACGTCCAACCAGAGTGCGGTACTCGCTGGGTTCTCACAAACGGCACGATAGTGACCAACAAACTCTAAGCGCACGCGGTTAAAATCGCTGATGTAACGAGAATCAATCGGCACCTGTGCGCTGTTTTTCTTACCCAACTGCTCTCTAGCGATCGGCAACACGCCCATCAGTTCATCGTTAAGAAAAACTTTTACCTGAGACTCCACGGGGAATAGCGCAGGCGACGGCGTAAACTCTAAGTTCAGCATCGCATTCGATACCACTTCATCGCTACGCACGCCAAATTCAAATTGACCGGTAGGATCAACGCCGCGCAAATGCATACTGCCCGGCGCCGGTGCAATCTTAGCGAAGGTTAAGTTAACGTCACGCGTCGGGATCCCAACAACCTGAGGTGCCGGCACGGCGGGATCGGTCAATGCGGTCGTAGCGGCATTTGTGGTCGCCACATTTTCTGGTTCGGTGACAGGAGACACCGGCTCAGCATGCACCAAGGTGCTAATACCCAATGCCACAGCAGTTAGCCAAAATATTTTTTTATTCATCGCATTATCATCATGTTGAGCCAATGTCTGAGTCACCACTTTACTCTTCGTATTTCATTGCACAGAGAGTCTCCGCTGCGCCTTGAAATCAATGAATAAAGAAAAGTCCCGAAACGCTTATTATTTTTTCCTGCCTACTTAAGCTCTGCTCACCCCACGTGGAATAAACGACACCGTCCACGCAACCAGAGTGGTAAATCCAACAAACACGCTACGCAAAACTGGCGGTGCATAGTCGGCAAGGCTTTGATAGCCACGGAAGCCGAGTTTCAAAATATCCACCAAGCTCTCGACCGGTTTATCTTCGGCAAAACTGTCTTGCCACAGCGCCCACGTATCTGCGCGGGCAAACGTACACTGAATAAACTCAATGTGCTGGGCTACGCTCATGTTATCCATGCGCAAACCGGCTTTTTGTCCGAAGACACGCGTCACCTTGGATGGGAATGAATACTCCTGCTGCCCACGTTTAAGCATCAGAGTAATATTTTCACCATCGTTGAGCACATTGCCTGAGCGTAGCTCAATTCCCACGCCACCATCAGAATAGTCACGCAGCGTACAAGGGAAAATATGGCCGTCTTTTCGCGCAATTGCGGCAGGCATCGCAATTTCGACACGGTGAGACTGGCGAACCTGCTTAGTTTCAACCGATACCGCCACGGCACCGCCTAAAATGACCATGTTGTAGAACACCCACACCATACTCATCGCCACCGTCCAGATTTCATCTTCTGGCCCGAATGACATACGCCAAATTCCCAGAATCAGCCCGGCAAAGTTCAGCAGAACCAAAATCAGATACGGGCGGGTAATCACCCAGTCAACGTGCTGATGCTCAACCAAGCCACCTTTGGCGGTAACGTTAAATTTCCCTTTATGCGGATTAAATAGCGCCACCGTAGTTGGACGAGCGATGTACCACGCCAGAACCGTTTCGTAGATTTCACTCCAAAACGAATGGCGATACTTGCCTTGGATTTTTGAGTTGGTCAGGCTGGAATGCACAATGTGCGGAATAACATACAAGGCGATAGCCAGCGCTGGGGCAAAAATAATGTAGGCGTGCATCAGCAAGAACGCCAACGGTGCGGTTAAGAAGATAAGTCGCGGGATACCCGATAAGAAATGCAGCATGGCGTTGGCATAGCAAATACGCTGCGCTAGCTTTAACCCTTTGCCAAATAACGGATTATCCAAACGGAAAATCTGCACCATGCCGCGCGCCCAGCGAATACGTTGACCAATATGAGCCGACAGACTCTCCGTGGCTAAACCCGCCGCCTGTGGAATACGGATATAGGCCGATGTCCATCCGCGACGGTGTAAACGTAACGAGGTATGCGCATCTTCCGTCACGGTTTCTACGGCAATTCCGCCCACTTCATCCAGTGCAGTGCGTCGTAATACGGCACATGAACCGCAGAAGAAGGTTGCATCCCACATATCGTTGCCGTCTTGCAGCAAGCCGTAGAACAGAGTGCCTTCATTCGGCGTGCGGCGGAAACGGCCAAGGTTACGTTCAAAAGGATCGGGAGAGAAAAAGTGATGCGGCGTCTGCATCATGCCGAGCTTTTTGTCTTTAAAGAACCAGCCCAGCGTTAACTGTAGGAATGAACGCGTTGGCACGTGGTCGCAGTCGAAAATCGCTACGAATTCGCCTGTCGCCTGCTTTAGGGCATTATTGATGTTCCCTGCTTTAGCATGCTCATGCGTCGTTCGGGCAACATACTTAATACCTACCGTTTCAGCAAATTCACGAAACTCTTCACGGCCACCGTCGTCCAGCAGCCAGATATTCAACTTTTCTTTCGGCCAGTCAATGCCCAACGCCGCGTAGATCGTTGGTTTAACCACGCTCATGTCTTCGTTGTAGGTGGGCACCATAATATCAATGGTTGGCCACGACTTAACGTCTTCCGGCATCGGTGCTGGCTGGCGATTAAGCGGCCAAATGGTTTGGAAATATCCCAGAACCAACACCACCCACGCATAGGTCTCTGCGGCTAGCAGCAGCAGCCCACAGATTAAACTGACCGGGTCGTCCCAGTTCAACGTTGAGGTATAACGCCACCAGATATAACGGCAGGAAACCGTTAACGACAGCACAATCATCATCAAAGACGAGAACCGCCCTGGAATTCGGCGCACCACCATGGCGATGCCCCATAGCAGCAGCACAAAAACAAACTGGGAACTTAAATCGAATGGTTGTGAGATACACAACAACGCGAGGATGGTAGAGAAAACGCACATCACGCCTAAAATAATACGCCGTACGCCCTGCCCTAAACGGTTAAAAGCCTCTTCAGACTCTTCGGCTCCGTGTTCCTGCACTTTATCAGGCAGGCTTTTCAGCCACTCATGGTAGCGATTATGCAGGCCTTTAAAACGCTCACCCAAGCCATACCTTTTTGCCGAGCGATGCATCGAGAACACGATCAGCCATAGGCTCTGAATGGCATAACGAACGATATCTAATGGGCGTGGACGCTGTGCATCAATATGGGGGAAAAGTGTGGTTTGTTGGCTACGGATCTGCTGCCAGCGTGGAGATTCTAGCTTTAGGAAAAACCATGCCATTGCCAGCCAAAAACAGCCCAGCGCTGCGCCAAGGCGAGAAGCCTCATTATACTGACGATATTGGCGATAGCGTTCGGCCAACGTCTGACGCACCGGCGTCATTAAAAACAGATCGAGTATCCACCTCATACCGCCGACCCATCGGCAACGTTGCCATCAGCATCAAAGTGCAGCAAACACCAGTTGGCAAGCGTCATAATTTCTTCAGTTGCTAGAGAGTGAGGGTAATACTCACCGATTGGCTGCTTGGCGGCGCTCGCCTCAGCCATCGCTTCATCACGATGAATCACCATGGGCAATAGCGAAGGCAGACTTTGCAGCCACAGCTGATAGATATCTTCTTGTAGTTTACTGGTGGCGAGCAGTTGGTTAGCGAGCAGGAAAGTTCCCTGCGGCAACGCCTGCTGATGTAGACGTGTATGACAGTTGGTGTCAGGAACAATAACGTTAATCACGCCATCGGCAAGAGACGTAAAATGTTGTGCCAGCGGATGCATGCCGTTTGGCACATCCAGCAAAATCCAGTTATAGCGCCCACTGGCACGCAATGTAGGAATGTTTTGCGCCCAGTGTGTCCAACGGTCAATATCCGTGAAAAATTGCGCATGTTCATCTGCGCTAATCTGCCCGAAAGGCAGGAAATCAAGCAGGTCGGTGTAACGCAGTGCCGCATCTTGCCACGCAGTACCATCAAATTCAGCACGCGCCCAGCCGTTCGTATGGGTGAAATCAGTATTAAAGTGCATACGTAGCAAATTCGCTGGAGTAACGTCGATAACCAGCACAGACTCACCCAGTTGCTGCAATCCCCACGCTAACGCTGAGGTGATAGATGTGGTTCCCACCCCCCCTCGCATTCCCTGTAAAGCAATAATTGCCATTACTTAGCGCTCCCTGCAAATTGCATCAGCTCCGCCAAAAGAGGCCAGCGACGGATCACTTCATTCATATGTTCTTGTCTAGAGATATCAACATAGTCGATTTTGGGAATAGAAAATGCTTTGCTTAAGGCCGCAATATCATTTTGAAAAGTGAACGTGGGGCTATTCTCAATCGGATTATTTCTTTTATCATTCATTCTGCTATCCGTGAAAAATCGGCTATGGTTTATGATTATAGCTAGATAAAGAAAAGCTGTTGCTACAATATAATAGCGAGAACATATCAGTCTTAGTAATTTGTCGTGAATTATTTATAATGTTACATTCCTTTATGCTTTTTCGCTAGTAAACTGATGCCCTTCAAATAATCGACGTTACAGCAAAACAGCAAGCAAAAGAATTTCGTGTGGCTAAGATAAATCTGTCAATTCGATAAAAACATCAGCTTTACTGGGCATAATCACATTCAGAGAAATTAAACTCTTATGGCGCTATCGTTTTCTCTTGGGGTTCATCAACTATGGGATGAACTTCTCATTATGCAGGCTCCTGGTCTCTACTGGGTGAGCGCAGACCGTGAAGTTGATGCCAAAAGCTTTTGCCAGCAGGTTATTTCTAGCCAGCCTGCGGAAACACGCGCGGCATTAATCAGCGTTAATCATCCTCCGCAGGACATCATCAGCGCCAACTACGCTCATGGCCCCGACAAGCTTCCTATCTATTCGCTGCCCGAAAATAAAAAAGCGTTATTTCAGCTGACTGAAGATTTGATGCGGGGTTTAAACCCGAAAAACCGCCTGTTGGTACTGTTAACTCCCTCCAGTATTTGGGAACAATTACAGCCTTATGAGCTGACCGACTGGATGAGAAATACCGCCCGCTGGCTGCGCCAACAAAATTGCACGCTATTGATTTTAGATTACGGAAAAAGTGCGAATAATCAAAGAGCAACGCTACAATCTCAACACCGCACCCTATGCGGCCTTGCGAGCCTGCGTTGGCTGCAGGATCTGCACCGTTATGACGTGGCGTATTGGTGTAACCAAAATGGTGTAACCGCTCAGCAAGACGTCAGCGTCTATTTTGATGAGCAAGGTTGGCATGCGCAAGAAGATACGTCTCAGGCACCACAGCCGCGCAACGATGAACAGCTCTATCTCGCTCATAAAGGCGTGCTGGAAGGCGCACCACCGTTATCAGAACATTGGCACCTGTTTGAAAGCAATTTGGCACTGTTTAATGCAGCCTATGCAGCACAAGCCTCAACGCTGGTATTTCAGCTTTCGAACAGCGATCAGCTCGATGCGCTCGCACGCAACATTCACACCTTACGTCGTCAACGCGGCAAGATTATTAAATTAGTGGTACGCGAAAGCGCCCCTTGCCTGCGTTTTAGCGATGAGCGCTTGCTACTCGCCTGCGGGGCGAACCTGATTGTGCCGCATAATGCGCCGCTTTCACGCTGTTTGACTATGTTAGAAGGGATTCAGGGGCAAACCTATCCACGCCATGTTCCTGCAGATATTAATTTGCTCATCGATGCAATGCGCCCACTGAATTTGAAAGGATATATTCCTTACAATCCTTTCTGTGAAACGTTGATATCATTGATGAATAACGCATTATTACCAGAAGACAGCAAAGGAATTCTGGTGGCATTGCGCCCAGTACCTGGACTTCGCACCGAACAAGCTCTCACGCTCTGTCGTGCTCGTCGCTTTGGAGATTTAGTCACTATTGATGAGAATCGGCTAACACTGTTCCTTTCATCATGCAGAATCAATGACTTAGATGTTGCTCTTAAACACATCTTCCCACTGCCGGTTGAAGAAGTTTTCTCCAACCGCATGGTCTGGTATCAAGACAAACTGATCATCACGGAACTGCAGCAAATGCAGCTTAATAAGCCATCCAACTGGCATCTTTCCGACAGACTCGCGCCGTTGGTCAGCAATAAAAGCAATCCAGTGGCCGAAGAACATGCACCTCGGCATTCGCCGCAGCCTATCAGCCTGTCTCTGGCCTTACATCAGGAGCGTGCTGAATGATGAACGGTACGGATATACTGCAACTTATCGTGCTTTGCGCGGTGATTTTGCTGCCATTAGGCTACTATTTGCGTAAAAAATTACCGATGCTGCTTCAGTCGGTACGTCAGGTTTTATTCACGCCACGCTATTTGAAATCCGAGGGGATCTTGCGGCGTAATACTCGTTTACAACGTAACACTTCAGTCACGGTAGACCGTAAAAATGATCAAAAATAGTAATACCAAAAACAATATAGCGGACCTGTGGCACTACTGGCGTGGACTAGGCGGTTGGAATTTTTATTTTCTGCTTAAGTTTGCCCTTTTATGGTTTGGCTATCTCAACTTTGATGCGCTTTCCAACCTGATTTTCCTCGCTTTTTTGCTTTTCCCTCTGCCAAATACGCGTTTGCACCGCTGGCGTAATTGGATTGCGATCCCTATTGGTATTGGTCTGTTTTATCACGACACCTGGTTACCGGGGATCAACAGTATTATGAGCCAAGGTTCACAGTTGGCTGGCTTCTCGGCCTCCTATCTGCTGGATTTGGTGAATCGCTTTATTAACTGGAAGATGATTGGCGTTGGTTTCGTGATGCTGGTCGGCTACCTGTTTATCTCACAGTGGATCCGCATTACGGTATTCGTGGTAGGTGCGCTCGTTTGGCTGAACGTGTTGCAAATTGCTGGCCCTGCGATCTCATTAACTCCTGATATTACGAGTAATAATACCGAGGCAGCATCAACGACCAACGCCAATGCAGGCTCGGCGCCAGCCGCCGCGTCAGGTGATCTACCGGCACAAACGGCGCCACCGGATAGCAAGAACTTGTCGGCTTATCTCGATGCGTTCTATGCCAGTGAAAAACAGCGTCAAACTCAGTTCCCAGCAACGCTACCGACTGATGCACAACCCTTTGATTTGCTGATTATCAACATCTGTTCTTTAGCATGGTCTGACGTTGATTCGATTGGCTTGCAGGATCATCCGCTGTGGAAACACTTCGATATTCTGTTTAAAAACTTCAACTCAGCCACTGCCTACAGTGGTCCGGCGTCTATCCGCTTGTTACGCGCCAGCTGCGGGCAGCCTTCACATAAAGAACTTTATTCAGCCGCAGGCCAGCAGTGCTATCTAATGGATAATTTAGCTAAGCTAGGCTTTGGTCAGAACCTGATCATGGACCACAGCGGTAAATTCGGTAACTACTTGGAAGACTTGCGTAAATATGCCGATTTGCAGCCACCGTTAGAGTCTCAGGCCGGTATCTCAAACGAGCTGACTTCCTTTGACGGCGAGCCCATCTTCAACGATCTCGAAGTGCTGCAACGCTGGGAGCAAACGGTTGAAAAATCAGGGGATGCGCGTACCGCAACCTTCTTTAACCTGATACCGCTGCACGATGGCAACCGAATGGTTGGCAGCAGTAAGGTCGCCGACTATAAGCCTCGCGCTCAGAAACTGTTTGATCAGTTGGATACTTTCCTTACCCAACTGGAGAAATCAAGCCGTAAAATTATGGTTGTGGTTGTACCTGAACATGGTGCCGCGCTAGTAGGGGATAAAATGCAGATGTCTGGCCTGCGCGATATACCAAGCCCAAGCATCACTCACGTTCCCGTGGGCATCAAGTTTATCGGCATGAAAGCACCACAACCTACTGAAATCGTTGTCGATCAGCCAAGCAGCTATCTGGCACTTTCCGAGCTGGTTGCCCGCTCCGTTGACGGCAAACTCTTCACCGAGGCAAGCGTGAATTGGCAGGATCTGCTGAAAGGATTACCACAAACTGCGCCAGTTTCAGAAAACGATAATGCCATTGTTATTCAGTATCAGGGCAAGCCTTACATTCGCCTCAACGGCGGTGATTGGGTTCCTTACCCGCAATAACACGCCATCTTTAGACGGCTAGAAGGGCTCCCAAATGGGAGCCTTTTTCTTGCGCCTATCGCTATAAAAAACATGTTTTCACATTATGCCAATATATGTTTACATATACAGGAAATATATCTTCCCCGAGTAGACGTTATTTTAATATGGATATTTTAATGCATCATTAACCCAACAATATATATCTGTAAATACACGTACACTTAGAATAACGGCAGCCGACAATTAAGACGGATACTATTAACATCCGTTAGGATATTTCTAGTTAAGAAAAATTTCCCAGAGCGCTAGCAGACTAATAAATCTGATTTCTCTTTTTTTTGCATGCTAATAGTTACCTCCTGTACAGAGTTACTTATAAAAATATGCTCATCCTTTTTACATAAAAAAAGAGCCTATATAAGGCTCTTCAAATAAACATTTATACCTGCGTTACTTCGAGATGCGTAGGCGGGAGGCGGGGTATATGGATAATCCGCTTTATGCGCTCTGCGCAGCCTCATCCTGATCAACGGCAAAACAGGCAATAAGCTGATCGCCATACTGCTTAAGCTGCGGTTGCAGCTGTTTGCAGGTGCCAAACGCACGACTACAGCGAGCGTTAAACGCACAACCCGGAGGCGGATTCAGCGGACTCGGTAACTCTCCCGTCAGCTTAATACGTTCGCGACGCATATCAGGATTCAGACGAGGCGTTGCCGACAACAGCGCTTGGGTATACGGATGACGTGGGTTATTGAACACCGCTTCCTTCGGCCCTTTTTCCACGCAACGTCCCAGATACATCACGATGACCTCATCCGCAATATGCTCAACCACGGAGAGATCGTGAGAGATGAACACATAAGATAGGCCCATCTCCTGCTGTAAATCCATCATCAGGTTCAGAACCTGCGCCCGCACCGAAACATCCAGCGCAGAAACCGGCTCATCCGCGATGACAACATCTGGGTTCAGCATCAGCCCACGCGCGATGGCAATACGTTGGCGCTGACCACCGGAAAACATATGCGGATAGCGATCGTAATGCTCGGTTTTTAACCCGACTTTCGCCATCATCGCCAACGCTTTTTCACGTCTTTCAGCTGAGCTCAGCTTGGTGTTGATGGTGAGCGGCTCCTCAAGGATCGCGCCGACTTTCTTGCGCGGATTCAACGAAGCATACGGGTTCTGAAACACGATCTGGATTTTCTGGCGGCGTAACTTTTCCGCCGTGGCGTCCGGCTTTAATAAATCTTGCCCTTGGTAATACAGCTCGCCGCCGGTAGGAATTTCAATCATGGTAAGCAAACGCCCCAGCGTGGATTTCCCACAGCCCGACTCGCCCACTACCGCCAGCGTCTTGCCTCTTTCCAGCGTGAAAGAAACGCCGTCTAGCGCTTTTACCAAACGTTCAGCGCCAAACATTCCTTTCTTCACCGGATAATGTTTTTTCAGATCAATCGCCTGAAGCAACGGTGCCTGTTTATTCAATATTGCCTGACTCATAGCGTTGGCCTCCCCGCATCATCGAGCGGCGTATGGCATTTCGCCTTACGTCCGTTGATATCCTTAAGTTCCGGTTCTACCTCACGGCACAAGGCCGTCGCATATGGGCAGCGCGGATTAAGCAAGCAGCCGTTAGGACGATCGTATTTACCTGGGACAACGCCCGGCAGCGATGCTAAACGCGCTTTGTCGGCGGCAAACTCAGGCAATGCCCGCAGCAGAGCCTGCGTATACGGATGGCGCGGCGTGCGAAATATTTCCTGCGCCGTTCCGGCTTCAACCACCTGACCGGCGTACATCACGATAATTTTATGCGCGGCTTCGGCGACTAGCGCTAAGTCGTGCGTGATCAGCACCAGCGCCATATTCTCTTTCTGCTGAAGGTCGAGCAGCAGCTCAATAATTTGCGCCTGAATGGTGACGTCTAACGCCGTGGTTGGTTCATCGGCAATTAACAGTTTTGGCCGACAGGCAATCGCCATCGCAATCATCACGCGCTGGCTCATCCCACCGGACAGCTGGTGCGGATACACATCCAAGCGCGAACCTGGATCGGGAATACCTACCAGCGTTAACAGGTCAATGGCGCGCTGACGGCGGGTGCTTTTATTACCGCCCTGATGCACCTTGAGCGCTTCCATAATCTGGAAACCCACGGTGTAGCAGGGATTCAGGCTGGTCATCGGATCCTGAAAAATCATGGCGACTTCCGCCCCCACGATTTGGCGGCGCTCTTTCTCTGAAATTTTCTGTAAATCAATATTGTTAAAGCTCAGCCCGTTTGCCATCACGCGACCGGGAAAATCAATCAGCCCCATAATCGCCAGTGAACTCACCGATTTACCAGAGCCAGATTCCCCAACAATGCCAATTACTTCACCCTGATTGACGCTATAGCTAATACGATCTACGGCGCGAAACGGCGCATCTTTTTCACCAAAGTGAACTGATAGCTCGTTAACTTCTAATAAAGCCATAATATTCTGCTCCCAAAAATCTACTTATGTTCTGTTGCCCGCTTCACACAAGGCGGTGTCAGTAGACTTTTACTGTTTCAAGCGCGGGTCTAACGCATCGCGCAACCCATCGCCCATCAGGTTAAATGCCAATACCGTCAGCAGGATCGCAAGGCCGGGGAAGGTCACAACCCACCACGCACTTTGCGCAAACTGCAACACGTCCGACAGCATAGTTCCCCACTCCGGCGTTGGCGGCTGTGCGCCCATACCGAGGAAACCCAGTGCCGCCATGTCGAGGATGGCATTCGAAAATCCTAACGACGCCTGCACGATCAAAGGCGCTAAACAGTTAGGCAGAATATTGATAAACATCTGGCGCATGGCGCCTGCTCCGGCCACGCGAGACGCGGTGACGTAGTCGCGGTTAACTTCCACCAGCACCGCCGCACGGGTTAAGCGTACGTAATGCGGCAAGGCAACAAACGTCAACGCCAGCGAGGCGTTAACGATTGAAGGACCGAAGATAGCCACCAGCACCAGAGCCAACAGCAGGCTTGGCAACGCCAGCATAATATCGACGACACGCATAATGACCGCATCAACCACGCCGCCGAAGTAACCCGCCAGCAGGCCAAACACCACGCCTAGGATCAGCGATAAAACTACCACTAAACAGCCAACCAGCAGTGACAGCCGCGCGCCATAAATCAGGCGCGATAGCACATCACGGCCAACATCATCGGTACCGAGGATAAATTTCCAACTACCGCCGTCTTGCCAAACAGGAGGTTTAAGCAGCGCATCACGAAACTGTTCTGCGGGGAGATGCGGAGCCAATACGTTGGCGCCGATCGCGAGAACTAACACGATAATGATATAAACTAATCCCACCACCGCGCCTTTGTTGCGCTTGAAGTAGTGCCAGAACTCCTGAAACGGCGTCATTGGTTTAGGCGCGCTCATTGCTGGGGACGTTGTTGTAACGTTAGACATCGTTGCGCCTCCTATTTCTTATGCCGAATGCGTGGATTGACGACGCCATACAGCACATCAACCAGCAGGTTAACCAAGATGATCATAATGGCTACCAGCAGCACTCCGCCTTGCACTACAGGATAATCTCGACGCTGCAATGCATCGATTAACCAGCGGCCTAAACCCGGCCAAGAGAAGATGGTTTCAGTCAGAATAGCGCCAGCCAGCAACGTGCCAACCTGTAGACCAATCACCGTAACCACCGGCAGCAGCGCATTACGCAAGGCATGTACAATGATCACCCGCATACGCCCTAAACCTTTGGCGCGCGCGGTGCGGATATAGTCTTCGCTTAACACTTCCAGCATCGAGGAACGCGTCATACGCACAATCACCGCCAGCGGGATAGTGCCCAGCACAATGGCAGGCAGGATCATATGCATGACCGCGTCTTTGAAATCGCCCGGTTCGCCCCAGATAAGGGTATCAATCAGCATAAAGCCCGTGAGCGGCAGGCTATCATCAAGGAATACGCTGTCATCGATGCGCCCGGATACGGGCGTTAGATTGAGCTGCACCGATACCAGCATGATGAGCATGATCCCCCACCAAAAAATAGGCATGGAATAACCCGTCAGCGAAATGCCGACAGCGGTATGGTCGAAAACGGAGCCGCGCTTCACCGCAGCTAATACGCCAACCGGTATACCGACGAGAATGGCAAACAGCATCGCGCAGATACCCAGCTCTAGCGTGGCTTTGAAACGGGGCACAAACTCATCCCAAACCGGCGTGCGGCTTTTGAGTGAGGTACCTAAATCACCGTGCAGTACGTCTTTGACGTAGTGAAAATATTGTTGATACAGCGGTTTATCCAAGCCCATTTCCGTCATCATCTGAGCATGACGTTCGGCCGAGATCCCGCGCTCCCCTGCCATGATCGTGACCGGATCGCCGGGGATCATGTGAACAAAAGCAAACGTTAACAACGTAATGCCAATAAACGTTGGGATAACTAACCCCAAACGCCGGAGTATGAACTGCAACATATCCCGTACTCTCTATTTTTATGATGAAGCATTGCTCACAGTACAGCTACGACTAACAGAGACCCCACCCCAGCCCTCCCCTTCGCAGGGGAGAGAGCAGAACGATATAAATGCCCGTCTAGGCACAATCGGCTCCTCCCCCTGACAAGGGGGAGGCTGGGTAGGGGTCGTGGTAATTAGTCGAGAGACACCTGATCGAAGTGATGTTTACCTAATGGATCAACCACATAGCCTTTCACTTCCTTACGCACTGGCTCGTACACGGTAGAGTGCGCAATGATCAGTGCAGGCACTTGGTCATGCATCACTACCTGAGCCTGCTTGTAAAGCTCGGTGCGTTTTTCGTGGTCGGATTCAGCACGTGCAGGCTGGATCAGATCTTCAAACGGCTTGTAGCACCATCTTGAGTAGTTAGAACCGTCTTTCGCCGACTGACAGCTAAACAGCGTTGCGAAGAAGTTGTCTGGATCCCCATTGTCCCCGGTCCAACCCATCATCACGGTCTGGTGTTCGCCGTCTTTCGCGCGTTTCAGGTACTCGCCCCACTCATAGGTCACGATCTTGGCCTTCACACCGACTTTCGCCCAGTCAGCCTGAATCATCTCTGCCATACGGCGAGCGTTCGGGTTGTATGGACGCTGAACCGGCATCGCCCACAGGTCGATAGCAAAACCGTCGGCCAGACCCGCTTCTTTCAGCAGTTCTTTCGCTTTAGCTGGGTCGTAAGCGTAATCGGTGATTTTGTCGTTGTAGCTCCACATGGTTGGTGGGATCAGGTTTTTCGCAGGCTGACCTGCTTTCTGATATACCGCGTCGATAATCGCTTCTTTGTTCACCGCCATGGTCAGTGCCTGACGCACTTTCACGTTATCCAGCGGTTTTTTCTCGACGTTATACGCCAAATAGCCGACGTTCAGCCCCGGTTGCTCCATCAGAGTAATGGATTTGTCTTGTTTCATACGGTCAATGTCAGCCGGGTTTGGATACGGCATCACCTGACACTCATTTTTTTGCAGTTTTGCATAACGCACGGACGCATCCGGCGTAATGGAGAAGACTAAGCGATCGATTTTTGGCTTAGTTCCCCAGTAATCTTTGAATGGTTTGTAGAGGATTTTGGAATCTTTCTGGTATTGCACCAGCTGGAATGGCCCAGTGCCCAGTGGCTCAAGGTCAATCTTCTCTGGCGTGCCGGCTTTCATCATCGCATCGGCGTATTCCGCAGACAGAATGGAAGCGAAGTCCATCGCCAAGTCTGCCAAGAACGGCGATTCAGGACGCGTCAGCTCGAAGCGAACGGTGTTATCGTCCACCTTTTCAACTTTGCTAATGAGTTCGCCCAATCCCATCCCTTGGAAATACTCATAGGTACCGCCAGAGACTTTGTAGTACGGGTTTTTATCATCTTTCTGACGCATAAAGGAGAACACGATATCGTCAGCGTTCAGATCGCGCGTTGGTGTAAACAGCTTGCTGCCCTGCCACTTCACGCCTTTGCGCAGGTGGAAAGTATAGGTTTTACCATCTGGACTAATATCCCATTTTTCAGCTAAGCCGGGCTCAATCTCGGTAGTACCGGTTTTGAACTCAACCAAACGGTTGTAGATCGGCACCGAGCTGGCGTCGTAGGTGGTGCCCGAAGTGAACAGCTGCGGGTTAAAGCCCTCAGGTGAACCTTCTGAACAATAAACCAGAGTTTTTGCCTGCGCACCGGCGGCAAGCGCCAGAGCAACCAGACCAATCCCCAACTTCAGCGCACCAATTTTCTTTCCACGGCGGGTGGAGGTGTTCTTATGAGAAGACATAACGCTTGGCTCCGTAGTGTGATGTGTGTGTTCTGCCAGATCTATTTTTTTATAGGCGATCCGTGCAGCTTTGGCTGACAGCCAAGGATAGGTGCAACCCGCATGCCAAAGAGAACGATTCTTCGGGGCCACATTGGGTAGCACTCGGAAAGGGATCCCAGTGTTAATCACCCACCTTATGCATACCAATTTCGCAAGTGTTTAAGGTGACGTCAATATAACCAAACGTGATTTACAAGGACTGTGATATACAGCATACAAACATTAAAGAAACGTATTGATAACATTTACAGGATTAAAATTTATGCTACCGCGCAAATATCAGCTCATTTCACCATGTAACAAATCTTTAATAGAGAATACAGCTGCCAAACTTGCTGAAAAAATTCTCGCTAAATGATGAATATCTGAACAATTGAGTTTGTGATCTGCGTTATCAACAGGAGGAAATGCTGTGATCCGAGGTCCGATGCCCTGTTTCAGGGAGCTATTTTGGCCACTTCGCATCAAGTCAGGGCAAGTAAGATCGCACTATGGTTGAACAAGAAAAGCCAGTCTGATTTAGCAGGCTGGCTGATTTAATGACACAGCTAATGGCTCACAGGAATAGCCGCTGTTGTTATGTTGTCCCGCTGCCGCTCCAGCGCAATTTGCGCCAGCGGTGTATCGGCTTCATATCGCATCTGCGCGTCCAAGCCTTTTTCGTACTTGTTATATTTCCACCAGGCATAACCAAGGAAGATAACCAGCCCGCCAACGTTATAAAACATGATGGTCATAATGCTTGCACCGGTCGGGAAGGTTGAGGCAATAAACCCAACGGTGAAAATCACAATCAGCACGCTGACAATAGTGATGCCCTGCATCCGCGATCCCATGCGGAAATCGCGATTCACCTCATCGTATTTGATACGTAAGTTTAGGTACGCCAGCATGATAAATAGTGGGGGCAACATAGAAGCCGCCGCCGTCATGTTGATCAACGTATTCATCAACTCCTGTACGCTGCCTGAGCCAATAGTAGGAATAAGCATCAGAGTAATAACAATCAGGAACTGAATCCAGGCGGCGCGAGTCGGCACACCATGTTGGTTTAAGCGCACGGTTTTCTCACCAAAAATCCCTCTTGGGATCTCCGTGAAGAATATCTTTACCGGAGCCGCAGTCCACATCAACAAAGAACCGAACATCGCGGTGAAAGACACAATCCCCACAAAGCGCTTCATGAACATCGCGGGCAGGCCAAAATGATGTGCTAACCCTTCAAACACCTGAACCGTGCCACCGGTAAAGTGCAAATCGGCTTTATGAACAAACACATTAATGAGCAAAGATGAAACCGTATATAAGCCACCAATGAATAGGCCTGAAAGGATAATCACTTTCACAAAAACTTTGCTGCCGCCTTTTACGTCATTGACGTACACCGCCACAGACTCGGCACCGCCTGCTGCCTGAAAAATCCACGCAATAATCCCAAGAAACGCCCAGCTAAAATGAGGGGTAATCGCCTCTACGTTGAGAGGGTCCGCAGGTTCTACACCACCAATCACCGTAGCGCCCGCCAGAATAATGTAGGAAAACGTCAGCAACAGCATGAGCGTGGAAGTGAGAGACGTCATGGGTCCCAATAATTTCGCGCCGTGGTTAGAAATCCACGTCGAAAATGCAAACAAGCAAATGCTAATAATGGCAGTGGTCAATGGCGTAAAAATATAATCATAGCCAAGGAATGCATACGATGCATACGCAATAACCCTAGGCAGTAGCGATGTGAAGAAAAACAAATTAACGAACCAATATGTGTATGCGGTAATAAATGCCCAACGACCTCCTAACGCACTTTTTACCCACGCATAAACGCCCGCTTCAGAGTTTTTATTAAGCGAAACAAACTCGGCAATAACCAAACAAAATGGAATGAAATAAATAAGCGTTGCCACTAAAAAAACCGGTGCCGATGCAATACCTAATTCAATATTGTTATTAATGACATTATTGAAGCTAAATACTGCCGCAAATGTCATGGCTAATAACCCGAACTTCCCAATTGTATTTCTGTTTGTTGAGGTCATGGACGTAGCACTCCACATAATACAGGATATTATTATTGTGATTTTTCTACGTGGACAATAATGTCCCGCGCAGAAACGTAGGGTGGGTAAGCGAAGCATCACCCACGAGAGTCTATATGCAGTGGATGGCGCTCCGCTTACCCACCCGACAAAGCCCATGCTTACTTATTAAGGAAATACGTCTCCTCAACGGTCACCTGAAGAATAACCTTCCTCACGCCTCGCGCTTGCCCAAAGCGGCGTGCCTGATGGTTTTCGAAAATAACAACGTTGCCCGCTTTGAGGGAGTAAGCCTCGCCTCGGCCACGATAAAACTCCCTATCACTCTCATCGCGATAGGCAATTTCTGGAGTTAACGTGTTTTTATTCGCAATCTCAACCGTTTCCTGTCCGGCTAAATAATAATGCACATCAAAATAACGCCGATTTCCTTCAAATAACTCTACCGGCTCTACAGAACCATCAGCGAGGCGATATACCAGCGAATCGCCTATCGAATAAAAAATATTAGGAGCAATATTTTTAAGGTTATTGATAGCCTCCATACAACGCTGCCATTTTTTCCCCTCTCGATAAATACGCTGGAACTCGTCTAAGGTATTTAAAATAATCATTAGCCTTACCTCATCAAGAAAGTGTGCGTACGGTTTGCGGTTGGAAATCATATTTCGCAAGTTCGCTCGTTGCGGTTTCAACTTTACGGAACGGCACCATCGTGAAACCGTATTGGAACGGTTTGAAGTAAACCCGGAACGAATCGAGGACTTCGGAACCCCATGAGTTAGAACCGAGGCCGAGGATTTGGTCATCGAGGTTTAGCGTCAGGTAGTCACACGCTTCCAGTTCGTTGATGTGCTGCGCCTGCTGCAACATTTCAGCGCTATAAGGCCAGAGGCTGAAGTTAATTGGCTTACGCGGTTGAATGAAAATACCATTGCCCCTTTCATCCTCAACGCTAAGCCAGCGCACTTCTTGCCGGTTGCCGTTATCCTGCGGGAATGGGTAGTTTTCAAACAGGCTTTCAACCGGCTGGCGGTAATGGCCAATCAGGTTGCTTTGGCAGCTATCACCGTAGTTTTCACCCGGCCCGCGCCCGTAATATTCCACCTGTTTAAAGCGCTTGCTGATGCCAAAATCGAGGCCAATTTTTGGGATAATGGCCTGATAATTTCCGTATGGCGTACCGGACAAATCCAGCGTGACATGCCCTGCCGGAGTGACTCGCCAGCGATAAGTGCAGCGCATACCAAAATCAAATACCGGCGGTGCAACGACGCTGTCAATTTCAATAACCTGATCTTCGCCTTGCGAGAAACACCGCATGGCACGGAAATGATGCTGCATCAGATGTATATGGTACGGCTGCCACAGCCCTTCGAATTCCTGTTTATGATTATCAATCGTCGGTTTAAAGAAAGTCAGATGCGGTGCTCGCCCAACAATTTCCTCACCGTCTGCTAACCATGAAACCAGTTCACCGCTCAAACGGCAGAACGTCAGTAAAAAACCATTCCCGCTGATAACCTGCTGATGTCCATGCGTTTCATTACGTAATGCACCCAGTTTGCGAAGCGGCAACGGTTCGCGAGACTCCGCTGGCTGACGCAAAATTTGAAAGTGACCGAGGGTATGCAGCGCTTCGCTGTAGCACGTCGCACTACGCTTAACGATTGCCACATTGATAAACACTTCGCCCGCAGGCAGAGAGGGTGTAGCCAGCTGCAGTTCTTCTTTTTCCCCTGGTTGTAAACAAGGTGCAGCCAACGTTTGCTGCGCGATAAGTTCACCATCAATCTGATAACTGACCTGTAATTCAATATCGTTTATCGCGCTGAACCAGTAGCGGTTTTCCACCAGCAACACATCAGGTTGGTCTGTCGAGCTAATATTGACCGGGCACAGCACCTGTTTGTATTCCCGCAGCCCCGGTCCTGGACGCTGATCGGGATAAATCAAGCCATCCATGCAGAAGTTATAATTATTCGGGAAGTCGCCGTAATCGCCGCCGTACTGATAACGCTCACGCCCTTGCTCGTCATGTACCAGCAAACCGTGGTCACACCATTCCCAAATGTAATGGCCCTGTAGGCTTTTATGCTGATTGAAAACCGCCTGATATTGCGCCAACCCGCCGGGTCCGTTGCCCATTGCATGAGCGTACTCGCACAGGATGCGAGGTTTCGGATGCGGGTACTCACCAAATGCATTCATCATCGAGACGCGCGAATACATGGTGCTGATAACG
This sequence comes from Hafnia alvei, assembly GCF_964063325.1. NCBI lineage: Bacteria > Pseudomonadati > Pseudomonadota > Gammaproteobacteria > Enterobacterales > Hafniaceae > Hafnia > Hafnia alvei. The sequence goes on from NZ_OZ061315.1 coordinate 4,660,409, forward strand.
TCGACAACTTCTGCGTCGCGGTCTTCTTCATAATGAACTAACCGCGTTGGGTCGAGTTGCTTACAGCGAGCCGCCATCGCTCGAATATTGCAGCCGTAACCCGACTCATTGCCGAGCGACCAAATAATGATAGAAGGATGATTTTTCTGCGCCATAACGTGGCGCTCAATGCGCTCTACGTAGGTCTGCTCCCACGCGGGGTCATTAGTAATACGGCTTATATCGCCTATATTTGCAAAGCCGTGGCTTTCTAAATCCGTTTCGGCCATCACAAACAGGCCGTATCGATCGCACAACGCGTAAAAACGCGGGTCGTTTGGGTAATGAGCTGTACGAACGGAGTTGATGTTGTGTTGCTTCATCAAAATAATGTCGCGCTCAACGCGCGCCATATCGACCGCTCGGCCTTTTTTATGATCATGATCGTGGCGATTTACACCATGCAGTTTCAGATAGCGGCCATTCACATAGAACAGACCATTGCGCACTTTGATGTCACGGAATCCAACTTGCTGGGGTATAACTTCGACAATGTCGCCGTGGCTATCACGCAGGGTTAACAGCAGCAAATAGAGGTTAGGTTGTTCGGCATTCCATTGCTTAGGCTGTGTGACCAGCATCGAAAACCGGCAACTTAAAGCATCTGCACTTTGACGCTGCTCAGCGACACATTTATCGCCATCAAACAACTGTGCGTGGAGCTGTAAACCAGCGGCTGGTGCGGTGGAGTTATTATTAAGCACGCAGCAGATCTGGAGTTCCGCATCGCAGTAGTTTTCATCAAATTCAGTCACGACCGTTAAGTCATGCAGATGAACTTGCGGCTGACCAATCAGGTAAACGTCGCGGAAAATTCCCGCCATCCACCACATATCCTGATCTTCAATATAGGTAGAATCCGCCCATTGCATTACCCGCACCGCAAGTAGGTTCTCGCCGGCTTGCACATAAGGGCTGAGATCAAATTCGGCGCTCAGGCGGCTGCCTTTGCTGAATCCGACATAGTGACCATTGAGGTAGACTTCAAAGTAGGTTTCAACACCATCGAACTTAATAATGATTTGACGCTGTAGCCACTCAGCTGGGAGAGAGAACTGGCGCTGATAGGCACCCGTAGGGTTGTTGGTGGGAACAAATGGCACATCAATCGGGAACGGATAACCTTCGTCGGTATATTGCAGTTTGCCGTGGCCTTCCATCTGCCACATGCCCGGAACGGTGATGTCACCCCATTCTGCCATCGGCTGATGGTAAAATTCAGCCGGCACCTTTTCCGGATGATCGAAGTAGTTAAACGCCCATTTTCCGCTTAGCAGCATAAAGCCTTGGCTTGCGGAACGGTCCAGTCCTTTCGCCTGCTCTTCGCTATCGTAGCTATGGAACCAAGCTCGTGCTGGCAGCCGATTCTCAGATTGTTTTTCTATGTTTTCCCAATTGTTCACGCCAACATCCTCTTTACGTGGGGTTGGGAAAACAATAGTAAATATTTAGTAAAATAAAAAGCTATGGTTTACTAAATGTCGCAACGATCACAATAAATCGTCCTGTGATCCAGAACGCATCACTGGGTCAAATACGGTTAAATTGTCGTATCACGTAGCTGCAAAGAGCTTGGAACAAAGACCGAAAGTGGAATGGTACGATCGTCTCGAATGCGCTCCATCAGTAGGTTTACGGCCTGTGCGCCGATGGTTTCAGAATGAATGCGCACCGTAGAAAGCGCCGGGAACACAAAGCGAGCGGTAGGAATATCGTTCACGCTAATCAACGCGATTTGCTGTGGCACTTTAATTTCATGTTCATGCAGTGCACGCAACACACCGATAGCGATGGAGTCCGTCGCGACAAACAAGGCAGGCGGGTAATTATCTGATGTAGAAAGCATTTTCATCGCACACTGATAACCCGCTTGGCTGCTGAAATCGCCATAGTAGACATCTTGCGGCTGAACAACATTTTTGCTGCGCCCGTACTCAACAAACGCCAGTTCACGCGGGTCGGCATACTCTTCATCATCACGACCACCAATAAATCCGATACGTTGATAGCCACGCGAAATAAAATAGTCGATCACTTTCTGGCTGATTCGAGTTAAGTCGACGCTGATACAGTCAAAACGAGGATCGTCAGTCACACCATCAAGATACACCAACGGTAATTCTTGCTGTTCAAGAATCTCTTGGGCTGCGGGCTGGGGTTTACCAATAATCAGTAAACCATCGGCAACTGGCAAGGAGCCGTCACCTTTAAAGTCGTAGCAAGAAACCAGAGTAACTCCCAATTTTTCACATTGAGTTTCAATACCATAACGCATCGCTAGGTAATAAGGATCGTTAATTTCCAGCTCTTTACCATGAGTATAAAGTGCGGCAAAAGTCAGGTATTGATTGGCCTGACGCTTGGCGCTGGGGACTTTGTATTCTAGGCGTTCTGCAGCTTCGAGGATTTTCTGGCGTGTCTGACTTTTCACACTCAACGTGGGATCGTCATTTAGCACCCGTGAAACCGTCGCCACCGAGACCTGAGCCGCCTTCGCGATTTCCTTCAATGTAGCCATAAAATCCCAATAATCATCAGATGAAAACAATAGCTCAATGGCACAATAGTAGCATGTATACCGCTGTATTTAACCCACTCACCCGCCATTTGAAGTTGTGATCAAGCTATCGCTTTACTAATTTTAGTGTATTTTTTAGTAAAATTTTAACTAAGATGATTTCCATTGCACCGCATGAATGCAGTGATTACGACAAGGAATGGATTTCATGGTTAAAAATTTATTACGGACTCCACTGGCTTTATTGTTCATACCGATAGGAATGTTGCAGGCGGCTGAAACTATTGAACCCGCAGAGCGACAAATGCCCACCCCACCGGATATCTCTGCCAGCAATGCCGAAACCGCATTCCGCTTTTATGGCGAAATGGGGTTAGGCGGCAGTGTTTATCTAAACGGAGATGATAAGCACAAATACAGTGACGGCACCTACATAGAAGGAGGACTGGAGGTCAAACACGGCAACTGGTTTGGTTTGCTCTATGGCGAAGGCTGGACAGTTCAGGCTGACCATCAGGGCAACGCGTGGGTACCAGACCACAGCTGGGGCGGCTTCGAAGGCGGCATAAACCGTTTTTACGGCGGCTACCGCACCGACAAAGGCACCGAGTGGATATTAAGTGGGCGCAACGATTCATCACTGGACGACTTGCAATGGTGGGGTGACTTCACGCCGGAATATGGCTATGTGATCCCCAATACTCGCGATTTAACCTATGCCGCTAAAGTACAAAATCTCACCGGAGATTTACGCTACAGCATCACCGCGGCCCCTGAAAGCCGTGTTGACGAAAGCAAAGCGTGGCTCCATTTCGGTAAATATGACCGTTATTCAGATAAATATACGTATCAGGCGATGATCAACGGTTATCTTCAATACGATATTCGGCCAGATTTAACCCTGCTTAACGGGCTGGAAATCACCGATGGCACTGGGCAACTCTATCTGCTGGGTTTGCAGAGTAAGCATCTCGCTGGACGCGTTTGGCATCATACCGGCAAAGGCGATGGTCATAACCCAGGCTCCGAAAGCGGGATGATGATTAGCGGCATGGTTGAACCAAGCAAAGGGCTTTACCTTTCCACCGCGTGGAGTTATGCCAAGCATTGGCTAGATAATGCTGAGGACCAAACCACTTCTTATGCGCAGTTTGGTATCTGGTACGAATACTTTGACGGTAAATTTGCCACCGCTCTCGACAGCCGTTTTTATCTGCGTAACGACAGCACGGATGCCAGCAACTCAGTATTTCTGATGCAATATTTCTATTGGTAAGGATACAACATGAAAACATTATTCCATCTTGCTCCCCTCGCAGCCGTGCTGATACTGGCTGGATGTAAAACGACTCACCAAGACACCACGCCATTACAAGCCAACGACTATAAAAATGTGATTAACCGTACCGGCGCGCCACATGCCATGCTCGATTACGACTTTGACGAGCATCAGCGCTTCAATCCATTATTTGATGACGGCGCATGGCATGGTCATTTATTACCGGCAAGCAGTGAAGGCATGGGCGGATTCCCCGGTCCTGCGCTGCTTACCGAAGAATATATCAACTTTATGGCCGACAATTTCGACCGTCTGAGCGTGATTAAAAACGGCCAGAAAGTGGCGTTCACCCTGCAGGCGTACAGCATTCCTGGTGCGCTTGTTCAGACACTGACCGCACCTGACGTTCACGTAAAAATGACGCTGCGTTTTGTCACTTCCCGCACTTCTTTGTTGGCGACCGAAATCACCACCGACGCACCACTCGAGCTGGTTTGGGATGGCGAGCTGCTGGAAAAATATCATCTTCAAGAACAAAAACCGCAGTCGGATAAAACCATTGAGCAGGCGTTTCCTAGCTACACTCGAACGTTGCATGCCACGCCAGACGGCCTGAATGTTACCTTTGGTAAAGTGCGCGCCGACGCAAATCTAATGACTTCCGGTGACTCCCAATACCAAATCCATAAAACGTTACCGATGAACACGCAAATCAACGGACACAGTTTTGTCGCTAAAGCGAACATTGAGCGATCAACCACGGTTTACACCACCTACTCTCATTTACTGACGGCTGCCGAAGTCCAAAAAGAACAGAGCAAAATTGCCGATATTCTCAAGCATCCTCAGGCGTACCTCGCAGCATCGGAGCAACGCTGGGAGGGCTATTTGAAAACAGGGTTGAACAATCCTGATGCGACACCTGCGCAAACCAGAGTCGCCGTTAAAGCTATCGAGACGCTAAACGGTAACTGGCGTAGTGTTGCCGGGGCGATGAAATTTGATTCGGTGACTCCGTCTGTGACCGGACGCTGGTTCTCCGGCAACCAAACTTGGCCGTGGGACACTTGGAAACAAGCTTATGCCATGGCGCATTTCAACCCTGACGTCGCCAAAGATAACATTCGCGCCGTGTTCGCTTGGCAGATTGCGGCTGACGATCCTGTTCGCCCGTGGGATGCGGGTTTTGTGCCCGATCTGCTCGCCTATAACACCAGTCCGGAACGCGGCGGCGATGGCAGTAACTGGAATGAACGCAACACCAAACCGAGCCTTGCGGCTTGGTCTGTCATGGAAGTGTACAAAACGACCGGCGATAAAGGCTGGCTTGAAGAAATGTACCCGCATCTGGTGGCCTACCACGACTGGTGGTTGCGCAACCGTGACCACAACCAAAATGGCGTACCGGAATATGGCGCAACGCGCGACAAAGCGCATAACACAGCCAAAGGTGAAATGATCTTTACCGTTAAACGCGGCAACAAAGAACAAAAAATGGTGGGTCTGGACAATTACAACCGCGTATTGCGCAGCGGAAAGTATGACAGCATTGATATTCCCGCACAGGTTGCAGCCGCATGGGAATCTGGACGCGATGGCGCAGCGGTATTCGGTTTTATCGAGCCCGATCAGTTGCAGCGTTATGTGGATAAAGGCGGTAAACGCGAAGACTGGCAGGTGCTTTTCGCCGAAAATCGCGCTTCTGATGGCACGCTGTTGGGTTATTCGCTTTTGCAAGAGTCGGTGGATCAGGCCAGCTATATGTACAGCGATAGCAGCTATCTAGCTGAAATAGCAGATATTTTTGGTAAAAAGGATGACGTGCAGAAATACCGCGAGCACGCTAAAAAACTGGCCGATTACATCAACACCTGCATGTTCGATGACGCGACCGGTTTCTATTACGACATTCGCATCGAAGCTAAATCGTTGGCAAATGGCTGTGCGGGTAAACCGATAGTCGCACGTGGCAAAGGGCCCGAAGGCTGGTCACCGCTGTTTAACGGCGCGGCAACTCAGGCACATGCCGATGCCGTGGTGAAAATCATGAAAGACCCGAAAGAGTTTAATACCTATGTGCCGCTCGGCACCGCCGCCCTCACCAACCCGGCATTTGGCGCGGATATTTACTGGCGCGGACGCGTGTGGGTGGATCAGCTCTACTTCGGGCTAAAAGGCATGGAACGCTATGGATATCGTACTGACGCGGTGGAAATGGCGAATCGCTTCTTTGCTCATGCCAATGGCCTGATCGCTGATGGTCCAATTCGCGAAAACTACAATCCGCTTAACGGCGAGCAGCAAGGCGCACCGAATTTCTCTTGGAGCGCCGCTCATCTTTATATGTTGTACAACGATTTTTTCACGCAAAAATAGTGCAACATGAAATAACACCAGAAATGTCGCCAAGTAACTTCGAGAAAGATGTGGAGTGAACAGCGACTCAGGAGAGATAGCATGTCGATAGCAACATTTGCGCGTTTAACGGCTCTGCTTGATGAGCATCAGGCTCGTTACCGCGTTGTAGAACACCCTATGGCGGGAAAATCTGAAGAAGTGGCAAAAATTCGCGGCACCCAGCTTGGACAGGGAGCCAAGGCGCTAGTCTGCCATGTGAAGGGAAACGGGATTAAGCAACATGTTTTAGCCATACTGCCCGCCGACCAACAGGCCGATCTCAGCGCGTTAGCGCACGGCATCGGCGGCACCCGAGCGTCATTAGCCAGCCCGGTGGAAGTCGATGCATTAACCGACTGCGTATTTGGTGCAATCCCGCCTTTTAGCTTCCACCCAGACTTGTTATTGGTGGCCGATCCGCTGTTATTTCAACGCTTCGATGAATTAGCATTTAACGCCGGTACGCTTGAGCGTTCACTGATCCTCAACACGCAGGACTATCAGCGCATCGCTCAGCCTAAGTTGGTCACGTTTATTCGCAGTGAATAGATCGCGCGAAAACCTCCCCTTTGCAGCTTAAGAAACAAGGGGAGGTTGGTGTTGATTATCCGTTCGCCGTGAGCCTAAACACGCTCATGCTTTGCATCAGATTTCCGCTTTGCTCCTCTAAAGAACCGGTCGCTGCGGCAGACTCTTCCACCAGCGCCGCATTTTGTTGCGCCACCTGATCCATCTGTGAAATCGCCTGATTCACCTGTTCAATACCGCGACTTTGCTCGTGAGAAGCCTCCGAAATTTCACTCATCAGCGCCGTAACCTGACGAATCTCCTTGGCGATATCGGCCATGGTATCACCCGCGTTGGTCACCATCGATGAGCCCTCTTTCACCCGACGAGCAGAATCTTCAATCAGCGTTTTGATCTCTTTGGCTGATTGAGCGCTGCGCTGCGCCAAGTTACGCACTTCGCCAGCAACCACCGCAAAACCACGCCCTTGTTCACCCGCGCGAGCAGCTTCAACGGCGGCGTTTAAAGCGAGAATATTAGTTTGGAAGGCGATCCCGTCAATCACGCTGATAATGTCGGCAATTTTCTGTGAACTGTTCGAGATCCCCTGCATACGGGCAATGGCTTCACTGACGATCTCCGCCCCTTTATCGGCGGTATGAGAAACATTCCCTGCCAGCTGATTCGCCTGTTCGGCATTGTCCGCATTCTGTTTCACCGTTGCGGTCAACTGCTCCATGCTCGCGGCGGTCTCCTCCAGCGAGGCGGCCAGCTCTTCTGTATGTTGCGACAGGTTCCTGTTGCCAACGGTCAGCTCTTTTGCCCCAACGTCGACCTGCATACTGGCATCACGCACCTGACTGACCGTATCTGCCAGCGAAGTCTGCATTGTGAGCACGCGGCGTCCCAGCTTGGCAATTTCTGATTTTCCTTCGCTCTCAAGATCTTGAGACAAATCACCACTGGCAATCAGGGAAACATGCCCGTCTAAACTTTCCAATGGATTCAGGATGATTTTGCGCAACGCAACCCAACATAGCGCGCCAATCAGCAACGAAAATGCGAAAGATACGCTGATAATAATCAGGTCGCGTTGATAGTCATGTTGCGCGTCTGACAGTGCCTTTTGGCCAACTTCATCGGCAAAACCACGGAAATCACGCAGGTCCTGATCAAAATTGGCAGATAAATTGCGCAACTGATCTTCTAATAATGCGTAATAAGCCGCGCTATCATTGGCTTTAAGCGCCTGCAGCATAGGGCGCAACGCCTGATTGACGTAGATTTGGTAGGTATTTTCCAGCTCGGCGCTCAGTTGCGCACCGCGCGGCGTCAGTTTTTTCAGATCGGTAAATTTCTGCATAGATGCATCAGCCTCACCGATCAATTTCTCCGCCCGTAGGCGGCTATCGTCTGCCGCCGCTAATTTACCCATCTCCATTTGACGAACGGATAATGCACCCGCCGTACGTGCCCGTAGCGTGGCATTAAAGCTGGCTGCTAGTGGGCTCAGCTCTTCGGCCTGCACCTGATTCACAACGGCCAGTCTTTGATTAATTTGGCGAACCGATTGAATGCCGATAATGCTGATCATCAGCAGCAATAGCGTATAAACCAGCATGATGAGTGCCAGCCCACCACGAACTGTCAGGTGTTTACTCATATAGTCGTATCCCTAGGAATGAAAGAGCCTGCAAAAGAAGACATCAGATGTGGTATCTCTCTCAGCCAGTACAAAATGCCTCTCTCTACGGAGAGTAAATTATGAACAGAGGAAACTGACTGAAGATTGATCAGTCTATCGGCATGCCAGAAGGGAACTTGAGAGAAACTTAATGCGAAGAAAACAGCTTTTAGGAATAAAAAAGCCGAGAGGAGTGGTTCCTCTCGGCTCATGAAGACTAACTTATTGAATTAAAAACGACACCAGTTGTTGTTTTGATTAATTCCGCCGTTTGGCGAGGTATAGCCTAAGCAACCCAGAATCGAGTCATACAGCTCAACATGCCGATGAGTCTGCCCCTGCTTTGCCTGCTTTTGCACCTGCTTAAACATTTTGGCATTGTCACCTGAAGCTAAGAACTTATCCGATGCCCATACCATCAACGGCACACGGAACTGCTCTGGCGGAGCCATTTCACGCGGAGTACCGTGGAAATGCTCATTATCACTGATCGACTCGCCGTGATCTGAGGCATAAAACACCAAGGCTTTTTTATCACGCACCTGATCAATCACGCTTTTAATCATGTTGTCAGTGTACAAAATGCTGTTGTCATAGGAGTTCATCAGCTGCTCTTTGGTACAAGAGTCATCCACGCCCATACACTCTGGCTTGAACTTCGCATAGCTACGCGGGTAACGCTGCGTATACAAATAGTGGGAACCCGACGTATGCAGCACCACTAAATGTTTACCCTTCGGATACTTTTGTAATGAGTTCTGCAACTCTTCCACCAACAGCATATCGTCGACCGGTTTCCCATCGTTACGATGTTCTGCCGCGATAAGCTCTCGGAACGAGAAGTTATCTGAATCGGTATTGTTGTAGAACCAAATCTCACTCTGCATCGCAAAGAGCTCAGAGCTGAATCCGAGCTGATGTAATACAGAGAAAATATTCTGCTCTTTCAGCGTCCGCTGGGCGTTGTTTTCCGTTCCGCCTTCACGCACAAACATGCAGCGCAGGGAAAGTTTGGTTGATGTATCGCAGGACTCACCGCGGAACGCGGCTAGATTAGGTTCCTTGGCCAACTGTGGCGTGGTGTCACGCTCATAGCCCAGAATCCCCATATGATCCCAACGCGCTGTTTCACCGATGATGAACACCACATAGGTATCATCAATCCCTTCAGGCGCAACGTAAGAAAAATGATCCGCTGGATCAAATAAGTCGGCTTCATCCTGTCGCTCATCCAGCGCGGTGTAGCCATATAATCCGAACGCCGCCAGCCAGTTTGATGGCAAGTAAGAGTGAGCCACCACGCCACCATAGCTTGGCATATCAACGTTATTCTTCTGGTCTATTTCTTTCTGCGCGGTTCCCATTAAGTTTAATGGTACCCAGACCACGGCAACGATCAGCGCCATCCCGACTAAAGATATGATTCTTTTACCCGGTGTTTTCAGCTGTTCAAGCAAGGTGTTATGCGCTGAACCCAGCCAGATGATCGCCAAAGGAATGATACTGGCGGCGACAAACCACAACACAAACTTCCAGCCGACAACCTCAGAGAATAGCCCCAAATCGCCTGGAGAAAATACGGAAATGATAATGCCGTAGCCAATCACGACGTTAAATGCCGTCATGTAGTAGCTTGCAGCCACAGAGATCAACGTGATGAGCGTCGCCGTAATTTTGAAGAACCAGCGTCCTCCCAGCGAACACACTCTCAAAATAAAGAAGGTAAAGAGGAGAACAACCATCACCTCTAAACTTCCCGTTAACCATTTAGAAAAATGGAGACCCTCTTTGACTTCGTCAAAACGGCGTAAAAACACCGGAATATTAAGAAAAATACCAATATAAATCGCTAACAGCAGCGCCTGCATTGGTTGTGATAGCAATTTTATTTTTTGCATTACTTTCTGAAACCTTGTTGCTAACCCTAGAAAACATGAGACACACCGCATTCTAAATCGTTCAGATGCGGCGACGGAATTTACCAAGAAAGTTCTTAATCGGCGAGAGACTATTCAGCAGAAAAATGTCGGCACCAGCCTCGCGGCTATGGTGACGGACTTAGGCAAAGAATCATATGGGGGAATTGTCTGAGAAAATGCCCCATAAAATGGGGCATCAAATAGTGGGGTAAAAACGGGTAAAAATTAACGGCGGCTCATCTCTTCTGACTTCGCCATACAGCTTTGCATCGCATCCATCACGGCCGCACGCAGACCTTTTTGCTCAAGCACTTTCACGGCTTCAATGGTGGTTCCCCCTGGAGAACACACCATATCTTTGAGCTCACCGGGGTGTTTACCGGTTTCCAGCACCATTTTGGCCGATCCCATCACCGCCTGCGCGGCAAACTGATAGGCCTGAGCGCGTGGCATTCCACCCAACACCGCAGCATCAGCCATCGCTTCAATAAACATAAATACATAGGCAGGTGCTGAGCCACTGACGCCCACCACGGAATGAATCAGATATTCGGGAACAATAGCAGCCTTACCAAAACTGCTAAAAATTTCCACAATCAGCGCGCTTTCATCCTCGGTCATTTGCTTATTCGGCGTAATAGACGACATTCCTGCATTCACCAACGCCGGCGTATTTGGCATCACGCGCACCACTTTTTGCCCATCTTTCAGCGCAAACTCCAGCGTTTCTAGCGTGACACCTGCGGCAATGGAAACCACAATCGCGTTTGGCTTGAGCGATTCTCTGATTTCACCCAAAACATTCGTCATCATATTTGGCTTAACGCCTACGATCAGAATATCAGCCTGCTTAGCAACCTCATCGGCGCTGCTGGCACCTTGGCTGCCAAACTCCTGGCTAATCGCCTCAACGCTTTGCGCACTACGGTTATACACCGTGATATTTTCCGGTGAGATCAGTTTACTCGCCACCAGACCGCCTAAAATCGCCTTGCCCATATTGCCACAGCCAATAAAACCGATTTTCTTATCCACGATGTTAATCCCCACAGTGCAGTCCTCCGCGATAACGCCCGTTGTACCGAATAAAATTTACATCTTCAGATGCGATTTCTTAGGCTACCACCAAAACCGCGAGAAAGGCACAACCACTCCCCTGAATATAAAAAACAAAAAGGCCTTTCCCATTGATTGGGAAAGGCCTTTTCTGTACGGCTTCTGAACTACAGAGACTGCGCCAAGTATGGCGAGTATCGATTATTTATACAGTTCAGCGGTCGCGTGCATTTTGTTATTCCCAGAGGTGGAAATAATGCGGTAAGAAGATGCGCCAGCCTGTTCAGCTTTAGCCGCTACGCGAGCTTCCAAACCGTCAAGATTGGTTGCGCCACTGACCGACACTACGCCCATTTTCTGCATGTCAGACGCTGGCTGAGAAGAGAGGTCTGCGGCAGTAGCAGCAAATGCGGTTGCAGAGAGTGCGAAAACTACAGCTAAATTTTTGATGATTTTCATAACGTTTACCTTTCTTGAAATTTTGTCGTTTTGAAAGGCGCCCGCCTTCCGATGACTAAAGAATAGATCGGTTAACGGAGAGTTAAAATCGGATAGTTTTGAGCCTCTTGTTCAATTTTTTTGAATGTAATTTAAACAACTTTACGTATGAATTTTAGTCAGAGGATAACGAGACAAGCCAAATACCAATTTTTTCAGATAAAAGACTTTAAAAACAATCAATAAGCTAACTTTTGAACCAATCGACATAAAATCACATAGCCGACATTTCATTACAGACGGTAGTGTCAGGAAATATTCGTCAGCGCCGCGCATAACATCAGCCGAGATGTATCAGCCGAGATGTGCGATGACTTTCGGCAGACACAGCCTAAACCACGGCGTAAAACGCTCAGGCTCGAGCCGCATTTGCTCTAAAATTTCATCCACTGGATGATAAGCAAAAGCATCGGCCTCTTCTGCGTTAAGCTGCGGAACCACGTTGCTGTGACCAATAAAAACATGTGCCAGCTCGTGTTCAGTGAGCCCTCCCCCAACGTCGAGGCAGTAACTCAGTTCAAAAGATTCGTGCAGCGCACACGCCATCCCCATTTCTTGATAGAGCCGCCGCATCGCCGCTTCTTGGGTATCTTCACCGGGGAGCGGGTGACCGCAGCAGGTATTACTCCACTGGCCGCCTGCATGATATTTTTCCGCCGCACGCCGCTGGATCAATAGCTCATTATGATCGTTAAAAATGTACACGGAGATGGCTCGATGCAAGAGTCCCTGCTGATGAACCGCGAGCTTTTCCATTCTGCCAATCGGCATATCGTTTTCATCAACCAGAATCACTTCAATCATGACCTTCCCCTCTCTCATAGTGTTACGACGTACTCCTATTAGCATACCTAATTGTTGCAAACTTTTTTTAATTTAACGCCACATCGATCGCCCGCTAATCTAGCGCAAAAATATTAAGGAGATACCCACATGAGCGGCATTAAAGATATTACTCAGCTTCTGGCCTCGATGGAGCCGACACTCAACACCCAAGCTTTCGTTTTTTGTACCAGCCAATCACTTACGTTGGAACAAGCCGCCGCGCTAAACCCGCTGGGGCTTTTTTTAGAAGCCGAAGGGATCACGCTGATTTTAACTCGCGAAGGCGCACAGACGGCTGGCCTCGATACCACGTCAAATCACGCTCACGGTTCATTCTAGCCTTGAGGCCGTTGGGCTAACCGCCGCAATTGCCACTGAACTCGCTCAGGCGGGTATCAGCGCCAACGTTGTGGCCGCTTATTATCATGACCACATTTTCATTCCTGCCGCCGACGCACAGCGCGCTCTAACAGTCCTGACCCAGCTGCAGCAGCGCTGCGCTCTGGCCTAAATAGACCAATAAAAAAACCCGCAGAGGCGTAGCCGATGCGGGCGAAAATCAAGTGATAAAATTTTTAACTCAGTTTTTTGCCGATGCTTTTAGCGAACCATCGGGATTCGTATTATCCAGCGGATAAGGATTTTTATGTTGGCGGTTATAGTTCAAGGCGTAAAGCGCCGTGATAACCATGAGTACCACGAACGACCACATCACTTCCTGCGCACCAGAACCGATAACGGCCCAGATACAGTAGATAAACGCGATACTGACAATCGCCAAATAAACTGGGCGAGCTTTACCGAAGTGGCCATGGCCTAGCAGCAACAATGCCGCACAGGTATAAAGGTAAGGCACCAACGTAAAGATCACACTCACCGACGAAACCAAACCAAACTCTTTCGCCGCATTCGGTGAAATACTGCCGAACTGACAAATAGTCATGAGTACACCAACTATCAGCAAACCTGCAACCGGTGTGCCCGCCTTGTTAACTTTGGCGAAAATGGGTGGGAATAAGCCATCATCAGCCGCGGCCTTCGCCGTTTGGCCTGCCAGCAGCGTCCAGCCACCTAATGAGCCCAAACAGCCCGCTGCTGCACAGAATGAAACTACCGCGCCTGCTGTATTACCAAGCGCCATACGCGCCGCATCACCGAAAGGTGAAGCAGAAACACGCAGTGCCGCATTCGGGATCATCCCCATAATCGCGGTGGTAGATAACACATAACACACGGCGGCAATCAGCACCCCGCCAATGGTTGCAATCGGAACGTTGCGCTTCGGATTTTTAACCACGCCAGCCGCCACTGAGGCACTCTCTACCCCGATAAATGACCATAAGGTTACGCTCAAGGTGCTCTGGATGGCGCCAAATGTGCCTTGACCACTGACGTTCCACGCTGCCATATAGGTTTCACCGCGAAACCAAAACCAGCCGAACACCGCAATCCCCACGATTGGGATCAGCGCCAATACCGTCGCCACCGCTTGAACACGGGTGATCATCTGTGGCCCAACAATATTGAGCAACACGAAGATCCACAGCACGACAACGCAGGTAATGGTCAACACCATCGGATCTTTCAATATAGGGAAGAAATAACTGAGGTAGCCAACGCCAATCACCACCATCGCGATATTCCCCACCCAACAGGCTAACCAATACAGCACGTTGGTTTGATAACCGAGGAATGGGCCAAAAGAACGACGGGCATAAGCATAAGAACCGCCGGGACTGGGATCTAAAGACGACATCTTGGCGTACACCATTGAAAGCGCTAATGCGCCAATGATTGTCACCAACCATCCGTAGATTGCAATTCCGCCGGTAGAGGCTAAGTTTGCCGGTAATAAAAATACGCCGGAGCCCATAATGTTCCCTGATACCATTAAGGTAACGGGAATAAGGCCTACTTTATGAGATTCAGAATCCGAAGACATAATCTAACCTTAAGTTAAATAGAATTTTTGGTAGAAATTATATTACTCTCAGAGTTAAATCATGACAGTAGCAAACGGCTAACGTCGCCATTTCCGGCATATTTTTAGCCAATGACAATTCAGTTAAAAATAATATTTATAAAGATAAATAATTAAAAGATTACATAACTTTTCAAACTTCATAAATATATACTCAATCGTCCCAAGATAAATATATTACGACCTTTACCCTAAGGTAGTTCAAGTTGCATTTCGGCAGCAGCTAAATATTACTAAAGCAAACAATTTAGTAAGTGCGCTCGGCCAATACAGAGGCAACTTTAGATATTAAAAATATATTCATTTATAGTGAGATTCTATGCAATCATTTTATCTCTATATTGGTGTACGTAGTTTAGCGGTGTCATACCGTAGTATTCTTTAAATACCGAGATAAAGTAGGAGGTGCTGCTATAGCCACACAGAGAAGAAACCTGGGAAATATTTTTATTAAAAACAATTAGTTGCTCAACGGCATAGCGCATTCTACAGTCAGTGATAATTTTACTGTAGGTGGTATCTTCATTTTTTAGTTTCTTTTTCAATGAGCTAGGACTTAAGCACAGGCAGCTGGCGACGGACGTCAGGCTCCATTCTTTATGCATATTGCTCTGAATGATGCTGTAAACATTCGCGCTAAGATTGCTTCTAATCTCACGAATAAGAAACGGTATTAGATTGTTATTGTTTAGGAAAATAGATAAAACGGTGAACGAAAGACAACGGCTACGCTCACGGTCAACTTCACTATTTAGCGCATCTTGCGATAGGCGCACCGCCTCCTGGAAAATATGTGGTGTTTGGCAGCGTTCAATCATATAGCACGGTGTGGAACGCAGATTAGGAGACAGCGCGCTGATGTCTTTTTTTAAGAAATGGATATAGTCCTTAACAACATCTTTATTCAAATATAATACTGCTGATTCATCCAACTCTGAAAAATCTATTACGTTATTTTTACATGAAATTAGCATCATGTGATTAGCTTTGAATGTAACTTCATTCTCAGAGTTAAAATTAACAGTGACATCTTTGCGCGTTAAAACGACAACGCAACCTTCGTTGTTACTGAGTTTCATATTAAGACATCCTACAGACGTAAAGAATAAAATGCCGTTATTACACGAGGCTTATCGGCTAAAGTAATAAGACATAAAAGAAAAAGTAATACATATGACAATTCTACGACCCGACACTAAAATACAGAGCTTTTCTAATTATTCAATATAACGGGGATAAATACTGCCGTATCATTTTTTTTACGCATAGTAATCGTACAATTACAGAATAAAAAATAAACATACAGGTATGAAAAAGCGCGGGATATACCCGCGCAAATACTACAAGAGAAACTGCTTTATCTTTTTTTGCTGTGGTGTCTTTGCTTCATCACCAACGAGGGTTATTCCGTGCATACGCACATCACGTGATAAACACCGTTGATAATTTCTGTCCCTTCGGTTTCATGTTCAAAACCGGGGAATTCGTGGTCCCACGCTTGTAGAGCTCGCAGATAACCGATCTGTGGACTCTCTTCACCGCCGAAACTTTCACCGGATAATAGCATTGGGATTCCCGGTGGGTAAGGGATGATGGAGTTGGCTGCAACACGGTTGACCAGACCGTCAATCGCAACCATCTCCACCTTATTCGCCACAATAGCCTGATAAGCCGCACGCGGTGTTATTACCGCTTCTGGCAGGCCAGAATAAGCCGCATTTAGTTTAGCTCCTGGGTTGTTTTTGCGCAGATAGGCAAACATTTTGTCGCCTAAATCACGCAAACCTAGCTTGCCGTAGATTTCAGGCTGCTGCGCAACCAGATCGGGCAATACTGAAGATAGCGCGGTATTGGCATCATAATGGCGTTTAAACGAGAGCAGCGTGTTGATAAGCGTGCCCCACTTCCCTTTGGTGACCCCCATGGAGAACAGGAACATCACTTGGAAATCGGTGGTACGCGTCGGCACAATGCCGTGGCGGCTCAGCCATGCGGTTACCAAAGCCGCTGGTACGCCCTTTTCTTGCAGCTCACCGTCATCGCCCATGCCTGGAGCCAAAATGCTGACCTTGATAGGGTCCAACATGCTCCAGTTTTCAGGCAAGTCTTTAAAGCCGTGCCAGTTATCTTCAGGATTCATCACCCAGCAGCTTTGTTCGGTTGCCAGAAGCTGAGCCGGCGCATCTTCAAACGCCATCTGCTTACCGGTAGCCGGATCGGTGACAATTTCTTGGTTCCACGGTTTGAAGAACCAATCACCATCCTGAGTAAACTCTTTATACAAACGCGCCATCGCCTGACGGAAGTCGACCGCCTCATTAATCACTTCCTGCGTCAGCGAGAGACCGCTGTTGCCGTCCATCATCGACACCGCTACGTCATTAGAAGCGCAGATCGCATACAGTGGCGAAGTGGTAGCGTGCATCATGTATGCTTGGTTAAAGCGTGAAAAATCAACGGCACCACGGCCATCGCGCACATGAATATAAGATGCCTGAGATAACGCATTGAGCAGTTTGTGCGTTGAGTGGGTCGCAAACAGCGTTGGGCCTTCATGATCGCCAGGTTCTCCACGCATGGCGTGATGATCGCGATACATTGGGTTAAAGCGTGCATAGCCATACCAAGCTTCATCGAAATGAATGCGGTCAGTGGTTTTTTCCAATAAATCCTGCGCATTTTTGGCGTTGTAGCACACACCATCATAAGTACAGTTGGTCACCACGCTATAAGAAGGCTGCTGGCCCTGCTTGTTTTTACTCAGTGGGCTGTTGGCGATTTTTTCTTTAATCACTTCCGGCTGCATCTGCTGCGGATAGATTGGCCCGATGATCCCATAACGGTTGCGGCTTGGCAGCATGTAAACCGGTTTGGCGCCGGTTAATATTAGCCCCTGCTCGATGGATTTATGGCAGTTGCGGTCAATAACCACCACGTCATCTTCGGTCATGCACGCTTGCATAATGGTACGGTTCGAACCAGAAGTCCCCACCACCACAGAATACGAGTGATCGGCACCAAATACGCGCGCCGCGTTCTTTTCGCTTTCACCGAATGCGCCGGTGTGATCGAGTAAAGAGCCTAACGAGGTACGTTCAATCCCCATATCGGTGCGGAACAGGTTTTCACCGTAATAGTCGTGGTAAAAACGACCGGCAGGCGTTTTAGTAAAACCAACGCCGCCCTGATGGCCCGGCGCCGCCCATGAATATTCATGAACGTCGCTATATTTCATCAGCGCCGTCATCAACGGTGGCAGCAGCTGCTGATGATAACGGTTCATGGCAGCAACGGCGCGCCCGGCAATAAAATCAGCGGTGTCTTCAAGGATCCAAGCAAATTCATCAATTTGCTCCATCATCTCGCGGCTAAGCTGCTGAGTTGCTTTCTCTCTGTCACTCAGCAGAAAGACCGGAACATTCTCCTGCCGCTCATGCAGTTTATTAAGCAGTTGCTGAGCAAGCACGTGCTCAGCGGAATCATCCATCCCACGGCTAAACATCAGACAATCGATAGCTTCATTGGCAGACAAAATGGCATAGCCATCGTCAAATGAGGCCGCTTTAATTACCTCAACATTTTGACGGCTCAGCTCATCGGCCAAACGTTCAACGGCGGCACCCACATAGGTGTCTTGATGGAGAAATTCACTTTCAACAATTAATACTTTCATCATGTGTTTATCCTTACAGATAAATAAACATAACGTTTAGTCGCGCTGAGGATATTTATCTATACCCAAAATAATTCTAGTTGCATTGAGGCGGCAAGTGAACGAAGCCCGATGAGCTTACTCAAGTAAGTGATTCGGGTGAGTGAACACGGCCAACAAAAATGCAGCTTGAAGTATGAAGGGTATATATTCTCAGAGCACTAAACCGCCATACAAAATAGAATGAGTGTTATTGTTAAACCTTATATAACGCATTAGGGTTTTACCCGCTCTTTCCTTGTAATTAGTATTGCCCTTAATTATCCGCGTTGTAAAGCCAGTAAGTAAATACAAAATAAAATTAATAAATAAAGTAAAATCAATAATATAAATAAAAAAATGACTACCAAAAGGCACATTTGGAGAAATGTTATGCACAACAATTTTATTTTTTTACCTTATAGTGATATTTATTTATAACCTATCCAACGGATATATTTACATAAAAAACAAACGCTATTGTTCATCCACAAATCTTTACGATAATAGATATTCAGCCACCTCAATTATTTATTTTATAAGAGAAGCACTTCACAAATAACGCTCACCAACGGCAGTGCAGTTGGCTACCGTGTTATCCTTCAGCACATCGTGTTATCAACATAAGATATCCCATGACGAGCGAACATTTTGCGGGGAAGTATGAGGCTGAACTGAAATTTCACCTCCGCGATCCCGATGCCTTTCTCGAGCGCATCACTTTGGCAGGCGCTGAGCCTTTTCACCTCAATAATCGAGAGATCGATTGCTACTATGATCGCCCAGCGTCTGAGCACTCAGGCTCAACGCTAGAAAAGAGCGGCATTAGCATGTGCATTCGTGAAATGCAGCCGTCCGGTATTA
The DNA here is from genome assembly GCF_964063325.1 of Hafnia alvei. Lineage (NCBI taxonomy): Bacteria > Pseudomonadati > Pseudomonadota > Gammaproteobacteria > Enterobacterales > Hafniaceae > Hafnia > Hafnia alvei. Next base: position 4,679,667 of record NZ_OZ061315.1, read on the forward strand.
AGCTATGGATCGTTAAAGGGCCGGACGCGTCGGAATGCGAAGCAATTAATATTGAGGATTGCGAAAAAGTGGCCAGCATGGTGCAGAAACTCGGTTTTCAACCCAGTTTGCGCATGGAGAAAAACCGCAGCATCTATTTTTTAGGTCGTTACCACATCACCCTCGATCATCTTCCTAATCTGGGCTATTTTGCCGAAATCGCCATCATGACCGATGATGAGCAGGCAGTGCCAGAATTGCTCAGCGATTTACGCCGTCAAGCATTCGCGTTAGGGCTGGAAGATTCACAAAGGGAAAAGCGTAGTTATCGGGAAATGATGGCATGATGTGTTTTCTCATCCTCCCACTAAAGAGAGGATGAGAACATAGGCGTTTTAACGGATCACCATCACATTCACTTTGGCATGGCGTACAATGCCTGCCGCATTCGAGCCCAACAGATAAGTTTTTACGCTTGGGCGGTGTGAGCCAACAATGATGAGGTCAGCCCCCATTTCATCAGCCTGTTGCAGTGCCTCATCCCGTGGTGTGCCGAAACGAATGGTGTAAGACATACGTTCTGCAGGCAAATCTACCCCCTGCATGATCTCCCTAATTCTTTCTTCAGCATAGGTCACCGCTTTGTTTTCAAACTCTTTGATACCAAAAGAGTATGCGGTAACGAAGGCCTGTGCATCGGGCAAAACATACAAAAAATGCACATCAGCGTCTGACATTTTTGCCAAATACTCAACGTGACGCAGGGCGTTTTGAGTCAGAATATCCTCTTCAATATCTACCGGCACCAAAATGCTTTTATACATATTTATGACCTCTCCATGTAGAAAACTTATGAATAGAATAACCTTACCTAATTGACGGTGGAACCAGTTTAGGGTGGAACTGTGAACTAACCCATTACCACTGAGAACCATTCTTTATGTTGCCCCAGCAAGGGAAAATTCCGTCTTCAAACTGATATATAAGCGAAAGGATAAGATTAATATTATATCTCGTCACTTCAGTGTGTTGTGTTACATAAGATGATGAACTTTCAATAAGATTAAAATTTCTATATTTAGAGAGCAAATCTAAATGAGGTTTTATCTCACTATTGAACTGGATGTCCTGAGGTGACGTAAAAAGGTAAATATTTTTGTTTGTATCTTTATCTGTTTTTATTTGTTTAGAAATATAGTTGTCGAGTATTTTAATATTTAATGGATGGATATTCCCCATCATAGCTTGTCCGACATGCTGCCAAGCACCCTCCGCAACATAACGCCCAATACTAAACTGTGGCACACAGGTTATAATATTTTTTATATTGTGTTTAACCCCATAATACAATGACATAGACCCACCTTTCGAGGCGCCTAGTATTGACGTATATTTTGGCTTAGCAAACTTAATAACGCCTGAAATCAGCGCACTAACACCTTGCTCAATGTCAAACTTCATATTTTTGCATAAATAATATGCAGGCAAGGAATCAAAGTCATCTTTAATCCATAATATGGAAGAGCGGCAATGCCCTAGCATCGTAAAATCATAAACAGTCGGATCGGGCAAGTTGAATCCTGACATGACAATTAATAGATGCTCGCAATCGTATGTTGATTTTTTGAATCGATAATGAATTTGAGTATCAGGTTTATAGTTAAATATCAGGTCTTCCATCTTTTCCCCCTCACCATATTGAAACAGTATTAAGCGACACAACTCGTTGTGTTCTGAACCTTGTTGCAATAAAAAAGCCCCGCAATTTATGCGGGGCTTTTCGTAAGATGATTTTCGACAGCGTTACAGCGAGCTAGTGAACGTCCTTGAGATCACATCTTGCTGCTGTTCACGCGTCAGCGCGTTAAAACGCACCGCATAGCCTGATACCCTGATAGTTAAACTCGGATATTTATCTGGGTTTTCAATCGCATCCAGCAGCATTTCACGGTTCATAACGTTCACGTTTAGATGCTGCCCGCCTTCGACGTCTTCTTCATGGTGGAAATAACCATCAATCAGACCAACTAGGTTGTTTTTACGAATAAATTCGTCTTTACCTAACGCCCCTGGGACGATAGAGAAGGTATAGGAAATACCATCTTTAGCATACTTGAACGGCAGTTTAGCCACCGAGGTTAACGACGCGACCGCACCTTTACGATCGCGGCCGTGCATCGGGTTAGCACCCGGGCCAAATGGCGTGCCTGCGCGGCGTCCGTCCGGCGTATTGCCGGTTTTCTGCCCGTAAACCACGTTCGAGGTAATGGTCAGAATAGACTGTGTTGGCTCAGCATCTCGGTAGGTTGGCAGCTTCTGGATCTTCTTCATGAAGCGCTCAACCAAATCACAGGCGATATCATCGACACGCTGGTCGTTGTTACCGAACTGCGGATATTCACCGTCGATAGCGAAGTCGATAGCCAACCCATTTTCATCACGAATTGGGCGCACTTTGGCATACTTGATAGCAGCCAATGAGTCAGCGGCAACCGATAGCCCAGCGATACCACACGCCATGGTGCGAACCACGTCGCGATCATGCAGCGCCATGAGAGCAGCTTCATAGCTGTATTTATCATGCATGTAGTGGATAACGTTCAACGCAGTGATGTACTGAACAGCCAACCAGTCCATAAACGAATCAAGGCTCACCATGACTTTGTCGTAATCCAAGACTTCATCTGTCATGGCTGGCACTTTCGGACCAACCTGAATTTTCAGCTTTTCATCCACGCCGCCATTGATGCAATACAGCAACGTTTTCGCCAAGTTGGCGCGTGCACCAAAGAACTGCATCTGCTTGCCAACCACCATCGGGCTAACACAGCAGGCAATCGCATAGTCGTCACTGTCAAAATCAGGGCGCATTAAATCATCGTTTTCATACTGTAACGACGAGGTCGCAATAGACAGATTCGCAGCATAGGCTTTGAAAGATTTTGGCAAGCGTTCAGACCACAGGATCGTCAAGTTAGGCTCTGGTGATGGCCCCATGGTTTCCAGCGTATTCAGATAACGGTAGGAGTTTTTGGTGACCAGCGTTCTGCCGTCTAAGCCCATCCCACCGATAACTTCGGTTGCCCAGATCGGGTCACCAGAGAATAACGTATCAAACTCAGGCGTACGTAAGAAACGCACCATGCGGATTTTCATAATGAAATGGTCAATCAGCTGCTGTGCTTCCTGCTCATTGATCACCCCATTTTTCAGATCGCGTTCGATATAAACGTCTAAGAACGTCGAAGTACGGCCCAGCGACATCGCGCCACCGTTCTGAGATTTCACCGCCGCCAAATAGCCAAAATAGAGCCACTGGATAGCTTCTTGCGCGTTCTGTGCCGGACGAGAAATATCAAACCCGTATTTCGCCGCCATTTCCTGAATCTGCTTCAGCGCACGGCGCTGTTCGGCCAATTCTTCGCGCTGGCGAATCACTTGCTCAAGCTGAATGCCTTTTTCCAGCTTGCCCTGCAGATCGGCAAACTGCAATTCGCGTTCACGAATCAGATAACGGATGCCATACAGAGCCACACGGCGGTAGTCACCGATGATACGCCCACGGCCATAGCCGTCTGGCAAGCCGGTTAAAACACCGGATTTACGGCAGCGCATCATTTCAGGTGAATAAACGTCAAACACGCCTTGGTTGTGTGTTTTACGAATATCAGTGAAAAGATATTTAAAATTAGGATCCAGCTTGCGATTGTAGGCTTCAAACGAGCTCTCAATCATATTGATGCCGCCAAACGGGAATAACGCACGCTTCAGTGGTTTTTCTGTTTGTAAGCCAACAATTTTTTCCAGATCTTGATGAATATATCCCGGCGCATGGGCAGTAATGGTTGTCGCAATATCATTATCAAAATCGACCGGAGCGTGAGTGGAGTTTTCAATCCGCACGCCTTCCATTACTTTTTCCCACAGCTTGGTGGTTGCTTCGGTTGCAGTCGAAAGGAAAGACTCATCACCTTCATAAGGCGTATAGTTATTCTGAATAAAGTCTCTTACATTAATGCTACCTTTCCATTCTGTTCCTGCAAAACCATGCCAAGCTTCGGTAAATATATTCTCAGTCACGTCCAGATCGATATTCATTATCAAGCTCCATGTAACATAGGTATCGCCCCTATTTAATTAGGGGCGAAAAGAGTATTTAGGCAGTATTTATTTAGAAAAATTTGAATTACGTTATGCGAACACAATATGTTCTGCGGAAGAACTCACGCGAATAGCATCCAGCGCAATCATCTTCTCTTCATTGGTTGGGATCACCGCGGCGATAACTTTAGAAGCCGGGGACGTAATCACTTCAGCTTCTCCGGTGCGACGCAGGTGATTTTTTGCTTCATCAAGTTCAAGACCGAATACCGCAAGATGCTGTAGGGTTAACTGGCGAATCAGCTCAGAGTTCTCACCAATCCCGCCGGTGAAAACAATGGCATCAAGCTTATTCAACGAGGCAGCGTGGCCACCGATATGGCGAGCTAAACGGTGTACAAAAACATTGATCGCCAGCTGTGCGCCTTCATGCCCTTCTTCATATGCTTTTTGCAACACGCGCAGATCGCTTGAAAGCCCAGAAATACCTAACAGGCCAGACTCTTTGTTCACCATGAACATTAAATCTTCTAACGTCTTGCCGGTTTTATCCGCCAGATATGCCAGTGCGCCAAAATCAACGTCACCGCTACGCGTTCCCATCACTAAGCCTTCCAGCGGAGTCATACCCATAGACGTATCAACGCTTTGGCCATTTTGTACCGCACAGACGGATGCGCCGTTACCTAAGTGAGCGACAATAATCCCGGAGTTCTTTTCATCTAAGCCTAATTGCTCAATCGCCTGCTGCGCGACATAGCGATGAGAGGTTCCGTGGAAGCCATATCTTCTCACGCCATATTGTGTGAAATATTGCTGTGGAAGCGCATAGGTATAGGCTTCAGGTTTTAAGGTCTGGTGAAACGCGGTATCAAATACGGCCACATGCGGTAATTCAGGGAATATATGGCGCGCAGCCATAATGCCCTCAAGATTGGCATAATTATGTAAAGGTGCCAGAGATGAAACATTAGTAATTTCTTTCAATACTTCATCATTAATTAATGTCGCATCGCTAAATGCTTCTCCACCGTGCGCAATACGGTGGCCTACACATGAAATAGAGTCGCTGAGTTTTCTTTTCTCTAATTCTCTAACAATAGAGTTCAATGCATCTTCATAACTACCGGTTTTTAAATTAATACTGATAGTCTTATCAATGGTCATTGAGGTATTTTCAATACCGACGTTATCAACAATGCCGGACATCATCACATCGCAGTTATTTCCTTGCATAACGGAGAATTTAATTGATGAAGATCCACAATTAATAACTAGCACTACAGATTTTGAAGACATAGATATACCTCACAGCTAACTCCCCAGAGAGGAGTTAGCTGTTATTCTTTTAAATTTAGATTAAATAAGTTTGTAGAAAATATTCAGAATAGTCAGCAGGCCAACAATGGTAACAAAGTAGTTTTCTGGCTTGCCTTTATATTTCGCCAGCGCTGGCACTTTGCGAACCGCATACATCGGCAGCAGACACAGCAGGGAGGCAATGATAGGCGCACCCATGGCTTCAATCAGGTCAAGAATGTTCGGGTTAACATAAGCCACTACCCAAGTAGAGCCCATGATGAAGAACATACTGATCAGGTTCAGTTTGCCGGTTGAATACTTCTTCTTGTCACCTTTACAAGCGAACTTAACAATCAGGCCATTCATCCCTTCCAGCGTTCCCAGATAGTGACCAAAGAACGATTTGAAGATAGCGACCAGTGCAATCAGTGAAGCACCATATTCCAGCACGGTTGAGAAGGTAGACTTACCACCGGCCATGGTTGAGAAGTGGTTTGCCAGATAAGAAAGAACCGGAATGTTTTGCGCTTTAGCATCAGCCATCATCGCTGGAGACAGCGTGAACAGGCAGCTGAAGGCAAAGAACATCACCACGGCAACCATCAGCATACTCGCGCGAGAGATGATTTTAGAGCAGCGATCTTCGGTGAACTGCTTACCAAATTCAGGCTCGTACTCTTCACGTTTAGATTCAACGAAAGAGGAAACGATAGGCGAGAAGTTAAAGGAGAACACCATGATGGCGATACCCAGCCATACGTTGACCAGAATGCCGTCGTGACCAAGCAGAGAGATGCTGCTGGTGCTAACTTGTTCGAATACAGACGCGTTCCAATAAGGGATCAGCGACAGGGAAATCAGAACCAAGCTGGCGATGAATGGGAATACCAAGAAGCTCATTACCTTCACCATCAAATTCTTACCGAAGAAGATGATGAAAGCCATTGCCATCAATAGAACCAGCGCCACTAGGCCACGGTTCAACGGCATTAACTGCAGCTGGTTTTCCCAGAATGTCATGAAAGTGTTGGTGATGGTGACACCATAAATCCATAACAGAGGGCAAATCGCGAAGAAGTACAGGAAGGTAATAATGACCCCACCTGTTTTACCAAAGTGCTCTTCAACCGTGTCAGTAATGTTGCCTGTAATATTGCTACCAGACAGACACAGGCGCGCTAATGCGCGATGGCATAAGAAAGCAATTGGGTAGGCCAACACAAGCATGATCAGGATAGGGATCAAACCGCCAAAGCCTGCACGGATAGGGAAGAACAGAACCCCTGCGCCGATGGCGGTGCCAAATAATCCAAGAGTCCACGTGGTGTCCGATTTCCGCCACATAGTTCCCTGATTCGTATAGGTAACGCTGTCTGTCGTCATACTGTAATTCCTCACGGATTTGCCCTTTTTTGAGGCTACATCACTGTAACCTCAGCTAGGGTCTATACCCTGTCGGGTGTTTGCATAATTATTAGTGAACGTGATTCAGTCCCGTTATCTCTGATATTCTGGATAAATCAATATTCCCACCGGAAATAAGGCTAACGGTCTTTTTATTTTCGATATAGCCCTTGAGCTTACCGCTTAATATGGCCGCAGATGCCAATGCGCCAGCACCTTCAGTCACGATCTTGTTTCTTTGGATAAGATCAATCATACCGCGCTTAATTTCTTCTTCAGTGACTACCACAATGTCGGTTACCAGCTCTTTGACAATCTCATATGTCAGCTTACCTGGCGTCGACACGTCGCAACCGTCCGCAATTGTACCTGTTGTGCGGTGAGATAAAAATTGCCCTTCATGGAAAGATTTCGCCATTCCGTGAACGTTGACCGCTTGCACACCTATGATATTGATTGTTGGGTTAATTGATTTTAACGCGATGGCGATACCGGAAATTAATCCCCCACCGCCGATAGGGACAATAACGTTATCCACGTCATAAAGATCTTCAAGGATTTCTAAACCGATAGTTCCTTGGCCTGCAATCACTTTTGCGTCGTCGTAAGGAGGAATAAAGATTCTATTTTCTAACTCAATTAATTCATGAGCCTTTGAGATGGTGTCGTTAAAGCTATTTCCGTGAAGAATAACCTCAGCAGAATAATCTGCCGTTGCGGCAACTTTAGAGCTCGGTGCAGTACAAGGCATAACAACTTTGCTGTCAATTCCCAGCATAGCGCAAGACAGGGAAACGCCCTGCGCGTGGTTACCTGCGGAACAGGCAATCACGCCCTGCTCACGTTCTTCTCTGGATAATGAAGCTAACTTATTAAAAGCACCGCGAATTTTAAAAGAACCGGTGCGTTGCATATTCTCAAATTTTAGATGGATGGTGCCGTTACAACGTTCACTGAGGTAGTTAGACTTAGGCATGCCAGTTTTATAGACGTGACCTTTTATCCTTTGTTGGGCCTCAATTATGTCGTTAAGCGTCACAGGTAGATTATTATATATCTTCATTTTCTCATCCCACAGATTATTTGACGCCTGCAGTATGATGAAATATTTCCGATTTGAATGTGATTGGCGTCGCGATAATTTAATTCATTATTTATTTTCTGATTCACAAATTATGAACAGTATTTCCATTTTAATTATTATATGAAGATTTAAAGAAAAAAATATTTTTGTATTCTTACAAAGATAATTTAAGTGATATTAATGGATTGTTATCAATGTTGCAGATGCGTAGTTCGACGCCCGATTATCAAGATGATAATAGGTAGATTAATTGTTAATTATTTAAATGAAGATTTAATTTCCACCTCTTAATAAATAAGTCAGCATATTAATTAGCAAAAGATGTCATTTTTTTAGCAAATATGGCTTATTTTATTTGTGATCAAGATCGTTCCCTTTTGTTTATATCTGTGCCTATAAATATAAAAGAACTGCCTTGGTTTTTAGGTATCCAAAAATGCAAATAGTTAATATCACGCTAGATATAATAAGCTCGATCACGGATATCCATTTTCCGTTTGAATTCTGTTCATTTAATGAGCAAGTTTACTTAAAAGCAAAGCACGACCAGCGCTACGTCATCGCACATGCCTATGATTTACCAGCCAACCTGACATGCACAGTCTTTGATAGTCACTGGGCTCTCAGGCATGACTACAAATTTGAGGTCAAAACGACCAATGATTTACGAGATGCTTTGTTAATCGGCAACGTGATGGGATGGTGGTCTGCGAATGAAATCCAGCTACTGCAGCAGCTCGTTAACTCAATGGATCAATCACTTGTTATTGTAGCTAACTGAAGAGCTAGATTTACAGTTTAAGGTGAACTTCAAAGGCGTATTTTCCCTACCCACTCTCTATTTTTCTCCATCTTTGCCGATAACGTTTATAACGCATTCACTTCGTGTTGTGACCAGCATTATTTATCACCAACACCTGCCGATTAACACTTGAGGTTTAGATGGATAGTTTTCAGAAAGATATCGATGAAAGGGCTAACCTAGCCTTATCCAACAAGTTCGAACTGTTACTGTTTCGGTTAGGAACAAGCCAACACGACAGTAAATCAGAGCTTTACGGGATCAACGTTTTCAAGCTGCGTGAAATTGTGCCAATGCAAAAAATCAATCGCGCAGCGGGCATGGTTTCGCCACTATTGGGAGTGGTCAATATCCGCGACCAGATTATGCCCGTGATCGACCTTCCCGCAGCGCTCGGCTGCACGCCTGAAACGGGTCTCAATCTGCTTCTCATCACCGAATATGCGCGCAGCACGCAGGCTTTTGCCGTAGAAGCTGTCGATAACATTATTCGTCTCGATTGGAGTCAGGTTCATACTGCGGAAGCCGGCGTAAGCAGCCGCAATATCACCAGCATTGCCAGTATGGAAGATGAAAATGGCAACAAAGATCTGGCGCTGGTGCTCGATGTTGAGCAAATTCTTTACGACATCATTCCCTCAGGACGCGACGTCGATATCGCGGCGATTAAAGAGAAAAGCTATGCCCTGAAACCCGGTGCTATTGCCATTGTGGCTGAAGACTCAAAGGTCGCCCGCTCAATGCTAGAACAGGGCCTAAAAGGCATGGGGATCCCAACGCTGATGCATACCACCGGTTTGGAGGCTTGGGAAAAAATTCAGTCCATTGCCGCCGAAGCCAAAGCCGCAGGCCAGTCAATCACCGATCGAATTGGATTGGTATTAACCGATATAGAAATGCCTGAAATGGATGGGTTCACCCTCACGCGGAATATTAAAAATGAAGCAACGCTGAAACAGATCCCCGTGGTTATCCACTCATCGCTATCGGGGAGCGCAAACGAAGACCACGTACGTAAAGTCGGCGCCAATGGCTACGTGGCGAAATTCGATGTTGCTGAACTTTCGGAAGTGATTCACAAAGCGTTGGCAGACGTTGAGAAAAGCTAATCAGCTTGCCGCAGAACGCAATATGGGCAGCGCTGTTAGCGCCGCCCATAGGTAAACCTGAACTAGATTTTCAACGCTTTCTGGATAGCATCGGCTAAAGATTCAATATGTTTCTCTGCCGCTTGCAGTTGGTGGCTAACGCTGTTTCCATCATTGCTATCCGCCAAAGTGACTTTAATCAGCTCAAGCGCCGCGTTAACTGCGATAGTGCGCTGTTTCTGCTCATTCGAAACATGATCTGGGAAATAATTTTCTAACATAAACCATCCTTATTTATTTACGAGTAACTCACTAAATACGCATTACTTATTTTCTGCCGTTAGCTCTTTCGACAAAAAATAGTTCAAGAAGGTACGAATAACCGCAATAATCGCCAACTTCAGCAACTCATCAAGGCTAGGATTTATTGTCGTCGCCAGAATATCTGCAGCTAATTGAAACTCTAACGCTAAGGCCAACCAGCTGCCAAAACGCGTTCTCATAATATGAAAAATTGACTGGTTATTAAAATTAGGAATAACCGTCCACAACGTTCTCACGAGCCCAATAAATACACATAAAACAGAGATAAGTTCTAAGAATGTCTGCAAAGTTTCAGACAAATAAATGATAATCTCTTTTATATGTTCCATTATTTCTAACCCTAATCTACAACGGCGGCTAAAAATTCAAAGGGCTTAGCGGGTTCAAAAGCATGAGAAACCTCACCATTGAAATCAGCCATTTGATTCACTCCTAGCGATAATTTGCGCACCGGTGACTCAGCAGAAAGATCGGCTCGTTTTAAATCAACCCAGAATGTATTCATCCCAACTGATGATTCAAAATAGTAGAGCTTATTTTTTTGATCGGAAATTGTACGCCAGCGAGTTGATGAAATATTGGGCTCTGCCTGCGAAGTGATACCAAAGGGTACCGACACTGAGCGCATAACGCTCAATACGCTAGAAACGGCAAGACGCGCCTCGTGGAACTTAGGAATCGCATTAATGTAATATTTGGCACGAACAAAACGATCTGCCGCACGATTGGTACCAGGAAGCATAATATTACCGCCAATCCCTTCCCAATACTTATCAATGGCCAATTGCTGATCGTAGGTCGGCGAGTTGGTCAGTATTTGATATTCAGGGCTATGGTGGATAACCAGTTTCCCATCAATATATTCAAAGATAGCACTATCACCGCTGGCGTCAGACAGCGCTAAATGAATGGTCGCCAAACGTGGCTGACCGGGAACATCACCCGTGACCACCACAAAAGGCTCCGACTGCAATTCTTTCACCGCCTCATCTACGGTAGCAAAATTATCCAGCGTATATTGAGCCCATGCAGCCAACGACAGACTCGGCTTATCTTTAGAAGGTTTAGGATACTGCGACTCTGCCAGCCATAGCATATTGGCAACGAGCCCTTTTTCGTTCATGCCGTCGGTCGTGGCAATATTGTAGGCCGCCGTCGTCACGCTGCCATACTTTGACACCCATTCCACAGAATTAGGGCCAGCATTGCCGCTACGCGCCATGCCACGCGGGAAAATCCACAGATCGGAATGCAGATCTTCTTTCCAATCCATTGTGCGGCCAGTCATGACCAGCTTATCTTCACCCTGATATACCGCACGGGTGCATGCTAAAGCGAGCTGGGGTGAAAATAACATCCCAACCGAACAAATGAGCAACGACGCTGCTGAAAGCAAAATATTTAAATGCATTGGCTATCACCTGGTTATTTTTTACCAGTGTAAGTAGTGCTGGATAATTAAGCAAAAAATGCCCTGCATAAAACGTTGTTTGTTTGGATAGTATTTATATTTCGGGGGCAGAGATTAGATAGCGGGAAATAACTTCCCGCCGGCAGACTAAATAAACTATGAATGGCTAGATTAAATTTTGAAACGATCCCAACTTGAATCCCCGTGCTGCAATCGCTTTTTTAAGCGCTTCAGATGTCAGCACCTCCAGCTCGGCAAGGCGTGGATAGCAATATTTACTGGTAAGCAGCGTGTTATCAATAAACGCCGGATGACACATAATCTCCAAAGAGCTATCGCCGCGTTCTATTGCGCTATCTAGCGTGCTCAGAAACAGCGCTTCGGTAATAGACTCACCATAAAAACGGCTGTCAAAGCCCTGCGTACTTTGTGCACCGTGCACTTCCAGTTCGCCTTTGCGAACTTCATCGCGATCGATGCGCAAGCCAACGCCCTTTTCTTTCGCAAAAGCAGCCACTATAGGGAAAATCTGCGGGAACATATGCACATGATGATGGCTATCGATATGGGTCGGCAGCCTGCCAAAAACGTCAATAAAGCGCTCAAATTGGCACTTTAGCTCTTGTTCAATTTCATCCAGCGGCAGGGTTCCCTGATCCGCCATTTCCCAGATCCATTTACCCAACTCTCCGTTGCGCGCCAAATTTGGCATCGGCGACAACGGGCGCCCCAGCGTCAAGGCAAAGTGCATTCCAACCGCCAGCCCAGGATTTTCAGCGCTCAGAATGGCTGCATGCTCGACGCCTGCTGAGTTAACCAACGCCGTGGTAGACGTCACTACCCCGTTTTTGAACGCCTCGATAATGCCGTAGTTTTGGGCTTTGCAAAGGCCAAAATCATCGGCGTTCACTATCAATAATCTTTCCATAATCCCCTCAGCCAAACGCCTTCCCTTTACAGGGAAGGCGGTGGGTTATTTCAGTGCAGCAATGGCTTGCGCAAAATTAGGCAGTAACGCTTCATGTGCCAACAGCATTTCACGTGCCAGAACCTCCGCATCCTTATCCGAATGAATCAGCAGGCTCAGGTTCATCGCTAACAGCACGTCATTCAGTTCGCCGCTTATTGCGGCAGCACTGGCTGCGATTTCAAAGCCTTTGATGGTATGAATCAACCCCAACACTTTGTCATCAAAGTGCGTCAAACGCGGATGCGGCGTGGCGCCATCGCGTCCAATGGTACAGGTCATTTCAACGGTCCAATCTGCCGGAATGTTATCAATATGACCATTGTGCGGGAAGTTAACGTATTGCTCAGTCTGCTTGTCGTTGTAAATCGCGCTGATCACTTCACACGCTGCATCGGAATAATAAGCCCCGCCGCGCAGCTCCAGCTCTTTTGGTTTTACGTTCAGTTCTGGATTTTTATACAGATCAAAAAGCTGTTTCTCTACTTTCTGCACCACGCTTGCGCGAGCGCCGCCTTTGTAGAATTCGCCCATTTCGATCGCCAGCATTTCTTTCTGCTTGAAGTAGTACAGCAGATAAGAACATGGCAGCAGCTTAAGGGAACGAATCAGGCCTTCGCTAAATGGCAAATCAAAGATGTTTTTCACTGAACCGGCGGTTAACGTGCCAGAGGCTACGCCGTCGAGCAGTTCGGCAAAACGGGATTCTCCGTTAACGATGACGTCTTTGATAAAGACCATATGGTTCAAGCCAAAGAGGTCGATCGACAAATCATCCTGCGGTGTTAATTTCAGCACATCCTGAATGAACATTTTCATGCCAACGGGGATGTTACACACGCCAATGAATTTCTTGAATTTGGTATGACGGAATACGGCCTCTGTGACCATGCCCGCTGGGTTAGTAAAATTAATCACCCAAGCGTTCGGGCAGATCTCTTCCACATCTTTGATGATGTCAAAAATAACCGGGATCGTGCGCAGCCCTTTAAATAAACCGCCTGCACCGTTGGTTTCTTGGCCGAGATAGCCGTGGCTCAGCGGAATACGCTCATCCAATTCACGCGCTTTAAGCTGGCCGACGCGCAATTGCGTAGTAACAAAATCTGCATCAACCAATGCTTCACGGCGATCCAGCGTTTTATGCATCACAATCGGCACGCCTGCGCGTTCGACCATACGCTGGCAGAGGTCAAAAATAATATCCTGTTTCTCTTTTCCGGCTTCAACGTCAACCAGCCATAATTCGGTAATCGGCAATTCATTGTAACGTTTAATAAAACCTTCAAGTAATTCTGGGGTATAACTACTTCCGCCACCGATAGTAACGACTTTCAGCTTTTTACTCATAGGAACTCCCGTACAATGTCATTGCACTTCATATAAAATTAAGTGAGATATACCCGTCATACTTCCAATCACAGGTGCGCGTTTAAAAAACCAACGTTTTTTCTGTCATTATTGTTATTAGGGTATATGTGAATGATTGAAGGCTGTCTTATAAGGATCAGTCCACATTAATTCACACATAGATTAATTAATACTGCACAATTTTTTTCTATAATTTTTCGGTGTAAACGACGTTAGTTTTTTAAAGTTTTTAATAAACATACTCGGGCTGCTATAACCGGATTCAAATGCAATATCCGCGACCGAGTAATTGGTTATCTCCAGCTGTTTCTTGGCAAAATCAATGCGTATTTCATTAATGATCTGCATTGGCGTTTTTCCGTAGTGCCGCTGGGTTGCTCGGGTCAGATACTCCTGCGATTTTCCAGATAGCTCCACCATATTTGCCAAGGCCTTATCACCAAACATCGCCTTGTCATGCATTTTTTCTACCGCATTCTTAAGCCAATCAGGCACGTCGGCGATAACTTCAGTTTCTCTGTGATGACGTAAACGGTTTACGATATAGAACGTCACCACTTCAAGAAACTCATTAAATTCGCCGTTCCTAAAGTTAAGAGAGGAAATAACAGACTCTATATACGTTAGGAACTCGGTTTTTATCTGGTAAACCTGTGATGCCACAAATCGATTAGGCAATAAAAATAAATAGTTCTGCTCGAAAAACGCTTTGCTAATCCCGACGTTTAATATTCTCGTGGCACCGAACTCATAAAAACTTTGATGGTTCGATCCTAGTGGGATAAAGACAAAGTCACCACGTTCCAACAGCACCTTTTTTCCATTGATATTTTGGTAATATCGACCTGTCAGCACCACCGTAAACTCGTAGTAATCGTGCTCATGCAGCCCTGAAATGCTTTCTACTTTGTTGTAGATAAACATGTGAAAATTCTGACCGTCGAAGAGCTGATTTTCACGTGCAGTCTTAATTTCCATGCTCAGTACCGATGGCTGCATAATAATTCTCTACGTTATTTTATTTTCTCATGAACCTCAATCAGTTCTGCAATCAGTTCACGAGCCAGCATCGATGTCATCAGGTGATCTTGCGCATGAACCAGAATCAGGCTGACTTTGGTTTTACCCTCACCCTGATCGCCTTCAATCAGCTTGGTTTGCACCAGATGCGCTTCATTCAGCGACAAACGAGACTGGTTCATCAACTCTTTAGCCTGTTCGAAATCACCTTCTTTGGCCTTTTTCAGTGCGCCATAGGCCAAGCTGCGAGCCTGTCCAGAATTGATAATGAGCCCCATCACCACTTCTTCCAGATCCTGTAATTCCTCTTCGGTATCAACAATGCTTTCTAAATCAAACATTTTAACTCTCCATAACGGGGCCGCTAACTGCGGGGAGGATGTTCTCCCCGCCAACGGTAAGATTAGAATTTCAATGCGTTCGCAATATCTTCTTCGCTTTCTTCTTCTTCAATTATCGCCTGCGCCTTGTTAGACAGGATAACGAAAGGCATGTAGACCAGCGTTGAGACACCCAAGTTGAACAAAGCGACCAACAGCGCAGCGATGCTGCCGTTACTGTTAAAGAATGCACCCAGTCCGGTAGGCATGGTCCACGGTGCAAGGTTAGTCACCGGAGGAATAATGCCCATGCTGTACGCCGCCAGCGTGATGGCTGCCAGAATCGGCTGAATCAGCACGAACGGAATAAACATCACTGGGTTCATGATAATCGGCAAACCAAACAAGATCGGTTCGTTAATCTGGAAGATGCCTGACGGCAACGCCAGCTTAGCCACTTGGCGGTGGTCTGCACGGCGTGAGCCGATGAAGATGGCGATAATCAGACCCAACGTCGCCCCAGAACCCCCTAACAGAATGTAGGAGTCGAGCATTGGTTTAGCCCAGAAGTGGAAGGTTTTACCCGCTGCAATCGCCGCTTCGACAGAGCCGTATTGCTTGTACAGGTCGATGTTTTCCAGTGCCCAAGGCGTCATGATGCCGTTGTCTAACGCGGTCAGCGCCAGAGAACCATGTACACCAAAGAACCACAGCAGGGAGTTGAAAATAACGTAAGCCCAGCCTACTACGCTGCCCATCGACGCCAGAGGCTTGGAGATGGAGTCCATAATAATCTGGTGGAAGTTGTTGCCGTATAATCCCAGCAGCCAAGAAATAATCCCGAAGATAGACAGGATAATAAAGCCAGGAATTAATGCAGAGAATGAGCGAGAAACAGAAGAAGGCACACTATCTGGCAAGGTGATAACCCAATTTCTGCGAATAATAAACGCAAACATTTCGGCAACTACCAGTCCGATAATCATACCGGAAATAATATTCGAGCCACCCAACCAGTTCGCGCCTACTGCATAGGCCTCACCCACGCTGTAAGGGGTTACGGTCATAAACGCCGCAACGGATAATAAACCGGCTGAAAGCGAATCAACTTTACGCTCTTCGGCTAACGCCATCCCAATAAAGAAGGGCGCCATCAGCGACATAATCCCTAGGGTACCGTTATAAACGTTGCCGCCAATAACTTTTAATCCGTTGAGTGTTTCAATCGTTGAAGCATCTAAACGAATACCGAGGGAATAAAAGAATGAACCATCACCAAAGCTTAGGAATACGTTATTAATTAAAACGAACATGGCCCCCGCAAGGGTCAGCGGCATTAACTTGATAAAGCCATTTTTAATGGCGTTAATGTGGGGTTGTTTACCTATTTTGACGGCAAAAGGAAGAAGTATCTTTTCAAGTGAATCAATGGTTTTACTCATTGGTATTTTCCTTTAATGCCGCCATTCGGCGGCCAGAATATGAAATTCGCTCTTTGACTGGATTTCTCTTTGACTTAAAAATTCTTAATAAGAATTAAAATAATAAATAACTAAAATAAAAAATTACTGACTTGCTGCTGCTTTCTTGATTGCTGCAACCGCAGCTTTCAATACACCTAATCCATCGATTTTGCCGTACAGAACAGAATCAATCACTTCAACGGGTTTGCCCGGTAATAACTTTTGGATCTCTGGCTGCATGTACGCAATTTGTGGGCCAAGCAGAACCAGATCTGCCACGCCGCCCTTCTCACCAGCCAGTGTTTCAGGGAATGCTTCAATAATGACCGGTACTTCATATTTCTCTGCTTGTACCTTCATTTTAGAAACCAGCAGAGAGGTGGACATTCCGGCGGAACAAAATAAATAGATGACTTTCTTTTCCATTATGAAACCCTCATATCCTATATAGATTGCGGACCTGACAACGTCTGCGTTCTAACCGGTGAGAACTCATCTACTGCCAATCAACAAAAATGACGAGTTGTCCCTGTTTGAATCGAGTATACGACATCACTTTAGAGTGGGGTAATTCAGAACTAACAAAAATCGTCTCTCCTTGACCACTTCCTATGACCCTTTTCACATTCTGGGCAAATAATTCGCGGAAATAAATAAGATTGGGGTGATGCACGGTAGGCATAATCCTACGGAGTCACTCCCGTCCACCTTACCTCATTCACCTATTTCAAGCGCTATCCGAGCCATCATGCCCTAAAGGAAAGCCAAAACCTGCGGCAAGAACAGAAGGTAAGAACATCGTTATTGTTGGCTGAGAAAAAAGATGGCTGGAACAAAGCAGTGAAAAACGCTAAACAAAATAGGGTTTATAAGGTTAGCGACAAATAAGACATCACGTTCTAATGTGTTGAGTCGTACTGCGCATGTTACCGCTTCAGCGTGAAATACAACTTCTCATGTATCACTGACAAAAAAGCCGCTGATGTCAGCGGCTTTAATTTTTATAACAATGGCTGGCACGTAAAAACGATCAGGCCTCAGCCATTTCGTCGCTTCCTACGCTCACCTCCACCACCTCAACCTGATTGGCTTTCAGCAGGTTGTGTAGCGCAATGCCTGGTGTTTCATCCGTAAACAGCGCTGTCATTTGCGCCACGTTCCCTATCTCAACCGCCGCAGAAGCGTGATATTTGGTATGATCGGCGGCCAGAAGCAGGTGCCGAGAATGTGCCATCATCGCTTGTGCCACGCTAGCTTCGTTCACATCAAACTCCAGCAAAGTACCATCACTTTCAATGGCACCTACGCTGGTCACCAGATAATCTGCACGAAAGCCTGCAACAAACGCATTGGCAGCCGGGCCGATAATTCCACCGTTGTGCGCCCGCAGCGTGCCGCCCGGTACCATCACCTCAAAGCGCGGATTCTTATAAAGAATGTGCGCCACCCGCAGGCTGTTAGTGATGATGCGCAGGTGATTATGGTTTAGCAGCGCCCGGGCAACCTGCTCAACGGTGGTACCAATGGTGATAAAAATGGTTGAGCCGTCGGGTATATAGTCAGCAATCGCCTCTGCGATCGCCTTTTTCTCTTCCGTCCATGAGACTTCGCGCTGTTCAAATGCGGTATTCACCACGCTGGAAGCACGTCCGGCACCACCATGGTGACGCGTGATCAATCCTTGATCGCTTAACTTACGAATATCGCGACGCACCGTTTGCGTGGATACATCCAGCAATTGCGCCAGCTCATCAATGTTCATGTACCCGCGATCGGCAATCAGCGTCAGCAACTGGTCGTGGCGCGGGTTACCGGTCAGTTCGGTAAGACTCATGGATTGTCCTCTGAAAACCATCTCATCCTGCATTCTATACATAAAGTGACAAAAAAGAGCGGGTTTGATCACAGTCAGGGATACCTGCGCGACCGCCTGGGCGCGTACATTTCAGCGCCGCAACGGCACTGGCAAAGCGAATCCCCTCTGCGCCCGCCACGCCTTGAGCCAGACTGAAAGCGAACGCGCCGTGGAACACATCTCCTGCACCAGTGGTATCCACCACATCCACAGAAAAGCCCGACTGGTGCGCAATTTCTTGATTCTCAAGCCAGAAACAGCCTTCGGCTCCATTAGTCACATACACATGTCCATTTGTGATCGTTTTTGAGTGTTTTAAGCCGATCATCAAATCCTGTTCGCCGCTCATTCGACGTAAACCTGGAGCGGAAAAAACCGCATGGTCGCTAAGACGAACCAAATCAGAGATATCCTGCGGGGTGATGTCGCCATCCAGCACCGTCATAACCCCCGCCGCTTTTGCTAGGGTAAAGGCTTTCTTCGTTCCGTCATGCCAGCGTACATCTGCCAAAACGACATCCCACTGACTGAAGTCGATATCGTCCAGCCAACTGGCGTCCATCAACAAATCAGGGCTTGGGTAATTCACAATGATACGTTCTCCCTGAGCATCCACTACGATGGCAGATTGTGATGATCGGGCGTTCTGGAAACGCTTTGTGTAACGGGTATTTACGCCAAAAGACTCCAGCTCCTGTAACAAGCTGGTTCCCGTATCATCGTCGCCCACGCGGCCGACAAAATCCACCTGCGCACCCAACTTTGCCGCAGCAACAGCGGCTGTGGCTGCTGGGCCGCCGCCCACTTCCCGATAGTTGTTCGCCACATACTTTCCCCCTTCCGTAGGCAAATTCCCAACGTAATAGATCCTATCCATCACGGCAATTCCGACACAAGCAATGCGAATCATAGTTTTTCCTTCCTCGTTAAGTCCTACCGTGATTTTAATTTGACCAATTGTTTAAAAAGTGACGGCTGTCAATTTTTTGACCATTAATTACAAATACGATCAAAAACAGACAACACAAACGCGCAATTTTTGACAAAACATGACACCACCAGCAGGAGAACAGTATGTCGGTCATCGCATTTATCGGACTGGGGCAGATGGGCACGCCGATGGCGAGCAATTTGCTCAGCAAGGGGCATTCGCTTCAGGTTTATGACGTCGATCCCTTGACCGTCAAAAAACTGGAAGCCAAAGGAGCGCGGCCCAGCGCATCGCCAGCACAGGCGGCGCAGGGAGCCGAATTTGTCATCACCATGCTGCCAAACGGCGATCTGGTGCGCTCGGTGCTGTTCGGTGAAAACGGCGTTTGCGAAGGCTTATCGCCGCAGGCGCTGGTTATCGATATGTCGACCATTCACCCGCTGCAAACCGACAAGCTGATTGCTGAGATGGCTGAGCGCGGTTTCAGCCTGATGGACGTGCCGGTAGGCCGCACGTCCGATAACGCCATTTCCGGCACGCTGCTTTTACTGGCCGGCGGCACCGAACAGCAGGTCAAACGCGCCACGCCGGTGCTGATGGCGATGGGCAGCGAGCTTATCAACGCCGGCGGGCCGGGGATGGGCATCCGCGTGAAACTTATCAACAACTACATGAGCATTGCCCTGAATGCGCTTTCCGCCGAAGCCGCCACGCTCTGCGAGGCTTTGGGTCTTGATCTTAACGTTGCGCTCAGCGTGATGAGCGGCACCGCCGCCGGAAAAGGCCATTTCACCACCACTTGGCCCAACAAAGTGCTCAAAGGCGACCTCTCCCCAGCCTTCATGATCGATCTGGCCCACAAAGATTTGGGTATCGCCCTCGACGTTGCCAATCAACTGCACGTCCCGATGCCGCTCGGCGCGGCCTCCCGCGAGGTTTACAACCAGGCCAGAGCTGCCGGACGCGGGCGCGAAGACTGGTCCGCCATTCTGGAGCAGGTCCGCGCCAGCGCGGGGCTTCACCACTGATTTTTACGTATCAACAAGGAATTAACCATGACGCAGTACACCCTGAAAGAGATTGCCCGTCCTTCTGGCGGTTTTGCGATGCTGGCCGTGGATCAGCGCGAAGCCATGCGGATGATGTTCGCGGCGGCAGGCGCAAAAGGGCCAGTCACCGATCAACATCTCACGGATTTCAAAGTGAACGCAGCCAAAACGCTGTCGCCGTTTGCCTCGGCGGTGCTGGTCGATCAGCAATTTTGCTATCACCAGATTGTTGAGCAGCAGGCAGTCGCCAAAAACTGCGCAATGATCGTCGCCGCCGACGCTTTCATCCCCGGCAACGGCATCCCCGTCGACAGCGTGATCATCGACAAAAACGTTGACGCGCAAAAAGCCCGGCTCGACGGCGCGAAAGCCCTGAAGCTGCTGGTGCTATGGCGCAGCGACGAAGATCCACAGCAGCGCCTGCACATGGTGCGTGAGTTTAATCAGCTGTGCCACAGCCACGGCCTGCTGAGCATTATCGAGCCGGTGGTTCGCCCGCCGCGCCGTGGCGACAAATTCGACCGCGAACAGGCGATTGTCGATGCGGCCAAAGAACTCGGGAACTGCGGCGCCGATCTCTACAAAGGGGAAATGCCTCTGTTCGGCAAAGGTGCGCAGAGCGAGCTGCTGCTGGCCGCGCAGAAGCTGAATGAACAAATCAGCATGCCGTGGGTGATCCTCTCTTCCGGCGTCGATGAAAAACTGTTTCCGCGCGCCGTGCGTGTCGCCATGCAGGCCGGAGCTTCCGGTTTCTTGGCCGGACGGGCGGTGTGGTCCTCCGTGGTGGGCCTGCCGGATACCGAACTGATGCTGAGCGACGTTTCAGCGCCGAAATTGCAACGTTTAGGCGAGATCGTCGACGAAATGATGGCCCGCCGCTAATAAAAGGATATTTCGATGAAATGGTTTAATACCCTGAGTCATAACCGTTGGCTCGAGCAGGAAACGGACAGAATTTTTGAATTCGGCAAGAATGCCGCCGTACCGACCGGCTTCGGCTGGCTCGGCAATAAAGGTCAGATTAAAACCGATCAGGGCACCCATCTGTGGATCACCGCCCGCATGCTGCACACCTATTCCGTTGCCGCAGGAATGGGCCGTCCGGGCGCTTATGCGCTGGTCGATCACGGCATCAACGCGCTCAACGGTGCGCTGCGCGATAAAAAATATGGCGGCTGGTACGCCTGCGTGAATGACGAAGGCGTTATCGATGCGTCCAAGCAAGGCTATCAGCACTTCTTCGTGCTGCTCGGGGCGGCAAGCGCTGTCACCACCGGCCACCCTGCCGCGCGCCAGCTTCTCGATGAAACCATTGAAATCATTGAGAAGTACTTCTGGAGTGAAGAAGAGCAGATGTGCTTGGAATCCTGGGACGAAGCCTTCAGCAAAACCGAAGACTATCGCGGCGGCAACGCCAATATGCACGCGGTGGAAGCCTTCCTGATTGTGTATGACGTGACCCACGACCGTAAATGGCTCGACCGCGCGCTGCGCGTGGCCTCGGTGATCATTCACGACGTCGCCCGCAAAGGCGAGTACCGGGTTAACGAGCATTTCGACACCCACTGGAATCCTATCCGCGATTACAACAAAGAGAATCCGGCCCACCGCTTCCGCGCCTATGGCGGCACGCCAGGGCACTGGATCGAGTGGGGCCGCCTGATGCTGCACCTGCGCGCCGCACTGGAAGCCCGCTTTGAAACACCGCCGGAATGGCTGCTGGAAGATGCGAAAGGGCTGTTCCACGCCACCATTCGCGACGCTTGGGCACCGGATGGCGCAGACGGCATCGTGTACACCGTCGGCTGGGACGGCAAGCCGATTGTGCGCGAGCGCGTGCGCTGGCCGATTGTCGAAGCGATGGGTACCGCCTATGCGCTGTGGACCGTCACCGGCGATCAGCAATACGAAACTTGGTATCAGACTTGGTGGGAGTACTGCATCAAGTACCTGATGGATTACGAGAACGGTTCATGGTGGCAGGAGCTCGACACCAACAACGAAGTCACCACCAAAGTCTGGGACGGTAAGCAGGATATTTATCATCTGCTGCACTGTCTGGTGATCCCACGTCTGCCGCTGGCTCCGGGGCTGGCACCAGCTGTCGCTGCCGGCTTGCTGGACAGCCTAGCAAAATAAAGCGAGGGAAAAAGCATGCATAAAAGTGGGATGACTATCGCGCTGGCTGCCGGTGAGTATCAGGCGAAAATTGTCACGGTGGGCGCGGGGATCGCTGCGTTAACCCATCGTGGTCGCCACGTGGTGATACCTCACCCACCGGAAGAGATGCCGTTGGCGCATTTGGGGAAGGTGCTAATCCCTTGGCCCAATCGCATCACCAGTGGACGTTATCAATTCGATGGCGAAACGTTTACCCCCGCGATCAACGATCGCGCTGGGAATAGCGCCATCCACGGATTGCTGGCGTGGCACAACTGGCAGGTTGTTGAACGCTCCACAACCCACGTAACGCTGTCGGCCTTTTTACCGCCAACCTATGGTTACCCTTTTATGCTTGCTTGCGAAGTGACGTATCAGCTTGACGAGGATACGGGTCTGAGCGCCCGCATTCTCAGCAAAAACATCGGGGACGTCACTGCGCCTTACGGCGCAGGCGTTCACCCCTATCTCACCTGCAATCTGCAATGCGTTGATGGCTGCGAACTGCAGTTACCCACCAGCAACCTATTTGATATTCAGACCTTAACGTTTTTTGCCAACACCAAACTCGATTTTCAGACGCAGCGGCGAATCGGCACCACGCAGATCGATCACAGCTTTGAGGCACGGCGGGATGACGCCCCGTGGGAAGTCAGGCTGGTTCATCCGCCCACCGAGATGTCCGTCCGGCTGCGCTCCAACCAACCGTGGCTTCAGGTCTATTCGGGCGAAAAACTCGCCAGAAAAGGGCTGGCCGTCGAACCGATGAGCTGCCCGCCGGATGCGTTTAATTCAGGTCTCGATCTGGTGCAACTCGCACCGGACGACACCCACTCGCTGAGCTTTAACATCGGCGTAAATAACTAAAACAACAATCATCCTTTACCCTACAACGGAGGTCACAATGACTTCGCAATACCCTGAAGTGAAACTGGTAACGCTCGACGATGGCTTCTCGCTGTCGTTTGAGGGGCGTCTTATTTTGCGCCATACCCGTCAGGCACCCTGCCTGTGGGTTGGCAGCGGAACGGCGGATATCGAGATGTTCCGCGGCAACTTCAGCATTCAGGACAAGCTGAACGAAAAAATTGCCCTGACGGACGTCGCAGTGATGAAACAAGGCGCGGGCTGGGCGATTCATTTTTCCCGTGGCGAAATCAACGCCACCCTAGCGGTCGGCTTCGACGACAGCCACCGTCTGACGCTGAAGCTGCATAACGATAACGCCAGTCATAACCGCATCTGGCTGCGTCTAGCGGCAAACCCAGACGATCACATTTACGGCTGCGGCGAACAGTTCTCCTATTTCGATCTGCGCGGTAAACCTTTCCCGCTGTGGACCAGCGAGCAGGGCGTGGGGCGCAACAAGAAAACCCACGTGACCTGGCTTGCCGACTGCAAAGAGAACGCGGGCGGCGACTATTATTGGACCTTCTTCCCGCAGCCGACATTTGTCAGCACGCAAAAGTACTACTGCCACGTCGATAACAGCGGCTATATGAATTTCGACTTCAGCGATCCGGGCTTTCACGAGCTGGCGTTTTGGGAAGATAACGCCACGATTCGTTTCGAATGTGCGGCAACCTACGTCGAAATTCTGGAAAAACTCACCGCCTTGCTGGGCCGTCAGCCGGAGCTACCGGACTGGGTTTACGACGGCGTGACGCTCGGCATTCAGGGCGGGACGGATATTTGCCAGCAAAAACTCGACACCATGCGCAACGCCGGGGTGAAGGTCAACGGCATCTGGGCGCAGGACTGGTCCGGCATTCGCATGACCTCCTTTGGCAAGCGCGTGATGTGGAACTGGAAATGGAGCCGGGAGCTTTATCCGCAGCTGGATCAGCGGATCGGCCAATGGAAACAGGAAGGCGTGCAGTATCTCACCTACATCAACCCCTATGTCGCCAGCGATCGTGATTTGTGCGAAGAGGCGGCGCAACGCGGCTATCTGACCAAAGACGCGGCGGGCAACGACTATCACGTGGAGTTCGGCGAGTTTTACGCCGGCGTTATCGATCTCACCAACCCGGAAGCCTACGGCTGGTACAAAGACGTCATTAAAAAGAACCTGATCGAACTGGGCTGCGGCGGCTGGATGGCCGATTTCGGCGAATATCTGCCGACCGATACCTTCCTGCATAACGGCGTGAGCGCGGAAATCATGCATAACGCTTGGCCTGCGCTGTGGGCGAAGTGCAACTACGACGCGCTGGAAGAAACTGGCAAGCTCGGCGACGTTCTGTTCTTTATGCGCGCGGGCTACACCGGCAGCCAGAAACATTCGCTGATGATGTGGGCGGGCGATCAGAACGTCGACTGGAGCCTCGATGATGGTCTGGCCTCGGTGATCCCGGCAGCGCTTTCCCTCGCCATGAGCGGCCACGGCCTGCATCACAGCGACATTGGCGGCTACACCACGCTGTTCGACATGAAACGCAGTAAAGAACTGCTGCTGCGCTGGTGTGATTTCAGCGCCTTCACCCCGATGATGCGCACCCACGAAGGCAATCGCCCCGGCGATAACTGGCAGTTCGACAGCGACGCGGAAACCATCGCCCATTTTGCCCGCATGACCACGGTGTTCACCACCCTGAAGCCTTATCTCAAACAGGCCGTGGCACAAAACGCGAAAAGCGGTTTGCCGGTGATGCGCCCGCTGTTCCTGCATTACGAAGACGACGCCCGCAGCTATGACCTGAAATACCAGTATCTGCTGGGCCGCGATTTACTGGTAGCCCCGGTTCATGAACAGGGGCGCAGCGACTGGACCCTGTATCTGCCGGAGGATAAATGGATCCACGCGTGGACGGGCAAAGCGTATCACGGCGGTGAAGTGACGGTTGCCGCGCCGCTCGGCCAGCCGCCGGTCTTTTATCGTGCAGACAGCGAATGGCAGCCGCTTTTCAGCCAGCTTTGCGCCCTGCCACACGGAGAATAACCATGGATTTCTTCACTCTGTTTACGCCTGACGGTATTCAGCTGGATGCGGGCGTTGTGGCTATCGTGATTGCCATCATGTTCATGTACACCTTTGTCGGGATCTGCGCCGGGTTTGGCGGTGCGCTGACCACCATGCCGCTAGTGACGCTGTTGCTGCCGCTAAAAATGGCCGCACCGATGTCGGTGATTGTCGGCACGGCAACGGCGCTGTATGCCACGTGGCTGTCGCGCAAGGAAACCAACTGGAAATCAGCGCTGGTGCTGATCCTGTTCTCCTTTGCCGGTATTCCGGTGGGCCTTTATGCGCTCTCTTATCTGCCCGATCACATCATGAAAATTGGCCTCGGCGCGTTCCTGATCCTCTACTCCTTTTACAGCCTGTTTATTCCCCGCCTGCCGGTTTATGACAAAAACTGGATTGCGATGCCGATTGGCGCGATTGCCGGGGCGTTAGGCTCGGCATTTTCCACCAACGGGCCGCCGGTGGTGATTTACGGCATGCTGCGAAATCTGGCCCCTGCCGCTTTTCGCGGCACGCTCAACGCCTTCTTCACCGCCAACAATATCGCCATTATCGGCGGTCTGGCCACCAGCGGCATTCTGACCGTGTCCACTCTTAAACTGGTGTTGTTCTGCGTACCGACGATGATCCTGGGCTCGCTGGTTGGGCAGTACGTACATAAACGCATCCCGGTGAACATCTTCAGGGTAATGGTCTTCTTGCTGTTGATTGCCTCTGGCGCGATGCTTATCAAAGGTGCGACGGGGATTTCCGCATTGAGCGCGCTGTTGCCTGCCTTTGGTTTGCTGCTGGTGCTGCATCTGCTGTTTGGCAAAAAGGTCGCGGCTATTCGCGCGGCAAATCAGGCTTAATGGGGAACAGATAATGACTGAGAACCACAGCGATCCGGCCAAATTACGCCTGCCGTTAAAAGAGAAAATTGCCTATGGGATGGGGGATTTAGGCTCCAATATCCTGCTGGATATCGGCACGCTTTATCTGCTGAAATTCTACACCGACGTGCTGGGGCTGCCCGGCACCTACGGCGGGATCATCTTCCTGGTGGCGAAATTCTTTACCGCGTTTACCGATATGGGCACCGGGATCATGCTCGATTCGCGCCGCAACATTGGGCCGAAAGGCAAATTCCGCCCGTTTGTGCTGTATGCCGCGTTCCCGGTCACGCTGCTGGCGATCGCCAATTTTGTCGGCACGCCGTTTGAGATCGGCGGAAAAACCGTGGTGGCGACGCTGCTGTTCATGCTGTACGGGCTGGTATTCAGCATGATGAACTGCTCTTACGGTGCGATGGTGCCTGCGATCACCAAAAATCCGCATGAACGTGCGTCGTTGGCGGCGTGGCGTCAGGGCGGGGCAACGCTAGGCCTGCTGCTGTGTACCGTGGGCTTTGTGCCAGTGATGAACCTGATGGAGGGCAATCCGCAGCGCGGCTATATCTTCGCGGCCACGCTGTTCTCATTGTGCGGTTTGCTGTGCATGTGGGGCTGTTATTCCGGCGTGAAAGAGCGCTACGTCGAAGCGCAACCGGCGAATAGCGCGCAAAAACCAGGGCTGCTCGCCTCTTTTCGCGCTATCGCTGGAAACCGCCCGCTGTTTATTCTCTGCATCGCCAACCTGTGTACGCTGGGGGCGTTCAACGTCAAACTTGCCATTCAGGTTTATTACACCCAGTACGTGCTCAACGACCCGATCCTGCTTTCGTGGATGGGGTTCTTCAGCATGGGCTGTATTTTCATCGGCGTATTCCTGATGCCCAGCGCGGTTCGTCGCTTCGGCAAGAAAAAGGTCTACATCGGCGGGTTGTTGATTTGGGTGGCTGGCGATGTGCTGAACTACACGCTGGGCGGCAGTTCGGTGAGCTTTGTCGCGTTTTCCTGCTTGGCATTTTTCGGTTCGGCGTTCGTCAACAGCCTGAACTGGGCGCTGGTGTCCGACACCGTGGAATATGGCGAATGGCGCACCGGCGTGCGTTCGGAAGGCACGGTTTACACCGGTTTCACCTTCTTTCGCAAAGTCTCTCAGGCGCTGGCGGGCTTTTTTCCCGGCCTGATGTTAACGCAAATCGGCTATGTGCCTAACGTGGTTCAATCTGCCCGAACCGTCGAAGGATTGCGGGAGCTGATCTTCATCTGGCCCTGCGCGCTGGCGGTGGTCACCATTGTGGCCATGGGCTGCTTCTATAACCTCAACGAAAAAATGTACGTGCGCATCGTTGAGGAGATAGAAACCCGCAAACGGCTGGCCTGACATAACAACGAGATAAAGCCCATGAGCACTCACGATCCGCTAACCCTGCCGCTGAGCCTGCGCGAGAAATGCGCCTACGGCATCGGCGATTTAGGCTCTAACCTGATGCTGAGCATCGGCACGTTGTATCTGCTGAAGTTCTATACCGACCAGCTGGGGATGCCCGCGTTTTACGGCGGCATTATCTTTCTGGTGGCGAAGTTCTTTACGGCGTTCACCGATATGCTGACCGGCGTACTGCTGGATTCACGGCGCAATATTGATGCGAAAGGGAAATTCAGGCCGTTTATTCTGTATGCCGCCTTGCCCGTGGCAATCGTCGCCTCGGCGCAGTTTATGGCGAACGACTTCAGTCTGACGGTCAAAACAGCCCTCGCCACGGTGCTGTTTATGCTGTTTGGCCTGTTCTACAGCCTGATGAACTGCTCCTACGGCGCGATGGTGCCGGCGATCACCAAAAATCCGCAGGAGCGGGCGCATCTGGCGGCTTGGCGTCAGGGCGGCGCGACGCTTGGGCTGCTGCTGTGTACGGTCGGGTTTATGCCGGTTCAGGCGATGTTCGTGGGAAAACCGTCGCTCGGCTATTTAGTGGCGGCGCTGTTATTCGCCACTGGCGGATTATTTTGCATGTGGTGGTGCTACAGCGGCGTCAAGGAACGCTATGTGGAGATCACGCCCGGCTATCACAAACCCAGCATGATGAAATCGTTCTGCGCTATCTTCCGCAATCCGCCGCTGCTGGTGCTGTGCATCGCCAATCTTTGCTCGCTGGCGGCGTTTAACATCAAGCTCGCCATTCAGGTTTATTACACCCAGTACGTGCTCAATGATGTTCATCTTCTCGCATGGATGGGCTTTTTCAGTATGGGTTGTATTTTGATTGGCGTGTTTCTGGTACCTACTGCGGTAAAACACTTCGGCAAGAAACAGGTTTATCTCGGCGGGCTAATCTTATGGGCCGTTGGCGATATGCTGAATTTTACCTTTGGCAGTACTTCGGTGCTGTTTGTGCTGTTTTCCTGCATGGCCTTTTTTGGCACCGCATTTGTCAACAGCCTGAACTGGGCGCTGGTACCGGACACCGTGGATTACGGCGAGTGGAAAACGGGGATCCGCGCAGAAGGCTCGGTGTATACCGGCTATACCTTCTCGCGCAAAATCTCAGCGGCGCTGGCGGGTTTCCTGCCCGGCATCATGCTGACGCAAATCGGCTATGTGCCAAACGCGATTCAGAGCACAGGCACGCTTCTGGGTCTGCGCCAGCTGATATTCCTCTGGCCCTGCGGGCTGGCGATTATCGCGGCAATCACGATGGGACTCTTTTACAAGCTCAACGAAACGCGGTTTGCGCTGATCATTGAAGAGATTGGGAAACGGAAATCACAGCTAAACGCTCCTCTGCCCGTCGCTCAAAACAATGAACAACCGGCTGCCGCGAGGTGACAGGGTTGTCTAGCGGGACATCGCTTAAACGGGCCGGACCTGTAGCAGATAACAGAAAAGCTTCTGAAGTCAGAGGCTTTTCGTTCAGATGAAAGATTCGCCCATGGCGAGAATAACAGGCAGGCTGTAGTGAAGCCTATTGCGGCTTACTTGGCGGCTACCTTCCTGTTGAACTTGTAAGTAAGACTTACAGGTTGAATTTTGTTCAAGTTCGCCTTCTTCATAGATCGCTTTAATGTGCTGTGTAACGGCCTGGGGAGTGATCTGATAAAGGCTTGCGATGGTTGCCTGAGAGAGCCATAACGTCTCTTGCTCAAAGCGGCATTCAACACGAACTTCACCGTCATCGCTGGCAAACATAACAAATTCGCCTGCCGGGGATTGGGTTAAGTATTTATCTGTCATACCGTCTCCGCTTTGTAGTGGTCAACTAATTCAGGACACTCTGTTAGTCCTTTTCCATTGGTTTTCATATTCGCAGGGCGATACCCCTCCGTTATGCGTGTGAGGCCGACGGGTATTGTAATAACTCACCCATCTGCTTATATCTGCCATTGCCTCATCTGTATCTCTGTAGCCCCGGCGAGGGACCCATTCGCTTTTCAGACTCCTGAAGAACCGCTCCATCGGCGCATTATCCCAGCAGTGTCCCCGACGACTCATGCTCTGGACGACACCGTTTCTCCACAGGAGCTGCCGGAACTTCTTACTGCTGTACTGGCTCCCCTGATCACTGTGGAACAGTAATCTCCCCCGGATATGTCGGCTTTCCAGCGCATTTCTCATCGCTTTGCATACCAGTTCTGCATCTGGTGAACCTGATATTGCCGAACCCACCACGCGCCGTGAGTTCAGCTCCATCACCACCGCCAGATAGCACCATCCACCATTTATGCGTAGATAACTGATATCCCCGCACCAGGCCTGATTGGGCACCGATGGACTGAACGCTCGCCTGAGCAGGTTTGATGAAGCGGCGCTTTCTTCTTTACAGCCCCGGTAACGGTGTTCACCAAGCTGACAACTGACCAGGTCACACTCTTTCATCAAGCGACGTGCCAGCCACCGTCCCACGTTCAGATTTTCCTGACGTAACAGCGTACTCAGCGTTCGGCTACCTGCGCTGCCACGACTTTCAGCATGCAGTTCCCGAAGACGACTGCGCAGCTTCATCCGCCGGACATCCACTGTTTTGTGAAGACTGGCGTAGTAGCCACTGCGCGATATTTTCAGCAACCGACACAACTCTGCGACCGGCCACTTCTGGCTCAGCCGTGTGATTAACGCGCAGGTTTGAACGGTAACTCGCTCATCAGCACGGCCGCCTGCTTTAGTATTTCTTTCTCCATTTCCAGCTGTTTTATCCGGGCCTTCAGTTGCTGGATTTCACGCTGTTCGGGTGTCAGAGCCACCGTGCCGGGCAGAGTAATGCCTGACATTTCAGCTTTATATTGTCTTATCCATCGACACAACTGGCTGGGGTCAAGCTCCAGCGCCCGGGCGATGTCCACCACGCGTTGATGATGCCTGATGACTTGTTCAATGGCTTCGAGCTTAAATTCGGGTGAAAATTTTCGATTGGTTTTTTTTATCTGTGTCATGGGTTACCTCATTGTTTATCGCTACTTTAGCTGACTCATGAGGTGTCCTGGATTATTAAACCACTACAGAACCGTGTTTACGCGCACCGGCTGGAAGAACTGAAACAGCAAAACCCCGTTTAAAATCCGCTACAAAATACTGCTATTTAATTCAATTAAACCATGCATTACGGTGCATGGTTTTGCATGTAAAACCCCGTATTTTTCACACCTGAACACCCCAGAGCTGGTGCGGCACCGGGGTGTTCATGCACCTGCATTAAAACCGACCCATGAAGCGGGCAGGCGTGGCGGGGAGAGCATTGCGCGCGACCGTTGTGTGAATTTTTTCTTTTCCTCTGAAATATCATAATTAACTATTATGAAATAAATAAAAGTTAACTCACAGGTGATTTAATAACACTATTATTTCTTTGTGGACTATCTTGACCCCGATTATGATGTAATCATTTTCGAGGCCAATAAGAGTAATTACTATATTAAAACTAATTATACTAACTTTGGTAGTGTGCTGTTATATATCCAATGATTGACTTTGAGCTTAACAAGTGAATATCTTATAATATATTCCCAGTCATAATTAAACTCGGGGTTTTTCTCAATAAAATTGTTTAAGATAATGTTGTAAGTTGCGTGATTTACTAACCCTCCCAATAGTAGATTTCTATGGTTTCTTAAATCCCTAGCATTTCTCCAGAAGGAGTTGCTTATTGCTTCATTGTGCCAGAGTGGGATTTTTACTGTTCTTATATGATAATTTATTTGCTTTCTTATGATAAAATTGAGATTGTGATTGGCTGTAATAACATAATTCATATCAATACCGATATTCGGTCTTTCTTTAAAGATCACATATATAAGCGGCTCATCTCTTTCCAATAATGAAAAATCATCATAGAAGGGATTGACGAATCTTCTCCATTTACTAAAGGATTTTTTTGATCCT
Source organism: Hafnia alvei (assembly GCF_964063325.1). Lineage (NCBI taxonomy): Bacteria > Pseudomonadati > Pseudomonadota > Gammaproteobacteria > Enterobacterales > Hafniaceae > Hafnia > Hafnia alvei. The sequence goes on from NZ_OZ061315.1 coordinate 4,711,500, forward strand.
TTATCTCTATTGCAGTCTCCACAACATGGTATGAAATTATCTGGAAGAAATGAGAACTGAGGTAATAATGCTTGATTATAGTAATGATCTAACGTTCGGCAAGGGGATACCCCACAATAAGGACATAGCAACCCGCTTTGAGCATAGAGTTGTCGAATAGAATCTATATATTCTGTTTTTCTTATTTTGCTTGGGTTGTAATATATCCAGCCAAGTACTGTTTTGTATTTTGATAGGTTTTTTCTAGCGTTATGCGATAAGTGACCATTCTGACTCATTTCGTAGTGATAATTATTCATTTCACTAATGAGATCATCTTTTTTATTTCTTAAGCCAGAAATTCCACTTGGCTCATCGAGAGATAAAATGGAGTCTAGAGAAGATCTTAAATCTAAGTTTCTAATTATCTCATCAAAGCCATTGGGTTTAGATAGTATTCTCATTTTGAATTCTTCTCCAGTATTATTTTATTTAATACATCAGAAGGTAAATGAGCATACTGCACTAGTATCTCATTAATTGTTTTATTTCTAGCAATATTTGACAGTTCCTCTCTGAATAATGCATTGGAGTATAAGTCGCCAAATACATCTATCATTATTTGGTGTGTGTCTGCTCCAAAAGTTTCTATTTTCGGAGTTTGATATTGCGTTTTATTATCCCGTCTATGCAAAATTGTAATTTGCTCTGATGGAATCTCTCTCAGTACTAAAGCAGAATGAGTGGCTATAATCGCTATAGAATTAGTGTCCCTGAGAATATGTGTTAATAAATTAATAAAATGAGTTAACAAACTTGGGTGTAAAAAATTTTCAGGCTCCTCTATAAGTATCAAGCTATTACTTTCTATCGTGGAAATTAGAGAAAACATGCTAACTAAAAATGATAACTGACCAGAGCTTAAAGTGAAAGGTCCATCATTATTGTAGAATTGGATATCTACATCAGGAAGAGCATATTCGATTTCTGAGTTTGTTATTAGATCTAAATTAGAGCTTAAACTAATTAAACCATAGCGGCCAGTTAACTCGGAAAAGCTAGCATAAAAATGCTCTTCGAGATTTGTCTTTATTGAAAAAGAGTAATTGGGGATAATTTCTTGTGTAACTTTATCAAGAAAATATCCCTATTCAAAACTACCTCGTTTATTTGAATCTCTCTTTTGTATCTTATCTAAAAGAGAGAGTAGTGTTATTTTTTTACCTCTTGGAAAGATTTTATTATAATATTTCTCAGATGTTATGGATACAAAGTGATAATTATTTAATTTTGTCTTGTTTCTTGTTACATTTGCTGGCCTGTAACATTTGTCATTAATTGTATTAGATAAAACAATCATTCGGCTAAATACCGCCCCCGGTGACCTGATGCCTATATCCGAGGAAATGGATTGCTTTATAATGTTATTCATTAAATATGTCTTACCACTACCATTTTTACCAATTAATGAATGGATTGGGATTTTAATATTCGTTCTATTCTCTAGGTTTAAATTATATGTGCTGTTATTTTCAGTGTGTATAGTAAAAGAAGAAGGTGGTTGTATTTGGTAAATAACCCCATCATCCGCATTGAAATATTTATAGCCATAATTAAATGCATACGTACTAAAAGTGCTATCCAGTAACAACATAAAGAAGGTTTTGTCTGAATATCTTTCAATATATGCTTTGTTTCTTATTATGTTGTAATTTACGCCAAAATCCTTAATGGATTTTAGTAGAGATAAAGATTCACTTAGTACTAGTTTGTTACTAATATACCTATAACCATCTTCAGACATTTGGGATATAAAATCATATTTTAATTCCTTTTTGACGGCATGCAAGGATATATCTGTTCTAAATAAAATGTCGAATAAATCAGATTCATTTGTGTCTGCGCCAATGAATAACATTTTCATTGAGCTTTTAATTTCTTCGTCTATATATTTATTTTTATCATTGTGTTCTTTCTGAAGATACATGTCTATATCTAAAATATAGATGCTTTTATTAAGATGTTTTTTTTCCATATTTTGTAACATCATTAATGTGCAAAATTACTTCGGCATTTTCGTTTTTCCTGCTGAAGTATATGTTTTTGGGATTTATCATTGTTACTCCTTATATCTAAAAAAGATGGTATGTATGCATTTATTTTAAAAAAATCTACTGGGGAATGACTATATGTTCTGAATACCACTGCATCATCTTTTTTCTGTTTTCAAGATACTGGGCATGGTTATACGTACCGCGAATACTATTCTTATCTACATGCGCCAACTGCATTTCAATCCACGCGCTATCAAATCCCTGTTCATGCAATATTGTCGACATTGTGTGTCTGAAACCGTGACCTGTAGCACGGCCTTTGTAGCCAAGTAACTCAATCACTTGTGTCACACTTTCCTTACAGATTGGTTTACTGCGGTTGTTTCTTCCAATAAAAATGTAGGGATAATGACCGGTAATAGGTTTGAGCTGCTTAAAGAGGTCAATTACCTGAGTGGATAAAGGAACGATGTGAGGCCTACGCATTTTCATCCGTTCTGCCGGTATTTCCCATATCCCTTTTTCGAGATCTACCTCGTCCCACGTAGCAAAGCGTAGCTCTTGAGTTCGCACACCTGTAAGTATGATTATCTTCGTCGCATTCTTAGTAATAATGCTGCCCGTGTAGGCTTCAAGATCTCGGATAAAGTGGGGTAACTCTTCAGCGGATAAAAATGGATGGTGCTTTTGCTTAGGAACGGCCAGAGCGATAGCTAAATCAGGCGCAGGATTGTACTCAGCACGGCCAGTTATGATTGCGTAGCGATAAACCTCACCGCACCTCTGACGCACCTTACGTGTTTTCTCTAGTGCTCCACGCTTCTCTATTCGTCGCAGCACTTCAAGCAGTTCCAGTGGTTTTATCTCACTAATGGGGCGCTTACCAATGTACGGAAAAACATCTTGCTCAAATGTCTTAATGATTTCTTCGCGGTAAGCCACCGTCCAACGATCTGCTTTATTTGTGTGCCACTCCCGGCATATAACTTCGAATGAGTTTTCTGTTGAGAGCTGCTGTGCGAGCTTTTGAGCTTTGCGTTCTTCGACTGGATCAATGCCATTTGCCACCTGCTTGCGTGCTGTCTCGCGTTTGTCGCGTGCCTCTGCAAGCGAGACGAGACTGTAGGAACCAAATGACATTAACCGGGCTTTTCCTGCAAACCGGTAGCGGAACCTCCATCCTTTGCTCCCGTCGGGATTTATGAGCAAGGATAAGCCTTGTCCATCATTGAGGGTGTAGGGCTTGTCTTGTGCCTTAGCGCGTCGGATTTGTATGTCTGTAAGTGGCATGTGTATAAGTGAAATCTGTGTATAAAAAAATTATACACACCACTATACATATTTTTCGTGGATTTAGGGAGATCCCCTCGGACTGATACGGATGACGCTATTAGATAACTTGCTGTAAATAATGGGTTTAAATGACTTTGTCGGACATGGCGAGACGATAATTGGCGGAAGATCACAGGAGTCGAACCTGCCCGGGACCGCTGGCGGCCCCAACTGGATTTGAAGTCCAGCCGCCCCACCGGGGACGATGATCTTCCATTGGGAGATCTGAAGAGTCGGCGATTATACCCTGAAAAACCCTACGTGCTAAGCGGAAAATCCCAGTTTCGCGATGTCTTCTTCATAAATAAAACAACGTTTTATTTTAATAAACACAAGTTTGGTACCCTTTGCTGCATAAATAGCCATCACCTTATTTACAGGGAGATACCATGTCTAAGAAAGTCGCTGTACTACTGGCGAAAGGGTTTGAAGAAGCAGAAGCGATCATGACCATCGACGTTTTGCGCCGTCTGGACATCCACGTAACCACCTTGGCCTGTCAGGATATGTTGGAGCTCACCAGCTATCACAACATTCGCATGTTTGCCGATGTGCTTCTCGAACGCAGCATGGATGAAACCTTTGACGCCGTCGTTATTCCTGGCGGGCCTGAAGGGACGGTAAATCTGGCTGCTAATCCGCTGGTTGTGGAGTTTATTCGCCGTCATGACGCCGCAGGAAAATGGATTTGCCCTATCTGCTCTGCGGCCGCACGCGTTTTGGGGGGAAATAATCTTCTCAATGGCCGCCGCTATACTTGCTCAGGCGATCTGCATCAGGATGTTAAAGACGGCATCTACGTGGACGAAAAAATTGTTGAAGATGGCAATCTGCTCAGTGGAAAAGGGCTTGGTGTTGCTTTTGATTTTGCTTTCCACCTCGGCTGGAAACTCACCGGTAACGCAAGCAATATTGATTTTCAGGTAGACCATATCTATTACGATTTCTGGCGAACACACGCCTAATAAATAGGCGTGACAGATATATTTGTTGCGCCATATTCCCCCATCTAATTATTTTATTTTAAAACGGGTTATCCCGATCACATAAAACACAAAACATAATTTCAGAATAAAAAAACACAATGGTTAGCGGCTTATCCTTGCCCTAAGAATGGCGTATCGAATCCACGATGCGAACGCTTTCAGAGGGACATATGAGCAGCCACATTCTGTCAAAACAAGAAAAAATCGGCTATGGCCTCGGCGATGCCGCAAGCCATATTGTTTTTGATAATGTCATGTTATACATGATGTTTTTTTATACGGATATTTTTGGTATTCCCGCGGGCTTCGTCGGCACTATGTTCCTGCTAGCGCGTGCACTAGATGCTATTTCCGACCCTATCATGGGGTTAGTCGCTGACCGTACCCGTACCCGCTGGGGTAAATTCCGGCCTTATGTGCTGTTTGCCGCGATCCCCTTTGGCATCGTGTGCATATTTGCCTACAGCACGCCGGAACTCAGCCTAACCGGTAAAATGGTTTATGCCGCTATCACTTACACCTTGCTGACGCTGATGTATACCGTCGTCAACATCCCATACTGTGCGTTAGGCGGCGTAATTACGGCCGATCCAACCCAACGCATTTCTCTACAATCCTATCGTTTCGTATTGGCTACCGCGGGCGGTATGTTAAGCACCGTTCTCATGATGCCGCTGGTCAGTTTTATTGGTAAAGGCGATCAAGCGTTCGGCTTTAAAGGCGGTATTGCAGTACTCGCTTTAGTTGCCGTCATCATGCTGGCTATTTGCTTTGCCACCACCAAAGAACGCATCAGCGATGAAGGAACAACGCAGGGCAGCATGCGTGAAGATCTGCGCGATATCATTCGCAACGACCAATGGCGCATCGTTGGCCTACTCACCATCCTGAATATCTTGGCCGTCTCGGTCCGCGGCGGCGCCATGATGTACTACGTCACCTATATCCTCGGTAATCCGCTGGTGTTTACTTGGTTCCTCACCACCTATTGCGTGGGCAATTTGTTTGGCAGCGCTGCGGCTAAACCGCTGACCGATTGGAAATGCAAAGTCAGCGTGTTTTGGTGGACCAACGCCATTCTTGCCGTTTTGAGCGTCGCCATGTTCTTTGTGCCCATTGGCGCCAATATCACTATGTTTATCTTCATCTTTATCATCGGCGTATTGCATCAGCTCGTCACCCCGATCCAATGGGTAATGATGTCCGATACCGTTGACTACGGCGAATGGAAAGGCGGCAAACGCCTCACGGGGATTAGCTTTGCGGGCACCCTGTTCGTCTTAAAACTGGGGCTCGCCCTCGGCGGCGCACTGATTGGCTGGATGCTGGCTGGCGCGGGATATCAATCGGGTGCCGCCACGCAAAACAGCGCCACTATCATGAGCATTATCGCCCTGTTCACGCTGGTTCCCGCCGTCTGCTATTTCCTGAGCGCACTTATCGCCGCTCGCCTGTATACCCTGCGTACGCCGTTCATCAACCGCATTTTAAAAGAGCTGGCCGATGGCGTGCGCCGCAACGAACACGAATTTACTCAAGATATGAAGACAGCAGAGGATTTAAGTCATGAAAATCAGTGACGGCAATTGGCTCATCCATGAAGGACTCAACCTCATCCACCCGTTATATGTGTTTGAAGTCGAGCAGCACGCCCGTGAAATGGTCATTTACGCCGCCCCGCGTGAAGCCAGCGCGCGCTCAGCACAGCTGGATACTCCACTGTTTACGCTGCGGTTTTTTTCTCCACAGGAGGGAGTCATTGGTGTACGCATTGCGCACTTTACCGGACGAATAGAACGTGGGCCGCAATACCCTTTATATCACGCCACCGAGCACACCATTCGGATGGAAAATACCGATGATTACGCCGCCCTGCACAGTGGGGATTTAAGCGTTCGGGTGACCAAAGGAGAAAACTGGGCGCTGGATTTCCTGCGTCACGGCGAGCGCATCACCGGCAGCGTGGCTAAATCCAATGGCTACATTCAAAATGCCAAAGATGGCAAAACGTATCTCTATGAACGCCTCGATTTAGGCGTGGGGGAAACCGTATATGGCCTCGGCGAGCGCTTTACTGCTTTCGTCAAAAATGGGCAAAACGTAGAAACGTGGAACCGCGACGGCGGCACCAGCACCGAACAGGCCTATAAAAATATCCCGTTCTATCTGACCAATCGCGGCTATGGCGTATTGGTAAATCATCCCGAATGTGTCTCATTTGAAGTGGGTTCGGAAAAAGTCTCCAAGGTGCAATTCAGCGTTGAGGGCGAACATCTAGAATATTTAGTCTTTGACGGCCCAACGCCAAAGCAGGTTCTAGACCGTTATACTCGCCTCACCGGTCGCCCTGCGCTGCCACCGGCGTGGTCATTTGGCCTCTGGCTTACCACTTCATTTACCACCAACTACGACGAAAAAACCGTTAACCGCTTTATCGACGGCATGGCCGAACGCAACCTTCCGCTGCACGTGTTTCATTTCGACTGCTTCTGGATGAAGGCATTTCAGTGGTGCGATTTCGAATGGGACCCTGAAACCTTCCCCGATCCGGAAGGCATGCTCCAACGTTTGAAAGCGCGCGGGCTAAAAATATGCGTATGGATTAACCCTTACATTGGGCAAAAGTCACCGCTGTTTAAACAGGGGATGGAGAAGGGATATCTGCTCAAACGTCCAAACGGCGACGTATGGCAATGGGATAAATGGCAGCCGGGACAGGGCATCGTTGATTTCACCAATCCTGCTGCCTGCGACTGGTATGCAGGGCATCTCAAACGCTTAATCCACATGGGCGTTGACTGCTTTAAAACCGATTTTGGCGAGCGCATTCCAACCGACGTGGTATGGCACGACGGTTCATGCCCACAAAAAATGCATAACCATTACGCCTTTATTTACAACAAGTTGGTGTATGAAGTCTTGCAGCAAGAATTGGGTAAAGACGAAGCGGTGCTATTTGCCCGCTCGGCGTCGGTCGGCGCGCAGCAATTTCCGGTTCACTGGGGCGGCGACTGCTACGCCACCTATGAATCAATGGCGGAAAGCCTGCGCGGTGGATTATCTCTTGGATTGTCTGGTTTTGGCTTCTGGAGCCACGACATCGGCGGATTTGAAAATACGGCACCGGCGCACGTTTACAAACGTTGGTGCGCCTTTGGCCTGCTCTCTAGCCATAGTCGCCTGCACGGCAGTAAATCCTACCGCGTACCGTGGGCGTATGACGATGAAGCCTGCGACGTGGTGCGTTTTTTCACCGAGTGGAAATGCCGCCTGATGCCGTACCTCTACGCCGCCTCTGCTCAGGCTGCCAAAACAGGTACGCCGGTGATGCGCGCTATGATGCTGGAATTCCCAGAAGATCCGGGCTGCGATTATCTGGATCGCCAATACATGTTGGGGGATTCGCTGCTGGTCGCCCCGGTATTTAGCGAGAGCGGTGACGTCAGCGTCTATTTGCCCGCGGGCCGCTGGACACATCTCTATAGCAATCAAGAAGCCACCGGTGGCTGGCACCGAGAACAGCACGGGTTCAACAGTTTGCCGCTATATGTGCGCCCTAACAGCCTGATCGCTATCGGTAATAACAGCCAAAAACCTGATTATGACTATGCCGATAGCCCCTGTTTCCACCTTTTTGCCTTAGAAGAAAATACCCAAGCGAAGGCCGTCATTCCAGCCGCTGATGGTCAAGCTCAATTTACGCTTTGCGTGCAGCGTAAAGGCAATCAGCTGCTTGTTTCGAGCACCGGAAACGCTCAACGCTGGAGCCTATGCTTACGCAATATTCATCGAGCGATAACACAGGAAAGCAGCGCAGTAGATGCAGGGGAAATGGGCGTTACCATCACGCCAGCAAACGTGGTTAATAGCCTGACGATCACGCTCAAATAACATTACTTTGCGACAAAACAGACTGCCGCCAGCGCCTGAAACGCTGGCGGTTTTTTTAATGGCGTTCGACGGCGGGCGCAGCCCATTCTTGCGGATAGCGCGATGGAACAAAGCGCAGCGTCAGCAGCATCAAGCCAACCACCAAGAACGCGTGGAATATCCAATCCATCAGGAAGTTACCGCTGAGGCTACGCAGCAATCCAGAAAGGTATGGCGACAAGCCTGCCACAATAAAACCGATCCCCTGCATGAAGGCCACCAAACGCCCCGCAATCGCGGGCTGAGGCGAGTGATCGAGCGCCAACACCAAGCACAAAGGGAATGCACCGCCGAGTCCAAAGCCGCACACCACCGCCCATAGAACGGACATCTGCAAAGGCATCCAGATAAAACCACAGAACCCAATCAGCTGTAGCATTAGCGCCGCCAGCAGCAGCATGCGTCGATCCTGACGACGCGCAAACATTGGCAACATTAATGCCCCTACCGCCTGCCCAACCGTCATCAACGCCAGCAAACTCCCGCTAAACTGTGCGCTGGAGCCCAGCTGCATATAGTAGGGCGGCAGCCATGCGATCAGGCTGGTGTAACCGCCATTGATCAGCCCAAAATAGAGACCCAGCGTCCACGCACGCGGGCTGATATGTAAGCGCAGCGGCTGTGCTGACACCGCGTGTTTTATTGGCTGCGCCAGCGTTTTACTCTGCGGCCACCAGCCGATTAACGCAATCACAGCAGGTAATGCCCACCAAGCCAAAGATCGGTGCCAAACATCGCTGTGCTGCGCAAGCCACGGCGTTAGCGCCGCACCCAAACCGCCACCGCCCATCAGCGCCGCCGACCACAATCCCATCACCAGCGGCATACGGCGCTGGAAGGAACGTTTAATTACCGCAGGCATCACGGCCTGAATAATCCCGATACCAATCCCGCCCAGCAGTGCGCTGCTTAGCAACACGAGGCTTTGTGGCGCGAGCTCGCGCAGCAGCGCACCGACGGCAATAGCCAGCAAACTCAGCGCCACGCTATTGCGTTCACTGATATGGCGATCGACCCAGCCTCCCGCCAGTGCTAATACGCCCATCGCTACCACCGGCAAGGCGGTTAATAACGAAACGGCGGTAAAGCTCATGCCGCTCGCTTCACGCAGCTGCGGCAATAATGGCCCGATAGAGGTAAGAAGTGGCCGCATATTCAGACCAATTAACACCAAAACTAACAACATCAAACTTTGTTTCTGTGTCTGACTCATGACTGCTTTTGCACCCAACGTTCATATAGCTTGCGGCCATTTGGTTGTGGCAAATGGTGAATCGGTAAAGATTGTTGTTCTAACGGCAGCTGTAGTTGCTGATAAATAGCCGCGGTCGATAATTTATACTCTTCCCCATCCTGATTGCCGTTGGCGAAATACACCGCCTTTACACCGGTCAGATACATGGCGCTGAGGCACATAGGGCAAGGCTGTCCGCTCGCATACACCGTACAGTCACGCAGCGCTGCGCTCCCCAGATGAGCAGAAACCTCACGAATACCGTTCAGCTCGGCATGCGCCGTTGGATCGCCATTGAGATGAATGGTGTTCACGGCCTCGGCAACAATCTCATCGTGACGCACAATCACTGCGCCAAATGGACGCCCACCCTGCTCAACGCTATCCGCCGCCAGCGCTAACGCGCGCTGTAGATACTCATCATGAGAAGACATGTGTGACTCCTGTTAATAAAAAGTTAGCAGGGTAAGGTTATCTTGAATTGTGGGGGAGGAATAGTGCCTAGATGGTGATTTAGGGGGAGTTCGCTAGATTTATGCTGGATAGGTGTAGGGTTTCGTATGTTAGATAGATGCCACGTTTCGACCGCCTATCCGTTGCGGCATTTACATATAGATTCCGTCGAAGGCGTCCGAGTCGGGTGCGCCAGCGCGCGCACCCAACACCCGCGCGCTTTTATCCGAGATGCCATCTCCGCTCCGGTTTGGTATCGCCCATCCAGGGCGCCCCAAACTCCGCCGGTACATCCCTGTACCGGCGGCTCTCTCTACCAAGGCTTAAACAATTAAAAAGATAAAAAGATCTTTTGTCTTTTTCACGTTGAAAGAATGCATTTTAGAGCCGCCAGCAGGGATGCTGGTGGCAGGTTGAGGGCGCACAGGGATGTGCGCTCCGAGACCGGTCGGCCAAACAACACGGTAAAAAGCGCGAGAGTGAAGAGGTTGCGCGCTGGCAACCTCTTCTCGGACGCCTACACCGACGGTTTCATGGAAACAAATTTGCTGACTGGCGGACGAAACCCTTCACAGCTCTATCATGAAACTAGGTCTTTTAGGCGGACGTAATATGCATAAGGCCTAAAATATTCGGCATAGGCAATTAGTACAAAACCCTTCACAGCTCTATCAAAGAGATAGAAAACCACTGCCAATAAGAACAATTGCCTAAGCACTCAACCCCAACTCACAATAACGCCGCCAACCGATTCAAATCCGACTGAATAGCCCCCGCCGTCACATCGCGTCCTGCGCCCGGTCCACGGATAACCAACGGATTATCACGATACCAGCGGCTTTCAATGGCAAACACGTTGTCACATGGCAACAACGCCGCCAGTGGGTGTTCTGGGCGAACGGCTTCCACACCAACGCGCGCTTTGCCGTTGGCATCAAATCGGGCGACATAACGCAGCACCAGCCCCATTTCGTTGGCCGCTTCCAAACGCTGGATCATTTGTTCGTTCAGGTCTTCACCGTTTTCGAAGAAATGATCGATAGATCCCCCTTCGCAGCCAGCCGGCACCAGCGATTCCACACGTACCTGATTCGGTTCAATGTCATAACCTGCCTCACGCGCCAAAATTACCAGTTTGCGCATCACGTCTTGACCAGAGAGGTCAACACGCGGATCGGGCTCGGTCAGCCCCTGCTGCCACGCTTGATCGACCAGCTCAGTAAACGGAACTGTTCCATCAAACTGAAGGAATAACCAAGATAACGTACCGGAGAAGATCCCGCTGATCGACAAGATGGAGTCGCCGCTATCGCGCAGATCGCGAACCGTATAGTTCACAGGTAAACCCGCTCCGACGGTGGCGTTATACAGCCAGTGACGACCGGTTTTCTCAAAGGCATCACGAACTTGGCGATAATCATCGCTGCACGACGCACCAGCCAATTTGTTCGCACTAATAACGTGGAAACCATAGCTGGCAAAGTCACGATACTGCTGCGCCAACGACTCGCTGGCCGTAACATCCAGCACCACTAAATCGTCATAAGGGTGAGCACGCATCCACAGGAACAGGTTTTCTTCATCCATCTCCTGCGATTCATCATCAAAGAATGCCAATGCGCGGCTCGCGTCTAATCCTTCATAATTCAGCAAGCTGCGGCTGCTATCTACCACGCCAGCCAGCACAAATTCAAAGCCGCTACGGGCAGAAATATTCTCCTGCTCACGCGCAAACAGTTCTAACCAGCGCGAACCGATATTGCCCTTGCCCATCAATACCAACCCAACGCGTTTTTCGGCGCGGAACAACGTGGTGTGTAAACCTTGAATCAGGGCTTCAGTTGGGCCACGGCGCAATACCGCCACCAAGCTGATGCTGTCTTCTGACTGGCAGAAGAACTCAATTGGCTGATCTTTTAGTTGCTGATAGAAACGGTGGCTGTGCAGTGGGTTCTTGCATACGCCTGCGCCGACTAACGCCACCAGCGCCAATCCTTCACGCAGCTGTAGCAAACCCGGAACGCCAGATTCTTCCAATAACTTCAGCGCACTTTCCACCACTTCAGAGGTATAGCACAGCTGGATCATATGACGGTCGCGATGCACGCCGGTCGCTAATGGGCGCAGCTGGGAGCGCTTGAGCACGCGGTCAATTTCCTGACGCACGTGTTCAAAATCATGGCTTTGTGGAACATTAAGCTCAATCAGGCAAACTTCATCGTGGCTGGTGACAATTTTTGCACCGGTGCCAGATGCCAAAACACGCTCAATGCGCGTTGAGCCCTGCTCTGGCTGATAGCTACAGCGCAGTTGTAAGTCAATATCGCTGGCGGAAACCGGCTGCAACGTACGCGCATGCAGAACCGGCGCGGCTAAACGTGCCAGTTCGCTAGCTTCGTCTAAACGCAGCAGTGGCAACAGGCAGGCATCTTTAACCTTGCGTGGGTCAGCGCTGTACACACCGGCCACGTCGCTCCAAATCGTCACGCGAGAAACGCCCGCTAATGAGCCGATCTGAGTGGCGGAATAGTCAGAACCGTTACGCCCTAACAGCACGGTTTCACCCGCATCGTTACGGCAAATAAACCCCGTGGCGACGAGGCGTTTGTTAGGATGCTGCGCCAGAATTTGCTGTAATAGAGGATAAGATCGGCCTTCATCAACCTGTGGCTGGGCAGAACGTTCGGCGCGCAGGAAACTACGCGCATCCAGCCACTCTGACTCCATGCCTTTTACGTTGAGCAGCGCCGACATCAAACGCGCAGACCATATTTCACCGTGCCCTACCACTTCAGCATAGGTCGCATCGCACATCGGCTCGTCGAGTAAGGCGGCTAAGCGTTCCAAATCCTGAGTAAAGAGCGCAACCAAAGGCTCGGCAAGTTCAGCCGGCAACAGGCCCGTGATGAGTTCGCTTTGATAGCGACGTAATGCCTGCTGAACCTGATGCGCAGAGATCCGGTCAGTCTGGCTTAGCCTCAACCAGCTAATCAGCTGATTGGTGGTGCTACCCGCTGCGGAAACAACCATCATATCGCCAGGGAAGCTGTACTCCGCCATAATCCCTGCGACACGCAGATAACATTTCACATCGGCTAAACTACTGCCGCCAAACTTATGCAGCTGGCGTCCTATCGCCTGCCCCGCTACCGGTTGTGCGCTCATTCTTTACCTCTTAAAACCAGCCTAATATGCAGCATTATCGTTTGAGAAACAGCATATTAGCGTTGGCTGTTAGCTTTCTGGAACGCCTGCTCCAGATCGGAAATTAAATCGTCACCGTCTTCGATACCTACAGAAATACGCAGCAGGCTTTCTGAAATACCTGCGGCCTTACGCGCCTCTGGAGCCATCCCCGCGTGAGTCATCGTGCCTGCGTGGGAAATTAAACTCTCCACGCCGCCTAAAGATTCTGCCAGTGTAAACAGTTGCAGCGATTTTAGGAATCGTCGCAGCAAGGCTTCATCGCCATCCAGTTCAAAGCTCAGCATCGCGCCAAAGCCAGACTGCTGACGGCAGGCAATTTCATGTCCTTGGTTTTCTGGCAACGAAGGATGATAAAGCTTTTTCACCAGCGGCTGATGCTTGAGAAACTCCACAATTTTCAGCGCGTTTTGCTGCTGTAACTGAATGCGAGGGCTAAGGGTTCTCAGGCCACGCAGCAGGAGATAGCTGTCGAAAGCGCTGCCGGTTACGCCAATATTATTCGCCCACCATGCTAGCTCGGTAACATGCTCAGGATCTTTGGCAATAACGGTTCCCGCTACCACGTCGGAGTGACCATTTAAGTATTTGGTGCAGGAATGCAGAACCAAATCTGCGCCTAATTTTAACGGCTGTTGCAGCGCCGGGCTTAAGAAGGTGTTATCAACCACCGTTAACGCGCCCACGGCCTTAGCCGCTGTGCAAATAGCAGCAATATCGACCACGCGTAGCAACGGATTACTTGGGGTTTCGATCAGCACCAGCTTAGGTTTTTGTTCTAACGCGGCCGCGAGAGCCTGCGCATCACCCTGATCGACAAACAGCACGTTATACGCGCCGCGCTTGGCCAAACTATCGAACAGACGATAGCTGCCGCCGTAGCAGTCGTGCGGCGCTACCAGCAGATCGCCTGGTTTGAGGAAAACCGTGCACACCAAATGAATCGCCGACATACCCGTGCTGGTCATCACAGCCCCAGCGCCGCCTTCTAACTCAGCCAGCGCGCGCTGCACCACATCACGCGTAGGATTCCCACGGCGAGAGTAGTCATGCGCCCGTGGTTCATTGAAGTCGGTGAAGTTGTAAGTGCTGGAAAGATGGATGGGCGGAACGACGCAACCATACTGCTCGTCATCATTTAAACCACTGCGCACTGCAAGTGTTGCCTGCTTATATGTCACGTTGTTCTCTCCGCGCTGGATGATGTGTCGGGTGAAAGTGGAATAAAGATTAATCGCTTCGAATATAGACGTCAATACTTCTAGACATCTAAACTTCTTTGCGTATAGATTGAGCCTTGAGGAAATAACCGCTAAAATTATGTCAGTTTGAGGTGTACTGAAATCACAAAACGGTGGCATAAACCGATAAATCAGACACTTCGTGAGCATAAATCGTGAGGATCGGACATAATTAGCCGTTTCTCAAAATAACTAAGTCTAATTAAGGTATCCCCCCATGGCTGCTGAATGGAATGGCGAATACATCAGCCCTTATGCTGAGCACGGCAAAAAAAGCGAGCAGGTGAAAAAAATCACTGTATCTATCCCGCTGAAAGTGCTGAAAATCTTAACCGACGAGCGCACGCGCCGTCAGGTCAACAACCTACGTCACGCAACCAACAGTGAGTTGCTGTGTGAAGCGTTTCTGCATGCGTTTACTGGCCAACCGCTGCCTAACGATGCAGACCTGCGTAAAGAGCGTAGCGATGAAATCCCAGAAGCGGCAAAAATATTGATGAGAGAGATGGGTATCGACCCAGACACTTGGGAATATTAATGTTTGCAGTTCTGCAAAATAGAAAACCACGCTGAAATGCGTGGTTTTTTTTTGGCTAAGAGACTGACCACACCCTAACCCTCCTTTTCATAGAGGAGGGAACCGTTTGGCTATGTTTGTAAGATCCTCGATCGGCGACTCCCCCTGCAAAGGGGGAGGTTGGGAGGGGGTCTTGGCAAATCACGCAATAATCGGTGAATGAACCTCAGGCCGCACACCGAGCGTATGGCAGATGGCATAACTCATTTCTGCGCGGTTTAGCGTGTAGAAATGGAAATCTTTCACGCCTTCACGGCTGAGAATTTTCACCATGTCCATCGCGATATTCGCGCCCACCATTTTGCGCGTTTCAGCATCGTCATCCAGCCCTTCAAACATGCTGGTCATCCAGTGCGGCACGCGCACATTGGTCATGGTCGCAAAGCGCTGTAGCTGCTTAAAGTTCGATACCGGCAAAATACCCGGCACAATTTCCACGTCGATACCCGTAGCAACACAACGGTCACGGAAACGCAGGTAGCTTTCAACGTCGAAGAAAAACTGAGTAATCGCGCGGCTCGCACCGGCATCAATTTTACGTTTTAAATTAATGAGATCGGCCTGTGGGCTTTTGGCTTCGGGATGAACCTCAGGATAGGCGGCAACGGAAATATCAAAATCGCCGACCTCTTTCAGTAACGAGACCAGATCACAGGCATACATATCGGGTTTACCGCCGCCCGCTGGCAAATCGCCACGCAGAGCCACGATATGGCGGATACCGTTATTCCAATAATCCTGTGCGATGGTGCGTAACTCATCACGCGTGGCATCAACGCAGGTCAAATGCGGCGCGGCTTCTAGACCGGTACGGTCTTTAATACCTTTGATAATGCTGTGGGTACGATCACGTTCACCAGAATTAGCGCCGTAGGTCACAGAAACAAATTTCGGTTTTAGGCTGCTCAAGCGGTCGATGGACTGCCACAGAGTATCTTCCATTTCGCTGGTGCGTGGCGGGAAGAACTCAAATGACACATTAATTTGTCCGTGCAGTTCTGCCAGACTTTGGTTCAACGCCTCGCGCTGATTTGCGTGAAAGAAACTCATACCCCATCTTCCTCTTGTTGACCTGTTCGTGCGTAACCGCACTTTTTATTATCGTTTTTAATAAGCGTCTATACGTTTAGACGTCTAAACATGAAATTGCCGTAAGTTGGTCACTGAGTCAACAGTTAAATGAATTTCTCGCATGATGAATGTTCAAGGGGAGGTGAAATAAATTCATGTCTGGTATTTCGTGAAGTGACCCCTCCCAACATCACTGAACGGTTCCCGCCCCTGCTAAGGGGAGGGTTAGGGTGGGGTCGGCAACGAACTACCGCTTACTGATCTTATCCGCAATCGGCTTCACAACTTTATCGCCGTGATTGCCAAAGAACTGGTACAGAGAGTCCGATGCCGTGTGAGTTAGCACCATAATCTCGATACGGCGATTGGTTGCACTCAGTGGCTGATCGTTATCCAACAGCATTTGGTCAGCCATAGCGTTCACCTGCAATACTTTATCCATCTCCAAACCGCCGCGTGCCAACGCCTTGCGTGCAGCCATCGCACGATCGCCCGACAGGTTCCAGTTGTTGTACAACTCCTGATCGCGGTAGCGTGAAGAATCGGTATGGCCCGTAATAATGATTTTGTTGTCCAGCTTATTAAACACCGGTGCCAAATCTCTTAGCAGACGATTAAAGAACGGCGTCAAAATAGCGCTACTACGCTGGAACATCTCACGCTTTTGGTCGTCTTGAACCAAAATACGCAGCCCCTGCGGCACAATCTCCATCTTCATATTGGTCTGTGCATTATACGCCGAAGTGACCTGCAAGATGATGCGCGCCAGCTCTTCCATTTCTTGCTGAGAGCGTTTATTAACCTCTTCTAGCGATTCCGTTTTATTAACGATATCGGCAACGGACTGCTTTGGCTGTTCGCTCTTTATGCCACCGTTATCTGAACCGGAGCCGCTACCGTCTTCGTTTTCATCACCGCTACGCTTGCCTTCAAGAATAGGGTTACTTCCCCCACCTGAGCTCTTTTGCGTGATGGGGTTTATCGACATGCCATCAAAGATGGATTCGCTATTGAGGGTAGAGACAATTTCTTTACGCTCTTCTTCAGTCACCGAGCCCATAATCCACAGCACCATAAACAGCGCCATCATCGCGAGCGTAAAGTCAGCAAAGGCGACCTTCCACGCGCCACCGTGAATCGCATCGTGCGATTTACGCGAGGAGCGCTTGATTATCGTGGTGTGACCTTTACCTTTTGGGGAGCGCATCAGTTATCCCCCACCATCTGGTTCACCCAAGAATCCAGCGTAGCGAAGGTAGGTTTGGAATCCATTGGCAACATCTTGCGGCCCGCATCTACGGCCAGCAACGTGGGTTTACCCGCAACATGGTTAACCAGCACGGTACGCACACATTCCAGCACCGCCATCTGCGTTTTGGCGCGCTGCTCCATGGCGTTTGCCACCGGATCCATCAGGCAATAACAGATAAAAACGCCCAAGAACGTACCAATCAGCGCAGCTGCAACCTTAATACCGATAACCGCAATCGAACCATCAATAGACTGCATAGTGATGATGATCCCAAGAACTGCCGCACAAATACCAAAACCCGGCATCGCTTCTGCGGTACGCTGCAAAGAACGTGAAGGCAGCAGAAGCTCCTCTTCCATCGCGCCCAGTTCTTGCTCAAGAATACCTTCCAGCTCGTGTTCGTTGATCTTACCCATTGCCATCAAACGGAAGTTATCCGAAATAAACGTCACTAGGTCTTTATCGCGTAAAATCAGCGGATATTTTTGGAACAGCGCACTGCTTTCTGGAACTTCAATGTGCTCATCGAGGACTTTCAAACCACCGTCCTGCACCAGTTCTAACAGCTCATACAGCAGCATTAACAGCTGGCGCTGGTATTCATCGGTGTATTCGTTTTTGCGTAATACACCACGGAACTGGCGCCACATTTCGATCAGCACGTGTTTTGGGTTGGCCAAAACCATGGCCCCTAAACCCGCGCCAAGAATAATAACGATTTCGCCTGGTTGCCAAAAAGAAGCCAAACGCCCACCCGACATAATGAAGCCGCCGAGAACACAGACGAAAATAATAATCAGACCTAATAATTTCTGCATAGTGGTTCCACTTCTAGAAAAAGCTTTTAATTTTTTCTGTAATTTTCTTATTGAGCTGACAGACTCTGGCTTCGGTAAGATCCAGCACCAGTGCTATCTCTTTCAGACTCATTTCATGCTGATAATAGAGGCTCAAGATCAGCTGCTCGCGTTTATCGAGGCTGGCCAAAGCAACACGCAAGGTATTGCTGACCATCATCTCGTCCTCCAACGGACGGCTATTGAGCGCGGAACCCACACCGTCGTTAGAGAGTAAATCATCAAGGCTTTCCAGCGATTTAGCGCAGTCGAGCAACAGATATTCCTGATACTCCTGCGGCGTGATCTCTAGCCGGCCCGCAATTTCTTCATAGCTAGGTTCTTTGCCTAGCTCTCGCGCCAGCTCACGGATGGCGTCATTAAGCTTGTGGGTCTTCTGTCGTAAGCGGCGTGGGCGCCAGTCTAACTGGCGCAGTTCGTCCAACACGGCACCGCGAATTCGATGAATAGCATAAGCACCGAACTGCTCATCGGGATGTCCGTAACGACGCAAGGACGAGAGCAACCCCATTAGGGCGATCTGTTCCATGTCCTCGCGGTCGAGAACGCTGCTGGTTTGGTAAGACAGCTGTCTTACCACACGTTTTACCAACGGCAGATACGCGGTGAGATACTGCGTTTCTTGCGCCGGAGTCAGCGCTTCATTGGTCATAAAATCCATTATTTCCATTGCTCGTGCTTCTATCGCTTTCTATTGAAAGACCATCTTGCTAATGATGACATCGTGAAACGGCACGCCCGTATTTAGTGCTTTAAACTTCTTCACATACGCCGCCATCAGCTGTTCACGCAGCTCAACCACGTTCATGCCACGAATATGTGAATATTCCATGTCGGATAACAGGCTAACGGTCGCTCCGCGGATCGCAGGAATCATCGCCTCAGTACGCGCAGTTTCTTTGCTATCAGAAGTCGCAAGCGCCAATTCCAAAAGCAGATAGCGTTCTTTTTTGTTATCACTTTTCAAGGTGATAACAACGTTCTTAATTTCGACAAACTCAATGGTGGCTTCGCCATCAGCGGAGAACATCTTAGAAATCTTGTCGCCCACGCCGTTTTCTGGCTGAGCCAAAATATGATTCCCCATTACGGCTAAAACCGCCGCCAGCACGGCGGCGACTAATGCGATTACCAAACCTAATGAAAATGTTTTTACGGTCATATATGTCTTATTCAGTAGTTCAAATTGTCATGAGGACAGATTCATCCTCGCGGGTTTTCTTTGATGGTTCAGTGGTTTCACTGTCCAGCGGCATACCCGAGAGAATGAAAGGCTGTTGAGCGTCGCCTTGATGCCCATGCCCTGATTGTTGCTGTGAGTTTTGCGAGGAAACCTGAACGTTCACCTGAACAAAGTTCTGGTCGGTCAGGCTTTGGCGCAGTTCATTACTGACCTGCTGCAGGGCGCGATAAACCTCACCTTGGCTCGCATTGATATGCACCTGCAAACGTCCTGACTCAAATTGAATCGAGATATCGATCTTGCCCATATCCGGCGGATCGAGTCGGATCGTGGCATGCTGAACCTGATTTTTCACCTGAACCTGTAAACGCTCACCGAGTGAATTTTGTAACTGCTGCGGCCAACGCTCTTCGCTGGACTCCAGCTTCAGCGGCGCAGTAGTCGCATTGAAATTCTGCACCGTCGAAGCCACGGTATTACCCACGCTGGAAGGCGCAGACGTCGCTAACGATGCATTCAGGAGATCGCCGGGCACAGAGGAATGCTGCTGCATCACAGGACTAAACGCTTCGTGGGTCTTGGTCATCGCCGATGAAATGGCAATATCAGACGGCGCGGCGTTTAGCGCAGCGCTCAACACCGACGCATTGACGGGCTGCGAAGCACTTGGCATCACTGGTTGAGGCGCGATCTGGCGATTTAGCATCAACAATTCCGCCGAAGGCTGCTGCTCACCCAGCGACATAGCCACCGGTTGAGCCGGTGGTTGATAGGTGTTTAGCAGCAGGTTCAACATCTGCTGTTGATCCTCCTGCGGCAAACTGGCCAGATCGTCAACATCCGCATCACTATCATCAGAAGGCAGCGCGGTATCCGCACTCGTGCCGCCCGCCGCAGGACGCAAGCCCGCAACCCCAGACTGAGCCAGCAAAGAGCCCACCATGCTGAGCAGCTCATGACTGAACTGCGCGGCGTTTTCCGGTGATGCACTACTATTTGGCATTCCGCCGACCGCACCGATCGTCGACGCAGCGCCAGTCGAGTCACTGATAGACACGGTAGAAGATGCCCCCATAGCAGTCGGCATTGAGCTAGAAATCAGATCCATCATGCTCATTATTCGCTGTCCTCGTCGCCGCCAAAAATAGCGTAAGCAACTGCCCCTTCACGGTTATTGCGGTGCAAAGCCATCTTGTGCTCAAGCTCAGCGCTTTGCTGACGGCAGACCTCATTCACGCGACGATGGGTATCCTTCAACATCATCAAGGCTTGCCGCTTTTGTTCACTCAACGGCTGCCCACTGAGTGAACTCAGTAATGAAGCGATCTGCTTATCAACATTCCGCACCTGTACCCAATCACGCTGCTGAGTGGCACTCTTCAACGCGTTGGCAAGGAACTGAATCAGCTGAATATCATCCATTCTGTTTACCCATCTCTTCCCAACCTTCACGCAGGTTGTTGAGGATGGCTTCCACTTCATCAATGTATTCAACGGACAGCTTATGGCTGGCGTCGTACAAACGGTAAACGCAGTAGTCATACAGGTTTGCCAAGCTCAAAGCCAAGTCGCCGCCCTTTTCGTAATCCAGCGCGCTGGTCAGCGCATTGAGAATATCGATGCATTTATTAATGCTTTGAACTTTACGTTCATAGCGTTTAGCAACAATGTGGCTCTTGGCGCGAACCAGTTCATCCATGAGACCGCCAAACAGCATAAGAACCAGCTGATGAGGGGTCGCGGCGGCGGCCTGAATCGCCAGATCTGAATCCTGATAGAGGCCGTATCCTTCCTGTTGAGTTCCGTACATAAAACCTGCGTTCCTTAAACTAAGCCAAACATACTCATCGTATTATTCATCTGAGACATCACCTGCTGCAGCTGGGTAAACTGCTTCAGATAGCGGTTATAAGAGTTCTCATAACGGGTATTAATTTTGTCGCTGCGGTCGGTCAGCTGCGTTTCCTGACGATCCAATGATTCTTGACGGCCTTTGATCACGCCGTTGGTGTTATTCAGGTATTTATCCAGCGACTTATCCATCTTCTTGATAAGGCCGTCATCGCCGTTAAACAGCGCGGTCAGCTGCGTTGGATTATCTGTCAGCATTTTCTCGAGCTTTTCGCTATCGAGCTCTAACTTGCCGTCTTTATCGGCGGTGATCCCAAACTTAGTCATGTCCAGACCATCAATATTGGTACGAACCATGTTGTTCAGTTCACGCTCTAACGACGCAATTCCTGCGTCACCCGCAAAGGCTCCGCGATCTTTTCCACCGCTACCGCTAGCGGTTAATTTGCCGAGCGAATCACGCATTGTGTTGTAGGCATCAATGAACGCCTTCACCTGCGATTCGGTTTCACTGGTGTCGGTGTTAACGTTAATACGCAGCGGCGCATCGCCATCTTTCTGTGCCTGATTCAGTTCAACGGTCACACCGTCAATAACGCCGTCCAGCTTATTGGTGCTGTTAGTAATCTTTAGTCCGCTGTCTTTGCCACCCAGATAGACAACCGCATCCTGCGCTTTAGAAATAGTGGTGGTCTTACCCGTATCCATTTCAGCCGGGATGTTTCCACTCAGCTTGAGTTCGTTTTCTGCGCCAGTTTTATCACTGCTGAGCATTAACTTAACTTCACCGTCGGTACGGATCAGCGATGCGGTAATCGCCGGGCTTTTCTCCGAGCCATCGTTGGTTTTATTGATCGCTCGAGCCAGATCGGACATGGTTTCCAGACCATCCATCTCGATATCAATAGACTTACCATTAACCTCAAGCGTGAAAGTGCCCGTCGCGTTGTTAACGGCATCGTCGGTCATATCGTCGAACGCCACCTGATGCGAACCAGCCAACTGCTCAACGTAAAGGTTGTATGTGCCTTTCATGGCGTTGGAGTTCGCGGTGACATTCGCAATGTTGTCTAAACTGGTCGTGACCTTGTTGGTCAACAAGCCATTATTGGATTTATTCAGCGCCGTTAGCGCGGTGCGGAAATCCGTCATGGCACTTTTCAGCGCTTTCAACGCATCTTGTTGGCCCGTTAACGACGTTTGCTGTTTCTTCAGTGCAGCCTGCAATGCCATAACATCGTAGCTAGCCAACTGCGTTGCCATGGTCTGTGGGTCAATACTCGTGAAATCTGACATGCTGATCCTCCGGACACGCTGGCGAGTAGAAATGATTACCTATATATCCATAGGTAAAGCAAAGTACGTGCCAACTTTTTAGTTAAGTTAAATCAATGAGATGGGAGACTACCGGAAGGTGTTTTTCCTGATATTGACGGAAAGCGGAAATATTCCGGCAGAAATAAAAACACCGCCCAAGAGCGGTGTTTTTTGCATTATGACGTCATCGCTGATTAGCCCAGCAGAGACATCACCATGCCTGACATGCTGTTTGACTGCTTCAGCATAGACATGCTGGTCTGAGCCAACATCTGCTGACGCGTCATGGTTGATGCTTCTGATGCGAAATCGGCATCACGGATGTTACCCAGCGCCAGCTCGGTGTTGTCCTGCATGTTTGCCAAGTTCGCAGAGGTGTGACCCAAACGGTTGATGTTCGCACCCAGAGATGAACGCAGGGAACCCACGTCTTTCAGCGCGCCTTCCAAATCAGCAATAGCACCTGAAGCGCTAGTTGCAGAATCCAGTTTCAACGCTCCCAGACCAGTGCCAGCAACTGGAGCACCGCTTGGGTTAGTCGTTGCTGCTGTACCGATAGTTTTGGTTAAACCGGACAACTGGCTAGAGACATTCACGTTCAGCGTTTCTGCATTGCTAGAACCGATCTGGAAGTTCAAGCCACTGGTGCTCGCCAGTCCAGTTGTGCCGCTCAGCAGTTTGGTACCGCCGTAGCTGGTGTTGCTCATGATGTTACCCAACTCAGAGTTCAGCTGATCGAATTCAGACTGCAGGGATGCACGGTCTTCACTTGAGTTAGTATCGTTCGCTGCCTGCGTTGCTAGGTCTTTCATGCGGTACATGATGTTGCTCACTTCATCGAATGCACCTTCAGCGGTCTGCAGCATAGAGGTTGCATCGGCGATGTTACGTTTTGCAACGGTCATGCCGTTAGTCTGGCCCTGCAGACGAGAAGCGATCTGCATGCCTGCTGCGTCATCTGCCGCAGAGTTGATACGCTTGCCGGTACCCAGTCGTTCCATCGACGTAGACAGCAGGCTGTTAGATTTATTCAGCGCGTTCGTAGAAGCCATGGAAGAGGCATTGGTAAAGATAGATAAAGCCATTGTGTCGTCTCCTTCAGGGAATCCACCTATTTAGATTCCGCATCTCTCGTACTTATAGAAAACGACACACAGACTCTGAGAATTAAATCAGATGATAAAAAAATTAAACAAAATTTTTATTGGCTAATATTCATCGGCTAATAATGGTTACCTGATAGATACAAAAACACCGCCCTTAGGCGGTGTCTTCACGAGAGTAATGCGGGATATTAGCCCAGCAGAGACATCACCATGCCTGACATGCTGTTTGACTGCTTCAGCATAGACATGCTGGTCTGAGCCAACATCTGCTGACGCGTCATAGTCGATGCTTCTGATGCGAAATCGGCATCACGGATATTACCCAGCGCCAGCTCGGTATTGTCCTGCATGTTCGCCAAGTTCGCAGAGGTGTGACCCAAACGGTTGATGTTCGCACCCAACGTTGAACGCAGGGAACCCACGTCTTTCAGTGCGCCTTCAAGGCTTGAAATTGCGCCAGAAGCATTAGCCGCAGAATCCAGAGTCAACGCACCCAGACCAGTGCCTGGAACTGCACCACCGCTTGGGTTAGTCGTTGCTGCTGTACCGATAGTTTTGGTTAAGCCAGACAGCTGGCTAGAGACATTTACGTTCAGCGTTTCTGCATTGCTAGAACCGATCTGGAAGTTCAGGCCACTGGTGCTCGCCAAACCAGTTCCGCCACTCAGCAGTTTAGTACCACCGAAGCTGGTGTTACCCATGATGTTGCCCAGCTCGGAGTTCAGCTGATCGAACTCTGACTGCAGGGATGCACGGTCTTCAGTTGAGTTAGTGTCGTTCGCAGCCTGCGTAGCCAGATCTTTCATGCGGTACATGATGTTGCTCACTTCGTCGAATGCACCTTCAGCGGTCTGCAGCATAGAGGTTGCATCGGCGATGTTACGTTTTGCGACGGTCATGCCGTTAGTCTGGCCCTGTAAACGAGAAGCGATCTGCATGCCTGCTGCGTCATCTGCCGCAGAGTTGATACGCTTGCCGGTACCCAGACGTTCCATCGACGTGGACAACAGGCTGTTAGATTTATTCAGCGCGTTCGTAGAAGCCATGGAAGAGGCATTGGTAAAGATAGATAAAGCCATTGTGTCGTCTCCTTCAGGGAATCCACCTATTTAGATTCCGCAATTCTTGTACTAAGAGAGAACGACACGTTGGCGATGAGAGTTAAATAGAAAATAAAAAAATCGTCACTTCAGTAATTAACTAGCAACTTCTTTCTTATATAGATAATCATATTTAAACAGACGTCCTCAATCACATCATTTCGACCAAATCGTCATCAATAATAAATAAATGCGCCCTTTATATTAAAACCTACATCTATATACCCACACTGCAAAGCAGGGATTAATGAATTAAAATATTATTAATAGCGACACAAATCAGAAAATTCTTAAGCGAAAAATCTTATTATTTTTACATCATTTTCACTTTATTTATAATTTCGGCGGACAATATTATTAGTTAAATTAACCCACAATTAATCACGCTAAGCACATACAAAAAGATCACGTATTTCACAAATGGAATACAAAGGTATCTTAAAGGTACTATGCATTCACCTATAGACATATTTGGTCATAACTCCAGCGTAGAAATAGAGCAACAGGCCTTGCGTGTTGGTATTTGTTCGCGTAAAACAGTGTTCTCGGAAGAGAATCTTCCTAAATGAGATCGATATTGACCAGACACCTTCCCTTAAAAAGACGCTGTTTGGAACGCTTTCGGGCATAAGAACACGATGTTCTTCAGTCCCCCACCGCAGCGAGCGGCAATTCATTGACGAATTATAAACGGACTTTTTAACCCAATTTGCGTTAAGAGAAGCTCATTTGATCTCTCTAAAATACAATTATTTTACACATTAATGGTTTAATACCTCTGTAATTAAATGAATAAACGCTACTGTTCTGTTAATGATTGGCTCCTGGAAATTTCATCCGGTTCAATATTGCATTTAAATACCGGAGAAAGAAAAAGACTAGGTGAATACCAATTAAAGCTATTAGATATCCTGACTCGACATGCAGGAGAAATCCTCTCACGCGAAGAGCTAACCAATATGGTTTGGGAAAGGCGCGTTATAGGAAATAATAGCCTTCCTAATGCGGTTCATGCTTTACGCGTTGCTCTAGAAGATGATGGAAAACAACAAAAAATAATCAAAACCATACCTAAAAAAGGTTATTTGCTGGAATCATCTTATTGCCGCTGTATTGAAACAGATGCATTAAATGAGAATGAGAATATTACTGATATACCTCATGAAGGTATTTCCACAGATTCAAGCATTTATAATGATGAAGAGGCATCGTCTAATGCCCTTAGCGTAGAACCTGTTTCTCCGGCTATCAATCCTGACTCCGGGTATTCTCAGGAAACGCCCCAGCCAGACGAGCTTCAGCCAGCCAAAAAGCATTCATGGTTAGCCTATATGGTTCTCATTTTGGTCGCCGTGCTGGTCAGCGCCGCGATGGGCTATAAATACCTGTCGCTTAATAATATAACGCTGGCTGCCGCTCAGCAGGAAAACAACGTCTACAGCAACATCCGGTTGTATCAGATCGTGCAAGACGGCGACACAGCGACATCCAAAGATTCACTTTATACCAAGCTGAAAGGCACGCTCTACCAACTCAATCAGCATTTGAAGACCAAAAACACCTATATGGATGTTTACTACAAGGTTTCTGACCAAGTGCTGAACTACACGTTTTCAGTGGAAACCACCTGCGCCAACCAGCAGCTCGCGATGACGATCTACCATTGGCGAACCGATACACGTCAGCTTAACAACCTGATTTTTCGTGAAACAGTGAGAAAAATAAATGAAATCCCAGCCTGTCAGAGCCAATAAGCTGATATGGATGCTAAGCCTGCTTATTTTGTTAATAGGAATATTAGGATACACCGCATTATCAGTCGCAACGCCAAGCCTTAAACCTAGACAGGGTACGGTACAAATGGGGTTTTACGATCTGATGTCTCAGCAGAAAGAGCTCTATGATTCCCATTTAACCTCAGTGAATGGCACCATTCTCAACACCATCACTAACCCAAACGACACCCGCTTTGTGGTGAAAGGGAAATTTACTGAAACTCATCGCGAGCTAGGCAAAGTGTACTACCTCTACTCGCAGATTTATTACAGTAAGCCTCAGCGACGTCTGATGATCGATGGGCTGATTGATTTCTTGCAGAATAATGAAGTGTGGATGATACCGCTGAAGCTTGATGGCCAGCCGCTGGTGATTGGGCAAACCGGGATGATATTTTTATATCCTTTGGGGCAGTGATTTAATCTCCCTTCATAAACCCCCTCCCAGCCAAGAAAAAGGCTAGGGCTAAAACCCCCTCCCAACATCACCGAACGGTTCCCTCCCCTGCCAAGGGGAGGGTTAGGGTGGGGTCATCGGGGCATTATCCCAACAAATTCTTCACTGTACCCAAGCGTACGTTGGCCTGCGCACTCAATGCCTGATTAAGGCTAGAAAACTGGCTGCTGCTGTTTTGCAGATGTTCGCCCAATGCCTGAGAAACAGCCAGCGCCTGCTGCGGCTCATACGGCGTGGCCATTCCCTCAATACGCGTACGAACACGCTCTTGCTGGAAACGTAATTTCCCACGCTGATGGGTAATTTGCTCCAGCGCAGTTAATACTTCTGTTCCCCGCTCACGCAAGCGCTCTGGCTGCGCCGCAATTTGTTTGAGCACGTCGCCAATCGCGGGCTCTGGCTTTGGAGTTAGTGAAGAAAACGTTGAGTTAAAACGCTTTCCCTCACCGCGCACGCTTAAATGCGTGCTCACGCGCTCCCAACGCGACTCATCGACGCTGAATGTGACATCTCCCGTGCTATCTTGGCGGGCATGCACCCCAAAACGCCCCAGTCCTTGATTCAAACGCATTATGGCCTGACGCTCAGAGCTATTTTGCGTAAGCGATACCGCAGCCATTTCTCGTTTGTTGCCACCGAGAGAGAAAACCAACGTCTCTGCATCTCCGCCCTGCAACAGTTTCTCTCCGTCTGGCAGCGCAAAATTCACCTGAGTTTTGCCTTCCAGCTTCACGTTGAAATGTCGATCAACGGTGTTGCCGGAAAGCTGCGCGCGATTATCCAGCAAACTTTGCAACCCTTTAGCCTGCTGACGAATGGTATCTGGCCGAGTTTGGCTATGAGTTGCTGAATGGCGTAGCTGCAAGAGCTGGCTTTCCGTTTGCGATAGAAAACTGTCTGCCTGCTGAACCGCCGTTAATTGCTGGTTCAACTGAACGTTATAGCGCAGCGGGCGCGCTGAAATTAGCGGTGATTCAGGAAAGCTGGCCGGTGAGGCTGACGTCGTATCTGTAATGCCACGATTGCGAACCGACTGTGGGGCATCAATACCTCCCCGCGTCAGCGGGGAAGTGGTTGAAGTTTGTAACGAGGAAGTGCTAAGACCAACTTGCATATCAATTACATCATGCTAAAAAGTGAGAGCTGACTAATCATACTGTAGGTTTTATTCGAAACCTGCATCGAGTTGTAATACAGCTGAAAATTGACCGACGCCGTGGCCATATCTAAACCAGACAAATCTTTGGCAACCATATCATTGGCCGTTTTCACATCGGTGTGCGCATCATCCAGCATCGTTAAACGATTTTGACGACCACCCAGATCGGTAAAAATAGCAGCCACGTCGTCTGAAGAATCTTTCACGGCGCCCATCAGCGTATTGAGTTCATCCGCATAGTCAGAAGCAGGAATATTAGGATCCTGCATTTTATCGCTGAGCGACTTCAGCTGATTCAACAAGTCCAGATCGTTGCCGCTACTCGAAAAAGCCCCGCTCAGGTTGGTATTTTCAGTGATGCTCACGCCGTTAGCCACCGCCGTTTCACGCGTGCCGTCGTTACCATTGTATTCATAGCTCTGGGTGGTTTCGTTCCACACTACCGGTTTCTGATCGGTTTTGGTGCCAGAAAACAGATAGCGACCGTCCTCGTTTTTCGAGTTCAGAGTAGCCACCAGAGAGTCGAGCATAGAGCCAATCTCTTTGCCAAAGCCGGACATGTCTTCGCTGCTATGGGTATCGTTAGACGCCGCCAACAGTTTGTCATTGAGTGACATCAGCTGATTACTCAGCGCCGTCACGTGCGATTCCTGCATCGATAGGTTGCCGGACAAACGCGAAATATTGCTCTGATACTGAGTGATCGCTGACTGCTCGCGGTTAAGCTGCACCATACGCGAACTGGCGATGGGATCGTCAGACGGAACGTTGACGCGCTGCAATGTCGACATCTGCTGCATCAGTTTATTCATCTGGGTGCCGTTTTTTCCCATCTGATAGGTCATCATATTGGCGTTGTAGAGGCCGCTGACTCGCATGTTAATTCCTTATTTTTATCAGAGCAGATTCAGTAAATCGGAGAAGATCTGGTTACCCGCAGCAATCACCTTCATGTTTGACTGGTAGGCATTCATGTAAACCTGAAGATTAATCGCTTCTTCGTCCTGATCGACTGCGCTGAGGTTATCACGCTGATTCTGCGCTTCTACATAGACAGATATGGCTGCTTCGGCTTCGGTCTGGTTCTCACGACTGGCGATACCGATAGAGCTAATAATCGCGGCAGCACCTTCATTGATGCTCATATTGCCCATACCGCCGATGTCCACTTTCTTGTTTTTCAGTTCAATCAGTAAATTCAGGTTATCACCGTTACCCGTTTCATCATCTTTACCTGAAAGCGCCAGCTCATCGGGCTTGATGTCGGTGATAGTCAACATGCCCGCGGGATTACTCAAATCGAAATTAAACAGCGGCTTACCCGGTTGCCCCTTAAGGTCGAAACCTTGTCCGAGCTGATCGTTGAACATGGTCGCGATAGATTCCGCCATGCCCTGAACTGACTCCTGCATTTCTTTGAGCGTACCCTGCTCATAATCATTCAGCGCGCCAAGCTGACCGCCGGTTGCCGGATTAATCGTGTATTCAGAACCGGCATATTTCAGGGTCAGTAGCTGGCTGCCATCGGGTTGAGTGGTCGTGGCAAGCTGCCCCGAACTCCGTCCATTGACCAATGGCTGACCATTTGGCAAGGCGACCGTGTAATTGCCTTTCGCATCCTCGCTGACTTTCACGTCAACCATGCTGCTCATCTGTTTCACCAGCTCATCACGCTGATCGCGCAGCACGTTGGTGTTACCGCCGGTGGCTTCAAGCTCAGCAATTTTCTGGTTATAGCCTGCGATGTTCGAGCTCAGCGTATTCACGCTGTCTACCGTGGCATTACGCTGGCTATTGATTGACGTTTTCTGGCTAGTAATAAAATTATTAATGTTATTAAAACGCGTCGCCATCGACTGCGCTTCGTTGATCAATTGCTGGCGCAGCGCGGGGGAATCAGGCTGCGTGGTGAGCTCATTAAGCGAGGCAAAAAGCTTATCGATACCGTTGCCCAAACTGGTGGTATCCGTGCCAATCACCGACTCCAACGCACCAATGTACTTTTGCCCGGAATCATAATAGTTAGCTTTACTGTTGGTGCCCCATACCTGACTGGTCAAATACTGATCCGAGATACGGCGAATACTGTCAACCTGAACGCCGTTACCCGCCGACAGTCCCACTGAGCCCATCGGCCCTACGGCGCTTTGCAAAATACCTTGGCGGCTATAGCCCGGCGTTAAGGCATTCTGAACGTTCATACCAACGGTATTCATACCTAACTTGGCGGCTTGAAGGCCGCTGTAAGCGTTACTGATTAAACTCATAATGATTCCTGTCCGCGGCTAAGTACTGGGATAACGGGCGTTTCAAGCTCTACGGGCTCTTGCGCTTCTACAGAATCAGAAGCGACATTTTCGCCCTCAATCTTAAGCGCGCGTTCCATTCCCTTAACCTGAGGATCGAGCTGGTTAATCAGCATGGTGGCAATTCCACTGCTGCGCTGTGAAGCCAGCTGCGAGGCCAGTTTGTCATCATAAAAATCACGCATCATGCGCTGCTGCTTACTGTTGAACGGATCATCATCTGCCGCTAACGCATCCGAAGCTTTACGCATCTGCTGCATCATCGAACGCAGGAACATTGCTTCAAACTGCTCGGCGGCCTGATCTAAATTCTGTGCTTTCAGCGTGCCGGTGAAATCTCCCGGCAGCACGGTACTTTGGCGATTAATGGCATCAATCATGGTTTTTTCCTTAAATAACCACGAGTTCAGCGTCTAACGCGCCTGCTTCGTGTAATGCCTGCAAGATAGCCATGGTGTCATCCGGCGCGGCTCCTAAGCTATTGATGGTGTTTACGATGCTACGCAGGCTGGTGCCTGCGGCAACGGTCACCATCTGGCCTTGGCCTCGGTTCACATCAATATCGCTTTGTGGCGTAGTGACCGTTTCACCGTTGCTGAAGGCATTAGGTTGGCTCACGTTGCGACTTTCGCGAATACTGACGGTTAAATTACCGTGAGAAACAGCGGCCGCCCGCACCACAACGCCATCTCCAATCACTACCGTGCCGGTTCGTGCGTTAAACACCACGCGAGGCGGCTGTTTACCGGCGTTAATCTGCACGTCTTCCAGCATCGACATAAAGGCCACGCGAGCGCCTGCGTCCTGCGGCGCTCTCACCACCACGTTGGTCGCGCTTTGCGCCGTTGCGGTATTTGCACCAAAGGCCTGATTCAGCGCCACGGCAACGTTGTTCGCCGTTTTAAAACTCGGGCGTTTCAAATTCAGCGTAACCAAATTGCTTACCTGAAAATCACTAGGAATTTCACGTTCAATCGACGCCCCGTTCGGCACCCGCCCAACGGTTGGCGTGTTCATGGTGATGCTGGAACCGCTATCGCCTTCGGCTTTAAAACCGCCGACCACCACGTTCCCCTGAGCCAATGCATAAACTTCACCGTCGGCACCGCGCAGCTGGGTCAACAGCAACGTACCACCGCGCAAGCTTTTGGCATCACCGATAGAGGAAACGGTGATATCAACGGATTGCCCGCGCGCATACATCGGAGGCAGCGTGGCGCTGATCGCCACCGCCGCCACGTTTTTCACCTTAGGGTCAATCTTGGCCGGTAACTGTACGCCAAACTGACGCAGCATATTGGTGACCGATTGGCTGGTGAACTTCACCTGATTTTTGTCGCCGGTGCCGTCCAAACCCACCACCAAACTGTAACCAATCAGTTGGTTACCACGAACGCCTTGCACATCCACCAGCGAGCCTAGCGGCTGCGCCAATGACATTGAACTCCACAGGAGGGCGACAACCAGCGTAAGGAATCTGCACATGTTGAACATCTCCTGAATTAAATAGGGAACAGCGGATGGTTAAAGATCCGCGTCAACCAGCCGGCTGAGTTGGAATCACTTAACGCACCACGACCTGCATACGAGATACGAGCGTTCGCAATACGCTGCGACGAAATGGTGTTATCGCGCTCGATATCATCGGTTCGAACCAATCCGGTGACGCGCATATACTCATCGCCCTGATTTAAGGTCAGCCACTTTTCGCCGCGTACCACTAAAACCCCGTTAGCCAAGATTTTATGTACTGCCACGGTAATAGAACCGCGCAGCATATTTTGCTGGGCGGAAGAGGCATTGCCGTTAAAGGAGCGATCGGCACCGATAGAGCCACTCAGCTTATCCACTGCGTGGCCAAAGGCTTCCGGTGCGGCGATAGACGCATCATTCTTCTTGCCGAAGTTGGTGCGCGCCTGTTTGCTGGACTGCGTAGACTCATCAAGTCGTACCGTCAGAATATCGCCCACGCGGTATGCGCGGCGATCCTGGGTCAGAGACCAGTTGTAACCGGCGTTGTATAGCCCGCCACCCTGCACTGCAACCGGCTGCTGCAGTATTTCCTCTGGCGGCGCATAGGCCGCATCATCCTTGTGTACCAGCAGCGCAGGGCTTTCACAGCCCGCTAGCGCCATCAACAGGACACACATCAACATCTGCTTTTTCATAACGTTCTTCGCTTTACTCTTTCACCAAGCCGCCGTTACAGCGACTGAGTGACAAACTTCAACATATCATCTGCAGCCGAAACCATTTTCGCGTTCATTTCGTAGGCGCGCTGAACGGTGATCATGTCGACCATCTCTTCAACAACCTGTACGTTTGAACCTTCCAGTGTTCCCTGCTCCAACTGTCCAAGGGCATCTTCACCCGGCACACCTTCCACGGCTTCGCCGCTGGCCGCCGTTTCGCGATAAAGATTGCCGCCAACCGCTTCTAATCCGGCCGGATTAACAAAATTCACCAGCGTGATTTGCCCAAGCTCTACCGGATCGGCTTCGCCACCCACGGTCGCAGACACGGTGCCGTCTTTGGCAATCGACAGCTCTTTGGTGTTGGCCGGAAGCTCAATCGCAGGCACCAACGGTAAGCCTGCGGCGTTGGTCACCACGCCGTCGGCGTTGAGTTGTAGGTTGCCTGCACGCGTATAGGCGATATCGCCATCTGGCGTTTCTACCTGGAAGAAACCTTGGCCCGTAATCGCCACGTCCATCTGCTGCTTGGTGATCTGCATGCTGCCCACGGAGAACTCTTTTTGAGTCCCCACGATTTTCACGCCGGTGCCGTACTGAATACCGGTTGGAGCCACGTTGTTCTGATCAAGCTGCGCGCCCGGAGCTCGCTGAGTTTGGTAGAACAGATCGTCAAACATCACGCGGTCGCGTTTGAAACCGGTGGTATTCACGTTTGCCAAGTTATTGGAAATGGCGCTCATTTTGGCGTCTTGCGCTGCAAGGCCGGTTTTACTGATCCATAAAGCTGGATTCATGATTTATTCCTTAATTTAGCTGCCACGGATCAGTCGATTACCGGCTGTCGCCAAATCTTCTGCGGCTTTCATCATCTTGATTTGGGCTTCAAATTGGCGGTTCAGAGCAATACTGGAAACCATTTCGCTAATCGCTGAAATATTGCTGCTTTCCAGATGTCCGGCGGTGATTTCAACGGCATCGCTGCGTGGGTTATTCCGCGTGGCGCTAATCAATAAGCCGTCGGCGTCTTTTGAAAGCTGATCCGCAGGAATATCCACCAGCTTGATACGATCGACATCCATGGCCGCGTTGACGTCACCGTCTTGCGGAACAATCGTGATGGTGCCGTCATCGCCAATGGAAAGATCGGAAAACGGCGGCAATACCACCGGACCGGTTTCACCAATCACGGGGCGGCCGTTAATGGTTAAATCACCATCAGGGCTGACATCCATCTGACCGTTGCGGGTATAAACTTCGCGATTGCCGCTACCCACGGCGATCAGCCCATTGCCTTTGATGGCAATATCCAGCTCACGCCCGGTATCTCTCACCGCGCCCGGCGTCATATCCACACCGCTGTTTTGCTCCTGCACCAGATAGCGCGAGTCGTAGCCCGACCCCGCCACCTGCTGGGATAAAGCGCTTTCTAAGTCACCACGAAATCCGCTGGTGTTCACGTTCGCCAGATTATTGGAATGAATCTGCTGCTGTGACAGGCTGCGGTTAGCGCCGCTAACGGCGGTATAAATTAAGTGATCCATTAGACCGCCTGGAACAGAGCCGACATCATGCTGTCATTGGTGCTGATAACTTTGGTGTTGGCCTGATAGTTGCGCTGTGCGGTCATCAAACCCACCAGCTCGGCGGTTAAGTCCACATTGGATTCCTCCAGTGCGCTCGCCTTGATAGAACCTAACAGGCCAGAACCCGGCGCGCCGGTCAGCGGTGTACCCGATGCGGAAGTTTGCGCCCACGTAGTACCATCTTGTGAAGCCAGTCCATCTGGGTTGGTAAAGTTGGCCAGAATCAGCTGGCCTTGCAGCATACGTTCGCCGTTCGAGAAGGTGGCATAAACAAAGCCTTCTTCATCAATCTGCTGACCCGTTTTTTCGCCAGATGCGTAGCCATCACCTTTGTTTTTGGTCACTGAGAAGTCGGAACCAAATTGCGTCGTTCCCGCGTAGTTCAGCTCGAGATCCAGATCTTCAGCCCCAGGTATCGACAGTGAAATGCCGACGGCCCCATTTGGTACTTCCATCACGCCCTGAGCGCTAAAGGAAATCGTCTGGGTCGCCCCTTTGGTTGGGTCAGTCGCATCGGGAACAGGCTCACCATCCATGTAGTAATGGCTGGTCCAGGTGTTATCTGCGTTCTTAACAAAATACTGCGACAACGTGTGCTCACGACCCAAAGAGTCATAAACCTGCGTGGTGTAGGTATTGTTGTATGAAGAGCTGTCTTTCGGATCTAACGGCGTGACCTTAGGTACTTCGGCGTTAGCATCCAAGTTAGCCGTAAACTCCAGCCCGTTGGTGGCTTTGGCAGGGATCGCGCCGCTGCTGATGTTCAGGTTACCGACGTTACCCACCTGTAATACGCCGTTGGCATCAACCGGATAACCTTGCAAATTCATACCCTGTCGATTGACCAGATTACCGTTGGTATCTGTACCGAAATAACCTGCA
Organism: Hafnia alvei; assembly: GCF_964063325.1. Lineage (NCBI taxonomy): Bacteria > Pseudomonadati > Pseudomonadota > Gammaproteobacteria > Enterobacterales > Hafniaceae > Hafnia > Hafnia alvei. Next base: position 4,746,584 of record NZ_OZ061315.1, read on the forward strand.
CGGGTATAGGCCTCTGTACCTGCGCTATCGCGCACCACGAAGAAACCGTTGCCAGAAATCGCCAGATCCAGCGCGCTTGAAGAGGCCATGATATTACCGCCACGGGTAATACTTTGCGTAACGCCACTCACGCCCACGCCCAGCGGCTGAGACTGCGCATACAGCGCAGAGAACTCCGCACGGCCAGACTTAAACCCTACGGTGCCGGAGTTAGCAATGTTGTTACTGATAGCGCTAAGCTGCTGAGTGATGGCGTTCAAGCCTGAGGTTGCAATACTAAAGCTCATAAAATCTTTCCTGATCTAAATTGGATTAGTGTTCGAAAGTGTTCCGTTTTCGAAATTACGCTTTGCGCGTGTCGGTATTATTGGATGGACTATTCATCCCAAACTGGCTGATGTAGTTATAAGGAACCTCACCCAGCCCAGCGATATTCAACATGGTGGCACTGCCATCCAATGGAATACGCACGTTGTTAACCACGCCACCCACCTCAATTGGAACCGACTCTTCGCCGGTATCCGTTACCACGCTGAGCGTGTACTTGCCTTCAGTCAGCCCCAGCTCTTTAGGGTCAATTTTGAAATCAACCTGCCCGGCTTCCTGCTGGCCCAGCTCAATTTTGTGCTCAGTGCCGGCTTCGTCTTTGACATACACCGTGACCACGCCCGCGGCGTGATCCAGTGACAGACGACCGTCGATGACCGTACTGCCGTCAGTTTCAATTTTGTCGGTCTGAACCATCACCTTCTGCCCCACCAAGTTGCCGGTAGACAGGGTTTGCAGGTTATCCATCAACACCGCATTGTTTTGCATCAGTGCGGACATAGACTCCATTGACTGCACCTGAGACAGCTGCGCCAACTGGCTAACGTACTCGGTACCATCGGTTGGGTTCAGCGGATCCTGATTTTGGATCTGCGCAACCAATAGCGTCATAAACAGGTTGTTCATGCTCGCGGCACTGTTATCGTTGCTGGCAACACGGCTGTTATTGCTAGCTGTATCCGCATAGCTCTGCGCGTCATTTACGTTCATGCTTAGGCTTCTCCAAGTCTCAGCAGGCTCTGCTGCATACTTTTCACACTGTTAAGAACTTCGACGTTAGTCTCGAAGCTACGGGATGCCGACATCATGTCGGCCATCTCTTCCACAACGTTAACGTCGGGATAAAAGACATAACCCTGATCGTTGGCCATGGGATGATTCGGCTCATAACGCTGCACTGCGCCACCGGTTTCAACCACGTCCATAATTTGCACTCGCGCGCCGGCCAAGGCTCTGTTGTCCATCAGCTCGCTGTTTTGGTACACCGCGGCAAACACGGGGCGGCGAGCTTTATACACAGCCCCCTCGTTGTCCGCTGGCGACTCCGCGTTCGCCAGATTACTGGCGATGGTGTTCAGACGAACGGTTTGCGCCGTCATTGCTGAACCAGAAACGCGATAAATATCCGTAAATGCCATTGTCCGTTGTTACCTAAATCAATTACTTACCGTCAATTGCCTTTTTAAGGCCCACAAACTTCATGTTTAAAAACGCTAAGCTGGTTTGGTAATCCAGCGCGTTTTTCGAGAACTCAGCCTGCTCAACGTCCAGAGCAACGGTGTTGCCATCGCTAGCGGGCTGATAAGGCACGCGATATTTGAGTTCTGCCGAGTTGTTGGTCGAAAAGTTCAAACTCGAACGTTGCATCTCAGCGGCAAAATCAATATCTTTAGCCTGAAAGTTTGGGGTGTCGACGTTAGCTAAGTTCGCCGATAACAGCTCTGCTCGGGAAAGTCGAAGCTGTACCGCCTGTGGATGAACACCTAATGCCTTGTCAAAACTTAAGCCCACTGAAACTTCCTCTCATCACGTCGTTGTAAAATGTTGTTTCTCTGTCATTTACTGCTGTCCGCCACTGATATAGCAATTACCATGCCAGAGTTATAACAATATGATTTTTAAACAAGTTACGCCTAAAGTTAGCCACACTAGGAAGCGTTCTTTCCTTCCGCCGCATGCCCTTGGCCGAGCCCTTGTGGTTTTCGGGCTGTGTACCCTTCCGCTCACCTCCGGCTGGGCGATGAAAGAAACCGCCAAGCCCAGCACGTCTAGCGCGCGCAAGCAGATTTATGCCCTCGCGGTGGAAGTGGCCACGGCCGATATCAATCGCGAAGCCAAACGTAAAAATTGGAAAGATTTCAATGCGAAAATGAACGTGTTTATTCCGTCAGAGGTCAGCGGCTATCGGGTTTGCTCTCAGCCGTTGCAGGCTGCGCTGCCCACGGGAGATAAACGCGATCTGAGCCGTCTGCGTTATGACATTCGCTGTGAAGATGCCAACGGGTGGGAGGTCGACGTAACCGTGAAACCGGATATCTATTTACCGGTGGTTGTGGCGAAGAACACCCTTGAGCGCGGTGCGGTCATCTCCCCTTCTGATATCGAGTTAAAAAAACGCAATATCTCCAGCAGCCGTGCGGGGGTCATCACCAATCCTGACGACGTTGTGGGGTTAACGGTGAAACGCCGCATTCGCGATTTACAGCCGATTAGCCCTGCCCAGCTCGATCAGCCCATCATGGTCGATCGCGGCCAGCGCGTCGTTATGATTGCCGAACAAGACGGCATCGAGGCTCGCACCATGGGCGAAGCGATGAAAAAAGGCCGTAAAGGCGACATGATCAAAGTGAAAAACGAAAGCAGCCAGCGTGTGGTCAGCGCCGTTGTCGACAATATTGGCGTCGTGCGAATGCTGTACGCACCGGGCCAGTAAAGTTTTTGCGCGGATAATTAAGTTTTGCTGTTGGCTGGTCGCTATAGTTGGGTATGGAAGGAAGACTTCCGCCTCTAGTCGATACTCTAAATCGATAAAACGAGTGGTTAACCTTGCGCAGCCAGACAGAAAATGACCAACGGGATACCCGTTTCGGAGAGATGCAATGAAAGTAACGCCAACCCAGTACAACCTGACTCAGGCCGTCAACAATACTGCAAACACCAAGAGTGCCAATGCAGAGTCTGCGACCACCTTACGTACTCAGGCCACCACATCGGTTGATCCCGTGCTGGGTGAAGCGCAGGGGCAACTTGCGGCTATGCCGGAAGTCGATATGGATCGCGTTAACGCGATGAAAGACGCCATCAGCGCCGGAAAAATTGACATCAATCTGGACGAACTCACGCTCGCCATAGAGAAATATTACAAAGGATAGAAAGGGAATATGACTACGCCTGCGCAAAAGGTTAATACGCTAATTCAAGATATCGTCAGTGACCGAAAGATCTATATTGAGCTTATCGGCCAACTCGAAAAGCAGCGCGCCTACATTATTGCGCGCAACGCCGACGATCTCAGCACGCTCAATCATGAACTGGTCGAAAACTACCAGCGCCTGACAGAAAGTGCGCAAAAACGGCATGACATTTTACAGTCTCTGGGCGTTGCCGGAGGACGTAAAGGCATCACCGATCTTTTTGCTCGCCTGCCCGAACAGCATCAGCCTAAGGTCAACGCACTGTGGGCTGATCTTGAGCAACAGGCCAAACGCTGTAAAGAAATCAATGAGCGCAACGGCGTGATGCTGCACATGCAGCAGGATATTGTGAATAACCTGATTAATGCCGCCCAGCCGGAAGCTTATTTGTATCAGGAAGGGTGAGTTTTTTGCATGAGTAAACCGTCTTTTAATCGATACATGCTAATCAATACAAGGTAATCGATATAAGGCGGTTTATTTTCGAATACACTACATACAGTAGTAAACATCCTCAGCAACCTGAGACTCAGTCGCCGTTAATAAATCGCATTTAGTATCAATTTCATACGATTTTATCTGGTAGCTCATTAAGGGCAAATACTGAGATAGCTGTTGGAAAACAGAATCCCCCTGTTTCGTGAGCAGGCTCGAGGAAATGTAGCAAAGATTTGCCCACTCAAACTCAGTGATATTTTCTCTTGAAAACGATGATACCTTTTCATTATCTAGCGAAACATAAACAGCATCACGCGTTTTGGCTGCTGTCACGCCGATAATATCCTGCCTATTATTTTCTGCGCAAAACTGTTTGAAGCCTATAAATGACTCAGGTTGGAAGATAATATCAGCATCCATAAACATGCAACGCTCAGATATCCCTTCAGCCCCCATAAAATAACTCGTTAATGTAGATGTTGTACGATAGTTTGGATTTCTAACAAAAGTAATATCTTTGCGATAGCGTAAAACACACTCCATCACTTCTTGCTCTTGATAGCCAACCACAATTCTTACATCTTCAACATCCTCTAATAGCTTGAGAAGATAGGCAATTAAAGGCGTTCCGTTGATTTTTATTAGGCATTTTGGACACCCCATTCCAAGGCGACTGCCCAACCCAGCAGCCGCAATTACAGCGTGTTTAATAGTCGACATAGTGAATCCTCATGATAAACAATATAATCAGAAACGGCGATAAGGTTCGGACTAGGGTTATGCGTTAGTCCAACAGAAATAGACTTATCTGCCGCTTCGAACATCTCATAGTCGTTATTTCCATCGCCAATAGCGACGACCACTCGATTGGGAAATAACTGGCGTAATTTTGATATAGCTTGGCCTTTATGCATGATGTAATCGAGGGATATGAGTTTATCTCCCTCTGAATTTGTTTTTGAACATAAATAATTACAGCCAATCGACTCCATCAGAGGACGAATCCAAACATCGAGGTTTCCAGTTATTACATAGCATGAGTCTTTTCGTTCTTTTATGAAGCTGATTAAATTTTTGAATAACTCTGCTTCTGCAATAACGTTCTGTACTTTGTCTATCGAAATTGTTTTTAGGATTGCAAAGCGTAAACGCAAAGACTCTTCAAAGCTAATCACACCGTCAATAGTCAACTTAGTCAACACGTCAAACTCGTGTTCTAAACCCACTTCCGCAGCAATCAGCGGAAGCAGCTCTCTGCGCGTAAGTGTCCCATCCAGATCAAAACAAAATAGTGTATTCATAGGCATTCAAAAATGAAAAACATTTGTTGGGTATCACTACGGTTATTTAATGTAGAGTCATACATTAACCCTGAATCTATCAATTTAATCGACAGTGAGTTTTCATCTTGATGGCAAACACAGTCTATTAACTCCTGCTTAGTGCGATATATCGCACTGTAATGAGAGTTAAGCTCATCCGACCAATGTTTATTTAGTGTCAATCTACGTTCGATACCCACAGGCTCTCTAATATAAATTAGGCTACCCTGGGTAGTACAACTCGCAATGCCTTTAAGCATTCTGGTTATTTCAAGATCGCTCAAATAAATCATGACACCAGAAACGATCGCGTGGCTAAAAAAATCACCATTAATCATTAAATGAGATGAAACATCATCAGCTTTAAGCGTGATAAATGTGCAATTTTCATCCGCAGCGTAGGTATCATTGGCGATTGCAATCAATGAGGGAGAAAAATCTACTCCAACATAACTGACACCATAATTTGACAGTGAATCATACCAACGACCATTACCGCAGCCCACGTCGAGAACCTTGGCATCATTGGAAAGGCGTAGTTTAGGCAAAATGACATTTTTCTCATGTAAATCTCGGGCAGAAGAGATGTCATGAGGCTGGTACATTGTCATTTTCAGCTTATCTTTTTCTTCTGCTCGACCTTCAAAAAACTGATAAATACTTTGGCTATCTAACTCAATCTGTCGATCGCCATAAATTCTTGATGTAGTCATTTTCTCACCTGGCTTAATAAAACCTTGCGTATTTCATCCCCGACACTTTTCTCTGGAATAAAGATATTTTCTTTCAAAGCCTGCATACGCAAATCATATTTAGGATCATCATTAGCTAGCAGCATTTTCACAAAATCATCAATATCCTGCTCGTCGCTAGCCACATAATGGCTTTCATGGATAAACTTTGCGCTTTCATTTAATCCCCGACACTCAGAATGAGTGAGATAGAGTATCGGTTTTTTTGACGGCAAGAATTCAAGCAAGAATGAACCTGCATCAGCAAGCAGCGCATCAGCGTTAAGAAATGAATCCTGATACGATGGATTCATATCAAAAGTTATATTTTCGTACGTCTTAGCGTAGCTAATGAGGTTTTTGAACATTTCAACTACCTCACCATTACAAAGCCTAAGTCTCCCCATAAATAGAGGATGGGGCCTGATAATAAGTTTTATCGGATAATTAATGGCCATAAATAGCATAGCCATACAATAAACCTTGAACGTTGACCACCCTTTGCGCCCCTCTTCATAAAAATGAGGGGTCCAAAGTAGAACCGGAGTATGAGGCGTTTTTCCCTCTACATTCACATTCTGATATTTTCGGTAAGCATCAAATTTCGGATGCCCAGTAACATGAACTTTTTTGTTACCCGCCGAGCAATATTTTTTAAAGAAATGCTTATGCTGGGACGACCTTACAAATATCCAACTCGCTAGATTATGGCAATCCATATTGTATTGGTATGAGAGATTCTGCTCGCCATCACCAACATCGAGACCATAGGGAATATAGGCAAATTTTATATTTTCTCGTTTGAGCTCAAGACAAGAAAAACGCTCTGGTCGTGTGAAGTCATAGGGATTTTGTATAAAGACCAAATCTGGCCTTTTGTTAGCAAAATCGTAGTCCTCATGCCAAATATAATCAATTTCGCGCTGCTCTAAAAACTCTCTAGCTTCTCTGTTCTCATGATCTAACACTCCACTATGGTGGAACGGTAATAAGATTAAACGACAACAAAATCGCTTATCACTCTGAAGAACAGCGATCACTGACTCATAGTTTGTCCAGCCAGGAGCCCACTGAAATAAAAAATCTACATTAATGGTCATACGTTAATTCATATCTCAGCTAAATCAGCGCCAACCCCGTCAGCAAACTGTAATCCGCGGTGTGATCGGCATTGAACGGCACCGTTTCCGTGGACTGCCAGGCAAAATACGCGCTAAACAGCGTCACCACGTTTTCTTCGGTTAGCTGTTCGTTATCGGTTAACCACATCGCGCACAGCATTTTTAGGCGGAAGAAATGACGCGCGAGAACCAAGAATGACTCGCCATAGTTCTTAGCATCAATACCAGGGAATACGTGGTGATATAGGCTGTACAGCAACGCATTGCGCAAAATATGTGGCTGTTCGGTAAAGAGAGTTTGCGTCTGCCAAGCAGCCCCCAGCTCCTGCAAGCGTTCCGCTAAGCGTGCTGGCTGCATAATGCTTAACTCGCTGAGCTTCAGCATCATCGGCATTTTTTGCGCCAAAGGCAGATTCAGATTCAGGCGTAGCGCGCCCATGCCTTGCAGCGCTTCCAGTCGGCTATCCACAATCGGCGGTAACATACCCAGTTGCTGTTGTAGCACGCCTTGATCGGCCAACAACATCAGCTGTTCACCCATTGAAGCTATCTGCGAGCAGGATTCATCGCCTTGCTCTGACAAAGTTTGCGCTTTGCTCAACAGCACGCCGATGGCATACAGGCTGCACTCTAGGTTCATGGCGCGCTGAATGGTTAAATTGATGCACTGCTGATTCACCTGTTCTAGCCACGGGCTGAGAGCGTCTTCCGCCATAGCCTGTGTTTGAACTGGATGTAACACAAAAGCCTCAGGGTTGAGCAATGTCTCGCGCACCGCGCTCTCACAGCCCAGCATCAGGCTTTCGCGCTCTTGATTCTTGAAGCGTTGAGTGACACGCGGGTATTCGCCCTGCTCGGTTTTACACTTAGGGCAGACGCACGTCTCCTGAAGCGCCGCAAAACGAGCCACATATTCAGGCTGATAACTTTCAATCAGTTGCATTTCAATCTTCTCCAGAACAACGCCTTTGCGCGCAGCTCTTTACTTAGGTTTTCTAAAGAACCAGTGAGTGCAGTCAATTTCTTTATCCTGCAAGTAATCCCAATCACGGTTCAGGTAAGCGAAGCTGGGGTGAAATGCCAGCCAGCAATGTTGTTGCATCAGCTCTTTCCAGCGCATATCCATGCGTGCGGCTTTGGGTTCAGCACCCGCTTGCAACGAGGTTAAACATTCACGGTAGTGGGTCAGTAATGTATTGAAATAGTTGCTATTGACGGCATACGCGCAGCCGCAAAGTGCGTCATACACTCGGCCAACAGACGGCAGGCTTTCCATCAGGTGCATCTCAAAATGCTTCGCCCCCAACAGCACCACGTTCCATTCGATGTTGGGTAAGGCTTGGAGCAAACCGTTGACGTTGGCAACCGTATTCTCTTTTTTCACGAACTGAATGTCGGCGTCCAAAATCAATACGTTGCGCCATCCCTGCTGCTGCGCCTGCTCCAGTACGTGGCAATGCGTGGTGAGCTGAGAAATCTCTCGCGTTGATTCCGCTCGTTTAGGCACACAAATCAGCCGTTCAGAGGGGATACCAAACGCCATCAGCGCCTGACAACGATCGGGCAAATCGGCTTCACTAGCGGGGTCAAATAGCACCACCACTTTCTCAAAACACTCCCAATAAACAGGCTGGGTCGAAGGTGTCAGGCTTAGGCGGCGGTAATGCGCCAGCAAATTGGTATCTTGAACAAAGTCTTCCAGCGTTAGCTCAACCGGCTCACAGCTCGACATGATGTAATCTTTGTCATAGGTATTAGCACTGTGCGATACACACAAAATGGCGCGCTTGGGATCAATTTGTAATACCGGCGCGGTAAAATTATTCAGAAAGCCCTGCTCTTCAGCCAGCATCGCCTCATGCTCATAGCGATGCTTTCTGAGAAATTTTTTGTGATAGGCAAAAGTACCGTTGAGCGCATGGTTCGGCCCAAAAGGGTGAGTGCGATAGATTTTATTGAGATGGCTGTACCAAACGTAGATCTGATCGGAGCCTGAAAACAGCGCGTTGTTGCGCTGGAGTTCATCCACCTGATAAGAGATTTTTTGCGGCGAATAGTAGTCATCATCGTCGAAACAGACGATATATTCACCGTTAGCCAGATCATTGAGCATGTTGCGTTTTTCACCCAGCATCAAACGACGCTCGCTGTGGATATAGCGTACGTTCTCCGTGCTAGGGTCAACCAGCATATCAACCAGATCTTGGCTGCTGTGTGGCGAATCATCGATGATAATCAGCTCACGACGATCGGCTGGATAATCTTGATATTGATAGATATAGAGTAAATAGGGCAAAAATTCGCGGCGGTTGTAGCTTGGACACACCACGCTCACAAAAGGTTGTTCGCCTTCAATCCGATGATTTCCCTGGCGTTGGAGCAAATGGTTCATCAAATTCGACGACGTATTTTTTTTATTATTCAGTTTATTTTTCACACTTATGTACCGTATCTGATTAACGCGTCGCGGCCTGACGGCGCAACCAGCACTGGGTCGAGATCGCATCAGTCACTTTTTGAGCCTGTCGCTCACGTTCGCGCGCCACAAAATCACGGCGCTGTTCGAGTACCAGCTCCACGCTTTTTTCACGGCGAGCTTCGTGAACTAAATCTGCCTGTAGCTGCTTAGCCTGAATATCCGCCAGCGCCTGTTCCTGTCTTTGCCATTCGATTACGCGCTGAATGTTTTTCTTGTAGCCAGACTGGTTGTTCATCAGCAGTGCCGAACTTCCCTGTAGCTGTGGCACTCCGGCCGAAAGCTCAGTGAGCGCAGCGATGTTGCGTTCATAGCGCTGGCAAAGCTGCTTCTGTGAGGAGAGCTTTCCGCTGATGTCCTGTACCGCACGGTTACGCAGTTGGCGCAGCTGTTCCAGCGTTGAAATCATCTTGCTCATAGAAATACCTATCGAGTTAGGCCTTTGCCAGCAGGCAAAGATCGCTGATGGTGCCGTTAAGCAGCGCGGCGTCTGAGACTTCCTGCTGCAAGAAATTGTGGATCGCCGGGGAGAGTTTTACCGCGCGATCGGCCGTGGGATCGGCTCCCGCCACGTAGCCACCAAGAGGGATCAGCGGTTTGATACTCATATATTCGGCATACAGCTGTTTGAGGGTACGTGCCGCACGCTGGTGATCGCGTTGCGTCACCTGACTCATACAGCGGCTGATTGACTGGCCAATATCAATTGCCGGATAGTGCCCCGCTTCTGCTAAATGGCGAGACAAAACGATATGCCCGTCGAGCACCGCTCGCGCGCAGTCCACTATCGGATCCTGCTGGTCATCACCTTCGGCCAGAACCGTATAAATTGCCGTCATGGTGCCTGTACCGGTGCTGTTGCCTGCGGTTTCTACCAGCTTGGGAATGATGCCAAACGCCGAAGGCGGATAGCCTTTGGTTGCCGGAGGCTCGCCCAATGACAGCGCAATTTCACGCTGTGCCATCGCATAACGGGTGAGTGAATCCACCAGCAAGAGCACGTCTTTGCCTTTGTCGCGGTAGTAACTGGCAATCGAGTGGCAAAGCTCGGTGGCTTTGATACGCATCAGCGGCGATTCATCCGCCGGCGCCGCGACGATCACGGACTTCGCCATGCCTTCAGCGCCCAGCGAATTATCAATAAATTCTTTCACTTCTCGGCCACGCTCACCGATTAATCCAACCACGACGACTTCTGCTTGGGTATATCGGGTGATCATGCCAAGCAGCACGCTTTTACCCACGCCGCTGCCGGCCATCAGACCAACACGCTGCCCTTTACCGATGGTGAGCAGGCCATTAATAGCGCGCACGCCAACGTCTAATGGTTCTTCAACCGGACGTCGCGTCAGCGGGTGAATTTGCGCAATTTGCTGAGGTAATAAGGTATCGCCGCCAAGTTTGCCCTTGGCATCAAGCGGTTCACCTAATCCATTCACCACGCGGCCTAGCCACTGATCGCCAATCAGCACGCCTTCATCTTTTTCGGCTGGAAATACGCGCGCGCCCGCAATTAAACCGGCCGGGTGTTTGAACGGCATCAGGTAAGTGACATCGCGGTCAAAGCCGACAACCTGTGCATCCATCAACTCATGTTCAGTGCTTTCTACGCGGCAAAGTTGCCCCACTGCTAAGCGGCAGCCAACGCACTCCAGCAGAATGCCGTTGACTCGCACCAAACGTCCGGCCACACGCGCCAGATTGATGTTTTCAATGGATTTTAGCGCCTGCTCAAAGTCGGTGTTTATCATGCAACCAGCTCGTCTGCGGTATCAGGCAGTAAGCTGCTTTGCAGCACATCCATGCACTGATCGAGGCGATGCTGGCAGCCAACATCCATCTCGGAGGTGTCTGTCACTACTCGACACTCGCCCGGTGCCATATCCGCGTCCGCACACAGTCCCCACTCACGCGCCTTCTCAGGCTCCGCTTCGCTAATGCGGCGGAATTCTTCAGGGTTGAGATACACCTTGAGCTGTTCGGGGATCTGCGGCAGGCTGCTGAGCGCTTCTTCCACCAGCGTTAATAGCTGGGTTGGCTGTAATGTCAGCTCGCAGCGGATCACCTGACGTGTCACTTTTTCTACCAGCTGTAACAGCTCTTCACGGCGACGAAGTTCATAGCCATCAAGATAACGCTGTAGCTGAGCAGTGAGAGAATCAAGCGGCTCAGCGGCATCGATAAATTGCTGTTTGCCCGCCAGTTTGCCTTCGGCAAAACCTTTGCGCATTCCCTCTTCAAAACCCGTATTCGCGCCTTCCTGATAGCCTTCCTCTTTGCCTTCTTCCAGACCCTGAGCAAAGCCGCGGTTTAATCCGTCCTGAAAACCATCCATCAGTTGCTTTTGATATTCTGCCGGATCGAGCGCCTGCATTAAGTCGCCGCTTTCACTCGCTAAGCCATTGGCTTTCTGCCAGCTTTTCCGCAACGGCGGAAACTTATGCTGGCGTGGAACGGCGCTTTGACGCGCAGCGGCACGGCGGCTATTTAGCGGTGCAAAAACTGATTTTTGGTTTTCTTTATGCATAACCGTTATTCCACCGTTTGCTCAGCGAAGAGCTGTACTTGAATTTCGCCATCTTCAGCCAGCGAACGCACCGAGCTCATGATCTCTTTACGTACCTGCTCAATACGGCTAACCGGCACGGGTCCCAAGCGGGCAGTGGTGCTTTGCAGCAGTTGAACCTGACGCTTTGGCATCACGTTGAAAATGGACTGGCGTAAAACGGTTTCGGTACCTTTCAGCGCCACCGCCCAATCTTCGATCGGAATTTCATCCATCAGACGCTGCAACGTGGCGGTGTTTTGACGGCTAAGAATGAAGAATTCGTACATTTCATCTTTCAGCTCATCCACCACTTCTTCGTCACGCTCGCGCAGCTGGTCTAACAAAATCTGCTGGTTAGAAGGAATACGGTTCACAATGTTTGCCGCATGCTTAATACCGGTGACCTTCGAACCGTGTTCTGACAGCACGGCAACGCCGCGTTCGATCAGTCGATCCAGTTCATCAATGACGTCGCGGTTCACGTCATCCAGCTTAGCGATGCGGTAAACCACTTCGTCCTGACGCTCTTCAGGCAGATAAGTCAAAATACCTGCAGCCACTTCCGGCGGCAGGAAAGCCAAGAACACGGCCTGCAGCTGCAAGTGCTCTTGCTCAATCAGCGCGGCTAACTGGGGAATATCGACCCACTGCAAACGCGCCATGCGATAGCGAATTTCATCGCCATAAATACCGTTGATCACGCTGCGGGCAATTTCACCGCCGAGTGATTTTTCCAAGATCCCTTGCAGGTAAGTTCGCGAGGCGCCGTTAATGCCGCTCTGCTCCTGATAATCTTGAAAGAAGTTATTAATCGCCTGACGAGCGTGCGCCACCTTAACGCCGTGCATGCGCGCCATGGTTTCACTGATGCGAATCACTTCCTCACGGCTGAGTTTTTGCATCACGGTTGCCGCCGCTGCTTCACCAATGCTCAGCATCAAAATAGCGGCTTGCTCCACGCGGCTACGTTCGCTGTTGGCGTTCGAACCGATTCGACTACTATTGTTTTGTGCCATCACGCTCATTGCTGTTAATCCATTGTTTCAATACTTCAGCCACTCGCTCGGTTTCACGTTGAGCCAGCATTTGCATATATTCCACCTTGGTCTCCAGACCGGAGCTTTGCGGCGGCAGATTGTTGTCTTCTTGGAAGGCGATGGCATTCGGGAGCCCTTGGGTGAGTCCCTCATCCGTTGTCACCATCTCTTTTTCAAGTAGCTTGTTATCTGGCATTTCATCGGTAATCGCATCAACGGTCACAGGCTCACGTGCCTGACTGAATCGACGCGCAACCGGGCGCACACCAAATAGCACGGCGAGCAGAGCCAAGAAGCCGATTCCGCCCATCTCACCCCAGCGCTGAATAGCGGGATCTTGCCACCACGTCATCATCGGCATGTCGATATCGGCCGGAGCCGTAAATGCCATCATGTCGAGCGTGAGCGAGTCGCCGCGATCGCGGCTGATACCCGCCGCATCTTCAATTAATTTAGTGAGGCCGGTAACCTGAGTTGGCGTCCATTCGGCTAACGCCGGGGCGGCTTTATTCAACACAATGGCGACCGTCATTTTTTCTAGCTTGAATCCCGGATGACGGATATGGCGCACGTCGCGGTCGTAGGCGTAATTACGCTGAGCCTGATTGCGCGTGGAAAGCGCCTGTTGTTGGTTGTTGTTCGCATCGGTGGGAGCTGCACCTGCCGCTGGAGCTGGCGGAGCCGGACGGTTACTCAAGGAACCCGGAACGCCCATCGCTAATTCGTTGGTGGTGTTTTCCTGATTGACGCTTTCGTTGCTGATGCGCGGATCGCCGCCCAGACGTTCCTGCGTTTCTTCAACGCTGCTCATATCAACCTGTGGAACGACGCTGATACGGTAGTTCGAGGTACCCACCACGGAGCTCAGCAGATTGGCAATATTCTTTTCGGTATCGGCTTTTAGACGGTTGATCACGTCGTTGCCCTGACGAATACCGGCAATATTGGAATTACCCGCTTGGAAGCCTTCTGACAGTAAAGTGCCGTTCTGATCGACGACGCGCACGTTGGCGACTTTCATACCGGGAATGCTACCGGCAATCAGCTGCACAATCGCACCAACCTGTTGATCGTTCAGCTCTTTGCCATAGCGCAAACGCACCACCACGGAGGCGCTGCTGTCGGGTTTATTGCTCATCACAAACGAGCTGGATTCCATCAGGCCAAGATGCACGCGCGCATGCTCAACCGGATCCAACCCCATAATGCTTTGTGCCAACTCACCTTCGAGGCTACGTTTGTAACGAACGTTCTGGATAAACTGGCTGCTGCCCAGCATCTCCTCTTTGTCCATCAGCTCGTAGCCGCTTGGCATTACCGCTGAAATACCTTTGGCTGCCAGCGCCATACGGGCTTTTGGCAGGCTGCTTTCATCAATCAGAAGTTGGCCGTTATCAGGATTGATGCGGTAAGCAATATTCTCAGCGCCCAAAACTTCAACCACCTGTGAAACCGGTATGTTTTCCTGAGAACCAAATAGCGCGACATAGCCCTGATTGCTGCGCCATAAAGAAATGACAATTGCGCCGGTCAGCACAACGGCTGCGGCGCCAATCATCACCATATTTTTATTGATACCCTGCGGCAACGCGGGGATTTTTGCTTTGATTTTGTTTAACACTGACTAACCTTTAGAGGGCGATATTCATAACTTCGTCCAGCGCCGTGGTGAGCTTATTGCGCACCTGCACCATGGCAGAAAAGGCCACGCTGGCTTTCTGGCTTTCCAGCATTGCGCCGGTTAAATCATCACTTTGGCCGGTATCAATCGCCGTTTGTTTGGCGCTGGCAACATGCTGCATTTGATCGACATGGTTGATGGCGTTATTCATCACCTGACCAAACGAAACAGACTGCGGCGCTGAAGGGAACAACGAGGTGTTCGCTGGCGCAATAGTCATGTTTGGCGCAATGCCCGCCGACGCTGCCGCCGCGGTTTGCTGCATGCGTTGCATCATTTGCATCTGCGACGCCGGCATACCTAAACCTTCAATCTTATCCATCACTTATTTCCTTTACGGGCCAGTACCCTGATGTTTTTTTCCGCCCGACAAGAGTTCAAAACGTCACACTTTTGCCCGATATTAGGGGAAGGACAGCGATGGGGTCGTAGCGGCTCTAGCCGCCGGAGCGCCCCGCGGTGTTCTCACCCCGTGTATCTCGATCCAGTCAATAACACGAATACGCTTTTAGCCCCTCCCCCTTGGGGGAGGTTGGGAGGGGGTTGCCCCTACGAATAACATTCCACATCAATGCCCTCATCACGCATTGACGCGAGCCGGTAACGCAGCGCACGCGGCGTAATACCTAAAAATTCAGCCGTTTTAGATTTATTGCCTTTGTGGCGTTTCAGCAGATCGACGATGTACTGGAATTCAGCCATGCGGCCATGCAGCTTCACATTGCGCATGGCGGGAACGGCACCGCTTGCCGAAACGGGCGCATTTTCATCATAGGCAGGTAACATCGGCATTCCCGGCGCGGCTGGAATTGGTGTCGCGGCTAGGCCAAAATCACTGCCTTTAATCACGCCGTTATTACTCAGAATCAGTCCGCGCTGAATAACGTTTTCTAATTCACGCACGTTGCCTGGCCAGTTGTATTGCAACAATGCCTGACGTGCTTCATCAGTTAGCTGGGTTTTACCCGCATGGAAAGCCTGATATTTTTGAATAAAACGCAGCGCCAAAGGAATAATATCTTGGGTACGTTCACGCAGTGGTGAAATATGAATTGGCACCACGGATAAACGATAGAACAGATCCTGACGAAAACGCCCTTCAGCAATCTCAACTTGCAAATCTTTATTGGTTGATGCAATTAAACGAATATCAAGAGGGATGCGTTTGTGGCTACCTAAACGCTCAACTTCCTGCTCTTGTAATACACGTAATAATTTAGCCTGTAATGAAAGTGGCATATCTCCAATTTCATCAAGCAATAAAGTTCCACCGTTAGCCTGTTCAAATTTACCCGGAACGCTGGTCACTGCGCCGGTAAAAGCGCCTTTCTCATAACCGAATAAAATAGCCTCCAGCATACTTTCTGGAATAGCTGCACAGTTTACGCCGATATAAGGTGCATTCTCACCAAGTGCATGATGGTGAATGTACTTAGCCACACACTCTTTACCCGTACCGGTCTCACCCGTAATGAGTACAGAAACATTAAAGTTGGCCACACGACGGGCTAATGAAAACACGCTAACACTGGATGGCGCATTAGCAATAAATCCGTTCTCATTGTGAGATTTGTGATCGACGATAATATTCATTATGTATTGCAGCCTCTATAAACCGAGAGTGGCCTGCATATAATATGCAGGTATCTTAATACCGTATTAATGCGTGCTGCAAAGGTGATAACCTTAGCGTGTTTTTCTCTCTACAAGCAGTGACACATTAAAAGAGAGTAAATATCTTTACCCCTCTTCGTTACCGGCAATCCATTCTAGTTAACAATTCTAAAACATATTTATAGTTCAGTCGTATCGCCATAAAATTAATAAACATAGTGATTAGTTTACTTAGGTGACGATTCAATAAAATGGAGTATATAGATACCTTAACCATTGTCTTGTTTTTAATGAGTATTAAAAAATAAATGCATGATAATCAGCAAGATACAAAGTTATTAATGGATATTAATCTAATAAAAATAATAGATTAATAAGCCCAACCCCCTTGTATAGAAAGTGGAATGCAGGTTTAATCCTATTCCCGTGAAAAAGGATGTGTTGTGAAGATTGTCGAGCATTATCGATTTAGAGTTGTGGCTCTCAAATAAATAGTACGACTCACTGAAATCATAACTTAAGTAACAAATGAATTTTTTTACACATTTTTTGGCAAGCACTATTCAAACCTTGATGTACCCAAGATATTTCACGATTCAGGGTATGACTGAAGAAGCTTAAGCTGCCAGAAGAAAGTCACACTTGGAATAAAAATGCAGCCTTCAGCAAACAGAATCAGAATACACAACAAAAGCCAGCATCCTGACTTGGTTAAGCTGGAAGTGAATAAGCTTGGACGTCCTTATCATAAACTGCCAAAGATTATGAACGACTGCTTTGACATCTTAGATGCCAAGCTGAGTATTTATTTCTTAAAGAAATACCGTGTTAATGTCGCGTTAAATAAAATGACATTTAAAATGGACTGTAATTACAAGAACGCGCAAATTTTTTCTACGCCTTACGGCAATATTGCATTTGATATCGACCGTATTTTATTGCTCGATATTCTTCATGATTATTACGGTCTAAGTAAAGACAACACGCGTCTATCTCCTGATTTAGAACAACCAACAACAAAAACAGAAGAGCGACTAAAAACAAAACTGGCTCAGGAATTAACGCAATTAATTATCAATCAGGAAACGTTTGGTGAACCGTTAGAAATTAAAAATGATTACTCAACGGTAATTAGCCAATGGTCTTATTGCGTTACGTTCTGGCTAGAAGGTTATGAGAAAGGCGGATTCTCTATTCTATTAGATAACCATCACGTGGATAAAATGCTATCTAATATGCGTGGACCAATCGAAGAAACTCAGCCGCGTGAAAATATTACCCCCGCTCAAATTGAACGTATGTTTTATGGTTTACCGTTAAAGCTAAATGGCCGCTTGGCGAGTTTAAATTTAACGGTTTCCCAATTATTAAACATTGAAGCTGGCGATGTCATTCCTATTTCGTTGAATGAACAGCTTCCTATCTTTATCGGTAAAGAGCAGATGTTTAGCGCCGTGGTAGCAGAAGACCGCGGCAAATTGTTCTTGTCTGAATTCAACGATAAAACCACCGAGATGAACTATGAGTGATCAACAAACCGACCTGGCGCAGGATCTTAACTTCGACGATTTCAACCTGTCTGAAGCTCCTCAGACTGATACGGCAGAAAGCCAGAATCGCGACGGCGCCCCTCGCTACGATTTGCAGCAGGACAGCAACGCCGAAAGCTCGCTGGATAAGATGCGCAAAATGTCGCTCTTTAGCCGTATTCCGGTCACCTTAACCTTAGAAGTTGCCTCCGTAGAGATCTCTTTGGCTGAGCTGATGACGGTTAACAACGACTCCGTCATCGAACTCGACAAACTTGCGGGCGAACCGCTAGATATTAAGGTGAACGGCATTTTGTTCGGCAAAGCAGAAGTCGTGGTACTTAACGATAAATACGGCCTGCGCATTATCGAGTTCAACAGCAAAGACTTAGGCGAGCTGGCACGATGAATCGCCTGATCCGCTCCGGTGGCTTAACGCTACTGCTCACCATCGGATTGCTTTTCTCTCCGCTGCTGCTCGCCGCAAACGGAGACGTTACGCTATTTAGCACCGCAGATAACGGCGGCGGGCAGGATTACAATGTCAAAATTGAAATCCTGATCCTGATGACCTTGCTTGGCCTGCTGCCAATCATGGTGCTGATGATGACCTGCTTTACCCGCTTTATTATCGTACTGGCCATTTTGCGTCAGGCATTAGGCCTACAGCAAAGTCCACCCAATAAAATCCTGACCGGCATCGCGCTTGCACTAACGCTGTTGGTGATGCGTCCGGTTTGGACCACGGTCTATAACGATGCCGTCGTACCCTATCAAAGCGATCAGATCACCATGAAAGAAGCGCTGGTGAAGGCTGAAGCCCCGCTGAAAAAATACATGCTGGCGCAAACCAGCCAGAAAGCGATGGCGCAGATGATGGGCATCGCTCAGGTGACCGGAGCGGCCGAAGAGCAGGATCTGACCGTGGTGACACCCGCCTATATTCTGAGCGAGCTTAAGACCGCGTTTCAGATTGGCTTTATGATCTACATTCCATTTTTGGTTATTGACCTGATCGTCGCCAGCATTCTGATGGCGATGGGTATGATGATGCTATCACCGCTGATCGTCTCGCTGCCGTTCAAGCTAATGCTGTTTGTGCTGTGCGATGGGTGGACGCTTATCGTCGGTACCCTTACCTCTAGCGTGCAGGGGTTATAGCTATGATGACGATGGACGTTGCTGGCGACATCATGGCCAGCGGTATTCGCCTCGTGCTGATGATCTCTGTGGTGGCGATTATTCCCAGCTTGTTGATTGGCCTGTGCGTCAGTATTTTTCAGGCCACCACGCAGATTAACGAACAAACGCTGAGTTTCTTGCCTCGTCTGGTTATGACGCTACTGGTGCTGATCTTTGGTGGAAAATGGATGCTGACTCAGCTGTCTGATTTCACTATCGATATCTTCCACCAAGCTGCGGTACTGGTTGGATAAATCGCTATGGGCATTGATATTCAGACGTTAATTACGCCGCTGTTGGCGCTTTGGCTGCCTTTCGTGCGTATTTTATCTTTTCTGCATTTCAGCCCAATTTTCGATCAGAAGTCGTTTTCACGCCGCATCAAAATTGGCACCGCGCTGGGGCTTTCCATTCTGATAACCCCCATGCTGCACAATAACGTGGTGCTCACCGAACTGATGTCGATGCGCAGCGTGATTTTGATGGGCGAACAAATTCTGTGGGGTTTCCTGTTCGGGGCGACGCTTCAGCTGGTATTTGTTGCGCTGCAAACCGCGGGACATATTCTTTCTATGAATATGGGGCTCGGTATGGCGATGATGAACGATCCCAGCAGCGGCTCATCCACCACCGTGATTTCACAGATTATTTTTGTATTTTGTGCCCTACTATTTTTCACTATGGATGGACACCTGTTGTTTATGACCATCCTGTACAAAGGCTTTGTCTATTGGCCTATTGGGCAAGCGATTAATGAGTTTTCACTGCGTACGCTGGCGCTGAGCTTAGGCTGGATTATGTCAGCAGCCACATTAATTGCCTTGCCGACCACCTTCGTGATGCTGATTGTGCAGGGCGGATTTGGCCTGCTTAACCGTGTATCCCCCACGTTGAACCTGTTTTCTCTCGGCTTCCCCATCAGCATGCTGTTTGGCCTGCTGTGTATGACGCTGATTATCGCGAACGTCCCCGACCACTATCTCAATTTAACCAACGAGATCTTGGCACGCCTCGACAATATGAGGGTGAACTGATGTCTGCCAGTTCAGGTGAAAAGAGCGAAAAACCCACCTCGGGCAAACTGCGAAAAGCCCGCGGCAAAGGTGATATTCCCCGTTCCAAAGATATGACGATGGCGACCGGACTGTTGGCCTCGTTTATTACCATGACGGTTTTTTTCCCTTTTTATAAGCACCTGATCAGCGAATCGTTTATGTCAGTGAGCCTTATGGGAAACAAGCTGGATGATGATGGCGTGATTGAGCAGTTTTTACTGCGTAACGTTTTTATCTTATTGAAATTTATCGCCACGCTGATCCCGATCCCAGTGGCATGCATTGTGGCTAGTCTGGTGCCGGGTGGCTGGATTTTTACGCCAAATAAATTAATCCCTGATTTTAAGAAAATTAATCCCATCAGCGGTGTAAAGCGCATGTTTTCCGCCAGCCACTACGTGGACGTGGGCAAGATGCTGGCGAAATGTGGCGTATTGCTAATAACGCTTTACATGATGGTGCACGACTCCCTGACGCCGCTGTTGCAGCTGCAAACCATGTATCTGCGTCAGGCCATTATGGCTGGCTTCGACATTTTGCATCACGTTCTCAGCTATTTCGTGGCCATTATCGTCCTGTTTGCCTTTATTGACGTGCCGCTAAGCAAATTCATGTTCACCAAAAAGATGCGCATGACCAAACAGGAAGTGAAAGAAGAGTACAAAAACAACGACGGTAATCCGCAAATCAAAGGGCGTATTCGTCAGCTGCAACGGCAGATGGCCATGGGGCAGATTAATCAAACCGTGCCCACCGCCGACGTGATTCTGACGAACCCAACGCACTATGCGGTGGCGTTGAAGTATGACCCCGATAAAGCCCAAGCCCCCTTTATTGTCGCCAAAGGCGTGGATGATATTGCGCTTTATATCCGTGAAGTGGCGATGACCAATAACATTGAAGTGGTGGAGTTTCCGCCGCTGGCGCGTGCGGTCTATCACACCACCCGCGTGAATCAACAGATACCCGCGCAGCTGTTCCGCGCTATCGCTCACGTATTGACCTATGTGATGCAGATTAAATCTTGGCGTTCAGGCCAAACCGAATTTAAACCCCGTTTGAATACGCAAATCGAGATCCCGAAAGAGGTGCTAAAGACGCATGGCAAACAGTAAGTTAAAGCTGGCTTTTACAACATTAAGGCAGGGAAACGTCGGCGTCCCGATCCTGTTGCTGTGCGTACTGGCAATGGTTATTTTGCCTTTGTCACCGCTGGTGCTGGATATTCTCTTCACCTTCAACATCGTGCTGGCGGTGTTGGTGTTATTGGTTGCGGTCAACAGTAAACGTCCACTCGACTTCGCCGTTTTCCCCACGATTTTGCTGATAACCACGCTGATGCGACTGACGCTAAACGTGGCATCAACCCGTGTAGTTTTACTTCACGGTCACGAAGGCGTAGGCGCCGCCGGTAAGGTTATCGAAGCCTTTGGTCAGGTAGTGATCGGCGGTAACTTCGTCGTGGGTTTTGTGGTCTTCGTTATTTTGATGATCATCAACTTCGTGGTTGTTACCAAGGGCGCTGAGCGTATTTCCGAGGTTTCGGCTCGCTTTACGCTAGACGCCCTGCCGGGTAAACAGATGGCTATCGACGCCGATCTGAACGCCGGCTTGATCAATCAGGAACAGGCCAGAGCGCGCCGTAAAGACGTTGCCAACGAGGCCGATTTCTACGGCGCAATGGACGGCGCGTCGAAGTTTGTTCGCGGTGACGCCGTTGCCGGGATCATGATCCTGATTATTAACGTGATCGGCGGTATCTGTATTGGTATTTTTAAATACGATTTGGATGCCAGCCATGCGTTCCAGCAATATGTTCTGCTGACGATTGGTGATGGTTTGGTGGGTCAGATCCCATCCCTGCTGTTGGCGACCGCCGCGGCGATTATCGTGACCCGCGTTAGTGATGGTGAAGACGTTAGCGATGAAATCAAAACTCAGCTGCTAGCAAAACCGACCGTTCTCTATACCGCTGCGTTTGTGATGTTCATTCTGGCCGTAGTGCCAGGCATGCCGCATATTGCCTTCCTCAGCTTCACCGGTTTGCTCTTGTTCGCTGGATGGAAGCAGAGCAAGAAGGTGCAAAAAGCCGAGCCGGTTACCGATATGGAGGCTATCAGCGAAGCTATCTCCAAAGACAATACGCCGGTCGTGAGCTGGGATAGTATTCCGCTCATCGAGCCTATCGGTTTGAACTTGGGGTATAAACTGGTCACGCTGGTTGATTCCGCCAAAGGCAGCCCGCTTTCCCAGCGTATTCGCGGTGTTCGACAGGTGATATCTGAAACCTGTGGCGTATTGCTACCCGAAATTCGGATTCGTGAAAACTTCCGCCTGAAGCCAGCCCAATACGCCATTCATATCAACGGGATAAAAGTGGCAACCGGCGAAGTTCACTCCGACAAGTTAATGGCTATTCCGGGCGCTGAACTGTATGGCGAAATTGACGGCGTATTAGATACCGATCCGGCCTACGGCATGGCGATCATCTGGATCGTGCCAGACCAAAAGGCCAAAGCGTTAAATCTGGGCTATCAGGTTGTGGATTGCGCCAGCGTGGTCGCCACGCACGTCAATAAAGTGGCGCGTCACTATTTACCGGACCTGTTCAACTATGACGATATCACTCATCTTCATGCGCGTTTGGGCTTACAGGCACCAAAACTGGCAGAAGATCTGGCTGGCGCGCTTAACTTCAGCCAACTGCTGCGAATTTATCGTCAACTACTGACCGAACACGTTTCGCTAAAAGATATTGTGACCATTGCCTCGACGCTGTTAGAAAGCGCCGCGGTAACCAAAGATCCTATCTTGCTAACCGCCGATGTGCGCTACGCGTTACGCCGCGCGATTATTAATAGCGTCAATGGCGATAAAGGTTCTCTGGCGGTATATACCATTGATAATGAATTGGAAAACTTGCTGCTGAGTGCACTGAATCAGTCTCAGCAGGCGGGAAAAGTGGCGTTGGATAGTTTCCCTGTCGACCCGAATATTTTGTCGCAGTTACAAAATACCATGCCGATGATCCACGAGCAGATGAAAGCTCAAGGATACGCACCTATTTTGCTGGTTGCTCCGCAGCTTCGCCCTATCCTTTCACGCTACGCACGCCTATTCGCCGCAGGATTGCAGGTGCTTTCGTATAACGAAGTGCCGGATGATAGTGATTTGAGTATTGTGGGGACGTTGGCTTAGGTTTTGTTTAATAAGCTTATATCTTCTAAGCGGGTAATGTCAGGTTTCGGCCGCCTCTCAATTGCGGCATTCACATTTAACCTTACGCGAAGGCGTTCGAGTCGGGTGCGCCAGCGCGCGCACCCAACACCCGCGCGCTTTTATCCGCGACGCCATCTTCGCTCCGGTTTGGTATCGGCCATCCAGGCCGCCCCAAACTCCACGCAGACGTCCTGTCTGCGTGGCTCAACCTGCCAAGACTTCAAGTTTAATTCAGTATAGAGCCGCCATCAGGAAGATGGCGCCAGGTTGAGGGCGTGCAGAGATGCACGCTCCGAGACCGGTCGGCCTAACAACACAGGACAAAAGCGCGAGAGTCGAGAGGTCGCCAACAATGATATTTGCATATAAATACCAAACCTGACCGGCGGACGAAATCACGCTTCGCACTCTGCAAATATTCGCCCTAGATTTTAGGTAACGTAAATACCTCCAACGCCCGATACAACTCCCTGAAAATACGTCGTCTTTCTTGATAACTCTCATGCCGTGCCGCATCGGGTTTATGCACCTGCTCCAGCGGAAGTTCTGGTAACAGTTCGGCGAGCGGCGTATTTGGATGCAGTGCGATCTGAGCTAAACGTGCGGCACCTAGCGCGGGGCCAACGTCGCCGCCGGTTCGGTATTCGAGCGTTTGTCCGCTGATATCAGCCAGCATCTGACGCCAATATGCGCTGCGTGCGCCGCCGCCAATCAGCGTAATGCGCTGTGGCCTCAGACCTGTGGCATGTAGCACATCCATCCCATCCGCCAGCGCAAAACCCACGCCTTCTAACACAGCTCGGCATAAATCGGCACGCTGATGCTCATGGGTCAGTCCCCAGAATGCGCCCTTGGCCTCTGGGTTATTATGCGGCGTGCGTTCACCGGAGAGATAAGGTAAAAACCACAGCGGGGCCTCAGCCGGAGCGCTGCTTTCCACCTCTTTTAGCAGCTCAGACACGCTGCTAAGCCCCGTGAGTTTCGCAACCCAATCCAAACACGATGCCGCGCTGAGCATTACGGACATCAGGTGCCACGTATTCGGCAAGGCGTGGCAGAAACTATGTACCGCGCTTTCTGGATTACTTAAGAAACCATCACTGACGGCAAAATAGACGCCGGAGGTTCCAAGCGAAAGCATCGCCTGACCTGAACGATATAAACCCACGCCCACGGCACCCGCGGCGTTATCGCCACCGCCAGCCACCACAGGCACAACCGGCATATGCCAACGCTGCGCAATGGATGCCAGTAATTCGCCCGTAATCTGCGAGCCTTCAAACAACGCAGGCATATGGCTGCGATTAAGCCCCGTTGCTGCCAGCAGCTCATCACTCCAATCGCGCTGGCCCACATCTAGCCACATCGTGCCTGCCGCATCGGACATATCGCTGGCAAAAACACCGCTCATCTTCCAGCGCAGGTAATCCTTGGGTAACAGCACTTTATCTATTTGAGCAAACACGTCGGGCTCATGCTTTGCCACCCATTTGAGCTTCGGCGCGGTAAAGCCCGGCATCATCAAATTGCCGGTAATCTGGCGAGAATTGGGCACGCGCGCCTCTAATTCTCCACACTCTTGCGCGCTGCGCCCATCGTTCCAAAGAATTGCCGGCCGCAGAATATTTTGCTGTTTGTCGAGCAGCGTAGCCCCATGCATCTGGCCTGTCAGCCCTACCGCTCGCACGTTGCTCAGTAAATGTTGTTTGCCAAGCGCCAGCACCGCCGCATCCGTGGCACGCCACCATGATGCGGGATCTTGCTCAGACCATAATGGATGCGGACGATTGACCTGTAACGGCTCGCCATGGCTGGCTATCACCTTGCCCTCTTCGCTGAGCAAAATGGCTTTTACGCCGGAGGTCCCTAAATCAATACCCAGATACATGGCGTAGCTCCTGTTCTCGAACGGTTCCTCCCCCGATTAAGTGGGGGAGGTTAGCAGGGGAAAGTATCAACCAAAAATATAACGATTAACCACGTTTTCCAGCAGCTCTTGATGCCCGCTCTGGTGCTGCGGCGCAAGCTGGTTTTGCTGTGCATATTGCGCAATACCATCCAGAGAGAGTTTGCCCTGCAGGATTTGCTGACCAAATTCGCCGTTCCAGCCGGAATAACGTTTCGCAACGCGACGATCGAGTTCACCGTCTTCAATCATTTTGGCCGCAATTTTCAGCGACAGCGCCATCGTATCCATAGCGCCAATATGACCGTAGAACAGATCATATTTATCCGTACTTTGGCGACGAACTTTAGCGTCGTAGTTCAGACCACCGGTGGTGAAACCGCCTGCTTTGAGGATTTCAAACATGATCAGCGCATTTTCTTCTACGCTGTTCGGGAACTGATCGGTATCCCAGCCGAGCTGTGCATCGCCTCGGTTGGCATCCACCGACCCAAAAATACCCAGAGCAATCGCGCTGGCGATCTCATGGTGGAAAGTATGACCTGCCAGCGTGGCGTGGTTGGCCTCGATATTGACCTTGATCTCTTTTTCTAAACCGAACTGTTTTAAGAATCCATAAACCGTCGCAACATCATAGTCATATTGATGCTTGGTTGGCTCTTGTGGTTTTGGCTCGATCAGCAGCGTGCCTTGGAAACCAATTTTGTGTTTGTGATCGACCACCATCTGCATGAAACGCCCTAACTGTTCGCGCTCTTGGCGTAAATCGGTGTTTAACAGGGTTTCATAACCTTCACGTCCGCCCCACAGCACGTAGTTTTCGCCACCCAGTTTTTTGGTCGCCTGCATCGCTTGGCAAACCTGTGTGGCAGCCCAGGCAAAAACGTCTGGATTTGGGTTAGTAGCCGCACCTGCGCCGTAGCGCGGATTGGTGAAGCAGTTCGCCGTGCCCCACAACAGTTTCACACCGCTGCTTTCTTGCTTCTCAGCCAGCACGTCGGTCATCACCGCAAAGTTATTGACGTATTCTTTAAGCGAAGCGCCTTCTGGCGATACGTCGATATCATGGAAACAGTAATACGGCACATTCAGCTTGTGGAAGAATTCAAAGGCAACATCGGCTTTGCGTTTAGCTTGTTCCAGCGCTTCGCCGGGCTGCTGCCAAGGACGGTCAAATGAACCGATGCCAAACATATCAGCACCATTCCAGCAGAAGGTATGCCAGTAGCACGCCGCAAAGCGCAGGTGTTCTTCCATGCGTTTACCAAGAACAATTTCGTCTGGATTGTAATGGCGGAAAGCTAAAGGATTAGTACTATGAGTTCCTTCAAAACGAACACGTTCTAGTTGATCAAAATATGATTGCATGGCGATACCCTCTAAGTAGGTTCAATGTGCGTTGACATCACCATCTTGGAAGTCTCACACCGCCATATCAATTACGAAATTTCACTCCGTTGTTAAGAGAATTATTAATTGTGCTCTATATCCCAAAGTCTCAAAAAATAACATTGAAAGTAGCGAAGTATGATGTTTGTCATAAAAAACACAATTCATAACTCAGAAGTAAAATATGGCAATTGTTTTAAAACGATTGCCGCTAGAGGATTAACTCCGTTTTATCTTCCGGTTTAACCTCTTATCTGATTTTTATTAGAAGTTCAGTATTACTCTACGGATAGAAATAAAAAAGAGCTTTTTTATTATAAATCAGATGTTGCATGTCTAAAAAGTAAGGCAGGGCAATTACTATGAAACAGCACTATAACTCATCTTATATCTTTAGAATCACGCTGGTTGCCACACTGGGAGGGCTCCTTTTTGGCTATGATACGGCGGTCATATCAGGTACGGTTGATTCGATAAATCAAGTATTTGTACAACCACAAGGCCTCAGCGAAGCCGCGGCTAACTCACTACTGGGCTTCTGCGTAGCCAGTGCGCTGATTGGGTGTATTATCGGTGGAGCAATGGGGGGCTATCTTAGCAATCGCTTTGGTCGTCGAAACTCATTAATGATCTCAGCGCTGCTTTTCCTTATTTCCGCTATCGGTTCAGGATGGCCAGAATTAGGGTTAAGCACCATTAATCCAGATGGCGGAATACCTGTTTACTTGTCAGGATATATTCCAGAGTTTGTTATTTATAGAATCATCGGTGGCGTCGGCGTAGGATTAGCCTCAATGCTTTCCCCTATGTATATTGCGGAAATTGCACCGGCAGAAATAAGAGGTAAATTAGTTTCATTTAACCAATTTGCTATTATTTTTGGTCAGCTGATGGTTTATTGCGTTAACTATTTTATTGCACGCTCTGGCGATGCGCTATGGCTAAATAGCATCGGTTGGCGTTATATGTTTGCATCAGAGGCTATTCCAGCGATTTTATTCTTTGGTTTGCTGTTTTCCGTGCCAGAAAGCCCTCGTTGGCTCATTGCTCGTGGTGAAACCAAACGGGCTGGCGATATTCTGACTCGCATCATGGGAAAATTGCAGGCCGAACCCGCGCTGAAAGAGATCACCCGCTCACTCAATAATCCCGAGCATGCGAATGCGCGCTTGCTGATGTTTGGGGCGGGAGTCATCGTTATCGGCGTCATGCTTTCGGTATTCCAGCAGTTCGTCGGGATCAACGTAGTGCTGTATTACGCACCAGAAGTGTTTAAGACCTTAGGTGCCAGCACGGATATCGCCCTGCTACAAACCATCATCGTTGGGGTTATCAATCTAACCTTTACCGTAGTGGCCATTATGACGGTCGATAAATTTGGCCGTAAACCTTTGCAGATCATCGGCGCATTAGGCATGTCGCTTGGGATGTTTGGCTTAGGCACCGCTTTCTATGCCCAGCTTTCTGGCGTGGTGGCGCTCGCGTCAATGCTATTTTACGTGGCGGCTTTTGCCATGTCGTGGGGACCGGTTTGTTGGGTACTGCTTGCGGAAATATTCCCTAATGCAATCCGTAGCAAAGCCTTAGCTGTCGCCGTGGCTGCTCAGTGGATAGCGAACTATTTTGTCTCTTGGACGTTCCCAATGATGGATAAAAACTCCTATCTGGTGGCGCATTTCCATAACGGATTCTCCTACTGGATTTACGGCGTCATGGGCATTCTCGCCGCATTGTTTATGTGGAAATATGTTCCAGAAACCAAAGGGAAATCACTCGAAGAACTTGAATCTCTCTGGACCCACCGTCCTCGCTCACAGGATCAAGACATTAAAATCTAAAATCCTTCATACTCATCCGGCGTAAAGTCGGATGAGTGTTGTGAAATAATGCGTTATCCCCTTCGTACCCGATTTTGCTTCCCTGTTTGCGCCTTACCCATCATCGTTTAACGGAGTCAGTATGTTTGCCAAACGCTATCGCATTACATTGTTATTCAATGCCAACAAGGCGTATGACCGTCAGGTGGTGGAAGGTGTCGGTGAGTATTTACAGGCTTCTCAGTGTGATTGGGATATTTTTATCGAAGAGGACTTTCGTTGCCGCATCGACAATATCAGAGATTGGCTGGGCGATGGCGTGATTGCCGATTTTGACGATCGTGAAATTGAAACGCTGTTAAGCAATCTCGAAGTGCCGATTGTCGGCGTTGGTGGCTCCTATCATCGCGAAGAGGACTATCCACCTGTTTCTTACATCGCCACCGATAATCACGCGCTGGTTGAAAGCGCATTTTTGCATCTCAAAGAAAAAGGCATCAACCGCTTCGCTTTTTATGGCCTGCCAACCAGCAGCGATAAACGATGGGCGCAGGAGCGAGAGTATTTTTTCCGTCAGTTGGTCGCTAAAGAACAGTACCAAGGCGTGGTTTATCAAGGGATGGAAACAACGCCGGATAACTGGCAATACGCACAGAACCGACTGGCTGACTGGGTACAGACGCTGCCGCCGCAAACCGGCATTATTGCCGTTACCGATGCGCGTGCTCGCCATCTATTACAGGTATGCGAGCATCTTGATATTGCCGTACCTGAAAAAATCAGCGTCATCGGCATCGATAATGAAGAACTCACGCGATATCTGTCACGCGTGGCGCTTTCGTCGGTCGCACAAGGCACACGCCAGATGGGTTATCGTGCAGCTAAAATGCTGCATCAGCTGCTATCAAGCGGAAAGCCGTCGGTTCCTCAACGTGTTTTAGTTCCGCCAATAAAAGTGGTTGAGCGAAGATCGACAGATTTTCGCTCGCTAAGCGATCCGTCCGTGATTCAAGCCATGCATTTTATTCGTCACCATGCCTGCGAAGGGATCAAGGTTGAACAGGTTTTGGATGCCGTGGGAATGTCCCGTTCAAACCTAGAGAAGCGTTTTAAAGATGAAACCGGGCAAACGATTCATGCCGTGATCCATGAAGAGAAATTGGATCGCGCACGTAATCTCTTAATTGCCACATCGCTATCGATCAATGAAATCTCTCAAATGTGTGGTTATCCATCGCTACAATATTTCTATTCGGTATTTAAGAAGGGATACAGCATGACGCCAAAGGATTATCGCGATCGCTTTGGTGACAATATTGGATAAAAAATATTTCGCATAAAACAATAAGTTGATAAGAAAAATCTTAGCCAGCTTTCACTAAAAACGCCGCTTTTTGCCTCCATTCATATTGATTGGAACCAATGTCAAAGCGGCGGGAATACGCTATCTGTCGATCTCGTCACTCAATATGTAATCAGCTAGCTGCCAATTAACGGGTGATCCTTGGTAGTAAGGCATAATTGTGCCTTTTCGGATATTTAGAACAGGATGTGAAGATGAGTTCATCATCCGCCATACCCCAGTTTGTGGACATTCATGTCCGCTTGCTCGCTGGATCCCGAGCGGCTTCCGTGTCATTTCGTTTTGATTCTGAGATATAAGTTCAGTAGATAAGTAAGCAAAATTATTACTTTCTATTCTCATGACATCCTCAAGCAATAAAAGAAAGAACATTTATGAAAAGCGACATGACTTAGAAAAATCTTAAGCGCAAAAAATAAACATAAAAATGATAAATAATTTGTTGGTTAATGTTTTGGCAAATATACTTGCGAGGATTAATCCGATTTACTCTTATTAGGTTTTAATATGTGTGTTAGAAACACATTAATTAAGTTTTGCTGGGTTTTGCTTGTTGGCTTGACCAGTAGCCAAGCGATGGCGGTCAACTGCCAGCGTGCTACCACGCCGTTGGAAAATACCATTTGTAGTAATGATGGCCTGCATTGGCTAGACACCACGATGACCATTATTTATCGTGCCATGTTGGTTAAAGAAGATTCACTGAAAGTGCATAGCCAGTACGAAAACTGGGAAAAATCGCTCGAAAAATGTACCAGCGATAATTGCATCGAGCGCGCTTATTATGAAGGGATAAGCACCCTTTCTGATGCCGATACTAACTTCCAGTGGGATGGCCAGTGGTGGAATCTCAGCGCAGGCAATATGAGCGGCGGCACCGTTCAGTTCAGCCGCAATAACGAATGGGGCTTTAACATTGATATCCATGCTTGGGCTGGGATGAACGGTGATGAATACACCGCTGAAGCCCGTAAGCTCTACGGCATCGGTATCGTTGATCGGGTGGCTGATACCAGCAATTGTAAACTACTGCTCATCCCTAAAAAGGATGGCTCGCTGCAAATCCATAGCAACGCCGACTGGGGATGCAGAATGTCTATGCCCGACGGCGTATTCATTGATGGAAAATATACAAAAGCCACCCAAGATCCTCGCCCAAAGCCTTCGCTATTATCCATTGGGATTATTACGGAAGCCGCTCGCGATCGGCAATTTCGTGAACTCGTGGGAGACGATTATCAGCGCTTTGTCGATACCGCAAACGTCTACGTCTATAGCGAAGATCTCGACAATATTGGCGCTAGAGTCATTTCAATGTGGGTACGTGGCGCATCAAATAATCAAGCCGCTATTATTATGTATACGCCAGAAGGCGATATGTGGGCTGGCCTGATTGTGCCTGATAAAAATGGTCAGCTTGCCATGCGCTATTACAGCTCAAAAAATCAGGATGAAAAAATGATGCCGAGAACCTTGGCGTCGTGGAAACTTCATTTTTTAGAGAAATAGCCGATACCCTCTCCCCCCCCATTCTTGCCACCGTGAGAATGGGGTATAAATACTACGAAACCCAGCCCTTTCTATCAATTTTCCCCACAACCCAACTGCACAACAAACTTCCCGCCAGCGCGAATAAAAACACCATGAAAATATCCACCAGCGGCCAGCTGCGTGCATCTAGATGATGGGTGCGAATGAAGTGGATAAAAAATGCGTGAAAGCCATAAATCGCCAACGAATGACGTGAAATAAACGCCATCCACCGAGATTGAGAATGATTAAAGTTATTCTTAAAGAAGAGAAAAATAGCGCAGCTAGCAATAAACACCAGCGGTCCACAGTACATGTAGTAAGTATCAGCAAATCCACCGTTGTGCTGTGTTTGGCGGTAGGTAGAAAATGCAATCGCGGCTACGCAGCCGATAAAAGCTAGCGCAGCGCTCCAAGATACACGCCGCTGCTCGGTGTGTAACATCCCCAGAGATCGCCCCATCAACGCATAAAGCAGGTAGTAAAACATATCGCCAGAGATATGCAGATTAATAGGGAAAAGCTTAATCCCTTGATAGCTGTATTGCGGCAAATTAGGGTTGGCGATAA
Source organism: Hafnia alvei (assembly GCF_964063325.1). Lineage (NCBI taxonomy): Bacteria > Pseudomonadati > Pseudomonadota > Gammaproteobacteria > Enterobacterales > Hafniaceae > Hafnia > Hafnia alvei. The sequence goes on from NZ_OZ061315.1 coordinate 4,778,354, forward strand.
CCGCCAGTACGGCAACCACTATCGCCAAATATCGCGCACTCACCGCACGCACACTAATCAATGGGGAAATGATATACAGAGCCAATATCGCATAGAAAAACCATAGGTGATAAAACACCGGCTTCACGAGGAAATATCGAATAGAAAGCCACGGATTAATATGTGTCAGCGTACTGATATACAACAGCCCTAGCGCGCTATAAAACAGCAAGCAGCGCAAAACATGCAGCACATGTCGCCCTTGAGCCGACTTCTCGCCAAAAAATAGATAGCCAGAAATCATGAAAAATAAGGGCACACACACCCGAGATGCCGAATTAAGGAGGTTTGCCACATCCCAATTTATTTGGCCAATACTAAACCCGCTGGTGACATAGTAAGTTGTTGAATGGATCATCACCACCATGAGGCAAGCCGTGGCGCGTAAGTTATCGATCCAAATGATTTTCTGACTCATGTTTTTGCGCCAAGCCCTTACCTGAATTCCGTATAACACCGACGGTGTTTTTGTTAAAAACAGGTTAACCTTCCGACCCCTCCGTCAGCAATCAGAAGAATGCCTAAGCTAATCGTGATTTATATTTTTGAGTTACACATCACTGATTGCCAAGCGTGATAATTGACGGCAAAATAGCCACTCAGCCTTACGTTGTTCGTAACAACATAATCTGTTCACCGACACATCGCCGGTTTTTTTTCTCTTTTCTGAATAAACAAATAACTAATAAATATGCAAAAGTCTCTCTCCGCCGCAGGGCGATTGGGCCGACAGGCGCTGCTGTTTCCGCTTTGTCTGGTTCTGTATGAATTCACCACCTATATCGGCAACGACATGATCCAGCCCGGTATGTTGACCGTGGTGCAAGAATTTAACGTTGGCCAAGAATGGGTACCAACGTCAATGACCGCTTATCTGGCCGGTGGCATGTTCCTGCAATGGCTGCTTGGACCATTGTCGGACCGCATTGGGCGTCGTCCCGTTATGTTGGCTGGCGTGGCCTATTTTGTCGTGATGTGTTTAGCCATTTTGCTGGCACAGACAATCGAGCAATTTACGCTGCTGCGCTTCTTGCAGGGTGTGAGCCTGTGCTTTATTGGGGCAGTGGGCTATGCCGCCATTCAAGAGTCCTTTGAAGAGTCGGTGTGCATAAAAATCACCGCGCTGATGGCAAACGTGGCCCTGATTGCTCCGTTACTAGGGCCTTTGGCTGGTGCCGCTTGGGTGCATATTTTGCCATGGCAAATGATGTTTGTGATGTTTGCCGCACTCGCCGCGTTCTCATTCTATGGGCTGTGGCGTGCTATGCCTGAAACCGCGACGCGTCGCGGTGAAAAGCTGTCGCTGAAAGCGCTGGGGCAGGACTATAAACAGGTGCTGTCAAACCGCCATTTTCTGTGCGGTGCGCTCGCGACCGGTTTCGCCAGTTTGCCGCTTCTCGCTTGGATCGCGCAGTCTCCGGTCATCATAATTAGCGGCGAAGGTTTAAGCAGCTATGATTACGGGCTTCTACAGGTTCCGGTGTTCGGCGCTCTGATTCTAGGCAACTTTACGCTGGCGAAACTGACCAGTACTCGCAGCGTTCGCTCCCTGATTAAACTTGGCGCATGGCCAATGATGCTGGGACTGGCAATCGCGGCGGTTGCGACGGTGCACGCTTCTCATGCCTATCTGTGGATGACGGCGGGACTGAGTATCTACGCCTTCGGGATCGGGATCGCTAACGCAGGATTATATCGTTTAACGCTATTTTCCAGCGATATGAGCAAAGGCACAGTGTCGGCGGCAATGGGCATGCTCAGTATGCTGATTTTTACCGTCGGTATTGAGTTAACCAAACACGCCTATTTGCTCGGCGGTAATAGCTGGTTCAGCCTATTTAACCTGATGAGCGGTATTATTTGGCTGACGCTTGTGGCGCTGTTCTTGCGTAATAAGCAGGTCGGGATGCCGCAGGCGGCATAAGCTCTGCGACAACTCCTACCCGAAGTGTAATGTCGTTCACTTAAGCTCGATTTTAGGGGGAGCACACCGATGGGGTCGTAGCGGCGTAAGCCGCCGACAACTTTGCCTGGAGCAAAGTTGAACAACGCGGAAGCGTTGCCCTTTAGGGAGGAACACATGGATGTGTTCCGTAACCGCCCCGCGGTGTGGTAGACCCGTGTATCTCGATCTCTTAAACGAACGGCATTACTGCCCAAGGTGGGGCTACTATTCACCCAGCCTCACTGAATACTGCCCTCATCATCATCTTCGGTCGCAGGCAGTACCATATACGTCCCTTCAAACACCGCGCCTGGATGCTCATCACCATACAGATTTACCGAAAGCTGAACGCGAGCTTTGCGCCCGCGAGCAAGCCTGTCCAGATCGCCGCTGACGGAGCTGAGATCCGCAACCGCGCGTGGTCGACCGGTAATCGGTGCGCTATAGCGTATATGTGCATCGGCCAGAATAATGGTTCCGCCTAAATGTTGTTCACGCAGCAGCAGCCAAATCAGCCCCCAGCCCGTTAACGTCGCCAGCGAAAACAGGCTACCTGCAAACAGCGTTTGATGTGGGTTTTGATTGCCTGACTCCGGCATGGTGGTCACAAAACGCTGACCAGTATATTGGCTGATTCGCACACCCATTTTTTCACTTAACGGGATGTTTTCGTACCATGCTTTTTGCAACTGAGCGCACCAATCAGGGCGATGCAAAATATCATCAAGCGTTGCTACCGGTTTAATCATCAGAAAATGGCGTACCGGCGTGGTTTGCGGTGCGGTAATTTCGCCCTGATTTTCAAAACCCAGCTTGGCAAAAAACTCTACCGCATCTTCGCGTGCGCTACACACCACGCGTTTAACCCCTTCCTGACGCGCTACAGACTCCAGCGTCATCGCCACCAGCGTTCCTAACCCTTTGGCCTGTACGGTTGGATCAACCGCTAGAAAGCGGATAGAGGCTTCATTATCGGCATTGATATATAAACGCCCGATGGCTACAGGTTTTCCCGATTCATCAACCACCATTTGATGATGCGCCATCGCATCATAGGCATCACGCTCCGATCCCACAGGCTGATGCAGCGGCTTACGCAGCATCTCCCAGCGAAACTGGTAATAATCTTTTAGCTCTTGCTCTGTAACCGGAACTCGCAGGTGATACATAACTTGCTCTCTCTCATCGTACAATCGCAAAGGTACAGATAATCATCGTGGTTTAGGCGTTATCGGCGCAGTCATTTTGAGAGCGGACAGCGCGCAAGAACCGGAGCGTACAATAGTACGTGAGGATTCTGAGCACTGCCCAACCTCAAAATGGCAAGCAAGATAGCCTAAACCTGGAGCCAGAAGGTGACCGGCCCATCATTGAGTAGCGAAACCTTCATATCAGCCGCAAACTGCCCGGTTTGGGTGTTGATGCCGGTTTCACGGCACTGGCCAACGAAGTATTCATACAGACGTTCGGCTTCATCGGGAGCAGCTCCGCCGGAGAAGCTTGGGCGCATCCCCTTTTGAGTGTCTGCGGCTAAGGTAAACTGGGAAACCACCAGTACGCTGCCACCGGCCAGCTGAACGTTAAGATTCATCTTGTCGTTTTCATCGCTGAAAATTCGATAGCCCAATACTTTGTCACGCAGTCTTTGGGCTTTTTGTTCGTTATCTTCTTTTTCAACGCCCAGTAATACCAGCAGCCCCGGGCCAATCTCGCCCACGGTGGTGCCTTCAACAACAACGCTGGCATGAGTTACTCTCTGAATTAACGCTATCATTTAGTTCTTCTCTTCCTTATCGTTTTCTGGCGGTGTCGCTTGAATTTTCTGGTTTTCTTCTCGTTTTACGCGCTGATGCATAGCGCGGTATTCACTTAGCGAGACGGTAATCTCTGCGCCTAATAACACAATACACCAGCTCCAGTAGACCCAGACAAACAGTATCGGTATCACGGCCAGTACGCCATAAATCAATTGATACGATGGAAACATCGTGACGTATAGCCCAAAGCCTTTTTTGCCCAATTCGAACAACAGCCCTGCCACAGCCGCGCCGATCAGCGCATCTCTGGCGGGTACTCGCTGCGTGGGCACGACGCAGTAAATGAGCCAGAAACTAGCGCAGGAGAGCAGGAAAGGAAAAATGCGCAGCATCTGATCCACCAGCGAATACACACCGGTCATCGCCAGCCAGCGAATGGAAAGTAGATAGGTGCTAATCGCCATGCTGGCCCCCACTAAAATGGGTCCTAGGGTTAATACCATCCAATAGATCGCAAATGAATAGACGATTGGGCGCTGAGTACGGCTACGCCAAATATGGTTTAGCGCACCGTCAACGGAAGAGATGACCAGCAGGGCCGTGACAATCAGCCCAACGGCACCCACGGCGGTCATCTTGCTGGAGTTAGCGACAAACTGTTCGATATAAGACTGCACCACATCGCCAGCAGCGGGAACAAAATTGGTAAAAATAAAGTGTTTGAGCTGCTCGGAAACTTCGCCAAACATGGGGAAAGCGGCAAACAACGAGAAGACCACGGTGACGAGAGGAACCAGAGATAGCAGCGAAACATAGGCTAAACTGCCCGCCATCATGCTCACTCGGTCGTGATTGACTCTGGCCCACAAAAGACGCCCAAAAGAGATGCAGGACTTCGCTGACTGCCAAGAAAAAAGGGTCATGCCCCCTCCTGAAAACAACGCTCAGACCATGACATTACGGCCTGAGCGGTTAAACATCTTTTAATGTTAACGTTTTCTTGGGGTTGCGCAAAAAAATGCGCAGGATAAAACAAATTATCCCATTACCTGCCCCCTTATTACCTATCCCATAGATAGGCTAGGCAAAATACGCGGGCACCACTTGGTTATCCGTGACGAGAATAGACTTAATCCCCAACGCCGCTGCGGCCGCAACGTTTTCAGCGTTGTCATCAAAGAATACCGCATCGCTGGCTGGACAATGCTCCTGAGCCAACACGTGCTGATAAATCTCCGCATCTGGCTTACGCATACCGAGATCTTGGGAGAGATACATATGATCGCTGGCGGCTTCCACTTCAGGATAATGCTTCGGCCAATAGTTGCTGTGTAGGCGGTTGGTGTTTGATAGCACAACCACGCGATTGCCGTAGCTGCGCAGTTTTTTCATGAGCTCAATCACTTCCGGACGCAGACCAACAAATACCGACTGCCAGCCTAACTCAAACTGTTCGAAGCTGAGTGCTATCCCCATTTCAGCACAGAGTTTGTGCGCAAACTCTTCATCGGTAATGGTGCCACGCTCGTGTTGCTGGAAAACCTCGCCCATTTTGAATCGTTCGGACAGCGTGGCCAGCGGCACACCGCTATATTTGCTCCAAACACCGAGCACGCGCTTAAAATCAATATCTACAATCACATTCCCTAAATCAAAGATGTACAACATGTGCCGCTCCTGATTTTTTGTGAGTTTTTACTCTAACCTGAAATCGTGCGCTGAAATAGGCACCGTCTCTAAACGCCGCAACGAATACAGAATATCCAAAATCCGCTGTTCTGGGGCTTTCTACAACACCCTGATAGCCGAACTCCCTACTTAAACGCGCAAAAATTGGACATAGATCACAATTCCTCACTGCGCATGACTATTTCAATAGCATCAAAACCTTTATTTCACTGTGGGTATAAGAATTTTCTAACTTCCGCCGATAGCAAATCAAACATCGCATATTTATTACCCAAAATAAGGCCGGAAATTATGTTTAAAAATCTAACAATCAGAACAGGGCTGCTCATTTTATTGGCCGTATTTGCCTTACTCCAATTTACATCCAGTGGAATCGGAATGTTTTTTCTTCATCAAAACGATAAAGACGTCAGCTTTCTGGAAGTCACCGCAAGCGAACAAAAAGCACTCTCCGATTCACGTGATGCCGTCTTACGCCTGCGTTCGATTATTGATAGCACCGTTATTCAACTCACCAATAACATGCCGGTTAATGTGCCGCAGGTCGTCAAAACATTACGCCAAGAATTACAAGCTTCGCAGACTAACTTTGACTTGTTCATGAAGATCCCAGGTATAACGATGAGCCGGCCTGAAATCGGTAGGATCATGGAAAAAGCCCAGGCGGATCAGGTTTCAAGCGCGTTGGCGAATATTGGCTTACTGGAAAATTTCACCACACCAGAACAACTGCAACAGTCCATGACCAGCTATCAAGAATCTCGTGTGAAGGTGCGGAAAGAATATGATGACCAGTACGCCAACTATGTGAACCTGCGTCAGGAAAATCTGGTCAAGGCGAGTGCCGATAGCACGGCCTCTTACACGTTCTCCATTCAAATCATGTGCGCTATTTTAGTTGCCGTAGTGGTGCTATTTATCATTGCTTACTTCTGGCTGGATCGCATCTTGGTGAAGCCATTGAACAAGGTATCCGGCTATTTTGCCCAAATTGGTAAAGGCGATCTTCGCCACCCGATTGACGTCGAAAACAATAATGAAATCGGTAAGTTATGCGCCGCACTGCAAGAGATGCAATATGAACTGATTGAAACCGTGAAGTCCATTCGCGACGGCGTGGAGTCGATTAATATTGGCACTCAAGAAATTGCAGCCGGCAACACCGACCTCTCCAGCCGTACGGAAGAGCAGGCATCCGCGCTAGCAGAAACGGCCGCCAGCATGGAGCAGATATCGTCTACGGTTAAGCTCAACGCGGATAACGCCGTGCAAGCCTCCTCCATGATCCAAACATCGGCTTCTATCGCTCATGAAGGCGAGCAGCAGATGAAGAACATGACCACCAAAATGCACACCATCAAAACCAATGCGCAAAAGATGGGCGATATCATTAGCGTCATCGACAGCATTGCTTTCCAAACTAATATACTGGCTCTGAATGCCGCCGTGGAGGCCGCTCGTGCAGGCGAAGCCGGGCGTGGATTTGCCGTTGTCGCCAGCGAAGTGCGTAACCTTGCCCAACGCTCTGCACAGTCAGCAAAAGAAATTAACAGCCTGATTTCTGAATCTGCCTACCAAATTCAAGAAGGTGCGGAACTGGCAGATAAAACGGGGTCAACAATCGCAGAAATGACCAGCGCCATCTCGAAGGCAAGCACGATGATGGACAGCATCTCTTACGCCTCTGAAGAGCAAAGCCGTGGAGTAGAACAAATACGCGTAGCCATCACCCAAATGGATCAGGTCACTCAACAAAATGCGGCCTTGGTCGAGCAGGTCGCAACCACAGCCGCAAACGTTGAAGATCTCTCAGGCAGCCTCACACAGGCCGTCGCCGTCTTTCAAATTAATGGCCAAACCACAAAAACGGTAAAAAACTCTACGGCAGTAAAAACGGCAGAAATGCTAGATGATGAAAACTGGATCTAATTTTTAGGTATAAAAAAGGGCACCCTAAGGTGCCCTAATATCAGACTTAAACAATCGTTAAAGAAGATTAGTCTTCTTTAGGGCCACGAGCTGCGCGGCGACGGTCGTTTTCAGTCAGGTGACGTTTACGGATACGTACAGAAACCGGAGTCACTTCTACCAATTCGTCGTCATCGATGAATTCTAGAGCCTGTTCCAGAGACATTTTAATCGCAGGAACCAGGGTAGTTGCTTCATCAGTACCAGACGCACGCATGTTGGTCAGTTTCTTACCGGTCAAGCAGTTAACGGTCAGGTCGTTAGAACGAGTATGAATACCGATGATCTGGCCTTCATAAACTTCTGCACCGTGACCCAAGAACAGCTTACCGCGATCCTGCAGACCGAACAGAGCAAACGCAACCGCTTTACCCTGACCGTTAGAGATCAGCACGCCGTTCTGACGCTGGCCGATTTCGCCTGGACGTACATCGTCGTAATGGCTGAAGGTGGAGTACAGCAAACCAGTACCAGAAGTCATAGTCATGAATTCAGTACGGAAGCCGATCAGGCCACGCGCAGGGATGATGTAATCCAAACGGATACGACCCTTGCCATCTGGAACCATGTTTTTAACGTCGCCCTTACGTTCACCCATGGCTTGCATGACTGAACCCTGGTGCTGCTCTTCGATATCCAGAGTTACGTTTTCAAACGGTTCTTGCATACGGCCATCAATCTTACGGTTGATAACCTTAGGACGAGATACTGCCAGCTCGAAACCTTCACGACGCATGTTTTCGATCAGAACCGACAGGTGAAGTTCACCACGGCCTGAAACGCGGAATGCATCAGCATCTTCAGTTTCTTCAACGCGCAGAGCAACGTTGTGTACCAGTTCTTTCTGCAGACGCTCCAGGATCTGACGGGAGGTCACGTATTTACCTTCTTTACCGCAGAACGGAGAGGTGTTTACGCAGAAGTACATGGTTACAGTTGGTTCATCAACGCTCAGAGCAGGCAGAGCTTCAACATTACCCACTTCACAAATAGTGTCGGAAATGTTCAGTTCACCCAGACCGGTGATTGCGATGATGTCGCCAGCTTCAGCAACGTCAGCTTCGATACGCTCCAGACCCATGTGGGTCAGAACTTTACCGACTTTACCGTTACGAGTTTTGCCTTCGCTATCGATCAAAGTAACCTGTTGGTTAGGTTTGATTTTACCGCGTTTGATACGGCCGATACCGATAACGCCAACGTAGTTGTTGTAGTCCAGCTGAGAAATTTGCATCTGGAAAGGTGCGTCAGCTTCAACTTGTGGCGGAGATACATGGTCAACAATCGCTTGATACAGCGGAGTCATGTCGTCGGCCATATCGTTATGGTCCAGACCCGCAATACCGTTCAACGCAGATGCGTAAACGATTGGGAAGTCCAGCTGCTCGTCGGTTGCGTCCAAGTTAACGAACAGGTCGAATACCTGATCGACAACCCAGTCAGGACGTGCGCCCGGACGGTCAACTTTGTTGATAACCACAATTGGTTTCAGACCGTTAGCAAATGCTTTTTTGGTCACGAAACGGGTCTGCGGCATAGGGCCATCCATTGCGTCAACAACCAGCAGTACCGAGTCAACCATAGACATTACACGTTCAACTTCGCCACCGAAGTCAGCATGCCCCGGGGTATCCACGATGTTGATACGGTAGTCTTTCCAATTAATGGCGGTGTTTTTCGCGAGGATGGTAATCCCACGCTCTTTCTCCAAATCGTTGGAGTCCATTACGCGTTCAGTTGCTTCTTCACGTTCACCGAACGTGCCGGATTGTTGTAGCAACTTGTCAACCAGGGTGGTTTTCCCATGGTCAACGTGCGCAATAATGGCGATGTTACGCAGATTTTCGATCACAGCTTTGCCTCAGGCATTAGAAATAGCGCGCTATTGTACACGTAATAAGCGAGGGACTAAACAAGATCACAAGCATCTCTTATAAACAACCGTAAAAAGGTGAGTTTGTGATCCTATTCACGATGCCAAACGGCGCGGGAATGAACAATTTGCACTGGAATGGTGCATATGAAATCTTACACTGCACCATTCTGGTGCGGAATTCGATTCTGGTGCATAGTCTCCTACCACCAGATACGCCAATTATGCGCTTTCCGAGCGATTTGTAAAGTTGGCATGGTTTTAGCTTGTATAAATTTATGGTGAAAAAACCATTTATATATACAGATTCGTTCCACGACGACCTTAGGCAACCGGGAGTAGAGTATGTCCGCTGAACACGTATTAACAATGCTGAATGAGCATGAAGTCAAATTCGTAGACCTGCGTTTTACTGATACGAAAGGTAAAGAACAGCACGTTACGATCCCTGCTCATCAAGTCAATGCCGACTTCTTCGAAGAAGGTAAAATGTTTGACGGCTCCTCTATCGGCGGCTGGAAAGGTATCAACGAATCCGACATGGTGCTGATGCCAGATGCAAGCACTGCGGTTCTGGATCCGTTCTTTGAAGAACCGACTCTGATTATCCGTTGCGACATTCTTGAGCCAGGCACCATGCAGGGCTACGACCGCGACCCGCGCTCCATCTCTAAACGTGCAGAAGATTACCTGCGCGCTTCAGGCATCGCAGATACCGTTCTGTTTGGGCCTGAACCAGAATTCTTCCTGTTCGATGACATTCGTTTTGGCAGCAGCATTCGTGGCTCCCACGTAGCTATTGACGATATCGAAGGCGCATGGAACTCCAGCACCAAATACGAAGGCGGCAACAAAGGCCATCGTCCAGCGGTGAAAGGCGGCTATTTCCCAGTGCCTCCTGTCGATTCTTCACAGGATATCCGTTCTACCATGTGTCTAACCATGGAAGACATGGGTTTGGTGGTTGAAGCTCATCACCATGAAGTTGCAACAGCCGGTCAGAACGAAGTGGCAACCCGCTTCAATACCATGACCAAAAAAGCTGACGAAATTCAGATTTACAAATACGTGGTTCACAACGTGGCTCACGCATTCGGCAAAACAGCCACCTTTATGCCAAAACCAATGTTTGGCGATAATGGTTCTGGTATGCACTGCCATATGTCTCTGTCTAAGAACGGGACTAACCTGTTCGCAGGCGACAAATACGCTGGCCTGTCTGAAATGGCGCTGTACTACATTGGCGGCGTAATCAAACATGCTAAAGCAATCAATGCGCTGGCAAACCCAACGACTAACTCCTACAAGCGTTTGGTCCCTGGCTACGAAGCTCCAGTTATGCTGGCTTACTCTGCCCGTAACCGTTCTGCTTCTATCCGTATTCCAGTTATCGCCAGCCCGAAAGGACGCCGCATTGAAGTTCGCTTCCCAGATCCAGCGGCTAACCCATACCTGTGCTTCGCTGCACTGTTGATGGCAGGCTTGGACGGTATTGCGAACAAAATCCATCCTGGCGATGCTATGGATAAGAACCTGTACGATCTGCCACCAGAAGAAGCGAAAGAGATCCCTACCGTTGCGGGTTCTCTGGACGAAGCGCTGGCCTGTCTGGATGCTGACCGTGAATTCTTGACCCGCGGTGGTGTGTTCACTAACGACGCGATCGATGCTTACATCAAACTGCGTCAGGAAGAGATGGAACGTGTGCGCATGACGCCACATCCTGTTGAGTTTGAACTGTACTACAGCGTTTAAATCCGGCGTTTAAAACCAGCGTCTTAAAACACGCTCATACGCTTGGCACGCCTTATGGCGTGCCGCTAAAAGATTCAAATTGGTTCGTCGATTTTTTGTTGCCGTGGAAACTTTATACCCATCTTCGGATGGGTTTTTTTCTCCACTTTTTTTGAGCACCTAACTGATGGGCACCAGCAGAGAAATTTTTTTAACTCGCCAAATCCCACGGTTTTGAAAGCATGCTAAAGTGCATTTATCTAATTTGCACCAAAACAGTGCAGGAGCCCGCAGTATGGCCGACCAATCCATGACCGATGCGCAAACCGCACGCAAACAGCCTGATCCCGGGCAAATTCTCAATTCTCTGATTACCTGCGTATTGTTGCTCGATCGCAATCTGGCGATTCATTACGCCAATCCTGCCGCGCAACAGCTGTTAGCCCAAAGCTCGCGCAAATTATTCGGCACTCCACTCCCAGACTTATTAGGCTACTTCTCGCTGAATATTCGCCTGATGCACGATAGCCTGCACGCCGGACAGGGGTTTACCGATAATGAAGTCACGCTGGTTATCGATGGTCATGCCCACATTATGGCGCTCACGGCACAACCCATGAGTGATGACTTTATCCTGTTGGAGCTCTCACCAATGGATAGCCAGCGCCGCCTAAGCCAAGAGCAGCTCCAGCATGCACAGCAGGTTGCCGCCCGCGATTTAGTGCGTGGGCTGGCTCATGAGATTAAAAACCCGCTCGGCGGGTTACGCGGCGCGGCGCAGCTATTAGCCAAAGCATTGCCCGATCCTTCGCTGACCGAATACACCAAGGTCATCATCGAGCAGGCAGACCGCCTGAGAAATTTGGTCGATCGTCTATTAGGCCCACAGCGCCCCGGTCAACACGTCACACAAAGTATTCATCAGGTGGCAGAACGCGTTTGCCAGCTGGTTTCGCTTGAATGCCCCAACAACGTCACGCTGGTTCGGGATTATGATCCGAGCCTGCCGGAGCTTGAGCACGATCCAGAACAGATTGAACAAGTGCTGCTAAATATCACCCGCAATGCGCTCCAAGCGCTTGGAAACGCGGGTGGCACGATTACCTTGCGCACGCGAACCGCATTTCAGCTCACGCTGCATGGCGAACGTTATCGTTTAGCGGCGCGCATTGATATTGAAGATGATGGTCCGGGGATCCCCGCCCATCTGCACGATACCCTGTTTTATCCGATGGTCAGTGGCCGCGAAGGCGGTACCGGACTCGGCCTGTCGATTGCCAGAAATCTCATCGACCAGCATCAGGGTAAAATTGAATTTAATAGTTGGCCGGGGCATACCGAGTTTTCGGTTTATCTGCCTATTCGCAAGTAATTCACAACATTCACTAAGCGGCCTTCCGTAAACAGAGGTGATTATGACAACGCAACAGGGAATCGTCTGGATCGTTGATGATGACAGTTCCATCCGCTGGGTGCTGGAACGTGCACTGACCGGCGCGGGTCTGCGCTGCGTCACGTTTGAGAACGGAAATGAGGTACTGGATGCCTTAGCCAGCCAAACGCCGGACGTTTTGTTATCCGATATCCGCATGCCTGGCATGGATGGCTTAGCTTTACTCAAGCAGATAAAACAGCGCCATCCTATGCTTCCGGTCATCATAATGACCGCACATTCAGACTTGGATGCCGCGGTCAGCGCTTATCAGCAAGGCGCTTTTGATTACTTGCCTAAGCCTTTTGATATTGATGAAGCGGTCGCCCTTGTCGAGCGTGCAATCAGCCACTATCAAGAACAGCAGCATCCCGCACGCAGCGAACCCATTAACGATCCGGCAGCGGATATTATCGGTGAAGCACCGGCGATGCAGGATGTCTTTCGCATTATCGGCCGACTTTCGCGCTCTTCAATCAGCGTATTGATTAACGGTGAATCGGGTACGGGTAAAGAGTTGGTGGCGCACGCGCTACATCGCCATAGCCCACGCGGCAAAGCACCGTTTATTGCGCTGAATATGGCTGCTATCCCTAAAGATCTGATTGAGTCAGAGCTGTTTGGCCACGAAAAAGGGGCCTTTACCGGCGCGAATCAAATTCGTCAGGGTCGTTTTGAACAGGCAGACGGCGGCACACTGTTTCTAGATGAAATCGGAGATATGCCGCTGGATGTCCAAACCCGCCTGCTGCGCGTGTTAGCCGATGGTCAGTTTTATCGCGTTGGCGGATATGCTCCAGTCAAAGTCGATGTACGCATTATTGCTGCAACGCATCAAAACCTTGAGCAACGGGTGCAGGAAGGGAAATTCCGTGAGGATTTATTCCACCGCCTCAACGTTATTCGCGTGCACTTGCCTCCATTGCGCGAGCGCCGTGAAGATATCCCTCGCCTCGCGCGTTACTTTTTGAAAGTGGCTGCCACCGAATTAGGCGTTGAAGCCAAAATTCTTCACCCTGATACCGAGTTGGCGCTCACCCGTCTTCCGTGGCCGGGCAACGTTCGTCAGCTAGAAAACACCTGCCGTTGGCTTACCGTTATGGCCGCTGGACAAGAGTTGCTGGTTCAAGATTTGCCAAGCGAACTATTTGAAACCAGCGCACCGGAATCCACCAGCGGAACCGTCTCTCCCGATCACTGGTCTGCACTTTTAGCTCAGTGGGCAGAGCATGCCTTGCGGTCTGGCCATCAGGACTTGTTGTCTGAAGCTCAACCAGAGATGGAGCGCATTCTGCTGACGACCGCGCTGCGTCACACCCATGGTCATAAACAAGAAGCGGCACGACTGCTCGGCTGGGGGCGCAATACCCTGACACGTAAGCTAAAAGAGTTGGGAATGGAGTAATCGTTAGCCGATCATTAGAGGTTTGTTAATGCGCCGTGGTTGGTTAATAAAAATACAATCCAGCGCACAAAAAAACGGCTATGCCGATCTTTAACAGTACACCGCGGATCGGTATGATCATCGGCACAGTTTTTGGAGGTTATGATGATCGATTCGCTACTGAGCTTGATCTCGCAGGGTGCAGAGCTCGCCACCGCCGCCGGACACTCATCGCAGACTGCATTTGCCGCCGTGCTATGTGCCGCTTTGCTGAGTTTTTTGGGTTAACCCGTTTACTCTCCCCCTCTCATGAGAAAGGGCGTTGTTCTAGCAACGCCCTTTTTTGTTGGCAGAATCCTTAAAACTCATCGCGATTAAGACCCAATTCAGAACCCTGTTTGCATCTTTCGCTGTTATGCTGAAATGAAAGAGCCTGAATTATCAGCCAATCCTGACGCCTATCTCTTAGGAGCAAACATGAAACCTGCGATCGTTCTCTATAAAACGCTACCCGCTGACCTGCGCCAAAAGCTCGACGAACACTTCAGCGTGACCGCCTTTGACGAGCTATCTCATCAAACCTACCCTGCATTTTTACAGGCACTAAAAAACGCAGAAGGGTTAATCGGTTCTGGCGGACGTATTGACGCTGACCTACTGGCGCAAGCGCCTAAACTTCGGGCGGCTTCAACCATTTCAGTCGGCTACGATAATTTTGACGTCAACGAGATGACCCGGCGTAACATCTTGCTGATGCATACACCCACCGTGTTAACGGAAACCGTCGCGGATACGTTGATGGGACTGATGCTAGCAACTGCGCGCCGCATTCCAGAATTAGATGCATGGATCCGTGACGGGCACTGGAATGATAGCCTTGGAGCCGATTATTACGGAACGGACGTTCACCACAAAACCGTGGGTATTCTTGGCATGGGGCGCATTGGTATGGCGCTGGCGCAGCGCGCTCACTTTGGTTTTGGTATGAAAGTGCTTTATAACACTCGCACCCCAAACCCAGAGGCGAATCAAAAATATCAGGCGCAACATTGCGATTTAGATACGCTACTCGCCCAATCCGATTTTGTTTGCATAACGCTGCCGCTCACGTCACAAACTCACCATATGATTGGGCGTGCACAGTTAGACAAAATGAAAAAAAGTGCGATTTTGATCAATGCAGGTCGCGGGCCTGTCATTGATGAAGATGCCTTAGTTGAGGCGCTGAAAGATGGCTCTATTCTCGCGGCAGGCTTAGATGTGTTTGAACGCGAGCCATTGCCGCATGACTCAGAACTGATGAAACTCAAAAATGTGGTTTTAGCACCGCATATTGGCTCAGCCACTCATGAAACCCGCTACGGCATGGCCGAATGCGCCGTCGATAATCTGATTGCTGCGTTAAACGGCACGGTGAAGGAAAACTGCGTCAATCCTCAGATTGCGGTCAAAAACTAGAAATATAAACCGGTGATGGGCAGGACAACCTGCCCATGTTTCAGCGGAGAATAGGACGCATGTTAAAGAATACGTTATAAAGAATAGTAGTGCTCTTTGACACGCTGCCAATCTTCAGGCGGGATCGGTTCTAAGTATTTCTCTAACTGTTTAAAATCATGCCGCACCGCTTTCTCTCTCACCCAACGGCGGCGACTCTTTTCAAGATCTAAAAAACCAGCCTGAACGTCTCCGCGACTTTTCACATAAATATGCCGGACGTAACAGCAACCATGCTGCCGATTTACGCTATGCATTTTTTTAAAGGCAACGGCAATCTGCTTGAGCAATTCATTCATCACGTCAGGCTCACAGGCTTGATTCTGTTTCTGTGTATACCAATCACCGATACAAACAAAATCCTTCATATCTTCCGTCACGAGTAGGGCACGCCATTCGCCATTAATTTGCAGCGCTTTACCGTATACGATTTTGGGGACAATCACGCCTGCCGCAGAGAGTTCGTTGATCACCTGAATTTCGCGCACAATTGTTGGACGCCCAAATGGATAACGCAGAGAGTGGAATAGGTGCATCACCTGACGTTTTACATAAAGCGTTTTACCATTACGTTCAATGCGCTGAACGCCGCTCATACCTTTGCGACGTTCATTAGGCTCTTCAACCCAATCGCCTTCTGTATCCCACCAACGCTGAAACTCGTCTAATTCTGCTCGTGATGCCATATCAACCCCTCGTGTGAAAATCCATTCGCGCAGACCGTTGCTTATTCAATTTAAATCGAACGAAAAAAATACACATGCACGATAATAATAACCACTTAAACTAGTAGTAAGATTATCTTAAAGAGCGCACTTCTGCGTATTGCTGCATCATCGCAATGATTTGAGCTGGCGATAAAACATCCAATTCACAAACACAATAGGTGAATCGTTTCACAATGACTGCGGTTATGTGGCTTACGCCACAGATGTGCATGCTTGCTTTTGCGAGAATCCACAGTAATTGTAAGCAGTTAGACGTTAACCATTGATCAACGGCGAGCGAGTTCGATGCCGCCTTTTATTAGCAGTAGAATCAAGGATGTGTACGATGAGCGATATCGCCCTTACGGTTAGTCTGCTGGCGCTCGTTGCTGTGCTGGGTTTGTGGATCGGCAATTGGCGCATTTATGGTGTTGGCTTAGGCATCGGGGGCGTGCTTTTTGGCGGAATTATCGTAGGCCATTTTGCTCAGATGTACGCTCTCGATCTCAACGGCGATATGCTGCATTTTATCCAAGAATTCGGCCTAATTTTATTCGTGTACACCATCGGAATTCAGGTTGGGCCCGGTTTCTTCTCCTCATTACGCGTTTCAGGTCTCAGGCTTAACGGCTTTGCTGTTCTGATGGTAGTGCTAAGCGGCATCGTGACGGCGCTCATCCACAAGCTGTTTGATGTTCCTCTTCCGGTGATCCTTGGTGTGTTTTCAGGCGCAGTAACCAATACCCCTGCGCTTGGCGCCGGGCAGCAAATTCTGACTGATTTAGGTTCCGATCCCGCGCTGGTCGATAAAATGGGGATGGGGTATGCCATGGCCTACCCGTTTGGAATATGTGGAATTTTGCTGGTTATGTGGCTGCTACGCTTAATATTTCGCATTAGCGTAGATGCAGAGGCCAGAGATTTTGACGCTAAAAATGGGTTGCAGCATGAGCTGCTGCAAACCATGAACATCTCGGTGCGTAACCCCAATCTGGCGGGGATGCCGATTCATAGCATTCCTATTATCAACAGCGATGAAGTCGTCTGTTCACGCTTAAAACGCGGCGAACATCTGATGGTGCCACTGCCCGATACGGTGCTGGAATTAGGCGACCTTATCCATCTGGTTGGACAAAAGCAGGATTTAGAAAACGCGCGCTTAGTCATCGGCGATCAGGTCGATACATCACTGTCTACACGCGGTACGGCACTTCAAGTGAGCCGAGTTGTGGTGACGAACGAGAAGGTATTGGGTAAAAAAATCCGCGATCTGAATTTAAAACAGAAATATGACGTGGTGATATCTCGCCTTAACCGCTCCGGCGTTGAGTTGGTCGCTAGCAGCAATGCAAGTCTGCAGTTTGGCGATATCTTGAATCTGGTGGGAAGACCGGAATCTATCGATCGCGTGGCAGATATCGTCGGCAACGCCCAGCAGAAGCTGCAACAAGTTCAAATGCTGCCGGTGTTTATCGGCATTGGGCTCGGTGTATTACTCGGTTCCATTCCCCTTTTCATCCCCGGATTCCCTGCCGCATTGAAATTAGGCTTGGCAGGTGGTCCATTGGTGGTCGCGCTTATTTTGGGCCGTATCGGCAGTATTGGTAAGCTGTATTGGTTTATGCCACCTAGCGCCAATCTTGCCCTGCGCGAACTCGGCATCGTGCTGTTTTTATCCGTTGTTGGTCTGAAGTCTGGTGGAAATTTCGTCGATACATTGCTTAATGGTGATGGTTTGTCGTGGATTGGCTATGGAATTTTAATTACCGCGATTCCACTGCTCACTGCGGGGATCCTCGCTCGCACTATGGCGAAAATGAACTATCTAACAATCTGCGGCATGCTGGCTGGCTCGATGACCGATCCTCCAGCCCTTGCTTTCGCCAACGGACTACATCCAACTAGCGGCGCAGCGGCGCTGTCATATGCGACTGTTTATCCACTCGCGATGTTTTTAAGGATTATGTCACCACAGCTGCTGGCGGTGATTTTTTGGGCAATGTAGAAACGGGGATTTTACAAAGTAGTGTAAGGTTTCGAACGCCGAGTATGTTTGTACTGAAGTTCATACAAGACAATCTAAATATTATAGATATACGTAAGGTTTCGAACGCCTGTGAGCATTTGCATTTCTATGAAGCCGCTGGCGTAGGCGTCCGATGAGAGTCCCGTTGCGCGGGGACTCTCAACTCGCGCGCTTTTTACCGAGCCGCTTGGCCGACCGGTCTCGGAGCGCACGTCCTGTGCGCCCTCGACCTGCAACCAGCATCCCTGCTGGCGGCTCTAAAATGCATTTTTTCAACAGGAAAAGACAAAAGACATTTTTATCTTCTTATCTTTCTATTTCTCTCTTTTAATTGTTTAAGTCTTGGTAGGAAGAGCCGGCACGACAGGGATGTCGTGACGGAGTTTGGGGCGCCCGGGATGGGCGATACCAAACCGGAGCGGAGATGGCGTCTCGGATAAAAGCGCGCGGGTGTTGGGTGCGCGCGCTGGCGCACCCGACTCGGACGCCTTCGACGGAAGCTATATGTAAATGCCGAACCGGATAGGCGGTCGAAACCTTACACCCATTCAGCCATAAATCTGGCGGTCGAAACCTTACACCGCAAGGGCATACTCCATAAGCAGCCATTTATGCACTGAATTAAGCTTACATTTTGCAATGACAATCCCACCCCGATCACACTTCTGAATTCCCCCCAAACCAATATGTGACAACTGTCATACATCCTCATTATTTCGCTTTTTTATGGAACCGGTTCCAAATATCTTGGCATTATTGAATTGATGATGAAGTGACCATCATTGGAGTGAATATGAAAAGAGATATCGTCGTTGTGACCGCCGCTTACGGGTGGGACAACATTAAAAAGCTAGGCGGACAAGCTAATTTACTGCCGATTATCGCCGAATCAGGTGCCAACGGCGTTGAAATTCGCCGTGAGCTATTATCCGAATCAGAACTGAACACCTTAGGCCATTTAGCTCGTCAAATTGCTGACCACCAGCTTTTCGCCGTCTATTCAGTACCGGAAGGATTATTTGCCCTCGATGGTTCACTCAATCCACAGCTCGAAAATCGTTTACGAGAAGCCGCCGAGCTCAACGCTAGCACGGTGAAATTCTCTCTGGGGCATTATCAACCAGGCTATGACATTACTGAACTAAACGCCTTGCTCAGCAAGCGCCAAGTGCAACTCGTCGTTGAAAACGATCAAACACCGGACTGCGGAATTTTATCACCGTTAAACGCGTTCTTTGCCGCGGTACAAGATTGCCATTCCCCAATACGCATGACCTTCGATATGGCGAACTGGGACTGGGTAGACGAAGACGCGCATAGTGCAGCGCAAAAGCTAGCGCACATGGTGCATTACGTACATGTGAAAGCCGCAGAAAAACGGCCTCAAGGCTGGTGTGCGGTGGAATTAGATAATAGCGACGGTCGCTGGAAACCCTTACTGGCTAAGCTTCCTCATCAGGCAATGCGCGGCATTGAATTCCCATTAAAAGGCGATGACTTAACCTCAGTAACCCGCCACTACGTTAATTTATTGAGAGCAGACTAATATGAAAACTTCACCGTTAGACGTGATCACCTATGGCGAAGCAATGACCATGTTCGTCGCCAATGAAACCGGTGAACTGGATCAGGCTATGCAGTTTACCAAACGTATCGCTGGCGCTGAGCTGAACGTATCGATTGGTTTATCACGCCTCGGGATGAACGTGGGCTGGGTTAGCCGTGTAGGAAACGACTCTTTTGGCCGTTTTACGCTCGCGACGCTACAGCAAGAGGGAATAAATCATCAGTGCGTTACCGTTGATGAGCGCTTCCCAACGGGTTTTCAGCTGAAATCTAAAGCCGAAAATGGAACCGATCCCAAGGTAGAGTATTTCCGCAAAGGATCGGCAGCCAGCCACCTTTCTGTTCACGATTTCGATCGGGCCTATTTCTCTCAGGCCCGCCACCTTCACCTAAGCGGCGTTGCGGCGGCGCTTTCCGCTGATTCTTTGGCTCTCGCCAACCACGCGGCGCAAGAAATGCGCGCGATGGGCAAAACCATCTCTTTCGATCCTAATTTGCGCCCTGTGCTATGGCCAAGCCAGCAGGTGATGTGTGAAAAGCTGAATGCTTTAGCTTTCCAAGCCGATTGGGTATTACCGGGTCTGAAAGAAGGGCAAATCCTCACAGGCAAACAAACACCGGAAGAGATTGCTGATTTCTATCTTAGCCGCGGCGTAAAAGCCGTCGTCATCAAGCTCGGGCCAGATGGTGCTTGGTTTAAAACCGCAGACGGCCACCAGCAGCACGTTGCCGCCGTGCGCGTTGAGAACGTGATTGACACCGTTGGCGCGGGTGATGGTTTTGCCGTCGGTGTTATCAGTGCATTACTTGAAGGAAAAGCGCTACCGGATGCCGTTATGCGCGGTAACAAAATTGGTGCGCTAGCGGTGCAGGCGATTGGGGACAGCGAAGGCTTACCAACCCGAGCCGAACTCGGCGAATAATAAATAACACATCCACCTCTGGGCCCTACATCCCAAGGATGTATCTGAACCACACTGAAGGATTATAACCATGAGCAAATCAACGATTGCCCCGAAGCGCTGGTGGTACATCATGCCGGTGATTTTTATCACCTATAGCATGGCTTATCTTGATCGCGCGAACTTCAGCTTTGCCTCCGCTGCTGGGATTAATGAAGATCTTGGCATCACCAAAGGAATGGCCTCTCTACTGGGCGCCCTATTTTTCCTCGGCTATTTTTTCTTCCAGATCCCTGGAGCCATTTACGCCGAACGCCGCAGCGTACGTAAACTGGTATTTTGGTGCCTGATCCTGTGGGGCATGTGCGCCACGTTAACCGGTTTAGTCAGCAATATCCCTGCGCTGGCGGCTATTCGCTTCGCACTTGGCGTGGTCGAAGCGGCGGTTATGCCCGCCATGCTTATTTACATCAGTAACTGGTTTACCAAGGCGGAGCGTTCAAGAGCCAATACCTTTTTAATTTTAGGTAATCCGGTCACCGTTCTGTGGATGTCTGTGGTTTCTGGCTATTTAATTCATGCCTATGGCTGGCGCGAAATGTTCATCATCGAAGGCTTCCCAGCGGTTATTTGGGCATTCTGTTGGTGGGTGTTGGTTAAAGATAAACCTGAACAAGTTGGCTGGTTAAGTGAATCTGAAAAAGCCGCGCTACAGGCCAAACTGCTTGAAGAACAACAGGGCATTAAGGCCGTACGTAACTACAGTGAAGCTTTCCGCTCGCGTAACGTCATTATCCTGTGTGCTCAGTATTTTGCATGGAGCATCGGCGTGTACGGCTTTGTACTGTGGCTACCTTCGATTCTGCGCCACGGTTCTGATATGGGAATGGTGGAAGCTGGCTGGCTGTCGGCAGTGCCTTATTTGGCCGCAACCATTGCGATGATCGTGGTGTCTTGGGCATCCGACAAAATGCAAAACCGTAAACTGTTCGTATGGCCGCTGCTGTTGATCGGCGCACTGGCCTTTATCGGCTCTTATCTCGTCGGCGCCAATCACTTCTGGTGGTCTTACGCGCTGTTGGTTATCGCAGGCGCAGCGATGTATGCACCTTACGGTCCATTCTTCGCCATTATCCCTGAAATGCTGCCACGTAACGTTTCCGGTGGCGCAATGGCCTTAATCAACAGCATGGGAGCGTTGGGTTCTTTCTTTGGCTCGTGGTTTGTGGGTTATCTGAATGGTTCTACCGGCTCTCCAGCCGCGTCCTACGTATTTATGGCGGGTGCGCTACTGGTCGCCGTTGGCTTAACACTCATTGTTAAGCCATCAGATACGCAAAAAAAAGCCACCGTTAAACCCACTTCAGCCGTCGCTCAGGGGAAATAGTTTTATGAAGCAATCCATTGTTCTGTATAAAAAAATACCCTCTGATTTGCTACAGCGATTAGAAGACCATTTTGATGTCCGATTCTTTGATGGAATCAATGAGACTAACCGCGCAGAAGTTATCGCCGCGCTTAAAAATGCCGATGGCATGATTGGCGCAAGCGTACCGGTGCGCGCTGAGTTGCTAGACCATGCGCCCAAGCTAAAAGCGATCTCAACTATTTCAGTTGGCTACGATCAGTTCGACGTAGCCGATCTGACACAGCGTAAAATTGTGTTGATGCACACGCCAACGGTGCTCACCGAAACTACTGCAGATACCGTGTTTACGCTGATTCTGATGACCGCACGCCGCGCTTTGGAAATGGCAGAAATGGTGAAAGCCGGAAAATGGACGCGCAGCATTGGCAGCGATAGCTATGGCGTCGACGTTCACCATAAAACGATAGGTATTTTGGGCATGGGGCGTATCGGTGCAGCGCTCGCGCGTCGAGCCCACGCGGGTTTTGGCATGAATGTTTTGTACTGGAACGATCGCCCCAATATGCAGGTGGAAAAGGAGTTTAATGCTCGTCGCTGCGAACTGGATGAATTGCTCACTCAGTCTGACTTCGTCTGTATTACGCTGCCTTACAGTGAACAAACGCATAAGCTCATCAACGCTGAACGTTTAGCTAAAATGAAATCCAGCGCTATTTTGATCAACGGCGCGCGCGGCAAAATTGTCGATCAAGCGGCATTAATTGAAGCGTTAAAAAACGGTACGATTCGCGCTGCGGGGTTAGATGTGTTCGAAGTGGAGCCATTGCCTGCTGATTCAAAGTTACTGCTGTTACCTAACGTTGTTGCACTGCCTCACATCGGCTCAGCAACGGAAGAAACCCGCTATAACATGGCGGCCTGCGCGGTAGATAACCTGATCACGGCATTAACGGGGGAAGTAACAGAAAACAGTGTGAATGCACATTTGTTGAAGTAACAACTTCGATCTTCAGTTCAAGTCTTGGTAGGCCCAGCCACATCGGCTTTTCCTACCAAGACATACACCTTTTAGATTACCCGCGAAAACTGCTGCATTCTCGCCTGCTTACGCAGATAGATGTCAAAGCACATGCAAATATTACGGATCAGCAAACGACCGCGCGGAGTCACTTCAATGCTGGTTGGCGTGATTTCCACCAGCCCATCGTCGACCAAAGGTGCCAGCAGTTTTAAGTCATCGGCGAAGTAATCGGCAAACACAATCGCGTATTGGCTCTCAACTTGGGAATAGTCTAAGCGGAAATTGCAGATGAGATTTTTAATCACATCACGGCGCAAACAGTCATCTTCAGTCATGGAAAGCCCACGCCAAAGCGCGTGACCATGGTCTTGTACGTCGGCGTAATACTCTTTCAGCACTTTGCGATTCTGCGCATAGCTATCCCCGATCATGCTTATCGCGGAAACGCCCAATCCCAGAAGATCGCTATCGCCCTGCGTGGTATAGCCTTGGAAGTTACGGTGCAATTTGCCTTCACGCTGAGCCACCGCCAATTCATCATTAGCATGAGCAAAATGGTCCATGCCGATAAACTGATAGCCAGACCCCGTTAGGATCGCGATAGTTTCTTGCAGAATAGACAGCTTGCTGTCTGCCGATGGCAGGTCTTCGTCTTTGATTTTGCGCTGCGCGGCAAATAGCTTCGGCATATGCGCATAGTTAAATACGCTCAAACGGTCAGGATTGAGCTCAGCCACTTTTTGCAGCGTATAGCTAAAACTCTCTGGCGTTTGCTTTGGTAAGCCGTAAATAAGATCGATATTCGTTGAGGTAAAACCGATCGCTTTAGCCCGATTAATCAAATCGAAGATGAACTGTTCGTCTTGCTCACGATTCACCAATTTCTGAACTTCTTTGTTGAAGTCCTGCACGCCCATACTGAGGCGGTTGAAACCTTCTTGGCGTAGGTGGTCGAGCACATCCAGCTCAATTTCACGCGGATCGACCTCAATTGAAATTTCTGCATCCGGCAGAAAATCAAAGGCATCGCGCAGCATGTGCATTAAGCGTGAAATCTGGTTTTTATCTAAATAAGTTGGCGTACCACCGCCCCAATGTAATTGGGAGACTTTTCGCCCCACAAACATCGGTGCACGTTGGCGGATTTCAAATGCCAGCTTATCAAGATATTCATCCGCCTTATGTGTTTGGCGAGTAACGATCTTATTGCAGCCGCAGAAGTAACACAGCTTGTGGCAAAACGGGATATGAACGTAAAGCGAAAGCGCACGTTCAGGATAACGAGCTACAGCATTCGCAAATTCAGTGTCGGTGAAGCTTTCGCTGAATTCTAATGCAGTAGGATATGAGGTGTAACGCGGCCCAGAATAGTTATATTTTTGAATCAGGGCCAGATCCCAGACAATTGCCTGTTCCGACATGCTTACTCCTTCCGATGATTTCGTCTGCCAGACCGGTGACGAGGAAGCCGTGAAAACTGGCGGGTCATGGCAGCTTGTCGCCAGCGTTGTTTACGCCGCGACAGCCACCATAGTTTACCTAATAACCACAACAGATAACACGTAAGCAGTAAGGCTATTGTTAGGATTAGCCCCATTGACGATTAAAATACGTCTTTCGGGTTACCGCGTTTGAGCAATTTAACGATGTCTTCTTTTGGCTCTTCTTCGTCGACTTCGTCATCTTCGTCGCCCAACTCGATGCCTAGCTCTTCCATCAGCGCATCAATACGGTCCAACATATTGTCGACGTAGCTTTGCTCTTCTTGGTTGAGATCTTCGCCATCGTCGAGACGGATCAGCAGCGCATCCAGACGCGGATCGTTTTCCAACTGAGTCAGCTCTTCTTCTGGCGTCAGTCGTTTTTTCGCTTCCGGTTTAGGCGCTTTTGCTTTTGGCTTCTTCACTTCTGTTGCCACCAGCGATACAGGCACTTTACTGCCGATGCGCGGATCTACAACTTTGACTGCATCACCGGTTTTTTTATTGGCAGCTTCTGGGTTGGCACGGCCACCCGATTTGTTACCGCGGTGCTTTTTCTGGCGCTTACGGGCGCGAGCTTCCAGATCGAGCTCAACACGGGTTTTTCGTTTTTGTTTTGGCGCTGAAGTTTTAGCTTTCGGCGTTTTATTGGCAGGACTCATTAGCGTGTACTCACAGAGAGATAAATCGAGTAGAGAAATATTAGCGAGCTCAGGTTAATTCCTGATACGCCAGTCTCCGACACCCGTAAAACAGGCGTTTAGGCTGAGGGGGCGGACAATGCGCACACCCTACCAGAAAGCACACAAAGAAAAAAGGCGACAGCCTAAACTGTCGCCTTAATTCTAGCCTTCAAATGAAGGATATTCACGCAATTCAATCCTTGAATGCAGTCAACGTCCCGGTTTTTCCCTTTGCCGTTTTGCTCCTAGCATCCTCTTCCTGAGGCTCTTGTCCTTGTTGCGCCAATCCCAGCGCTAAACTCATCCTGAGTTTGTGTCTTCCTTTACGATATACATCCTGTATATCTTCGCTAATTCCTTTAGCGTGAGTCCTTTCTCTCGTTACGCATTCTTGCGTTCCCTGAGATTCGTCTTCCTGACGAAGTTTTCCGTGCCGTTATCCTTGGCGTTGAAAGATACTTTAAAGTATTGGCTTACTTTCACAATGGGTTAGCACGCCCGCTCTCATGTGATCTTTATCACGTTGTTTTGTAATTATATGAATCTATTACTTTAATAAATTCAGGCTTATAGCTGAAAACGTGATTGCCCGAAAAACGAATGGTCAATGTCTTACACGGCTGTAAGCCGTGAGCTTACAGCAGATAAACAGCGGTTTTATGCGCTCTTTGCGTCTGATGCAGTTATAATCCCCACCAGATACCCCCATGCTTTAATGGAGACGAACGTTTTGAACCGTAAAACTTATAACTATCATGTGACACACTTCGTCACCAGCGCCCCTGATATTCGCGCACTGCCGGCCGATACCGGAATTGAAGTCGCCTTTGCTGGTCGCTCTAACGCAGGTAAATCCAGCGCACTTAATACGCTGACCAACCAAAAAGGCTTAGCGCGTACCAGTAAAACTCCAGGCCGTACTCAGCTGATTAACCTGTTTGAAGTTACCGACGGTATTCGTCTGGTTGACTTGCCCGGCTATGGTTATGCTGAAGTTCCGGAAGAGATGAAACGCAAATGGCAGAAAGCGTTAGGTGAATACCTGCAAAAACGTAACTGCCTGAAGGGATTGGTGGTGTTGATGGATATCCGCCATCCGCTGAAAGATCTCGATCAGCAAATGATCCAGTGGGCCGTAGACGTCAACCTACCAGTTATGCTGTTGCTAACTAAAGCCGATAAATTGGCATCCGGTGCGCGCAAAGCTCAGCTAAATATGGTGCGTGAGGCTATTTTGCCATTTATGGGCGATATTCAAGTTGAAGCGTTCTCTTCGCTGAAGAAGTTTGGCGTCGATAAGCTGAGTGAAAAACTGAATACGTGGTTCAGTGAGATTGAGCCTGAAACATTGTCTGAAGAAGATGAGGAAGAAGGCGGGGAATAACTGCCTAACATCTTATTGAACAAGTTATTGAACAAGGTCGCTGAGGCGGCCTTTTTTTGGTTTGGACAAAAAAAAACGCCCCAGTCATAAAAGACTGGGGCGGCTAATATTCAGCCAAATCCGATTACGTGAAGTAAAAGGTCTGAAAGATAGAACATCTTACCTCTGTACCCTACGTCTGTAACTCTACAACATTTTCAGACGGGGGAAAACCCTTTTTTGTAGCTAACTTACAAGAATACGTTCAATTAATCAGCGCAAACGGCATTATGAACGCGATTTTATGTAGTTAAATTACATAAATAGGTTAATTAACCATCACTTAGTGAGCTTGATCCCAGTTTTCACCGGTACCCACATCAACTTTTAACGGAACCGCCAACTCAAGGCTTTTCTCCATGAGTTCACGAACTTTCTCGACAGTTTGATCGATGATGGACTCATGAACTTCAAAGACCAATTCATCGTGCACCTGCATAATCATGCGAACTAAAGGTTCTTTTTGCTCCAATAACCATGCATCAACGGCAATCATCGCGCGTTTGATAATATCAGCCGCGGTTCCCTGCATCGGAGCGTTGATCGCGGCGCGTTCTGCCGCCTTACGGCGCATACCGTTACGGGAATGAATTTCCGGCAGATAGAGGCGACGGCCATCTAGCGTCTCTACATATCCCTGCTCTGCCGCCTGCTGCCGTGTACGCTCCATATATTCCAGCACGCCAGGATAACGCTCAAAATAGAGGTCCATATAGCGCTGCGCTTCGCCACGAGCAATATTCAGCTGACGAGCCAAACCAAAAGCACTCATGCCATAAATCAGCCCAAAGTTGATCGCTTTAGCACTGCGGCGTTGTTCGCTGGTGACATCTTCAAGCGCTAGGCCAAAGACTTCTGCCGCCGTTGCACGGTGAATATCCTTACCGGCGGCAAACGCTGCCAGCAGGCCTTTGTCACCCGACAAGTGCGCCATGATGCGTAATTCAATCTGAGAGTAGTCGGCCGCAACAATTTTATAGCCCTGTGGCGCAATGAAAGCCTGACGGATCCGGCGTCCTTCATCATTACGTACTGGGATATTCTGCAGGTTAGGATCGCTGGAGGAAAGCCGTCCGGTTGCGGTAACCGCTTGATGATAAGACGTATGGACTCGACCAGTCGCACCATTAATCATTTGCGGGAGTTTGTCCGTGTACGTGCTTTTTAACTTCGCTAAACCGCGGTGTTCCAAAATAATGGTTGGCAGTTCAAAGCCTTGCTCCGCTAATTCAGCCAGCACCTCTTCATTTGTTGAAGGCGCGCCACCCGGCGTTTTTTTCACAACAGGCAGCTTCTGCTTTTCGAATAAAATCGCCTGTAGCTGTTTTGGCGAGGAGAGGTTGAAGGGTTCTCCCGCAGCCTCATGGGCCTTCTTCTCCAGCTCATCCAAACGGATAGCCAGTTCCTGAGAATGCTTGCCCAAAATATGGCTATCGATCAGTACGCCGGTTCGCTCCATACGTGAAAGTACCGGAACCAAAGGCATATCAATATCGGTGAAGACTTTCTTCAAACCCGCTTCTTTTTCCAGCTGTGGCCAAAGTTTGAGGTGTAGCTGCAAAGTCACATCGGCATCTTCAGCCGCATAAGGGGCTGCCTGCTCAAGTGCAATCTGGTTAAAGGTCAGCTGAGATTTACCTTTACCCGCAATTTCTTCAAACGTTATGGTTTTATGGTTTAAGTGGCGCTCTGCCAAGCTGTCCATATCATGACGACCGGCAACGCTGTCGAGATCATACGATTCCAGCATGGTGTCGAATGCAATGCCTTTTAGCTCAATGCCATAACGCGCCATGACGCCTTGATCGTATTTTAGGTTCTGCCCAACTTTATGAAGATTGTCATCTTCCAACAGGGGTTTTAGCTTCGCCAAGACTGTATCTCGGCTCAGTTGATCTGGCGCATCGAGATAATCATGGCCGACCGGAATATAAGCCGCGACGCCCGGCGCAGTTGCAAATGATAAACCAACCAGATTGGTCGTTAAGACATCCAGAGAGTCAGTTTCAGTATCGAAGGCAAAAACCTTCGCTGATTTTAAGCTGGTAATCAAATCATCCAGCGCTGACTCATCCAGAATAGTTTGGTAATTTTCCTGTGATAAAACCGACGTAGCCTCTTCCACCACAGCCGCCGCCAGCGGCTCACTGTCAGCTTTTGCAGGTTTGCGCGCCGTTGGTGCTTTCTTTTCACCGCTGAGCCAAGAACCAGCCTCAGCGTCTTCTAACCAGCGTTTGAACTCGTAGCGGCTAAATAACTCGTGCAGCTGTTCAGTATCCATCGGCTTGAGCTGGAGATCGTCGCAGGTAATATCCAACTCAACATCAGTTTTAATCGTCGCCAGCAGGTATGAAAGATCGGCCTTATCTTTATTCAGCTCCAGCTTAGCGCCCATCGTTTTGGCACCGCGGAAACTCAGCGTCGCCACTTTATCCAAATCGCTATAGATCTGTTTTAGGCTACCAATACCTTGTAACAGCGCCTGAGCCGTTTTTTCGCCAACGCCGGGCACGCCAGGGATGTTATCCGAGGAATCCCCCATCAGGGCGAGAAAATCGATGATTAACTCCGGTGGCACACCGTACTTCTCACAAACTTCTTGTGGCCCTAAAATGGTATTATTCATCGTGTTGATCAGCGTGATATTTGACGTCACAAGCTGCGCCATATCTTTATCGCCGGTGCTAATCAATACATGGCGTCCCGCCTTTTCAGCTGCCTGCGCCAACGTACCAATAACATCATCAGCCTCGACGCCAGAAACGGCCAGAAGAGGCAAACCAACGGCCTGAACCATTTTATGCAGCGGCTCTATTTGCTCACGCAAGTCATCTGGCATGGGTGGACGATGTGATTTGTATTCAGCGAACAGCTCATCACGGAAAGTCTTTCCTTTGGCGTCGAATACCACAGCGACGTGACTCGGCTGATATTGCAGCATCAGGCTGCGCAGCATATTCAACACGCCATACATTGCCCCTGTTGGCTCTCCTGCACGGTTCGTTAACGGAGGAAAAGCATGGTATGCACGGTACAGGTATGAGGATCCATCAACTAGGATCAGGGGATTTTCAGGGATTTCGGCCATAGTATGTCTTTATCGTGATGGTGGACTTAGAGGTAAGGATGCCATACCTCGAGACAAGAGACGAATTTTAGCGGGAGATTTGATAAGTAATGCGATCAAGTATTCAGATCTGAACGATCAAATTGTGGATAAGTTTGTGAACAAAAGATCATGGTTTTAATAATAGGTGTTCTTATCCTACTTTTATTTACAATTTCATTAGTCTTTTAAATAACTTACACGTAAAAATCTCTAACAGAACATAAAATAGCCAACACCCTCGCGATGTGGATAATATTTCAATTAGTCACCGTTATTTTCATATTACTGCTAGCACCCATACAGATTAGTCTAAATAATCAACTACGCTAATACTTTTGAATTTATCTTTCATATATCTGGCGAAATGCTGTTGTTCAATAAGCCTTCTGGTAAAATCGCGCTTTGATTCCTCAAATGCTATTACACGAATAAGCTAATGCCTACGTTGATTGCCTTGGTTCTATCACCCATCCTATTTGTGTTAACCACGGCGTTGACCATCCTCGTGACAGTTTTATGTTCTATACCAATTACGATCGCTGGCATCATGAAACTACTCCTCCCCATCCCTTTTATTTGGCGTTATATCTCAAGCTTCGCTGATTTCATGATGTGGTGCTGGTGCCAAGGTTTATCGATACTGATGAAGCTTAACGTTGGTTTAAAGTGGGAGATAGACGGTTTAGAAGGTCTGAGCAAAGACAATTGGTATTTGGTCATCAGCAATCATAAAAGCTGGACCGATATCGTCGTGCTCTGCGTACTATTGCGCAATCACATTCCCATGAATAAGTATTTTTTAAAGCAACAGCTTGCTTGGGTTCCCTTTGTTGGCTTAGCCTGCTGGGCGCTGGATATGCCGTTTATGAAACGCTATTCACGCAGCTATTTATTTAAGCATCCTGAATTGCGCGGCAAAGATATTGCAACCACACGTCGTTCCTGCGAAAAATTTCGCCTGCGCCCAACTACTATTGTTAATTTTGTCGAAGGCTCGCGAAGCACTGAAGAAAAACGAGTAAAAACACACTCCCCTTATCGAAATTTGCTTCCCCCAAAAGCAGCAGGCATCGCATTCACTCTTAGCGCATTGGGCAATCAGTTTGATCGTGTATTGAATATTACGCTGGTCTACCCCGACAATAATCACAGTCCATTCTTAGATCTACTCTGTGGCCGAATGAAGAAAATTGTCGTCCGAGTAGAAACATTGCCTATCACAGCGGAAATGCACGGCGACTATTTCAACGATAAGGCCTTTAAACGACACTTCCAGCTCTGGTTGAACAATCTTTGGCTGCAAAAAGATCGGCTTATCGATCACCTTAAAAAGGTGTACGCAGCACCACATAAATAAAAAACCGGGCAAAAGCCCGGTTTTTTATTACTGAGACAAACGTCGGATTATTTCTGTTTCAGTAGGAAATTTACAACGTGAGAGAATTGCTGAACGTAGGAATCCATTGAGCTGGTATCCAGCCCATCGTTTTTGACCATATATTTGCCATTAACGAAGATAGCAGGAACGCCACGCAGTTGTAGATCTTCAGCCGCTTTCTCTTGTTGTACAACCAAGGATTTCACTACGAAGCTGTTCAACGCGCCATCGTAATCTGCAGCGCTAACGCCCGCTTTAATGAAGACGTTACGGATATCTTCAGGGCTCTGTACGCTTTGAGTTTTCTGCACAGCTTCAAACATTGGCTGAGTGATTTTATCTTCAACACCCAGAGCCATTGCAACAGCCCATGCTTGAGTTAACTGCTTGCCCAATGGACCTAAGAATTCGACGTGATACTTGGTCATTTTCACGCCTTCTGGCAGGCCTTTGCGTACTGCATCAGAAACGTGGTAAACCTCTTCGAACTCATAGCAATGCGGGCAGTAGAATGAGAAAAACTCTAAAACCTGTGGCTCATTAGTGATGCTTTTATCTAGCTTCACATACTGATCGCCTTCAGAAAATTGAGCCGCAGAGGCACCAAATGCCATTGCGATCCCAACTAACGCCAACCAAATCTTTTTCATGCGAACTTCTCCATCGTCTTAAGTTTTTTGATTTAATACATCGGCATTAGCTGCAACGGTGGTGCTTGTAACAGCCTAACCTGCTCCATGAAGGCAGATGTTTGTCTCAACCAGAAACTCTCATCGGTCATCCACGGAAAACTCTTTGGAAAGGCAGGATCTTGCCAACGACGGGCAACCCATGCCAAATAGTGCACCATACGCATAGCACGCAGAGGCTCTATTAGTTTTAGCTGCTGAGAGTCAAAATCAGCAAATTCGCCATAAGCTTCAAGCAAAATATCCAGTTGGATAAGCTGCTCTTGGCGCTCACCGTGCAATAGCATCCATAAATCTTGGATCGCAGGACCATTGCGCGCGTCATCTAAGTCAACAAACAGCGGGCCATCTCGCCATAGAATATTGCCGGGATGGCAATCACCATGTAGTCGTACCGGCGACCAGTCGGTCGTCCAATACTGCTCAACTTCCGAAATCAATGAATCTAAAGAAGCAAGAAACGCAGGCTTAAGCTTTATGGGTATTAATGAAGTACGCTCTAAAACCGCTCTTGGCTGATAGAGATACTCATCTAACCCCATGGTTGGTCGCTCGGTAAAGAGCTTCTGCTGACCAACTTGATGGATACGCGCCATATAACGCCCAACCCATTCAAGCTGATCGTCATTGTCGATTTCATATGCGCGGCCGCCCACGCTTGGAAACAGGGTAAATGCATAACCAGCAAAATGATGAAGCGTTTGCCCATTTAATGATAACGGCGCGACAACAGGGATCTCGCTATCATGAAGCTCTCGAGCAAAGCTATGTTCCTCGCCGATTTGGCTATCTGACCATCTTTCTGGACGGTAGAACTTCGCAACGTAACGCTGACGATCTTCATCCATCAGTTGAAAGACGCGGTTCTCATAGCTATTGAGTTCGGTTAAACCTGAATCAATACGGATCCCCGTACTCTCGATAGCATCGAGAATAAGATCTGGCGTAAGTGTTTGAAAACTGAAAGTTGGGTTAGTCATAGTCAGGCCAGAACTCGCGCAATAAACCAAGATGATAACATTATCAAATCGACCTACCGCGCTGTTTATGCGCTATCTTGTCTGAAATTAGTCTTTAATTACGCCTCTAGCGCGCAGAATAGCGGTCTTAAAGTCTTCCTCGTAGTCTTTCTTTAGACCAGGGATAACTTCAGTGTTGGCGCTATTACGCATCTTGAGGTGATAAATGAGAATATCGTCGGTCAGGTCAGCTAAATTGCCTTTAAATCCTGCTTCATCGGCAAGTTTTTGTAAAAATTGGACCAGATTTAAATCAGGTTCTTGTTGCCAAGCTGGATGGATCAGTTCAATAAGTTCATTAACGCGATGGCATTTCATTGTGTATTTCTCCCTGATGCTTAATGGGCAGACAAATTATCAGTCTTAATTTACCAAAGATAGCCCCTGCACGTATAACATTCACTTTTTACAAACTATTACACGCGCAGGAAAGTATGGTGCAGGCACGTTACAATACGCTATTAGTTACAGAGAGAGACCCTGTATGCATGACATCGAAGGCGTAATTCTAGCTGGAGGAAGAGCCTCTAGAATGGGCGGTAATGATAAAGGCCTCGTTCTACTCAATGGCAAGCCTCTCTATCAATATGTGCAGGAAACGCTGGCACCCCAGGTAACAAGGCTGTCCATCAATGCTAATCGTAATATATCAACTTACCAACGTTCAGGGCTAAGCGTATTCCCCGATGTTCTTAATGATTATCCCGGACCATTAGCAGGAATGCTAAGCGGCTTACAACAAAGCCAACATGAATGGGTTGTGTTTGCTCCATGTGATGTTCCTTTTATTCCAACAGATATTGTGCATCACCTATGGACATCTAAAGCAGACAAAATGGCCGCATACATATTTGATGGAAGCAGAGCACATCCAACAATTGTGCTATTGCACCGCTCCCTTATTTCACCTCTGATGAATTATCTTGAACGAGGCGAGCGTAAATTAATGATATTTTTAGAACAATTTGAAGCCCAAAGAGTTACGTATCCCAAAGAAGAGTGCTTTATTAATTTCAATACATACGAAGAGTGTTTGCGCTACGAGCAGAAGCTAAAGGAACAAAAATGAAGAACAACATACCTTTGCTTGGTATAGCCGCTTATAGCGGGACAGGAAAAACAACATTATTGAAGAAGCTTATTCCGCTGCTGAATGCTAAAGGGATAAGGATCGCGCTTATTAAGCACACACACCATGATATGGATATTGATACACCGGGAAAAGATAGCTATGAGCTCCGTAAAGCAGGAGCAGAGCAAACCTTGGTGGCAAGTGATAAACGATGGGCGCTGATGACGGAAACGCCAGAAGAAGAGCCGCTAGATTTGCAATTTCTGGCTTCGAAGATCGATCCCTCGCGCTGCAACCTTATTTTGGTTGAAGGCTTTAAGCATGAACCTATTCCTAAGATCGCGTTATATCGTGAATCAGTTGGGAAGCCTTTTGCTGGAATAATTGACGATCACGTGGTGATGCTGGCAAGCGATGGAGACATCAGCTGCAATATCCCTATGTTAGATATTAATAACATCGGACACATTGCAGATTTCATCGAAGAGTGGTTAGAAAAGCAGTAAGATCGATCTACACAAAATAATAAATAGCCGCGTTAGCGGTTATTTATTTGATAAAATTTTCAAATTCCCATAGCAAAAAACCCCAGTCTTTCGACTGAGGTTCTTTACTTGATTTAAAGCCTGGCAGTTCCCTACTCTCGCATGGGGAGACCCCACACTACCATCGGCGCTACGGCGTTTCACTTCTGAGTTCGGCATGGGGTCAGGTGGGACCACCGCGCTATCGCCGCCAGGCATATTCTGTTATTTGTACCGCTCTCTGTATTTCTACAGCTAGCCATACAAACCAATCTGTTCACAAGCCTACTCTTTGTGTTTTCGCGTCTCTGCGTCTTAAAACACCTTTGGTGTTGTAAGGTTAAGCCTCACGGATCATTAGTACTGGTTAGCTCAACGTATCGCTACGCTTACACACCCAGCCTATCAACGTCTTAGTCTTAAACGTTCCTTTAGGAGACTCAAGGTCTCAGGGAAGACTCATCTCGAGGCAAGTTTCGCGCTTAGATGCTTTCAGCGCTTATCTTTTCCGCATTTAGCTACCGGGCAATGCCATTGGCATGACAACCCGAACACCAGTGATGCGTCCACTCCGGTCCTCTCGTACTAGGAGCAGCCCCTCTCAATCTTCCAACGCCCACGGCAGATAGGGACCGAACTGTCTCACGACGTTCTAAACCCAGCTCGCGTACCACTTTAAATGGCGAACAGCCATACCCTTGGGACCTACTTCAGCCCCAGGATGTGATGAGCCGACATCGAGGTGCCAAACACCGCCGTCGATATGAACTCTTGGGCGGTATCAGCCTGTTATCCCCGGAGTACCTTTTATCCGTTGAGCGATGGCCCTTCCATTCAGAACCACCGGATCACTATGACCTACTTTCGTACCTGCTCGAGCCGTCACTCTCGCAGTCAAGCTAGCTTATGCCATTGCACTAACCTCACGATGTCCGACCGTGATTAGCTAACCTTCGTGCTCCTCCGTTACTCTTTAGGAGGAGACCGCCCCAGTCAAACTACCCACCAGACACTGTCCTCAATCCCGATTAGGGACCGGAGTTAGAACATCAAACATTAAAGGGTGGTATTTCAAGGTTGGCTCCACGCAGACTGGCGTCCACGCTTCAAAGCCTCCCACCTATCCTACACATCAAGGCTCAATGTTCAGTGTCAAGCTATAGTAAAGGTTCACGGGGTCTTTCCGTCTTGCCGCGGGTACACTGCATCTTCACAGCGAGTTCAATTTCACTGAGTCTCGGGTGGAGACAGCCTGGCCATCATTACGCCATTCGTGCAGGTCGGAACTTACCCGACAAGGAATTTCGCTACCTTAGGACCGTTATAGTTACGGCCGCCGTTTACTGGGGCTTCGATCAAGAGCTTCGCCTTGCGGCTGACCCCATCAATTAACCTTCCAGCACCGGGCAGGCGTCACACCGTATACGTCCACTTTCGTGTTTGCACAGTGCTGTGTTTTTATTAAACAGTTGCAGCCAGCTGGTATCTTCGACTGGCTTCAGCTCCATCCGCAAGGGACTTCACCTACGCGCCAGCGTGCCTTCTCCCGAAGTTACGGCACCATTTTGCCTAGTTCCTTCACCCGAGTTCTCTCAAGCGCCTTGGTATTCTCTACCTGAC
The DNA here is from genome assembly GCF_964063325.1 of Hafnia alvei. NCBI lineage: Bacteria > Pseudomonadati > Pseudomonadota > Gammaproteobacteria > Enterobacterales > Hafniaceae > Hafnia > Hafnia alvei. The sequence goes on from NZ_OZ061315.1 coordinate 4,814,261, forward strand.
CACCTGTGTCGGTTTGGGGTACGATTCAATGTTACCTAGAGCTTAGAGGCTTTTCCTGGAAGCTTGGCATCAACTACTTCACCACCGTAGTGGCTCGTCATCACGCCTCAGGGTTAATAAAAGCACGGATTTACCAATGCTTTCCCCCTACACGCTTAAACCGGGACAACCGTCGCCCGGATAGCCTAGCCTTCTCCGTCCCCCCTTCGCAGTAACACCGAGTACAGGAATATTAACCTGTTTCCCATCGACTACGCCTTTCGGCCTCGCCTTAGGGGTCGACTCACCCTGCCCCGATTAACGTTGGACAGGAACCCTTGGTCTTCCGGCGAGCGGGTTTTTCACCCGCTTTATCGTTACTTATGTCAGCATTCGCACTTCTGATACCTCCAGCAACCCTCACAGGCCACCTTCAACGGCTTACAGAACGCTCCCCTACCCAACAACACCTAAGTGTCGCTGCCGCAGCTTCGGTGCATAGTTTAGCCCCGTTACATCTTCCGCGCAGGCCGACTCGACCAGTGAGCTATTACGCTTTCTTTAAATGATGGCTGCTTCTAAGCCAACATCCTGGCTGTCTATGCCTTCCCACATCGTTTCCCACTTAACTATGACTTTGGGACCTTAGCTGGCGGTCTGGGTTGTTTCCCTCTTCACGACGGACGTTAGCACCCGCCGTGTGTCTCCCGTGATAACATTCTTCGGTATTCGTAGTTTGCATCGAGTTGGTAAGTCGGGATGACCCCCTAGTCGAAACAGTGCTCTACCCCCGAAGATGAGTTCACGAGGCGCTACCTAAATAGCTTTCGGGGAGAACCAGCTATCTCCCGGTTTGATTGGCCTTTCACCCCCAGCCACAAGTCATCCGCTAATTTTTCAACATTAGTCGGTTCGGTCCTCCAGTTAGTGTTACCCAACCTTCAACCTGCCCATGGCTAGATCACCGGGTTTCGGGTCTATACCTTGCAACTTGACGCCCAGTTAAGACTCGGTTTCCCTACGGCTCCCCTATTCGGTTAACCTTGCTACAAAATATAAGTCGCTGACCCATTATACAAAAGGTACGCAGTCACCCCATAAAAGAGGCTCCCACTGCTTGTACGTACACGGTTTCAGGTTCTATTTCACTCCCCTCGCCGGGGTTCTTTTCGCCTTTCCCTCACGGTACTGGTTCACTATCGGTCAGTCAGGAGTATTTAGCCTTGGAGGATGGTCCCCCCATATTCAGACAGGATGTCACGTGTCCCGCCCTACTCATCGAACTCACAACATATGCATTTTCAAGTACGGGGCTATCACCCTGTATCGCCGGACTTTCCAGACCGTTCCTCTGACACATACGCTGATTAAGGTTCTGGGCTGTTCCCCGTTCGCTCGCCGCTACTAGGGGAATCTCGGTTGATTTCTTTTCCTCAGGGTACTTAGATGTTTCAGTTCCCCTGGTTCGCTTCGTTAAGCTATGTATTCACTTAACGATAGTGTGACGAATCACACTGGGTTTCCCCATTCGGAAATCGTCGGTTATAACGCTTCATATCAGCTTACCGACGCTTATCGCAGATTAGCACGTCCTTCATCGCCTCTGACTGCCTAGGCATCCACCGTGTACGCTTAGTCACTTAACCTCACAACCCGAAGGTGTCTTTTTAGTGAACGCGGTTACGAACCGGTTCAAGACAGCATTCAAGATTGCAAAAAATTGAGAGACTGCTTAATACAAACTGTGTCAGTGTGTCTCACAGTTGCTTAAGCTTTCAAATTTCAGCTTGTTCCAGATTGTTAAAGAGCAAAATACTTCGCAGCATACTGTTTCCAATACACTCTGAAGTATGTTTTTGAGACTGAATACTTATTATTTATCGTAAACAAAAGTAATGGTGGAGCTATGCGGGATCGAACCGCAGACCTCCTGCGTGCAAGGCAGGCGCTCTCCCAGCTGAGCTATAACCCCATACAGTCAACAGTTTACCTTTATACATTACCACTCATAGAAGAGTTTAATTCTTTCTCAGACAAGGCGGAGTCATGCAAAGTTTGCTGTTGCAAACGAGGCGTGACGACAACGCAGTATGAGTAAGAATTTGGTAGGCCTGAGTGGACTTGAACCACCGACCTCACCCTTATCAGGGGTGCGCTCTAACCACCTGAGCTACAAGCCTATATAAAGGTATTCTGCTCGTTATTCTTCATCAGACAATCTGTGTGGACACTGCACTTAACGCTATCTTTAGGTAAGGAGGTGATCCAACCGCAGGTTCCCCTACGGTTACCTTGTTACGACTTCACCCCAGTCATGAATCACAAAGTGGTAAGCGCCCTCCCGAAGGTTAAGCTACCTACTTCTTTTGCAACCCACTCCCATGGTGTGACGGGCGGTGTGTACAAGGCCCGGGAACGTATTCACCGTAGCATTCTGATCTACGATTACTAGCGATTCCGACTTCATGGAGTCGAGTTGCAGACTCCAATCCGGACTACGACATACTTTATGAGGTCCGCTTGCTCTCGCGAGTTCGCTTCTCTTTGTATATGCCATTGTAGCACGTGTGTAGCCCTACTCGTAAGGGCCATGATGACTTGACGTCATCCCCACCTTCCTCCGGTTTATCACCGGCAGTCTCCTTTGAGTTCCCGACATTACTCGCTGGCAACAAAGGATAAGGGTTGCGCTCGTTGCGGGACTTAACCCAACATTTCACAACACGAGCTGACGACAGCCATGCAGCACCTGTCTCAGAGTTCCCGAAGGCACTAAAGCATCTCTGCTAAATTCTCTGGATGTCAAGAGTAGGTAAGGTTCTTCGCGTTGCATCGAATTAAACCACATGCTCCACCGCTTGTGCGGGCCCCCGTCAATTCATTTGAGTTTTAACCTTGCGGCCGTACTCCCCAGGCGGTCGACTTAACGCGTTAGCTCCGGAAGCCACGCCTCAAGGGCACAACCTCCAAGTCGACATCGTTTACAGCGTGGACTACCAGGGTATCTAATCCTGTTTGCTCCCCACGCTTTCGCACCTGAGCGTCAGTCTTTGTCCAGGGGGCCGCCTTCGCCACCGGTATTCCTCCAGATCTCTACGCATTTCACCGCTACACCTGGAATTCTACCCCCCTCTACAAGACTCTAGCTGACCAGTTTCAAATGCAGTTCCCAAGTTAAGCTCGGGGATTTCACATCTGACTTAATCAACCGCCTGCGTGCGCTTTACGCCCAGTAATTCCGATTAACGCTTGCACCCTCCGTATTACCGCGGCTGCTGGCACGGAGTTAGCCGGTGCTTCTTCTGCGAGTAACGTCAATCACTGTGGTTATTAACCACAATGCCTTCCTCCTCGCTGAAAGTACTTTACAACCCGAAGGCCTTCTTCATACACGCGGCATGGCTGCATCAGGCTTGCGCCCATTGTGCAATATTCCCCACTGCTGCCTCCCGTAGGAGTCTGGACCGTGTCTCAGTTCCAGTGTGGCTGGTCATCCTCTCAGACCAGCTAGAGATCGTCGCCTAGGTGAGCCATTACCCCACCTACTAGCTAATCCCATCTGGGCACATCTGATGGCGTGAGGCCCGAAGGTCCCCCACTTTGGTCCGAAGACATCATGCGGTATTAGCTACCGTTTCCAGTAGTTATCCCCCTCCATCAGGCAGTTTCCCAGACATTACTCACCCGTCCGCCGCTCGTCACCCAGAGAGCAAGCTCTCTTGTGCTACCGCTCGACTTGCATGTGTTAGGCCTGCCGCCAGCGTTCAATCTGAGCCATGATCAAACTCTTCAATTAAAAGCTTGATTTGCTTAAACAAGTTAAGCGATGCTCGAAAATTAACTTTCGTAATAATTCAACTAAATGAATTACTGCTTGGTCACTCTTCAAGACTTTAATATTTTATCGTCCGAGGACGTTAGATATTGTCTTGTGAGTGCCCACACAGATTGTCTGATAAATTGTTAAAGAGCAGCGAATTGCGAACATTCGTTCCAGCAACTCGGGAGGTGCATATTACGCTTTCCTCCTGAAGAGTCAAGCTTTTTTCTTTTCAGAAATTCGCATTACTGCGATGCTTTTCTCTTCCTCACCGAGCGACGTTTGCGTCGTTGTTCCCGGTCAGTGGTGGCGCATTATAGGGACTTCTCAGCAGGTGACAAGTGTTTATTTCATAAAACTTTCTGAGTGCATAATATTTCATCATTAAGTTTAAAAAACGACAGTCTCTGAATAAATATTACGCAGAAATGGCCTGTGCTACAGCTATTGTCGTATTTACAGATATAAACATAGAGGTAGAAAAACATATTCAAGCTTTGATTTTATTATTGGTTAGATCGATTTTAAAATCGTTTATCACCAAAAAAATAAGAGACTCGGGGTCGGATGTAATTTGGCTTATAGCAGAACTTGCGCTTGATCTAAGAACAATTGAGGGAAAAATAAGTAAGGAGGGTAATGAAGAGAAATAAAGTAATTAGAAGTGTGGTGCTTAATTTGATCTAATTGGGGAATATATAACCAGATAAATAACATTCTCATGTAGCAGCTACGCTGCGAAAACATTTTTCATGGTTAATAGAGAATGATTTACTCAAATTCCCCATAGCAAAAAACCCCAGTCTTTCGACTGAGGTTCTTTACTTGATTTAAAGCCTGGCAGTTCCCTACTCTCGCATGGGGAGACCCCACACTACCATCGGCGCTACGGCGTTTCACTTCTGAGTTCGGCATGGGGTCAGGTGGGACCACCGCGCTATCGCCGCCAGGCATATTCTGTTATTTGTACCGCTCTCTGTATTTCTACAGCTAGCCATACAAACCAATCTGTTCACAAGCCTACTCTTTGTGTTTTCGCGTCTCTGCGTCTTAAAACACCTTTGGTGTTGTAAGGTTAAGCCTCACGGATCATTAGTACTGGTTAGCTCAACGTATCGCTACGCTTACACACCCAGCCTATCAACGTCTTAGTCTTAAACGTTCCTTTAGGAGACTCAAGGTCTCAGGGAAGACTCATCTCGAGGCAAGTTTCGCGCTTAGATGCTTTCAGCGCTTATCTTTTCCGCATTTAGCTACCGGGCAATGCCATTGGCATGACAACCCGAACACCAGTGATGCGTCCACTCCGGTCCTCTCGTACTAGGAGCAGCCCCTCTCAATCTTCCAACGCCCACGGCAGATAGGGACCGAACTGTCTCACGACGTTCTAAACCCAGCTCGCGTACCACTTTAAATGGCGAACAGCCATACCCTTGGGACCTACTTCAGCCCCAGGATGTGATGAGCCGACATCGAGGTGCCAAACACCGCCGTCGATATGAACTCTTGGGCGGTATCAGCCTGTTATCCCCGGAGTACCTTTTATCCGTTGAGCGATGGCCCTTCCATTCAGAACCACCGGATCACTATGACCTACTTTCGTACCTGCTCGAGCCGTCACTCTCGCAGTCAAGCTAGCTTATGCCATTGCACTAACCTCACGATGTCCGACCGTGATTAGCTAACCTTCGTGCTCCTCCGTTACTCTTTAGGAGGAGACCGCCCCAGTCAAACTACCCACCAGACACTGTCCTCAATCCCGATTAGGGACCGGAGTTAGAACATCAAACATTAAAGGGTGGTATTTCAAGGTTGGCTCCACGCAGACTGGCGTCCACGCTTCAAAGCCTCCCACCTATCCTACACATCAAGGCTCAATGTTCAGTGTCAAGCTATAGTAAAGGTTCACGGGGTCTTTCCGTCTTGCCGCGGGTACACTGCATCTTCACAGCGAGTTCAATTTCACTGAGTCTCGGGTGGAGACAGCCTGGCCATCATTACGCCATTCGTGCAGGTCGGAACTTACCCGACAAGGAATTTCGCTACCTTAGGACCGTTATAGTTACGGCCGCCGTTTACTGGGGCTTCGATCAAGAGCTTCGCCTTGCGGCTGACCCCATCAATTAACCTTCCAGCACCGGGCAGGCGTCACACCGTATACGTCCACTTTCGTGTTTGCACAGTGCTGTGTTTTTATTAAACAGTTGCAGCCAGCTGGTATCTTCGACTGGCTTCAGCTCCATCCGCAAGGGACTTCACCTACGCGCCAGCGTGCCTTCTCCCGAAGTTACGGCACCATTTTGCCTAGTTCCTTCACCCGAGTTCTCTCAAGCGCCTTGGTATTCTCTACCTGACCACCTGTGTCGGTTTGGGGTACGATTCAATGTTACCTAGAGCTTAGAGGCTTTTCCTGGAAGCTTGGCATCAACTACTTCATCACCGTAGTGACTCGTCATCACGCCTCAGGGTTAATAAAAGCACGGATTTACCAATGCTTTCCCCCTACACGCTTAAACCGGGACAACCGTCGCCCGGATAGCCTAGCCTTCTCCGTCCCCCCTTCGCAGTAACACCGAGTACAGGAATATTAACCTGTTTCCCATCGACTACGCCTTTCGGCCTCGCCTTAGGGGTCGACTCACCCTGCCCCGATTAACGTTGGACAGGAACCCTTGGTCTTCCGGCGAGCGGGTTTTTCACCCGCTTTATCGTTACTTATGTCAGCATTCGCACTTCTGATACCTCCAGCAACCCTCACAGGCCACCTTCAACGGCTTACAGAACGCTCCCCTACCCAACAACACCTAAGTGTCGCTGCCGCAGCTTCGGTGCATAGTTTAGCCCCGTTACATCTTCCGCGCAGGCCGACTCGACCAGTGAGCTATTACGCTTTCTTTAAATGATGGCTGCTTCTAAGCCAACATCCTGGCTGTCTATGCCTTCCCACATCGTTTCCCACTTAACTATGACTTTGGGACCTTAGCTGGCGGTCTGGGTTGTTTCCCTCTTCACGACGGACGTTAGCACCCGCCGTGTGTCTCCCGTGATAACATTCTTCGGTATTCGTAGTTTGCATCGAGTTGGTAAGTCGGGATGACCCCCTAGTCGAAACAGTGCTCTACCCCCGAAGATGAGTTCACGAGGCGCTACCTAAATAGCTTTCGGGGAGAACCAGCTATCTCCCGGTTTGATTGGCCTTTCACCCCCAGCCACAAGTCATCCGCTAATTTTTCAACATTAGTCGGTTCGGTCCTCCAGTTAGTGTTACCCAACCTTCAACCTGCCCATGGCTAGATCACCGGGTTTCGGGTCTATACCTTGCAACTTGACGCCCAGTTAAGACTCGGTTTCCCTACGGCTCCCCTATTCGGTTAACCTTGCTACAAAATATAAGTCGCTGACCCATTATACAAAAGGTACGCAGTCACCCCATAAAAGAGGCTCCCACTGCTTGTACGTACACGGTTTCAGGTTCTATTTCACTCCCCTCGCCGGGGTTCTTTTCGCCTTTCCCTCACGGTACTGGTTCACTATCGGTCAGTCAGGAGTATTTAGCCTTGGAGGATGGTCCCCCCATATTCAGACAGGATGTCACGTGTCCCGCCCTACTCATCGAACTCACAACATATGCATTTTCAAGTACGGGGCTATCACCCTGTATCGCCGGACTTTCCAGACCGTTCCTCTGACACATACGCTGATTAAGGTTCTGGGCTGTTCCCCGTTCGCTCGCCGCTACTAGGGGAATCTCGGTTGATTTCTTTTCCTCAGGGTACTTAGATGTTTCAGTTCCCCTGGTTCGCTTCGTTAAGCTATGTATTCACTTAACGATAGTGTGACGAATCACACTGGGTTTCCCCATTCGGAAATCGTCGGTTATAACGCTTCATATCAGCTTACCGACGCTTATCGCAGATTAGCACGTCCTTCATCGCCTCTGACTGCCTAGGCATCCACCGTGTACGCTTAGTCACTTAACCTCACAACCCGAAGGTGTCTTTTTAGTGAACACGGTTACGAACCGGTTCAAGACAGCATTCAAGATTGCAAAAAATTGAGAGACTGCTTAATGCAAACTGTGTCAGTGTGTCTCACAGTTGCTTAAGCTTTCAAATTTCAGCTTGTTCCAGATTGTTAAAGAGCAATATCTTAAACACGACTTAATAAAGTCATCTTTAAGATATTCAGGTGATAATGTCTTTCACTCATTATCGGAATGGCGTCCCCAAGGGGATTCGAACCCCTGTTACAGCCGTGAAAGGGCAGTGTCCTAGGCCTCTAGACGATGGGGACACGAAAATACCGACAAAGCTTGCGCTTTCTCGTTTCGTATCAGCATGAGTCTTAAAACTCACAACATCAACAGGTGCTCTTGCTCATTAATTTCATCAGACAATCTGTGTGGACACTGCACTTAACGCTATCTTTAGGTAAGGAGGTGATCCAACCGCAGGTTCCCCTACGGTTACCTTGTTACGACTTCACCCCAGTCATGAATCACAAAGTGGTAAGCGCCCTCCCGAAGGTTAAGCTACCTACTTCTTTTGCAACCCACTCCCATGGTGTGACGGGCGGTGTGTACAAGGCCCGGGAACGTATTCACCGTAGCATTCTGATCTACGATTACTAGCGATTCCGACTTCATGGAGTCGAGTTGCAGACTCCAATCCGGACTACGACATACTTTATGAGGTCCGCTTGCTCTCGCGAGTTCGCTTCTCTTTGTATATGCCATTGTAGCACGTGTGTAGCCCTACTCGTAAGGGCCATGATGACTTGACGTCATCCCCACCTTCCTCCGGTTTATCACCGGCAGTCTCCTTTGAGTTCCCGACATTACTCGCTGGCAACAAAGGATAAGGGTTGCGCTCGTTGCGGGACTTAACCCAACATTTCACAACACGAGCTGACGACAGCCATGCAGCACCTGTCTCAGAGTTCCCGAAGGCACTAAAGCATCTCTGCTAAATTCTCTGGATGTCAAGAGTAGGTAAGGTTCTTCGCGTTGCATCGAATTAAACCACATGCTCCACCGCTTGTGCGGGCCCCCGTCAATTCATTTGAGTTTTAACCTTGCGGCCGTACTCCCCAGGCGGTCGACTTAACGCGTTAGCTCCGGAAGCCACGCCTCAAGGGCACAACCTCCAAGTCGACATCGTTTACAGCGTGGACTACCAGGGTATCTAATCCTGTTTGCTCCCCACGCTTTCGCACCTGAGCGTCAGTCTTTGTCCAGGGGGCCGCCTTCGCCACCGGTATTCCTCCAGATCTCTACGCATTTCACCGCTACACCTGGAATTCTACCCCCCTCTACAAGACTCTAGCTGACCAGTTTCAAATGCAGTTCCCAAGTTAAGCTCGGGGATTTCACATCTGACTTAATCAACCGCCTGCGTGCGCTTTACGCCCAGTAATTCCGATTAACGCTTGCACCCTCCGTATTACCGCGGCTGCTGGCACGGAGTTAGCCGGTGCTTCTTCTGCGAGTAACGTCAATCACTGCGGTTATTAACCACAATGCCTTCCTCCTCGCTGAAAGTACTTTACAACCCGAAGGCCTTCTTCATACACGCGGCATGGCTGCATCAGGCTTGCGCCCATTGTGCAATATTCCCCACTGCTGCCTCCCGTAGGAGTCTGGACCGTGTCTCAGTTCCAGTGTGGCTGGTCATCCTCTCAGACCAGCTAGAGATCGTCGCCTAGGTGAGCCATTACCCCACCTACTAGCTAATCCCATCTGGGCACATCTGATGGCGTGAGGCCCGAAGGTCCCCCACTTTGGTCCGAAGACGTCATGCGGTATTAGCTACCGTTTCCAGTAGTTATCCCCCTCCATCAGGCAGTTTCCCAGACATTACTCACCCGTCCGCCGCTCGTCACCCAGAGAGCAAGCTCTCTTGTGCTACCGCTCGACTTGCATGTGTTAGGCCTGCCGCCAGCGTTCAATCTGAGCCATGATCAAACTCTTCAATTAAAAGCTTGATTTGCTTAAACAAGTTAAGCGATGCTCGAAAATTAACTTTCGTAATAATTCACTAAATGAATTACTGCTTGGTCACTCTTCAAGACTTTAATATTTTATCGTCCGAGGACGTTAGATATTGTCTTGTGAGTGCCCACACAGATTGTCTGATAAATTGTTAAAGAGCGACGCCAATTAAACATAAGTTCTCATTGGCGTGGGCTGCGTATACTACGCTTTTAGCCCAAAGAGTCAAGCATTTATTTTTCAACAAACTGCATAACTCATTAAATCTTCTTACTGGCCAAGCGATGTTTGCATCGTTATTCCCGGTCAGTGGTGGCGCATTATAGGGACTTCTCAGCAGGTGACAAGTGTTTATTTCATAAAACCTTCTGAATGCATAATATTTCAACATTAAGCTTAAAAAACGTAAAATACGCGCCACTTTTAACCGAATAAAGACATTGCAGTTAGGTTTTGTAGGATAAAATAAGAGTGAAACAAGGGTAATTATGCCAGATAGGACCTAAAGCCATGCAACTCAATGCACAACAACAAGCTGCACAACGCAACCTTTCTTATCTGTTAGCAGAAAAGATCGGTCAGCGTATTCTCTCTGGAGAATATAAGGCAGGCAGCATCCTGCCAGGGGAGCTCGAGCTTGGAGATATTTATGGTGTCAGCCGTACTGCCGTTCGCGAAGCAGTAAAAATGCTGGCCGCTAAAGGGATGGTATTACCTCGCCCAAGAATTGGTACTCGCGTTATGCCAAGCAGTAACTGGAACTTCTTAGATCAGGAGTTATTAACTTGGTGGCTAACCCGTGAGAACTTCGAGCATGTAAAGGAACACTTTTTAGTTTTACGCAATGCACTGGAACCACAGGCCTGCCTATTAGCGGCGCTCCATGCCTCAGAAGAGCAGAAAGCTGAACTCAATGCATTAATGGAAGAGATGCGCGAATTGAATAACCGCTTTGACCGCGAGCGCTGGATCAAAGTTGACGTTCAATTCCACCAGCTTATCTATAAGGCCAGTGCGAATCCTTTCCTAACATCATTCGCTAACCTATTCAGTTCCGTTTACCAAAGCTATTTCCGCGCAATTACCGGTGATGAAGTGATAAAGCTCAGTCTTCATCAGGCTATTGTTGATGCAATTTTGACAGGAAACAGTATGGATGCATTTATTTCCTGTCAGGCTCTGCTAGGACAAAAACACGACTAACCGGTATACCTATGACAAAAACTGCCCGTAGTATGGCTGGCTTACCTTGGATTGCCGCCATGGCTTTTTTCATGCAAGCCTTAGACGCAACCATTCTGAATACAGCTATTCCCTCTATTGCGCGTAGTTTGGATCGCTCCCCGCTGGTCATGCAATCTGCCATTATCAGCTATACGCTGACGGTTGCGATGTTAATCCCCGTCAGCGGGTGGGTTGCAGATAGATTTGGTACCCGCAAAGTTTTTATCTTCGCGGTTTCTCTGTTCTCACTTGGTTCTCTATCGTGTGCATTATCAGGCTCCCTAACGATGCTGGTCTGCTCACGCGTGCTTCAAGGTATTGGCGGCGCAATGATGATGCCGGTTGCGCGATTAGCATTACTACGCGCCTACCCTCGCAGTGAGTTATTGCCAGTCTTAAACTTTGTCACGATGCCAGGGCTTATCGGGCCGGTAGTCGGGCCGATGCTCGGTGGCTGGCTAGTCACCGTAGCGACTTGGCATTGGATATTCCTAATCAATATTCCTATTGGTATCGCCGGTATTTTTTACGCCCGCCGCTATATGCCTGACTTCAAGACCCCAACTCGACGCTTTGATTATATTGGCTTCTTAATTTTTGGGCTAAGTCTGGTTTGTCTCTCTACCGGTATGGAGCTTTTTGGCGAAAACGTACTGCCGGTCATCTATGCGTGGCTGATTCTATTTGCCGGTGTTGCTCTACTATTTACCTATGTTCTACATGCTCGCCGCCATCCGCAGCCGCTGATTGATTTACCACTCTTTAAAACTCGGACATTCTCCATTGGCATCGTGGGTAACGTTGCTTCCCGACTGGGTACGGGATGTATCCCGTTCTTAATGCCATTAATGTTGCAGGTTGGTTTTGGGTATTCAGCCATTATTGCTGGCTGCATGATGGCGCCAACGGCGATAGGTTCGATAATTGCTAAATCAACCGTAACCGGTGTATTACGTCGATTTGGCTATCGTAAAACGTTGGTCTGCGTAACGATGATTATTGGGGTGATGATTGCTCAGTTTTCACTGCAAGATCCTGACATGCCATTATGGATGCTGGTTTTGCCGTTATTCTTACTAGGGATGGTGATGTCGACGCAGTTCACATCAATGAACACTATTTCATTGGGCGATTTAACAGATAAAAATGCCAGTGCGGGCAATAGTGTTCTCGCGGTAACCCAACAACTATCAATTAGCTTTGGGGTTGCACTCAGCGCCGCCGTATTGAGATTCTATGACTCTCTATCATTTGGTTCACTCGTCGATCACTTCCACTACACCTTTATTACCATGGGCGTAGTGACTATTCTCTCTGCGCTGATCTTCTTAATGCTGCGCCCTACCGATGGTGATTCCCTTATAAAGGGGCGTAAAGCGCAGCTGCGTAGAAAAAACCGTGACGCTAAATCTGCCCAACAGAATCCCTAACCATTAACTCGGGTGTTAAAACCAGAGTTTGCGGCTCAAGATCAAGATTCATAAGGCGATACAAAAGCGTATCAACTGCTAATTCACCTAGTTCATCTTTGGGCTGGTGAATGGTGGTTAACGGCGGAGAAAGGTATTGCGACATCTCAATATCGTCGTAACCGACCACGGCCACATCGCACCCCACTTTAAGCCCGGCTCGATACAATGCCTGATAGACCCCAACCGCCATGGCATCATTACCTGTGAATACGGCATGTGGCGGTTCTGGTAGAGCAAGCAGTTGATTCATTGCATCAACACCGCCAGAAAATTCAAAATCACTAAATATTACGTACTCATCAGGGATCGCAATGCCTGCCTGCTGCATTTCATAACGATAGCCTTCCAAACGCTCCCAAGCCGGCGTTTTATCTTTTGGCCCCGCAATACAAGCAATCTTGGTATATCCACGCTCTAGTAGATGACGTGTCGCAATTTTCCCGCCAAGGAACGAGTTATCTTGGATAACATCATTAGGACCATCAAAAACGGCCCAATCCATCATTACGGTGGGCAGCGATGGATATCGGCTCAGCATTTCGCGCGCCGGACGATAGCTTTCAGTACACATCATCAATAGCCCATCAACTCGCTTTTGTAGCAGAGTTTCAAGACTCTGATTCATACGGGCCAAATCGCCTTCGGTATTACATAAAATCAAACTATAACCGCGCTCGTAACAGCTGCGCTCAACGCCGCGTACAACTTCAGCAAAGAATGGGTTATTGCTGGTTGTCACCAGCATGCCGATGGTTCGAGTTTGATTAAGCTTCAAACTGCGCGCCAATGCAGAAGGGGCGTAGTTAAGCTCTTGTACCGCAGACAACACTTTGTCGCGCACGCTGTCGCTGACAAAGCGGTTGTTATTGATGACATGAGAAACTGTTGAGGTTGATACGCCCGCTAAGCGGGCGACGTCTTTCATGGTGGTCACTCAGAGCTACTCCTAATACCGCGACTCTTAGTGTGACTGGAGAAAAGAATCGATCTCTTTGCGCCAAGGAACGGAAGGTTGAGCACCTTCACGCGTCACAGCGATAGCAGCCGCCGCATGAGCAAAACGCACCGCGGCGTTAATTTCAGTGCCTTCCAGCAAAGCAGTTACTAAAGCACCATTAAATGTATCGCCCGCGGCGATAGTATCAACGGCTTTTACTTTAAACCCTGGAATCGTTTTGCCTTGTTGATTTTGGCTTAAAAATACGCCTCGACTGCCCAAGGTAATCAACACGGTCTTAATACCTTTTTGGTGTAGAACTTCGGCGGCCTGCTGAGCGCTCGCATCGTCTTTAATCGCGATACCCGTTAACTTTTCAGCTTCTGTCTCATTGGGCGTGATGACATCGATATTAGAAAGTAAGTCATCAGGCAGTTCGCGAGCAGGTGCCGGATTCAAAATAACCTGCGTATTATGCTTACGCGCTAATTGAGCCGCTGCCATAACCGTTTCCAGTGGCGACTCTAGCTGCATGAGCAATGCATCGGCATCTTCAATCAGCTTTTGATGCTTAGATAAGTAATCAGGCGTTACCGCGGCGTTAGCGCCCGCGCTGATCCCAATCACGTTCTCTCCTTCCTGATTAACAAAAATCAGCGCGACGCCGGTGGTTTCACCGTCAATAGCTTCAATCGCTTGAGTATTGATGCTATCGCTAGAGAGCTGCTGGCGAATACGTTCACCAATGTCATCCTGACCGACGCAGGCAATAAAGGAAATATCGGCACCGCTACGACCGGCAGCTACCGCTTGGTTCGCCCCTTTACCACCAAAAGCCACTTTATACTGCTGACCTAAAACGGTTTCTCCCGGGCGCGGGAAATGCTCGGTATTTAGGATATGATCAGCATTAATACTGCCCAATACCACCAATTTGCCTTTTTGCATCTTGCTCAATCCCTTAAATGTGCGCCACCGCAGGATTGCCTGCAGCGGCGCTATTGTATTACTCGGTAACCAGTTTCAGCTCAACAGGAATATTGGCTGGCACTTTTTCGCCTTTCAATACTTTATCCGCTGTTTCTACGCCAATCACGCCAATTTGCTCAGGCTGTTGGGCAACAGTTGCACCTAGTTTGCCACGCTGAACCGCTTTGACGCCGTCTGCGGTGCCGTCAAAACCAACCACCAACACATCAGCTTTACCCGCCGTTTGTAGCGCACGCAGTGCGCCTAAGGCCATTTCATCGTTCTGTGCAAACACCGCTTGTACCTGTGGGTGTGCCGTTAGCAAATTCTGCATAACGTTCAGGCCCTTGGTACGGTCAAAGTCAGCAGGCTGACTGGCCAGCATGTTGAATTTGTGTTCTTCCTGAGCTTGTTTGAAGCCTTCGCCACGCTCACGTGCGGCAGACGTTCCTGCAATGCCTTCTAACTGAATAACTTTGGCATTATCACCTAGTTTCTTCGCGATAAACTCACCCGCAGCCTTACCGCCAGCGGTGTTATCAGAAGCGATATGGCTTACCACAACGCCTTTATTCGCAGCACGGTCCAGAGTAATAACCGGAATTTTGGCCTGATTAGCCATCAGAATCGCATTGCCTACCGCATCAGAGTCAGTTGGGTTAATCAGCATCAGCTTGGTGCCACGTACGGTTAAGTCCTGCACGTTAGCCAGTTCTTTCGCCGGGTTATTCTGAGAATCCAAAATCACCAGCTTATAACCTAACTTATCAGCTTCTTTTTGCGCGCCGTCTTTCATGGAAACAAAGAACGGGTTATTCAGCGTGGATACCACCAGCGCGATAGTGTCTTGCGCCATCGCATTTGCGCTCAGAGTTGCACTTAAAGCCGCAGCGGAGATCAGTGTTGCCAGTTTTTTCATATTCATTATCGTCGTTTCCTGTAGGGGAGATTATTTGTTGCTTTTGTTGTCTACCAGAACCGCCAGCAAGATAACCACTGCTTTAACGATCATTTGGTAGTAAGACGAAACACCCAGTAAATTCAGACCATTATTCAGGAAACCTAAGATCAATGCGCCGATCAATGTCCCCATAATACGGCCTTTACCACCCGCTAAACTGGTTCCTCCCAGCACAACGGCGGCAATAGCATCCAACTCATAGCCTGTACCCGCCGTTGGCTGTGCAGAGGAAAGACGAGCAACCTCGATAACACCGGCCAGAGCAGAGAGCAAACCACACAGCGAATAAACAATAATTTTTACACGGTCAACGCTAATACCTGACAGGCGGGTTGCCGACTCATTGCCACCCAACGCATAGATATAGCGGCCAAGGCGCGTGTGATGCAGCATGTACCATGCCAGAGCGAACACGATCACCATCAACCAGATTGGGGTTGGGATCCCAAGCGGGCGGCCAATACCGAACCAACCAAACAGCTCAGCCGCATCCGAGAAGCCCGTATTTATCGGGCTACCGTTGGTATAGACCATGGTCACACCGCGCAGCAGCAACATCATGACTAACGTCGCGATAAAGGCCTGCACTTTACCTTTGGCGACAATAACGCCCGTGCATCCACCGATTGCGGCGCCAAGCGCTAGGGCAGCAAACACGGCAACAAAGGCATTAACTTCAAGCCCTACGATCGACGCGGCAACGGCACCGGTGATCGCCAGTAACGATCCGACCGATAAATCAATGCCTGATGTCAGGATCACCAGCGTCATCCCCACCGCCATAATGGCGTTGACCGATGTTTGCTGCAAAATGTTGAAGAGGTTATTGAGCGTAAAGAAATTCGGGCTCATTGAGGATACAACCGCAATCAGCACCAGCAGGGCGATCAGCGACTTTTGCTCCAGCAATAATGTTTTTAACTGATCTTTACTAAACCCACCTTGTTTCTGGGTTGTCTGGCTGTTCATCTGCGATTACTCCTGCTTCACGCCGTATTGCTTGCCAACGGCGGCTGCCATCAGCACTTCTTGGGTTGCCTGTTCAATTGAGAATTCTCCACTGAGATGGCCATCATGCATCACCAAAATGCGGTCACTCATACCAAGCACTTCTGGCATTTCAGAGGAGACCAAAATGATGCTTAGCCCTTCTTGTTTGAACTGGTTAATAAGTTGGTAAATCTCTTTCTTAGCCCCGACATCGACGCCACGCGTTGGCTCATCAAGAATCAGCACTTTCGGACGCGTCATCAGCCCGCGAGCAATCGCCACTTTTTGCTGATTACCGCCAGAGAGCAAACCAATTGGCTGATCCATCGACGGCGTTTTCACATTAAACAGGCGCATAAAATCGCTAACGGCTTCTTGCTCTTCAGCATGCTTTAAAGAACCATTAGCTCGGCTGAAATAGCGCAATGCGGTAAGAGACATGTTCTCTTTCACCGACATTCCCAGCACTAAACCATCTCGTTTACGGTCTTCAGAAATATAAACAATGCCGTTTGCCAAACCATCCTGCGGGGAGTGAGTTACCACCTCACGTCCATCAAGTGTGACAAAACCCTGTTTGCGCGGTAATGCACCGTACAGGATTTTCATTAATTCAGTACGCCCTGCGCCCATCAGGCCAGAAACACCGAGAATTTCACCGCGATATAGATCGAAACTGACATTTTCAACGCCAGGTCCATACAGGCTTTTTACCTGCAAACGTAATTCACCGCGTGGCTGATTCAAGCGCGGATACTGTTCTTCTAATTTGCGGCCAACCATCATCTCAATCAGTGAATCTTCTTGTAGCTCACTAACTGGACGCTCGGCAATGAACTGCCCGTCACGGAAAATCGTGACGTCATCGCAAATCTCAAAGATTTCTTTTAGACGATGGGAGATATAGACGATGCCACGACCTTCTGCCTTCAGTTCCCTAATGACTTTAAACAGGGACTCGGTTTCTGTGTCTGTCAGCGCATCGGTAGGCTCATCCATGATGATGACTTTAGATTCAAAGCTCAGCACCTTAGCAATTTCGACCATTTGCTGATCGCCAATGGATAAATCACCCACCAGCCGATGGCTGCTGTAGCTGATATTGAGGCGAGCCAGCAGCTTATCCGCTTCGGCATACATTTTTTTCCAATCAATACAGCCCAAACGATTCACAAACTCACGCCCCAAGAAAATATTCTCGGCAATGGTGAGTTGTGGAATGAGATTGAGCTCCTGATGGATAATGCCGATACCCGCTTCCTGAGAAGATTTAGGGCCGTTAAACGTGACTTCTTTTCCGAGGAAGTTTTGGGTGCCCGCATCTTTTTGATAGATACCGGTGAGAATCTTCATCATGGTGGACTTCCCCGCACCGTTTTCGCCCACTAGCGCCATGACACGCCCGGGATAAACATTTAGCGCAGCGCCTGATAGGGCTTTGACGCCGGGAAAGCTTTTATCAATGCCTTTTAAGGCTAATAACGGTTGCATAGCGGCCTCAGAAGGTTACGCCAGAATAAAGCAGTACATTCGCATACGGAGAACACTCTCCGCTGCGAATCACGGCCTTACTGGTGGAGCTCAGCACTTTAAATTGCTCATGGCTGACATACTCCACCGTGATGGTATTTCCCTGGTGTTGTTCGAGTTGTTTTAAATTAGCTAATAGCTGCTGATGGATTTCGGCGTTTTTGCCCGGCATCTCTTGCGCAATAACCGCTTTTTCAACCTGCATTTCTTGTGTAATCACCCCCACAACCTGAAGAAAACTAGGAACACCGTGGGTTAATGCCAAATCGATACGTTGGGTTGAATCAGGGATAGGAAGCCCCGCATCTCCCACCACAATGGCGTCGGTATGACCTAAACGAGAGATGAGATAAGAAATCTCGGAATTGAGTAAGGTGCCTTTTTTCATTTTTTGCTCCACCAGCGAAACGTTTCGCTTGTAAGAATTCTAGGTACAAATGAATGACTGGCAACTAATAAAGTTGATATTTGTGATCGCTATCGAAACGTTTCGATAGCAGAAGCGTTTCAGCGGATTTTGATAATTTGTATAAGAAAGGACGGGGAATAAATATGCTGAGATTCGTAGATATTTCGAACGCCTACAATCTTAGCATCTCTATGAAGCTTCTAAAGTAGGCGTCCGATAAGGGGGAACCAGAGCATTCCCCCTTAACCCGCGCTCTTAATCCGAGATGGCATTTTCGCGCCGGGTCGGCATGCGCCATTCCTTGGCGCCTCCTCCCCTAGCGGCAACATCCTGTTGCCGCTGCTCTGTCTACGATTTTATTCAAAGACATTTCACTAATCTGCCTAAATTTCCACCTGCGTTCCAAGCTCAATAACTCGGTTTGGCGGGATCTCAAATTGGTCTGCAGCCTGTAGCGCGTTTCGGCTTAATGCCATAAACAGTTTGCCACGCGCTTTCAGATACCAAGGTCGTTTGCCTAAGATCAGCGACTCATGTGACATGAAGAACGATGTTTCCATCATCCGACATGGCAGACCTTCGAGCCCGCAACGATGGAAGATTTCCTCCACGTTTGGCGTTTCTTTAAAACCATAGCTAGCAACGACGCGCCAGAAAGTAGGGGAAAGCTGTTCAATGGTGACACGACGAACGTTGTGAACATAAGGCGCATCTTCCGTGCGAAGCGTCAGCAAGATCACTCGCTCATGTAGCACCTTGTTATGCTTCAGGTTATGTAGCAATGCGAAAGGAATAACGTTCATCGCACGCGACATATATACCGCCGTTCCCTGTACGCGTACCGGTGGTGATTTCTCTAACGATGCGATCATCGCTTCCAGAGAATTACCATGCTCATGCAAACGGCGTAGCAGACGGAAACGCTCACTTTTCCATGTTGTCATGATGATAAACATCACCAGTCCAAGGGCTAGTGGCAGCCAACCACCGGAGAAGAACTTCAGGGCATTGGCGGTAAATAGCGGTATATCCATGCATAGCAACCCAACAATCAGGATCATCACCACGAAGCGGTTCCAGTGCCAGTTTTTTACCGCCACGGTACAGCTGAGAATACTGGTTAATACCATGGTTCCGGTTACCGCAATACCGTAGGCTGCAGCCAGATTGCTGGAGTGTTCAAAGCTGGCAATCACAATCACCACAGAGATATACAACGCCCAGTTAATCGCAGGAATATATATCTGCCCAGCTTCCATATCCGACGTATGAATGATTCGCATAGGCGGCAGATAACCTAAACGAACAGCTTGGCGAGTTAATGAGAATACGCCAGAAATAACGGCCTGTGAGGCAATAACTGTCGCAAAAGTTGCCAAGACAAGAAGCGGAATCAGTGCCCAATCTGGTGCTAACAAGAAGAACGGGTTTTTGATCGCTTCTGGGTTTTTCAGCAGTAATGCGCCTTGCCCAAAATAATTCAGGATCAGTGATGGAATAACAAAGAAGAACCATGCCAAACGGATAGGCTTCTTACCGAAGTGGCCCATATCGGCATACAGCGCTTCAACGCCGGTAATCGACAGCACGACCGCCCCCAGCGCAAAGAACGCCATGGAACGATGTTCAACGAAGAACCCAATCGCCCATTTAGGGTTTAATGCTGTCAACACTGCAGGATTATCCATGATGCTGCGCGCACCAAGAATGGCTAGTGTCAGGAACCACAGCACCATCACCGGCGCAAACAATTTACCGATGCTTCCCGTTCCATGTTTTTGAATGAAAAACAGGATGGTAAGAACGAATATAGAGAGAGGGACGATGTAAGGATCAAGCGACGGCGCCGCTATCTCGAGGCCTTCTATCGCTGACATCACTGAAATTGCAGGCGTAATAACCACTTCCCCATAGAAGAAGCTGCCGCCTATTAACCCCAAGATCACTAAAATCGCAGTCACTTTAGGCGCAGTATTACGCCCGGCTAATGACATCAGGGTTAATATCCCACCTTCACCTGCGTTATCTGCTCGCATGACGAAAGTCAGGTATTTAAGGGATACAATGAGGATCTGCATCCAGAAAATCAGTGAGAGAAAACCAAATACAATTTCTGGTTCAACATTAAAACCGTAGTGACCAGAAAAACACTCGCGTAAGGTATATAAAGGACTTGTACCTATATCGCCATACACCACGCCGATAGCGGCTAGTGTAACTGTCGTTAATGAACGTTTATGCTCTGAACTCATAACTTGTTTCTTTTGCTGGAACATCTATAAGCGATGCGCGTACTGACAGACCGAGCGCTCATAAAAAACGCACAGTATGCATAAATCAGCACAATTTCCTACTATTTAGATTAAAGGAAATATGACTGAGCCTTTGAAAACCGGCGTATAACAAGCTTAGAAAGCTTTAAAAAAATCAACAAGCTAAGCTATGAAATAAAGCTGGTCAACGCTCCAAGAAGTCGATAAAACAAAACAATCCTTGTTATGAATGGGACTATTATGACGCAATCTAGCCAATTGGCCGAACGTATTTCGCGACTAAGCCATGCTTTGGAAAACGGACTTTACGAACGACAAGAAGCCATCCGGCTCTGTTTACTCGCCGCCCTATGCGGTGAAAGCGTATTTTTACTCGGCCCCCCGGGGATTGCAAAAAGCCTTATTGCTCGCCGTTTAAAATTTGCATTTCGCCATGCACGCGCCTTCGAATATCTCATGACCCGCTTCTCCACCCCTGAAGAGGTGTTTGGTCCATTGTCGATTCAGGCTCTGAAAGACGAGGGTCGTTACCTACGCTTAACCCATGGTTATTTACCCGAAGCTGAAATTGTTTTCTTGGATGAAATTTGGAAAGCAGGCCCAGCTATCCTAAACACGCTTCTAACCGCCATTAACGAGCGCCGTTTTAGAAATGGCGACAGTGAAGACGCGATTCCAATGCGCCTGTTAGTCACAGCTTCGAATGAATTACCTGAATCAGATAGTAGCCTAGAAGCGCTCTATGACCGTATGCTTATTCGTTTATGGCTAGATAAGGTACAAAAGAAACAGAACTTCCGCGCCTTAATCACCAGCAGCCAAGACGAAAACGCAAACCCAGTACCTGAAGCATTAAGCATTTCAGACGAAGAGTTTCATGCTTGGCAGCCACAAATCGGCAAAATCGCACTCTCGACCCACTGCTTTGAGCTCATTTATCAACTGCGCCAACGAATCAATATATTAGACGATGCACCATACATCTCTGATCGTCGTTGGAAAAAAGCGCTACGTCTTCTTCAAGCCTGCGCCTTCTTTAGTGGTCGCACCGAACTGGCACCGCTTGACCTAATTTTGCTGAAAGATTGCTTATGGCATGATTTTGCCTCTCGCCAAATGCTTAACCAGCAGATTCAACAAATGTTGACCGATCAGGCTTATCAACAACAAAGCCTGCTGCTACAGCTACAGCAAACGGAAGCAAGCTGGCTTCAGTCTCAACAAGAACAAAGCCAGCAACAGGCCATGACGCTACCGGTGAAAACGGGGTTATTTAACCGCAAACAGGCGCACTCTCTGCCGGATGATTTCCCCGTCGGCAAAGTCACCTTAATGCTGTTCAAGCCGTTAAAAATTCATGACATGTTGGTAACCCATATCGTCACCGACTCAGGGGATCTCTCTCGCTGGTTGCAAAAAGGTGGAGAGTTCCGCGCCAAACTTAACGGCATTGGTTTTGCTTTACCGATTGATATCACTCTTGATGATAAACACCAGCTACAAATACGGGATGTTAGCTATCAAACCACCATGCTTTCATTGCCAGGTAAAAAGAATGGAGATATTCCTGCCGATATTCAGGAGAAAATCCAACAGATCGAAAATACGTTGAGCGAGCAGCGACGCCTTTTTGCCTCTCACCAGCCTTGCCTATTTGTAAGCAGCGATTGGCTAGCCCAGATTGAAGCTAGTCTGGCGAGCATTGATGAAAAACTGCGTACGCTGAAAGCGACGCTGAAAGGCGGGTAATATGCCAACTCTTGAAGCAGTTGAAGCCTTTTTGGTGGTCAATGAAAACGAACTGATGCAGGATTTTCTCATTGGTTTGATGGCCGCCCCACAGCTGGCAGTTTTCTTTGAGAAATTCCCGCGCTTACGTTCGATCCTTGAAGGTGAGCTCCCAAGTTGGCGTAATCGGCTAGAAAGGAGGATCAAAGAAACCTCCGTGCCGGAAGATCTCGCGCATGAGTTCACGCTTTATCAGCATCAGTTAGGTCTTCAGAGCGCAGATTTTTTTCAGCAACTCTCCGAGACGCTAGCCATATTGCGTGACCATGAATCCCCTTTTATCTATGAGGCTGAAGCACTTTGCCCCGATGGCGCTACGCCGCGCAGCATTAGTTTTCAAACGCTGTTCTTGCAGCGTTGGCGATTAAGCCTGATAGCCAGAACCCTAACGCTTCATCATCAGGTTTTAGATGAAGAACGTGAGCTGTTGCAGGCTGAATTACAGCAGCGTATGCAAATCAGTGGGGCACTGGAGCCGGTGTTAGTTGATAACGAAAACGCGGCCGGCAAGCTATGGGATTTAAGTAAAGGGGAGTTACACCACGGCGATTATCAGCTCATGGTGCAATATGGCGATTTCTTAGCTCAGCAGCCTGAATTGAAAAAACTGGCTGAGCAGCTCGGCCGCAGCCGCGCATCAACCGCTGAAGATAAGCAAAGCACCGAGCAAGAAGTGGCTCGAGTGATGGTACGTGAGCCCGCCATCATGCCTGAAGAAGTCAGCGGAATTCACCAAAGCGATGATATTTTGCGTCTCCTACCGACTGAGCTCTCGATGTTAGGTATGGAAGAGCTGGAATTTGAGTTCTACCGTCGATTGCTGGAGAAACGCCTACTCAGCTACCGTTTACAAGGTGATGTTTGGCGTGAACAAGAATTTCAGCGTCCGATCACCTATCAAAAAACCCATCAGCAACCGCGTGGCCCTTTTATCGTCTGTGTGGACACATCGGGATCCATGGGAGGGTTTAACGAACAGTGTGCCAAAGCCTTCTGTTTGGCGCTGCTGCGAGTGGCGCTTGCCGACAATCGCCGCTGCTACATCATGCTATTTTCCAGCAGCGTGGTACAGTATGAACTCACCGCAGATTCAGGCATCGATCAGGCTATCCGATTCTTATCACAGCGCTTTCGTGGCGGAACTGATTTAGCCCAATGTTTATCGTACACCGTGGCGATGATGAAACAATCGGCGTGGAAACAGGCTGATGCAGTGGTTATCTCTGATTTTATCGCTCAACGATTGCCAGAGGATATGGTGAAACAGGTTCGCCAACTGCAGCAAAACAATAGCCACTGTTTTCACGCAGTGGCTATGTCTGAGCACGGAAAACCCGGCATTATGAAGATCTTTGATCATATCTGGCGCTTTAACACCGGGATCAAAGGGCGCCTGTTACGGCGCTGGAAGCGTTAATGCTTAGAGAAGCGAGTCAATTTGATCGCGAACTTCTGGTGCCCAAACACCGCACTGTACCTGACCAATATGCTGCTGTTTTAGCATCAGCATCACCAAGCGAGACTGACCAATGCCGCCGCCGATAGTCTGTGGCATTTCACCGCGAACCAGCGACTGATGCCATTCAAGCTTCATACGCTCTTCATCGTCGGTCAGTGCCAGCTGGCGCTTCAGCGTTTCCGCGTCAACACGGATGCCCATAGAAGAAAGCTCGAACGCATCTTCTAACACTGGGTTCCACACCACGATATCGCCGTTCAAACCAGCAAAACCTTCTTCGCCAATCGACGTCCAGTCATCATAGTCTGGAGCACGAACATCATGCGCTTTGCCGTGCGATAGCTTTCCACCGATACCAATCAAGAATACCGCCCCTAATTCTTTCGCAATGGCACGTTCACGGCCTTTTGCATCCAGATCGGGGAAACGGCGCAGCAGCGTTTCGCTGTGGATAAAATGGATCTCTTCTGGCAAAGAAGGTTCGATACCAAATTCAGCGGCAACTTCTGCCTCAGTTGCTTTCATTGCGGCGTAAATTTTACGTACGGTTTCTTTTAAAAACTCAGGTGTACGCTGGCCATCGCCCATAACGCGTTCCCAATCCCACTGGTCAACGAAAACCGAGTGAATTGGCGTCAGACGGTCTTCATCTGGGCGCAGCGCTTTCATGTGGGTGTATAAGCCTTCACCTGGGCCAAAATCATGCATACCCAAGGTTTTGCGTTTCCACTTAGCCAGAGAATGCACAACTTCGAACGTATCTTGCGGTAACGTCTTCACTTTTACCTGTACCGCTTTTTCGCTGCCAGACAGGTTATCCTGAGTACCATCACCTAAGCGGCTCAGAATCGGTGCTTGAACTTCAATTAAACCAAGCTGTTTTTCCAGCTGGCTAGAGAAGGAAGATTTCACGAAGCTGATTTGTTGTTGTTTTTGTATAAATTGTTTTTTCATTGCCGTTCTCACATTAACCTGTCTTTGTTAAAACAGATTAAGCAACAGAATGGCATCAAGATTCAATATCCAACAATAAATATTGCCTTTTAGGTTTTATTCCATCATTTTTAACCCGTTTAAAATAACTAATCGCTAAAAAAGAGGTGATAAATTGGCAGAAATTTACCAGATCGATAATCTCGATCGCGGCATTCTTAACGCTTTAATGGAAAATGCGCGCACGCCATACGCTGAATTAGCCAAAGTCTTCAACGTGAGTCCAGGCACTATTCATGTTCGCGTAGAGAAAATGAAGCAGGCGGGAATTATTACCGGAGCCTGTATACAGGTGAGCCCAAAGAAGCTGGGTTACGATGTTTGCTGCTTTATAGGCATCATTTTGAAAAGTGCCAAAGACTATCCGTCGGCATTAGCGCGCTTAGAGAGTTTAGAAGAAGTCGTTGAAGCTTATTACACCACCGGGCACTACAGCATCTTTATTAAGGTCATGACACGATCAATTGATGCACTCCAGCATGTACTTATCAACAAGATCCAGACCATCGACGAGATCCAATCCACAGAAACGCTGATCTCCTTACAGAATCCCATCATGCGCGATATTACGCCCTAAGTTATTTTCTTTCATACCCACATTATCCACAGGTAGATCCCAGCCCTTTCCCGGCGTACAATAGCCGCCTTTATAAAGGTTGGGATCATTATGGCTGATATAACTCTCATCAGTGGCAGCACCTTAGGTAGCGCCGAATATGTTGCTGAGCACCTGGCTGAAAAGCTAGAAGAACAGGGCTATTCAGCAGAGATACTGCACGGTCCTGAACTCGATGAAGTTCCCTTGCAAGGTATTTGGCTGGTGGTAACGTCAACGCATGGTGCCGGTGACCTTCCCGATAACCTCCAACCTTTATTCGAACAAATTGAAACTCAGCAACCCGATCTTACTCAGGTTCGCTTTGGTGCTATTGGTCTCGGTAGTAGTGAATACGACACCTTCTGTGGAGGGATCAAAACCGTCGATCGTATATTGATCGCTTTTGGTGCTCAACGGATCGGCGATACGCTGGAGATCGATATTACCAAACACGATATTCCTGAGGATCCCGCTGAGATTTGGCTCACGAAATGGGTCAAAGTTATCAATTAAGCGTACAAATTGTGCGATCGGTATGTGGATAAGTATGCTTAAAAGGGTCTGATAACCGGTAGTTATCCCAATAACAACCGGAGTACGTTTTTCAGCCTGTGTATAAAGTGCCATTTAGATCCCAGCTTATACGGAATGGGATCACCGATCATCCACAACCAATGATCCTCTATAGGATATTGATCTCAATGTCGAAATTAGGCTTATCCACAGAGGATCGCGATCCTAGTAGTAAGATCTAATAAAGAGATCCTTAAATAAAAAGATCTTTTTAATACTTAGTGATTCTCCTACCCGTTTGACCTTCCTCTAAACTTGAGTAGAATCCCCACCCCAAGGCAAAAACGATCGTTCATAGCCTTCCGGTCTTCGCGAGGTGCAGTACCATGTTCTATCCAGATATCTTTGACGTCATCATTATCGGTGGTGGTCATGCAGGCACAGAAGCTGCAATGGCGTCCGCTCGAATGGGGCGACAAACTTTATTATTAACGCATAACATTGATACGCTTGGACAAATGTCTTGTAACCCAGCGATCGGTGGTATCGGAAAGGGACATCTGGTTAAAGAAGTCGATGCGTTAGGCGGCTTAATGGCAACCGCAATTGACCACGGCGGCATTCAGTTTAGGATACTAAACAGCAGCAAAGGACCAGCCGTTAGAGCCACTCGTGCTCAGGCTGACCGTGTTCTGTATCGCCAAGCGGTACGCACTGCGTTGGAAAACCAGCCTAATCTGATGATCTTCCAGCAAGCGGTTGAAGAT
Source organism: Hafnia alvei (assembly GCF_964063325.1). Taxonomy (NCBI): domain Bacteria; kingdom Pseudomonadati; phylum Pseudomonadota; class Gammaproteobacteria; order Enterobacterales; family Hafniaceae; genus Hafnia; species Hafnia alvei. The sequence continues at coordinate 4,840,932 of NZ_OZ061315.1, forward strand.
CTGATTGTCGAGAACGATCGTGTTGTAGGTGCTGTAACCCAAATGGGGTTGAAATTCCGTGGCAAAGCCGTTGTGTTGACCGTCGGAACCTTCCTCGATGGCAAGATCCACATTGGTCTGGAAAATTACAGCGGTGGCCGTGCAGGGGATCCTCCTGCTATCGCCCTTTCTCGTCGTCTACGCGAATTGCCACTGCGCGTTAACCGTTTAAAAACGGGAACACCGCCGCGTATTGATGCCAGAACTATCGATTTCAGCGTATTAGCACCACAGTATGGTGATAATCCATCTCCGGTATTCTCGTTTATGGGGAATGCTTCTCAGCACCCAGAGCAAATGCCGTGTTACATCACGCACACCAACGAACGAACTCATGACGTGATCCGTAATAATTTGGATCGTAGTCCGATGTATGCTGGGATCATTGAAGGGATCGGGCCACGATACTGCCCGTCGATCGAAGACAAAGTTATGCGCTTTGCCGATCGTAATGCTCATCAGATCTTCCTTGAACCTGAAGGACTAACCAGTAACGAAATATATCCAAACGGCATCTCAACCAGTTTGCCATTTGACGTTCAGATGCAAATCGTTCGTTCAATGGAGGGGATGGAAAATGCGCGGATTGTTCGCCCAGGCTATGCCATTGAGTACGATTTCTTCGATCCACGTGATTTGAAACCAACGCTGGAAAGCAAACATATCCAAGGTTTGTTCTTCGCTGGTCAAATCAACGGCACAACCGGCTATGAAGAGGCTGCCGCTCAAGGGCTATTGGCGGGTCTGAATGCGGGACGCTTTGCTAACGAAGATGAAGGTTGGTCACCACGTCGTGATCAGGCGTATCTAGGCGTGCTGGTGGACGACCTGTGTACTTTGGGTACCAAAGAACCGTATCGAATGTTTACCTCACGCGCGGAGTATCGCTTGATGCTGCGTGAAGATAACGCGGATTTACGTTTAACCGCCATCGGCCGTGAACTTGGTTTAGTGGATGATGCTCGTTGGGCCCACTTCAATCAGAAACTTGAAAATATTGAGCGTGAACGCCAGCGCTTACGTGACATTTGGGTTCATCCAAATGCTGAACACGTTGCTCAACTAAATGAAATCCTAAAAGCGCCTCTTTCTCGTGAAGCTAACGGTGAAGATCTACTGCGTCGTCCTGAGATCGATTATGTCAAACTGACGAAACTTGCTCCGTTTGCGCCTGGATTGGAAGATGAAAAAGCGTCCGAACAGGTTGAGATCCAAGTGAAATACGAAGGCTACATTGCTCGTCAGCAGGAAGAAATTGAAAAACACCTGCGTAACGAAAATACGCTTTTGCCGGCTGACTTAGATTATTCGCTGGTTTCTGGGCTGTCTAATGAAGTCATTGCGAAGCTTAACGATCACAAACCAAGCTCAATTGGTCAGGCATCACGTATTTCAGGAATAACGCCTGCTGCCATCTCAATTTTGCTGATTTGGCTGAAAAAGCAGGGCTTACTGCGACGTAGTGCTTAAATCTGTCTAAAACCGCACCGAACAGTGCGGTTTTTTTATTGCTATGCTTCACTCTGTTCCGATTTAACTGCATCATACTGGGCTTGGCCTTTTAAGGCTGATGCCCATGTCTGACCGAGGATTCTTCAGTGCAAAAACAACTCGATACTCTGCTAGCTAAAGCTGGAATTTCGCTAACCGATCAGCAAAAACAACAGCTATTAGGGTATGTTGGTTTGTTGGATAAGTGGAATAAGGCTTATAACCTGACTTCTGTCCGCGATCCTAAAGAGATGTTAGTACGTCATATTCTCGACAGTATCGTGGTTAACCCTTTCCTGAAAGGCGACCGCTTTATTGATGTTGGGACTGGCCCGGGTCTTCCTGGTATCCCGTTGGCCATCGTTCGTCCTGAGTCTCATTTCACACTTCTCGACAGCTTGGGTAAGCGCGTGCGTTTTCTGCGTCAGGTACAGCATGAGCTGAAGCTGACCAACATCGAACCAGTACAAAGTCGAGTTGAAGAGTTCCCCGCTGAGCCACCTTTTGACGGCGTTATTAGCCGCGCATTTGCCTCACTTCAGGATATGATTTCTTGGTGTCATCATTTGCCAAAGGCAGAGACTGGCCGCTTTTATGCGTTGAAAGGGGTTCGCCCTGATGACGAACTGGCGCAGTTACCTTCTGGGATTGAGCTGGTGTCCGTGGAACGGCTACATGTACCGACTCTTGATGGTGAAAGGCATTTGGTTATTCTTAAGGCAAACTAATTTTGTCTTTTGTCAAAAAAAGTTAAAAAAGTTACGGTTGAGAACTAATCATTGAATAGCTAAATAATTAGCCTGATTTGTTTTTAGTTTTTACTTTTTTTTCACAAATTGCGCGATGAAAAGACGATGTTCTTACCGACCGCACTGTCTGTTTAGCAAACAAATTAATTAAATGCGCTATTTTTAGTTGGATTAAAGGTAGAAATAAACAATTAAAGATGTCTGGTTTGTCAATAATATGTTTATTTCTGGTTTGATAAATGAAACCTAAAGTTTTAAATTTTAACTTTATGATTTTAAATAAATTAAAGCGCTCGTTTAGCTAAAACAGAGTAAAGACCACATGGTATATAAGACTTCTCTGTTTTTACTTTTGTGATCTGTGATCGCTCATATATTGTAACGGTGGAATTGTCGGACAAAGTAATGAGATATGATATTCTGACAATTCTTAGCGATTGTCGTAAAAGGTGAAAGTATTTAATTTATTATTCACTTTTTCGCTACTTATCCATTGAATTTGTTGGTGTGCACCGTATAATTTGCTCGTTTTTCTAGCTTGACTCGGCTTCGTAAAGGCAGTTTTATTACGTCACTCAATCAGCATACCCCCAGAGGGGTACGGAGAGAGCAAACGTCATGTCTGTAACGCTTTATAGCGGCAAGGCAGCGCGAAAATTACTGGCTCTGCAGTTACTGACTTTTGTTCTGTTCGGCATCGGCTTTTCGGTTAAAGAGATAAGCTGGGTTTTTTCAGCCGTTCTCGGTGGCTTGTCAGCGTGGTTGCCTAGCGTCGTTTTCATGCTGTTTGCTTTGCGTCATCAAGCTCATACTCCAGCAGGAGGCCGAGTTGCATGGTCTTTTGCTATAGGTGAGGCGTTAAAGGTCGTCAGCACGATTGTTCTTATGATCGTGTCACTGGGGTGGTTTAAGGCGGCGTTATTCCCGCTTGGCCTGACTTATATCGCTGTGTTGGTTGTTCAGATCGTGGCACCAGCAATAATAGGTCGCAATAGCTGATCTGTTGTAAAACGGCCTTAAATTAAAACAGTTACCGTACTTAACTACTTAAAGGGTAAGAGGCATCATGTCTGCAGGAGAAATCTCTACGCCACAAGAGTATATCGGTCACCATCTGACACAGCTTCAGATCGGGACGGGATTCTGGTCGATCAACATTGACTCAATGTTTTTCTCCGTTGTCCTCGGCCTACTCTTCTTGGTTATCTTCCGCAAAGTGGCTAAAAACGCGACTAGCGGTGTTCCGGGTAAATTACAGTGTGCGGTTGAACTGGTTGTCGGCTTCGTCGATAGCAGCGTGCGCGACATGTATCACGGTAAAAGCAAGGTTATTGCCCCTCTGGCTCTAACCGTGTTTGTTTGGGTTTTCCTGATGAACCTGATGGACTTGCTACCAATCGATTTCTTGCCTTACATCGGCGAGCATATCCTTGGTTTACCAGCGCTACGTGTAGTTCCAACGGCTGACGTAAACATTACGTTGTCGATGGCGCTGGGCGTATTTATCCTGATTCTGTTCTACAGCATTAAGATGAAAGGTGTTGGTGGGTTCGTTAAAGAACTGACCATGCAGCCATTCAATCATCCTGTATTTATTCCAATCAACCTTATTCTGGAAGGCGTCAGCCTGTTGTCTAAGCCAGTTTCACTGGGTTTGCGACTGTTCGGTAACATGTATGCCGGCGAGCTGATTTTCATCCTGATTGCCGGTCTGTTGCCGTGGTGGTCACAGTGGGTGCTCAATGTTCCATGGGCTATTTTCCACATCCTGATTATTACGCTGCAAGCCTTTATCTTCATGGTTCTGACGATCGTCTATCTCTCGATGGCGTCTGAAGAGCACTGATATTTTTAATAACACTACTGCGTTTAAACTGAAAGAAACTGGAGACTGTCATGGAAAACCTGAGTATGGATCTGCTGTACATGGCTGCCGCTGTGATGATGGGTTTAGCGGCAATCGGTGCTGCGATCGGTATCGGCATCCTGGGTGGTAAATTCCTGGAAGGCGCTGCACGCCAACCTGACCTGATTCCTCTGCTGCGTACACAGTTCTTTATCGTTATGGGTCTGGTGGATGCTATCCCAATGATCGCTGTTGGTCTGGGTCTGTACGTCATGTTTGCTGTCGCGTAAAAGAGCCTTGGCTCTTCTACCGTAAAGAAACACATACCAATTAACTATTTAAGAGGCATTGTGCTGTGAATCTTAACGCAACAATCCTCGGCCAGGCCATCGCGTTCATTTTGTTCGTGTGGTTCTGCATGAAGTTTGTATGGCCTCCAATTATGGATGCCATCGAGAAGCGTCAAAAAGAAATTGCTGATGGCCTCTCAAGTGCAGAACGTGCGAAGAAAGATTTGGACTTAGCTCAAGCCAATGCGACCGACCAGCTGAAAAAAGCTAAAGCCGACGCTCAGGTGATTATTGAACAAGCGAACAAACGCAAAGCTCAAATCATCGACGAAGCTAAAGTTGAAGCTGAGCAGGAACGTAACAAAATCGTGGCGCAGGCGCAGGCTGAAATCGACGCAGAACGTAAACGCGCTCGTGAAGAGCTGCGTAAGCAAGTTGCTACGTTGGCTATTGCTGGTGCCGAGAAAATTATCGAACGTTCCGTGGATGAAGCTGCTAACAGCGACATCGTTGATAAACTGGTCGCTGAACTGTAAGGAGGGAGGGGCTGATGTCTGAATTTATCACGGTAGCTCGCCCCTACGCCAAAGCAGCTTTTGACTTTGCCGTTGAGCACCAGAACGTAGACCGTTGGCAGCAAATGCTAGCGTTCTGCGCTGAGGTGACCCGCAACGAGAACGTGGCTGAAATGCTTTCTGGTGCATTAGCACCGGAAACATTATCAAACCTGTTCATTGAATTGTGTGGTGATCAGCTCGATGAATCCGGCCAGAACTTTATTAAAGTGATGGCTGAGAACGGACGTTTATTAGTTCTTCCTGAGGTGTTGCAGCAATTTAATACGCTGCGCGATGCGCTGGAGGCCACGGTTGACGTGGAAGTTACTTCAGCAGCAACTTTAAGCGATGAGCAGCTGAATAAAATCAGTGCCGCGATGGAAAAACGTCTGTCACGTAAAGTGAAGCTGAATTGCAAAATTGATAAGTCTGTCATGGCTGGCGTGGTTATTCGCGCTGGCGACCTAGTGATCGACGGCAGTATTCGCAGTCGTCTGGAACGCTTGGCAGACGTCTTGCAGTCTTAAGGGGACTGGAGCATGCAACTGAATTCCACCGAAATCAGCGAACTGATCAAGCAGCGCATTGCTCAGTTCAATGTGGTGAGCGAAGCTCACAACGAAGGTACTATTGTGTCCGTGAGCGACGGTATTATCCGTGTTCATGGTCTGGCGGATGTTATGCAGGGCGAGATGATCGCGCTGCCAGGCAACCGCTACGCTATCGCACTGAACCTAGAGCGCGACTCTGTTGGTGCGGTAGTTATGGGTCCATACGCTGACTTAGCCGAAGGCATGAAAGTTAAGTGTACTGGCCGTATTCTGGAAGTACCGGTTGGTCGTGGCCTGTTGGGCCGCGTGGTTAACACCTTGGGTGAACCTATCGATGGTAAAGGTCCTGTAGACAACGACGGCTTCTCTGCCGTTGAAGCTATCGCACCGGGCGTTATCGAACGTCAATCCGTTGATCAGCCTGTACAGACTGGTTATAAGTCCGTTGATGCCATGATCCCAATCGGTCGTGGTCAGCGTGAACTGGTGATCGGTGACCGTCAGACCGGTAAAACCGCTCTGGCTGTTGACGCCATCATTAACCAGCGTGATTCCGGCATCAAATGTATTTATGTCGCTATCGGTCAGAAAGCTTCGACTATCGCAAACGTGGTTCGCAAACTGGAAGAGCACGGCGCATTGGCTAACACCATTGTTGTTGTTGCATCTGCTTCTGAGTCTGCTGCGCTGCAATATCTGGCTCCGTATGCCGGTTGTGCGATGGGCGAATACTTCCGTGACCGTGGTGAAGACTCGCTCATCATTTATGATGACCTGTCTAAACAAGCGGTTGCTTACCGTCAGATTTCCCTGCTGCTTCGTCGTCCACCAGGTCGTGAAGCATTCCCAGGCGACGTCTTCTACCTCCACTCCCGTTTGCTGGAACGTGCTGCGCGTGTTAACGCCGAGTACGTAGAAGCTTTCACTAAGGGTGAAGTAAAAGGCGCTACCGGTTCACTGACGGCTCTGCCGATCATTGAAACTCAGGCGGGTGACGTTTCTGCGTTCGTTCCGACCAACGTAATTTCGATTACCGATGGTCAGATCTTCTTGGAATCTAACCTGTTTAACGCCGGTATTCGTCCTGCGGTAAACCCGGGTATCTCTGTATCCCGTGTTGGTGGTGCTGCTCAGACCAAGATCATGAAAAAACTGTCCGGTGGTATTCGTACCGCGTTGGCACAGTATCGTGAACTGGCTGCGTTCTCTCAGTTCGCATCCGATCTGGATGATGCAACCCGTAAACAGCTGAACCACGGTCAGAAAGTGACCGAGTTACTGAAACAGAAACAGTATGCACCGATGTCGGTTGCAGAACAGTCTCTGGTTCTGTTTGCAGCTGAACGTGGCTATCTGGAAGACGTTGAACTGGCTAAGATCGGTAGCTTTGAAGCTGCTCTGATGGCTTACGTTGAACGTGAGCACGCTGACCTGATGCAACAAATCAACCAAACTGGTGCTTACAATGACGAGATCGAGGGCAAGCTGAAAGGCATCCTCGATACCTTCAAGGCAACCCAGTCCTGGTAATACCGTTACGGCCTGATGGCTTTCGTTAAAGAATGCTGTCGGGCCGTAAGGTCTTGAGGAGAAGCAGAGATGGCCGGCGCAAAAGAGATACGTAGTAAGATCGCAAGCGTCCAAAACACGCAAAAGATCACTAAAGCGATGGAAATGGTCGCCGCCTCCAAAATGCGTAAAACGCAGGATCGCATGGCGGCCAGCCGTCCTTATGCAGAAACCATGCGCAAAGTGATTGGTCACCTTGCCCTTGGTAATCTGGAATATAAACACCCGTACCTGGAAGAGCGCGATGTTAAGCGCGTTGGGTATCTGGTGGTTTCTACCGACCGTGGTCTGTGTGGTGGCTTGAACATTAACCTGTTCAAAAAACTGCTGACGGATATGAAAAGCTGGAACGAAAAAAGCGTTGAAGTTGATCTTGCGCTGATTGGTTCCAAAGCAGCATCTTTCTTTGGTTCTGTGGGCGGTAATATCGTTGCACAGGTAACCGGTATGGGTGACCACCCTTCCCTTTCTGAATTGATTGGGCCGGTAAAAGTGATGTTGCAGGCTTATGATGAAGGGCGTCTGGACAAACTGTATGTGGTGAGCAACAAGTTCATCAATACCATGTCTCAAGAACCTCAAATCCTTCAGCTGTTGCCGCTGCCACCGTCTGATGATAGCGAGTTGAAGAAGAAATCATGGGATTACCTGTACGAACCCGATCCTAAGGCGCTGCTGGATACCTTGCTGCGTCGTTATGTGGAATCTCAGGTTTATCAGGGCGTCGTGGAAAACCTGGCCAGTGAGCAGGCCGCTCGAATGGTTGCGATGAAAGCCGCAACTGATAACGGCGGTAGCCTGATCAAAGAGCTGCAGTTGGTATACAACAAAGCTCGTCAGGCCAGCATTACCCAAGAGCTCACCGAGATCGTCGGTGGAGCCTCCGCGGTTTAAGCTAGGTTTTACGAATTACGTAGAGGATTCAAGATGGCTACTGGAAAGATTATCCAGGTTATCGGCGCTGTGGTGGACGTCGAGTTCCCGCAAGATGCCGTGCCTAAAGTGTATAACGCACTTGAGGTGAAAGGCGGTGCCACTAAACTGGTACTGGAAGTTCAGCAGCAGCTAGGCGGCGGCGTTGTACGCTGTATCGCTATGGGTACTTCTGACGGTCTGCGTCGCGGACTGGACGTTGTTGACCTGGAGCACCCGATTGAAGTCCCAGTAGGTAAAGCGACCTTAGGCCGCATTATGAACGTACTGGGTGAGCCAATTGATATGAAGGGTGATATCGGCGAAGAAGATCGCTGGGCTATTCACCGTGAAGCTCCAAGCTACGAAGAACTGTCTAACTCGCAAGAACTGCTGGAAACCGGTATCAAGGTAATGGACTTGATTTGTCCGTTCGCTAAGGGCGGTAAAGTCGGTCTGTTCGGTGGTGCGGGTGTTGGTAAAACAGTAAACATGATGGAGCTGATCCGTAACATCGCGATCGAGCACTCAGGTTACTCTGTATTTGCCGGCGTGGGTGAACGTACTCGTGAGGGTAACGACTTCTACCACGAAATGACCGACTCCAACGTATTGGACAAAGTATCACTGGTTTATGGCCAGATGAATGAGCCACCAGGAAACCGTCTGCGCGTTGCGCTGACCGGTCTGACTATGGCTGAGAAGTTCCGTGACGAAGGTCGTGACGTACTGCTGTTCATCGATAACATCTACCGTTATACCTTGGCCGGTACCGAAGTATCTGCACTGCTGGGTCGTATGCCTTCTGCGGTAGGTTATCAGCCAACGCTGGCGGAAGAGATGGGTGTTCTGCAAGAACGTATCACCTCTACCAAAACGGGTTCAATCACCTCTGTTCAGGCCGTTTACGTACCTGCGGATGACTTGACTGACCCATCACCAGCAACCACCTTTGCTCACTTGGATGCAACTGTGGTACTGAGCCGTCAGATCGCTTCTCTGGGTATCTACCCAGCCGTTGACCCGCTGGATTCCACCAGCCGTCAGCTGGATCCACTGGTTGTGGGTCAGGAACACTACGACGTGGCACGTGGCGTGCAGTCTATTCTGCAACGTTATCAGGAACTGAAAGATATCATCGCGATTCTGGGTATGGACGAACTGTCTGAAGAAGACAAATTGGTCGTTGCTCGTGCGCGTAAAATCCAACGTTTCCTGTCACAGCCATTCTTCGTTGCTGAAGTCTTTACCGGTTCTCCGGGCAAGTTCGTCTCGCTGAAAGATACCATTCGTGGTTTCAAAGGCATTCTGGATGGTGATTACGATCATCTGCCAGAGCAGGCGTTCTACATGGTTGGCACCATTGAAGAAGCAGTGGAAAAAGCCAAGAAACTGTAACGCCTTGAGAGGAGGTTGATATGGCTATGACTTACCATCTGGACGTTGTCAGCGCAGAGCAGAAAATGTTTTCTGGGCTGGTACAGAAAATCCAGGTGACAGGTAGTGAAGGTGAGCTAGGGGTTTTCCCTGGTCACGCCCCGCTGCTTACTGCCATTAAGCCTGGCATGGTGCGTATTGTTAAACAGCATGGTGAAGAAGAGTTCATCTACCTGTCCGGCGGTATCCTTGAGGTACAGCCGAGCTCGGTAACCGTGTTGGCAGATACCGCCATTCGTGGTCAAGACCTCGACGAGGCGCGAGCGATGGAATCTAAGCGTAAAGCGGAAGAACACATCAATAACTCGCACGGCGATGTCGACTATGCTCAGGCATCAGCGGAATTGTCCAAAGCGATCGCGAAACTTCGCGTTATCGAATTGACCAAGAAAGCGATGTAAGCAGACTCCAAATAAAAAGCGGCTGAAAAGCCGCTTTTTTTTATTCTGAAAATAAGACTTTCCCCAGAGCAAATCTCGCCTAAACGTTGTGCAATTAACCTATTATTTGTCTCTGTTCGCAGACATATTTTCCCATTCTGCCCGCTGTTATTTATTATGTGTCTATTCCGCAGCCAGCGCGGCTTGCGAAAGTTTTGTGCTGAGAAATATGTAGTAATTCTGTTATCAAACAGGTTTACTTTGCCCATCAATTTGAATGAATCAGGTTGCTTATGTCTAACAGTTCTTTAAGCGTTGTTATTCTTGCCGCAGGCAAGGGTACTCGTATGTATTCCGATCTTCCTAAAGTGCTTCATCCTCTGGCTGGAAAGCCAATGGTTCAGCATGTCATTGATACGGCTTTAAAGTTGGGCGCACAGAACGTGCATCTGGTTTATGGCCACGGTGGAGATCTGCTAAAAGAAAAACTGTCAGACCAACCGCTGAACTGGGTATTACAGGCCGAGCAGCTGGGGACTGGGCATGCGATGCAACAAGCGGCGCCACATTTTTCTGATGATGAAGATGTGCTGATGCTGTATGGCGATGTGCCGCTTATTTCCGGTGAAACGCTGCAACGTCTGTTAGCTGCTAAACCGCAGGGCGGTATTGGTTTGCTGACCGTTAAGCTTGCTAATCCTACTGGCTATGGCCGCATAGTGCGTGAAAACGACAACGTTGTGGGCATCGTTGAACATAAAGATGCCACGGCTGAGCAGCATAAAATCAATGAAATCAACACTGGAATTCTGGTTGCTAGTGGTCGCGATCTAAAACGTTGGCTAGGCAAACTTAACAACAATAATGCTCAGGGTGAATATTACATTACTGACATTATCGCCTTGGCGCATCAGGAAGGTAATCGTATCGAAGCCGTTCATCCTGATCGCTTGAGTGAGGTTGAGGGCGTTAACAACCGTCTGCAGCTGTCTGCTCTGGAGCGTGAATACCAGTCTGAACAGGCACAGAAGCTGTTGTTAGCTGGCGTAATGTTGCTTGATCCTGCCCGTTTCGATCTGCGCGGTGAACTGATCCACGGTCGCGACATCTCCATTGATACCAACGTGATTATCGAAGGTACCGTTAAGCTGGGTGATCGCGTACGTATCGGTACCGGCTGTGTGCTGAAAGACTGCGTTATCGGTGATGATTGCGAAATTAGCCCTTATACCGTGATTGAAAACTCCACTTTAGCGACGGAATGTACCGTGGGGCCATTCGCTCGCCTGCGTCCAGGCGCTGATTTGGCTGAGAAGGCGCATGTTGGCAATTTTGTTGAGATGAAGAAAGCGCGCTTGGGTAAAGGCTCCAAAGCAGGACACCTTTCCTATTTGGGCGATGCGGAAATTGGCGATAACGTGAACATTGGTGCGGGTACGATTACCTGTAACTACGATGGCGCAAATAAATTTAAGACAATTATCGGCGACGATGTGTTTGTGGGGTCCGATACTCAACTGGTGGCTCCTGTCACCATTGGCAACGGTGTCACTATTGCTGCGGGCACAACCGTAACGAAAAACGTGGCGGAAAACGAGCTGGTTTTAAGCCGCGTTAAGCAAACGCATATCCAAGGCTGGAAGCGTCCGGTAAAGAAATAGTCGCCGAATAAGATAGGTTATCCCCGTTAAACACGGTTGATGATTACAACGGTAATCTATTTTGCACTGTGTCTTGTTTACCAAGGCACAGAACAAAATAAGCAGTAAAAAATAATATCCCCACAGGGGAATCGCCCCAATCTCTACAGGCTCGGGGCACCAAATCAGATCGTACGGACATCGACAGAACAGCAAACGAAATGCTGTTCTTGTTATAGGAATCAAACACTATGTGTGGAATTGTTGGCGCAGTTGCGCAGCGTGATATTGCAGAAATCCTGTTAGAAGGTCTGCGTCGTTTAGAATACCGTGGTTATGATTCTGCGGGTCTGGCGGTCGTTGATCATCAGGGGCATATGCAGCGTATCCGCCGCGTCGGAAAGGTGCAGGCTCTCAGTGATGCCGTAGCGGAAAGCCCAATGACCGGGGGAACCGGTATTGCGCATACTCGCTGGGCAACGCACGGTGAACCTACCGAGCACAATGCGCACCCGCATGTTTCTGAACATATTGCCGTGGTACACAACGGTATTATCGAAAACTACGAATCCCTGCGTGCGTTGTTGATTGAGCGTGGCTATCACTTTACGTCTGAAACCGACACCGAAGTGATCGCGCATCTCACCCATTGGGAGCAGCAGCAGGCTGGTGGTTCTCTATTAGAAGTGGTTCAACGCGTTATTCCACAGCTGCGTGGCGCTTACGGCACCGTAGTGATGGATGCACGCCATCCAGATGTGCTGGTCACCGCCCGCTCAGGTAGTCCGCTGGTGATTGGTTGCGGGATGGGAGAAAACTTTATTGCCTCCGATCAGCTGGCACTGCTGCCTGTTACTCGCCGCTTCATCTTTTTGGAAGAGGGCGATATAGCCGAAGTGACGCGCCGTACGGTGAAGATCTTTGATAAAGAAGGCAATGCTGTTGAACGCGCAGAAATTGAATCCAACGTGCAATATGACGCGGGTGACAAAGGTGCATACCGCCACTACATGCAAAAAGAGATCTACGAGCAGCCGTTAGCCATCAAAAATACCCTCGAGGGGCGTTTTAGCCACGGTAAAGTTGATCTGAGCGAACTCGGCGAGAAAGCTGATGCGCTGCTGGCGAAGGTGGAGCACATCCAGATTATCGCCTGTGGCACGTCATACCACTCGGGTATGGTGGCGCGCTATTGGTTTGAATCTCTGGCCGGTGTGCCTTGCGACGTGGAGATTGCTTCTGAATTCCGCTATCGCAAGTCTGCGGTACGTAAAAACAGCCTGATTATTACGTTATCTCAGTCGGGTGAAACTGCGGATACGTTAGCGGCTTTACGTCTGTCTAAAGAGATTGGCTATTTAGGCTCGTTGGCTATCTGTAACGTAGCGAGCTCGTCGCTGGTGCGTGAATCTGATTTGGCTCTGATGACCAAAGCAGGAACGGAAATCGGCGTAGCATCAACCAAAGCGTTTACCACTCAGTTAACCGTTTTGCTGATGCTGGTGGCGCGTATTGGTCGCCTGCATGCGATGCCTGAACAGGTTGAACACGATATCGTTCACGCCCTGCAAGCTCTGCCTGCGCGTATTGAGCAGATGTTATCAATGGATCAAGGCATTGAAGAATTAGCCGAAGATTTCATGGATAAACAGCATGCGTTGTTCCTTGGCCGTGGCGATCAGTACCCAATTGCAATGGAAGGTGCTCTGAAGCTTAAAGAGATCTCCTATATCCACGCAGAAGCCTATGCGGCAGGTGAACTCAAACACGGACCACTGGCGCTGATTGATGCCGATATGCCGGTGGTTGTGATTGCGCCAAACAACGAACTGTTGGAAAAATTAAAATCCAATATTGAAGAAGTTCGCGCGCGCGGCGGTTTACTGTATGTCTTCGCTGATAAAGACGCAGGCTTCACCGATAGCGAAGGTATGCGCATTATTTCTCTGCCGCACGTAGAAGAGGTGATTGCGCCAATCTTCTATACCGTTCCGCTTCAGCTGCTTTCGTATCACGTGGCGCTGATCAAAGGTACTGATGTCGATCAGCCGCGAAATCTGGCTAAATCGGTAACCGTTGAGTAAACCTGTCTCTAAGCCCCGTTCGCGGGGCTTTTTCATTTTTCCCCGCCAACAAACATTTCATCTGTAATAAAACTGTCATATTCCATACATTTTACTGTCATCAAACTGCCTTATTTTCCCTCCTGCACCATACTTAAACTTGATTGTTCACACTGATGCTGATGAATAACACTCCCCGTGGAGGGAATATGAAGCCGATGCGTTCCTTGGTTGTCACTAAAAAAATGGTTACCTCTAAGACTGTTGCTGCCATTGTTGCTGCAACTTGCTCTCTGACTACAATGTCTGCATTTGCCGCGACCAGCTTGACCGGTGCCGGTGCGACTTTCCCCGCGCCTGTTTATGCTAAGTGGGCAGATACCTATCAGAAAGAAACCGGTAACAAAGTTAACTATCAAGGTATTGGTTCTTCCGGCGGCGTTAAGCAAATTATTGCTAACACCGTTGATTTCGGTGCTTCTGATGCGCCTCTTACCGATGAAAAACTGGCCGCAGACGGTCTGTTCCAGTTCCCAACCGTTATCGGTGGTGTGGTGCTGGCGGTCAATATTCCGGGTTTGAAATCTGGCGAACTGACGCTGGATGGCAAAACTCTGGGTGATATCTATCTGGGTAACATCAAAAAATGGAATGACCCAGCGATCACTAAATTAAATCCAGGCTTAAAACTGCCCGATACCAACATTGCCGTGGTTCGCCGCGCTGATGGCTCTGGTACTTCTTATGTCTTCACCAACTATCTGGCGAAAGTGAACCCAGATTGGAAATCTAAAGTTGGCGCAGGATCTACCGTTAATTGGCCAACCGGTTTGGGCGGCAAGGGTAACGACGGCGTAGCCGCGTTTATCCAGCGTCTGCCAGGTTCCATTGGCTATGTTGAGTATGCTTACGTTAAGCAAAGCAAGCTGGCTTATACCAAGCTGATCTCTGCTGATGGCGACGCTGTTCTGCCAACGGAAGAGAGCTTTAGCAACGCTGCTAAAGGCGCTGACTGGAGCAAATCCTTCGCCCAAGACCTGACCAACCAGAAAGGCGCTAATGCATGGCCTATCAGCTCCACCACCTTCATTCTGGTGCATAAAGATCAGCAGAAACCAGAGCAGGGTGCTGCGGTACTGAAATTCTTTGACTGGGCCTATAAAAATGGCGGCAAAGAAGCCAGCGCTTTGGACTATGCACCACTGCCTAACGCTGTCGTTGAGCAGATCCGTGCAGCATGGAAGACCAACGTAAAAGATAGTTCAGGTAAAGCGCTGTACTAATGTTTCATCCGCTTCCAGAGCTGATGCTTTGGAAGCGGAACACTAGTTTAAGAAGAGAATCACATGGCTGAACATCCGTTACCTAAGCCTTCGTTGCCCAAGAAAGAATCAAAAATAAAACCACCGAGTAAAAACGGTGACGTTATCTTTGGTGCTCTAGTCAAACTAGCAGCGCTGATTACTCTATTGTTGCTGGGCGGCATTATTGTTTCGCTGTTTATCGCGTCGCTGCCGAGCATCCAGAAGTTTGGCTTCGCCTTCCTGTGGTCCAAAGAGTGGGACGCACCAGCGGAGCAGTTCGGTGCCTTAGTACCCATTTACGGCACGATCGTCACCTCAATCATTGCCTTAGTGATTGCCGTACCGGTGAGTTTTGGGATCGCGTTGTTCCTCACTGAACTCGCACCAACTTGGCTGCGCCGCCCGCTGGGTGTTGCGATTGAACTGTTGGCCGCTATTCCGAGCATTGTTTATGGCATGTGGGGGCTGTTTGTTTTTGCTCCGCTGTTTGCCGAATATTTCCAAACGCCGGTGGGCGATGTGCTTTCCGGTATTCCGATTGTGGGTGACCTATTTGCTGGCCCTGCGTTTGGTATCGGTATTTTGGCAGCCGGTGTGATTCTTGCCATCATGATCATTCCTTATATTGCCGCCGTAATGCGTGACGTGTTTGAGCAAACGCCGGTGATGATGAAAGAATCCGCCTACGGCATTGGCTGTACGACGTGGGAAGTGATGAGCCGCATCGTTCTGCCATTTACCAAAAATGGAGTGATTGGCGGCATCATGCTGGGCTTAGGGCGTGCGCTGGGCGAAACCATGGCGGTAACCTTCGTTATTGGTAATACCTACCAGCTCGACAGCGCTTCGCTGTTTATGCCGGGGAACAGTATTACTTCTGCTTTGGCGAACGAGTTTGCTGAGGCTGAGTCAGGACTACATACGGCGGCGTTGATGGAATTAGGCCTGATCCTGTTTGTTATCACGTTCATTGTGTTGGCGTTGTCCAAGCTGATGATTTTACGTCTTGATAAGAATGAGGGACGTTAAGATGGCGATGATTGATATGAATGACGCTCAGGCTTTAGCCAGTTCACGCCGAAAAATGCAGGCATGGCGTCGTCAGAAAAACCGCATTGCGCTGTTTTTGTCGATGGTTACGATGGCCTTTGGGCTGTTCTGGCTAGTGTGGATTTTATTTTCGACGATCACGAAAGGCGTTGATGGCATGTCCATCGCGCTGTTTACCGAAATGACGCCCCCGCCAAACAGTGAGGGCGGTGGTTTGGCTAACGCCATTGCCGGTTCTGGCTTGCTAATCCTGTGGGCTACGGTGATTGGTACTCCGCTAGGCATTATGGCTGGTATCTATTTAGCCGAGTATGGCCGCAAAGGATGGTTGGCGAATTTTATCCGCTTTATTAATGACATCTTGCTCTCTGCGCCGTCTATTGTGGTTGGGCTGTTTGTTTACACCATCGTTGTTGCCAAGGTGCAGCATTTCTCCGGGTGGGCGGGTGTGATTGCGCTAGCGCTGTTGCAGATCCCTATCGTTATTCGTACCACCGAAAACATGCTGAAACTGGTACCTGATAGCCTGCGTGAAGCGGCCTATGCGCTGGGAACACCAAAATGGAAGATGATCTCTGCCATCACGTTAAAAGCATCGGTTTCCGGCATTATCACCGGCGTGCTGTTGGCGATTGCGCGTATTGCCGGTGAAACCGCACCGCTGCTGTTTACATCGCTCTCCAACCAGTTTTGGAGCACCGATATGTCGCAGCCGATTGCCAACCTCCCGGTCACCATATTTAAGTTTGCAATGAGCCCGTTCGCCGAATGGCAAGAGCTGGCTTGGGCTGGGGTGTTACTGATAACCCTATGTGTTCTGCTGCTGAACATTCTGGCGCGCGTCGTTTTTGCTCAGAAGAAGCGCTAAGAAAAGCATTAATTATTGCAGGCGTTGCTTATCTCTAAGAAAAGCAGCGTCGTGAAAAAGAGAGATTAGAGATGAGTATTGTTACAGACACGACCAACAGCAAAATCCAGGTTCGCGATCTTAACTTCTACTACGGCAAGTTCCACGCGCTGAAGAATATTTCGCTGGATATCGAAAAGAACAAGGTGACGGCGTTTATCGGCCCGTCAGGCTGTGGTAAGTCCACATTGCTGCGTACCTTTAACAAAATGTTCCAGCTCTATCCTGAGCAGCGCGCAGAGGGTGAAATCCTGCTCGATGGGCACAATATTCTGACTGATAACTCAGATATCGCCCTGCTGCGTGCCAAAGTGGGTATGGTATTCCAAAAGCCAACGCCTTTCCCGATGTCAATTTATGACAACATTGCTTTTGGTGTGCGTTTGTTTGAAAAGCTGTCGCGTGCCGAGATGGATGAGCGCGTTCAGTGGGCATTAACCAAAGCGGCGCTGTGGAACGAATCAAAAGATAAGCTTCATCAGAGCGGTTACAGCCTATCTGGTGGACAGCAGCAGCGTTTGTGTATTGCGCGTGGAATCGCTATTCGGCCTGAGGTTTTATTGCTCGATGAGCCTTGTTCTGCGCTGGATCCGATTTCCACCAGCAAGATTGAAGAGCTGATCACCGAACTGAAAGAAGACTACACGGTGGTGATCGTAACGCATAACATGCAGCAGGCTGCCCGTTGTTCAGACCATACCGCGTTTATGTATCTGGGCGAACTGATTGAATTTAGCGATACCGACACCCTGTTTACTTCTCCGGCGCAGAAGCAAACGGAAGATTACATTACTGGCCGTTACGGCTGATTACGGGACTTATCATGGATAATTTAAACCTAAACAAACATATTTCCGGTCAGTTTAACGCCGAGCTGGAGCACATCCGTACTCAGGTGATGACCATGGGTGGGATGGTTGAGCAGCAGCTTTCAGACGCGATTACCGCCATGCACAACCAAGACGGCGAGCTGGCTAAACGCGTTATTGAAGGCGATAAAAAAGTTAACATGATGGAAGTGGCGATCGATGAGGCCTGTGTGAAGATCATCGCTAAGCGCCAGCCCACTGCCAGTGACTTACGTTTGGTTATGGCGATCATCAAAACGATCTCCGAATTAGAACGTATTGGCGACGTAGCCGATAAAATCTGCCGTACGGCGTTAGAGAAATTCTCTCATCAACATCAACCGCTGTTGGTTAGCCTAGAGTCTCTGGGCCGCCATACTGTACAGATGCTGCATGACGTGCTGGATGCGTTCGCCCGCATGGATCTGGACGAAGCAGTACGTATTTATCGTGAAGATAAAAAAGTCGACCAGGAATATGAAGGCATTGTGCGTCAGCTGATGACCTACATGATGGAAGATACGCGCACCATTCCAAGCGTTCTCACCGCGCTGTTCTGTGCGCGCTCCATCGAGCGTATTGGTGACCGCTGTCAGAATATCTGTGAGTTTATTTTCTACTTCGTTAAAGGGCAGGATTTCCGCCACCTTGGCGGTGATGAGTTGGATCAGCTGTTGGCGAAGGATGGGAATAAGCCGACGTGATGTAAGTGAGTGTGTAGATCGTACATATAAATGCGGTATATGGTTTCGTTCGCCATTCTATAAGTAAGTTTCCATGAAACCACTGTTGTAGGCGAACGAGTTGGGTGCGCCAGCGCGCGCACCCAACACCCGCGCGCTCTTATCCAAGATGCCATTTCCGCTCCGGTTTGGTATCGCCCATTCAGGGCGCCCCAAACTCCGCCGGTACATCCCTGTACCGGCGGCTCTCCCTACCAAAACTTAAACAATATAAAAGATAGGCAGGCAAAAATGTCTTTGTCTTGTTAGATGAAATGCATTTTAGAGCCGCCAGCAGGGATGCTGGTGGCAGGTCGAGGGCGTACAGGATGTGCGCTCTGAGACCGGTCGGCCAAACAACGCGGTAAAAAGCGCGTGAGTTGAGAGTCCCCGCGCAACGGAACTCTCATCGGACGCCTACGCCAGTGGCTTCATGGAGACGTCTATGCAGATAGGCGTACAAAACCTTTCACTGTTTGAACATAGAAGGTTTCTTCACCAGAGCAAACCTCACCCGCTTAAAACAAATTCATCTATCCATATCCTCTAATAGTATTTCCAGTTCTATGTGGGTTAAGCGTAATTTAATCCTGTCGCTAAAAATAAAGCCGCAAAAACATACTTCTGGGCACAATACCTTTAGGAGCTTTTCCATGAAGCAACGCGTTCTCGTTCTGTCCTTGTTAGCCAGCCTTTCCGCTGTTTCTGGTTTGGCTCACGCCGATAAACTCGATGATATTCAAAAGGCTGGCGTTGTACGTATCGCCGTTTTTGATAGCAATCCACCGTTTGGTTATGTCGATCCCCAAACCAAAAAGCTGGTGGGTTATGACGTAGACGTTGCCGATGCCATTGGTAAAGCGTTGGGGGTGAAAGTTGAACTGCGTGCCACTAACCCTGCGAACCGAATTCCACTGTTAGCGTCTAAAAAAGTCGATTTAATCGCTGCGAACTTCACC
The DNA here is from genome assembly GCF_964063325.1 of Hafnia alvei. Taxonomy (NCBI): domain Bacteria; kingdom Pseudomonadati; phylum Pseudomonadota; class Gammaproteobacteria; order Enterobacterales; family Hafniaceae; genus Hafnia; species Hafnia alvei. Next base: position 4,860,246 of record NZ_OZ061315.1, read on the forward strand.
ATTACGCCAGAACGTGCCAAAGAGGTGAATTTCAGCGTGCCGTATTTCCGTACGGGGCAAAAATTCATTGCCCACAAAGGCGTGCTGAAACAGCCTGACGATATTGCCAAGCTGCGTATCGGCGCTGATAAAGGCACCGTGCAGGAAATTACGCTACGCGATAAATACCCAACCGCTAAAGTGATCTCCTACGATGACACGCCGTTGGCGTTTGCTGCGCTGAGAAACGGTAACGTTCAGGCGATTACCCAAGACGATGCCAAATTGGTTGGGTTGTTAGCCAATGTGCCGGAAGCAGCAAAAGCTGATTTTGAAATATCACCTTTCAGCATCACCAAAGAGTATCAAGGCATTGGCTTGCCAAAAGGCGAAGATCGTCTGACGACTAAAGTGAATACCGTGTTGGAAGGTCTGGAGAAAGATGGTCAGGCCGAGAAGATTTACGATCGCTGGTTTGGCCCAGAAACAAAATCTGCCCAGCCACGTGGTGATTTTAAAATTGGCCCTGTTGATATCAGCAAGTCCTAATCAATTCTGAATAAGTGCGGCCGCGCTGCTGTGTCTAGGCGTGGTCGCATTTCCCGTATGACTTGGAATAGCTGTTATCGAGGCAGCTATTCCAAGTGGTTTGGGAATATCGCGATCGGTGAGCATGATGAACGGACAATCTTTTTACGATGTAATTCTGGCGCCGCAGTATCTGCATTGGCTGTGGTCTGGGTTTCTGATTACGCTGGTTATATCTGCGTGTACGGTCGTTCTTGCTACCCTTCTTGGCCTGATATTAGCGGCGCTACGTGATAGCCCACAGCGCTGGCTGAGTTTGCCCGTTGTGGCCTACAGCTCGGTTTTCCGCAACACGCCGCTGCTAGTTCAGCTCTTTTTCTGGTACTTCGGCGCAGGACAGCTTCTACCTTCCGCTGTGATGCAGTGGCTAAATGCGCCGCATGAATGGGTGATAGGCGGATGGACTCTCGCATGGCCGTCGTTTGAGTTTTTGGCCGGTTTAGTTGGCCTGACGCTGTATTCCGCAGCGTTTATTTCTGAAGAGATCCGCGCAGGAATTCGCGGTGTGGCAAGCGGGCAAAAACAGGCCTCGCAGGCGCTAGGACTAAGCCTCTGGCAAAGCATGCGTTATGTCGTGCTGCCGCAGGCGGTGAAGATTGCTCTGCCACCGTTGTTAGGCCAGTACATGAATATCATCAAGAACTCGTCATTAACCATGGCCATCGGTGTGGCTGAGCTTTCGTATGCTTCACGGCAGGTGGAGACTGAAACGCTAAAAACATTCCAAGCGTTTGGCGTAGCGACCCTGTTGTACGTTTTAATTATTGCGCTGATGGAAGGCTGGGGAATGTGGTATCAGCAGCGTCGACGGATGCAGGAGCGCTATTAGAATGGATTTCACCGTTATTCACGATAACCTCAGCTATCTGCTGTGGGGGCAGTTTCCTGATGGTCCCTTAGGGGGGGCCGCGTTAACGCTGGTGATAAGCCTGATTGCAGGGTTGATTTCTGCCGTGTTGGGCACGTTGTTGGGGATTTGTTTGGCGATGTCGCGCGGTTGGCTGGGCGCTGCCTTGGCAACGGTGCTGGGATTTTTTCGCGCTATTCCGGTTATCATGCTGATCTTCTGGACTTACTTCCTTCTCCCAATCGTCTTTGGCGTTGATATTCCTGAGATTACCACGGTAGTTTGCGCGCTAGCATTGATCGCCTCAGCCTATCTGGCGCATGCCGTTGCGGCTGGTATACATGCTGTAGGGCGTGGACAATGGCAGGCAGGGCTTTCTCTGGGGTTAAATCGCTGGCAGGTTTTGGGTAATGTGGTGTTGCCTCAGGCTCTGCGAATGATGGTGCCGTCGTTTATTAATCAGTGGATTTCATTAATTAAGGATACTTCGCTGGCGTATATTGTGGGCGTGGGTGAACTGACGTTCTTAGCTACGCAGGTTAACAACCGCAGCATGGTGTATCCGATGGAAGTGTTTATGTTTGTAGCGGGTGTCTATTTCGTGATGTGTCTTGCGTTGGATTTGGCTGCCAACCAGCTGAGCCGGCGTTTTACGTCGCAAAATATCGTGGTAAAACGCCGCTGGTGGCAGTTGAAACCTGCGTTACCTGCAAGCTAAAACTATTTGGTCAGCGACCAACCACGTTCACGCCATAACTCTGGCAATACGCTGAGATCGTCAAAAGAGGTCACCAGCGGATGCTCAATGACCGGATTATGTGCGTCGCCGCAGTAGTAGAACACTGGGATACCGGCGGCAATGCCCGATTTCACGCCTGATGGTGAATCATCCACTAAAATACACTCTTTAATATCTACGCCCATCTCTTTGGCTGCGTGGAACATCAGGTCTGGGTCGGGCTTCCAGCTCTGGATATCGTAGCCGCTGTAGAGTCGGTCACCAAAATAGTTGAGCATTCCGGTTGAACCCAATGAGTTTTGCATTTTGCTGACAGGTCCGTTGGACGTGGTGCACATGGGAACCGTTATCTGTGACAGCAACGATTCTGCATGGGGAATCGGTTTCAGTTCGGTGGCAAACAGACGGGCGACCTCATCGCGGTAAATTTGCTCCATTTCATCACGATCGGACTCAAAAGCATGTTCTTGTTTGATGCGCTCGATGATCTCGTACAGCTTAACGCCTTTGAATTCCTTGAAAACGCGATCCAATGACAGATGTACCCCGTAGTGGGCGAACATATGAACGTAAGCTTTGCTGCACAGGTATTCACTGTCGACCAGCGTGCCGTCACAGTCGAAGAAAATACAATTGATAGATGTCATTGGGCTTCCTTGTTTTTCATGGCAAACAGCAGCCTAGCGCTGCCGTCGTCAGAGATAAACCAGTGCCCAGTTTAATCACTTAAGGCAGAAAAGCGAGTCTCAGTAAATGCGAAGCGATCGACATCAAATAGCCCTAAGCTGGTTAATTTCAATGAGGGGATGACCGGCAATGATAAAAACGCCATCTGAATAAACGGTTCATTTAGTGTCACGCCACATCGGCGACAGGCATTTTTCAGATGGGTGATATCATCGGCGATCTCTGCCGCAGGTTTGTCACTCATCAAGCCTGCAATAGGCAGCGAAAGATGGCTTTTCACCTCACCTTCATCGACAACGCATAAGCCCCCACCCTGTGAAATCAACTGATTAACGGCGATAGCCATATCGCGCGCATGATGACCGATCACCACGATATTATGGCTATCATGGCTTACGGTTGCAGCCATGGCCCCGCGTATAAGACCAAAGTTTTGCAGCAAACCTAAAGCGGGTGGTTTTTGATGACCGTAACGTTCCATGACCGCAATTTTGCATACGTCGTCGTGATCGAAACGCTCGCCCTGCCAAATAACGGGCAGTTCGCAGGTAATCAGTTCATTTGGGATCACCTGTATTGCCCGATAGCGTTCGCCGATTTCCAATGGAAGCGTTAGTGCAGATTCATCAACCGGCGTGCGTTGAATAGTATTTTGCGTCGGTGGCTGGGTTTGCTGGTAACGCTGTTCGCTGGTTGCTGTGAGTTGTTGGCCATCAACCCGCTTTCCTCCGGCAATGACCTGCTGAATTTCAACTTGTTGTACATCATTGAGTATCACGATATCCGCTCTTTTACCTGGGGCAATAAGACCCAGACGTTTTAAGCCGAAATGCCGTGCTGGAGACCAGCTTGCGACGCGGTAGGCAACGTGAACCGGTATGCCATGCTGATTGATTAGGCGATGAATGAGGGCGTTGATATGGCCTTCATGCGCAATTTCCCACGGATTACGATCGTCGGTACAGAGCATGCATTGTGGGCTACTGAACTCATTAATCAGCGGCGCTAGCGTATCCAGATTGCGCGCAGCGGAGCCTTCTCGCATCATGAGCGCCATACCCAGAGACAGTTTTTCGCGCCCTTCCTGCAGCAGTAGAGTTTCGTGGCAGTTTTCTACGCCTGCCGCTAGATACCCGTTAAGGTCTTTGCCGCTTAGCATGGGGCTGTGGCCATCAAGGGTTAAATGGCGAAAGGCGTCCAGTTTGTCCATGATGTCGCCGTCTCCAGCAATAACGCCGGGAAAGTTCATCATTTCCGCCAGCCCAAGGACGTGCGAATGATCGCGGTATTTCAGCATTTCATCTAAAGGAAACTCGGCTCCGTTGATGTCGCTTCCCGCAAGCGCTGGTACGCATGAGCTGATTTGTACGAACTGATTTTGTTGAGCCTGTTCCGCACAGCGTAAAAACCATTCCAACCCTTGCTTACCCATTACGTTCACAATCTCATGAGGATCGCAGACGATGCTGGTGACGCCCAGCGGTAAGGTTGCGCTTTCAAACGTTATTGGCGTCATCATGCTAGATTCAATATGCAGGTGAGAATCAATAAATCCCGGTACCGCAATAGCGTTATTGGCGTCAATCCGGCGATGGGCTACGGCACCTGCATAGGCGGGGCCGACGCCGGCAATATTTGCACCGCAAATGACGATCGGACCCAGCAGTTCGCCACCGTTTATCAGATCGAGAATGCGAACATTGTCAATAATGCAGTCAGCTGCTTCATCGCCGCGTGAAACGGCCAGAAGGCGGATCATTTCCTCACGCGAAAGCGATTGCGTATGCTTATTATTTATTCCTTCCATGTTAATTTCCGCTCCTTGAAATTGTTTTTATCATATTGATATTAATCTGTTTTTATTTATATAAACGCATTATATGAGAGCCTAAATAGGTCTACGTGACACCGCTCACTAAAATGACGAGTAAAAAAACATCTAGAAATCTGTGTGACGGGGATCATTATTTAGCTCTTTTGGTATAGGATACTCTCCCAAAGCCAATATCCATCCGGATTTAATAGAATGAATAATTCAACTTCAAACTCTGCTCAAGGGCAGGGGCTGTTTGAGCGTGTCTTCAAATTGCAGGAGCATGGCACCACCGCAAGGACTGAGGTGATCGCCGGTATCACCACGTTTTTGACTATGGTGTATATCGTCTTCGTCAACCCGCAAATCCTCGGCGCTGCAGGCATGGATACACAGGCTGTATTCGTTACCACCTGTCTGATCGCTGCTTTCGGTAGTATCTTCATGGGCCTGCTGGCTAACCTACCGGTAGCGCTGGCTCCTGCTATGGGGCTGAATGCCTTCTTTGCCTTTGTCGTCGTTGGCGCTATGGGGCTGACATGGCAGGTTGGTATGGGCGCTATTTTCTGGGGTGCCGTTGGCCTGTTGCTGCTGACTATTTTCCGCATCCGTTACTGGATGATTGCGAATATCCCAATGAGCCTGCGCGTGGGTATCACCAGCGGTATTGGTTTGTTTATCGCGATGATGGGCCTGAAAAATGCCGGGATCGTTGTGCCGAACAAAGATACGTTGGTTGCCGTTGGAAATCTGACCTCTCACAGCGTTTTGCTGGGGGCTTTGGGTTTCTTTATCATCGCGATTTTGTCATCCCGTAGCTTCCATGCCGCCGTATTGGTATCCATCGTGGTGACTACGCTTATCGGCTGGGCACTGGGCGATGTGCAGTATTCCGGTTTGTTCTCCATGCCGCCGAACGTGACCAGCGTCGTAGGTCAGGTTGATTTATCTGGGGCGTTAAACATCGGTCTGGCAGGCGTGATTTTCTCCTTCATGCTGGTAAACCTGTTTGACTCATCAGGCACATTGATTGGTGTAACGGATAAAGCAGGGCTGGCAGACAAGAGCGGTAAATTCCCACGCATGAAACAGGCGCTGTATGTCGATAGCATCAGCTCCGTCGTAGGTTCTTTTATTGGTACGTCATCGGTGACGGCTTATATCGAAAGTACCTCTGGAGTTTCCGTGGGCGGGCGTACAGGCTTAACTGCGGTAGTCGTCGGCATTCTGTTCCTGCTGGTGATTTTCCTTTCGCCGCTGGCGGGAATGGTTCCTGCTTATGCTGCGGCAGGCGCGCTGATTTATGTGGGCGTATTGATGACGTCTAGCCTGTCTCGCGTGAAGTGGGATGATTTGACTGAAGCCGTACCGGCGTTTATCACCGCGGTCATGATGCCGTTTAGCTTCTCGATCACGGAAGGTATCGCGCTTGGCTTTATCTCTTACTGCATTATGAAGTTAGGCACCGGCCGCTGGCGTGAAATCAGCCCATGCGTGGTGATTGTGGCGCTGCTGTTTGTGCTGAAGATTGTATTTGTTGATGCGCATTAATCGCGGTTAAGCCCCTTCTGACATCCCGTTTGCTGGGATTATTAGCCTCTCTCTTCTCAGAGAGAGGCTGGGAAGGGGTTTTTTAGTTCTACTTACCCATTCACTTCTCTATCAATCAATTCTCTATCAATCAATTCTCTATCAATAACTTATCTATCAACCGACGCGGCGTACATAATCTGCAAATGCAGACAGCTGTTTGCCTAAGAACTCAATGGTTGAAGCATCCGTTAATGTGCCCTTCTGTTCATCCACTTTGCTCTGGATCACGCCGCCCATAAACTCAGGTTTATTCATCACCTGAGAGTCTAAGAACACCAAAATCTGGCGCAGATGATACTGGCAGCGTGCACCGCCAACCGGCCCCATTGAGCTGGTCTGGATTGCCACAGGCTTTCCAGCTAACGGTTGATTTGGCAGACGAGAGATCCAATCGATAGCGTTTTTCAGGCCACCCGGAACAGAGTAGTTATATTCGGGGGTGACGATGATTACGCCATCAGCCTGACGAATTTGCTCGGCAATTGCCTCAATTTGAGCAGGGAAGCCTTCATCCTGTTGGCGATCTGCGTCATAGAGAGGGATATCGCGAATAGAGGGTAAAGCTTCAATGGTTACGCCTTCAGGCGCTAAGCCGGGCAGAGCATTGGCGACGATCCCATTGTAGGAACCTTTACGTAGGCTACCGAGTAAAGTGACAATTTTCAGTGGTTTATCTGACATAAGTTCTCCATTTCTTGATGTAATTTAACCGGATATGTAGAACTCATCTTAGATCAATAATCAATCATAGAGTAGATAAGTTGTTATCAGACTTATCATTTAAGCCGTTTGTATTGGTGCGTTGCTGGTAAAACGCAAATAGGAAGTGGACTCTTTTAGCTCAGCTTGTTTCTCTGCGGTGATATTGAGCAACTGGTTTTCTTCTTGATCCATCAGCCAATAATTGAGCTGTCCTAACGTGGGCGATTTACTGCATGCCCACGCGATCTCGCCCTGTATTGCGCTAATGGTTTCGACCTGCGGCGTTACCGTTGAACGCAGTTTTCCTGCACCCGGTAAAAGGCGTAGCGTTTGTAAACCGCTGGTACCCAGCCCTGAGATCTTAAGAACCGATTCACGAATAGCCCAAAGCTGGGTTGTTGCTTCCAAACGATCGGCTTGTCCATCGATCCAAATTTTTTCGCCGCTGGTAATATATTGCTGCTGAAGGTGAATAAAGCCGCCCTGACGCGCTCGGATAATCTCGACGTCCATGCCGACTTTCCCATTGGTGCCAAGCATCAATGCGATGACACCGCCAGCATACCCCAAGCTAAAATCGGGAAGCGTTGGATCAACAAAGCACGGCCTGCCACTGGGCGCAACGGCCAAGCGAGGCAGTTTTTCATAGCCATAAAGTTGAAACATAAGCTCTGCCAGCAATGCTCGGCCATGTAAAAAACGTTCACGGCGTTTAGGTGAGTAGTGAAGTGAGGTGGTGATCAGATCGTCGGTGAGACGATGTACGTCTAAAGGTTGGTTGGATAAATACCACCAAGCAAAATGATTATCCATAGTCGCTCCCTGATTTACGGATGAATTGGCGGATATACGTAACGTACTAACTATAGCGTAAGCGCTTTCGCTCACGAGATTATTTATCTTCGTCAGATATTTAGTAACTCGATTTTGTGTGAACTGTGCAACAGCGCACTGATTTAACTAACAAATTTAACGCTGGCCATGACCGTAAACGGTTATGTTTTGGTAAATATCAAGTAGAACAAGGAGTTGGAATGGTGATGCAAAAGAAGTCTTAAACGGGGTATCGGCCTGCTGGTTTTGGTGGCTCTGATTATCCTTTTACATAACAGCCCTCTAGCCGAAGTGTTATCGCACGTTGAAACGTTACAACAATGGGTGAGTTCGCATGGCTGGTGGGGAGTTTTGGCTTACATATTGTTGTTTGTTATCACTTCGCTATTCCTGTTCCCAGGAAGCGTGTTAGTTATCGCTGGCGGTGTCGTTTTCGGGGTGTTTTACGGAACGCTCATCTCATTATTTGCCGCCACGTTGGCTTCTTCGCTCTCTTTTTTGTTAGCCAGATACTTAGGACGCTCTTGGTTATTACGCCGTTTTGGTGGAAACCAAAAATTTGAGCAGATTGAGCGAGGCATTCAACGCTATGGTGTGGATTTTTTGATTTTTACCCGCCTGATTCCGCTTTTTCCCTACAATATTCAAAATTATGCTTACGGGTTAACGGCGATATCTTTTTGGCGCTACAGCGTAGTTTCTTGCTTAACCATTCTGCCGGGAACGTTCATATTCACATTTATGGCCAGTGAATTGGCTGAAAATGGGATTACGCTAAATGTAACGCTAAAACTCTTCTTGTGCGGCGCGCTGTTGTTTGTTTTGACACAGGTAACGCGTAGCGTTTTCAGGAAGCGGTTTAGTAAAAAATAAAACCCGCCACTGGCGGGTTTTTGAACAGAAGTAATCACTTACCAATGCAGAAACTTGAGAAAATGCGGCCCAGTAAATCATCTGAGGTGAATTCGCCGGTAATCTCACTGAGCGCCTGCTGAGCAAGACGTAGCTCTTCAGCCAGTAATTCACCTGCATAAGCGCTTACAAGCTGTTCCTTGCCCTGCTCAAGGTGTTCTGCGGCGGTCTCAAGCGCCTGAAGGTGACGGCGACGAGCTAAGAACCCACCTTCCATATTGCTGGTAAAGCCCATGCTCTGCTTGAGATGGTCGCGCAGAACGTCGATGCCTTCACCGGTTCGCGCAGAGAGTCTAATAAGTGAGTAACCATTTACTTCGCTGAGTCCCAGCGCTTCGCCGGTCATGTCGGCTTTGTTGCGTACTACGGTAATCGGCAATGTTTTTGGCAAACGAGCCATAAACTCAGGCCAGATGCTGGCGGGCTCAATAGCGTCAGTTGTAGTGCCATCAACCATGAACAGTACGCGGTCGGCCTGTTCGATCTCATTCCATGCACGTTCGATACCGATGCGTTCAACTTCGTCGCTGGCTTCGCGTAAACCTGCGGTATCAATGATGTGTAGCGGCATGCCGTCGATATGAATGTGTTCACGTAGGACGTCACGCGTTGTACCCGCGATGTCGGTGACGATAGCGGCTTCGCGTCCTGCAAGTGCGTTTAACAGGCTGGATTTACCGGCGTTCGGGCGGCCAGCAATCACCACTTTCATCCCTTCACGCAGCAAACTTCCCTGACGCGCTTCGGCACGCACGGCCTGCAGCTCTCCCATAACGCCGTTTAGCTGTGCTTCAATTTTACCGTCTGAGAGAAAATCGATCTCTTCGTCGGGGAAGTCGATAGCGGCTTCAACAAAAATACGCAGATGAGTCAGCGCTTCCACCAGCTGATTAACGCGATTGGAGAATGCGCCTTGAAGCGAATTTACCGCTGAGCGTGCAGCCTGTTCGGAGCTGGCATCGATGAGGTCGGCAATTGCTTCGGCCTGCGCTAAATCGAGTTTGTCATTGAGAAATGCGCGCTCAGAGAACTCTCCCGGGCGGGCAATGCGGACTTCTGGCATCTGTAGAATGCGTTTTAGTAGCAGATCGAGGATGACAGGGCCGCCATGGCCTTGCAGTTCAAGAACGTCTTCACCGGTAAAAGAGTTTGGGCCGGGGAAGTACAGCGCGATCCCCTGATCCAGCACGCTGCCGTCTGTATCTTTAAACGGTAGGTAATCCGCATAGCGCGGCTTAGGTAATTTACCCAGCAACGCCATAGCGACTTCTTTAGCCTGACGTCCTGATACGCGCAGAATGCCTACGCCGCCGCGCCCCGGTGGGGTTGCTTGGGCAACGATGGTGTCGGATTGGCTCATAGTCATACTCTCTCGTTACTAAATTGAAATTCGTACCCACCATAGACCTTCATGCTGAGACGACGATAGGTCAATGAGGTCATAAAACAGGGCATAAAAAAAGGCGGTCAATTGACCGCCTTACTCAACTCATATCATCGCGTGGATTATGATTTTTTCTTGTCGCGGCTGTGTAGACCACGTTTCTCAAGACCACGGTAGATCAGCTGTTGCTGGAGGATGGTCACCAGGTTGCTGACGATATAGTACAGCACCAGACCTGATGGGAACCACAAGAAGAACACCGTGAAGATGACCGGCATAAAGGTCATGATCTTTTGCTGCATCGGGTCAGTGACTGTGGTTGGCGACATCTTCTGAATGAAGAACATCGTGATACCCATCAGAATTGGCAAGATGTAGTACGGGTCTTGTGCGGCTAAGTCATGGATCCACAGTGCGAACGGCGCTTGACGCAGTTCCACAGAGCCCATCAGCATGTAATACAGTGCCAAGAAGATAGGCATCTGAATTACCAGCGGGAGACAACCACCCAGCGGGTTAACTTTCTCTGATTTGTACAGCGCCATCATTTCTTGGCTCATGCGCTGTTTGTCGTCACCAATACGCTCACGCATTGCGGCCAGTTTCGGCTGCAGCATACGCATTTTCGCCATGGAGGTGTACTGCGCTTTAGTCAGCGGGTACATGATGCCACGAACGATGAAGGTGATAACGATAATCGAGAAGCCCCAGTTACCGATAAAGCTGTGAATGAACTGCAGCAGCTTAAACAGTGGCTGAGAAATGAACCACAACCATCCGTAGTCTACGGTCAAGTCCAAGTGAGGTGCTACGGCAGCCATATCACTCTGGATTTCAGGACCAACCCACAGGGTTGCGTTCAGGTTTTTCTCGGTGCCAGGAGCAACAACGACAGGTTCAGCTTTAAAGCCAATCGTTGAAAGTCCGTTACCCAGATTAGCGGTGTAGAACTGGTTGGTACCGTTTGTTGCTGGGATCCATGCGGTTGCAAAGTATTGCTGCAACATGGCAACCCAACCGCCTTTAGTGGTGATATTCAGCGGGTCTTTATCAAACGCGTATTTCTGATATTTATCATCGCTTGAAGAATACGCCGCACCACGGAAGGTATGCAGAGCAAAGTTGTTGCTGCCGGTATCTTTGTGTTTTGGCAGGTCGATAGACTGCTTCAACTGACCGAACAGAGTCAGATCCAACGGCTGTGCGCTGGCGTTCTTAACGTTGTAGTCCACGCCAATTGCGTAGTCACCGCGTTTAAGAACGAAGGTCTTGGTATAGACCACGCCGTCTTTCGCCGTGTACGTCAAAGGAATACGCAGCTCGTCCTGACCATTGACCAGTTCGAAGCTGGTTTGATCGGCGGCGTACAGAGGACGGTCACCGTTAGCTGGATTGTCTGGACCATTTTTACCTGTCAGACCGCTTTGAGCCTGATAGATGAAGTTTGGTGTAGTTTCTAACAGCTGGAAAGGCTGGTCAGAACCTAAAGTAGCTGGATACGCCAACAGGTTAGCCTGTTCGATATCACCACCACGGGTGTTAATGGTCAAAGACAGTACATCTGTCTTAACCGTAATCATTTTACCCTGGCCACTTTCTGGCACAGCCTGGCTAGATGCATCGGCTGTCGTGGTGTTCGCGGTCTGTCCTGCGGTCTGAGCGGTTGGCTGCGGATTGTTATCCGTTTGCCATGCTTGCCAGATCATGAAAGACACGAACAGCAGAGCGATGAGGAGTAGATTGCGTTGCGAATCCATCTTAATGTTCTCTGTTATCGTCAGTTTTCGGCGGCACGGGATCATCACCACCTGGGTTCAAGGGGTGGCATTTTAATACGCGTTTCAGTGTCAACCAACTGCCTTTTATCATCCCAAACCTGCTCAATGCCTCAATTCCGTACTGTGAGCAGGTTGGTCTGAAACGACAATGCGGTCCGAGCAGCGGACTAATGAAAAGCTGATACCCGCGTATCAGCTTTATTAGGATACGCGAGCTTGCCGACAATGACGACGCCATAACTTTTCCAAAATCTCTGTCAGCGCCCGATTATCGAGCTCCTGAACCCCTTTTTTAGCAATTACCACAAAATCCATGGCAGGCAGCGAATGTTGGCTTAAACGGAAGCTCTCACGCGTTAGGCGTTTGATCCGGTTACGCTCATGCGCACGCTTGACATATTTTTTGGCGACTGTAAGACCGATGCGGGGATGCCCCAGCGTGTTCATACGGCCGAGTATGGTAATTTGAGGAGTGCCGGCTCGTTGCGGTTGCTGGAAGACGAAATTGAAATGATTGGGAGTTAACAAACGTAACTCCCTAGGAAATGCTAGCTTAACCACAGAGGGTTAGCTTTATTACTTAGAAACGGTCAGACGAGTACGGCCTTTCGCACGACGGCGGGCCAGAACCAGACGACCATTTTTGGTTGCCATACGAGCACGGAAACCGTGTGAACGGTTACGTTTCAATACGGACGGTTGGAAAGTGCGTTTCATAGCGATTTCTACCTAAACTTAAATAATTACTGATCAGTAAACGCGTTTGGCTACTCGGCGTGAGAACGACCGACGCCTCAATCGCATATATAAAGAGGCGGGATTGTAATAATTGTACAGTCCTGAGTCAATTCTCATCGCAAGATAGCTCAACCGAATTTCACTAACGTGAGCCTCAATCACCGTCGCATCCCTAAATAGTCCCTAAGAGATACATAGGTTTGAGGCCTGTAAAAGTGACGAAAAAAAATCACTAAACAGAACTCAGGCGCAACGCGTGGGTGGGAAATTATACGGACTCCCTATCAAAGCGCAAGGATCTAACCAAGATCCTTCTTGATAAAGTGTAGATCCGTGATGATTTTCTCACCCGCAAAATCCGAAAATAGTGGATCTGTGGGCTGTTTAACGCTGGACAAATGGCTTAAAAGCTTAAACTCGCTTTCTGAATCTTGCCTGTGGATAAAAACGATCTAATCTGTGCAGAAGGGGAGGATCTTCTGTGCGTTTTAGGCTATGATCCGCCATTCCGATTGCGATCCAGATCTCTGGTGCGTTGGAGATAACGAAATTTAATACATCGCATTTAAAAGCGATTCGTATGTGATGGTTTGCTTGTGGGTAACCTGTTTATGATCTTTTCATTTATTAAGATCCCAGCATCTTTTGCGCGGAACAGTGCCTTGACGAGGTTCAAACGATCACGTGCGTCAAAAAAAGTCAGTCTAAGTATCCTATTCATTTCTTTTTGATCTTGTTCGAGTGGAGTCCGCC